>NZ_JAVFWN010000002.1 GCF_030929495.1 Nocardioides sp. LHD-245 | reverse complement strand
AACGGGCACTCGCCGTCGTCGACCGTCACGTCAACGGCTATCTCGACCACGCGCGCCTGGGAACCGCCGCCTGAAACTCAAGACCGACGTCGGAGTTCTAGCGACCAAGGATCGCTAGGGGCAGCCGGCCGGCTCGGCCCGGAGCACGTGGCGGCGCGGCACCCACGCGAGCAGCAGCGCCAGGCCGAGCAGCGCCGTACCGGTGCAGAGCAGGAACGCGTTCTGGTACGTCGTCGCCGCGGCTACCAGGCCGAGCGCGCTCGGTCCGAGCGCTGCGCCGAGGTCGAGGAAGACCGTGAATGCGCTCATCCGGCGCGTCTCCTCGCCCTCGGAGACCCCCTCGGTGGCGTGGAGCACCAGCGACGGCACGAGCAACGACAGGCCGGCGGCCATGATGACGGTGCCGACGACCAGTCCTGTGGGACTGACCCACAGCGCCATCAGGGTGAAGCCGCCGGCCAGGGTCAGGAACGAGGTCCGCGCCACCGGCCGCGGGCCGAGCCGGTCGGGCACCTTGGCGGCCACCACCCGGACCGCGACGACGGTCCCCGAGGCCAGGATGAAGATCAGCGAGGTGTGCGCCATGTCGAGCTCGGCGGCGTAGAGCGGCACCATGGCGAGGAAGCCGGCGAAGCCCAGGGTCCCCAGCCCCGCCAGCGCACCGGTGCGCAGCGCGGGACCATAGGTCGCCGCGACCGGCCCGCCGTCGGCGACGTGGTGGCGGACTGCCGGCAGCGACAGCGCCAGCAGGCCCGCCAGCAGGCAGGTCGCCGCTGCACCCAGCCAGGCCACCTCGGTATCGGCCCGCGCCAGCAGCTCGCCGAGGATCGGTCCGGTGCCCAGTCCGCCGTTGACCGCGATGAACAGGTAGCTGGACGCCTCGCCGTGCCGCCCCGCGGGCGCCAGGTCCAGGGCCAGCGTCGTCGCGGCGACCATCACGCCGGCCTGCCCGAGGCCGAGCACCAGCCGGGCCGCGACCATCGCGGCGATGCTGCCGGCCAGCAGGTGGCCGATCAGGCCGGCGGCGGCGACCACGGTGCCCGCGATCAGGAGCAGGCGACGCCCGCGGCGATCACCCAGCGGGCCGAGCCACGGTCGCGCGGCGATCGCGGCGACCGCCGACGCGCCGAACACCAGGCCGACGGTCAGCGCCGTGCCGTCGAACCGGTCGGTGACCACGAACGGCAGCAGCGGGATCGTGACGCCGACCGAGACGAAGACGAGGCAGGTCGCGGCGACGGTGACCAGATACGGCCGGGTCCAGAGCGGGTCGGTGGCCGTCGTACTCATCCGGTGGCGGCTTTCCCCTCGTAGGGGAGGTCGAAGGGCGAGTCGCCGACCAGCTTGTCGGCCTCCAGTGCGGCGATCTCCGCCGCGGTCAGGCCGAGCTCGCGCAGGATCTCGTGACTGTGCTCCCCGAACAGCGGCGGCCCGCCGCGCGGGACCGCACGCGGGCCGTCGGTGAACCGGGCGGGGGAGGCGACATAGCGCTGCCGGCCCAGCACGGCGTGGTCGAGCTCGACGATGCGCCGGCGGGCCTGCAGCTGAGGATGGTCGACGGCGCCCGCGCCGGTCTCGACGGGGGCCGCCGGGACGCCGGCCGCGCGCAGCGTCGTCACCACGTCGGCGGCGCGCGAGCGACCGCATGCCTCGGCGAGCAGTCCGTCGAGCTCGGCGAGCCGCTCGGCCCGCGCCTCCGCCGCGGCGACGGCGGGGTCGCTCGCCCAGTCCTCGGCCAAGGGCGTCCCGGCCAGGGCCTGCCAGGCGCGGTCGGACTCCGCGTCGATGGCGACGTGGCCGCCGTCGGCGCAGCGGTAGATGTTGCGCGGGCCCGTGCCTTGGCAGCGGTTGCCGGATCGGGTGGCGGCCACGCCTGTCGCCGACCACTCGATGACCGAGCGTGCCGCGAGCTGGGCGGCGGCGTCGCACAGCGGGATCTCGACCTGGCCGCCGGTGCCGGTCTGCACCCGGTGGCGGATCGCGGCGAGCGCGACGGTCGTGGCGATCATGGCGGCGAACGGGTCGACGATGGTGCCGGTGATCAGCGGCTCGCCGTCGGGATAGCCGGTCAGCTCCGCCAGGCCGCTGGCGGCGTTGACCGTGTAGGTGAAGCCGGGGCGGTCGCGCCACGGGCCGTCGAGTCCCCACGACGGCATCCGGAGCAAAAGCACGTCGGGGTTGAGGGCGCGGACCCCGTCGTAGTCCAGGCCGCGCTCGTCGAGCACCCGGGGCAGGAAGTTCTCGAGGACGACGTCCGCCTCCGTCACCAGCCGGCGAGCGATGTCCAGCCCCTGGGGCGTCGCCAGGTCGACCGTCACCTCCCGCTTGCCGAGGTTGACCGCGGCGAACGAGGCGTAGCGCTCCCAGGAGCGGTCGACGGTCAGCGGTGGCCCGGCCAGCCGGATCAGGTCGGGACGGTTGACCGCCTCGACCTTGATGACCTCGGCGCCGAGCGCGGCCAGGTTGGCCGTCACGATCGGTCCGGCCTGGAAGGTGCCGAACTCCAGCACCTTCAGCCCGGCGAGCGGCAGCTCGCCGCTCGCCTCGGCATGGACGGGGATCCGGGCGCGGCGCTCGGGGAGCCGGTCCGGGTCGTCGTCCGCGCCGACGTCGACGAGCGGCTCGGCGGCCCAGCGCAGTGCCGCGGCCCGGAAGGGCGGCCGCGGCCGGACCCCGTGGCCGGAGGCCTGCGGGACGAAGGTGCCCCGGTCGCGGTACGGCGGCAGCGAGGTCATCGTGGCGGGGGTGGCGACCGGCGCCATCGGCACGCGGTTGGCGGCACCGAGCTCGACGAGGTCGGCGACCGAGTGCCGCTCGGTGAAGCGCCGCACCAGGGGTGTCACCTCGTCGGCGAGCACGACCCGCGGTGTGAGCATGTCGAACCGCGCGTCCTCCAGCTCGGGCACGCCGGCGAGGGCCTTGAAGTCCTTCCACTGCGGACCGGTGACGCTGACGACGCACACCCACCCGTCGGCAGCCCGCTCGATGCCGGGCACCGGTGCCTGCGGTGTCGGATAGGGCGGATGGTGCTCGATGCTCTCGAACAGCCACGGGTACTGGAGCAGGCCGACGATCGCCTCGAACACCGACACGTCCGCGGCCACCCGTGCCGCGCCGGCGTCGCCGGAGAGCAGTGCGGTCGCGACGGCCTGCGCGGCCGCGGCGCCGGCGGCGAGCTCGCCCAGGTCGGTGCCGGCCTGGACGACCGGCCGGTCGCCGGTGTTGTGCACGATGCAGATGCCCGCCTCCGCCTGCAGCGTGAGCTCGGTCGCGGGCGTGCCGGCGAGCGGGCCGTCGAGCCCGTAGTCGGAGACCGCGACGGTCGCGATCGCGGGGTTGGCCGCTCGGATCGTCCCCACCAGCGCCAGCGTGGCCGGATCGTCGTCGTGGAGGACGACGTCGGCGCGCTCCACGAGCCGCGGCAGGGCAGGCTCGGTGACCGACTGCTTGCCACCGTGGAGGTACTCCGCGTAGGCGGGCTGGTCGACGCGACGAGGGTCGCCGTCGTGGGGCTCGACCAGTGCCACGGTCGCGCCGAGGTCGCGCAGCAGCCGCCCGGCGTACGCCGTGGCCAGCCGGCCGCCGAGCTCGATCACCAGGACGTCACTGAGCATCGCGTCTCCTCGAAGGTCGGGTCACGCCCGCCGCGTGGCGAGCGCCGCGATCCGGGCAGGGGGGAGCGTCACGGCTCAGCGCCCGAGGAAGGTCGGTGTGGAGCGGCCGGCGAAGGCGGCCAGGCCGGCTTCGAGGTCCTCGGAGCCGGCGATGGACTCCAGCGCCGCATCGTTGGCCGCCCACAGCTCGGCCTCGGAGTCGGAGAACGCGCGGTCGCAGACCCGCATGCTCGCGCTGACCGCGAGCGGGCCGTTGCCGGCGATCCGCTCGGCCCGGGCCAGCGCCGCCGCCGTCGGGTCGGTGTCGACCAGGGCGCTCACCAACCCGAGCTGATGGGCGCGTTCGGCATCGATGGCGTCGCCGGTCAGGAGCATGTCCATCGCCGCGGCCCTGCCGACCGCCCAGGGCAGCCGGAAGAGACCGCCGGCCCCGGCGACCAGGTTCCACCTCACCTCGGCCAGCGCGAACGACGAGCGCCGGGACGCGACCACCAGGTCGCACGCGAGCACGATCTCGAGACCCCCCGAGGTCGCCAGGCCGTCCACGGCCGCGACGACCGGCTTGGTGCGCCGGTAGGTGACGAACCCGGCGAAGCCGCCGCGCTCGGTCATCGCCTGGTCGCCGCCGGCGAACTCGTCCTCGATCGTCCGCAGGTCGTGGCCGGCGCAGAAGACCGGCCGCGGCTCGGTGATCGTCGCCGTCAGCACGGCGGCCCGCAGCCCCGGGTCCGCCTCGACCTCGTCGATCGCGGCTCCCAGGGCGCGGGCCATGGGGCCGTCGAACGCGTTGCGCACCTCGGGCCGGTTGAGGGTCACCACGGCGACGGCGCCGTGCCGCTCGAGCTCGACGATCGACATGGCAGGGAACCTAGGTCCGCCCCGCGCCCGTGCTGAGAGTGCTTTCCGGCCGCTGGAACGGGCTCAGCCGGCACCCAGCGCCATCGCTGCCAGCGCGGTTGGATCGGCCGGCAGCCGGTCGCCCCGCCACACGATGTGCAGGTCCGGCCGCACCAGCAGGAGCGAGCACCCGTACGCCGCCCGGGCCCGCGGCTCGTCGGAGCTGAGAACGTCGAAGGGAGCGCCGTGGCCTGCGAACGCGGCCGCCAGGGCGGTGGCGTCGGCCGTGCCGGTCAGGTCGACGAGACCGAAGCCGGAGCCCAGCGCGTCCTGGATCGCCCGCCCGTCGGCCAGCCACACGTGCGGCAGCCGGACCCCCGGTCGCGCGTGGCCGTCGTAGGTGGTGGTGTCCCAGGTCCCCGGCTCGCCCTCCTCGGTGGCGATCAGGGCGGATCCGGCGTAGCTGTAGTTCAGCTCGACGCCGATCATCTCGTAGATCCGGCGGTGGTGGACCTCGGCCGCCGCCGCGACGGCCGCGCGCGCGGCCTCGCCGGCCGGCCCGGCGTCCGTGATCGACGGCGTGACCAGCCCGCGCCACAGACCCAGGCCCTCCGCCGCCCAGCCGGAGGCCTCGACATTGCGGGCGCCCACGGCGCGGCGCTCGGTCTCGTAGCTGTCCAGCAGCCCCGGGCCGCCCCAGCCCTGCAGCGTGCCCGCCAGCTTCCAGGCGAGGTCCACGGCGTCCCCCACGCCGCTGTTCATCCCGAGGCCGCCGGTCGGGATGACCAGATGGGCGGCGTCGCCGGCGATGAGGACCCGGCCATCGCGGTAGCGCTCGGCCAGCAGCAGATGGAGTCGCCAGGTGGTCTGGTTGAGGATCTCGAACTCGACGTCGAAGCCGATCCGCCGGCGGATCTCCTCGCGCGCGTCGGCTTCCGGCGGCAGGCCGGCGTTGAGCGTGAAGTGGCGCCGGCTGCCCTGGACGACGAAGACGGCGCCCTGCTCGTCGGCGACGTAGTAGTGACGGCCCTGCCCGATGGGGATGCGCTCGTAGAGCTCCTCGGAGCGGAAGGTGACCTGGCGCTGTTCCACCAGGTTCCCCCGGCCCTGCAGCGCGATGCCGAGCTGCTTGCGCACCGTGCTCGAGCCGCCGTCGCAGCCGACCAGGTACGACGCGCGGAGGGTCTGCGTGCCGGCCCCGGAGACCAGCTCGACATCGACGCCGAGATCGTCCTGGTGGAAGCCGACCAGGTCGTGGCCGAACCTCACCTCGACCCCCGGTGTGGCGGCGGCGATCTCGACGAGGAGCGGCTCGAGGTCGTTCTGGGCGACCAGCTGGTAGGGCTCCAGCGGCTCGGTCGATCCGGTGGAGGCGGCGATCGTGGCCCGGTGCTCGGCCACGCTCGGGTAGCGCAGCCGCGCCAGCGGCGGGTCGCCGAGCCTGGTCACCACGAAGACGTCCATCGACGCCTCCGGCGGATAGCCCAGCGCGCGGACCCGCTCCGCGAAGCCCAGTCGCCGGTAGAGCTCCATGGTGCGGGCGTTGGAGCGGTCCATCTTTGGGAACTGCTTCGTGGTGGGGTCGCGCTCGACGAGGAGGGTACGGATCCCGCGCTGGCCCAGATCGATGGCGAGGGTCAGGCCGACCGGCCCGGCTCCCACCACGACGACGTCGTAGTCGGTCATGGCACCGCACCCTCGCCGCGCGTCGCGGCCGCGGCCGCGCGGGTTTCCGGCCGCTGGAACATGGCCGTCCGGGCCGCCGCGGCACGGACATACCTTGCGCGGGTGAGCGATGTCGAGGAGTACGCCGAGCGGCTCAGGGCCTGCGTCGGGTCGCGCGGGGAGCCCGCCACGATCGAGGTCGAGCGCGGTGCCCTGCGCAAGTTCGCCGTCGCCACGGGCGACCCGCATCCGGTGCACCACGGCGACCTCGCCGCGCCGACCTATGTCGCCGCGCTCCGTTCCCCGCTGCCCGACCTGCCGGAGCCGGAGCGTCCCTTCCGCAGCCACCTGCACACCAACGACGAGCTCGAGCTGCACGAGCCGATCCGGCCCGGTGACGTGCTGACGGTCACCGCCGAGCTCACCGACGTCTTCGTGAAGCAGGGGCGCCAGGGCCCGATGCTGTTCACGCAGGTCACCTTCGTCACGACCCGGGGGGACCAGCCCGTCTCGCGGGTCGCCTGGACCGAGGTGCAGCACCGATGAGCACCGCCGCCGCGGCCGCGCCCGCCTTCGCCGACCTCGCCGTCGGCACGCCGCTGCCGCCGTACCGGCAGACCCCGACCACCGTGCAGCTGGTGATGTACGCCGGCGCCGAGGACGACTACATGCCGGTGCACTTCGACCACCACTACGCGATCGGAGCGGGACAGCCCGGCGTCATCAACCACGGTTGGCTGACCTACGCGATCCTGCTGCAGTCGGTCACCAGCTGGCTGCCCCCGAGCGCGGCGCGCGTGGTGCGCAGCCGCTCCCGCTACCTGCGGCCGACCTTCCCCGGCCGTCCGATCGTCTGCCACGGGGTCGTCACGGGGGTGCGGGAGGAGCGGGGCCGCCGGCTCGTCGACGTCCACGTGGAGGCGAGCGATGGCACCGACCTGGTGACCACGACCGTCGACGCGACGCTCGAGTACCTGGCCTAGACACACCAACCCGAATCCGAACGAGCCCGAACGAGATCGAGGAGAGACCCACATGATCGACTTGGAACCGGACGAGGAGCAGGTCGAGATCGCCGCCCTCGCGCGCAGCATCGCCGACGAGCTGGTCGCGCCGTCCGCGCGTGACGCGGAGTACGCCGCGGCCGTGCCCGACGACGTCTGGCTCAAGGTCTTCGAGACCGGTCTCGTGATGCCGGTCGCGGAGGAGCACGGTGGCGGCGGCGTCCCCGGCCCGCTGGCACTGCTCGCGATCGCGGAGAACCTCGGCCACGGTGACCCCGGCATCGCCTCGGCGGCCCTGTGGCACGCCCACGCGGCCCTGCTCGTCGGCGCTCACGGCACGGCCGAGCAGCGGTCCGCGCTGACCCGGCTCGCCACCGACCCCGGCGCCCGCTCCGCGGTCGCGCTCTACGAGGGCTTCGGCCGCGGCCCGGCCGAGCTCGCCACCAGCGTCGCGGTCGAGGGCGACCAGGTCCGGGTGCGGGGCCGCAAGGTCGGCGTCCCGTTCGCGGCATCCGCCGATCCGCTCGTGGTGGTCGGCACGGATCCGGCCACCGGTGCGGTCCGCGCCGTCGTACTGCCCCACGGCACGGCGGGCGTCACGGTCGTCGCCAACCCCGGCAGCCTGGCCCTGGACGCCACCCAGCTGGGAGCGGTCGACCTCGACGTGACGGTCCCGGTCTCGGCGCTGCTCGGAGGCCCCGACGCGGACCCGGCCGGCCTGCTGGCCACGGTGCAGCGGCTCCGCCTGCTGACCGCCTCGACCGCCGTCGGCACCGCGCTGCGCGCCGTCGAGTACGCCGGCCAGTATGCCACCGGCCGGATCGCGTTCGGCAGGCCGATCGCGTCGTACCAGGGCGTCAGCTTCCCGCTCGCCGAGGCGATGATGCGCATCGAGGCGGCCCGCGCCGAGCTCGTCGACGTGACGAACGCCGTGGTCGCCGACCCGGGCGGCGACCACGGGACGGCGGTCGGCCAGGCGGTCTCCTACGCCCTGGCCGTGGCCGTCCAGGCGACCCGCGACGGGGTGCAGACCCTCGGCGGGCACGGCTTCATCAAGGACCATCCCGTCGAGCTCTGGTACCGCTCCGCCGCGACCCTGTCCGCCCTGGACTTCGACCCGCTGCGGGACCCGTTCCAGGCACGGCTCTGAACGACACGAAAGCGTAGGCAATCCGATGAGTTACTCGTTCACCCTCAGCCGGCCCCTGCAGGACTACGCCCGCACCCTGCGGGAGTGGTCGACCACCGAGTGCCGCCCGTACGCCCGCCAGGCCGACGAGCAGAAGGGACGGCCGGAGAACTGGCGGGAGATCCTCGATACCGCGCCGATCCCGCTCGGCCGGGCCGACAAGCCCGAGCTGGGCCAGGTGCCCACCTTCGAGGACGGCGACTGGATCACCAAGCTCGCCTTCTACGAGGCCATCAACTACGGCGACGTCTGGGTCCATCCCACCCTGGGCGGCGGCATCGGCGACCTGGTCGTCAAGGCCCTCGGCACCCCGAAGCAGGTCGCCGAGTGGTACGACCCGATCCAACAGCGCGGCGGCGCCACGGCGTTCGCGCTGACCGAGCCGGGCTTCGGGTCCGACACCTCGATGGTCGCCACCACCGCCGTCCGCGACAACGACTCGTGGGTCGTCAACGGCAGCAAGATGTACTGCACCGGCGGTGCCTTCGCCGAGTACGTCGTGGTCTTCGCGACCGTCGACAAGGAACTCGGGGCGAGGGGCATCAACGCGTTCGTCGTACCGCGGGGCACTCCGGGCTTCAACGTCGTCAAGGAGAACGAGGACAAGCTCGGCATCCGCAGCTGGACGACCTCGCTGCTGGAGTTCGACGACTGCGCCATCCCCCTGGAGAACCGGCTCGGCTGGGATGTCGACCATCCCGAGAACAGTGTCGGCAACGGGTACGGCGGCGCGCTCGGCGCACTCGCCTTCAACCGGCCCAACATGGCCGCCCTGGCGATCGGGCTGGCGCAGGCCTCGATCGACGTCGTCACCCCGATCCTCAAAGGCCAGCAGGCGGGCTTCACGCCGCAGCGCTGGAGCGCCGTCGAGCGGGACCTCGAGGCCATGAACGCCACCCTGGAGCGGGGCCGGCGGATCAACTACCTCGCCCAGGTGACGGTGGACCGGGGGCGGCCCAGCCGCAGCCTGGCCGCCGCCGCGAAGGGCTTCGCGCCCGAGACGGCCGAGCGGGTGATCCGGCGCTGCATCGAGCTCCTCGGCCCCGAGGGCGTCAGCAAGGAGCTGCTGCTGGAGAAGTGGTACCGGGACTCCAAGATCATGGACATCTTCGAGGGCTCCGGCCAGGTCCAGCGGATCATCGTCGGCCGCACCCTCGTCGGCGGCCTCGCCGGATGAGGATCGCGGTGGTCGGGGCGACCGGCCAGGTCGGTCGCCCCCTCGTCGCGGAGCTGGTCGACCGCGGCCACCGGGTGACCGCGGTGACCATCCACCCCGAGCTGGTCGCGCCCGACGCCGCGGTCGCCGTGGTCGCGGCGGATGCCAACGACCCGGCGCAGCTCGTCGACGCGATCGCCGGCCACGACGTCGTGGTCACCTCGATCCAGTACGCCAAGACCGACCACGCCGGCCTGATCGCCTCGGTCAAGGCCTCCGGCGTACCCCGCCACTTCGTCTGCGGCGGCTCCGGCACCCTCCGGGTCCCCGGCACGACGACCCGGATCATGGACACCGAGTCCTTCCCGGCCTCGTTCGCCGCCTCCGCGGCGGCCGCGGCGCACTTCTGGGAGCTGCTGGAGCAGGAGACCGAGCTGAACTGGGTCTACCTTTCCCCACCGCCCGGCATCGGGCCGGGGACGCGGACCGGCGCCTACCGGCGCGGCGGCCGGGAGCTGCTGGTCCGGGAGGACGGCGCGATGCCGTCGATCTCGTTCGCCGACTACATCCTCGCGATCGCCGACGAGCTGGAGGAGCCCTCCCTGGTCCGCGACCGCTTCACCGTCGCCTACTGACCATGCCCCCGACGACAAGGAGCACCACCATGCGCGCCGCAGTCATCGACGAGCTCGGCGGCGAGCCCGCCCTGCGCGACGTACCCGTCCCCGAGCCGGCCGGCGAGGACCACCTCGTGGCCATCTCGACGGCGGCGCTCAACCCCGCCGATCTCGTCTACGCCGCCGGCATCCGGCTCCAGCCGCCCCTGCCGTACGTGCCCGGACTGGAGGGCGTCGGACGGCTGGAGGACGGTAGCCGCGTCTACGTGTCGATGGCACCGCCCCCGCACGGCACCTTCGCCGAGTACGCCGTGGCTCCCGCGGGCACCACGATGGCGGTCCCCGACGACGTCACCGACGAGCAGGCGCTCTGCGTCGGCGTCGCCGGCACGACTGCCTGGCTGGCGCTGACCTGGAAGGGGGCCCTGCGCGCGGGGGAGTCGGTGCTGGTCACGGGCGCGACCGGGTCGGTCGGCCAGATCGCGGTCCAGGCCGCCGCCGCGCTGGGCGCCTCGCGCGTGGTGGCCGCCGGCCGCGACCATGCCACCCTGCGGACGCTGCGCGAGCAGGGCGCCACCGACACCGTGGTGCTCGAGGGCGACTACGCCGCGGCGCTGGCCGACGCCTCCCGGGGCGGCTTCGACCTGGTCGTGGACGCGCTGTTCGGGGAGCCCCTGATGGCGGCGATCCGCGCCACCCGGATGGGCGGGCGGGTCGTCAACCTCGGCATGCGCGCCGGCCGATCGATGCAGCTGGACGGCATCGCCCTCAAGGGCAAGGACCTGCTGTCGTGCAATATCGGCGACGCCGGACCCGCCGACATCGCCGACGCCTTCGGCCACCTGATCGGGCTGGTGCAGGCCGGTCGGATCGCCGCCGAGTCCGAGACCGTGCCCCTGGCCGAGGTCACGGAGATCTGGCGCCGTCAGGACTCCTCGCCGCACCGCAAGCTCCTGCTCGCCGTCTGAGCCCGGAGCGCCGCTCGCCGGCCGGGAGGTCCGGTTCCGGTTCCCGGAACCGACTCTGGCCGGGGTCCGGCGGGCTGGCGAGGATCGCCCCGAGACACTCAGACGACCCGGGTACGGCGCCGTGCCGAGCCCACCCGATTCCAGGAGGTTGAGATGGTCCAGGCGACATTGACCGACGAGCGGCTGACCCGGGTGGCCCCCGGCACCCGGGCCGGGCTGGAGGACTTCCTCTACGACGAGGCGGAGCTGCTCGACCAGTGGCGGCTCATCGAATGGCTCGACCTGTTCACGCCCCAGGCCCACTACCTGGTGCCGTCGACCGACAAGCCGGACGCCGACCCGAGCAGGCACCTGTTCCTGGTGCAGGACGACCGGTTCCTGCTCGAGCAGCGGGTCAACTCGCTGCTGACCCGCGCCGCCCACGCCGAGTACCCGCACTCGCGCACCCGGCGGGCGGTGACGAACGTGCGCGCCTTCCACGACCCTGACGGGCTGGTCCGGCTGGAGGCGAACTTCTCGGTGGTCCGGGTGCGCAACGCCGCGCTCGACACCTATGTCGGTCGCTACCGTCACGTCCTCGAGGAGGCCTCCGACACCGCCGTCGGCTACCGGTTCGTCGAGCGCAAGGCGATCCTCGACCTCGACGCCCTGCGCCCCCACGGCAAAGTGAGCATCATCCTGTGAGCCGGCTCGCCGGCCGGGTCGCGATCGTCACCGGCGCCAGCCCGAACATCGGCGGCGCCCTCGCCCGCGGGCTGGCGGCCGAAGGGGCCCGGCTGGTCGTCACCGACGTCAGCGACGCCTCCGCCGAGGCGGCCGCCAGGACGATCGAGGAGGCCGGCGGGGAGGCGATCGCGGTCGTCGGCGACGTCACCGATCCCGACCACGCCGCCGACGCGGTGCGCCAGGCGGAGCAGCGGTGGGGCGGGGTCGACATCTTGGTCAACAACGCGGTCTGGTTCAACCAGAAGGGCCTGCTCGACATGCCGCTGGCGGAGTATCGCCGTCAGCTCGACATCATCTTGGGCGGCGCCTTCATCTTCACCCGTGTCGTCGCCGAGTCGATGATCCGCCACGGCCGCGCCGGCAGCATCATCAACATCCTCTCCACGGCCGCCTGGCAGGGACAGCCCGGCAATATCGGCTACTCGACGGGCAAGAGCGGCCTGATCAACTTCACCCGCTCCGCCGCGATGGAGCTGGCCCAGCACCGGATCCGTGTCAACGGGCTCACTCCCACCGCGACGATGCCCGAGGATCCCGAGATCCTGCAGCGGATGACCGCCGCGACGAGCGCACCGGGGCCGTGGCCGATGGACTTCACGAGCCAGTTCCCCTGGCACCGGTTGCCGACGCCCAGCGACTACGTCCCGGCGGCGGTCTTCCTGGCCGGCGACGAGTCCGCGCTGATTACCGGCAGCAATATCACCGTGGACGGCGGTGCGACGGCGAAGTACTGGCCGTGGCGCCCGCAGGCCGACTGAGCCCCCGACCGCCTACCCGTTCCAACGGATGGAACCCCGATCTCTCTTGAACGAACGTTCGGTAGAGGCTTCCGGTGGTGGACGTCACATCGACGGACGAGGATGGGGACGAGGAGGTCTTCGGATGATCGGCTTGATGGAGGCAGACGGAACGCTGCGGCCGCCGACCGGGCGGGAGGCGGGCGACGGCGTTGTGCAGTCGTCGGCGTCCAAGGCGCTGGCGGTCCTCGAGGTGCTGAGCAGGTCGCAGGACGCGACCGTGGGCGTGAGCGAGGTGGCCGCCGAGATCGGCGTCCCCAAGAGCACCGCCCACCGTCTGCTCAAGACCCTCGAGCAACACGGCTTCGTGGGCCGCACCGGCATCCGCTACCGGGTCGGCGGCTCTCTGTTCGAGCTCGCCGAGGCCGCGCTGTGGTCGGAGTACGGCGAGCTGCGCGAGGTGGCCCCGAAGCCGCTCAACTGGCTCTTCGAGCGCTCCGAGGCGATCGCGGTCCACCTCGCGGTCCTGAGCGGGCCCAGCGTGCTCTACCTCGACAAGGTCACGCGTCCCGCCGGCACCCGCCTCCCGAGCCGGGTGGGCGGCCGCTTCCCGGCCACCTGCACCGCCCTCGGCAAGGCGATGCTCGCCTTCAGCCCGCCGCCCCTGGTGCACGGGATCCTCGATCGCCCGATGCCGCGGGCGACGCCGTACTCCGTCGTCCACCGGCGCCAGTTCGTCGACCAGCTGCGCACCGCGGCCCAGGCCGGCTACGCGGTCGAGCGGGAGGAGTCCTGCCAGGGCACGCTGTGCGTGGCGGCACCGGTGCTTCGCCACGGCAAGGCGGTCGCCGCGGTGTCGCTGTGCGTGCCCACCAGGGGACTGGGGCGAGCCGCCGACCAGCGGCTCGGCTCCTTCGGCCGTCTCGCGGTGGAGGCCGCCGGTCAGATCCGCGAGCTCCTCCCGGCGTCATGACCACTCCCGGAGCGATGGCGACCGCGGCTCCCACGTCCGACGACCCGGCGCTGAGCCCCGACCACAGCCTGGCGGCCCTCGTGCGGCCCTGGTTCCACGCCCGTGCCCACCAGCCCTGTCTGAGCTGCGACGACGTCACCCGCACCTGGGGTGAGTTCGGCGCCCGGTCGGCCCGGGTCGGACAGGGTCTCGTGGCCGCCGGGGTCCGGCGGGGGTCGCGGGTCTCGTTCCTGGACCAGAACGGGCCGGAGTACTTCGAGCTGCTGGTCGGCGCCATGATGGCCGGCGGTGTCGTCGCCTCGGTCAACTGGCGGCTGGCCCCGCGCGAGATGGCGCAGGTGCTGAACCTGTCCGGCGCCTCCTTCCTGCTCGTCGGCGCCTCCTTCCTCGACGCGCTCGACACCTTCCGCGACCAGGTCCCCACGCTGGCGAAGGTCGTCGTGCTCGGTGCGGTCGCCGACGAGCGGCTGCGCGAGGGCGACGAGCGCTACGAGGACTGGCTGGCCCGCCACGCCGCGGTCGACCCGCAGGTCCCGGTGGCCCCGACCGACACCGCGCTGATGATGTACACCTCCGGCACCACCGGGCTGCCGAAAGGCGTCATGTTCAGCAACGCCGGCTTCGCGCGGACGTTGGAGATGGCCGACGTCAGCCGGGTCGACGCGGAGGCCACCGTTCTGGTCGCGATGCCGGTCTTCCACTCGCTGGGCACCTCGTTCGGCGTCCTGACGCTCGGCTCGGGCGGGCACATCGTGGTCGCGCGCGAGGCGAAGCCCGACCTCCTCTTCGACCTGCTGGACCGATGGGCTATCAGCGTCACGAACCTGGTCCCGGCCGTGCTGAAGGCGATGGTGGAGGCGCCGGACGCCGTCAGGCGCGACCTCCCCGCGCTGGAGCGGGTCCTCTACGCCGGATCGCCCATCTCGCCCGAGCTGCTGCGCCGCTGTCTGGACACCTTCGGGTGCGGGATGGTCCAGCTCTACGGCCTCACCGAGACCCAGTCCGCCACCGCACTGCCCCCGGAGGCGCATCTGGACGAGGACCGCCCCTGGCTGCTGGAGTCGGCGGGTCGGCCGGTCGCCGGCAGCCGGGTGCGGGTCGTCGGGCCCGACGGCCGCGAGCTGCCCGAGGGCGAGGTCGGCGAGGTCGAGCTGTGGGCCGGCACCGCGATGACGGGCTACTGGAACGACCCCGACGCGACCGCGGCGACGATCCGGCCCGACGGGTTCGTGCGGACCGGCGATGCCGGCTACGTGCGCGACGGGTACCTGTTCCTGCGCGACCGCATCAAGGACATGGTCGTGACCGGCGGCGAGAACGTGTACCCGGTCGAGGTGGAGAACGTCCTGCTCGAGCACCCGGGCATCGTCGACGCCGCCGTCATCGGCGTCCCGTCCGAGCGCTGGGGAGAGGCGGTCACCGGCATCGTCGTCCGGGCGCCGGGCTTCGAGGAGCTGAGCGCCGGGGACGTCGTGGCGTTCTGCCGCGAGCGGCTGGCCGCCTACAAGTGCCCCAAGCAGGTGGAGTTCCTCGACCAGCTGCCCCGCAACCCGTCGGGGAAGATCCTCAAGCGGGTCCTGCGCGAGCCCTACTGGCAGCGCAGCGAGCGGCGCATCGGCTGACGCATCGGCTGGCGTATCGGCTGGCGTATCGGCTGACACCGTGCCGGATCGGGCCCGGCGCCGCCGGTGTTCCGGTGCCTGGGACGTGGCCTCACCGGCCCGCCGGAGCCGAGCCATAGTCCCAGACAGACAACGACGGTGGTCGGTGCTGGAAAGGCAGGCAGATGGAGTTCGACGTCTCCGTTCCCCGGATCGAGCCGGTCCGGTCGCGAGCCGAGCTCCGGGTCGGCTCCGTGCCGACGGCCGAGGTCAGGCTGTTCGGCCTGCCGCGCGGGGCGGCCCTGCTGCTGTGCGAGCGGGGCGGTCTCGACACCCAGGCGCCCGAGCTGATGAACGCCCTCGCCGAGCACGGCTACGAGTCGCTGGCCGTCGACCTCGCCGAGCTCGACCTCGACGACCAGGGCCTGCTCACGGCGGTGCACGGCCTGCTCGGGGTGCTGGGGGAGCAGGGCTGGTCCCACGACCAGATCGGCGTGGTCGGCTACGGCCTGGGCGGGCGGGCCGCCCTGGTGGCCGCGTGCGACCTGGTCCTCGGCGCGACCGTGAGCCTCTCGCCGCGCGCCGCGCTGGAGGTCGACGATCCGCTGGTCCGCAGCCCCTGGCTCGCGATGTTCGGCGAGCACGACCCGGACATGCCGCCGGCGGCGGTCGCCGAGCTGGAGCGTCGGGCGGCGCCGGCCCCGGAGTACGCCCACCTGGTCGTCTACCCGGGCGTCGGCGCGGACTTCTTCCGTGCCTCGGCCGGTTCGCTCGGCCACGCGGCCGCCTTCGACTCCTGGCAGCGGGTCGTGGAGTGGCTCAACATCCGCGTCGTACCCCGCCCCTCGCCCTACGCGGAGCGCTGGGCGGACCGCCTCCAGACCAGCAGCGCCGGTTGAGACCAGCCGGGGCACCACCGTGACATCACCGTGACACAGCCGCGACGAAGCCGCGACAAGCCGAGACAAGGGAGTGTGCGATGACCGCACCGATCAAGTACATCGACGACGACCGCGAGGCGCCCCGCTTCCGCGTCAACCGCTCGGCGATGGTCGACCCCGACGTGTTCGCGCGCGAGCGCGACCGGATCTTCAGCAAGGTCTGGCTCTACGTCGGGCACGAGACCGAGCTGAAGAAGCCGAACGACTTCAAGACCCGCACCGTGGCCGGCCGGCCGCTGATCTTCGCGCGCGACAAGGGCGGCCGGATCCAGGTCTGGATCAACTCCTGCCCGCACCGTGGCGCCATGATCTGCCGGGAGCGGGAGGGCAACGCCCGATTCATGACCTGCTTCTACCACGGCTGGAGCTTCAACACGTCCGGCCAGGTCGTCTCGATCCCGGGGGACACGTCCTACGGTGCCGACTTCGAGCGGCCCGGGCTCACGTCGCCGGCCCATGTCGACTCCTACCGCGGGTTCGTGTTCATCAGCTTCAACCCCGACGTCGAGCCGCTCGTCGACTACCTGGCCGAGGCCAAGGAGTTCCTCGACCTCGTCTGCGACCAGTCCGAGGTCGGCATGGAGGTGCTGGAGGGCACCCACGAGTACTCGGTGAAGGCCAACTGGAAGCTGCTCGTCGAGAACAGCTACGACGGCTACCACGCGGTCTCCACCCACCAGCGCTACTTCGAGATGGTGGTGGCCTCCGGCATCGAGCTGGACGCGGCCCGGCTCGGCGACTCGATCGGCGTCGACCTCGGCAACGGCCACGCCGCGTCCGTCGGCGGTCCCAACACCGGTGGGCTCTTCGGCCGGCCGCTGTCGGAGGAGGCGCTGTCGGAGAAGTCCCAGCGGTTCGACCGGTTCCGCACCAAGTACGGCGAGGCCTGGGTCGACCGGATGACCGGCGCGCGCAACCTGGTGATCTTCCCCAACCTGGTCGTGATCGACCTCGTCATGGGCGTCGTGATCCGCAAGATCGACCCGATCGCGCCCGACTACATGGAGGTCACGGCCTGGGAGCTGGTGCCGCCGGACGAGGGCCCCGAGCTGAAGCAGCAGCGTCTCGACAACTTCCTGACCTTCTGGGGTCCGGGCGGGCTCGCCTCTCCCGACGACGTCGAGGCGCTGGAGACCTGTCAGCGGTCCTTCGCCTCCTACCGGGAGCTGCCGTGGTCCGACGTCTCCCGGGGCATGTCCAGCCCGGTCGCGCTCGGCTCCGACGAGCTCCAGATGCGCACCTGGTGGCGTCGCTGGGACCTGTTGGTCAACGGCGTCGAGCACGAGGCGGAGCCGCACGACCCGCCCGGTGAGCGGTTCCGCGGTCAGCGCCTCGAGCTGGAGGCACCGGCCGGCACCGCCTGAGCCACCTCGAACTCCGCGCACCGGGTCGCCCGGCGGGATCCTCCCGCCGGGCGACTGCCGTGTCGGCGCCGGACTGGCCCCGGGATTTCACGAGGCTGGTGTCGCGCGACGCGCGGCACTAGGCCGTGCTCCCGACGAACGTCAGTGTCACGCCGTCCAGGTGGACGGGGTCCGTGCTGACCAGGCGCGGTCCCTCGCCCGGGGCGCCGGTGACGACGTAGTGGCCGATGCCGGCCGCCTCCAGGTCGGAGACCTTGCCGGGGAGATCCGCGACAGAGTCGAAGCGCAGCCGGAACGCCCCGGTCAGCTCGGGCGAGCGCGGTGGCGGCGCAGCGAGCACCACCCGTGTCCCCCCGTCGGTCGTGCTTCGCCGGTCCGACGACGGTGCGTCGGTCGCGAAGCGCCAGCCGGTGGCCCGGGACCACCGCGTCGCGGCGTCGCCGACGTCGGCGGTCGCCACCTCGACCTCGTCGACGAGCTGCGCCCCGGAGGGTGCGGGCGCGCCCTCGGGCCACAGCAGGGCGCCGTGGGAGGGCGTGGCCAGCCGGTCGCCCGCGTCGGTGAGCAGAGGCTGGTCCCGGGTGCCGACGTACTCGAGCCGGACGCCGTCGAGTGCGCCGGGCTCGGTGAACCACAACAACAGGTCGCCGGTGGCCGCGACGGCATGGCCGTCCCAGTCGACGCCGGCCTCGGCGAGGACGCGGTGCTGCGCCGCGAGGTCGGCGATGCCCGTGAAGCCGAGGTGATGGACTCCGACGGGCTCCCCGGGCAGGGCCTCCATCAGCTCGACGTGCGGAGCGCCCTCCCGCGACATCGTGATGCGGCGCTCGTAGCGGTGCGGGTCCGGCCCGCTGCTGTCGTAGTAGGTGTCGCAGCGATAGCGCGCGACGGGCGAGAAGCGATAGCCGAGGGCGGCGGACCATCGTGGCAGGGACCGCTCGAGGTCCGCGACGACGACACCGACGTGGCCGATGACGGGGGTGGATGGGGAGGTCGACATGGCCGCGACCCTAGGTCGGTACGACGTGCCGCGGACCGGTCCGGTCCAGCGCCCGGAAAAACTCCGGCGCCGTTCCGTGATGTGGGAACAGCGGTCGTCCCTCCGGCGTCGCTCGGCCACGCTGACGTCGTCTCGATCGTCCTCCGCACACGCGCCTGGATCACAGCTCCGCGGCGGAGTTCGAGGAGGTTCCAATCGCTGGAACTTCCGATGAGTGGCGCGTGTGCCTCACGTCACACTCAGCGAGCCGAGAGTGAGAAGGAGGGCCGCATGAGCAGTCTCGTCATCGACGACCTGTCGATCCGGTTCGGTGGCATCAAGGCTCTGGACGGCCTCACCCTGTCGGTCGAGCCCGGCCAGATCTGCGGCCTGATCGGGCCGAACGGGGCCGGAAAGACGACGCTCTTCAACTGCGTCAGCAGGGTCTACCAGCCGACGAGCGGGACCATCACCTGGGACGGCAGCGACCTGCTCGCCGTACCGGCCCACGGCATCGCCCGGCACGGCGTGTCCAGGACCTTCCAGAACCTCGGGCTCTTCCCGAGCATGACGTTCCTGGAGAACACCATGGTCGGCGCGCATCCCTACGGGCGCACCGGCTTCGTCCGGTCCATCCTCAGCTGGGGGGTGCGTCAGGAGGAGCGCCGGATCCGGCGCGAGGCCTACGAGCTGCTGGAGTTCCTCGACCTCGGCCACCTCGCCTTCGAGCCGGCGGCCGGACAGCCCTTCGGCACCCTCAAGCGGCTCGAACTGGCGCGCGCCCTCGCGGCGCGCCCTCGGCTGCTGCTGCTCGACGAGCCCGCCGGCGGCCTCACCCACGCGGAGGTCGACGAGCTCGCCGAGACCATCCGCCACGTCCGCGACGAGAAGGGACTCTCCGTGCTGCTGGTCGAGCACCACATGGGCATGGTCATGGGCATCTCCGACACCGTGGTGGCGATGAACTTCGGCAAGAAGATCACCGAGGGGACACCGGCGGAGGTCCGGCGGCATCCCGAGGTCGTCAGCGCCTACCTGGGGACGCGCGCATGAGCATGCTGAGCATCACCGACATGTACGCCGGCTACGGCGCCGGCGACGTTCTCGACGGCGTCAGCCTCCACGTGGACGCCGGCGAGGTGGTCGTCGTGCTCGGCGCGAACGGCGCCGGCAAGACCACCCTGATGCGGGCCGTGGCCGGCCTGATCTCACGCCGCGGCGGCATCGAGCTGGACGGCGAGAGCATCGCCCGCGCCGCCACCGACGCCATCGTGCGACGTGGCCTGGCGCTGGTGCCCCAGGGCCGCGGCACCATCGTCGACCTGACCGTGGAGGAGAACCTCCGGGCCGGCGCGCACGTGCGCCGCGGTCGCGGCCTGGCCGAGGACCTCGACCGCTGGTACACCCAGTACCCGCGCCTCGCGGACCGCCGCAAGCAGAAGGCCGGCCTGCTCTCGGGTGGTGAGCAGCAGATGCTCGCCATCGCCCGTGCCATGATGAGCCGCCCCCGGGTGCTGCTGTGCGACGAGCCCAGCCTGGGCCTCTCGCCGCTGCTCACCGAGGAGCTCTTCGAGTCGCTGCGGCAGATCAACACCGACCTGGGCATGGCCATCTTGGTGGTCGAGCAGAACGCGATGATCGCCCTCGAGATCGCCGACCGCGGCTACCTGCTCGAGATCGGCGAGATCAGCGAGTCCCGGCCCGCCGCCGAGCTGGCCGCCGACGACGCGGTGCGCGCTGCGTACCTGGGAGCGTGAGGACGACATGGAGCTGCTCATCGCCCGTCTCATCGACGGCGTCAACTACGGCGTCATCTACGGGTTCCTGGCCCTCGCGCTGGTCTGCGTCTACCGCGGCACCCACCACCTCAACCTCGCCCAGGGGGAGATGGCGATGTTCTCGGGGTTCATCGCCTACGCCCTGCACGCCGCGGGGCTGCCCGTCATCCTCGCGATCCTCGGCGCGGTCGCGGTCTCGTTCGTCGCCGGCGGTGTCGTCGAGCGGGTGCTGATCCGTCCGTTGGGCGCGCACGCCGACTACTCCATCCTGCTGGTGACCATCGGACTGTTCCTGATGCTCAACGCGGCGGCCGGCGTGATCTGGGGCGGGGACCCGCTGGCCTTCCCCTCGCTCGTGCCCGACCGGCCCGACGACTACATCGGGTTCTTCGGCACCCGGTTGCGCTATCTCCCGTTGCTGATCCTGGGCGTCCTGCTGGCGGTGATGGGCGGCCTGTTCGCGCTGTTCCGCTACACCCGGCTCGGGCTGGCGATGCGGGCCACGGCCAGCAACCCCGAGAGCGCTCGCCTGCTGGGCATCCGCGTCAGTGGCATCAACGCGCTGGGGTGGATGCTGGCGGCGGCCGTCGGTGCGCTGATCGCCACGCTGATCGCGCCGACCACGACGCTCACCACGACGATGATGTTCAACTTCCTGATCTACGCCGCCGCGGCGGCGACGCTCGGCGGCTTCGACAGCCCGCTCGGCGCCGTGCTGGCCGGCATCGTGCTTGGCGTCGTGGAGAACCTGGTGGCCAGCTACGTCGGCTTCGTCGGCTCCGACCTCAAGCAGGCGGTCGCGCTGGTGATCCTGCTGGTGGTCCTGATGGTCCGCCCGACCGGATTCTTCGGCAGCAAGAGAGTGGAGCGCGTGTGATGGCCCTTCCCGTTCACATCCCGGCCGGCAGCCGCGCCGACATCGGCTGGCGGGTGGGGCGCGTGGTGCTGATCGCGCTCCTCGTCTTCGCCACGCCCTATCTGGTGCCCTCCTTCCGGCTGAGCCAGATCACCGGCGCGCTGGTGCTGGCGATCGCGGTGGTCGGCCTCAACCTGCTCTCCGGCTTCGCCGGCCAGATCTCGCTTGGCCACGCGGCGTTCTTCGGCATCGGCGCCTACACGACGGGCGTGATGACGGTGAAGTGGGAGACCGCGGTGCCGATCACCCTGGTCGTCGGCATGGTGCTCTGCTTCGTCGTCGGCGTCCTGGTCGGCCTGCCGGCGCTGCGGCTGCAGGGCATGTACCTCGCCCTGGTCACGCTGGCCGTGGGTGTGCTGCTCCCCAGCCTGATCCGCCGCTTCGACGGACTGACCGGCGGCTCCTCGGGCCTGTTCGGCATGGAGTGGGAGCCGCCCGGCATCGCGTACTTCGCCGGACGTGGCGGAGAGACGGTCTGGCTCTACTACGTCACCGTCGTCGCGCTCGTGCTGGCCTGCGTCGTGGTCTGGAACGTGATGCACAGCCGGATCGGCCGCGCGGTGGTCGCGCTGCGCGACAACGAGGCGCCGGCCATCATGACCGGGATCAACCGCGCGTTCGTGCGCACGGTGGTCTTCGGCCTCTCCGCGTCGATCGCGGGCCTCGCCGGCGGGATCTTCGCCGTTCAGGCCGGGATCCTCACCCCGGAGGCGGTGAGCCTGCTGCTCACCATCAACCTGCTGGTGGCGATGATCATCGGCGGGCGAGCCAGCTACTGGGGCCCGGTCTTCGGCGCGTTCGTCATCTACTTCGTCCCGGTCTGGACCAGCGACCTGAGCCAGGGACCGATCTCGGGCGTCCTGTTTGGCGCCCTGGTCATCCTGCTGGTCTTCGTGATGCCCAACGGCCTGGCCGGTGGACTCACGAGCCTGGTACGCCGGGTCGTCGTGGTGGTGCCGCAGCCGCCCCGGGGCGCCACCGAGGGCCCGTCCCCGGTCCCCGTCGAGCCGGGCGACCCGGCCGCGGGCAACCCGCCTCTGGAGGCCCGCCTGGTCCGCTAGGACCCTCTCCGCCCTCCCCTCCTCACCCACGACGCCGATGCCCGGGCGGCGTCGCGGACGCCCGTCCCCGAGAAGCACAAAGAAGGAACGAGTCATGACCAAGAGATCAAGCAAGCTGACGCTGGCCGTGGCGGTCGCGGCGCTGACGTTCGCCAGCTGCGGTGCGCCCGGCGACGACAGCGGCAGCGGGTCCTCGGCGAGCGACGCGGCGGTCGAGGCCGCCGAGGCGCTCGGCATCGACCTCGACGACTGCCCGGCCGATATGACCGACCCGCTCGGGGACACCGCCAAGGTCGGCCTGACCCTTCCCCTCACCGGCGGCCCGGCGGCGGCCTTCGCCGTGCTCGGCCCGGGCGTGAAGTCGGCCTTCGAGGAGGCCAACGCCGAGGCCGATCTGCCGACCAAGTTCGAGCTCATCCTCAAGGACGACCAGTTCCAGCCGGACAAGACGCTGGTGGCCGCCCGCGAGCTGGTCCAGAAGGACGGCGTCGTCGGCTTCAGCGGCGTGACCGGCACGGCCGGCGTCCTCGCGATCCGCGACCTGCTCCGCGAGGAGTGCCTGCCGGGCATCGGCCTCCCGGGCGGCGGCGGGACGGTCCTCGACCCCGCCTATCCCGAGGTCGTCTCCGGCGCGGTGCCGTTCAGCCTCGACGCCCGGGTGTGGGTCGAGGACGTCAACGAGCGCTTCCCCGAGGGCGCCAAGATCGCGACGTTCATCGGCAACACCGAGTCCGGCAAGGACTACGCCGAGCAGATCGACCACTGGCTCGAGGAGACCGGCTCCAAGAGCACGATCGTCGACAAGGAGACCATCGACGCCGCCGATGCGGCGGCGCCGTCCTCGGCCGTGACCACGATGCGCAACAGCGGGGCCGAGGTGCTCTTCGCCGCGCCGACCGGTGCGCAGTGCATCTCGATCATGACCGAGGCCGCCAACCAGGGCTGGGAGCCGGTGATCTACATGACCACCAACTGCTCCTCCTCGACCTACTTCGGCGCCGCCGGCGGTGCCGCCGACGGCGTGCTCACCCTGCAGACCTACAAGGACGTGGGCTCGCCGCGCTTCGCGGACGACGCCGGCGTCCAGCGGGTCAGGGACGTGCTGAAGGAGTACGGCGGCGGGGTCGACCTGACCAACACCACCGCTTACAGCGGCTACGTCTACGGTCAGATGTTCGTGGAGGCGGCCAAGCAGGCCGCGGCGTCGGATCTCGGGCTCAGCAAGCTCGGCCTCATCGTGGCGGCCCGCAACCTGGACTTCCACCCCGACATGGTCGCCGACGGCATCGACTTCACCACCAGCGGGCTGTCCGATGTCGCGCCGATCGAGGCCGGCGAGCTGAACAGCTGGTCGGTCGCCGAGGGCGGCTTCCAGCAGGGCAAGCTCTACGACTTCGAGGGCGAGCTCACCCAGAAGTAGCCGGCGGGCCTCCGCCCGGCGCGCGGCCCGGTCACCCTCCCCGGTGGCCGGGCCGCAGGCACGCCGGAGCGCGGAGCGGGATTCCAGCGGCTGAAACCCTGCGTGGGGAGAACGCCGGGGCCACGGGGAGACTCGGCACTGCGGTGACGGCCGGGCCCGGACGACCGGGCTCGAGACAGCGGAAGGAAGCATCAGTTGAGCGAGCGCCACTTCGCGTGCGCGGTGGACGACCTCCAGCCCGGGACGTCGATGATCGTCGAGGGCACGGATCCCGGCATCGCGCTGCACCGGGTGGAGTCGGGGGAGTTCTTCGCGACCGCCGACACCTGCACCCACGAGGAGTTCTCGCTGGGCGAGGAGGGTGAGATCGAGGGCAACGAGCTGGTCTGCCCGCTCCACATGGCGCGCTTCGACCTCGGCACCGGCGCTCCGCTATGCCTGCCCGCCACCATCGCGCTGGCCACCTACCGGGTGGAGATCGAGGGCGACGGCGTCTACGTCGTGTCGGCGTGACGGCAGGCTGAGGGCTCGCGCCCGGAGCGACCCGGCACCCGGTTCCAGCCGTTGGCACTCCCCGTTGTGAGGGCCTCGGCGAACGGCGAGTGTGGCACGCGTGACTCTCCTGATCGTGGGCGCCTCGGTGGCAGGCGTGCGGACGGCGCAGGCCCTGCGCATGAAGGGGTACGACGGCCCCATCACCCTGCTGGGCGAGGAGTCGTACGCGCCGTACGACAAGCCGCCGCTGTCCAAGGAGATGATCCTTCCCGACGGCGACCCGGCGCCGGTCCCGCTGCTCACCGACGAGCAGCTGGCCGACCTCCGCGTCGACCTCCGGCTCGGGGTGCGCGCGAGCGAGCTCGACGTGTCCGCGCGCACGGTGACCACGGACGCCGGCGAGGCCATCGCCTTCGACCGGCTCGTCATCGCCACCGGCGTGACCCCGCGGACCCTGCCCGGGGCGGATCGGCTCGCGGGTGTCCACACGCTGCGCAACGCCGAGGATGCCGCCGCTCTGCGAACGGGCCTGGCCACCGCCGGGCGGGTGGTCGTGATCGGCGCCGGCTTCATCGGCGCGGAGTTCGCCGCCGCGGCCTGCCGCCACGGCGTCCAGGTCACCCTCGTCGAGGCCCAGAACGTGCCGCTGTCCCACCTGCTCGGCGCCGAGGTCGGCGCCCGCCTCGCCGAGGTCCACGCGGCCGCGGGCAACGAGCTGGTCACCGGTGTCGGCGTCGCCCACCTCGAGGGCGAGGACGCGGTCCGCGCGGTCGTGCTGAACGACGGCCGCCGGCTGCCCGCCGATCTGGTCGTGGTCGGCATCGGTGCCACCCCGGCCACCGGCTGGCTGGACTCCTCCGGTCTGCCGATCTCCGACGGCGTCGAGTGCGGGGCGGACCTGACCGTGGTCGGCGCGGAGGGCATCTACGCCGCCGGGGACGTCGCCCGCTGGCCGCACCCCCACTACGGCTACGACCTACGCATCGAGCACTGGACGAACGCCAACGACCACGCCGCGATCATCGCGGCCGCCGTGACCGGCGCGGCAGCCCCCACCCCGACCGTGCCCTACGTCTGGTCGGACCAGTACGGCCACCGCATCCAGATCGTCGGTCGCCCGGCGACCGGGTCGCTCGCCCACGTCGCGGGCACCCTCTCCGGAGGCGACCTGGTGGCCGCCTACGTCGGCACCGTTGGCGAGCTCGTCGGCGCGGTCGTCGTCGACGACCCCCGGCTGCTCATGAAGTGCCGCAAGGCGATCACCGCGGGCTCGGTCTGGGCCGACCTGGACCTCGTTCCCGCCGGCGTCTGAGACGCCACCGCCACCGCACCGACCCCTTCCCACCCGATCAACCACGACAGGGAGACAGACATGGCTCTGACAGAAGAAGGCATCATCGAGGTCCCCGGCATGCTCAGCCGCTGGGTGCAGCTCCCCAGCGGGGCCAAGGCCCACTACATGACCTCGGGCACCACCGGGCCCGCGGTGCTGCTGCTCCACGGTGGCCTCCCGGGCTCGTCGGGCACCGCAGGCTGGCGCTTCATGGCGCCCTTCCTCGCCGAGAACGGCTTCCGCGTCTACTGCCCCGACATGCCCGCCTTCGGCCTCTCGGACCCTCGCGAGGAGCACCGTCCCCGCTCCATCGCCGACTTCGTCGACTTCATCCACGAGTTCACCTCGGCGCTATGCCTGGACCGCTTCCACATCGCCGGCAACTCGATGGGCTGCATGAACACCACCAACTACCTGGTCGCCCACCCGGAGCGGGTCATCAGCTTCGCGCTGATCGCCGGCGACATCGGCGACGTGGTGCCCGAGGGGCTCAAGCCCCCGGCCAAGGTCCAGCTGACCCAGTACGACGGCACCCGCGACGGCATGCGCCGGATGATGGAGGCGATCATCTACCGCGGGGAAGCCATCAGCGACGACCTCATCGAGATGCGCTACCAGGCGGCCGAGCGGGGCAAGGCAGGCCATGCGTCGTTCTGGCCCTCGCTGCTCCAGTACGGCCGGATCATCCCGTGGGAGGACCACAACATCGAGGCCCGGCTCTCGACCAAGGGCCGCCTCGACAAGCTCGACATCCCCGGGATCTACCTCTACGGAACCGAGGACGTCCTCACCCCCGTCGAGTGGGGCTACGAGCAGGAGAAGGTGCTGCCGAAGGTGCAGTTCTTCTACCCCACCGAGTGCGGCCACCAGGGCCAGACCGATCGCCCCGACCTGTTCAACCCGGTGTTCCTGGAGTTCTTCCGGGACGGCAAGGTCTCGCGCCGTACCGCCGACGCCGCCGGCGTCTCCAAGCTGCGGCCGGAGAACCCGGACCTCGTCGAGCAGGTCTGAGCGCGGATCCGAGAAGGAGAGGAGACCCACCATGGCTGAGGTGCTCGGCCTGGGGATCACGCACTACCCGCTGCTCGCGGGCGCTGACTCCCATATGGCCAACCTGCTGAAGTTCACGCTGACCGATCCCGACATCCCCGACGAGGCCAAGGATCCCCGCAACTGGTCCGAGCTGGCCCAGCGGGAGTGGGGTGAGGACCAGGGCACCGCGGCCGCGGCGGGGCACCGCGCCCAGCTGCTCGCCGGCATCGCCAAGTGCCGTGCCGAGCTGGACGCCTTCGAGCCCGAGGTCGTGATCGTGTGGGGCGACGACCAGTACGAGAACTTCCGTGAGGAGGTCATCCCGTCGTTCTGCGTGCTCGCCTACGAGGACACCGAGATCGACCCGTTCGCCGTGCTGGACATCATGAAGATCCCGAACGCCTGGGGTGCCCCCCGGGAGGGACAGACCTTCACGATGCGCGGCGCTCCGGAGTTCGCCAAGGCGCTGGTCACCGACGTCATCAACGACGACGTGGACTGCGCCTACTCCTACCAGCCGCGCGAGCACATCCACTTCCCGCACGCGTTCGCGAACACCCAGATCTTCTTGGACTGGGACCACATCGGGAAGCAGTTCCCCTACCCGATCGTCCCGGTCGCCGTGAACTGCTACGGCGAGCACGTCATCGCCCGGCGCGGCGGCCTGGCCCGCTTCGCCGAGATCAACAAGGGCGAGCGACTCGACCCGCCGGGCCCCTCGCCGCGGCGCTGCTTCGAGCTGGGCCGCGCCGTCGGGCGCAGCGTGCGCGAGAGCGGCAAGCGGGTCGCCCTCGTGGCGTCCTCCAGCTGGTCGCACGCGTTCCTGGTCGACCGGCTCTGGCACCTGCGCCCCGACACCGAGGCCGACCAGGTCCTCTACGACGCCATGGTCGCCGGCGACTACGAGGCCTGGCTCGAGGTCACCTCGCGCGACATCGTCGAGGCCGGCCAGCACGAGATGCTCAACTGGTACTGCCTCCTCGGGGCGATGCAGGAGCTCGGCATGACGCTCGAGTGGAGCGACTTCGTGGTGACCGAGGTGTTCAACTCCAACAAGACCTTCGCGGTCTTCAAGTGAGGCGGCCATGACCCAGATCGCTTCGGCGACGACCCCGCTCCCCCTCTCGCTCGACGAGGTGACGCCGGCCTGGCTGACCGGTGCGCTGGCGAGCTCCTTCCCGGGCATCGAGGTGACCGAGGTACGCCGGGACCGCGAGTTCTTCGGGACCGCGGCGTCGGCGCGCCTCCACCTGTCCTACGCCCCCGGCGGCCCGGTCGGGCCCGCCAGCGTCCACGTGAAGGGCGGCTTCGACGACACCTGGCGCAAGCGGGTGTGGATGGCGCTGCAGCAGGAGGTGCGGTTCTACAACGAGATCGCGCCCGAGGTCGCCCTGAACATCCCCACGGTGTACTTCGCGGCGACCGACGACGCGCCACAGGGGATCCTCGTCCTCGAGGACCTGCTCGCCCGTGGCGTCACCTTCGGCCAGAACATGCTCCCGGTCACCGCCGACCACGTGGCGAACGTGCTGGAGGCCATCGCGCCGATGCACGCCGCCTGGTGGGGATCGCCGCGGTTGGCGCGGTTGGCCGGATGGGAGCAGCCGCAACGGACCTTCCTCAAGTACTGCTTCCGGCCGTCGCACTGGGACGTGCTCGTGGACTGGGCCAACGGGGACCTCCTCGTCGAGGCGATCGGCTCCGCGCAGAACGCCCTGACGGCCCTGGACCGGCTGTGGGGGTGGTGCGACGCGCAGCCGCACACGTTCGTCCACGGCGATCCCCACGGCGGCAACCTCTTCTACGAGGCCGACGGCCGGCCGGGCATCCTCGACTGGCAGCTCTGCTTCGCCGGGACCTACTCCCACGACATGGCGTGGATCATCGTCACCTCGCTCGACGTCGACCAGCGCCGCGAGCACGAGCGGGACCTCGTGCAGACCTATCGCGACGCGCTCCGGGCCGCCGGTGGGCCGGCACCCGAGCTCGACGAGATGTGGACGTCGTACCGCCGGCAGATGGCGCATGCCATCGCCTCCTACGGCGCCCTGCCCCGTGACAACGGACCGGCGCCGGTGATGGAGGAGGCCGGCAAGCGGGTCTTCACCGCCGCGATCGACCACGACCTGCTCGGCGTGTGGGGGCTGCGGTGAGCGGACCGGCGGACACCGGCGGCGTCCGGCTGGCGGCGACGCTGCTGTTCCGCGTCGAGGCCACCCACGACGGCGAGTTCTCGGCCCTGGCCGAGGGCGGGCCCCACGGCACCCGCGTCGTCGCCGGCGTCACCGAGGGCACCGTGGCCGGGCCGCGCGTCTCGGGACGGATGGTGCGGGGGCTCACGTCCGACTGGGTGACCGTTCGCCGCGACGGCATCTGGGAGATCGACGTGCGGGCGGCGTTCGTGACCGACGACGATGCGACGGTCCTCTACTTCTACAACGGACTGCTGCGGCGCGACCCCACCGGCGTGCTGCGGCTCCGGGGGGCGCCCCGGTTCCAGACCGGCGACGAGCGCTACGCCTGGCTCAACGAGATCCAGGCGGTGGCGATCGGAGAGGCCGACCTGAGCAGCCACGCCGCCCGCTACGACGTCTACGCGCTCGACTGAGCGTCGTCCTCTCGCGCCCCCCGGGCGCCGGCGAAGGAGAACCACATGACCCTGGCACGCAACCTGTTCGGTGTCCTCGACCGGTCGGCGAGGTCGCACTACGCCGACCGGCCCGCCTTCGGGTTCGAGGGCGAGCTGGTCACGTTCCGCGAGATGCGCGACCGGTCCCTGGACGTCGCCGCGGGCCTCAGTGCCGCCGGCGTCAGGCCGGGCGACCGGGTCGCGGTCATGATGGGGAACCGGCTGGAGTGGGTGGAGGTGCTGTTCGGCCTCGCGGCGCTGGGCGCGGTCTGCGTCCCGGTCAACGTGCTGCTCACCGGGCCCGAGATCGACCACATGTGCCGCGACAGCGAGGCGCGCTTCATGATCGCGGACGAGATCGCGCAGGCCGGCCTCGCCGACATCGACCACGACTTCGAGCTGCTGATCACCGTCGACGACATCGATCCCGGGCCGCGCGGGGCGGAGCGGTACGAGACGGTCCGCAAGGGCGGCGCCTGGCCGCCTCCGGACCACCGGGAGCCCGACCTCGGCGACACCCTCATCCTCTACTACAGCTCCGGCACCACGGGGCTCCCGAAGGCCGCCGTGCACACGCATGACAGCGTGCTGTGGAACTCGTTCGGCCAGCTGCCCGGCCTGGGCCTGACCCCCGACGTGCGGTACGGCGTCATCGCGTCCTTCTCGTGGGCGGCCGGGTTCCACAACCTGGTGCTCGCCCTGGCCTGGATCGGCGGCTTCTCCCAGATCCGCCGCACCGGCTCGGCCTCGATGGAGTCGGTCACCGACTTCATCGTCGACCACGGCATCACCCACATCATGCTCGTGCCCAGCCTGCTGCGCGACCTGGTCACCCGCCCGGACCTGATGGCCCGCCTCTCGGCCAGCCCGCTGGTCTGGGTCATCACGGGCACCGAGCCGGTGCCGCGGGCGGTGATCGAGAAGTGCCAGGCCGAGATGCCGGGCGTGGCGGTGTGCCAGGGGTTCGGCCTCTCGGAGTTCCCCACCATCACCACCGTGCTGCGCCCCGAGGAGGTCGCCGCCCACGAGGGCTCCGCGGGCCGGGCGATGCCCCACGCCGACACGGCGGTGCGCGACGCCGACGGCGAGATCCGGTTCTCGGGCCGCGGCGAGCTGCTGCTGCGCTCGCCGGCCTCGATGAAGGGCTACCACAACCGGCCCGAGCAGACCGCCGAGGCGTTCCGCGACGGCTGGCTGCACACCGGTGACCTGGTCGAGCTGGACGAGGACGGCTACATCACGGTCGTGGGCCGCACCAAGGACATGATCATCTCGGGCGGCCTCAACGTGTATCCCCAGGAGATCGAGGATCTCGTCGTCCGTCTTCCCGGGGTCACCGAGGTCGCCGTGGTCGGCGTGCCGCACGAGCGGTTCGGAGAGACACCGGTGGCGGTGGTGGTGACCAGCGATCCCGACTTCGATCCCGCCTCGGTCGCGGCGGCCTGCGAGGGCAGGCTGGCGTCCTACAAGCGCCCGCGCTGGACGCTGGTGCGCAGCGAGCCGTTGCCCCGCAACGCCAATGCGAAGGTACTCAAGCGCGAGATCCGGCCGTGGGCCGCGACCCAGCTGAGCATCGCGATCGAGGACTGAGCCATGTCGTCGCAGCGGACACGGAGCGCCAGCATCCTCGACAGCTTCCGGCTGGATCACCGCGTCGCGCTCGTCACCGGCGCCTCGAGCGGTCTGGGCGTGCGGATCGCGACCTCGTTCGCGGAGGCCGGCGCGGACATCGTCCTGATGGCGCGGCGGCGCGACCGGCTGGAGGAGACCGCGGCAGCCGTGGCCCGGTCCGGCCGCCGAGCGGTCGTGGTCGAGGGGGACATCACCGACGAGGCCGACTGCCGGGCGGCGGCCGACGCCGCGGTGGCCGAGCTCGGGCGGCTCGACGTCCTCGTGAACAACGCCGGCCTGTCCCGGAGCACCACGGAGCATCCCTTCAAGGCGCCGATGGACGATCTGCGCCAGGTCGTCGACGTCAACCTGCTGGGCAGCTTCGCGATGACCCGGGCCGCGGCCGCCCGGATGACCGGCGGTGGCGTCATCGTCAACGTCGCCAGCGCCTTCGGCCTGAAGGCCTCGGGCATCCCCAGCTACATGTACAGCGCCTCCAAGGCCGCACTGATCGCCCTGACCAGGGACCTGGCGGCCAACCTCGCCCGGAAGGACATCCGCGTCAACGGCATCGCCCCCGGCTTCGTCGACACCGAGATGACGGCCGACGAGACCGGCGAGATGGTCCGTGCGATGTGGGAGGGCGCCAGCCTGCAGCGCCGCGGTGGCGGTCTCGACGAGATCGCTACCGCCGTGCTCTTCCTCGCCAGCGACGCCTCCTCCTTCGTCACCGGGCACACCCTGCCGGTCGACGGCGGCTGGACGCTGGCCTGACCCCGGCCTCGGCCTCAGCCGACCGGGTTCTCCCAGGAGTCGAGGTAGGTGATCTCCGCCGGGTCCCGGCGCGGAGCCGGGCTGAAGCGCTCCCCGGTGTAGTAGGCGACCGGGAGCAGGGCGACCTGGGTGACCTCCTCGGGGATGCCGAGCAGCTCGGCCACCTCCCGGGCGCGGGTCGCGAGGTAGGTCGTGTAGCGGGTGCCCAGGCCCCGCGAGCGGGCGGCCAGCTGGAAGCTCCACACGGCGGGGACCACCGAGCCGTAGAGCGACTGCGCGTTGAAGACCCCCTCGCCGACCACGCCCAGGCGGATCGGCAGCACCAGCGCCGGGACCTCGGCGAGATGGTCGGCGATGTACTGGCCGGCCTCGATGACCCGGGCCTGTCGCGACCCCGGCTCGGCCTTCGCGCGCAGCGCGGCCAGGTAGGGGTTGCCGACCTCCTGGTAGAGCTGTGCCAGCTGCTGCCGCTTGACCGGGTCCTTGACCACCAGCCAGCGGTTGGCCTCCCGGTTGCCGCCGATCGGCGCGGCGGAGGCGATCCTGATGCAGTCGAGGATCAGCTCCGTCGGCACGTCGCGGGTCAGGTCGAGCCGGCGGCTGACGGCCTTGGTGGTCCGCAGCAGGCCGTCGGTCTGGGTCAGGTCGAAGGTCGTCGGGATCTCGGTCGCGGGGTGGGTCATGTCAGCTCTCTCTCGTGGGTGGACGGGTGAACAGCCGTCCGTGGACGTTGCCTCGGGCGAGGCGCTCGAGCGCCTCGGGTATCCGGTCGAAGTCGAAGGCCTCCAGCCGTGGGCTCAGCAGGCCGCGGGCCAGCAGTCCGTAGACGTCCTCGAGGTCCTGCTTGCGGATCCCCTGGGAGGTGAGCAGGGTGCGCCGGCCGAGGACGAGCGGGATCGTGTCGAGGACGATCTGCTCCGACCCCAGGCCGACCACGACCACGCGGCCGCGCGGACGCACCGCGCGGACGGCGGCGTTGACGCTGCCCGCCGCGTTCGCGAAGTCGACGATCACGTCGAGGTCCAGCTCGGCCAGCGCCGCGATGTCGGTGAAGCAGTCGAGCGCGCCGTCGGCGCGCGCGTCGTCGAAGACCTCCTCGCGCACGTCGACGCCATAGACGTGGGCGCCCGCGAGGACCGCGGTGCGCAGGCCGGCCATGCCGAGGCCGCCGAGCCCGACGATGCCGACCCGCTCGCCGATCCTCACGCCGGCCACGTTGCGCACGTTGTGGTAGCCCGCCGCCAGGGCGTCGGTGCCGATCGCCGCCTGCTCGAAGCTGACCTCGGGAGGGATGGGGACCAGCCGGGACGCCCGGACCACGCACTGCTGGGCGTAGCCGCCGTCGACGTGCGTGCCCGGCTGCGAGCCGCCGGCGGGCCCGAGGTGGGTGCCGGGCCCGAACGGCCGCGTGTGCTCGTCGGGGCCCGGGGTCGAGCAGACGCCGACCCGGTCGCCGAGCGCGAAGCCGGTGACACCCGCGCCGAGCGCGGCGACGGTGCCGGCGACCTCGTGGCCCAGCACGATCGGCATCCGGCTGAGCCAGGCCGCGCCGGGACCGCGCACGGTGTGCACGTCGGAGTGGCACATCCCCGCTGCCCTGACGTCCAGCACCACCCAGCCGGGCGGCGCCTGCGGATCGGGCAGGTCGACATAGGAGATCGGCTCGCCAGGACCCGTGAAGAGCGCGGCGCGCATCAGGCCGGCCCCCGTGCGGCGGCCCGGTCGGCCCGGACCGACGCCGCCCAGTCGGCGAAGTCCGCGACGATGGGGTGGTGGTCGACCAGCCCGCCATCCACCCGGAGCACCTGGGCGGTGATGTAGCGGGCCTCGTCGGAGGCCAGGAACGCGACCAGGCGGGCGACGTCGTCCGGGGTGCCGAGGTGAGGGGTCAGCACGTGCCGCCGGTAGATCTCCTGCAGCGGCTCCGGCGTCTGCTCGCCGGAGGGCGACAGGATCAGCCCGGGCGCGACGGCGTTGCAGCGGATCCCCTGCCTGCCCCACTGGGTGGCCACCGCCCGGGTGAGCTGCGAGACGGCGGCCTTGGAGGCGCCGTACGCCGACATGGTCAGCTCGCCCACGTCGCCGGAGATCGAGGTGGTGTTGACGATCGCGCCGCCGCCGTCCTCCAACATGAGCGGGATCGCGTGCTTGCAGCCCAGCAGCACGCCGCGGGCGTTGACGGCGAAGGTGCGGTCCCAGCTGGCGACGTCGACCCTGGTGACGACGGGATCGCGGAAGGTCAGCCCCATCGCCGCCGCGTTGTTGTGCAGGACGTCGAGCCGGCCGTGCTCGGCACGCACCCGGTCGAACAGGGCGCTCACCTGCGCCTCGTCGCTGACGTCGACCCCGGCTGCCGAGGCGGCCAGGCCGCGGGCCGTGAGGTCGTCGGCGAGCACGTCCGCCGCCGGACGGTCGAGGTCGGCCACCACGACGTGGGCGCCGCGCTCGGCGAGCAGGGCGGCGGTCGCCGCGCCGATCCCCGACGCCGCGCCGGTGACGACGGCGACGCGGTCCTCGAACGGCCGCGCCCCGCCCGGCGCGGAGCCGGTCACGAGGACGTCCCGGCCGTGACGAGGACCTTGATGTCGGTGTCCCGGCCGGCCCCCAGCAGGTGCTCGAGACCGGCGGCGACGGTGTCCTCGAGGGCGATCGTGGAGGTGATCATCCCCGTCGGGTCGAGTCGTCCGTCGGCGACGGCGCGGATGACGGCGTCGAAGTCCTCGCGACGGTAGGCCGAGCTGCCCAGGATGCGCTTGCCGTGACGGGCCAGCTCGGTCGGATCGATCTCCACGCGCGCGTGGAACTCGGCGGGGACGACGAGGTGACCGCCCGGCCGGAGCGCGCGCAGCTCGCTGCCGATCACCTCGCCGCCGGCGCCGGCGCAGTCGAAGGCTGCCGCGACGCCGCGGCGCTCGGACCAGGCGCGGGCGTGGCGCGCCAGGTCGGTCTCGCGGGGGTCGATCACCTCGGCGCCCCATCGCGCCGCGAGCCCGCGCCGCAGCGCGCTGGGCTCGCTGACCAGCACGCGGGTCGTCCCGCGTGCCCGCAGACACAGCAGCACGCCGATGCCGATCGGTCCCGCGCCCACCACCAGCACCGGGTCCTCAGGCGTCAGCGGGACGGCGTCGACGGTGTGCCAGCTGGTGGCCAACGGCTCGACGAGGCTCCCGGTGGCGGCGGTGAACGGCGCGGGCAGCCGGTGGACCTGCTCGACCGGCACCACGACGTACTCGCTGAAGCCGCCGCCCCCGCCGTTGATGCCGACGAAGCCGCGCTGCTCGCACAGGTTGGTCTCACCGCGCCGGCAGGTCGCGCAGGTGCCGTCGGCGACCAGCGGCCGGACGGCGACGAGATCGCCCGCGGCCAGCCCGGTGACGGCCCTGCCGGCGAGCACCACGCGGCCCGCCATCTCGTGACCGAGCACGTGGGGACCGGACTCGCCGAAGGCCGGATGGCGGTAGTGGTCGGGGACCGGCGCGGTCTCGTAGAGCCACAGGTCGGATCCGCACACCCCCGCCGACTCGATCCGGATCTTCACCTGGTCGTCGCCGGTCACGACCGGCTCCTCGATCTCGTCGAGCCGGGCATCGCGCGGGCCGTGGATCCTGATCGCCTTCACGCGCTCAGCGTGCGCAGGGCGTCCCTCGCGTGCGACAGCCCGTCCCGGAGCCTGGAACGCGGAGGGAGGCTCAGAACTCGTGGGGGAAGTAGTGGGCCTTGCCCCGCTGGAGGTCGTCGCGGCACACGCGAGCGATCTGGGCGGCGGTCTCGCGCAGCGCCTGCTCCACCTTGGCGGTGATCTCGACGTCGGCCGGGTGCGAGACGGCGAGGGCGCCGACGGCGTAGTCGCGGATCACGATCGGGACCGCGGCGGAGGCCAGGTTGAGCTGGCTCTCCTCGCGGTCGTACGCGATGCCCGAGGTGCGCGCCTTCCGCAGCTCGATGACCAGCGGGTCCACCTCGGTCACCGAGAACCTGGTCCGCATCGGCATTGGGCGCGGCAGGAAGGCCTCGAGGTCGTCGAGGTGCTCCCGCGAGAGCAGCACCTTGCCGAGCGCGGTGCAGTTGGCCGGGATCCGCGAGCCCAGCGTGCCGGGCGGGCCGGGCGAGTCGGGTGCGGTGATGGTCTCGAGCAGGACCACGTCGAACTGCCGCAGCACGGCCAACTGCACGCTGTGTCCGGACCACCGGTGGAGGGCCGCCATGAACGGGAGCGCCGCGTCCCGCATGCCGCCGGCGGGCGTGTTCGTCGCCAGGCTCAGCATCTCCACGCTGACGACATAGCCCGAGCGGTGCGGCTCGACGGCGCCGAGGTCGATGAGGCGCGCGATGAGCCGGTGCACGGTCGACTTCGGCAGGCCCGAGGCGCGGGCCAGCTCGCTGAGCGTCATCACCCGGTTGTTGGTGTTGAACGCGTGCAACAGGTCGAAGACCTTGGTCAGGATCGAGGGCGGGTCCGCCGCAGGAACCGCACGGTTCTCGCTGTTGGCCACCGGCACCCACTCGCACTCGAAGACTTGACTGCAGCGCCCGAGCCCGTCGTGACGCTCATCATCGTACGTTACGTGATAGACGTCACGCCATCTCGTCGCAGGGACAGTCAGACGCATCGGGGCCGCTGTCGCGAGCGCGCGTTCCATCCGTTGGAACGCCGCGCTCGATCCGGCGACCCGGACCCCTAGCGTCCCTATCTCCACAGAGATCGGGGCCCGCGGAGGGTCCCGGAGGAGAGCGGATGGCCATCGTCGACGTACACGCGCACTTCTTCCCGCGCCGGGTCGAGCTGCCCGTCAGCGGGGGGCCGTGGCCGCGCCTGGAGGTCGACGACGCGGTGTCGGGACGGCTCCTGGTGGGCGAGCGCCTGTTCCGGGACGTGCGTGCCGGCCTGTGGGACCTCGACGTGCGGCTCGCCGAGCTCGACGTCCTGGGTGTCGAGCGCCAGCTCGTCTCGCCCGTGCCCGTCACGCTCGACGCCGGCACCGACGCCGAGGCGAGCATCGGCTACTACCGCTCGCTCAACGACGGCATCGCCGAGGCGGTGGTCGCGTCGTCCGGGCGGCTGGCGGGGCTCGGCGGTGTGCCGTGGCTGGACGTCGACCTGGCCGTCGCCGAGCTCCGGCACGCCGTGTGCGAGCTCGGCCTCCTCGGGATCGAGATCGGCTGCCGGATGGGGGAGCGGGAACTCGACGACCTCGCCCTGCGACCGCTCTTCGCCGCCGCCGAGGAGCTCGGTGCGCTGGTCTTCGTCCACCCCCTGGGCGGCGGGGACGGTGCGATCCGCCGCTCGGGCGAGCAGCCCTACGACTTCGGCCTCGGCATGCTGACCGACACCGCGATGGCGGCCTCCGCGCTGGTCTTCGGCGGCGTGCTCGACGCGTGCCCGGGACTCGACGTGCTGCTGGCGCACGGCGGCGGCACCTTCCCCTGGGCCTTCCCGCGGCTCGCCAGCGGGAGCGTGCTGGGCGGTGACCGCTCCTCCGGCGACCACGCGGCGCTGCTGCGCCGCCTCTGGGTGGACACGCTCGTCCTGGTCCCCGAGCACCTCGGGCTGCTGGCGCGCCGCTTCGGCGCCGAGCACGTGCTGGTGGGCTCGGACTATCCGTTCATCCCCGGGCAGCTCGAGGGGGCCGAGCGCCTGGTCGGCGCCGCCGTCGCGGCGGGCGACCTGACCGCGGCCGAGGGCGATGGCCTGTTGGGCCGCAATGCGGGACGATTGTCGGACGCGCTCGGCGCGTGGGAATCTCAGCGAGGGTGAGTCGTGGCTTCTTCAGCATCGGTGACCGTGGTGGGCGGCGGCCCGCACGGGCTGCTCGTCGCGTTGGCGCTGGCCCGCTCCGACATCGAGGTGACCCTCCTGGAGGCGCAGTCCTCGGAGCCGAGCTCCTCGCCGCGCGCCATGATGTTCCACTGGTCGATGCTCGGCGGGCTGGACCGGCTCGGCGTCCTGGACGACGCCGTCGCCCGCGGTCTGGTGCACCGGCGCTGGTCGATCTACGTGCTGGCGACGGGCGAGCGGCTCTACTTCGACCTCGACGTCCTCGCCGACGACGTCCAGCACCCGTTCACCCTGCATCTGCCCCAGCAGACGCTCGCCGAGATCGTCATCGCCCGGCTGGCCGCCCTGCCCAACGTCCACGTCGAGTGGGACACCCGCGTGCAGCGCGTGGAGCAGGACGCCGACGGCTGCACGGTCACCGCGGACGCACCGGGCGGCGAGCGCAGCTACCGGTCTGACTGGGTCGTCGGCGCCGACGGCGTGCACAGCATGGTGCGTCGCTCCGCCGGGCTCGGCCTTCCCGGCATCACCTGGCCGGAGCGGTTCGTGGCGACCAACGTCCGGTTCGACTTCGCGTCGCTGGGCCACGAGCTCTCCGGCGTCCAGCTCGATGCGCAGGACGGCGCCCTGGTCGCCAAGGTCGACGACTCCGGGCTGTGGCGCTACACCTACGCCGAGGACCTCGCACTGCCCGAGGAGACCCTCGGCGAGCGGATGCGGGACCGGTTCCGGCGGGTGCTGCCCGACGGCGTCGACGTCGAGGTCGAGGCGTACGGCGCCCACCGCATGCACCAGCGGGTGGCGGACCGCTTCCGCGCCGGGCGCCTCCTGCTCATCGGGGATGCCGCCCACGTCACCAGCCCCAGCGCGGGCTACGGGCTGCCGGGCGGCTTCTTCGACGGCATGACGCTGGTCGAGGCGCTGCGCGAGGTGATCCACTTCGGCGCCGACGAGGAGATCCTGGACCGCTTCTCGGAGGAGCGGCGACGTGTCTTCACCAACCTGACGTCGCCGGTCTCCTCCGAGCACAAGCAGATGCTGTGGAACTCCGAGGGGCCGGGGCGGATCGAGGCCGAGGTCGAGCGGTTCCGGCACATCACCGCCAGCCCGTCGCGGCAGCGGCAGTTCCTCCTGGTCGGCCGCGGCCTGCAGAGCGCGCCGCTGCGCTCGATGCGCAAGGTCGGCGCGACCGAACCCGGCTGACCGGTTCCGTCGGCTGGTACTCCGCGTTGTCGGCTCCGCTCCGCCGGTGTGTCCTTGCGGGGCGCGGGCAGCGACAGGGCTGACGCGGATCCCGGTGGGAGGACCTACGTGGCCATGTCACTCGACCATGCCCGCTTCGTCGTCGACCTCGACCGGTGGGCGGTCGAGATCGGCGGAGCCGGCAGCACGGTGGCGGGCCTGGCGCCGATGCCGGGCAACGCGGGGTTGAGCTTCGGCTTCGACCTGCACCGCCCCGACGGCGCGCCGATCGAGCCCCTGGTCATCCGGCTGGCGCCGCCGGGGGTGCGTCGCCGCGGCAACACCGACGTGCTGCGGCAGGTGCCGCTGCTGGCCGCGCTCGCCGCCGCCGGCGTGCCCACCGCCCCGGTGGTGTGGTCCAGCGGCGACGAGGCCTGGTTCGGCACCGACGCGATGGTCCAGCGCCGGCTCGACGCGCTGCCACTGCACATGACCGATCCGGACGCGGGCATCGGTCCGGTCGGTGGCGATGTGACCCCCTACCTCGACCAGGCGGTGGACGTCCTCGCGGCGATCCACGCCGTCGATCCGGCCCCACTCGCGAGCTGGGGCGTGGCCCGGTCGATCGTGGAGGAGGTCGACTACTGGACGCCGCTGCTCGCCAGGATGCCCGAGGAGTGGGCCGATCTGGCGCGCGGTCTCCGCGCCGAGCTGCTGGCGAGCGACCCCGGCGACCACCGGGTCGGCGTCTTCCACGGCGACTACCAGACCCACAACATCCTGTACCGGGCGGACGGGCGGCTCAGCGCCGTCATCGACTGGGAGATCGCCGGTATCGGCGCCGTGGGCCTGGACATCGGCTGGCTGGCGATGATGGTCGACGCGTCGTGCTGGTACGCCGCCCGGCGCGAGGCCATGCTGGTGCGGGACGACCCCGCCCGGCTGCGTGCGCGCTACGAGGCCGCCACCGGCCGGGCGCTGCCGGCCTTCGACTGGTACGAGGCGCTCGCCTGCTATCGCTACGGCGTGATCGCCGCCCACAACCTGTACCTGCACCGCAGCGGGCGGCGCGTGGATCCCGTGAGCGACCTCATGGGCCTGGGTGTACCGCATCTGCTGGAGCGCGGCCTCGAGCTGTGCGCCGTGAGCGACCGAACCGATGGAGGCATGCGTGTCCATGGCATCGTCTGACACGTCCGAGGGGCCCATCGCCCCGGAGGGCGCACTCGACGGGGCGGCGCTGGCCGGCTACCTGGCCGCGGCCGGAGTGGAGCTGGCCGGCGAGCTGCGCTCCAGCCTGCTGGTCGGCGGGCGGTCGAACCCGACGTACGCGCTCTCCGACGGCTCCCGCGAGTGGATCCTGCGCCGGCCGCCGCACGGCCACGTGCTCCAGTCGGCCCACGACATGGCCCGCGAGGTCCGCGTCGTGACGGCGCTCGCCGGCACGCCCGTGCCCGTGCCGCACGTGGTGGCCCACTGCGAGGACCCCGCCGTGCTCGGGGCGCCCTTCTACGTCATGGACCGGCTCGAGGGGCGCACCTTCCGGACCCGGGAGGACACCGCCGTCCTCGCCGAGACCGACCGTGCCGCGCTGGCCGGCGCGCTGGTCGACACCCTCGTCGCCCTGCACGACGTGGACCCGGCCCAGGTCGGGCTGCAGGGCTGGGGCCGTCCCGACGGCTACCTGCAGCGTCAGCTCGCCCGCTGGGCACGGCAGTGGGAGGCGGTCAAGACCTCCGAGCGCCCCGAGGTCGGTGTGCTCGTGGAGCGGCTGGCCGCGACGATGCCGGTCTCCAGGTTCCCCGGCATCGTGCACGGCGACTACAAGGTCGACAACGTGATGGTGGGGCTGGACGACCCCGCCCGCGTGGTGGGCGTCCTGGACTGGGAGCTCTCCACGCTGGGCGACACGCTGTCCGACCTCGGCCTGCTGGTCAGCTTCTGGGACGAGGTCGGCAGGCCCTTCAACCCGATCACCGCCGGCGCCACCGCCCATCCCGGCTTCCCGACCGCGGACGAGATCGTCGAGTCCTACGCGCGGCAGCGGGGGATCGGCGTCGACGACCTGGACTGGTACGTCGTCTTCGCCGACGTCAAGATCGCCGTCGTGCTGGAGCAGATCCACGCTCGGCACCTGCGGGGCGACACCCTCGGCGACGGCTTCGACGACATCGGCGACATGGTCGCGCCGCTCCTGGAGCGAGCGCTGGACCGCTGCTCCCGTGCCTCCGACGCCGCGCTGCGCGGGGTCGGCTGAGGCGCCGGCGAGCAAGGACATCGAGAACGACCCGAGACAGACAAGGACGACCGACTGTGTGGAGCTTCGAGACCGACCCCGACTTCCAGCGCGAGCTGGACTGGATCGACACCTTCGTGCGGGAGGAGGTGCAGCCGCTGGACGACGTGCTGGGCAGCCAGTGGAATGTGCACGACCCCGAGTTCGAGCGACTGGTCCGCCCGCTGCAGGCCGAGGTCAAGGAGCGCGGCCTGTGGGCCTGCCACCTCGGCCCCGACCTGGGCGGCAAGGGCTACGGTCAGCTCAAGCTGGCACTGATGAACGAGAAATTCGGGATGTCCCGGTTCGGCCCGATCGTCTTCGGCGCCCAGGCCCCCGACACCGGCAACTCCGAGATCCTCGCGCACTTCGCCACCCCGGAGCAGAAGGTCCGCTATCTCGAGCCGCTCCTGGCCAACGAGATCACCTCGTGCTTCTCGATGACCGAGCCGCAGGGCGGTGCCGACCCGCTCCTGTTCCGGACCTCGGCCGTCCTCGACGGTGACGTCTGGGTCATCAACGGCGAGAAGTGGTTCGCCTCCGAGGCGGAGTCGGCGGCCTTCTACATCATGATGGTCGTCACCGACCCCGACGCGGAGAACCCCTACCAGCGGGCCTCGATGTTCATCGTCGACACCGACACCTCGGGCATCGAGATCGTGCGCAACTACGGCTTCTACGGCGAGCCGGAGGACACCCACGCCCACCTGCGGCTCACCGACGTCCGGGTGCCGGCCTCCGCCATGCTCGGCGAGCGCGGAGCGGCGTTCGCGATCGCCCAGACCCGCCTGGGCGGCGGCCGGCTCCACCACGCCATGCGGACCCTGGCCCAGGCGACCCGGGCCTTCGAGATGACCTGCGAGCGGGTGCTGTCGAGGACCACCAAGGGAGAGCTGCTGGCCGACAAGCAGATGGTCCAGGAGAAGATCGCCGACGGCTGGGTGCAGTTGCGCCAGTTCCGGCTGCTCGTGCTCGAGACGGCCTGGCTGGCCGACCAGGGCCACGACTGGAAGACGATCCGCAAGAACGTCTCGGCGGTGAAGTCCGTGATGCCCAAGGTGCTGCACGACATCGCCGCCACCGCGCTGCACCTGCACGGATCGCTGGGGCTGAGCCACGAGGTGCCGTTCGCCGAGTGGGTCGTCAACTCCTTCCACGTCGGCCTCGCCGACGGCCCCACGGAGGTCCACAAGATGGTCGTGGCCCGGGAGGTGCTCAAGGAGCACAAGGCGAACGACGCGCCGTTCCCCGCCTACGTCCGCCACCAGCGGCTGGACCGCGCCCGGGCCAGGTACGGCGCGGTCTGGGCCGACCGCGCCCACTGAGCGTCGCCGCGGTGCCGGGTCCGCGTCAGCCGTCGTTCTCGATGACGACGCGGACGGCACCGCTGGTGCGGTCGCGCAGTGCGGCCAGGCCCTCGGCGTACGACGTCAGGGGGAACCGGTGGCTGACGGTGTCGTGCACGGCGACCCGGCCGCTGTCGAGCAGGTCGAGCAGCTCGCGGATGTCGTCGGACACGTAGCCGTGGGAGCCGATGATCGACTGTCCGCGCGCGACCAGGGTCTCCTGGCGCAGCGAGAGCCCGAGCCGGTCCGGCCCGACGCCGACCACCACACAGCGTCCGCCGTAGGCCAGGGAGCGGACCGCCTGCTCGACGACGCCGAGTGCGCCGACGAACTCGAAGGAGACGTCGGCGCCGCCGTCGGTGAGCGCGTGGATCTCCGTCGCCGGCCGCCCGGCGCGGGCGTCGACGACCTCGTCGATGCCGTAGGACGCGGCTCGCTCGAGAGCGGCGTCGCCGGCGTCCACGCCGATGACCCGGACTCCCAGGACCTGGCGCAGCAGCATCGCCGCGTGCAGGCCGAGCCCGCCGAGGCCGTAGACCACGGCGACGTCGCCGGGCTGCACGCGCGCCCGGGCGATCGCCCGCCACGGCGTCGCGATGGCGTCGGCGACGATCGCGCCCAGCGCGAAGTCGACCGAGTCCGGCAGCGGGATCACGTTCGTCGCCGGCACCACCACGAGGTCGGCATGGGCGCCGTCGCGTTGCAGGCCGATGACCCGGACGCGGGGGCAGAGGTTCGCGCGGCCGGTGCGGCACTGCCGGCAGGCGCCGCAGCTGAGCATCGGGTTCACCGCGACCCGGGTGCCGACGGCGATGTGGGCGACGTCGCCGCCGACCGCCTCCACGACGCCCGACGCCTCGTGGCCCAGCGTGATGGGCAGGTGCGCGGGCACCGTGGAGCCCTCGATGATGTGCAGGTCCGAGCCGCAGATGCCGCAGGCCCGCATGGCGACCCGGACGTCGCCCCGGCCGACCGGCGGCACCGGCACCCGGGCCAGCACCGGGTCCCGTCCGTGCTCGGAGAGCCGGACGGCGCGCATCATCGTGCCGCTGGCGGACGAGGCGGTCGAGGGGGCGCTCATCGGTGGTACTGCCCGTCGTCGACCTTGACGACCGTGCCCGTGACGTGGTCCGAGGCGGGGGAGACCAGGTAGAGCAGGGTGCTGTCGAGCCGGGCGGGGTCGCCGAGCCGGCGACGGGGGAAGCCCTGGGTGATGTCGCCCATCCGCTCCAGCATCCCCTCCATCATCTCCGAGGCGAAGGCGCCCGGTGCGATGGCGTTGACGTTGATGCCGCGGGCCGCCCACTCGACCGCCAGCACCTCGGTCATCCGGGCCACGGCCGCCTTCGTGACCGCGTAGAGGGCCGCGCCCTCCCCCGCGTAGTGGTAGGCCGACATCGAGGAGATGTTCACGATCCGGCCGCCCCGGTCCGCGGCGATGAGCCGGGCCGCGAGCCCGGTCGCCAGCAGCCAGGGGCCGCGCAGATTGGTCTCCAGGACCGCGTCGACCAGCTCGAGCGGCATCCGGTGTGCCCGCCGGGCGTCCGGGATGCCGGCGTTGTTGAGCAGGATCGACGGGAGCCCGGCACCGCTCGCCAGGGTGTCCAGGCACGTCTCGATCGCACCCGCGTCGCGCACGTCGAGGGGGGTGACGACCGCGGCGCCGCCGGCCGCGGCGATCTGGGCGGCGAGCTCCTCGAGAGGCTCGGGGCGACGCCCGGCGACGGCGACCGTCGCCCCCGCGGCGGCCAGGGTGAGCGCGAAGCGCCGGCCCAGGCCGGTCGCCGCGCCGGTCACCAGGGCGACCTGGCCGGACAGGTCGGGGGAGCCCGGGAGGGCCTGCGGACCCGCCCCGGTCACGGGCGCCCGACGATGCTGCGGCCGATGATCTGCTTCATGATCTCGTTGGCGCCGCCGAAGATCCGCTGGATCCGGGCGTCCTGGTAGGCGCGCCCGACGGGGTACTCGAGCATGAAGCCGTAGCCGCCGTGCAGTTGCAGGCACCGGTCGACGACGCGGTTCTGCAGGTCGGCGCCCCACCACTTGGCCATCGCGGCGTCGACCTCGGTCAACTCACCCGCGTTGAGGGCGAGGATCGCCCGGTCGACGAAGACCCGGCCGATGCTGACCTCGGTCTGCATCTCGGCCAGCTCGAACTGGGTGTTCTGGAAGTCGGCGAGCCGCTGGCCGAACGCGTGCCGGTCGCGGACGTAGCCGATGGTGTCGGCGAGGATCGCCTCGCTGACGGCGAGTGCGTGCACGGCGATGCTGAGCCGTTCGAGCGGCAGCATCTCCCGCAGCTGGCCGAAGCCGCCGCCGATCCGGCCCAGGACGTTCTCGTCGGGGACGAAGACGTCCTCGTAGACCAGCTCCGCGGTGTCCTGGGCGTGCAGCCCGACCTTGTCGAGCTTGCGTCCGCGGCTGAAGCCCGGCATGTCCCGCTCGACCACGAGCAGGCTGAAGCCCGCCGCGCCGCCGTCGGGGTCGGTGCGCGCCACGGTGATGACCAGGTCGCTCTGGATGCCGTTGGTGATGAACGTCTTCGCGCCGTTGACGACCCAGCCGCCCGGGACCTGCCGGGCGGCGGTGCGGATGCCCTTGAGGTCGCTGCCGGTGCCGGGCTCGGTCATCGCGATCGCCCCGATGAGCTCGCCGGCCGCCATCGCGGGCAGCCAGCGCCGCTTCTGCTCGTCCGTGCCGATCTCGCGGATGTAGGGGATCGCGATGTCGTCCTGCAGCGAGAAGCTCGATGCCAGCGACGTGGCGTGGACCTTGGCGAGCTCCTCGAGGAGCACGGCCCGGAAGCGGTAGTCGGTGCCTCCTCCGCCGCCGTACTCCTCCGGGGCGGCGAGGCCGAGGATCCCCTGCCTGCCGGCGGCCAACCAGGTCTCCCGGTCGATGAGACGCTGCTCGTCCCATCGCGCCAGGTGGGGTGTCACCTCGCGCTCGACGAACTCCGCCACCACGCTCCGGAACGCCTCATGGTCGGCGTCGTACAGCTCTCGTCTCATCGGCTCCCTCTGTCGGCTCGCGTCGCACGCAGGCTCCCGCGCCAGTGCGTCCCGCGCACGCGCCGATTCCGGCGGACGGAACCTCGTGGCCGGAGTCAGCGGCGCCGGAAGACCGGCGGGCGCTTCTCCAGGAAGGCGCGCTTCGCCTCGGCGCTGTCCTCGGTCAGGGCGGTGATCACCTGCTGACGGTTCTCGAGCTCGATCATCGTCCTCGCGACGGCGTCCCCAACGCCAGCCACATGCCCTCCTTGGTCAGCTCGACCTGGGCCGGTCCGTTCGCCATGATCTCGGCGGCCCTGGCGAGAGCCGCCTCGACCAGCCGGTCGCCGTCAACGACCTCGAGCACCAGGCCGATCCGCTCGGCCTAGTCGGCGTCGACCCGCCGTCCGGTGAGCATCAGCTCGTGGGCCCGGCCGGCGGCGACGACCGGCTGCGGCAGCGTGTTGAGCCGGTCGGGGCGCGAGAGCGTCACCAACCGCACACCGGGTGCCGGCGTGGTGGTCCAGGATCGGCGTCATCGGCTCTCCTCCACGAGCTCGCCGGTCAGCCGGTCCAGGACATCGGCCCCGACCCCGGCCGAGCGGAGGTACCCGGCCCCGCCGCCGTACCCGTCCTGCAGGCCGGCGAGGAAGAGCGACATCGACTCGGGCACGGCCCGCAACGACTCCGCCGGCAGCAGCTCGAGTCGCCGCCGGTACTCCGGCAGCCTGCGCAGCCGGTCCAGGAGGGCGTCGTTCTGGCCCTCGGTGCGCGCGTAGTCCGCGACGATCTCGTCGTCGAGGACGCCGACCGCCGAGAGCAGCACGGCGACCACCGTCCCGGTCCGGTCCTTGCCGAGGGTGCAGTGCAGCAGTGCCGGCAGCCGCTCGGCGTCGGCCAGGGCGCGGGCGATCAGGGCGAAGGAGTCGGCGGCGTGCTCCAGGTAGCGCAGGTAGTGCGCCATCATCGTGTGCTCTGCCGCGGCGGTCGCCGGGACGGTCCCGGCCCCACCGGCGCCGATCGGCGCGAGCAGCACCTCGCGCTCCACGGCGGCCAGATGGGAGTTGGTGGCGCCGTCGACCTCGCCACGGCTGCGCAGGTCGATCCGCAGCCGCAGGCCGAGTCCGTCGACCAGATGTCGCGACTGGGTGGCGTCGAGATAGAACGGCGTCCCGCTGCGCAGCAGCCGCCCCTGGCGGGTCCGTCGGCCGTCGTGGGTACGCAGCCCACCCACGTCGCGGAGGTTGGCCAGATCGGGCAGTCCGGTCGTCGCCGTCGAGCTCATGGCGCGGAGGCTACTGAGCGATCGTTCGGCTCGTCGCGGCCGGTTCCATCCGCTGGGCCGGCGGCCCGGGGGTGCGGTCGGGCGGCATCGGCCGTGCCACACTGGCGGGCGCGGGGCACGGCCCCCGGGACGTTCGGAGCGAAAGGCGCGGTGGCGCAGTGGCGGTCGCCCAGACCAGGATCGGCGGACGGGCAGGCGTGCTCAACGCCGCCATCGACAACTTCACGGTCCTCGGCTATCACGGCACCTCCATGCGCGACATCGCCCGGGCCACGTCGATGACAGTGGCCTCGATCTACCATTACTTCCCCTCCAAGCAGGAGATCCTGCAGGAGATCATGACCTCGACGATGAACGACGTCATCGCGCTCACCAGGGCCGAGCTCCTCAACGCCGGCTCGGAACCCGCCGACCAGCTCGAGGCGCTGGTCCACGCCTGGATCCTGTTCCACACCTCGCGTCAGCGCGAGGCGCTGATCGGCTCCTCGGAGCTGCGCAGCTTGGAGCAGGACGGCCGCGCGGTCGTCGTCCGGCTCCGTGACGAGCAGGAGCGGATGTTCCGCGACGTCATCGTCCGCGGCGTCGAGATGGGCGTCTTCGCCACTCCCTACCCGCGCGACGCGGCGCGCGCGGTGATCAACATGGGCTACTCCATCGCCTGGTGGTACCACGAGGGCGGCGGCGTCTCGCCCGAGGACATGGCCAAGCGGTACGTCGACATCGCGCTGGGCGTCGTGCGCGCCGTCCCCCGGCGCTGAGGGTCCCGCCCGAGCCGGCGGCACGAGGTGTTCCACCCACAGGGATGCCCGCTCTCCCCCCGAGCGATCGTTCAGTAGCTTCCCGCCACGAGTGATCGTCCGATCGTTCGGAGGAGGAGCGATGGCGGGAGCGTTGGACGGGATCCGCGTCGTGGAGCTGGCGGGCATCGGCCCCGGCCCCCACGCGGCGATGGTCCTGGCGGACCTGGGCGCGGACGTGATCCGCGTCGAACGGCCCTCGGCCCCGCAGGGGACCGGCCTGCACCACACCCTGCGCGGGCGCACCATCGTGCGGGCCGACCTCAAGGACGCCGCCGAGCGCGCGGCGGTGCTGGACCTCGTCGCCGTGGCCGACGTCCTCATCGAGGGCTACCGGCCCGGTGTCGCCGAGCGGCTCGGTCTCGGCCCCGACGCCTGCCTCGCCCCCAACCCGCGGCTCGTCTACGCCCGGATGACCGGCTGGGGCCAGGCGGGTGAGCTGGCCGCCACGGCGGGTCACGACATCAACTACATCTCGCTCACCGGCGTGCTGCACGCGGTCGGCACCGCCGAGCAGCCGCTGCCGCCGCTCAACCTCGCCGGCGACTACGGCGGCGGCTCGATGTTCCTGGTGACCGGCATCCTCGCCGCCCTGCTGGAGCGGACGCTGTCCGGTCGGGGACAGGTCGTCGATGCCGCGATGGTCGACGGCGCCGCCGTCCTGGTCCAGCCGATCCTCGAGCTGCGGGCCGGCGGCCTGTGGCGCGACGAGCGCGCTGCCAACATCCTCGACGGCGCCGCGCCCTACTACCGGACGTACCGATGCCGCGGCGGCGGGCACGTCGCCGTCGGTGCGATCGAGCCGCAGTTCTACGACGAGCTGATCGAGCTCCTCGGTCTCCCCGGCGATCTGCCGGACCGCGACGACCCCGCCCAGTGGGCCGACCTGGCCGAGGTGCTCGGCACCGCCTTCGGGCGTCGTACCCGCGAGGAGTGGAGCGAGGTCTTCGCCAGCACCGACGCCTGCGTGACACCGGTGCTGACCTTCGAGGAGGCGGCCCGGCACCCGCAGGTGGCCGGCCGGGGAACGCTGCGCCACGGGCCCGACGGCGTCGAGGCCGCCGCGGCGCCGCGGTTCTCCCGGTCCGGGACCGGAGCAGCGCCGGGCCGCGTGGGTCGTATCGAGGAGGTCACAGGGAGATGGTCGGCATGAGCGAAGCGTTCCTGGCAGAGCTGCGCGCGGAGCGCGAGCTGCCCACCCAGGATCTCTGGGAGGCCGCCGTCGCACGGCTCGACTGGCCGCTGAGCCGTGGGCTCAACACCGCCCACGAGGCGGCGGACAGGTGGGGGCGCGACCGCGCGCGGCTCGCCTACATCCTCCATCATCCGGACGGCTCCTCCGAGCGGTGGACCTTCGCGGAGCTGGCCGAGACGTCGAGCCGGCTGGCGACCGCCTGGCGCAAGGCCGGCCTGCGGCCCGGCGATCGCGTCGCCGGAGTCGTCGGGCAGCAGACCGAGGCCTATATCGCCGCGCTGGCGGCCTGGCGCGCCGGGTTCGTCTACATGCCGCTGTTCGCCGGCTTCGGGACGACGGCGCTCGCGGACCGGCTCGCCGGCGGCGACCCCAAGGTCGTGGTCGTCGACCACCACCACCGCGACCAGGTTGACGCCGCGCTCGCCGCGGGCGGGATCGACCCGGCGGTCTACACCGTCGCCGGCCCGGGCGGGCGGGGCCTGCGCCACGGCGACCGCAGCTTCTGGGCCGAGCTGGAGTCCCACGACGCGCTGACCAGCCCGGTCGAGACGCTGCCGTCGGATCCCGCCACCCTCATCTACACCAGCGGCACGACCGGTGCTCCCAAGGGCTGCCTCCAGGCGCATCAGCTGATCCTCACCGTGCAGCCCTACATCCGGCACGTCTTCGGACTGCAGCCCGAGGACCTGATCTTCGCGGGCGCCAGCCCGGGCTGGTCCTACGGTCTCTACACCGTGGGGATCTGTCCCCAGGCGCTGGGCCATGCGCGGGTCGCCTACAGCGGCGACTTCGATCCCGAGGCCTGGCTGCGGATCATCGACCGGGAGCGGGTCACCTTCATCGGCGCCGCTCCCAGTGCCTACCGCCGGCTGGTGGCCACCGCGGAGCGGGGGGCCGGCATCCCGCGCTCGGTGCGGGGGGCCTCCAGCTCCGGGGAGCCGCTGGACGCGCCGCTCGCCAGCGCCTGGCGGCGGCTCACCGGGCACGACCTGCAGGACGGCTACGGCCAGAGCGAGCTGGCGATGGTGCTGGCGAACCTCACCGGCACCGACGAGCCGGTCGAGCCCGGCGCGCTCGCCGCGGCGGTGCCCGGCTTCGACGTCGAGCTCGTGGACGCCGACGGGGTGCCGCAGGAGCGCAGCGGCATCATCGCGGTGCGGCGTCCGCAGTACCAGGCGTCCGTCGGCTACCAGGGCCGCGACGACCTGTGGCAGGACCGGTGGCGCGGCGAGTACTTCCTCACCGGCGACCTGGCCGAGATCGACGACGCCGGGCGCTATCGCTTCGTCGGCCGCGAGGACGACCTCATCGTCACCTCCGGCTACAACGTCGGCCCCAGCGAGGTCGAGGCGATCATCCTCGGCCGGCCGGGCGTCGCCGACGCCGCCGTGGTCGCGGCCCCCGACCCCAAGCGCGGCTCCGCCGTCCGCGCCGTGGTGGTGGCCGACGGCACCGTTGACCGGGAGCGGCTGACCGCCGAGATCCAGGAGGCGGTGCGTGAGGGCCTGGGGCGGCACGCCTGGCCGCGCATCGTGGACTTCGTCGACGAGCTGCCGCGCACGGAGACGGGCAAGATCCGCCGTCACGCCCTCCGGGCCCGGTCGTGACGGCTCGCTGGGGCATGACGCTGCCCCTCGACGGCGTCCCGCTGCGGGCGGTCCCCGACCTCGCCCGGGAGATCGAGGATCTCGGCTACAGCGGGATCTGGACGGCCGAGGGCACCGGTCCCGAGGGATTCACCCCGCTGGCGGCCGCGGCCGCCGTGACCCGTGGGATCAGGCTCGGCATCGCCGTGGCGCCCGTCTTCACCCGTGGACCCGTCCTGCTCGCGCAGACGGCCTCCACGCTCGCGTCGCTGGCGCCGGGACGCTTCACCCTCGGCATCGGCTCCGGGTCCGACATCATCGTGGGCCGGCTCAACGACATCGCCTTCGAGCGACCCTTCTCCCGCACCCGCGACATGCTGCGCTTCCTGCGCGCCGCGCTGAGCGGGGAGCGGGTCGAGCAGTCCTACGACACCTTCCGGGTCGGCGGCTACCGCTGCGAGACGGTGCCCCCCGAGCCGGTGCCGATCCTGGTGGCCGGGCTGCGCTCGCGCATGCTCGAGCTGGGCGGCACCGAGGGGGACGGCGCCATCCTGACCCTGGTCTCCGCCGAGGACGCGGCCCGGATGGTGCCCTTCGTGCGCGGCACCGACGGCGCCCGGTCCGGCAAGGAGGTCGCCGCCCGGGTGCTGGTCGCGCCCACCGAGGACGCCGACCGGGCCCGGGCCGCAGGACGGCGGCTGCTCGCCGCCTACCTCAACGTGCCCGTCTACCGGGAGTTCTACCGGTGGCTGGGCCACGACGAGCTGGAGCGCACCTGGAAGCTCTGGGCCGCCGGCGAGCGCCGCCAGGCCCTCGAGGCCGTGCCCGACGACATCGTGGACGCCCTCGTCGTGCACGGAGCGCCGGCGCGGATGCGCGAGCACCTGCAGCGCTTCGTCGAGGCCGGCGTGGGGACGCCGACCGCGATGCTGCTCGACGTCGGGACCGACCACCGCCGGGCGCTGCGCGACCTGGCGCCGCGATGAGAGGGCCGAACGTGGGATCGACGACGACCGAGGAGGACCTCATGCGCCGGACCGACCCCGGAGAGTTCGCCGGCCGGACCGTGGTGGTGACCGGGGGCAGCCGCGGCATGGGCCGCGAGCTGGTCCACGCCTTCGCGAGCCGGGGCGCCGACGTCGTGGTCGCCAGCCGCAAGCCGGACGCCTGCCGGGAGGTGGCCGACGAGGTCGCCGAGAAGCACGGGGTGCGCGCTCTGCCCGTCGCGTTCAACGCCAGCAGCTGGGCCGACTGCGACCGCCTCGTCGAGGAGGTCTACGACGAGTTCGGTCGTGTCGACGTCCTGGTCAACAACGCCGGTCTGTCCCCCCACTACCCGAGCCTGGCCGAGGTCAGCGAGGCGCTGTTCGACAAGGTCGTCGCGGTCAACCTGCGCGGACCGTTCCGGCTGACCGCCGCCATCGGCACCCGGATGGCCGAGGGCGACGGCGGCAGCATCGTCAACATCGGATCCGTCGAGGCGATCCGGCCCACCGAGCACGCGCTGCCCTACGCGGCGGCGAAGGCCGGCCTGCACGTGCTCACCGAGGGGTTCGCCCGGGCGTTCGGGCCGCGGGTGCGGGTCAACACGGTCCAGCCCGGCGCCTTCCTCACCGACATCTCCGAGAACTGGATGCCCGGCCTGCGGGAGCGGATGGAGTCGCAGGTCGCCCTCGGACGCTGTGCCGAGCCGGACGAGATCGTCGGCAGCGTGCTGTTCTTCGCCTCCTCGGCCTCCTCCTACGCGACCGGCGCCCTGCTGCGGCTCGACGGCGGCTGGCGCTGAGCGCCCGAGCGGCGTACCCCCCCCACCCACGACGAGGAGACCGCATGGACTTCGCGACCCTGATGAAGACCCGGTGGAGCTGCCGGGGCTATCGCCCCGACGAGGTGCCCGAGGAGATGCTCACCCGGGTCCTGGCGACCGCCCAGCGCACCGGCTCGTGGTGCAACGTGCAGCCCTGGCACGTGCGCCTGCTGCGCGGCGAGGCCACCCGATGGCTCGCGCGCGAGCTCACCGCGCACGTCTCCTCCCATCCCGACGCAGCGGACCAGACGCCCGACCTCGAGCTGCCCGGGACCTACGCCGGCGTGCATCTCGAGCGCCGCCGGGAGGCCGGCTACGCGCTCTACCGGAGCCTGGGGATCGAGCGGACCGACCACGCCGCGCGCGCCGCCGCCATGCTCGACAACTACTCCTTCTTCGGGGCGCCGGTGGCCCTGATCGTCACCGTCGAGCGCTCCCAGGGCGCCTACGCCGCCGCCGACTGCGGCGCGTTCGTCGCCAATCTGATGAACGCCGCGCTCGACGAGGGGCTGGGCACGATCGCGCAGGGCGCCCTGGGCGTGTACGCCGGCAAGGTGCGCGAGCTGCTGGAGATCCCCGAGCACGAGGCGGTGCTGTGCGGTGTCGCCCTCGGCTATCCCGACGAGGAGCACCCGAGCAACGGCTTCCGCACCGAGCGTGCCTCGCTCTCCGACATCGTGACCGAGGTGCGCCGATGAGGGCCGGCCTCGACCTGACGCCCTCGCCGCGCGCCGTGGAGCTGCGGGCGGCGATGGTCGACTTCCTGCACGAGCACGTGCTGCCGGCCGAGCCCGCCTACCACGCCTACCGGGCCGAGCACGGTCCGGAGGACCACACCCTTCCCCCGGCCGTGGAGGAGCTCAAGGCCGAGGCCAGGCGCCGCGGCCTGTGGAACCTGTTCCTCCCGGCCGAGTCGGGCCTCTCCCAGCTCGACTACGCCGGACTCGCCGAGATCAGCGGCTGGAGCATGGAGCTGGCCCCCGAGGCCATCAACGGAGCCGCGCCGGACACCGGCAACATGGAGCTGCTGCACCTGTTCGGCACCGAGGAGCAGCGGCGGACCTGGCTCGACCCGCTCCTCGACGGCACGATCCGGTCCGCGTTCGCGATGACCGAGCCGGCCGTGGCCAGCAGCGACGCCACCAATGTCGAGACGCGGATCGAGCGCGACGGCGACGAGTACGTCGTCAACGGCCGCAAGTGGTGGACCTCCGGCATCGCCGACCCGCGCTGCCGCCTGCTCATCGTGATGGGCAAGACCGACCCCTCGGCCGCCCGGCACCGGCAGCAGTCGATGGTGCTGGTGCCCCGCGACACGCCCGGCGTCACCGTGGTCAGGGACGTGCCCGTCTTCGGGCGACACGACCAGCACGGTCACTGCGAGGTCACCTTCTCCGACGTACGGGTGCCGGTGTCCCACGTGCTGGGCGAGGAGGGCGGCGGGTTCGCGCTGGCCCAGGCACGGCTGGGGCCGGGCCGCATCCACCACTGCATGCGGGCGATCGGCGCGGCCGAGCGCGCCCTCCACCTGCTGGTACGCCGCTCCCAGTCGCGCGTCGCGTTCGGCAAGCCCCTGGCCGAGCAGGGCATGCTGCAGCGCGACATCGCCGAGTCGCGGATCGCGATCGACCAGGCCCGCCTCCTGTGCCAGCACGCCGCCCGGGTGATCGACGAGGAGGGCAACAGGGCCGCCGCCACCCTCGTGTCGATGGCGAAGGTGTCGGTGCCGCGAGTGGCGCTCGAGGTGATCGACCGGGCCATCCAGGTCCACGGCGCGGCCGGGGTCTCCGACGACGTGCCGCTGGCCGCGATGTACGGCTGGCATCGAGCGATGCGCATCTTCGACGGTCCCGACGAGGTGCACCTGCGCGGCGTCGCGCGGGCCGAGCTGGCCGCCGCCTCGGAGCTGGACCGGCCATGACGCGCGAGCTGGTCGAGCGCCACGACGGCGAGGGCGGCGTACGGACGCTCGTGCTCAACCGGCCGGACCGGCGCAATGCCTTCGACCGGGCCCTCGCCGACGCGCTCAGCCGGGCGCTGGACGAGCTCGATGACGATCCCCGACATCGCGTCGGCGTGCTCGCCGCCAACGGACCGGTCTTCAGCGCCGGGACCGACTTGCACGAGCCGAGCAGCCCGGCGACCGAGCGTGGGGGCGAGTACGGCGTGATCCTGCGCGAGCGGCGCAAGCCGCTGGTCGCCGCCGTGGAGGGGCCGGCGTTCGGCGGTGGCTTCGAGATCGTGCTGGCGTGCGACCTGGTGGTGGCGAGCACCGAGGCGGCCTTCGGGCTGCCCGAGGTCGCGCGGGGCGTCGTCGCGGCGTGCGGCGGCCTGTTCCGCACCGAGGACCGGCTGCCCGCCGTCCTCGCGATGGAGCTGGCCCTCTCGGCTGAGCCGATCGATGCGGAGCGGGCCTCGGCGCACGGGCTGGTCAACCGGCTCTGCGCTCCCGGCCTGGCGCGTTCGGAGGCCGAGCGACTGGCTCGCCGGATCGCGAGGAACTCGCCGGCCGCCGTCGCGGCGACGCTCACGGCGATCCGGACGGTGCGCTCGGCCCGGGAGGGGGTCGGCTGGGCCGCGACCGGCGAGGCGGTCGCGGCGATGGCCCAGCACCCGGAGCGGGCCGAGGGCATCGCCGCGTTCTTCGAGAGGCGTGAGCCCGACTGGAGCCGGCGGTGACGACCCTGGTCCGTCTGGCCGCGCTCGCGGACGTACCTGCGGCCGGGGGGCTGAGGATCGATCGCGACGCCGCGGGAACCGACGATGACATCGCGCTCCTGCGTGACGCTGACGGAGCGGTGTACGCGCTCGACGACACCTGCACCCACTACCCGGCCTCGCTGGCGAGGGGCTGGGTCGTCGAGGGTCACGTCGAGTGTCCGCTCCACGGTGCGAGGTTCGACCTCCGGACGGGCCAGGAGGTCAGTGGCGCCGCCGTCGCGGCGACGCGCACGCACCGCGTCGTCGTCCGCGACGAGGTCGTCTACCTCGTGTCCGAAGCCTGACGGTGCTGGAATCCAGAGGTCGCATGCGCGCGCGACGCCGATGCTGCGAGCGTGCGTTGACCGTTTGAGTCGGACTGGTCCGAGGCCCGGCGAGGCGGAGACGGGGCGAATCCCTGGTCGGAGTCTCGTGCCTGCCCTGAACCGTGGCTTGCGGGGCAGGGCGAGGCATCCTCGATGCGCGCTTGACGGCCTCATCTTGCCGACCGATGCACCTGGAGCAGGACGGCGACGGTGTACCCGGCCCACTCAGCGACCTGGGCCGCGACGGTTGACGAACAGACGACTGTCAGCTCCTTGCGGGAAGGCGGCAATGTGCCGCCGTGGAACTGCCGCCCCACGCACCTCTTCAAAGGCGGCGCCGACCTGCGCTCGGTCCAGGAACTGCTCCGCTAAGTTTGCTCGCGATCACGCAGCGTTACATCCCCGTCACGACCGACCGCCCGTGGCGGGCCTACCAGCGGGCACAGCCACGGGGCTGAGCCCGCTGGTACGGCGTGTTGCCGCGAGAACCGCGGCCAGCCGGCCGAACTGCTCCAGGCGTTCAGGCGCCGATGAGGCGATCGGGTTCAGCAGGAGGGTCGTGACTCCCGCCTGGGAGAAGGCCTCGAGCTGCCGGCGGATCTCGTGCTCGTCGCCGAGGAGCGTGACTCCGTCGACCAGCTCCTCGGGTACGACAGCTGCCGCCTCGGCCTTCCGGCCCCGTCAGATACAGATCCTGAATCGCCGTGGCCTCGGGCTCGTAGCCGTAGCGACAGGCGAGCTGGCTGTAGAAGGTCCTGCCGCGCGCGCCCATACCGCCGATGTAGAGGGCCGCCTGGTCGCGGATCGACTGCAGTGCCTCTGGAGAGGGCTCGCCGAAGTGGAGGCTCACTGGAGCTGGATCTCGAGCGGGCCAAGTTCGGGGTCTCGTTCGGCGAGTCCCTCGGCCAGAGCGTCTCCCCATACGTCGGCAGCCTTCCGCGGGTCGAAGAACAGCTGCTGCCAGCCCCGGGCGAGCTCCGCGACCATGGCCACGCTCTTGAGGCCCAGTGCGTCGACCGAGATCGGGATGTCGGCGCGGATCGGGCGGTTGATGAGCCTGAGCGACTTCCCGAGCCCTGAGCCGCCGTCTGCCGAGGTCAGTGGCATGACGTAGTGGTCGCCCCGAATGCGACGGGCTTCCTGCCCCATACCTGCCGACAGACGTCGGTTACCTCCCTCATGCGCCCAAGGGGAGCGTCGTACCTCACTCCGTGGAAGTCTTTGACCACCTGCGGGCCGGGAGGGAGCGCGTGAGTAGATCGGCAGGATCGAGGACATCAGCTCCAGTCGCTCGGTTCGCGAGGCGATGTAGCCGAGTTGGCTGACCGCGTCGAAGGAGTAGGCCTCCGGGATGGCGAGCATCCCCAGGCGGGCCTGTTCATAGGCGACGATCAGCTCGACGGTCTCGTCGAAGACGCCGGCGTAGTCGATGACCATGCCGAGCTTGATCGGCCTACTCGGGATCGTCACCGCGGTGCCCCTGCGTCGTCGTCGACGACGATCTTCATCGCCTGGTCGGAGGACATGAGTCGAAGGCTTGCTCGTAGTCCCGGGCGGGGATCTTGTGGCTGATGACCGAGTCGAGGTTGAGCCGGCCGCCGACGAGGACGTTCTCGACCTGATGCCACGTCTCGTACATCCGCCGGGCGAAGACACCGCGGATCGTCGCTCCCTTGAACACGACGTCGTTGAGCAGGTCGATCTCAACCGGCTTGGTGGGTACGCCGAGCAACGCAGCTGTGCCCCTGCTGCGAAGGGAGGCGAGGCCTTGGCCGATCGCCACGGATGTCCTGAGACATCACAGGGTGCCCCAGGCAAGAGTCGAACTTGCGACCTTTCGCTTAGGAGGCGGCTGCTCTATCCACTGAGCTACTGGGGCGTGGGGACCCATCTTGTCAGGTCCGGTCCTTCGCCCCCGGATTGGGTCGAGGCGGGGCGACCGGTGACAATGGGAGCGACTCGCCGTACGACTTGATGTGGTCCGTACGGTGGGCGTGGTACCACCGGTGCCGATCGGCCGCTGACTCGGCAGCGCAGTCGAGCCATGACCATCCGCCACGGCGGCCACACGACCAGGTGATGCATGACGGAGGACGTTGAGACCGGGCGCGCCGACGCGACGCCCGGGAGCCGTGCCCGGCGGGTGCCGACCTCGCGGGCCGACCGTGACCGGCGCCGACCGCGCAGCGAGCGGGGTGGCCGGGGCGGCCGCGGAAGCCGGGTGTCCGGGGGTCGTCGCAAGGCTCCGCAGCCGGGCAAGGTCGTCTTCAAGGTGATCATCGCGAGCCTGATGTCACTCGGCCTGGCCACTGGTCTCGGGGTCGTCCTCGTCTACAACAACTGGAACGGCAACATCGACCGGCAGGACGTGTCGAAGCAGCTCACCAACCGCCCCGACAAGGAAGAGGTCGCGGGTCCCAAGGAGCCGATGAACATCCTCGTGATGGGCTCCGACACCCGCTCCGGCGAGGGCAACGGCATCGACGGCGAGTCCACCAACGGGCTCTCCGACACCACGATCCTGTTCCACCTCTCCGCCAACCGCGAGTTCGCCTACGGCATCTCCGTCCCGCGTGACACGGCCGTCATGCGGCCCGAGTGCACGAAGGAGGACGGCAGCAAGATCCGCGCGGCGACCGGGTACGAGAAGTGGAACGCCGCCTTCGCGTACGGCGGCCCCGCCTGCACCATCCAGCAGTTCGAGCAGGCGACCAGGATCCGCGTCGACAACTACGTCGTCGTCGACTTCAACCAGTTCAAGGACATGGTCAACGCCCTCGACGGCGTCGAGGTCTGCATCCCCGATGACATCGACGACGAGGTGCGCAACATCCATCTCAAGGCGGGCACCCGCGAGATCAAGGGCAATGAGGCGCTGACCTACGTCCGGGCCCGCTACCGGATCGGCGACGGCACCGACCCCAACCGCACCCGGCGCCAGCAGGCGTTCATCGGCTCGATGATCAACAAGGCGCTGACCGCGGGCATGATCGCGCGCCCCGACCGGATGATCAGCTTCATGAACGCCGCCACGTCGTCGCTGCAGACCGACTTCAAGGGCATCGCGCAGATGGCCGACCTGGCCGTCACCGCGCAGGGCATCGGCGCCGACAACATCAAGTTCATCACCACCCCGTGGATCTACTCCGGCAAGGTGAGTTCCGGGATCGAGTGGACCCCCGAGGTCGAGAAGCTCTGGCAGCTGGTCCGTCGCGACAAGCCGCTCACCCCTGAGTTCCTCAAGGACGCGCTCAGCGCGGGCGACAACCCGGACGGCTCGCCGTCGGCCGGCAACACCCCTGGCGACGGTACGTCCGAGTCCGGTGGCCCGTCGTCGCCCAGCAGCCCGTCCGGCACCACCGGAGGTGCCTCCGACGGCACCTCCGACGGGGCGTCGGACGGCACCCCCGGCGGTACGCCGGGCACCGACACCCCGATCCCGCCGCCGACCAACGAGGGCCTGAGCACCTCCGGCCGCGAGGCCGCCGGCCTCTGCACCTGAGGACCGATCATGGGCGAGCAGCGGGAGACGCAGCAGGAGACGGAGTGGGAACGGCGACGCCGGCTGTCCGAGATCTTCGGCGACGTCGAGCCCGCGGTGACCTCCGACGAGCGTGACGACGTACCCCCGGACGCCCGGGAGAGCTCGACCGACCGCTGGCTCAAGGCGCAGGTCCCGCCCCACCACGGCGGCTGAACGCGCCGAGGGCCGGCGGGGAGTCCCCGCCGGCCCTCGGACCGCTCGTGACGAGCCGGTGTCAGCGCGTGGCGAGCGAGTCGCGGATCTGGGTCAGGATGTCGAGCTCGGTCTCGCCCGGCTCGGGGTCGGGGAAGAACCGCTCCTTGGCCTTGGTGTAGGGCGTGACGACGAGGAAGTAGACGACGGCGGCCAGGATCACGAACGCGATCACGGCGTTGAGGAACGCGCCGAACGAGTTCGCGTCGTTGCTGAAGACGTCGCTGGCCGACTCGGGCATCTGCGCGGTGAGCCAGTTGACGAAGGTGGTGACGACCGTGCCGAAGGACGCACCGATGATGAACGCGACGGCGATGTCGACCAGGTTGCCCTGGAGCAGGAACTTCTTGAACCCGGACATGCTCTCTCCTCTTTCCCGAGACGAGTGGTGGAGGTCGGGATCCTCTTCTTGGTTCCCGAAAAACCTAACTGCGACTCCATGTATAAGTCACGTATTCGGCTGCGGAGGCCGCGGTGACGTGGTAGATCGCATCCGAATCTAGGGCCAGGACGACGAGGCGGCCGGGAAGCGCGCCGTCGGTGGCCGAGGCCGGGTCAGGCACGGCGAGCACCGTCGCGTCCCGCGCGAGGACCCGCGTGCTGCCCGCCTGCGGGTCGGTGCCGAGCAGGCTGATCCGGTCACCCGCGGTCAGCAGCGCCACCTGGCCGGCGTCGGAGAGCCGGACCGGCAGGGTCGTCGTGCCCGGGGACTGGGCCGCGCCGAGGCCGGGCCCGACCAGGCGGACGTCGGTGACCGGCTCACCTGCGCGCAGGGGTGCCGCGAGCCGGCGGCCGACCGGGTCGGCGGCGGCCCCGTGCGGTACGGCGGCCGGCGGGACCCGCGCCGTGGACAGGTCGCCGGGTCTCAGCGCCTGCCCGGCCGGCAGGTCGCGCGCGGCCACGAGCACCGCGGCGGTCGGCGGCTCCGGCGGCGCCAGGGAGCGGACTGCCACCGCGGCCGCCGCGCCCAGCAGCAGGGCGGCGATCAGTCGTCGCCGGCGCAGCACCCGTCGGCGTACCTCATCGAGGGCGGCGCGGACGCGGTGCAGCGGCCCGCCCGGGGACGGGCGTCGGGGATCACGGGAGTCCATGCCGGCGACCGTAGGCCGCCGCGACGCCGGCCGCCGGCGTCATCCACAGGACCGGTGGCTCAGGCGGAGGAAGCCGCCGAGGTCGAACTGGAGGAGCCGGACGAGCCCGTCGAGCCGCTCGAGCTGCTCGAGCCGGACTTGTCGGACGAGCCCGAGGAGCCCGAGGAGCCGGACGAGCTCGCCGCCGGCGCGTCGCTGGAGCCGCCCGATCCGCCGGACCCGCTCGAGCCGTTGGCGGACGACTTGCTGTCGGTCTTGCTGTCGGTCTTGTAGAAGCCCGAGCCCTTGAACACGACGCCCACCGAGTTGAAGACCTTGCGCAGCCTGCCGGCGCACTCGGGGCACGTCGTGAGGGCGTCGTCGCTGAACTTCTGGACCTGCTCGAAGGCGTGACCGCACGCGGTGCACAGGTACTGGTAGGTGGGCATCGACGATCCTCGCTTGGCACTCTCGCCCTAGCACTCTTACCGGGCGAGTGCCAATGCTACGTCAGGACCGGGCGGCACGGCACAATGGCGCCACCATGGTGGACCACGACCCGAGCGGCACCGTCGCCGACTCCCCGGCCGCGAAGCCCTCCCCTCCCTCCTGGCCCCGGTGGCTGCGCTGGACCACGGGGATCGGCGTCCTCCTCGTCCTCGCCCTGGTCGCGGGCCTGACCACGGCCGTCGTCGTGGTGCGGCGGTCCTGGCCCCAGACGGGCGGCGAGCTGTCGATCAGCGCGCTCGAGGGCGAGGTCCGGGTCGTGCGCGACGACCACGGCATCCCGCAGATCTACGCCGACTCCACCCACGACCTGATGCTGGCCCAGGGCTTCGTGCACGCCCAGGACCGCTTCTTCGAGATGGACGTGCGCCGCCACGCCACGGCGGGCCGCCTCTCCGAGCTGTTCGGCGACTCCGGTCTGGAGACCGACCTCGTCGTGCGGACCCTCGGCTGGCGCGACGTCGCGGAGAAGGAGCTGGCCCTGCTGCGGCCGGCGACCCGCAGCGCGCTGGACGCCTACGCCGAGGGTGTCAACGCCTACCTCGAGGGCCGCTCCACCTCGGAGATGGCGCTGGAGTACACCCTGCTCGGCCTCAGCGGGCTCGACTACCAGCCGGAGAGCTGGACCGCGGTCGACTCCGTCGCGTGGCTCAAGGCGATGGCCTGGGACCTGCGCGGCAACCTCGACGAGGAGATCGGCCGGGTGATCGCGATCGCGACCGTGGGCGAGAGCAAGGCGGCCGACCTCTATCCCGCCTACCCGTACGACGAGCGCGCGCCGATCGTGGAGCAGGGCGCGGTCGTCGGCAGCGGCGAGGAGCGGGTCTTCGACCAGGACGCCTCGGCCTCGCGCGCCGGGGGCCTGTCGCGCCCGCCGCTCGGAGGCCGCCCCGACTCCGCCGCGGGCACCGGCACCGTCGACGCACTGGAGCGGGTGCGCGACGTGCTGGCCGGCGTACCCGCGCTGCTCGGTCAGGGCGACGGCCTCGGCAGCAACGCCTGGGTCGTCGACGGCGACCACACCGACACCGGTGCGCCGATCCTCGCCAACGACCCGCACCTCGGCGTCTCGTTACCCGGCGTGTGGACCCAGGTGGGCCTGCACTGCCGCACGCTGTCGCCCGAGTGCCCCTACGACGTGGCCGGGTTCAGCTTCTCCGGGGTGCCCGGCGTCGTGATCGGCCACAACCGCGACATCGCCTGGGGGTTCACGAACCTCGGCCCCGACGTGACCGATCTCTTCGTCGAGCGGGTCACCGGCGACACCTGGAGCTACGACGGGCAGCAGCTCCCGCTGACCGAGCGCACCGAGCGGATCGAGGTCCGCGACGGCGACGACGTCGAGCTCACGGTGCGCTCCACCGGTCACGGCCCGCTGCTCTCGGACCTGGCCCGGTTCGCCGGCGAGGACGGCATCGAGATCACCGAGGACGGCCTGCTCGACCAGGTCGAGCACGTCGTCGCGGCCCAGGAGGCCGGTCCGACGGGGGAGGACGCGATCTCCCTGGCCTGGACGGCGCTGACCCCGCGCCCGACCGTCGACGCCCTGCTCGCCCTCAACCGGGCAGGCGACTGGACGTCCTTCCGGGAGGCGCTGTCCGACTTCGCGGTGCCCGGCCAGAACGTCGTGTACGCCGACACCGAGGGCCACATCGGCTACCAGGCGACCGGTCTGGTCCCGGTCCGCGGCCCGGGCAACGACGGCCGGCTGCCCGCGGCGGGCTGGCGCAAGGACACCGACTGGACCGGGGCGTTCGTGCCCTACGACGCGCTGCCCAGCGTGCTCGACCCGGACTCCGGGATCATCGCCACGGCCAACCAGGCCGTCATCGACCCGAGCCGCTACCCGCCGTACCTCACCTCCGACTGGGATCTCGGCTACCGCTCCGACCGGATCAACCGGCTCCTCGCCGCCGACGACGAGCTGAGCGTGGACGGGATGGCGGCCATCCAGCTCGACGACCGCAGCGCGATCGGCGAGGCGCTCACGCCCTACCTCCTCGACATCGACCTGCCCGCCGGCTACTACTCCGACGGCCAGCGGCTGCTGCGGTCGTGGAACTACCAGGAGGACGCCGACAGCGCGGCCGCGGCGTACTTCAACGTCGTGTGGCGCGAGGTGCTCGAGCGGACCTTCGGCGACGAGCTGCCCGAGGCGATCCGGCCCGACGGGGGGAGCCGGTGGTTCGCCGTCGTCAGCGCGCTGCTGCCGCGCGGGAAGAACGCGTGGTGGGACGACGTACGCACCGACGACAAGGTCGAGCGGCGCAGCGACATCCTGCACGACGCGATGATCGCAGCCCGGGACGAGCTGACCGCGCTGGAGTCGCCCAGCGCCGACGAGTGGACGTGGGGCGGGCTGCACGAGCTCGAGCTGCGGTCCTCGACGCTGGGGGAGTCCGGGATCGGCATCGTCGAGCGGATCTTCAACCGCGGCGGCTGGGAGGTCGGTGGCGGCAGCTCCCTGGTCAACGCGACGGCCTGGGACGCCCGCGGCGGCTACGAGGTCGTGACGGCCCCGTCGATGCGGATGATCGTGCCGATGGACGATCTCGACGCCGCCCGGTGGATCAACCTGACCGGTGTCTCCGGCCACGCTTTCCATCCCCACTACACCGACCAGACCGACCTGTGGGCTCGCGGTGAGACCCTGCCCTGGGCGTTCTCCGAGGAGGCCGTGACCGACGCGGCCGACGACGTACTGCTGCTCACCCCCGAGGGTTGAGTCGTCGGATCTGACCTGTTGAGTCGTCGGTTCTGACCGTGCGAGTCGTCGGTTCCGACCGGCTGAGCAGTCAGGCCGCGGGCGCGCGATCTGACGACTCGGCGGGTCAATAGTGACGACTCAACGGGTCAGAACCGACGACTCAACGGAAGCGGTGGATCCCCCCGGGGGCGGCGGCCGCGGTGACCGGCCGGTCGTGCGGCTCGGTGGGTACGTCGGGCAGCAGCTCGTCGTCGTACAGCAGCACGCAGGTGAAGGTGCCGACCGGCACCCGCGCGAGGGCGCGGTCGTAGGAGCCGCCGCCGCGGCCCAGGCGCAGGCCGGTGGGGGAGGCCGCGAGCCCGGGGACGAGGACGACGTCGGCGGTCGCGACCGCATCGACGCCGAGCGCCGGGCCCACCGGCTCGAGCAGCCCGCGGCGGGCCGGCGCGAGCGAGGTGGGCCCGCGGTAGGCCGCCCAGTCCAGGTCGTTGTCGGGCAGCAGCACCGGCAGGATCACCCGCTTCCCGGCGTCGGCCAGCTGGTCGAGCAGGGCGGTGGTGCCGGGCTCGGCGCCCACCGAGACGTACGCCGCGACGGTGGCCGCCCGGCGTACCTCGGGGGCGGCGAGCAGGTGCTCCGCGATCGCCCTGGCGGCGGCGCCGACCTCGGCGAGCGGACGGCGCCGGCGGGCGGCGAGCAGCTGGTCGCGGACCGCGACCTTGGCCGCTCCGTGGCACGGATGTGTACCTGTCACCGGACCAGCCTACGATCGGCGGTATGGGTATGAGTGGTCGCAGTGGCGGCCTCGAGAAGGCGCGGGCGAAGATGCTCGACGCAGGGGTCGACCCCGTCGCGATCGACACCTTCGCGCACTACTACCGGCTGCTCGAGCACGGCGAGACCGGCATGATCCCGGAGTCGACGATCGCCCCCGTCGACGTGGAGAGCCTGGCCGACGTCGAGGTCGACGCCGACGTAGCGGCCGACGCGATCGGCAAGACCGTCGCGATCAAGCTCAACGGCGGGCTCGGCACCTCGATGGGCATGGAGCGGGCCAAGTCGCTGCTGTGCGTGCGCCGCGGGCTCTCCTTCCTCGACATCATCGCCCGGCAGGCGCTGCACCTGCGCCAGAAGTACGACGCGCGGCTGCCGCTGCTGCTCATGAACTCCTTCCGCACCTCCGCCGACACGCTGCACGCGCTCGGCCGCTACGAGGACCTGCCGGTGGAGGGGCTGCCGCTGGAGTTCCTGCAGAACAAGGAGCCCAGGCTCCTCACCACCGACCTGACGCCGGTCAACTGGCCCAAGGACCCCGACCTCGAGTGGTGTCCGCCCGGGCACGGCGACGTCTACACCGCGCTGCGCGGCGCCGGCCTGATCGCGCGGATGATCGAGCAGGGCTACCGCTACGTCTTCGTGTCCAACTCCGACAACCTCGGTGCCGTCCCCGACCCGCGGATCGCCGGGTGGTTCGCCGCGTCGGGAGCACCGTTCGCGATCGAGGCGGTCCGTCGTACCCCCTCCGACCGCAAGGGCGGCCACTTCGCCCGGCGCAAGGCCGACGGCCGGATCGTGCTGCGCGAGACCGCGCAGACGCTGCCCGAGGACCTCGAGGCGCTCGCCGACCTCGACCGGCACCGGTTCACCTCGACCAACAACCTGTGGTTCGACCTGCACGCGATGAAGTCGGTGCTCGACGACCGCGAGGGCATCCTCGGCCTGCCGCTCATCCGCAACGTCAAGCCGGTCGACCCCGCCGACCCGGCCTCGCCGGAGGTCGTGCAGATCGAGACCGCCATGGGTGCGGCCATCGAGATCTTCGACGGCGCCCGGCTGATCGAGGTCGGCCGCGACCGCTTCATCCCGGTCAAGACCACCAACGACCTGCTGATCCTGCGCTCCGACGTCTACGAGATCGGCGCCGACTTCGCGCTCACCCAGGTCGCCGCCGGCGTCCCGTACGTCGACCTCGACACGGGCTACTACCGGACCATCCACGAGTTCGACAAGCGCTTCCCCGACGGGGAGCCGCTGCTGTCCCGGTCGACGGCGCTGCGGATCCGCGGCGACTGGACCTTCGGCCGCGGCGTGCAGGTCGTCGGCGAGGTCGAGCTCGACGGCCGGGGCCCGCAGCGGGTGCCCGCCGGCGAGGTGCTCGGGGACCCCGCCGGCGAAGGCGCGGATGACTGACCCCTCCGGATCCGGTCCGGCGGGCAGATCCGCGTCCGTCGCGGACCACCGGGCCCGGATACGCGCCGGCGTCGCCCCGCTCGACCGGTCCGAATCGCTGCCGGTCGACGAGGCGCGAGGCCGCGTGCTCGCGGCCGACGTCGCCGCGGCCCTCGCGGTGCCGCCCTTCGACCACGCGGCGATGGACGGCTTCGCGGTACGCGCCGCGGAGGTCGTCGCGCCGCCCGTGGAGCTTCCCGTCGTGGGCGTGGTCGCCGCCGGCGATCCCGCCCCGCCGGACCTGCCCGCGGGCGCTGCGTACCGGATCATGACGGGCGCGCCGGTCCCCGCCGGCGCCGACCTGGTCATCCCGTTCGAGTGGACGACGGGCACCGACCCGGTCCGCGTGGAGCGGTCGGCCGGCGCCGGCCGACATGTCCGGCGCCAGGGCGAGGACGTCGGGGCGGGAGAGGTCGCGCTGCGGGCCGGCACCCGCCTCGGCGCCGCGCAGCTCGGGCTGCTCACCTCGATGGGCGTCGCCGAGGTCGCGGTCCGGCCGCGACCCCGGCTCGGGGTGATCGCCACCGGAGCGGAGCTCGTCGGCGGCCAGATCCCCGACAGCAACACCCGGACGCTGCTGGCGGCGGGCCGGGCCGAGGGAGCGGTGGCGACCGCCCACGGTCCCGCCCCCGACGACCCCGACGGCTTCCGCTCGATGCTGGCCGCGGCCGCCGAGGTCAGCGACCTCGTCGTCACCACGGGCGGCATCTCCGCCGGCGACCACGACGTCGTCAAGGCGGCGCTGGCCGGGACGGACGGCTTCTGGTTCGGGCCGGTCGCCCTGAAGCCCGGGCGTCCGCAGGGCTTCGGCCGCGTGCGGGCGAGCGACGGCCGCCAGGTCCCCGTCCTCACCCTGCCCGGCACGCCCATCGCGGCGTACGCCGCCTTCCTCCTGTTCGGGCGGGAGGCACTGGCCCGGCTCGGCGGCGCCGCGGGTGCCGCGACGCGACGTGCCCCGCTCGGCGTACCCGTCGCGGCGGGGGACCGCACGGTGGTGCTGCCCGGCGTCTACGACGAGAATGGCCACGTCGTCCCCCTGCCCGGCCATGCCGGGCACTCCCAGCGGCTGCTCGCCCAGGCCGAGGTGCTGATGGTCGTACCTCCGGTGGGGGGCGAGCTGGCCGCCGGGCGGTCGATCGAGGTGCTGTTGTGAGCGAAACCGAGGAGCCCCATGGCTGACGAGCAGGCCCGGCTGACCCACGTCGACGCCTCCGGCGCCGCCCGGATGGTCGACGTATCGGCGAAGGACGTGACCCATCGGGTCGCGACGGCGTCGGGGCGGGTGCTCGTGTCGCCCGAGGTCGTGCGGCTGCTGCGCGGCGAGGGCGTGCCCAAGGGCGACGCGCTCGCGGTCGCGCGGATCGCCGGGATCATGGGGGCCAAGCAGACCCCCGCGCTGGTCCCGTTGTGCCACCCGCTGTCGATCTCGGGCGTGACGGTCGACCTGACCGTCGCCGACGATGCCGTCGAGATCGCCGCGAGCGTCAGGACCACCGACCGGACCGGCGTCGAGATGGAGGCGCTGACCGCGGTGTCGGTCGCCGCGCTCACCGTCGTCGACATGGTCAAGGCCGTCGACAAGGGGGCCGTGATCACCGACGTCCGGGTCGAGACCAAGACCGGCGGGAAGTCGGGGGACTGGTCGCGATGAGCGATCCCGTCGGAGCCGGGGCGTCGGACTACCTGGCCGTCGTGGTCGTGGCGTCGAACCGTGCCGCCGCCGGCGTCTACGAGGACACGACCGGACCGCTGATCGTCGACGCCCTGCGCTCGTGGGGCTTCGTGGTCGGCGACCCCGTGGTCCGCCCCGACGGCGAGCCGGTCGGCGCGGCGATCGCCCTCGCCGTCCGCGACGGGGCGCGGGTGGTCCTCACCACCGGCGGCACCGGTCTGACCCCCACCGACCGCACCCCCGAGGTGACCCGGCCCCTGCTCGACCGGGAGGTCCCTGGCCTGGCCGAGGCGATCCGCGCGGCCGGGGTCGCGAAGGGCGTGCCGACGGCGGTGTTGTCGCGGGGGTTGGCGGGCGTCGCGGGGTCCGCCCTGGTCGTCAACCTGCCCGGCTCGCGTGGCGGGGTCAAGGACGCGCTCGCCGTCCTCGAGCCGGTCCTGCTGCACGCCGTCGAGCAGATCGTCGGGAGCGACCATTGAACGAGGCCCGGCCCGACGGGAGCCCGCGGGAGCGGATGGTCGTCGGCGTCCCCGGACGCGCCTGGCCCAACGAGCTGATCTCCGGCACCGACCCGGTCGTCCGGCTCCGCCCGATCGCCCGCGGCGACGCCCGCGCCTGGCGCACCGCCCGGCGCCGCAACGCGCTGTGGCTGGGGCCCTGGGACGCCACCGCCCCGCCGGGCTCCGACGCGCGGCCCACGTCCTTCCGGGCGCTGGTCAAGCGGCTGCGCCGGGCCGCGCGCCGCGGGACGACGTACCCCTTCGTGGTGGAGGTCGACGGCGTCTTCGCCGGTCAGGTCAGCGTCAACAACATCGTGCGCGGATCGGCGCAGTTCGCGTCGGTCGGCTACTGGATCGACCAGCAGTACGCCGGCCGCGGCGTGATCCCGCGCGCGGTCGCGATGGTGATCGACCACTGCTTCTTCCTCGGTGGCCTGCACCGCATCGAGATCTGCATCCGCCCCGAGAACACCAACTCCCTGCGGGTGGTCGAGAAGCTCGGCATCCGCGAGATCGGCTACGCGCCGTACTTCCTGCACATCGACGGCGAGTGGCGCGACCACCGGATCTTCGCGGTCACCCGCGAGGAGGCACCCCGCGGCGTCCTGATCCGGCTCGAGCGATCCGCCGGAGGCGAGGCTTAGGGTGATCTGCCGGGGGGACCGGCAAATCACATGCGTCACACGAATCAATCTGTGACACACCGATGGACATGCGCCCCGTCCTGAGGTAGCGCTCCTAACCTCTCGGTGTGGACCTCAGCTCACTGATCTTCGTCGCCTTGTTCGTGGCGTGGGCTGTCTACCTCGTCCCGAAGGCGCTGCGGCACCACGAGGAGGACGCCTCCAGCCGTTCGGTCGAGGGCTTCTCCGACCGACTGCGTGTGCTCGCCCGGCGCGAGGCGGTGTCCGCCACCGAGGCCGAGCTCGTCGAGAAGGACCGCCCGGCGGCCAAGGATCGTCCGGCCGTGCAGGAGTCCCGGGTCGAGGAGAAGACGGTGCCCGCCGAGGCCGCCGAGGAGTCCTCCGGCGAGACCGATGCGGAGCCCGCGGCGCCCACCCCTGCGCCGCGCGCCTCCCGTCCGGCCGACCGCCCCGCGGCCCGCCGCGCCGCAGCCCGGCGCCGCCGGGTCTTCAACGTCCTGCTCCTCGCCGTCGTGGTCGTCACCGGCCTGGCCATCGGCAAGGTCGTCGCGTGGGCCTGGCTCGCCGCCCCGGTGGGCCTGATGGCCGCCTGGTTGGTGGCCTGCCGGATCATGGTCAAGCGCGAGCGTGCCGCCCGCGTCGCCCCGGTCCGGCGGCGTCGTACGACGCTCGCCGACGAGGCTCTCGCGGACGAGGACGCCGCGACCGAGCCCGACCTCGACGCCGGCGAGGGCCCGTTCGGCGAGCTGCGCGACGACACCGACGAGATCCCCGTCGTCACGGCCGAGGTGCTCGACGAGTCTGCTGCCGAGGTCGTCGAGGACGGCTGGGCACCGGTCTCCGTCCCCCTGCCGACGTACGTCGCGAAGGCACCCGCGGGCCGCACGGTCCGCACCATCGACCTCGACTCCACCGGCGTGTGGAGCTCGGGCCGCAACGAGGCCGACTCCCAGCTCGCCCGGGAGGCCGACGCCCAGCGCGCCCAGGCCGACTCCGCCGCCGAGGCCGAGCAGCAGCGCCGCGCCACCGGCTCCTGAGGTTCCTGACCGTCCCGGATGGGCTTCCCAGCCGGGGGTAACGCCCAGCCATGAGTCACGACGAGGACGAGGGCACCGCCGCCGACCGCCAGGCCGCCCAGCAGACGCGCGAGCAGGAGAAGAAGTACGCCGACTCCGCCACCGCCGTCTCGCCCGACACCCAAGGCGGCGACCCGGAGGAGGCGATCGAGGAGAGCCCCTTCGGCGGCGCGTCCGCCCGCGGCCAGTCCACGACCTTCGAGGACCCGCCCAAGCCGCGCGGGAGCTCCCAGGCCGACCGTGGCCCGCACGGCGACGACCACCCGCGCCCCGCCGGCCACGCCGACGACGACCGTGACTGAGCATCCCGATTCGGACGCCGCACGACCTGGGTGCTAGCGTTTCTCCTCGCTTGGGGGTGTGGCGCAGTTGGTAGCGCGTCTCGTTCGCAATGAGAAGGTCAGGGGTTCGAATCCCCTCACCTCCACCAAGTACGCAGGTCAGCGACAGGGTTCTGGAACCTCTCACGAGGAGACGGAACCCTGTCTCGTCTTTTGCTCGACACTTCACCGTGTCGCGCTGACCTCGCTGGTGCCTCGAGCGAGTGACTTCTCGGATCCGCGCCACCTCCGGCGGCACCGGGGAACCCAGCGGTGCAGCTGACGCGACGGGACCGCTTCGGACGCTGATAAGGCGTCTTTATGACCTTGCTGGCGGAGTATCGCGATGCGCGCCGACTCCGACATCGACCTGGTCGTCGACGCACCCACCGGGGCCTCGTCGTTCGACTTCATCCGGTTCCGCCAGCTGCTGGAGGCGGTGCTGGGCCGGGGTCTCAACGACATCTGGGCGTATTCATGGCCGCAGGTGCGAAGGAGGGTCTTGCGGCGAGCCGCACCGCGGACGGCCGTCGGCGGGTACGGGCGGACGTCGAGGAGTCCGCTGTGTCACCGGAGGAGCGAGTCGCTCAGCCCGGACAGAAAGCCCGGGTAGGCGAGCTGCGGAGGACGGACGTCGGCGCCGGCGATGATCCCCGCTCGACGCCAGTGCTCCTTGCGGATTGCGATGCTCGTGCCGGGCTGGGTCTCGATGCCCACGCGCGCCGAGACCTTGGCGACCGCTGCCCGCGTGCCGGGCAGGTCGTTGACCTCCCAGGCGCGGACTGCGGCCACGAGGTCGACGGGTCGCGAGATCCCACAGGCGATCGAGGTCGCGCCGGCGATGAGGTCCTCAACCAGGTTGGCGCCACCTAGTCCGCTGAGCAGCCGCAGCTGGGGGAGCGCTCGGGCCAGTTCATGGATGCGCAGGAACGTCGGTGCGGCCTCACACTTCACTGCGACGACCGACGGCACGGCACCCAGGGCCCCGGCCAGGTCGTCGAGCGCGATCGTGACGCCTGTCGGGCCCGGGTAGTCCTGGACCCAGATCGGTAGCCGGCTCTTCTGGTGGGCTGTGCGGAGGCGCTCGGTGAGAGCCCGGGGGTCGGGCGAGTGGACCGGAAGCATGAGCCCGGCCAGGCGGTCCGCTCGCGGAGTGACGACGGTCTGTAGGTCCGCGGCGTGATCGTCGTCGTCGAGCGCCATGACGGTGGCGACGACCGGTCGGTCCTGCGCGTGGTCGAGCACCGTGTCCAGCACGGCGCCGCGCTCCTCGCGGGACAGCGCCGCGGGCTCTGCGATCACCGCCAGCGCCACGAGGCCGTGCACTCCCTGATCGAGGAGAGCTCGGACGTGCGCCGCGAGCGACGCGTGGTCGACGGCCGCGCCGCCACCGGTGAAGGGAGTGAGCACCATCCCCCAGACGGGGACCTCACCCATGTGCGAGCCCCCTGTGGCGATCGACGGCGTCGTGCCCTTGGCGGATCAGCTGGTGTACCCGGATCGAGGCGCCCGCGGCCAGATACTCGTGATGGTGGGTGCTTCTCGCCATGCCGACCTGCATCTGGCTGCTCCTTCGCCCGTGTGATTAGATGCAATCATCAATGTACTGCATCCAATCGAGATGTCGCCAGAATGCCACTGACGGAGGAGATCACCGATGACCGATCACGACCGCAATCAAGCCGTCGGGACGGACCTGCTGTTCGAGAACGACGTCGTGCGCGTGTGGCGCATGCGTCTGTCGCCGGGCCAGTCGTGCTCGCCCCACATGCACGCGAACGACCACGTCCTGGTGTATGCCAACCCGTCGAAGATGGAGGCGCGCGAACAAGGCGGCGACGGCGTGATCCGGCAGCCGTCGGACGAGGGCTTCGTTCTCTATCGGGAGGTGGGTGTCGAGGGGCTGCCGGCCGACCACTGGATCACGAATGTCGGCGACACCGACAGCACGCACTACATCGTCGAGCTGCTCGGGCGGAGCCGGAGCGCCACCGCTCAGCCGCCGGTGCACAACGGTCGGGTGATCCCCGGCCTGGAGACCGACTGGTGAGCGAGGTCTGGCGGGTCAACGGGGTCGAGCTCGCGGTCGCCGCGGTCGGTGACGGTCCCGTGGTGATCCTCGCGCACGGCTTCCCCGACCTCGGGGTCACCTGGCGCCAGCAGGTGCCCCGCCTGGTCGACGCCGGCTACCGCGTGATCGTGCCCGACATGCGGGGCTACGGCGACAGCTCGCGGCCGGACGACCGGTCGGCGTACACCGCACGCGAGGTCGGACGGGACCTGATCGGCCTGCTCGATCACGAAGGCGCCGATCGGGCGCACGTCGTCGGGCACGACTGGGGCGCGCAGTGCGTGTGGCCGCTGGGGGTCGATCATCCGGAGCGTCTCCTCTCCCTGGCCGGGCTGAGCGTGCCGTACGTGCGCCCCGCGCCGGCGCCCCCGATCGAGATCCTGCGCCGCCGCTTGGGGGAGGACTTCTACCAGGTCCGCTTCCAGGCGGAGGGCATCGCCGAGCAGGTGCTGGAACGCGACACCGCGATGACGCTCTCAGCGGCGTTCCATGACGACTTCCAGGCGATCGTCGGGCCCGGCGGACGGAACGACCCGCCCGCGTGGATGAGCGAGGATCTGTTCGCGCACCTCGTCACCGTGTTCCAGCGGACCGGGTTCGATGGCGGCCTGAAGTACTACCGCAACATCGACGACAATTGGCGCGCAGCGACCGAGCGCGACCGGCAGGTCATCGAGGTGCCCTCGCTGTTCGTGACCGGCAGCACGGATCCGGTCGCGAGGTTCATGCGGGTCGATGCGAGTCTGTTCACGGACCTACGGGTGGTCGTGGTCGACGGGGCTGGGCACTGGGTCCACCAGCAGGCGCCGGACCCGGTGGGAGCGGTTCTCGTCGAGCACCTGCGCAGGGCTGACCGTCTCGCGCTCTAGGTGCTCCGCTCGTTCCAGTGCGCCACGGCCTCTACCGAACTGCGGATGTGGCCTTTCATCAAGGTGCGCGCCTGATCAGCGTCCTGGGCGAGGATGGCATTCGCGATGGCTTGGTGCTCTGCCATGTTGCGCGCGATCAGTCGCGAGCTGCCGGCGTACGCGCCGAAGGAGATGTTGTGCGGCAGCTTGCGGCGCAGGTCGGCGATGGCCTGCTGCAGGTAGCGGTTGCCGGATGCCTCCAGGATGGTGGAGTGGAACGTCTCGTTGGACTCCATCCAGCGTTCGGCGAGCTCCTCGCCTGGCCCGGTGTCCTCGAACGCGTCGTTGAAGTCCTGCCATGCGGCGGTCATCCGCTCTGCCTGGGCGTCGTCGATGTGGGCCGCCGCGAGTGAGGCGGCCAGTCCCTCCAGCTCCGCTCGGACCACGCCGATCTCGCGCATGTCCTGGCTCGACTGCCCGTTGACCCGTGCGCCGCGGTTGGGCTCGATCGTCACCAGCCCCTGTGCGGCCATGATCCGGAGCGCCTCGCGCACCGGGGTCCGGCTGGTCCCGAACTCCTGCGCGATCGCGTCGTGCCGCAACCAGGTCCCCACCGGGATGGTGCCGACGATGATCCGGTGTTGGAGCTCGGCGACGACGCGCTCACTCATCGACTCGTTGCTGCTGGTCACCAGGGGCTCCTCGATCGTCCGGTTCACCCATGATTGCATCCCATCGGCTCCGTGCTGCACGGACCCACCGTGCTGTGCGCCGGTCATCGGCCCACCGCGTAGCCCTGCGCACCACGCGGGTTGGCGGCCGCGGACAACCTGCCGGAGTCGTCGTGGGCGGCCAGTGACAGCCGGCCCAGGGACCATCCTCCGGACGTCGTCACCACGTGACCTCGCGACCGGAGCTCGTCGACCAGCCGGGGGTCGAATCGGTCCTCGATCACCACGCCTCCCGGCGTCCAGGTGCGTGGCCAGAAGCTCCCAGGCGCGCTGGTGGTGTGGAACATCGGCGCCTCGATCGCTGCCTGGGGGGACTGGCCTGCGACGAGCGTGCGGAGCAGCAGCACCAGCTGCCACTGGTCCTGTTGGTCGCCGCCGGGGCTGCCCATGGCGACCACCCGTCCGGGCGCGGTCAGAATCGTCGGAGTGAGGGTGGTGCGCGGGCGGGCTCCGGGACGAAGTGCCGACGGGCTGGCCGGGTCGAGGTGCGTCATCTGCAGCCGGGTCCCGAGGGCGAAGCCCAGGTCGGGGATCGTCGGTGAGGACTGCAGCCATCCACCAGACGGGGTCGCCGAGACGGCGTTGCCCCAGCGGTCGACCACGTCGAGGTGGCAGGTGTCGCCGCGGCTCTCGCCGTTCCACTGCACCGTCGGCTCGCCGGTCGTCGGGAGAGTCAGCTCGGTGGCATCGGCGGCGATCAGAGGCGGACGGTACGCCGTGAGCCCGGCTCCGGAGCCTGGACGGAACTCGTGGGACGCGGTGTCCTCGACCAGCTCTCGGCGCTGCTTCGCGTACTCGGTCGAGAGCAGGGTGGCGAGGCCCTCGGCGCTGAGTCCCTCGCCGTAGTGCGCGTCACGGTCGGCCAGCGCCAGCTTGAGCGCCTCGAGCGTACGGTGCAGCCCGTCGGCGGTGTCGAGGTCGAGCTCGTGGTCGTCGTACTGCTCGAGGATGGCGAGTGCCTGGAGCAGTACCGGCCCCTGGGTCCACGCGCCGGCCTTGTGCACCCGGTGCCCGCGAAACTCCCGGCTCACGCTCGGCTCCCAGCGCGCGGCGTACGCCGACATGTCGGCCGCGTCCAGGACGCCGTGGTGCTCCCGACCGTCCGAGTGGGCATGCTTGGACGTGGCGACGAACGCTGCCACGGTCTCGGCGACGAACCCCGAGCGCCACAGGGCTCGGGCGGCGTCGATCTGCTCGGCGCGGGTCGTGCCCGGCCTCGCCGACTCGTCACGTAGGCGGCGCAGTGTCGCGGCCCAGGCCGGGTTCCGGACCACCTCGCCGGCGTGGGGGACCCGACCTCCGGGCAGCCAGAGGGACGCCGAGGCCGGCCACGAGGTGCGGAAGAGCTCCTCCACCTCACCGATGACCCGTGCGGTCGAGGCCAGCAGCGGGTGTCCGTGCTCGGCGTAGTGGAGCGCGAACTCCAGCACATCCCCCAGCGTCCATGTGCCGCGGTCGCGTAGCAGGAGCAGCCACGCGTCCATCGCGCCGGGGACGGCGGCGGCGAGCGCTCCCGAACCAGGGACGGCTGAGAATCCCTCGCTGCGCAGATGCGCGATGCTCGCTCCTCGGGGTGCCGGACCCTGTCCGCACAGCACTGCCGGCGCTCGGCCGGGGCGAGCGACGAGTGCAACGAGGTCGCCACCGGGGCCGTTGAGGTGCGGCTCCACCACGTGGAGGACGAAGCCAGCGGCGGCCGCGGCATCGAAAGCGTTGCCGTTGCGCTCGAGGACGGCCTGGCCGACGGCGGAGGCCACCCAGTGCGTCGAGGCGCACATCCCGAAGGAGCCCTCGAGGTCGGGCCGAGCCAGGAAGGCGGGTGGGTTCATGGGCGTCTCCTCTTGCGGGAATTTCAGAAAATGAAATCCGAGTAGTGACAGATAGGATGCAATCTGTTTAGAGTCTAGTGCAACAGCTACCGCGGTGGTTCGGGGCCGCAGACGAGAAACGAGGAACCATGAGGCGATCGAGGATCCGCCGGTGCGGCCTGGCCGTTGCTGCAGCAACCGTCGTCCTGGCTGCGGCGGGCTGCGCTGACGGAGCGCAGGGCAGCGGCACCGACGACGTGCTGAACGAGACCGTGTCGGCCGACGACGCCAACGAGATCCTCGACGAGCTCGGGGCCGGGCCGGCGGAGGAGTGCACGAGTGGCGAAGGGCTGACGATCGGGTACGCCGCGGTCTGGAGCTCGAACGCCGGTGGGAAGGCCGGCAACGACGCATTCAAGGCTGCCGCCGAGGCGTGTGGCGCGACGGCGATGATCGTCGAGGCGAAGGCCGACGACCCGCTCAACACGATGATCACGGCGATGGACCAGATCGTGGCGCAGAAGGCCGACGCGGTCTCGTTCTTCCCACTGTCCGCCGACGTGATGACCGCTCCCAGCGAGCGAGCCGTGGCTGCCGGGATCCCGGTCGTCGCGGGCGAGGTCACGAACTTCGACGGCGCGGCCACGACCTTCCACCAGGACCGGCTCACGGCGTCCGTCAATGCCGCTCGGCTGTTGTGCCAGAAGTTCCCCGACGGGGGCGACCTGATCTACGGCGCCTATGGCAACCCGCAGCAGGACCTCATCGACATGCAGGCCCGCTTCGAAGAGGAGTTGGACGCGTGCAGCGACGGCGACCTGAGCGTCGTCGGGACCTACGCGAACAAGACCGACGACATCGCAGGCGGACTGAGCACCGCCCAAGCGGTCCTTCAGCAGCACCCGGACGCGGTCGGGGTGGTCGCCTACAGCGACACCAATGCGGTGGCCGCGTCACGTGCCGCCGACAACCTCGGCATGCGCGACCGCCTCACCATCGTCGGGTACAACGCGGACGCGATCGGGCTCGACGCCCTGGCGAAGGGCACCATCGACTACACGTTCGCCTGGGGCCTTCCCGAGCAGCAGCAGAAGGCGGTCGAGGTCCTCATCGCCCTGGCCAACGGGGAGCCGGCGCCGAAGTACGTCACCGTCTATCCCAAGTGCCTGAGCAAGTCGACCGTCGACGAGATGCCCTCGATCGCGGTGCGCACCGAGGGCATCGCCCTGGGGCGCGACCTCCAGCCGACGGGCATCCAGCCGCTGGTCGAGAGCGACGAGCCCATGCTCGAGGCCACGGCCGAGCAGCGCGCAGCCGTCGCGTGCCCCCTGGACTGACGGACCACGGTCGAGAGCAACGGGACGAGAGGAGTGGCGATGACCAGCACGAGCGGTGGGGGCGACGTCTTGTTGCGGATGGCCGGGGTGAGCAAACGGTTCCCGGGGGTTCAGGCACTCGATGGTGTGCACCTCGACGTACGCCGCGGCGAGGTCGTCGGCCTGGTCGGCGAGAACGGGTCCGGCAAGTCCACGCTGCTCAAGATCGCCGCGGGCCGGTACGCCGCCGACGCGGGGGAGGTGTGGTTCGACGGGCGTTCCGTCTCCCACGCCTCACCTGCGGCGGCCCTCGACCTCGGCATCGCCCTGATCGCACAGGAAGTGCAGGTTCAACCGCGGCTCACGGTCGCGGAGAACCTGCTTGACGGCCGGCCCCCCCGGCGGCTCGGGCTCGTCGACTGGCGGCGAGCGAACCGCCAGGCGGAGCATGAGCTTGCCGAGCTCGAGCTCCCCTTGAGTCCGACCATGCTGGTGGGGGACCTGCCGTTGCACCAGCAGCAGATGCTCGCCATCGCACGGGTCGTGCGACGCCGCCCTCGGCTGATCTTGTTCGACGAGCCGACCAGCTCACTGACCGGCGACGAGGCCGGACACGTGTACGCGATGATCCGGAGCCTCGCCCAGCGCGGCGCGGGCGTCGTCTACATCACGCACCGGCTGCGGGAGTACTTCGACCTCACTGACCGAGTGACGGTGCTGCGCGACGGCCGCGATGTCGGCACCCGGGAGACGGCCACGGTCGATGAGGTCGAGCTGGTGCGGATGATGGTCGGCCGCCAGCAGGTCGCGATCTTCGAGCGCCCGGCGGCCAAGGACACCGAGGATCTCACGGACGCACCGACGGCACTCGAGGTCTCCGGCCTGAGCAGCTCCCGGCTGGCCGACGTCGACCTCCGCGTCCGCGCGGGTGAGATCGTGGGGATCGCGGGTCAGGCCGGAGCGGGGCGCACCAGCCTCGCGGAGACCCTCTTCGGGCGGTGGCCCCACACCGGCACCGTGAAGGTCGCGGGGCAGCCGGTGGCACTCGGCTCGCCCAGGGCGGCGATGGGCGCCGGCGTCGCGCTCGTCCCCGAGGACCGCAAGCGAGCGGGCCTGGTGCTCTCGATGTCCGTGCGGGAGAACCTGGCCATGGCCTCCTGGTCCCACCGTGCCAGGTGGGGGATACGGCGGCCCGCCCCCGAGCTCGCGGACACGGCGAGGATCGCGCGTGAGCTGTCCATCAAGGCAGCGAGCCTCGATGTCGCTGCCGGGACCCTCAGCGGCGGCAACCAGCAGAAGATCGCAATCGGGAAGTGGCTCCTCAACGACCTCCGGGTCCTGGTCCTCGACGAGCCGACCCGCGGTGTCGACGTCGGCGCGAAGGCGGAGATCTACGCCCTGGTCGAGGCACTCGCACACCGCGGTCTCGCCGTCGTCGTGGTCTCGTCCGAGCTTCTCGAGGTGCTGCGGCTCGCCCATCGCGTCGTCGTGATGGCGAAGGGCCGCGTCGTCGGCGAGGAGCAGGGCGCCGCCGCAACGGAGGAGTCGATCACTCGGCTGGCGTTCACCGCGCCGGGACCGGAACAGCAGATGGAGGCAGCACGATGAGCTCGAGCGACGACCCCACGGTGAGGACGGCGACAGTGCCGTTCGTGGCCGACCGGCTTACGCCCGGCGGCTGGCGGAGCCGCCTGACGGGCACGAGCGCGCCGGCCTACGCCGTCGCAGCCCTGCTCGTGCTCGTGGTTCTGGTCGAGCTCCTGACCGAGCCGAACTTCTCCTCGTCATCCAATATCACCAATCTGCTGCGGACCGGTGCGGTCCCGATGCTGCTGTGCGTCGGGATGACGATGGTCATCCTCACTGGTGGCATCGACCTGTCGATGGGCGGAATCCTCAGTGTCTGCGGGATCGCTTATGCCAAGCTGGTCATGAGCGGCGTGCCGTCGGAGGTCGCCCTGCTGGTCACCGTGCTGCTCGGGGCAGCCATCGGCTTCCTGGTCAACGGCGTGCTGATCGGGCGGGTGGGGCTCTCGTTCTTCGTCGTCACCCTGGCCAGTGCCTCGCTGTTGAGCGGGTTCGCCCTGCTGTGGTCGGGCAACCGGCAGTACGACCTGTCGTGGGACTCGCTCGCCCGCACACTCGGCAACGACGCTCTCGCCGGCGTGCTCCCGTACGGAGCCCTGCTCGCCGTGCTGGCCGTCGTGGTCGCCGGCGTGGTGCTGACCTACACGGTGTTCGGCCGCTCGGTGTACGCGATCGGCGGCAACCCGGAGGCCGCCCAGCTCTCGGGTGTCCGGTCCGAGTGGGTGGTCCCGGCCGTGTACGGCGTGAGCGGTGCGTGTGCTGGTCTCGCCGGGGTGATGATGATCGGCCGGCAGACGATCGCCGATCCGACCGCCGGCAACAACACGATCGTGCTCTACGTCGTGGCGGCGACCCTGCTGGCGGGGGTCTCGATCACCGGCGGCAGCGGGTCGGTGTACGCGGCGCTGATCGGGACGGCGTTCCTCCAGGTGCTCGCCAACGCGCTTGCGCTACGCGGCTTCAACAACTCCTGGCAAATGGTGGTCACCGGCGCGATCCTGCTGGTGGCGGTGTACCTCGACCGGGTGCGACAACGACTCCTGGCCCGCAGGGCCTGACCGACGTTCTTCCCAGTAGAGAGGCAGATCCCGTGAGTTCCACCCAGACGCCCGAGACGAGCGATGCCGAGATGGCCGCCGAGATGGCGGCAGCGACCCGCTCCCGCGCGGTCGCGGCCGGGATCGACGTCCACGAGTACGACGCCGTGACCGGCGCCCTCACGTCGATCGACCTGTGGTGCGAGACGTTCCGAGGCGTCGCAGCGAGCTACGTGACGATCGCCGAGGCGGCCCGCGAGCAGGGGCGGACCGTGACGAGCGGCGAGGCCTTCCTGACCGCCTCGGCGTGGTACTACTTCGCCGGGTCGTGGCCCAACCCGCATACCACCACCTACCAGGAGGCGGCGCAGGCGCAGGCCGTCGCGCTCACCCTGCTCGACCCGAGCGCCGAGCGGGTCGAAGGGGACCTCTTCCGCGGCGTGCTCCGTCGTCCGACGACGGAGTCCGCCGCCCTGGTGGTGCTCGTGCCCGGCCTCGACGGCGCGAAGGAGGAGCTCTGGTCCCTCGCCGAGGCGCTGCTCGCTCGTGGCTGCGCGACGCTCGTGCTCGACGGCCCGGGGCAGGGCGAGCTCGTCGGCGTCCGTCCGCCGACGACCGACTACCCGGCGGTCGTCCGAGAGGCGCTGGACGTGGTGTGTGCGCGCTTCGAGGACGAGGGCCGGGACGTCCGCGCCGGGATCCTCGCCTGCAGCCTCGGTGGGCTGTACGCGACCGCGACCCTCGCCAGGGAGCCGCGGCTGCGTGCCGGGGTGGTCGTCAGTGGCCTGGTGAAGACCCCCCTTTACGACGATCTTCCGCCGCTGATCCAAGGACTCCTGACGGTGCGCGCCGGCGACGAGGAGAGCGCCCGTCGCTTCACCGGTTGCCTCGACGTCACCGACGCCGCGCGTGCGATCGACGTTCCGCTCCTGGTCGTCGACGGCGATGCCGACCCACTCGTCCACGGCGACTTCACCGGCCGGTGGCTGGCCGAGCACGTCCCCGGTGCCGAGCGACGTGTTGTCGCCGGCGGTGACCACAACGTCGCCAATGCCCGAGCACGGTGGCTGCCCGCGGCAGCCGACTGGCTCGCGCACCAGCTCGACGCCCCGTGGACAGGGCCCTCCAGGCCTGATCCCGTACCCCACCTGACACAGGAGGATTGATGAACAGCTCGTTCGAGGGGAAGACCGCCTTCGTCACCGGCGGCGCCCGAGGCCAGGGCCGAGAGGCGGCCATCGAGTTCGCGCGCCGCGGCGCGGACGTCGTCGTGGTCGACATCGCGGCCGACATCGCGAGCGTGCCCTACCCACTCGCCTCGAAGGAGGATCTCGAGGAGACCCGGGCGATGGTCGAGGCCGAGGGGCGCGCATGCCTGGCGCTGGTCGCGGACGTCCGCGACCAGGCCGCGCTGGACGAGGCGGTGGCCGCGACGGTGGAGCGGTTCGGCCGCATCGACGCGCTCCTGGTGAATGCCGGCATCTACGACTGGTCCGACAAGCCGCTGTGGGAGACGTCCGAGGCGGCTTGGGCCGACCAGATCGGCGTCTGCCTCGAGGGCGCGTGGCGCACCGCCAAGGCGGTCGCACCGTTGATGGTCCGGCAACAGAGCGGCGCCATCGTCTTCACCTCCTCGAACGTCGGGGTCGAGGGTGCGCCCTGCAGCGCGCCGTACGTCGCGGCGAAACACGGAGTGATCGGGTTGATGCGGGTTGCCGCCCTGGAGCTCGGCAACCACAACGTCCGCGTGAACGCGCTGCTGCCCTCGACGACGGACACGCTGATCAACGATCACCCGGCCGGGTGGCGCCGCGCCAGCGGCAAGCCGGACGGGACGCGTGAGGACTACCTCGACGCCGTCCACCAGTGGACCGCGATGCGCAACGTCGGAGCGCTTCCGCCCCGAGCGGCGGCTCTCGCGGCAATCTGGCTCTGCTCCGACGACGCCGCGTTCGTGCACGGGATCCAGCTGCCCGTCGACGCCGGGCACCTGGCACTCCCCGGCTTGAACCCGTGGCCGGTCCGCGATGCCTGAGTCGACGATGCGGGCGCTGGTCCGTGACGCGGCCACCGAGGCTGGGGTACGGCTGGCCACCGACGTCCCGGTCCCGCAGCCGGCGCCGAACGAGGCCTTGGTGCGCACCAGCGCCGTCGGGCTGAACTTCGGCGAGGTGAACGCCGGCATCTTCGACCTCCCGGACGGCACCGTGCCGGGGTGGGACTCCGCGGGGGTCGTCGAGCGCGCGGCCGCAGACGGATCGGGCCCGCCCGCGGGCGCGCTCGTCGTCACGCACGGCGGGCTCGGCGGCTGGGCGGAGCTCCGGGCCGTCCCTACCAGCTGGCTCGGTACGGCGCCGGCGGGGACCGACCCTGCCGGTCTCTCGACGCTGCCCGTCGCTGCGACGACAGCGCTCCGGGCGCTGCAGATCACCGGAACGCTCGGGAAGCGCGTCCTGATCACCGGCGCCGGCGGCGGTGTCGGCCGGTACGCCGTGCAGCTCGCGCGTCGTGGGGGAGCGCACGTCGTCGCGTCGACCACGAGCCCGGCCGAGCTCGGGCCGCGGCTGCGCGAGCTCGGCGCGGACGAGGTCGTCGGTCACCCGAGTGACATCGACGGTCGTCTCGACGGAGTCGTCGACCTGGTGGCCGGTGACCAGCTCGTTGCGAGCTACCTCGCGTTGCGGCCCGGGGGCGTGGTGGTGGCCGTCGGCCACGCCACGGTGACCGAGACCGTGTTCCCGGTCGGGGCGTTCCACGCGCACGGCGGCCTCCACGACCGCCGGCTGGTCACCTTCCATCTGCACGGGGGACCGCCGCCCGGGGACGACCTCAGCCTGCTGGCGACCGAGGTGGCGGAGGGGCGACTCGAGGCCGAGGTCACCTGGCGCGGTCCGTGGGACGATCACGCGACACCGTTCGCCCTGCTGCGCCAGCGCAAGCTGCACGGCAAGGCTGTGCTCGAGGTCGCATGATCGAGCTGCCCCCAGGCGGACCTGCTGGGCCTTCGGCATCGCTCCGCACGACGGCACCAGGGTCGCCTCGCTCCGGCGGTCCCGCGACTGCAGGTCGCCGGCCTCGACACGTCCTGACATCGGCGGAGGCGCCGTGAGCACCGTGCCGGAACGCCCTCAGCTGTGGGCGATGATCGCACTGACCTTCACCACCGGCATCGTGGATGCGATCGGATTCCTCGGCCTCGACCGGGTCTTCACCGGCAACATGACCGGCAACGTGGTCATCCTCGGAATGGCCTTGACGGGCGCGGACGGGCTGCCCGTCGCGGGTCCGCTGCTCGCCCTGGCAGGGTTCATGGTGGGCGCCGCTGTCGGTGGCCGAGCACTGCGTGGGGCCGCACCGGGCTGGACGCGACGGACGACCGGCCTCCTCGCCGCGGTCGGCTTGCTGCTGCTCGCGCTCGGCGTCGCGGCTGGCAGCGTCGGCACTGAGCGCGAACCGATCGCCCTCGCCGTCACGACCACGCTCGGGGCGGCGATGGGGTTACAGGCCGCGACAGCCCGCTTCCTGGCGGTCAAGGACGTCACCACCGTGGTCGTGACATCGACCCTGACCGGCCTCGCTGCCGACTCCCGCCTCGGCCTGGGCACCAGGTCCGGCTCGTGGCGCCGGCTCGCGGCGGTCGTCGCGATCGGGCTCGGCGCTCTCACGGGCGCTCTGCTGCTGCGCGCCGGCCTCGGGTGGTCGCTGGTCGTCGTCGCGGTCATCGTCCTGGTGACCACCTTCGCCGCCGCGGCGACCGGGTCCCGTGCCGCAACAGGATCGGTGCCCGCTTCCAGCCGGCTTCCGGGCGGCATGCCATGAACGGGCCCGCATCTTCGGCGGGCCCTGTCGTGGCCCTGAAGCCACAGAACTGGTCCACCTCCTAGACGTTCCGGACGGCGCGATCTGACGCGAAAAGACAGTGCGAAAGGTCATCCTCGTCCAGGCGTCCGCGGAGTTGCCGCCGAGCTGGTGCGGAGATCAAAGTAGCGGCATTGACCGGCCCTAGGGAGGGGCCGATGTCATGGAGCGGTTCCGGGTGCTGCTCGCGATTGGTCCGCATACGGAGGGAATCTCAGTGACCAGCTCCAACCCGGCGTCTATTGGCGCGCCGGAAAACAGTTCGCATGTCCGACCCGTGCTCTCGATGACGATCGCGCTGCTGCTCGCCATCCTGACGGTGGCCGGCATCAGCCCGTCCGCCGGCGCGGCCGTGCCCGGCATCACCAGCAGCCTGCTCAAGAACGGCCAGCCGGTCGCGCCGGGCACGGTGCTCGCGGAAGGCGACAAGCTCAAGCTGCGCGTGCAGTACGACCGCGGCGTCGGTGCCGGCACGTCGGTGGAGTTCGAGTTCGGCCCGAACGTCGAGGTGTCGAAGCCGAGCGGCAACGAGGCGATCGAGTCGATCACCCAGACGGGCAACAAGGTCGTCATCACCTTCAAGGACCCGTGGCCCACGACGGTCAACCAGGGGGTCTTCGACATCGACCTGACGGTCGACTCGGTCGAGCACAGCACCAAGGAGCCGATCACCTGGAAGATCGACGGCGACCAGAGCTCGGTGCCCGTCGTCATCGTCAACAACGGCGACCAGCCGGCGAACGTGACGAGCGAGCGGTACGCCAAGAAGCTCAACGGCTCCGACCGTCCCAGCGGCAACCCCCTGGTCTGGCCCAACAACCGGGTCACGGTCACCGACGGCGTCGTCGCGGTCTCCCCGGCGATCCTCGACGACACGCTGACCTACCGGCTCGAGGTCGACACGCCCAACGCGGGCCCGGCGCGCACCGACTGGGAGATCGCCGACACGCTGCCGTCCGGCCTCGCGTACGTTCCCGGCTCGTTCGCGGCCAAGCTGACCTCCTGGGACGACGACCTGCTCAACCGCACGGTCCAGGACCCCTTCCCCTTCGCTCCCACGCTGAACGGGGACTCGTTCTCCACCAGGGTCGACCTCCCCGCGCCGTCGCTGCTCAGCGTCGAGTACAAGGTCCGCGTTCCCGACGAGGCCGCGCGTCTCGCCCTGCAGACCGCACTCCAGGCGAAGTACGACGCCCTGGCGGCCGGCGCCGGCCACGGCACCTTCCAGATCGAGCTCAACAACACCGCGAGGTTCGGCGGCAGCATCGAGCGGACCGCCCACCTGCGCCTGCGGGGCACCGTGGCCGACCCGAACCCGGGGCCGGACCTGAACGCTGCCTTCGCCAAGAGCGCGAGCTGGTCCTCGCGCAACGTCGAGACCGACGCCGACGGTGACCTCACTCCGCCGGAGGACCTCACCTACACCCTGCGCGCTGACCTGACGAGGTGGGACAACGACGGCGCGAACCCGAACCGCGTCCTCGGCCAGAACGTCGTCATCCGCGACGAGCTGCCCACCCAGGCCACGTGGAAGACCGGCGACCCGGGCTTCCTCACCACCGTCGGGCGCGGCTCCGGCGGCGCCGGCGGCCTCACGCTGAGCGACGCTGGCACCTGCCCGGGCACCACGGCCGCGGACTTCCGCGGCGACGCCTTCGTCGGCAGGTACTGCGTCAGCGGGCAGGTCCTGCTGATCAACGTGGGCAAGGACGACGCCACGAACGTCGACATCCGCGCCAAGGTGCTGGTCAACAGCGTGACCGGGCTGACCAAGGCCGGCTCGACCACGATCGCCGGCGCGACGGCGTACCGGCTGCGCAACACGGCCACCTTCGACTACACCACCGGCAGCCCGGCCTCGCGCCAGGTCGACGTGACGATCGTCGAGCTCCCCGACGGCACGGACGGCTACAACGACGAGACCGTCTTCGCCAAGTCGGGTCTCGCCAGCAGCACCGAGGTCGAGCCGGGTGAGTCCACCACGGTCCGCTACACCTTCCGCCTCGCCGGCGGCAAGGGGATCGACGCCACCAAGAGCCACATCGTCGACGCCGTCGACCCCGACCTCTTCGTGCTGCCCGGCACCCTGTCCGACGTGATCGTCCCCGGTGACGGCAGCGGCGGCAGCAAGTACGACGGCCAGAACCTCGACGCCTCGCACCTCGTGGTCACCAAGATCGGCAGCGACCTGAAGATCGAGCTCAGCGACGCGGGCAAGGCGCTCGTCCGGGCCCGGGGCACGGACAAGGAGTGGCGCGTCGTCATCGACCTGACCACGCGCCCGATCGGAGCGGCCGGTCCGCCGCCGGTCAAGGAGACCCTGGAGATCCGCAACCGGGCCGTTCTCCACGGCGAGGACGAGAAGACGCACTACTGGTCCGAGCACACGACCGAGTCCACGTCGTACGGCGACGAGGCGGAGGTCCGCAAGCGGGTCTTCGACCCGTGGGACGAGGAGTGGGTGCCGACCCTCAAGGCCTACGTCGACGCCGACGGCACCTTGATCCGGGACCTCTACACCTACCGGGTCGAGTTCCTGCCGCACGGCAACTTCAACGGCGTGGTGATCAGCCCCGTCGTGGACAAGCTGCCGGCCGGAGTGAGCTTCGTCGGCTTCGTCGACGAGGCCGACGCCGCCACCGGCGCGGGTGCCGTCACCGGGCCGCGTGACATCGGTGGCAACCTCCAAGCCGTCTACGACGCGGCCGGGCGCACGGTGACCCTGCGCCAGAAGACGGGCACGGTGCTCGACGCCAGCCAGCCGATCGCGGCGTACCTCGTCGTCAGGGTGAACGACCCCTCCGACGTCACCGAGCCGATCGTCAACATCATCGACGACAGCCACGCCACCATCGAGCCCGGCGACCCGCCGAGCATCGACATCGAGAAGTGGACCGTCGAGCCGACGTCCTCCGGTCCGCTCTACGACGCGGCCGGGGCGCTCGTCAACGACGGCTTCTACGGCGACTTCGACGCGGCCGGCCCCGGCAAGGAGCTGACCATCGACGAGGCTCAGCAGATCCGGTTCACGATCTCGAACGACGGCGGGGAGCCCCTGACGGACATCGAGGTCTCCGACGAGCTGGTCTCCGGCGCCGGTGTCGTGCAGGACCTGGCCTGCGCGTTCCCCGGTGGCGCGACGCCGGGCACTCAGTGGTCCGGTCCGTTCCAGCCGGGTGCGAAGTTCGAGTGCACCGGCACGCTCACCCTGGACGGCTTCGCCCAGAGCCACGTCGACCGGGCGAGCGTCACCGGGATCGGCATCCACTCGCGGGAGAAGGTCACCGACGACGACCCGTGGCGGGCGCACACGCGGCCCAAGGCCGTGTCGGTGGGCGACTTCGTGTGGCTCGACGAGAACCGCGACGGACGCCAGACCACGGGCGAGCCGGGCATCCCCGGCGTGCTGCTGGAGCTGGTCGGCCCCGACGGCCGGCCGGTGACCGACATCGACGACCAGCCTGTGGCGCCGGTCCGGACCGGCCCTGACGGCGAGTACCTCTTCGAGCGGCTTCCGGCGCTGACCGGGACGGAGACCTACACGGTGCGGATCGTGGCCGACGACCCGCAGACCCTCGAGGTGCTCGAGCCGTATGTGCCGGCCCCCGCCGGCCGTGGCGACCGTGCCGGCGACTCCTCCACCGGCGAGGTCTCGACCCTTCCGGGCGAGCTGCAGGACGACGGTGCGCACGACCCGACGCTGGACTTCGGGTTCATGCTCAAGTCGTACGCCGTGGGTGACGTGGTCTGGATCGACCGGGACCGCGACGGGATCCAGGACACCGACGAGGGGCCCCTGGCCGGCGTACGCGTGGAGCTGACCGACGCCGACGGCGATCCGGTCAGGGACGTGCACGGCGACGTGGTCGGGGCCACGACGACCGACGCCCAGGGCCGCTACCTGTTCGACGAGCTGGGAGAGGGCGACTATCGGGTCCGCTTCACGCTGACGTCCGACCAGGCCGCGCGCTACCAGTTCACCGCCACCGAGGCGGGTGACGACGTGAGGGACTCCGACGCCCAGGTGCAGGCCGATCCTGCCGAGGGTCTGACGGCCTCGTTCCGGCTCGGCGACACCAACACCGCCCTCAGCCGCAGCTATGCCGACCAGCCCTTCGAGGCCACGCAGGGCGTGGACCCGACCTGGGACGCGGGCGTGGTGCTCAAGCGGGTCTCGGTCGGCGACCTGGTCTGGCTCGATCAGGACCGTGACGGCCGTCAGGACGCCGGCGAGCCCGGCATCCCGGGCGTCGTGCTGGTCCTGGTCGGTCCGGACGGCCGGCCCGTGACGGACGTGTTCGGCCAGCCGGTCGGGCCGCGGACGACCGACGCGGAGGGGCGCTACTCGTTCGACGATCTGCCGGCCCTGACCGGATCGGACACCTACCGTGTGCAGATCGACCGCACCGCCTCGGCGAAGGCGCTGGCGCCCTACACCCCCGCACCGGCCAAGGTCGGGGACCGCGAGGGCGACTCGGACCTGTGGGAGGCCACGTCGCTGACCGGTGGGCTGGGCGAGGACGGGGATCGCGACCCGACGCTGGACTTCGGTTTCGTGCTGAAGAGCTACGCGATCGGCGACGTCGTCTGGATCGACGAGAACGGCGACGGTCGCCAGGGCGGGGGCGAGAAGCCGCTGGCCGGCGTACAGGTCGAGCTCCTGGACGTCCGCACCGGCGGGGTGGTCGCCTCGATGCTCACCGACGCGGCGGGCCGCTACCTGTTCGACGACCTGCCGGCCGGTACCTACCAGGTCCGGTTCACGCTGACGAAGCAGCAGGCGAAGAAGTACGCGTTCACCCGCCGTGACGCCGGCAGTGATGACGCGCGGGACTCCGACGCCCACCGGGTGCGTGGTACGACCGGTCCGATCGTGCTCGACGACAGCAACACCGCGTTGGTGCGGTCCTACGACCGGACCGTCGGTGCCAGCGAGGGCATCGACCCCACCTGGGACGCGGGGGTCGTCCCGACCGGGGACGTCGACGGCGCGAGCGCCGGCGAGCGTAACGGCGGCGGTGTCGCCGGAGTCAGCAGCTCCGCTGGCCTGCCCGGCACCGGCTCGCCGATCGGCATTGGCCTGATCATCGCCGCCCTGGTGCTGATCCTGGGCGGGGTCGCGTTCCTGGTGACCGGACGGCGCCGGGGTGCGCTGGACTGATCGATGACGAGGACGGGGATCGGGGCTCAGGCCCCGGTCCCCGTCCGGCTGTCTGCTCGGCCCGGCGGGTGCGGACCATGGACGTCCCGGAGCCGAGCCGGCTCTCCGGACCAGGCACAGCTCAGGCGTCCGGCCCGGCCGCCGCCGCGACGGCGCTCTCGACCCGGAGCCGCACCTCCTCCATCGAACCGGTGCCGTCGACGCGGTGCAGCAGGCCGCGGTCGCCGTAGGCCCGCACGAGCGGGGCGGTCTGGTCGGCGTACACCGCCAGCCGGTGCCGGACGACGTCCTCGGAGTCGTCGCTGCGCCCGCTGACGGCCGAGCGGCGCAGGATGCGCGCGACGAGCTCGTCGTCGGGGACGGTCAGCGCGACGACACCGTCGACGCCGGTGCCGCGGGCGTCGAGCAGGGCGTCGAGGGCGGCCACCTGGGCGCCGGTGCGCGGGTAGCCGTCGAGGACGAAGGACCGCGCGGCATCGGGCCGGCCGAGGCGGTCGCGCACCATGTCGTCGGTGATCTCGTCGGGGACGTACTCGCCGGCGGAGATGTACTTCTCCGCGAGCCGGCCGAGCTCGGTACGCCGCGCGATGTTGTCGCGGAAGAGGTCGCCGGTCGAGATGTGCGGACCTCCGACGAGAGAGGCGAGCGCGCCGGCGTGGGTGCCCTTGCCGGCGCCCGGCGGTCCCATGATCAGCAGGCGCATCAGTCGTCCGCCCCCTGCGTGGGCGTGGCCATGCCGGCGGCGATCAGGTCCATGACCGAGCTGTCGGCCAGGGTGGTCGCGTCGCCCACCCTGCGGTGCTCGGCGACGTCGCGGAGCAGCCGTCGCATGATCTTGCCGGAGCGGGTCTTGGGCAGCTCGGGGACGACGACGATCTGCTTCGGCTTGGCGATCGGCCCGATCTCGCGGGCGACGTGGCTCCGCAGCGCGGCCACCAGCTCCTCCTCGGGGGTGTCCGCCGAGTCGCGCAGGATGACGAAGGCGACCACGGCCTGGCCGGTGGTGTCGTCGGCGGCGCCGACGACGGCCGCCTCGGCCACCGTGGGGTGGGAGACGAGGGCCGACTCGATCTCCGTGGTCGAGAGCCGGTGCCCGGAGACGTTCATGACGTCGTCGACGCGGCCGAGCAGCCAGATGGCGCCGTCCTCGTCGCGACGCGCGCCGTCGCCGGCGAAGTACATGCCCTCCCAGCGCGACCAGTAGGTGTCCCGGTAGCGCTCGTCGTCGCCCCAGATCGTGCGCAGCATCGAGGGCCAGGGGTCGCGCACGACCAGGTAGCCGCTCTCGCCGTCAGCCACCGAGCGGCCGGCGTCGTCGACGACGTCGGCGGTGATGCCGGGGACGGGCGCCATGGCCGATCCCGGCTTGGCCGCCGTGACGCCCGGCAGCGGGCTGATCATGTGGCCGCCGGTCTCGGTCTGCCACCAGGTGTCGACGATCGGCGCGGCACCGCCGCCGATGTGCTCGTGGTACCACCGGTGGGCCTCGGGGTTGATCGACTCGCCGACCGAGCCGAGGACGCGCAGGCTGGAGAGGTCGTACTGCGCGGGGATCTCCTCGCCCCACTTCATGAACGTCCGGATCGCGGTGGGAGCCGTGTAGAAGAGCGTGACGGCCTTGTCCTGGATGATCTCCCACCACCGCCCGCGGTGCGGCGTGTCCGGGGTGCCCTCGTAGAGCACCTGGGTCGCGCCGTTGGCGAGCGGTCCGTAGACCAGGTACGAGTGCCCGGTGACCCAGCCGATGTCGGCCGTGCACCAGTAGACGTCGCCGGGCTTGTGGTCGAAGACGCCCCAGAACGTGTAGGCGGTCTGGACGAGGTAGCCGCCGGTGGTGTGCAGGATGCCCTTGGGGCTCCCGGTCGTGCCGGAGGTGTACATGACGTAGAGCGGGTGCTCGGCGTCGAACGCCTCGGGGACGTGCTCGTCGGACGACCCGGCGACGGCCTCGTGCCACCACAGGTCCGTCGCTTCGTCGAACGGCACGTCCTGACCGGTCCGGCGTACGACGAGCACGTGGTCGACCGGGTTGTCGCCGGCCAGCTTGGCCAGGGCCTCGTCGACGGCCGGCTTCAACGGCGAGGCGGTGCCGCGGCGGTACCCGCCGTCGGCGGTGATGACGACCTTGGCCGCACAGTCGGCGATCCGGCTGGCGAGCGCGTCGGAGCTGAAGCCGCCGAAGACCACGGTGTGCGGGGCGCCGATGCGGGCACAGGCCAGCATCGCGACGACCGCCTCGGGGATCATCGGGAGGTAGAGGGCGACCCGGTCCCCGGCCTCGACGCCGAGCTCGGTGAGGAGGTTGGCGGCGCGGCACACCTCCGCTTGGAGCTCGGCGTACGTGATGTCGCGGCTGTCGCCGGGCTCCCCGACGAAGTGCAGGGCGACCCGGTCGCCTGCGCCGGCGGCGACATGGCGGTCGACGCAGTTGTACGCGGCATTGAGCCGCCCGCCCACGAACCACTTCGCGAAGGGCGGGTTCGACCAGTCCAGCACCTCGGTGAACGGCTCGGCCCAGTCCAGCCGGGCCGCCTGCTCGGCCCAGAAGCCCAGCCGGTCCTCGGCCGCGCGGTCGTAGGCGTCGGCCCGCAGGTTCGCCTGCCGGGCGAGCTCCGCGGGCGGGATCAGCGCCGGAAGGTGGTGGGCCGTGGTGTCGGTGTCGTGGGACATCTGCTTGCCTCCGTGGGGTGCGCCCGCGAGAATCACGGGTGCGTCGTGGTCTGCGCCACATGCTCAAGTGCCCGAGTGTCCGTCCGGCACGTCCGAAGGTAGGTAGTGGTGTCCGTGGATCTCATGCGCCCGAGCGACATGGCCCTGATCAAGCAGGCCAGCCGCGAGGTCCGCCAGGCGATCCGTGGAGCCGTCTCCTTCGCCGGCCTCTACGACCAGGGCCAGGTCCGCGTCACCGCGGTGGCGGGCGCGGCGACCCGGAAGCTGAGCTCGATCGTGCTGATGCCCTCGCGCGGCCTCGGCGGCCGCAGCTGGGACGTCCGGCGCCCGCTGGTCGTGGACGACTACGCCACCGCCGACGAGATCACCCACGACTTCGACGACCAGATCCTCGGCGAGGGCATCGTCACCCTCGCGGTCGCGCCGATCATCGTGCGCCGCCGCATGCGGGGCCTGCTGTACGCCGGGACGCGCTCACCTGCCCGGGGCCCCGAGCTGGTCCGCTGCCTGGAACGCCAGGCCGGGCAGGTCGCCCACGAGCTCGACGTCCGCGACCAGGTCGACCTGCGCCTGCGCATGCTGCTCGCCGCGGAGGCGATCCGCACGGTGCCGGCCCGCCTCGAGAGCCGCCGCGCCGGCCCCGACGAAAGCGCACCGCCGGGGGAGCCGGAGACCGAGCTGACGCCGCGCCAGGTCGACGTCCTCGCGCTGGTGGAGCTGGGCCTGCGCAACGCCGAGATCGCCGAGCACCTCGGGCTCTCCCTCCCGACGGTCAAGAGCTACCTGCGGGCCGCGATGGCCCGGCTGCACGCCGGCACGCGGCAGGCAGCGGTCGTCGAGGCGCGCCGGCTCGGACTCCTGTCCTAGCGCTGGCAGACCTACGTATTTCACCCGATGTAAGCCCCCGTCCCTCCTCCCTAGCGTGTGCGGCACGTCACAAGTGCGCTGGCATCCGCGCCCTGTCTGGAGGAAGCAATGGACGAACTACTGGACGCGGGGGCGGCCTCGATCACGAGCGCGGTGCGCGCCCGCGAGGTGTCTCCCGTCGAGGTCCTCGATGCGACGCTGTCGCGGATCGAGCTGATCAACCCGCTGCTCAACGCCGTCACCTTCGTCGCGTACGACGAGGCGACGTCGCGCGCGGTCGAGCTGGAGCGCCGGATCGGCGCCGGCGAGGACGTCGGCCCCCTGGCCGGCGTACCGACGCTGATGAAGGACCTCTTCGGCCATCGGCCCGGCTGGCCGGCGACTCTCGGGCAGGTGCCCGGGCTGCTGGGCCGCAGGGCGACGGGCTGGAGCGTGTTCCCGTCGCGGATGGAGGCGGCCGGCGCGATCGTCGTGGGCCAGACCAACAGCCCCGTGTTCGGCTTCCGTGGCACCACGGACAACACGGTGACCGGCCCCACGCGGAACCCGCACGACCTGGACCGCAACGCGGGCGGGTCCTCTGGGGGGAGCGCGGCGGCGGTCGCGGGCGGTCTGGTCCCGGTGGCGGGTGCCACCGACGGCGGCGGCTCGATCCGGATCCCGTCGGCCTGGTGCGGCGCCGTCGGCTTCCAGCCCTCCGCGGGCACGATCCCCTTCGTCAACCGCCCCAACGCGTTCGGCCACGCGCTGTTCCTGTACGAGGGCCCGATCACGCGCAGCACCGAGGACTGCGCGCTGGCCCTGGCGGCGCTGGCGGGCCCCGACGTCCGGGATCCGCTGAGTGTCGGCGCACCGGTGCCTCGCTTCACCGACCGCCTGGGGGAGCGCTCGCTGCGGGGCGTCCGGATCGGCGTCACCGCGGACTTCGGCATCTTCCCCGTCGAACGCGAGATCGTGCGGACCTTCCACGAGGCCGTCCGGGTCCTCGAGTCGCTGGGCGCCGAGGTCGAGGAGGTGGCGTTCGACTGGAGGCACAGCCACGCCGAGCTCACCGAGACCTGGTGCCGGACCACGGCGGTGGGTGCCTACGAGGGGTTCCGTCAGCTCCTCGACGAGGGCTACGAGTGGGACACGCTCGGGCCGCTGCCCGCGCAGCTGACCGAGCGTGTGCGGCGGGTGCCGGAGCTCGGCATCGACAGCCAGATCGAGGACGCGCGGACCCGCACCCACGTCTACGACGAGATGCTCCGGGTGTTCGCGACGTACGACCTCGTCGTCTCGCCGACGGTGGCCGCGATGCCCGTGCCGAACGGCGACGACGGCGACACCGTGGGGCCGTCCAGCATCGAGGGCGAGCCGGTCGACCCGCTGATCGGCTGGTGCATGACCTATCTGACCAACTTCACCGGCAACCCCAGCGCATCCGTGCCGATGGGCACCGTCGGCGGTCTGCCGGTGGGCCTGCAGGTGATCGGCCCGAGGTACGGCGACGCCGAGGTCCTCCGGGCGATCTCGGCGTTCGAGCTGGCCCGACCCTGGCCGCGCGTGACGGTGCCCACCCCCCTTCGTAAGGAGAGCAGGCGATGAGCCTCCCCGCATCCCGGACGACCGAGACGGTCCGGCCCGCCGACCACGACCACTCCGTGCTCTCCGACGAGTACGAGAACTCGCCCGTACCGCTCAGCGCGCGCCGCTCCCTGGTGTCGAACGTCCTGGTGTGGATGGGCTTCCCGATGATCCTCACCTGCGCCGTCTCGGGCGGGCTGATCGTGGCGGCGCTCGGACTGGCCCAGGGCGCGCTCGCCATCGTGGTGGGCAACCTGGTCCTCTTCGCCTACACCGGGCTGATCGGGATCGTGTCGACCCGGCACGGCCTGAACTTCCGCCTCCAGTCGGCGATGACCTTCGGGAGGGACGGCTCCACGATCATCACGGGGGCCATGGCGACGATCGTGGTGGGCTGGTTCGCCGTCCAGGTGGCGCTGACTGGGGAGAGCATGGCCGACGCCTTCGGGGTCGACGTCCTCGTCGTCACCGTCGCCGCCGGGCTGCTCTACACCGGGTTCACGGTGCTCGGCGTCAAGGCGCTGACCCTGATCGGGTACGTGTCGATCCCGCTGTTCCTGGTCTTCGGTGTGTGGGCGGCCGTCGAGTCGACGTCGTCGGCCGGCTGGTCGGCGGTGGGCTCGTTCCGTGGCGACGGGTCGCTGACGTTCGGCTTCGCCGTCACGATGGTCATCGCCCTGTTCGTCGACGGCGGCACCATGACCGGCGACTTCAACCGGTGGGCGAAGACGCCCCGCCACTCGCTGATCTCCACGGCCGGCGCCTTCCCGTTCGCCAACACCGTCTCGATGCTCCTGGGCGGTCTGATCGTCGCGGCCACGGGCTCGGCCGACGACGCCAACTTCTTCGGCCGGTTCGCCGACCAGGGCGGTCTCCTCGCCGTGCTGGCGATCCTGCTGCTGTTCTTGAACCTGGGCAGCGTGTGCGCGCACAACCTGTACCTGTCCGCGGTCGGCTGGGCGAGCCTGAGCCGGCGGAGCATGCGGGTGACCGCCTCCGTCATCGGCATCCTCGGGATCGTCATCGCGGTCTCCGGTGCGTGGAACCACTTCAGCACCTGGCTCTCGCTCCTCGGCGTCCTCGTGCCGTCGCTGGGCGCGGTGATGATCGTCGACCAGCTCGTGGTCCGTCGGGTCGGCTGCGAGATCGTCTCCGCCGGCTACCGGGTCCACGCCTTCGCCGGCTGGGCGGGTGGAAGCGTGTGCGCGGGTCTCGCGGAGGCGTTCGCACCGCAGCTCTCGACCGCCGTGGTCGGCATGGTCGCCGGCGCCCTGGCCTACCTGCTCATCCACCTGGTGTTCGCCGACCGGCCGGGACGACGGCTCGACGAGGTGGAGCAGCGGGTGTCATGACCCCACCGGCAGCCTCGCCCAGGTCCGCCTCCGGATGCGTAGAGTACGGGTGGCGCACGGAGGTGGACATGGGCGGCGCATACCCCGCAGCTCAGGCGATCGAGGCCGCCTGGCGCGTTCCGGGAATCGTGGCCGGCGTGGCGTCGGCCGCCGATCGTGCCGAGGCGGTGTTCGACGAGCTGCGCCACATCATCCCGTACGCCGCCATCCAGCTGGCCCGCTGGGACTTCGCGAACGACACCCATCGCGTGATCGCGAGCCGGGGCTACTCGGCCGCGGTGCTCGCATCCCTGTACAGCGAGCGGTACCGCAACGACCGGGTGTGGTCGGTCGTCGCGAGCAAGCCCGGCCCGGTCTTCTGGGAGGACTGCCCCTTCGACCCGAAGGGCTCGGGGTTCTACTCGACGGTGCTCGAGCCGAACGGCTACGGCGAGGGCGCGACGATGCTGATGCGCTCGGACGACGGCGGCTACCTCGGCATGCTGACCGTCAACATCGAGGACTCCCGGGCCCCCGTCGAGGGCACCCGCTCGCTCCTGGGCGTGGCCGGGGCCGCCCTGCTTCCCCTCGTCGCCCCGGACCGCAACGCCCACGCGCTGGTCCTGCAGTGCGCCCCCGGTGCCGACGCGGTCGCCGTTCAGGACGCGAGTGGCGGCTGGCAGCCTCTCCGCCACTGGCCGATGCCCCCGGCCGACCTGCTGGTGTACGTGGACGGGTCGCGGTCCGTCCCCTCCCGGGCCCGGTTCCCGTGGTTCGACGAGCGCGAGCGCGGCCGCGGCGTGAGCGCCCACGTCCAGGTGCTGCCCACCGGTGATCGCACCTATCCCACGGTGCTGACGCTCCAGCGGGCCCCGACCCCGTTCGGCCTCACCCGGCGGGAGGTGGAGATCCTCTCGCTCGCCGCCGGTGGCCTGTCCAACGCCGAGATCGCCGCGGCGCTGCATCTCAGCAGCCGCACGGTGAGCACCCACATGGACCACGTCCTCGGCAAGCTGCAGGTGAGTTCGCGCACCGCAGCCGCGATCAAGGCGGCCGACCACGCGATCCTGTCGCCCGACAGGCGGGTATCGCCGCCTCGTTGAGCAGCCGGCACCGGAGCTTCGTGCGCCAGGCCCTCGGTTGCTCGGCGGTGCCGTGGGTATCTCCCCGTCATGAACAGCACGCACCCGGGCGCCGCATGACGACGCGCCCCCCGGCCGCGCGGACCGCGCAGGCCGCGCCGCTGACGACGGCGTTCGGGCCGTTGTCGATCTCCTTCGACCACCGGGTCCTCGCGCCGCGGGAGTGGACCACCTCCCAGTCGCACTGGGCGCGCGAGCTGCTCGACGGTGCCCCGCCCGGTGCGGTGCTGGAGCTGTGCTGCGGCGCGGCGCACATCGGCCTCCTGGCGGTCCACGGGACCGATCGACGGCTCGTGTGCGTCGACGTGGATCCGGTGGCGTGCGACTACGCGGCGGCCAACGCGGCCGCGGCCGGGCGTGCTGAGCTCGTCGAGGTACGACGCCAGGAGCTGGGGTCGTTCTCGGCCGCCGAGCCGTTCCCCGTGATCATCGCCGACCCGCCGTGGGTGCGCTCCGAGCTGGTCGGCTGCTTCCCGGCGGACCCGCTGCTGGCCATCGACGGCGGTGCCGACGGTCTGGATCCGGCACGCGCGTGTGTCGCCGTCATCGACCGCTGCCTGCACGCCGACGGGAGTGCCCTGCTCCAGCTGGGGTCTTACGCCCAGGCCGACCTGTTGCGGGCCGAGCTCCCCGACTCGCTGGTGGTCGTCGAGACGCGAGCGGAGCCGGGGCGTGGGCTCGTCGTGAAGCTGGTCCGGCCCGACACGACCGGCGAGCCCGGCGCCCGGGCCTGAGCCAGCGGAGGGGCGACCCCGGCCGGCAGGTGCTTGCCCACCCCGACCAGGGCCTCGCCGACGTAGGAGCATCGACTGCACCTGAACTACCCGCCGACGTGCCGGTCAGACGGCGTACCGGCCGGCTTTCTCGGTCGGAGGGACATGCCACGGCGCCTCGTGACGTGCCGGACCTCCGGCCCCGCAGCGGCGTCCGAGCGCCTCAGTCCTCCACCAGGGCGCCCGCCTGGCGGGCCAGCTCCGGCGCCAGGTCCACCGCCTGGCCGAGCGAGAGGACGACGCCGGTGAGGCTCTCGGCCCAGATCAGCTCGCCGATCTCGGCGCCGCGCAGGTCGAGGGCGCCGACGGCCGACCGGTGCACCACCAGCCGCTCGATGCGGCTGCCGGGGAAGGCGACCCGCTTCCCCGTGGCCTCCGACAGGTCGAGCTCGTCGACCGGGCAGTCGGCGATGGTGACGTCGACGAGCTCGGAACCGCGCAGGTTCACGTAGCTCGCCTTGACGCCCCGCAGCGCCACACAGCTCCAGGTGGACGTGTACGACTCGAGGACGCCGATCCGTCCGCCCTCGACGACCAGGTCGCGCCACCGGCTGCGCCAGCCGTGGAGACTCACCACCTCCGGACGCTCCCAGCGCAGGTCGCGCAGCGAGGACCGCTGTGCGTCGACCGTCTCGAACCGGGCACGGTCCAGCACGCAGGACTGCAGGGTGGCGTCGGTGATCTCGAGGAGCGCACCGCGGGGCTCCTCGAACCGAAGTCCCTCGAGGTCCGCGCGGGGGCCCAGCTGGTCGGGAGTGCCCGGGGACAGGTCGCCGAGATCGGGGCGGGGCGCTTGCGGCGCGCGTGAGCGGCTGGTCATCCGACCTCCTAAGTGGGACACTGTGTACCACTTCATTCCTATCACAGGGTCGAGGAGGAGCGATGGGGGAGGCGCGCGCCGACGCCCGGCGCAACCGGGACCTCGTGCTGGAGGCGGCGATCGCGGCCCTCAGCGAGGACCCGGAGGCCGGCATGGTGGAGATCTCCGCGCGGTCGGGGCTGGGGCGCTCGACGCTCTACCGGCACTTCCCGAGCCGGGAGGCACTGATCCTGGCGATCCGCGAGAAGGTCGCCGCCGCCGAGCGTGCCGCGTTCCGCGAGGCCGTCGCGGCCGGGGGTGGGACCCCGCAGGTGCTGCGCGCCCTGGCGGCCGCGATCGTCCGGGTCGGCGTCGAGTTCGGGGCCGTGGCCGTGGCCGTGCCGGCCGCGCCGGCGTCCGACGACGACCTGCGGCGCCCGCGCCCGGACGAGCCGCTGCTGGCCTGGCTCGCGGACCAGGCCGCGGCGGGAGCGCTGACCGCGAGCCTGTCGCCGACCTGGATGTACTCGATGATCCACGGGACGGCACGCGCCGCACTCGAGGACGTCCAGGTCGGGCAGTGCTCGGGCGCCGAGGCCGGCGTCCTCCTCGGCGAGGTGTTCGTCCGGGCCTTCGGCGTCGACGGCTGCTAGGGCAGGAGAGCCCCGAGCCTGGTCTGACGAACGCGAGCACCTCGCGCCGCCGGGAGGTCAGCTGCTGTCGCGCCGCCCGCCTATCCCAGCCCCTGTCGCGTCTCGGCGGCGCTGGCCAGGACGGCGTCGACCGTCTCGTCGACCGTCAGGCCCGAACTGTCCAACCACAACCCGATCCGGGGAGTGTCGGCCCGCAGTCCCCGGTCCAGATCCTCGGGCGTCCAGACGCCATAGCCGGTCTTGGCGCGACCCGCCTCGCGTTCGGCCACCACGTCGGGGGACGGGCACAGCACCACCACTCCCGCATCGCGGCTCCGCAGCAGGCCGGCCACCCGGCCCAGCGTCGGGCCCAGGATCACGTCCTGCCACACCACGGTGAAGCCGCCTTCGGCGTACTCCGCCGCGACGGTTGCCGCCAGGCGCTGGCGCAGGTCCAGTTGACGCATCGCCTCGGCCGGCAGGCCCGGCGTCACCTCGACCCGGCCGGAGACGATCATGCGGCGGAACACGTCGCCGCGCAGATGCACGGCCTTCGGCAGCCGTTCCGCCAGCGCCTGGGCGACCGTCGACTTGCCGGACGCCATGATGCCGGTGACGACGAGGATGCTGGGGACGGGGTTCGGTTCCACGGGCCTCTTCTCTCAGGGCCGGGACGATGCGGCAGGGACCGGCCTCGGCCGGCCCGATCAGGGGTGCCGTCACCGGGTCTGGCGGCAGGGTCAGTCGGTCACGCTGCTCGGGCGCGCGCCGTAGAGCAGGTCGGCGTACTCGCGGTGCCGGCCGATCCAGGCGGTGATGAACGGGCAGACCACCAGCGCCCGGAGGCCGCGGGCGCGCACCTCGTCCAGCGCGGCCCGGGCGAGGGCACCACCCACGCCCTGGCCCTCGTACGCCGGGTCCACCTCGGTGTGCGTGAACACCATCAGCTCGTCGGTGAGCTGGTACTCTGCCCAGCCGGCCAGCTGGCCGTCCACCACGGCCTCGAAGCGCTTCCGGTCGGGCTGGTCCGCGATCTGCACACTTCCAGCCTTTCCGGGAAGTCCCCGCCGGTCAAGGCCGGCGCGGCTTACGGCGTGTCTGCCTCGACCGGGGTTCGCGCGCCCCGTCGGTTGGGTAGGGTCCCTTGGTCAGCTCGGCCGAAGTAGGGGGATGCGGGATCGTGGCGACTGGGTGGGGGATCGCGTCGATGCAGGGACGAGGCCGGAGGCTGGTGTCGACGGCGTTGGCGCTGCTCGTCGCCGTGACGGTGCTCGTGGCCGGGCACGGCATCCTCGTCCCGGCGCGGGCCGCCGCGCCGGAGCCCGTGGTGGCTCCGGCGGCCGCGACGGCGGAGAAGCCGAACCCCAAGTACGTCGCGAAGCCGGGGATCACGTTCAACCACCCCTTCCGCAACGGGAAGCGCGGCAAGATCCACCGCCGGATCGTCAAGGCGCTCAAGAACGCGCCCGCTGGCGCCACCGTGCGGGTGATCACCTGGAACTTCGACTCGCCCTATCTCGCACGCAAGTTCATCGACGCGCACAACCGGGGCGTGTCGGTGCAGATCATCATGTCGCGTGGCCTGGCCCGCTCGCAGGGCGGCAACCCGGCACGGTCGTACCCGATGATGCTGCGGGCCTTCGCGCGGGGGGAGAAGAAGCGCCCCGAAGGCCTGAGGAGCTGGATCCGCACCTGCAAGCAGACCTGCCGCGGCAAGCGCGGGTCGATGCACTCCAAGCTCATGCTGGTCAGCCGCTCCGGCGCCACGAACTGGATCGTGATGCAGGGCTCCGGCAACTTCACCGGCGCCGCGGCCGTGCAGCAGTTCAACGACTGGACCACCGTCACGGAGAACAAGGAGCTCTACGACGGCTGGATGCAGATGTGGGACCAGGCCACCCAGGACCGGAACTTCCCGGCGATGCGGTTCACCGTCGGCAACATCACCACGATGTTCGCCCCCCACAAGGGCAACGTCGATCCGGCCCTGTCGGTGCTCAACAAGGTGCAGTGCACCGGCGCCACCAACACCCCGGACGGGCGGACGAAGGTCCGCATCGCCAATGCGGTGTGGGGTGAGGAGCGCGGCGCCCGGATCGCCCGGAAGGCCCGTCAGCTCGACCGCGCGGGCTGCGACGTCGAGATCGTCTTCATGATGATGCAGCGCCGGATCCGCGGCATCCTGCGGGGGATGCGGGCCAAGCAGATGGTCTACATCTACGGCGAGGAGGCCGACAAGTTCAAGGACCGCTACGTCCACATGAAGGGCCTGGCGGTCCAGGGCAACGTCGACGGCCGCGGCGACGGCAACGTGGTGCTGTCCAGCAGCGAGAACTGGACCCGGCTCGGCTGGCACTCCGACGAGGAGAACATCATCATCCGGGGTGACGCGGCGATGACGGCCAAGTACGTCAAGCACGTCGACATGATCTATCGCCAGGCGCCGCGCACCCTGAGCAACTACGTCAACTCCGCCGACCCGGACCCGACGCCGCGCCGCGACGGCTACCGGGACGAGGGCTATCTCGGCCCGAAGGACTACCCCTTCCACGAGCTCGAGGCCGAGCTCAGCTGAGCTCGGCGGCCCGGGACAGCCGGCCCTGGCCGTCCAGGGTCAGCACCGTGTCCAGGCCCAGGCTCTCCAGGAAGGGCCGGTCGTGGCTCACGACCAGCAGGGCGCCCCGGTAGCCCGACAGCGCCTCGGTCAGCTGAGCGACACTGGCGATGTCGAGGTTGTTGGTCGGCTCGTCGAGGATCAGCAGCTCCGCCGGCGGCTGGGCGAGGAGCAGGGTGGCGAGGGACACCCGGAAGCGCTCGCCCCCCGAGAGGGAGGTGACCGGGCGGTCGACACTCGATCCGCGCAGGAGCAGCCGGGCGAGCTGGTTGCGGATGGTGCTGTCGGGTACGCCGGGTGCCACGCGCCGTACGTTCGTCATCGCGTCCGCCGCCTCGTCGAGTCCGTCCAGGCGCTGCGGGAGGAAGCCGACGCGATCGGTCAGCAGCCGGCCCGCCGGCGCGTCAGCGACGGGCGGCAGGTCGTGCACGAGCTGGTGCAGCAGGGTCGACTTCCCGGTGCCGTTCGGGCCGACGAGCGCGACCCGCTCCGGGCCCTGGACGACGACCGTCCGGTCCGCCTGGGTGAGCTCGAGCAGCCGTCGGCCACGCGGCACGGCGGGGTCGGGCAGCGCCAGGCTGATGTGCTCCTCGCGGCGGAGCCGGGCGTCGGCGGAGTCGACGGCGGCCTGGGCCGCGCTCACCTTCTCGTCGAGGGTGGCGCGCAGCGACCCGGCGGCGTTCTGGGCCTTGCTGGCCCGGTTGCCCGCGAGAATGCGGGGGATGCCGCCGTCCTTCTGGGTCCGGCGTGCGGTGCGTTCCCGGTGCGCGAGCTTCGTCTCGGCCTCGGCGCGCTGGCGCCGCTCGACCTTCAGCGCCTGCTGGGCCGAGCGCGCGGCCTGCTGGGCGGCCGCCTGCTCCTGCTCCAGGTGCGCCTGCCAGGCGCGGTAGGTGCCGCCGAAAGTGGTCAGCCCGCCGTCGTACAGCTCGGCGGTGTGGTCGACGTGCTCGAGCAGCTCGAGGTCGTGGCTCACGATCACGAGGGCGCCGGGCCACTGGTCGACGAACCCGGCGAGCCGCGCCCGGGTCGGCCGGTCGAGGTTGTTGGTCGGCTCGTCGAGCAGCGTGATCGGGGTGCGCCGCAGGCGCATGCCGGTGACGGCGATGAGCATCGCCTCGCCCCCGGACAGCTCGGCCACCCGGCGGCCGAGGTCCCGGGCACCGAAGCCGATCTGGTCCAGCAGCTCGTCGGAGCGTGCCTCGATGTCCCAGTCGTCGCCGATCGTGTCGAAGTGGCGGGGGTCGGGATCGCCCCGCTCGATGGCGTCGATGGCGTCGATGATCGACTGGATGCCGAGCAGCCCGGCGATCGTCGTGTCGGACTGGAGGGTGAGGGTCTGCGGCAGGTAGCCGACCTCCCCGGCGACGTCGACGTGGCCGGAGGTGGGGCGCAGCAGGCCGGCGACGAGGCGCAGCAAGGTGGACTTGCCCGCGCCGTTGCGTCCGACGAGCCCGGTGCGGCCGGGGTTGATCGACCCGTTGAGCCGGGCGAGGGCGAGTGTCCCGTCGGGCCACTCGAAGGTGAGGTCGCGCAGGGTGATGACAGCGTTGCTGGACATGACTGGGTCCGTTCGTGATGGGCCGGCACGGCTCCGCGGGGGAGCAGGCGGCATCGGCCCGGATGAGGGGTTGACGTCAGGTCCGGCCGGGGGCAGGTGCGGTCCGCGGGACTCGCCTCGACGGCGTCCGTGCGCGCGGAGCAGGCCGCCCGGTCGGGGCGGCTAGCGTCTGTCGACCTCGATCACGGGGCCCAGCCTACGTGCCGCCGGTCCGCCGTCCCCCATCGGTGGGAGGAGGGTCGGTCTGGGAGTCTGGCTCCGTGACGGAAGCAGTCCTCTCGGTGCGCGGGCTCACGCGCTCGTTCGGTGACCACCGCGTGCTCGCGGACCTCGACCTCGACGTACCCGCGGGGCGGGCCGCCGTGCTGGTGGGCCCCAACGGGGCGGGCAAGTCCACGGCGCTGCGCTGCATCACCGGCGTGGACGAGGCCGACGCGGGCACGGTGACGGTGCTGGGGGAGGCCCTCGACGAGCGCTCGGCCACGATCCGGGCCGCGCTGGCCGTGGTCATGGACGACCTCGACTTCTTCCCCGACCTCACCGTGGTCGAGCACCTCGACCTGTTCGCCCGCGCCCACCGGACCGACGACGCCGACGACGTCGTCGACGACGTGCTGGAGGAGGTCGGACTCACCGCCCAGTCCGGTCAGCTCCCGACGTCACTCTCCTCGGGCCAGCGGCGCCGGCTCGCGCTGGCGAGCGCCTTCGTCCGGCCCCGGCGGCTGCTCGTGCTCGACGAGCCCGAGCAGCGCCTGGACCAGGAGGGGCTCGAGTGGCTGGTGACCCGGCTGCGGGCCGAGAAGGAGGCCGGGCTGGCGATCCTGCTGGCCAGCCACTCGCCGCGACTGGTCGACGCGGTCGCCGACGACGTGGTCCGCCTGGCCGGCGTGGGGGGCCCGTGACCACCGAGTCGCGCGAGCTCTGGGCCGACATCCGGCACTGGCGGCGCAGCCGCCGCACCCTCTCCGTCGGCGAGGCGCTGCAGGACCTCTACATCGGGGTGTTCGCGGTGCTGATGCTCGGCTCGATGCTGATCAGCGTCCTGGTCAACCTGTCCGACGTCGGCGACCGGGCCTGCGTCGCGGCCGAGTGCGCGGCGGCCCGCTCGCTGCTGCCCTGGCTGGTCGTGGGCACGGCACTGGCGGTGCTCTGGTCGCTCGCACGGATGGTCGGGCCGGTGGCCGTGAGCCCCGGCGTGGCCGGGTGGCTGCTGCCCGCCCCGGTCGACCGGGGCGAGCTGCTCCGCGGCCGGGCGCGCGGGACGGTGCTGCTCGCCGCCGCCCTGGTCGCCCCGGTCGCGGCGGGCGCCGCCACCCTGGCCGGGTTCGAGGTCCCCGTGCTGGCGCTGTTCACGGCGGGCGCGGCCGGCCTGGCGGCGTACGGCGTCGGGGCGCTGGTGCACGCCCAGACGGTCGGCCGCCGGCGCCACCCGGCGCTCCTCCTCGGCCCGGTCAGCCTGGTCGCGGTGGCGGCGGGGCTCGCCGCGATCGCGTTCTCCGTCGAGCCGGCCCTGTCCGCCGGCTCCCGCGCCCGGGTGCCGGCCCTGGCCGGGGTGCTGCTCGTGTGGGCCGGCGTGGTGGTGGCCCTCGTCCGGGCCCGGATCCTGACCGCGCGCCTGCGTCGCCGCGACGTGGCGCCCGGCGGCGTCCTGGTCCCCGGCCTGGGTGGCGCCCTGGCGACGCTGGACCTGGCGCTGATGTTCGACGTCCTCGTCGCGCACGCCACTGCCCGTCGCGGCGTCGTCCGGCCGCGGCGCGGGGGTCCGCGGGGGCTCGCGGCCCTGACCTGGCGCGACGTGATCCGGCTGCGGCGGCACCCGGGCCGGCTGGTGCTGCTGGCCGGCTCGCTGCTGGTCCCCTACGCCGTCGCGGCGGTCGGCGGCCGGGTGGTGGTCGTGCTGGTCGAGGTGCTGGTCTGCTTCGTCCTCGTCGTGCCCTTCCTGGTCGCGTTGCGGGTGCTGACCCGCTCGTCGGGGATGGTGCGGATGTTCCCGACCCCCCTCGGCCCGACCCGGGCCGCGGCCGTCGTCGTCCCCGGCGTCCTGCTGCTGGCGCACGGTCTGCTCAGCGCGCCCGCACTGGGCCGGACCCTCGACGCGACCGTGGGCGACCTCGCGCTGCTGGGCGCGGCGTCCGGGCTCGGTGGGCTGGCGGCGGGGGTGCGCTGGGTCACCGGCCGGCCTCCCGACTACGGGCGCCCGCTCGTCTCCACGCCGGCCGGCGGCGTGCCGACGAACCTCTACGGAAGCGCGCTGCGCGGGTTCGACATCGCCGTGCTGACCGCCCTGCCGATGCTGCTGGCCCCGACCGGCGGTGGCGCCGTGGTGAGCGGGCTGCTGTCGGTGGGCGTGATCGCCTACCTGTGCGGCAGGAGGTGATGGTCCGCCTCAGCGCGGACTAACCTAGCACTTGCTTGGTTTGGGGCCTATGATCGTCACCGCAGTGACGACGAAAGGGTTCCCGTGGCGTACAGCATCGACATGACCGGTCAGGTGGTGCTCGTGACCGGCGGGGGCCGCGGCGTCGGCGACGGCATCGTGCAGGCCTACCTCGAGGCGGGTGCCGAGGTGGAGATCTGCGGTCGCAGCACCCCCGACGCGCTGCGCGAGATCGCCGGCCGCCGGCCGCACTTCACCGCCGTCGACGTGCGCGAGGCCGACCAGGTCGCGGCGTGGGTGGAGGACGTCGTGAGCCGGCGCGGGCGGCTCGACGTCGCCGTCAACAACGCCGGGGGAGCGCCGTACGCCGATTTCGCCGCCGCCTCCCCGCGCTTCCACGCCAAGATCAACGACCTCAACTTCATGTCCGCGGTTTTCGTCGCCCTCGCGGTCCACCCACATCTGCGGGCGGCCGGCGGCTCGATGGTCAACATCACCTCGATCTCCGCCCGACGGTCCAGTCCGGGCACCGCCGTGTACGGCGCCGCGAAGGCGGCTCTCGAGAGCCTCACCGCGAGCCTCGGGGTCGAGTGGGCGCCGGACGTGCGCGTCAACGCGGTCAGCTGCGGCCTGGTCGAGACCCCCGGGTCCGCCGACCACTACGGCGACGCCGAGCAGTTCGCGCGGGTCGCCGCCACCATCCCGCGGGGCGTCTTCGCCCGCCCGCTCGAGGTGGGCCAGGCCTGCGTCCTGCTGTCCTCGCCGCTCGCCGCCCACGTCACCGGGGCCGTCCTCAACGTCGACGGCGGCGGCGAGTGGCCCGCCTTCCTCCAGCACACCCCCAACGCCTGACCAAGCGGCCAGGCCGACCCACCAGGAGCCACCGTGCCCGAAGCAGTCATCGTCTCCGCCGCCCGCTCGCCGATCGGCCGCGCCTACAAGGGCTCGCTGCGCGAGATGCGGCCCGACGATCTCGCCGCGCAGATGGTCGACGCCGCGCTGTCCGCCGTCCCCGAGCTGGACCGGAGCCTGGTCGAGGACCTGATCGTCGGCTGTGCCCAGCCCGCCGGCGAGCAGGGCTACAACATCGGCCGGATGGTCGCGCTCCGGCTCGGCCTGGACGGCGTTCCCGGCGCCACCGTGCACCGCTACTGCGCGTCGTCGCTGCAGGCGACCCGGATGGCGCTGCACGCCATCCGCTCCGGCGAGGGCGACGTCTTCGTCGCCGCGGGAGTCGAGTGTGTCTCCCGCTTCGAGCGCGGCAAGGCCGACGGCATGGCCGACACCCGCAACCCGTTGTACGCCGCCGCGGCGGCCAGGGCGGCGGCACGGGCCGCCGCCCGCGAGCCGTGGGTGGACCCGCGCGCGAGCGGCGAGCTGCCCGACATCTACCTCGCGATGGGCGAGACCGCCGAGAACGTCGCGTCGTACCGCGGCGTCACGCGGGCCGCGCAGGACGCGTACGCCGTGCGCAGCCAGAACCTCGCCGAGGCGGCGGCGCAGCGCGGCTTCTGGAAGACCGACATCACGCCCGTCACCCTCGCCGACGGCACCGTCGTCGACAGCGACGACGGTCCGCGCGCCGGGGTCACCCTGGAGAAGGTCGCCGCCATGCAGCCGGTCTTCCATCCCGAGGGCACCGTCACGGCTGCCAACTGCTGCCCGCTCAACGACGGTGCCGCCGCGCTCGTCGTGATGAGCGACACCCGGGCCGCCGAACTCGGCATCACCCCGCTGGCCCGGGTCGTCGCGACCGGCGTCTCCGCGCTGAGCCCCGAGATCATGGGACTCGGCCCGGTCGAGGCCAGCCGCCAGGCGGTGGCCCGCGCGGGTCTCTCCCTCGGCGACCTCGATCTGGTCGAGATGAACGAGGCCTTCGCGGCCCAGGTGCTGCCCTGCATCGACGAGCTCGGCCTCGACCTGGACCGCGTCAACGTCAACGGCGGCGCGATCGCGCTCGGCCACCCGTTCGGCTCCACCGGCGCCCGGATGGCCACCACCCTGATCCACGGCCTCCAGGAGCGCGACGCGCAGTTCGGTCTCGAGACCATGTGCGCCGCCGGCGGCCAGGGCATGGCGATGGTGCTCGAGCGCCTGTCCTGACGCACGCGTCGGACCGGCCGCGGGGGTGCGCCCTCGCGGCCGGTCTCTTTTTCCGACGTCTTGTCAGAAAGATCTCCGGTGTGCCAATTTAGGTATGGCAAACCTAACCTGCGGCGCTCGGGCGACCGCACCGGACCCCAGGTCCGGCTCGTTCCCAGGAGATCACCACCGATGACAACGACGAGGCGCAGCCCCTGGGCGCCGCCCGAGCGATCCCGACCGGCCCCCCGCCGTACCCGCCGACGCAGCCGTCGGACCGGACGCCTGACGGCCGCAGCCACCGCAGCGGGGGTCGTCCTCGGCCTCCTCGTGGTCGGCGCCCCGCCCCCCGCGCAGGCGGCGGAGGGCGCGATCACGGACGCCACCCTGGACTGGGGCATCAAGACGTCCTTCCGCACCTACATCGAAGGTTCGATCGCGCACGGCGCGATCGCGACGACCGGCGGCGTGAGCCGCAACGCCGACGGCAGCTTCCGGTTCGCGGGCGGCGCCGGCACCTTCGACGACGCGGGCAACCTCACCCGGATCACCTTCCCCGGCGCGGTCAGCTTCGATGGCCACGACGGCCAGCTCGACCTCGACATCGACGACGTCAGGATCGACCTCAACGGCGATCAGAGCGTCGTTCGGGCCGACATGACGAGCAAGGACATGACGACCGGCCAGGTGGTGGCCTACCCGGACGTCGTGGTCGCGACCCTCGACCCCGAGGCGGGCGAGTACGCCGGCGCGGGCGGCATGTCGACCTGGTCGGCGATCCCCGCCCGCCTCACGGCGGCGGGCGCTCCGGCCTTCGGCGGCTTCTACGCCGGCGGTACCGAGCTCGACCCGGTCGCCCTGAGCTACACCGGGCCGGGCGGCCCGCCGGTCGTCACCACCGAGACCTGGGACCCGCAGGGCCAGCCCGCCTACGCCAACACCAGCGTCCTCCACGACGACTTCCAGGGGACGGGGCTGACCTACGACACCGACCACGACTGGCTGTGGACGCGCAACTACAACACCGGCCAAGTCGTCGCCTTCGACGCGGCGACGCTGGAGCGGAAGGTGACCGTCACGGTGCCCGGCCAGAACCCGCGCCATGTCGTGTACTCGCCGCAGCACGACCGCGCGTACGTCATCGACACCGCGGTGACGGTCATCGGGCAGGACGACGACGGCGCCTGGACGGTCCTGGACACGCTGCCGGTGCCGGGCACCGGCGCGAGCAACGACATCGCGGTGAATCCCGCCACGGGGGAGGTCTGGGCCTCGTGGCAGCAGGGCACCGCCGCACTGCGGGTCTACACCCTGCAGGCCGACGGCACCCACGCCCACCGCGACATCGCCTACCCCGAGGGGTCGACCCCCGGCACCGTGCTCTTCTCGCGCGACGGCCACGGCATCGCGATCGGCGCGGTCTACCAGGGCCAGGCGGTGGGCGCCTTCCGGATCGTCGGCGCGCCCGGCGCGGAGTCGATCGAGCCGGCCGACGGCGTACCCGTCGGGACGGGCTACGGCATCCTCGACGACGGCACCCTCGTGCAGGCCGCGACGGACTACACCGACTACCCGGTCGTCCGTTCCGGCGTGCTGCGCTGGGAGCTGACCGACGCCGGGTACGTCGCGTCCGACCCGCTCATCCCCTTCGCGACCAGCCCGGACGTGGGCGGCGGCCAGTCCAGCATCCGCGGCAGCGGCGACCTGCTCGCCCTGGCCAGCTCCAACTCGCGCGAGCTGCGCATGTACCTCCACGGGAGGCTGAGCAAGGTCCGCGGCTTCGGTACGACGATCGCGGGCACCGTGGTCCATGGTGACGCGGTCTACGTCCTCTCGGCCAACAGGTACGTCCACCGGCTCGAGCTCGCGGGTGCGACGCCACGGTTCGGCACCGAGCCCGGGGACACGACCGTGACCCTCGACGCCGGACAGGCCACGCGGCCGGTGACCTTCCGCGCGGCGCTCGCCGACGACGCGACCGGCGACCTGCGGTGGCAGGTCAGGGCCCCCGATGCCCGCCGCTTCGCCGACGTCGACGGTGCCACCGGACCGACGCTGGAGCTCGCCGCCGGGACCGCCGACGACGGCACCGAGGTGCGGGTCGTGGCGACGAACACGATCGGCACCGTCGTCTCCGCGACCGCGACACTCACCGTCCGGTCCGCGCCCGCGGTCGTGGGCGCGCCGCGCTCCGTCTCGGTCAGCGCCGGGAGCTCCGCTGTCTTCACCACGACCTTCACCGGCCTGCCCGCGCCGGAGCTGGTCTGGGAGCGGCAGGTGAGCGGGTTCTGGCAGCCGATCGCCGCAGACGACCAGAACTTCGTCCTCGCGGAGGGCTCGTTGATGGTCCCCGACACCGACGTCGCGCAGAGCGGCACCCGGTTCCGGGCGCGGATCCGCAACGCGGTAGGCACCGTCCGGTCCGCGGTGGCCACGCTGACCGTCACCCCGACGATCACGATCCCCGACGACGGGCTGGCGCTGGACGGCGTGAGCCTCGAGTGGTCGGGCAACGAGGAGGTCCAGTCGGCACCGCCGTTCGGCGGCTCGAACTACCTCTCGGCCGGCGTCTCCGACGGCGACGAGGCGACCTACCGCTCGGCGGCCGGGGAGGTCGCGGTCGTGCATCGCGACGCCGCGGGCGCGGAGTCCCCGGCGACGTACGGGACCCGGGGTGCATCGGTGGGCGGCACGGTGACGCAGCTGGTCCGCCTCTCCGGAGGACACGCGCGGATCGAGGCCGACGGATCCGCGTCGGTGGCGTGGGACGGCTCGTTCAGCGTCAACTTCTACGGCGGCCTGGTGCCGTTCACGCTCACCGACCCGCACCTGTCCGTCGAGTCCGACGGCACGGGCACGCTGCGCGCGGACCTCGCGGGCTATGCCGCGACGATGGAGAACCCGAACGACCGCAGCCCGCTCGACCCGGTGGCGGACGTGACGATCGCGACCTACCAGGGCATCGAGCTGGACCCGGCCGGCGCGGTGACGATCACCCCCGACTACGCCGGCGTGGAGCTGGACGTCCCGAGCGGGCAGACCCCGCAGGACCGGAGCGCGGCCGGCTGGGGGTCGTGGCCACAGGCGTTCGTGGACGTCCACTTCGCCACCGGCCTGTCGTCGTACTGGTACTCCTCGGGCGGGGCGGCGGACGCGAAGAAGGCGCCGCGTCCCTCGGTCGTCGACTTCACCGCTGCCGAGCAGGTCGCGGGTGCGACCGCGCCGGTGATCACCGGACAGCCCGGCTCGGTGTCGGCGCGCCTCGGCGAGCCGGCCGCCCTCCGCGTCACGGCGACCGGGCCCGGCCTGGCCTACCAGTGGCAGCGCCGGATCGGATCCTCCTGGATCTCGGTCGAGGGCGAGACGACCGACCGGCTCGTCATCGCGGCCGTCGAGGCAGCGGACTCCGGCGCCCGGTTCCGGGTCCGGGTGTCCAATGCGAAGGGCGCGGTACTCTCCGCGCCGGCGATCCTGTCGGTCCTCTCGACCGCGCAGCGGGCCACGGTGAGCTTCGCCAAGGTGAAGGTCGCGAAGGCGCCGACGCGCAGCAGGCCCGGTCGGCTCCGGGTGCTGCTGACCGCGTCGGACGGTGCTCCGGTCGACGGCACGATCCGGGTCGTGCTGAAGAAGGGCGGCGTGACCAGGAAGGTCCGGGCCACGGTGGTCGACGGCCGTGCTGTCGTCGCGCTGCCTCGGCTGTCGAAGGGCCGCTGGAAGGCCACGGTGACGTCGAAGGCGTCGGGGACCCACGATGCCGCGACCACGACCACCAAGGTCACGGTGGTCCGCTGACGGGGTCGATCTGAGGCGGACATCCGGGCGCCGGTCCAGCCGGCGCCCGGATGCCCCGTGGTGTACGCCCGAGGCGATCCTCGGCGGCCTCTCGACGTCCTGGCGGCGTACGCTGATCGGCGAGGACCCGGACAAGTGGCTCTACCTCGGCGTCGACGGATCGGGCAGGCTGCTGGAGATCGTCACCATTCAGGGAGATGATGGAGACGAAGTCGTGATCCATGCGATGAAGTCGCGCAAGAAATACGTGCCGAGAGGAGGGCGACGATGAACATCGAGATCACCGACCACGTGCCGGGGTTGAGCGACGAGCAGGTGGCGCGCGCGGTGACCGAGGCCGAGTCCGGCTACGACCTGACGGATCGGCCCTCCGAGCCCAATCCGCACCTCGGCCGGGTCCAGTTGGTGCCCACCGACCTCTTGGACGCGATCGACGAGCGCGCGGCCAGGGACGGGGAGTCGCCCGAGGCGGTCGTTCGCCAGGCGCTCGCCGCCTACCTGCGGACCGCCTGAACCCGTCCGATCAGAGCGGACTCACCCGCGCGGGCAGGTCACCTGTTGGCCTTCTTGGCGCGGCTGGTGATCTTGGCCCGCTCGTTGGCGTCGAGGATCACCTTGCGGATCCGGACGGTCTCCGGCGTGATCTCGACGCACTCGTCCTCGCGGCAGAACTCCAGGCACTGCTCGAGCGAGAGCTTGCGCGGCGGGATGAGCTTCTCGAAGTTGTCGGAGGTGGCGGACCGGATGTTGGTCTGCTGCTTCTCCTTGGTGATGTTGACGTCCATGTCGTCGGCGCGGGAGTTCTCGCCGACGATCATGCCCTCGTAGACCTCGGTCGCGGGGTCGACGAACATGGTGCCGCGCTCCTGCAGCGAGGTCATGGCGTACGCCGTCGCGGCGCCCGAGCGGTCCGCGACGAGCGAGCCCGACTGGCGCGAGCGGATCTCGCCGGCCCACGGGAAGTAGCCCTCGGAGATGGAGTGCGCGATGCCGGTACCGCGGGTCTCGGTGAGGAAGTCGGTACGGAAGCCGATCAGGCCGCGGGCGGGGACGACGAACTCCATGCGCACCCAGCCGGTGCCGTGGTTGGTCATGCCCTCCATCCGGCCCTTGCGGTTGGCGAGGAGCTCGGTGATGGTGCCGAGGAACTCCTCGGGGGCGTCGATGGTGAGCCGCTCGAAGGGCTCGTGCACCTTGCCGTCGACCTCGCGGGTGACAACCTGCGGCTTGCCGACGGTGAGCTCGTAGCCCTCGCGGCGCATCTGCTCGACCAGGATGGCCAGCGCCAGCTCGCCGCGGCCCTGCACCTCCCAGGCGTCGGGGCGCTCGGTCGGGAGCACGCGGAGCGAGACGTTGCCGATGAGCTCGGAGTCGAGGCGGTCCTTGACCAGGCGGGCGGTGACCTTGTGGCCCTTGCCCCCCTTGCCGACGAGCGGCGAGGTGTTGGTGCCGATGGTCATCGAGATGGCCGGCTCGTCGACGTGGATGAGCGGCAGCGCGACCGGGTTCTCCGGGTCGGCGAGGGTCTCACCGATGGTGATCTCGGGGATGCCGGCGACGGCGACGATGTCACCGGGGCCCGCGGACTCGCCGGGCTTGCGCTCGAGGCCCTCGGTGACGAGGAGCTCGGTGATCTTGACGTTCTTGACCTCGCCGTCGCGGCGCATCCAGGCGACCTGCTGGCCCTTCTTGAGGGTGCCGTGCTTGATCCGGAGCAGCGCGAGGCGGCCGAGGAAGGGGGAGGCGTCGAGGTTGGTCACGTGCGCCTGCAGGGGGGCGTCGGCGTCGTACTCGGGGGCGGGGATGGTCTCGAGGATCGTGCGGAACAGCGGCTCGAGGTCGGTGCCCTCGGGCAGCGTGCCGTTCTCGGGCTTGGTGAGCGAGGCGATGCCGGCCTTGCCGGAGGCGAAGACGACAGGGAAGTCGAGCGCGTCCTGCGAGTGCGAGTCGTCGAGCAGGTCCATGAACAGCTCGTACGTCTCGTCGACGACCTCGTCGATCCGGGCGTCGCCGCGGTCGGTCTTGTTGACCACGAGGATCACCGGCATGTCGGCGTTGAGCGCCTTGCGCAGCACGAAGCGGGTCTGGGGGAGCGGGCCCTCGGACGCGTCGACCAGCAGCACGATGCCGTCGACCATCGACAGGCCGCGCTCGACCTCGCCACCGAAGTCGGCGTGGCCGGGGGTGTCGATGATGTTGATGACCATGTCGCCGTCGGCCATCTCCTGGGCCGACGGCCCGCGGTAGTGCACGGCGGTGTTCTTCGCGAGGATCGTGATGCCCTTCTCGCGTTCGAGGTCGCCGGAGTCCATGACGCGCTCGGCGACGCCCTCGGCCTGGTGGGCGCTGAAGGCGCCGGCCTGGTGGAGCATCGCGTCGACGAGGGTCGTCTTGCCGTGGTCGACGTGGGCGACGATGGCGACGTTGCGGAGATCGGTACGACGAGTCTGGGACACGAACGACCAGCCTACTGGCGTCGGACCTCTCGCCTCGCATCCGCACGATGACCCTAGACTCGCCCCATGCAGACCATCGGCCTTGTCGGCGGCATGTCCTGGGAGAGCAGCGCGGCGTACTACGAGGCGCTGAACCGCGGTGTCGAGCAGCGACTCGGCGGTCTGCATTCCGCCACGACGGTCATGGCGTCGGTCGATTTCGCCAAGGTCACCGAGCTGCAGGAGGCCGAGGACTGGGACGGCGTCGCCGTCATCCTGCGCTCCGCGGCCGAGTCGGTCGAGCGGGCCGGCGCCGACTTCCTCATGCTCTGCACGACCACCTTCCACCGGGTGGCCGAGCAGGTCCAGGACGCCGTCTCCATCCCGCTGCTCCACCTCGGCGACGTGGTCGCGGAGGCCTGCAAGGCCGAGGGTGTCGAGAGCGTCGCGCTCCTCGGCACGAAGTTCGCGATGTCGCGCACCTTCTTCACCGACCGGATCGCGAGCCACGGTCTCGGCGTGCTGGTCCCCGACACGGCCCACCACGACGAGCTCAACCGGATCATCTACGACGAGCTGGTGCACGGGAAGGTCGTCGACGACTCCCGCCGCGCGGTCGTCGGCATGATCAGCGAGCTGTGGGACGCCGGTGCCGGTGGCGTCATCCTCGGCTGCTCCGAGCTCGAGCTGCTCATCCGGCAGGCCGACTCCGAGATCCCCGTCTTCCCCTGCACCACGCTGCACGTCACGGCGGCGCTGGACCGCGCGCTGGCCTGACGGCGGGGCCGCGCTACGACGCGGCGAGCACCATCCGCCTGCCGCGCAGCTCGTCGAGGAACGCCACGATGTCGTCGCGACAGGCCTCGGCGCTGACGTCGTACTCGGCGGCGACGAGCTCGCACAGCTCGCCGACGTCGCGCGGCTGCGCGAGGTGGCGCCACACCGCCGCGGCGACACCCTTGACGGAGTAGTACTCGCCCTGGGCGAGTCCCATCATCACGAACTCCTCGCCCATCTCCACGGCCTGGAGCGCGGGATCACGCATCCACTGCTCGGGTCGCTGCGCTGATCGCATGCTGCTCCTCTCGGTTGGGGGATGTCCCGGAGATGTGGTCCAGGATCGCGTCGGCGGAGGACGCGACCGAGTCGACCCCGCGAGGGCGGTCGACGCGCGCGAGGCGGGCGACCCGGGCCAGGGCGGCGCTGCGCGCCAGGTGGGTACGCCGCAGCTCGCCGACGAGGATCTCGTTGCGGTAGCTGTGCTCGTGCAGGATCGTGAAGGCGGCCGCTCCCGTGACGGGCACCACGCGCAGCGGGCCGTCGTACCGGTCGAGGACGTAGATCCAGCGGACGGGCACGGCTCCCGGCCCGAGCGCGCCGCGCTCCAGCGGCACGTGGAACTTGTCGAAGCCCGCGCCGACCCGGTCCAGACCGGACGACGGGAGCCCGAGCCGGTCGAGCGCGTCCTGCCACAGCTTGATCCGGGGCCAGCCGGGCAGCGCGCACCCGGTGGCGTCGACCGGCACGACGTCGTCACTGAGGACGACGTGCCCGCGCCGGTGCATCTCGGCGGCGAGGGTCGACTTCCCGGCGCCCGAATGGCCGAGCACCACGGTGCAGGCGCCGTCGACGACGAACGCGTTGCCGTGCAGGACGAGCAGGCCGCGCTGGGTCAGCAGCACGCCGAGCGCGGAGCCGAGCAGGAACAGCCGCAGCGCGTCGGCCGAGGCGCCCGGCGCCGGCTCGACGGTGATCCGGGTGCCCCGCTCGCAGACGTAGCGGCCGACCCCGGGCACGTCGAGGCCGACCCGCTCGCCGTCGGCCCAGAAGCCCCGGGGGAGCAGGAGCGCGTCCGCGGACGGGGGCCGCACGGTGCCCAGCCGGATCACGGCGTCCGGCCGTGCGGCGGGCACCCGCGAGGTCTCCGGGGCCAGCTCGGGCAGCGGGAGCTCGCTGTCGATGAGCAGTCCGTAGCCGGCGTACATGGTCGTCAAGGGAGGGGAGGAGGCTCAGGGCTGCCAGTTGAAGGCCCCGACGGGGGTCCACGCGCGGGTGGAGCCGCCGGTGACGGCGACCGGCTCACCGCCCGCCGAGCGGACGGTGACCCACGCGTGCGCCCGCAGCTCGCCGGCGTCGTCACGACGGAGCCCGAACACCACCGTGTGCGGAACCCGGGCGCCGCGCAGCAGGATGCGCGCGGTCAGGGCCTGCGGGTAGCAGTCGGACGTCCACGGAGTCCGCCCGGCGGCACGCCCGATGGCCCGTCCGACCGCCCGGGCGCGGGCGACCTGAGGTGCGCTCGCGTCCGGAGGCGCCGGGGCCTCCGATCCGCCCGGCGCCGCCGGCTCCCCGAGGAGGCGGCGGACCACGCCGAACGGCAGGACGACCGTCAGCAGCCGGGTGGCGCCCAGCAGGTACCACGCGGTCGCCGCGGCGAGTCGGAGCCTGGGTGAGGTCAGCTGCCGAGCCCGAGGGTGATGTCGATGTCGATCTCGATGTCCTGGGTCGCCGTGAGGCTCAGCGTCTCCAGGGTGGGGGGAACGTAGGTCAGCTTCATAGGAGCTCCATTGGGTACAGGACGGAGAGGAGGGAGTGCCTCCGTCGACGGTGCAACGCGGATACCCGTGGGCAGGACACGGCCTCGTCCGTGCCTCACCCGTTTTTTAACCTTCCCGGCCTTCCCGTTCCTCCGACGCCGCTCCCGCCCGCGTGCCACGCTCGCGCCGTGACCGCCGACGCTCTCGACCTGCTGTGCCGGCTGATGAGGAGCGCGCTCGCCGCCGAGGAGGGGCAGGCCGTGGGGCGGGTCCCCGTTCCGGAGGCGTCGGTGCGGGCGCTGCTGGAGGGGGTACGGCGCCACCGGGTGCCGGAGCTGCTCCACTCCCGAGCAGACGACCTCGGTCTGCCGGGCGGGGCGGCGGAGATCCTGGCCGCGATGGTCGAGGGGGCGCGGCAGCGCCGGATGGTGCATGCCCTGGAGACGGTGCGCGCCTGGCAGCTGCTCGACACGGCCGGCATCGACGCGCTGGTCTTCAAGGGCATCCCGTTGGCGGTGCTCACCACCGGGCAGCCCGGCGCCCGCGGCGCGGGGGACATCGACCTGCTCGTGCGGCCCGCGGCGGCCGCGGAGGCGCACCGGCTGTTGAGCGCGTCCGGATGGGCGCTGCACGAGCAGTGCCGGATCGAGCCGGGCATGTGGGCCTGGCGCCACGTCCTGCGCTGGGGCCACACGCTGACCTATCTCGGCCCGGGTGCCGACGTCGATCTGCACTGGCGGCTGGACGCCATGCCGGGAGCCCAGCCGGACCCGGCCGCGCTGCTGGCGCGCCGTACGCCGGTCGAGGTCGGCGGCGTCGCGGTGCCGACCCTCGCCCCGGCCGATGCCTTCCGCCACCTCGCCGGGCACCGCGAGGGCTGGATCTGGCTGCGCACCCTGGTCGATCTGCGCCGGCTGGCCCGCGACCCGGACGTCTTCGCGCAGGAGCTGCCGGCGCCGGCGCTCGCGTCCCTCGCCGCGGCGCGCGCGACCGTCGGGCTGCCGGACTCGGTGCCGGCGCGGGTGCTCGCGGCCATCGACCGGGTGCCGGACGCCGTGGTGGCCCGGGCCCGGGCCAGCCATCTGCTGCCCGTCGCGGCGTGGGGTGGCGCGAGCACCGCTCGTGACTTCCGCAACGGGCTCGCCTCCACGCGGGGACCGCGTGATCTCCGGCAGCTCGCGGTCGGCCTCGTGCTGCCGGCGCACGCCGCCCTGCCGGTCCGCTCGGCCACCGCCTGGGGTGGCGTGCCGCGCGCCTTCGCCCTGCGCGCCCAGCGCCTCGTGCGCCGCTGATCCGACCGGGACCGGGCGCGCGACCGGCTCAGACCCGGTGCACCTTGTGCGTCGCGGCCTGGGCGCGCGGCTTGATCACCAGCTCGTCGATGTTGACGTGCGCCGGGCGGGTGGCGACCCAGGTGATGGCGTCGGCCACGTCGTCGGCCACCAGCGGGTCGGGCACGCCGGCGTAGACCGCGTCGGCGCGGGCCTGGTCGCCCCCGAAACGGGTGAGGGAGAACTCCTCGGTGTGCACCAGCCCCGGCGCCACCTCGCACACCCGGACCGGCTGGTCGAAGAGCTCGAGGCGCAGCGTCTCGGTGACGACCTTGGTGCCGTGCTTGGCGGCGGTGTAGCCGGCGCCCCCCTCGTAGGCTCCCCGCCCGGCGATGGATCCGACGTTGACGACGACGCCCGCGCCGCTCGCGACGAGGGCGGGCAGCAGTGCCTTGGTGACGCGCATCAGGCCGAGCACGTTGACCTCGTACATCCGGCGCCACTCGTCGGCGTCCGCCTCGGCCACCGGGGCGAGCCCGAACGCGCCACCGGCGTTGTTGACCAGGACGTCGAGACGGGGTCCGACCGTGGCGGCGAGGGCCGCGACCGACGCGTCCACGGTGACGTCGCAGACGACCGCCCGGCCGCCGATCTCGGTGGCGAGCGCCTCGATCCGGTCGACGCGGCGGGCCGCGCAGACCACCTCGAACCCCTCGCGCGCGAGGTGGCGTGCGGTGGCGGCGCCGATGCCGCTGGAGGCTCCGGTGACGACGGCGATGCGGGTGCTCATGGACCCATCTTCGTGGCTCGGGAATGCCGGGCACACTGACAGGGTTGACCGATCGACCGGCAATGGGTGCGGACAGCGGGAGGTGCGATGGGGGAGTCGATCGGTCGGGTCGCCATGATCAGTCTGCACACGTCCCCGCTCGACCAGCCCGGGACCGGTGACGCCGGCGGCATGAACGTCTATGTCATCGAGCTCGCCCGGCGCCTGGCCGACTGCGGCATCGAGGTCGACATCTTCACCCGCGCGACCAGCTCGCGACTGGACCCCGTCGTGCCCGTCCGCGACGGCGTGACCGTGCACAACGTGCACGCGGGTCCGTTCGAGGGGCTGACCAAGGACCAGCTCCCCGGACAGCTGTGCGTCTTCGCCCGCGAGGTGCTGCGCGCCGAGGCTGCGCACCCGGCCGGCCACTTCGACGTCGTCCACTCCCACTACTGGCTCTCGGGCCAGGTCGGCGCCCTGGCCCGCGACCGCTGGGGCGTGCCGCTCGTCCACTCCATGCACACGATGGCGAAGGTCAAGAACGAGGCGCTGGCCGACGGCGACGCCCCCGAGCCGCAGGCCCGGGTCATCGGCGAGGAGCAGGTGGTCGAGGCCGCCGACGTGCTCATCGCCAACACCGACCTCGAGGCCAAGCAGCTGATCAACCTGTACGACGCCGACCCGGGGCGGGTCGAGGTCGTCCACCCGGGCGTCGACACCGAGGTGTTCCGCTCCCTGACGCCGGCCGACCGGGCCCGGGCGCGCCGTGAGCGCGACCTCGACGACGAGGCGCTGGTGCTGCTCTTCGCGGGCCGGATCCAGCCGCTGAAGGCGCCCGACGTGCTGCTGCGCGCCGTCGCCGAGCTGCTCGCCCGGCGCCCGGACCTGCGCCCGCGACTGGTCGTCCCGGTGGTCGGCGGACCGTCCGGCAGCGGTCTGGAGCGGCCCGCCGCGCTCGCCAACCTGGCCACCGAGCTGCGCATCGACGACGTGGTCCGCTTCGTGCCGCCGGTGCCGCAGGACCAGCTCGCCGACTGGTACGCCGCCGCCACCCTGGTCGCCGTACCGTCCTACAACGAGTCCTTCGGCCTGGTGGCCGCGGAGGCCCAGGCGTCCGGTGCGCCGGTCGTCGCCGCGGCCGTCGGCGGACTGACGACCGTCGTACGCGACGGCCACAGCGGCCTGCTGGTCGACACCCACGAGCCGCACGACTGGGCCCTCGCCCTGGAGCGGGTCGTCGCGGACCCGGCCTACCGGGACCGGCTCGCCGCCGGTGCGCTCGTGCAGGCCCGGCAGTTCTCGTGGGAGGCCACCGCGGCCCATACGGTGGAGGTCTACGAGCGCGCCCACGCGCTCCTGCGGCAGGAGGCGCGCGTCGGATGACCCACCCCGACCCGAGCGGTCCGGCGGACGTCGTCCGTGCCTGGCTCTCGGACAACGAGATCGCGTTCGAGGAGACCGAGGAGCGCACCTTCAGCTTCGCGCTCCCAGGTGAGAAGAAGCTGCAGACGCCGGTCCGCCTCGACCTCGGGCCGCACGCGCTGGGCGTGCACGCGTTCGTGTGCCGGCGGCCCGACGAGGAGTTCGAGCGGGTCTACCGCTGGCTGCTCGAGCGCAACATGAGGATGTACGCCGTCGCCTTCGGCATCGACCACCACGGCGACATCTACCTCGACGCCCGGTTGCCGTTGTCGTCGGTCACGCCCGACGACCTCGACCGGCTGCTGGGCTCGGTGCTGGAGTACGCCGACTCCGCCTTCAACACCATCCTCGAGCTCGGTTTCGAGTCGTCCATCCGCAAGGAATGGGCCTGGCGTATCGAGCGCGGCGAGTCGACGGCCAACCTGGAGGCGTTCCGGGGCTGGCTGGAGGCCGACGCGCCGGAGTGAGCGTCGGCGGCCCGGCCTACGGTCGGGACATGACGAGCATCGCCGATCGCCGCGCCGCCTTCCGCGCCCTCCACGAGAGCGGCTGTTTCCTGCTGCCCAACCCCTGGGACCGCGGCTCCGCCCGCTATCTCGAGCACCTCGGCTTCGCTGCCCTGGCGACCACCAGCTCGGGCGCCGCGTGGAGTCGCGGCCGGCCCGACGGCTCCGCGACCCGCGACGAGGCGCTCGACCACCTCGCCGACATCGTCGGCGCGACCGATCTGCCGGTCAACGCCGACTTCGAGAACGGCTACGGCGCCACGGCGCAGGAGGTCGCGGAGAGCGTGGCCCTGGCCGTCGAGACCGGTGTCGCCGGCCTGTCGGTCGAGGACGCGCTCGCGGGCGAGCCCTACGACCTCGGCGTGGCCGCCGAGCGCATCGCCGCCGCCCGGGAGGCGATCGACGCCAGCGGCCACGACGTCCTGCTGGTCGGGCGCGCCGAGGGGTTCATCATCGGCCGCCCCGACCTCGCCGAGGTCCTCGACCGGTTGCGGGCCTACGCCGCCGCGGGCGCCGACTGCCTCTACGCGCCCGGCGTCAGCGCCCCCGACGATGTCGCGGCCGTCGTCGCGGCCGTGGCGCCCAAGCCGGTCAACCTGCTCGTCGGCGGCCCGAGCGCTCTCACGCTCGCGCGGATCGCCGATCTCGGCGTCCGCCGGGTCAGCGTGGGTGGCGCGCTGGCCCGCTCGGCCTGGAGCGGGTTCGAGCGGGCCGCCGATGCCCTCGTCGACGGGCGCTTCGACGGCTTCGACGGATCCCCGGCCGGTGCCGACCTCAACGCCCTGTTCCGTGACGGGCCGGAGGCGGACCAGCAGCGCTGATCCGCCTCCGGTGTCCCCGGTGGGCCGGCCGGGTCAGCGGCGTACCCGCCACTTCACCACGGCCGGCGTGGTCTCGACCTGGCCGGAGGTCCCGACCGAGCGGACCCTGACCTTGTGCTTGCCGGGCTTCAGCTTCTTGACCCGCAGCGGCGACGAGCATGCCTTCCACGCCTTCGCGTCGACCTTGCACTGGAAGGTCACGTTGCCCTTGTCGGCGGTGAAGCCGATGGTCGCCTTGCGCTTCGTGGTGTTCTTCCTCGGCTTGCTGGTGATGGTGGTGTTGCCGGGCGCGTCGGTCCTGACGATCAGCTCGACGCTCGTGACGAAGCCGCCGTCAGGACTGCTGTCGTCGGTCACGAAGAGTCGCCAGGTGCCGTTCGGCGAACTGCCGTTGAAGGCGCTGAGCGCGGCGCCGTACGGCGCGCCGGGCGCGGGTGGGGCGAAGGCCTCGGTGTTGTCGTTGTTGGTCGGCCGGTAGGTGCCGGTCGGGCACGGGCCGCCCGGAGGCATCGCCGGCGCGGAGTCGTCGAAGCGCCAGTCGACGTCGTCGACGTCCCCGGTCCCGCAGGTATCGGACACGAGCAGCGCGCTCGCCCCGGTCGGGCCGACCAGCAGGATGTCGAGGTCGGTCGGCCAGGTGTGGCTGACGCCGTCGAGGCGGACGTCGAGGTCGGTGATGGCGCCGGCCTCGCCGCTGACGTCGAGTTGGTACGGGTAGGGCACGGCGTTGCCGGTGACCGGGACGTCGATCACCGAGGACTCGGTCGTGATCCGCACCGAGAACCCGCCGCTGATCGTGCCGATGTCGCCGCCCGCGTCGTCGACCACGTAGAGCGTCCACGAGCCCACCGGGTTGCGGCCGTCGAAGACGGACAGCGAGGGCGCCACCGTGAGACCGGCCGGGGTGTTGTCGCCCTCCGCCACGTTCGTGGGCCGGAACGAGCCGCTGGCGCATCCCGCGCCCGGCAGGCTCGCGGCGGCCTCGTCGTCGAACGTGAACGTGCCGTTGATCGGGCCGCCGCCACAGGCGTCGGACATCAGCTTGACGGCCTGGTTGGCGTCACCGGGCGCCCGGAGGTAGACGTCCAGGTCCGCGGCGAAGGTGTGCGACAGGTTGGTCAGGACGACGTCGACGTCGGTGATGCTGCCGCCGAACGGCGAGACCGACACCGACCGGGTGACGGTCGTGGCGTCGGCGATCGCGATCGCCGCGCTGTTGGTGAAGGTCCCGGATGCCGCCTGGGCGGGACCTGCGGTGGTGAGGCCGGCGAGGCCTCCGAGGGTGATGACGCCTGCGGTCATCAGCGCGAGACGGCGCATGACTGAGCCTTTCGGAGGGGGTGAGGTGCTGACCTCCTCCAGACCCGCGGGCCCCCGGCCGTGATACGGCGACTTTCGCCGGACGCCCGCACCCGCCCGTCGCCCGCCCGTCACCCGCCCGTGTGGAGCCTGCTCGCCTGCCGGGTCAGGTGGTCCCGCTCCGCGGTGTTCGTGGCACGCTCCGCGGCCCGCGCGTAGCGGCGGGCCGCCTCCTCCCGGTCGCCGGCCCGCTCGTGCAGCCACGCCGCGACGGCGTCGCGCCGGGGGAGGTCCTCGGGCAGTCCCTCGACCTGGCGCAGCCCGGCCAGCGGCCCGTCGACCTCGCCGACCGCGACGGCGCGGTTGAGCGCGACCACGGGGCTGGGGGCGAGCCGGAGCAGCTCGTCGTACCACTCGAGGATCTGTGGCCAGTCGGTCTCCGCCGCGCTCGCGGCGTCGTCGTGGAGGGCGGCGATCGCCGCCTGTGCCTGGTACTCGCCGAGGGCGTCGCGCGCCAGCGCCGCCTGCAGCACGCGGACCCCCTCCGCGATCAGCGCGGTGTCCCACAGCGCGCGGTCCTGCTCGGCGAGAGGCACCAACGCTCCCGACGGGGTACGCCGGGCGCGGCGGCGCGCGTGGTGCAGGAGCATCAGGGCGAGCAGGCCGTCGACCTCGGGGTCGTCGGTGGCGGCGGAGAGCTGGCGGGTGAGCCGGATCGCCTCGTCGGCCAGGTCGACGGTGCCGGTGAAGCCCTCGTTGAACACCAGGTACAGCACGCGCAGCACCGCGCCGACCTCGCCCGCCCGGTCGAAGCGCTCGCCGCTGACGGTGCGCTTGGCGCGGGTGATCCGCTGCGCCATCGTCGCCTCGGGCACGAGGAAGGCCTCCGCGATCTGGGCGGTGGTGAGACCACCGACCGCCCGCAGGGTCAGCGCGATCGCCGAGGCCGGGGTGAGCGCCGGATGACAGCACCGGCTCAGCAGCAGCAGCGTGTCGTCGTCCTGCTCCGACGGTCCGGGCTCGGGCTCGAGCTGCACCCGCAGCTCGCGGCGCTCCCGCGCGTACGCTGAGCGCTGGGCATCGACCAGCTTGCGCCCCGCGACTCTGATCAGCCAGGCCCGTGGGTTGTCGGGCCGGGTCTCCGGCCAGTGCCGCAGCGCCTCGATCAGCGCCTCCTGGACGGCGTCCTCGGCCGCCGCGAAGTCGGCTCCGCGGCGGACGAGGGCACCGAGGACCTGGGGGGTCAGGACGCGCAGGTCCACGCCCAGGTCGGTCATTCCGTGACGACCGGCAGCTCGCCGTAGAACGGGCGGACCTCGATCCACTCGTGGATCGGCGTGCCGCCGGGCCCCGGCGCCGAGGAGAGCCGGGCGGCGGCCTCGAAGGCCCGCTCCTGGCTGTCGACGTCGATGACCATCCAGCCGGCGATCAGGTCCTTGGTCTCCGCGAATGGCCCGTCGGTGACGGGCGGACGGCCCTCGCCGTCGTACCGGACGAAGGTGCCCTCGGGGGAGAGCGCCTGCTCGTCGACGAACTCGCCGCGCTCGCGCAGCTCCGCGGAGACCTGCCGCATGAAGTCGATGTGCGCGGTGACCTCCTCCGGCGTCCACTGGTCCATGGGGACGAGGTCGTCCTTGGCGATCGCGTGGTCGCCGCGGTAGTGCTTGAGCAAGAGGTACTTCGCCATGATGTTCTCCTCAGGTGCCGAGACGGCCATCTTGCCGCCTTCACCCGAGGGACGGAGCCGCCGACGCCTTCTCGACATCGGCGGCGACCTCATCCGAAGAGTTTCTGGATCCGGGTGATCCCCTCGTGCAGCGCGTCGTCGCCGAGGGCGTAGGAGAACCGGAGGTAGCCGGGCGCGCCGAAGGCCTCGCCGGGAACGGCGGCGACGTCGGCCTGGTCGAGGATGTAGGAGGCGAGATCCGACGAGCTCGCGACCTCCACCCCGCGGTGGGTCCGCCCCAACAGGCCCTTGACCGACGGGAAGGCGTAGAAGGCGCCCTGCGGCTCGGGGCACACGATGCCGGGTACGTCGTTGAGCAGGTCCACGATGGCCCGGCGCCGGCGCTCGAAGGCGGCCTTCATCTCGGTGACGGCATCGAGACCGCCGTCGAGGGCCGCGGCCGCGGCGACCTGGCTGACGTTGCCGACATTGGAGGTGGCGTGCGACTGCAGGTTCGACGCCGCGGCGACGATGTCGCGCGGGCCGACGATCCAGCCGACCCGCCAGCCGGTCATCGCATACGTCTTCGCGACGCCGTTGACGACGATGCAGCGATCGCGCAGGTCCGGGCAGAGGGCAGGCAGGGACGCGGTGGCGAGGCCGTCGTAGACGAGGTGCTCGTAGATCTCGTCGGTCACCACCCACAGGCCGTGCTCCACGGCCCAGGCGCCGATCGCGGTGAGCTCCTCGACGGTGAGGACCGCGCCGGTCGGGTTCGACGGCGAGGTGAGCAGCAGCGCCTTGGTGCGCTCGGTCCGGGCACGCTCGAGCTGCTCGACGGTGACCTTGAAGTCCTGGGTCTCGTCGGCGAACACCTCCACGGGGACGCCCCCGGCGAGCCGGATCGACTCGGGGTAGGTCGTCCAGTAGGGCGTCGGCAGCAGCACCTCGTCGCCCGGGTCGAGCAGGGTGGCGAACGCCCCGTACACCGCGTGCTTGCCGCCGTTGGTGACGAGGACCTGGCCGGTCTCGATCTCGTACGCCGAGTCGCGCCGGGTCTTGCGGACGATCGCGTCCTTGAGCTCGGGCAGCCCGCTCGCCGGGGTGTAGCGGTGGAACCGGGGCTCCCGGCAGGCGGCGACGGCCGCCTCGACGATGGGGGCGGGTGTCGGGAAGTCGGGCTCGCCGGCGCCGAAGCCGATGACGGGTCGGCCCTCGGCGCGCAGGGCCTTGGCCCGGGCGTCGACCTTGAGGGTGGCGGACTCCGCGATGGCGCGGACACGGGCGGAGATCCGGGGGCGCTCCAGGCTCATGTCCGCAGCCTAGGGCGTGGCACGACAAAACTGAACCATCGGTTCACTTTTGGTGAGGTGCCGCCTGCCCGGCAGGCCCGAGCAGGCGGCGGGCAATCCGGCGACACCTATTGACACAGGCGGTGGGCCAGATCACTATTTCGGATCAACGGTTTATCTAATGAACCAGCGACCGCAATCGGGCGTGGTTGCCTGGTCGAGTTGAAAGGTGAGGCGATGGCGCGATTTTCGCACGCACTCCGGCGCAGCGCGGTGCTCGTCGGCCTGTGCGTCGGCGCACTGGTGATCAGTGCCTGTGGTGGGCTCTCCGGCAGCAGTGATCCGGATGGCGACACGACCCAGGTCCTGCGGATCGGCATGGCCTCTGATGCCCAGAGCCTCGATCCGCCGAACTTCGTCCTCGCGGGCGACTTCACGCGGGACAACATGGTCTACGAGACCCTGGTGAAGCTGACCAACAGCGGTGGCTTCGAGCCCGGGCTGGCGACCGCCTGGGAGCAGGCGTCCCCGACCGAGTGGGACTTCACCCTCCGCGAGGGCGTCAAGTTCCACGACGGCACGGACTTCGACAGCGCGGCGGTGAAGCAGAGCCTGGAGCGGGCCGCGACCCAGTCGCAGGGCAAGGGCTTCCTCGGGGTCATCAAGGAGGTGCAGACTCCCGACCCGATGACGGCGCGGATCGTGCTCACCAAGCCCTTCTCGAGCATCCTGAACAACCTGACCGTCCTCGTGGCGGCGATCATCAGCCCCAAGGCGCTGGCGGAGAAGGACGACAAGCAGCTGGCCAAGGAGCCGGTCGGCACGGGTCCGTTCACCTTCGGCGAGTGGGTACCGGACACGACGATGTCCTTCGAGGCCAACCCCGACTACTGGGGCACCAAGCCGAAGCTGGACAAGGTCGAGTTCGTCCCGATCCCCGAGGCCAGCACCCGCTTCAGTGCCCTGCAGGCCGGTGACATCGACGTCATCGAGAACCCCCCGCCGGACCAGCTCAAGGACCTCGGTGGCGACTTCTACGCGATCACCGAGCCGAAGGCCCGCCCGATCTTCCTCGGCTTCAACCTGGAGACGGTCCCGAACCCGCTCGTCCGCAAGGCGATCGCGCACGCGATCGACCGCTCCGCGATCGTCGACGACGTGCTCGAGGGGGTCGGCAACGCCGCCGACGAGGGCCTGGTCTCGCCGGAGTTCTTGAAGAACGACCCGCCGATCAAGCTCGACTACGACCCGGAGGAGGCCAAGCGCCTGCTCGCGGAGGCCGGAGAGCCCAACCCGCAGCTCACGCTCACCCTGCCCTCGGCGCGCTACCTCAAGGACAAGGAGATCGGCGAGGTCGTCCAGCAGCAGCTCGCCGAGGTGGGCATCGATCTGAAGCTCGACGTCCAGGAGGCGGGCACCTGGTACCAGTCCCTCCTCGACCACAAGACCGAGATGTACTACCTCGGCTGGGGCATGAGCTCGGGTGACCCGGGCGACATGCTGGTCCGGGTCTTCCGCAGCGACGCCGTCAACAACATGTCGCAGTTCAAGGACCCGGCGGTCGACCAGGAGATCGACTCGCTCGCCACCCTCGAGGTCGGCAGCGACGAGCGGAACCAGGTGATGCAGGACGTCCAGCGTCAGCTCGTCGAGGACGACGCCGTGGTGATCCCGATCTACCACATGGTGAACTCCTTCGCCGCCCGCAAGGGTGTCGAGGGCTTCCACACCACCACCTCCGAGCTCATCGACCTCAGCGGTACGACGGTCGACTGAGCGGGTGGGGTGCCGGACTCATCCGGCACCCCGCCCACCCCCTCCCGCACCACCTCCCCGCACCCAAGCGCACGAGAAAGAGAAGCGAATGGTCTCCCCCCAGCCGTCCCGAGCACAGGTCGTGATCATCGGCGGCGGCATCATCGGTACGAGCGTCGCCTACCACCTGACCAAGCTCGGCGTCACCGACGTGGTGGTGCTCGAGCAGGGCAAGCTGTCGGGTGGGACCACCTGGCACGCGGCCGGCCTGGTGGGTCAGCTCCGGCCGACGGACGCGATGACGAAGCTGATCCAGTACTCGACCCAGCTCTACGCGACGCTCGAGGAGGAGACCGGCCTCGGGACCGGGTGGAAGCGCTGCGGCAGCCTCTCGGTCGCGCGGACCGAGGAGCGGATGACCTCCCTGCTCCGCACCCAGGCGACCGCGCGGGCCTTCGGCGTCGAGGCGCACCGGCTGACGCCGGAGGAGGCGGGCGCGAAGTGGCCCCTCATGCGCACCGACGACCTGGTCGGCGCGGTCTGGCTGCCCGGCGACGGCAAGGCCAACCCGACCGACCTCACCCAGGCCCTGGCACGGGGCGCCCGCGGCCGCGGCGCCGTGGTGTGCGAGGAGACCCAGGTCGTGGGCATGGACCTGCACGACGGACGGATCACCACGGTCCACACCCAGAACGGCCCGATCGAGTGCGAGACCGTGGTCAACTGTGCCGGCCAGTGGGCGGCCCAGGTCGGCGCGATGGCCGGCGTTCGCGTCCCCCTCCACTCGGTGGAGCACTTCTACATCGTCACGGACCCGATCGAGGGAGTGCACCGCGATCTGCCCGTGATGCGGGACCAGGACGGCTACATCTACTTCAAGGAGGAGGTCGGCGGCCTGGTGATGGGCGGCTTCGAGCCGGACGCCAAGCCGTGGGTCGGTCCCCACGAGATTCCCGACCCCTTCGTCTTCCAGCTGCTCGACGAGGACTGGGACCAGTTCGAGATCCTGATGGAGAACGCCATCACCCGGGTCCCGGCGCTGGAGCGGGCGGGGGTCAAGAAGTTCTACAACGGTCCGGAGAGCTTCACCCCGGACAACAACTTCATCATGGGTGAGTCGCTCGAGGTCCCCAACATGTACGTCCTGGCCGGCTTCAACTCCACCGGCATCGCCTCGGCCGGCGGCGCCGGCATGGCGATGGCCGAATGGATCGTCGCCGGCGAGCCCGACCGCGACCTGTGGCCGGTGGACATCCGGCGGTTCGCCCCGTTCAACAGCAACGAGTCCTGGCTGCGCGAGCGGACCAAGGAGACCCTCGGCCTGCACTACGCGATCCCGTGGCCGAACCGCGAGCCGGAGACCGGCCGGCCGCTGCGGCGCTCGCCGATCCACCACCTGCTCGACGAGCAGGGGGCGGTGATGGGCAGCCGCAACGGCTGGGAGCGGCCCAACTGGTTCGCGCCGGAGGGCACGCCGCGCGTCACCGAGTACTCCTTCGGCCACCAGAACTGGCGTCCGCTCGTGGATGCCGAGCACCGGGCGACCCGCGACGGGGTGGCCCTCCTCGACCAGACCGCCTTCGCCAAGTTCCTGGTGCGCGGTCCCGGTGCCGAGGACGCGCTGCAGTACCTCTGCGCCAACGACCTGGCCGTGGCGCCCGGGACGACGGTCTACACCGGGATCCTCAACGACCGCGGTGGCTACGAGTCGGACGTGACGGTGACCCGCACCGCTCCGGACGAGTACCTCCTGGTGACCGGCTCCGCGCAGGCCGCCCGGGACGAGCACTACCTGAACCGGCACCTGCCCGAGGGGGCGCGGACCGAGGTCGTCGACGTGACGTCGTCGTACGCGGTCCTCGGCATCATGGGGCCCCAGTCGCGGACCCTGCTCTCGCGGCTCACCCGGAGCGACCTCGGCAACGAGGCCTTCCCCTTCTACACCAGCCAGCGCATCGACATCGGGCCGGTCCCGGTGCGCGCCACCCGGGTCTCCTACGTGGGCGACCTCGGCTGGGAGCTCTACATCCCCACCGAGTACGCCGTCACGGCCTATGAGCGGCTCGTCGACGCCGGCGCCGACCTCGGCCTGACCGCGGTGGGCCACTACGCCGTCGACGCCATGCGCATCGAGAAGGGCTACCGGGCCTGGGGGCGCGAGCTCACCCCGGACCGCACGCCGGTCGAGGCGGGCATGACCTTCACCTGCAAGCTGGCCGGCGGGATCGACTTCCGTGGCCGCGAGGCGGTCGAGAAGGCCAAGCAGGCCGGGCCGCGCAGCCGCCTGGTGTCCCTGACGGTCGACTCCCCGGAGGCCGTGCTGTGGGGTGGTGAGCTCCTGCTCCGCGACGGCGAGCCGCGCGGATTCGTGACCTCGGCGGCCTACAGCGCCGTGCTCGGCCGCTTCGCCGCGATGGCGTACGTCGAGCCGGAGGTCGAGGTCGCCGACGCCGCCTACGTGCGGGAGGGCCGCTACCAGGTCGAGGCCGCGGGCGTCGTCTTCGACGCCGAGGTGGGTCTCAAGGCACCGTTCGACCCGACCGGCTCGCGGCTGAAGGGCTGACGGCGATGAGCGAGAGCAACCTGACCGCGCCCCAGCGCACCGCCGCACCTGCCTCCGACGGGATCGTCGTCTCCCTGTCCTGTGTGGACCGCCCCGGCATCGTGCGGGCGGTGGTGGACTTCTTCTACCGGCACGGCTGCGACATCGTGGAGAGCAACCAGTTCGGCGACACCGGCTCGGGACAGTTCTTCATGCGGGTGCAGATGCGGACCTCCGAGCAGACCCCGGCCCTGCCGGACCTGGACGACGCCTTCGCCGACGTCGCCGCGGAGTTCGGGATGGACTACCGCCTCGCTGAGCTCAGCCGGCCGATGCGGGTGCTGATCATGGTCTCGAAGTTCGACCACTGCCTGCAGGACCTGCTCTACCGCTGGTCCAGCGGGCTGCTCCCGATCGACATCCCGGTGATCGTGTCCAACCATCCCGACCTCGCGCCGATCGCGGCCTGGTACGGCATCGAGTTCGTCCACCTCCCCGTGACCCGCGAGACCAAGCCTGAGGCCGAGGCGGCGCTGCTCGAGCTCGTCGACCGCCACGACGTCGACCTGGTCGTGCTGGCCCGCTACATGCAGATCCTGTCGACCGAGCTCTGCAAGGAGCTCGATGGCCGCGCGATCAACATCCACCACTCCTTCCTGCCGAGCTTCAAGGGCGCCAATCCCTACCGGCAGGCGCACGACCGCGGCGTCAAGCTGGTCGGTGCGACCGCCCACTACGTCACCTCCGACCTCGACGAGGGCCCGATCATCGAGCAGAACGTCGCTCGCGTCGATCACCAGGCGTCGGTCCAGGACCTGGTGGCGCTGGGCCGGGACACCGAGGCGCACACGCTGGCCCGGGCCGTCCTGTGGCACGTCCAGCACCGGGTCCTGCTCAACGGGCACCGGACCATCGTCTTCCGCTGAGCTCGAACCTGAGAGAGGGAACCACCGTGAGCACCGACCGCGAGCGCCAGCTGCTCGCCTCCGTCCGGACCGACCTGTTCATCGCGGGGGAGTGGCGCTCGGCCGGCTCCGGCGCGACCTTCGGCGTGGAGGACCCGGCGACCGAGCGGGTGATCGCGCAGGTCGCGGACGCGACCGCCGAGGACGGCGGAGCCGCCCTAGAGGCCGCCCACCGTGCCCAGGAGTCCTGGGGGCGGACGCCGCCGCGGGAGCGGGGCGAGCTCCTGCGGCTCGCCTACCAGCGGACGATGGAGCGCGCCGACGACTTCGCGTTGCTGATGACCCTGGAGATGGGCAAGCCGGTGGCCGAGGCGCGGGGCGAGGTGCTCTACGCGGCCGAGTTCCTGCGCTGGTTCTCCGAGGAGGCGGTGCGCATCGACGGGCGCTACGTCGCGGCCCCCGACGGTCGCAGCCGGCTCCTGGTGCACCACCGGCCGGTCGGGCCGTGCCTGTTCGTCACACCGTGGAACTTCCCGCTGGCGATGGTCACGCGCAAGGTGGCGCCGGCGATCGCCGCCGGTTGCACGATGGTGATCAAGCCGCCGGCGCTGACGCCGCTGTCCACGCTGTTCTTCGCGCAGCTGCTCGAGGAGTGCGGGCTGCCGGCCGGGGTCCTCAACGTCGTGCCGACCAGTCGGGCCGGCAGTGTCGTGGCCCCGCTGGTGGCCGACCCCCGGCTGCGCAAGCTGTCCTTCACCGGATCGACGGAGGTCGGGCGGCGGTTGCTGCGCGACGCCGCGGACCAGGTGCTGCGGACCTCGATGGAGCTGGGTGGGAACGCCCCACTGCTGGTGTTCGAGGATGCCGACCTCGACGTCGCCGTCGAGGGGGCGCTCGCGGCCAAGCTGCGCAACATGGGCCAGGCCTGCACGGCAGCCAACCGGCTGCTGGTCCAGGACTCGGTGGCCGACGAGTTCGCCGACCGGCTGGCCGGGCGGATGGCGGCGCTGCGCACCGGGCGTGGCACCGAGAGCGGGGTCGACATCGGCCCGCTCATCGACGAGCCCAGCCGCGCGAAGGTCCAGGAGCTGGTCGACGACGCCGTCGAGCGCGGCGCCCGGGTCCTGACCGGAGGCAGCCCGCAGGACGGCGCCGGCCACTTCTACCCGCCGACCGTCCTGGTCGACGTACCGGCCGACGCGCGGATCCTGGCGGAGGAGATCTTCGGTCCGGTGGCACCGATCGTGACCTTCGCCGACGAGGCCGAGGGCGTCGCGCTGGCCAATGCCACCGAGTACGGCCTGGCCGCCTACGCCTTCACCCGGGACGGCGCGCGACAGCTCCGCCTCGCCGAGACGGTCGACTCGGGGATGCTCGGCATCAACCTGGGGGTCATCTCCAACGCCGCCGCACCGTTCGGCGGCATCAAGCAGTCGGGACTGGGACGGGAGGGCGGTGCCGAGGGCATCCACGAGTACCTCGACGTCCGCTACGTCGGCATCGCCGACCCGTTCTCCGCCTGACCCGCCCCACCCGATCTCGAAGGACCCCCCATGGTTGCCAGGATCCTCGACGGCCAGGCCGTCGCCGCCCAGCTGCTCACCGATGTCGCCGAGCGAGCCGCCCGCTTCGCCGAGCGGGTCGGGCGCGCCCCGACCCTCGCGACGGTGCTGGTCGGGGACGACCCGGCGTCGCACACCTATGTCCGGATGAAGCAGAACCGCTGCCGCCAGGCCGGACTGGACTCCGTCCGGATCGAGCTCGACGCGTGTACGACGAGCGAGGAGCTGGTCGAGCGGATCGCGGCGCTGGCCGCGGATCCCGCGATCGACGGCATCCTGCTCCAGCACCCCGTGCCGGACGGCATCGACGAGCACGCGGCCTTCGAGGCCATCGGTGCCGCCAAGGACGTCGACGGGGTCACCCTCGCCAGCTTCGCCGCGATGTCCTTCAGCGAGCCGGGCTTCGCCTCCTGCACCCCGGGCGGCATCATCCGGCTCCTGGAGGCCTACGACCTGCCGCTCGCGGGGCGTCACGCCGTCGTGGTCGGTCGCAGCCGGATCCTCGGCAAGCCGGTCGGGATGCTCCTGCTGGAGCGCGACGCGACCGTCACGTTCTGCCACTCGCGCACCGTGGACCTCGCGGACCGGGTCGCGGAGGCAGACATCGTCGTCGCGGCGGTGGGCCGTCCGGAGCTCGTCCGCGGTGAGTGGATCAAGCCCGGCGCGGTGGTCGTCGACGCCGGCTACAACCCGGGCAACGTCGGCGACGTCGAGTACGACGCCGCGGCGGCCCGCGCCTCGTGGATCACCCCGGTCCCCGGTGGCGTGGGCCCGATGACGATCGCCACGCTGCTGGCGCAGACCATGGACGGAGCGGAGCGCCACCTTCGTTGACTCGTCACTTCTGACCCGTCGAGTCGTCACGAACGTACCGTCGAGTCGTCACTTCGGCCCGCAGCGACGGGCAGAACTGACGACTCAACAGGTCAGAACTGACGACTCGACGGCTCGGTTCCGGCAACTCAACGGGGCCTGGGTCAGAGAGCGCTGGTGACGCCGGACGCGGCCGCGTCGGTGACGGGGAAGTGGCAGGCGGACCAGTGGGTCGCACCCTGGCGAGCCAGCAGGGGCACCGTGCTCACGCACGTCGTCGGCACCCGGCTGCCGTCATCGAGCCGGGTCACCTCGCCGTCCGACAGGCCGGACGCGATCGCGGTGGCGTGGAAGCAGCGGCGGTGGAAGGCGCAGCCCGACGGCGGATTGGCGGGGTTGGGCGGGTCGCCACGGAGCACGATGCGCTCGCGGGACCGCTCGACGGTCGGGTCGGGAACGGGGGCCGCGGAGAGCAGCGACACGGTGTAGGGGTGCCGGGGCGCGGTGAACAGGTCGTGCTTGTCGGCGACCTCGACCAGCCGGCCGAGGTACATCACCATCACCCGGTCGCTGACGTGGCGGACGACGGAGAGGTCGTGGGAGATCAGGATGTAGCTGAGGTCGAACTCGGTGCGCAGGTCCTGCAGGAGACTGAGCACCTGGGCCTGGATGGACACGTCGAGGGCGGACACCGGCTCGTCGAGGATGAGCAGCTGGGGGGTGACCGACAGGGCGCGGGCGATGCCGATGCGCTGGCGCTGGCCGCCGGAGAACTGGTGCGGGAACTGGTGCGCGTGCGCGGGCAGCAGGCCCATTCGCTCCATCAGCCCGTTGACGATCTCCTGCTTCTCCGCCCGGGTCTTGCTCGAGGAGGTGAGCGGCTCGGCGACGGTCGCCGCGATCCGCTGCCGGGGGTCGAGGGACGCGTAGGGATCCTGGAACACCACCTGCGCCCGCTGCCGGAACCGGCGCAGCTCGTTGCCGCCGAGACCGGTGACCTCCTGGCCGTCGACGACGACGCTGCCCGAGGTGGGCTCGATCAGGCGCAGCAGCATCCGGCTCAAGGTGGTCTTGCCGCAGCCGGACTCGCCGACGAGTCCGAGCGTCTCACCGCGGCGCAGGTCGAAGGACACGTCGTCCACCGCGGTGACGGCGGTGCCCGACCGGCTCCACCGACCGGTCCGGCCGAAGCGCTTGGTCAGGTGCTCGACGTGGAGGACGGAGTCCTCCCCGGCGACGAAGGGCAGGTCCTGGATCTCGGGCTCGGTGGCGGTCATGCGCCGACCCCCTCACGGACGACGGGCACGGGCAGCAGCTCCTCGGCATGATGACAGGCGGTGAGCTGGCCCGCGGGGGCCAGTCGGCGCAGCGGGGGGACCTCTTCGAAGCAGACCGCACGGTCACGCGCGACCGAGCAGCGGGGATGGAAGCTGCAACCGTTCGGCAGGCTCCGGATGCTCGGCGGCTGTCCGGGGATCGCGCGGAGCCCGGCGTCGTCGGCGTCGGGACGGGGCGTCGAGTCGCGCAGCGCCCGGGTGTAGGGGTGCACCGAGGACTGCAGGATCTGCTCCACGGTGCCGCGCTCGACCACGCGGCCGCTGTACATGACCGCGACCTCCTCCGCGTAGCGCGCGACGACGCCGAGGTCGTGGGTGATGATCACCAGCGACATGCCGAGCTCGGTGCGCAGGCGGTCCAGCAGCTCCATGATCTGGGCCTGGACGGTGACGTCGAGCGCCGTGGTCGGCTCGTCGGCGACGAGGACCTGCGGGCGCAGCGCGATGCCCATCGCGATCATCACCCGCTGGCGCATGCCGCCGGAGAGCTGGTGGGGGTAGTAGTCGACGCGCTGGGCCGGCTCGGGGATGCCGACCAGGCCGAGCGTCTCGATCGCCTGGGCGCGAGCCGCCTTGCGCGAGGCCTTGTCGTGATAGCGGATCACGTCGCCGATCTGCTGCCCGATGGTGAAGGCGGGGTTCAGGCCGGCGAGCGCGTCCTGGAAGATCATGCCGATGGACTTGCCGCGCAGGCGGCGCTGCTCGGCGGTGCTGGTGGTGTCGAGGGTGCGACCCTCGAAGACGATCTCGCCGGACTCCACGACCCCGCCGGCGGGGAGCAGCCCGAGCGCGGACAGGAAGGTCATCGACTTGCCCGAGCCGGACTCCCCGACGACGGCGAGGGTGCGGCCGCGATGGCACTCGAGGCTGACGTCGTTGACCGGGAACACCGGTCCGCGCTGGGTGTCGATCCGGCTGCGCAGATTGCGCAGCTCGAGGACGACCCCGGAGGTCTCGACGTGGACGGACATGGTCTCTCCCTGGCCGGATCAGATCACGATGTGGTTCACTAGGCAAACCGTTGGATCAACATAACCGTAGTTCTGGAGCCCCACAAGCGTAGGCCCGGAAAAGATCGGAGATCGATGGCGACCACGCCGTTCCGCAACGTCCAACCGCTCCTCGCCCCCCGGGGGATCGCCGTCGTCGGCGCCTCACCGCGCGGAAACCGCGGCAGCCGGGTCCTCGAGAACCTGGCCCGCTTCGGGTACGCCGGCCGGGTCGTCGTCGTGAACCCCGGCCATGCCGAGGTCCTCGGCCGCCCGGCGGTGCCGACGGTGCACGACCTCCCCGACGGGATCGACCTCGTGGTGGTCGCGGTGGCCGCCGACCGGGCCGTCGACGTCGTCCGCGACGCCGCGGAGCGCGGGATCCGCGGTGTCGTGGTGATCGGCAGCGGCTTCGGCGAGGGCGAGAACGGCCGGGAGCGGGGCGTGGCGCTGGCCGAGCTGGTCGCCAAGCACGACCTGGTCCTGTGCGGCCCGAACTGCTACGGCGTGCTCGACGTCGCCAGCGGCGCTGCCGCCTACTCCGGCCGGATCATCGACCCGCTGGAGTCCGGCAACGTCGCCCTGGTGATGCAGTCCGGAGCGCTGACCCACGCTGTCACGGACTCGGCCCTGGGCCGCGGGCTGGGGCTGTCGGCGATCGTCACCACCGGCAACGAGCTCTCGGCGACCGTCAGCGACTACGTCGCCTGGTACGCCGAGGACGAGGTCACCGAGGTCATCGGCGTCTTCGTCGAGGGACTGCGTGACGCCGACCGGTTCGCCGCCGCCTGCCGGCGGGCCCGGGAGCGGGGGAAGGCGGTCGTGGTCCTGGCCGCGGGGCGGTCCGAGACCGGCCGCCGCGCCGCGATGGCCCACACGGGCGCGATCGCCGGCGCGGCCGCGGCCCTCGACGGCCTCCTGGCCTCGGTCGGTGCGGTCCGGGTCGACGACCTCGACGAGTTCCGCGAGACCCTGCTGCTCTTCTCGACGCTGGCCGGCCGTTCGGCCCAGGGCTCCGCTGGAGTGGCGGCCCTCTCCATCTCCGGCGGTGCGTGCGGCCTGACGGCCGACCTGGCCGACGATCTCGGCGTCGCGCTGCCCGCCTTCGCTCCGGAGACGGCGCGGGCGCTGCTCGCCGGCCTGCCCGACTTCGCCGCCGTCAACAACCCGCTCGACGTCACCGGCGCGGCCGCGGAGGACCCCACGATCCTGGCGGGTGCCCTGCGCACGGCGGCGGCCGACCCGGCCGTCGGCGTGGTCGTCTTCGCCATGAACGTCGGCCTGGCCGGCCCGGGCCAGGAGGAGTTCTACCGCGGCCAGGCCCGGATCCTCGCCGAGGCCGCACGCACCTCGGCCAAGCCCGTCGTCCTGGCGGCGATGACCGGCGGCGCGCTCGACCCGGGCATCGCGGAGGCGACCCGGGGCGCCGGCGTACCGGTGCTGCTCGGGATCCGCCCGGCCCTGGCCGCCCTGCGCTCGTGGCTCACCTGGCCGGCGCGGGCCGGGCGAGCGTCCGAGCCGGCCGTGCCCGCCCAGGACTGGCCCGCGCCGACCTCGGTGGCGGCGGGCGCGGACGCGCTGGCCGCTCTCGAGGCCGCCGGCATCCCGGTGGCGCCCTTCCGGCTCGTCGCCACGCCCGCGGAGGCCGCGGTCGCGGCGGCGGAGCTCGGCGGGCCCGTGGTGCTCAAGATCGAGTCACCCGACATCGCGCACAAGACCGAGGCCGGTGGCGTCCGGCTGCGGGTGGAGCCGGCGACCGCAGCCGCCGAGGCCGAGGCGCTGCTGGCCGCGGTGACGCGAGCCGAGCCGGCCGCCCGCATCGACGGCATCCTGGTCCAGTCGATGGTCGCGGGCGAGCGCCTGGAGTGCCTGGTCGGCGTCACGGCCGACCCGCAGGTCGGGCCCTGCCTGTCGATCGCGCCCGGTGGCGTCCTCGCCGAGCTCCTCGGCCCGGTCGCGTCGCGGCCGGTGCCGGTGAGCGCCGCCGAGGTGGAGGAGCTGATCGACGGCTCGGCCCTCGGCGCCCTGCTGGCCGGGTACCGGGGTGCGCCGCCGATGGACCGGGAGGCCCTGGTGGGCGCCGCCGTGCGCTTCTCCCGGCTGGCCGCCGCACTGCCCGGGCTCGCCGCCGCCGAGATGAACCCGCTGCTGGTGGGCGAGCGTGGTCGGGGAGTGCTGGCCGTCGACTGCCTGCTGATCCGCGACGACGACTGAACGCACGAGCGCCGCGGCACCGCAACCCCTCGGGTGCGCTGCCGCGGCGCCTGCCGGCCGCTCAGGCTCAGCGGATGTGCGGGATCACCTCGGTGGCGAACCGCTCGATGTTGCGGTGCACCAGCTCCTTGGGCATGCCCGGGAAGTTGAGCCGGACGATCAGGTCCGTCACGCCCAGGACGTCGCGGTGGTGGAGGCAGTCCGCGATGACGTCCTCGGGCCCACCGACGATGAACCTGTTCTTGGTCAGGTCGCCGAAGTCGCTGATGTTGGCGCCGCTCTCGCCGGGCACGTTGTCGCCCATGCCCCAGGAGTAGTACGCCTTGTACTTGGCGCCGATGAACGGCTCGGCCTCGCGCAGCGCGCTCTCCTTGTCGTCGCCGACGAAGAGCTCGACGCACTTGGCGAAGCGCACCTCCCGGTCCAGGCCCGCATCGGCGCGCGCCTGGTGGTAGAGGTCGACCTGGCGCTTCATCTCGCCCCACTCGGTCATGGACGTCGCGATCCAGGCGTCCGCGTGGGTGGCGGCGCGCTGGATGGCCTTGTCCGCCGTCGCGCCGAACCAGATCTGCGGCCGGGGGCCCTGCAGCGGCTTGGGCGCGATGCTGACGTCGTCGAGCGTGAAGTGCTTGCCCTGGAAGGAGACGTGGTCCTCGGTCCAGAGCCGCTTGAGGATCTCGACGCCCTCGACCAGCCGGCCGACGCGGTCCTTCTTGTCCAGCTGCATCGCGGCGAACTCCTCGGCGCGATAGCCGAGGCCCACCCCGAGGATCAGCCGCCCACCGGTGATGACGTCCATCGTGGCGTACTGCTCGGCCACGTCGACCGGGTTGAGCATCGGCAGCAGCAGCAGGTTGGTGCCGACGTTCATCTCCCCGGCCTCCGCGGCCAGCCGCGCCAGCAGCGGGGTCGTCTGCAGGTACTGCTCCGGGTGGCTCAGGAAGTGCTGGCCGAGCCAGACGGCGTCGTACCCGTTGTCCCGGATCAGCTTGGTCTGCTCGATGAGTCCGGTGACCGCGGCGGCGATGTCCTCGTCGGCCGAGTACTGGGATCCGAGGAAGACTCCGACATCCATCGCGGCCTCAGAGGACGCCGCGAGCGATGTCGTCGCTCAGGGTGCCGTAGAGCTCCGGACGACGGTCCCGGAAGAAGGTGTACCGCACGCCGTGCTGGTCGACCTGGTCGAGGTCGAGCTCGGCGGTGAGGACGAACGGTCCCTCACCGGCCGGTCCGGCGGCGAGCTCCTCGCCCAGGGGCGAGAAGATCCGGCTGGCGCCGAACATCTGGCGCGGTCCCTCGGTCTCCTCGAGCCCGCCCTTGTTGGAGGCGACCACGAACAGGCCGTTCTGGATGGCCGCGGTGCGCAGCTCCCCGCCCCAGGAGTCGGCCCGGTTCGGGCCCCAGGCGGCGACGGGCACGAACATGATCTTCGAGCCCTGCAGGGCCAGCACCCGCCAGGCCTCGGGGAACGAGCGCTCGTAGCAGATGAGGATCGAGATCTTGCCGTACTCCGTCTTGAAGGTCGCCAGGCCCGGCCCCTCCTTGAAGTAGTACCGCTCGTTGAGGCCGGGGGAGTACGACCACTGGTCGGGGATGTGGTTCTTCCGGTAGACCCGCACCTGGCGGCCGTCGGGCAGGTCGCCGGGGACCAGGTTGCCCTCGCGGTCGATCACGGCCGCGCTGTTGTAGAACTCGCCCTTGACCTCGCCCTTCTCGTAGAACGGGAAGATGACGTAGGCGCCGAGCTCCTTGGCGAGCTCCTGGTGGCGACGTACCGACGGCCCGTCGATCGGCTCCGCGAGCGAGAAGTGCTCGGGGGTGTTGTAGCCGCAGAAGTACTGGGTGTTCGAGAGCTCGCTGAACAGGACGAAGTCGGGCTTGAAGTCCTTGGTGGCCTCGGCCACCAGCGCCAGGTTGTCGTCGACGTTCTTCTGGGGGTCGGTCGTCGCCGGTCCGTTCTGGATCAGCAGTACCTTTGCCTTCATTGCTGGAGCTACCTCTTCTTCTTCCTCATCAGGGGTGGGGTGCCGTCCGTGGGAGACGGATCAGCGATGGATGAACGCGCCGGTCGGCGTGCCGACGACCTCGCCGTCGAGGGCGACGGTGACGCCGCGGATCAGCGTGCGGACCGGCCAGCCGCGCAGGCGCTGGCCGTCGAGGATGCTGTAGTCGCAGAAGCTGCCCAGCTCCTCGTGGCGCACGGTGCGCTCCAGGTCGAGGTCGCAGATCGCCACGTCCGCGTCGGCGCCGGGACGCAGCGTCCCCTTCTGCGACATGCCGAAGATCGACGCCGCGTTGCCGGAGAGGACCTGGGCGATCCGCTGCAGGGTCATGCCGCGGCGGTGGTGGCCCTCGGAGAGGAGGACCGGGAGCGTGGTCGCCATACCCGGGAAGCCGGCGGCGGCGGACCAGATGTCGCCCTCCTTGCGTTCCCGGGGTACGGCGCAGTGGTCGGTGCCGACCGTGTCGACCGAGCCGTCGATGAGTCCCTGCCACAGCGCCTCGACGTCGTCGGCGCTGCGGACCGGTGGGTTGATCTTGGCCATCGAGCCGACCGGGCTGTCGTAGGTGTGGGTCAGGTAGTGGGGGCAGGTCTCGACCCAGGCCCGGCTGCCCGTGGCGCGGACGTGCCGGGCTGCGTCGAGGGACTCCTGCGAGCCGATGTGGACCAGGTAGATCGTCGCGTCCACGTGGTCGGCGAGGAACGCGACCCGGCGGATGTTCTCCGCCTCCGCGAAGGCGGGCCGGGCGTTCGACCAGGCGCGCAGGCCCTGCTCGCCGGCCTCCCGCACCTGGCGCATGGACCGGTTGACGATGTCGGTGTTCTCGGCGTGGATGCACGCGACGCCGTCGACGGCGGCGACCTTCGCCAGCCCCTCCAGCAGCAGGCCGTCGTCGCACTCGTTGACCATGCCGACCGTGGCACCGTCGGCGCCGCGATAGGCCATGTAGAACTTGTGGGAGGTGACGCCCTGGCCGGCGTACTTCTCGATCTGGTCCACCTGTGTTTCCGCGAGCATGCCGAAGTGGATGCCCACGTCGACGTGCGCGGACTGGCCGATCGCCGCGATCAGCTCCGGCAGCTCGTCGTACGGCGCGGGCGCCATGCCCTGGTACTGACGGTAGAAGGAGAGGATCGATGTGACGCCGCCGAGGGCGGCGGACCGGGTCTCGCTCGCGAGGTCGGCCTCGAAGGACTGTGCGTAGCCGAAGTGCGTGTGCGGGTCGATGACGCCGGGGAGGACGACCTTGCCGCGCGCGTCGATGACCTCGCCGGCGTCGACGGGCACCGCGGGGTCGATCCAGCCCGCGATCCGGCCGTCGCGGATCGCGAGCGTAGCCTTTCGCTGACCCCAGAGGGGGTCGACCAGCTCGGCCCCCGTGATGGCGATGTCGAACTCCATGCGCCCCGGCCTTCCTCCCGGCCGAACGCCGAGGATTGGTTCACTCAATGAACTGAAAGTCTCAACAGTGAACCAATCGCTCCGGGGTGTGTCAATGGATTCCGGCGATCCGGCCCTCGCGATCGCGATCGGATCGGTTGCGCGCCCCGTCGATCGGCGCTCGGTCCGCCCGAACCTCTTGACAGCGGAGTCCGTCGTGGCGTTCATTGTGCTAAAACGAATCGACGGTTCGATCATCGAACCAGGGCAGGGATGGTGGAGCCAGTGTTCGAGGACATCCGGGTGGAGCGCGACGACCAGGTCGCGGTGATCACTCTGGCACGTCCGGCGGCGCTGAACGCGTTGCGTCAGCAGACGGTCACCGAGCTGAACCGCGCGATCGAGGACGTGGAGTCCGATGTCGGCGTCAAGGTCGTGGTCCTCGCCGCCGACGGCGATCGCGCCTTCTCCTCCGGTGTCGACCTCGTCAACGACCCGGCTCCGACCACCACCATGGAGGTCGACGCGATCGCGCAGCGCAATGCGCGGATGATCGAGCGGCTGTGGTACCTCGACAAGCCGCTGATCACCTCAGTCAAGGGCGTCGCGCTGGCCGCGGGCTGCAACCTCGCACTGATCGGCGACCTGACCATCTGCGGCCGGTCCGCCTCGTTCGGCGAGCCGGAGATCCGGCACGGGACGCTGTCCCCGCTGCTGCTCCTGCCGTGGCTCACGCACTTCAAGCTGATGAACCACATGTACCTCACCGGCGACAGCGTCGACGCGGAGGAGGCCTACCGCCTCGGCCTGGTCAACCGCGTCGTCGAGGACGACGCGGTCGACCGTGAGGCGCTGGCCCTCGCGCACCGGATCGCCAACGCGCCGCTGCTGACGCTGCAGTCGGTGAAGCGCTCGGTGCGGATGATGCTCGACACGCAGGGCTTCAAGGGCCTGCAGATGGGCCACCGCTTCGCCGACACCCTCGTCCTGGACTCGACCGGGCTCCCCGAGCGGGACCGGCTGCGGGAGATCCGGGCCAAGGACGGCTTCCGGGCCTTCCTCGACGCCCGCGACACGCCGTACCGGACGAGCTGACCGACCGAGCCCCGGACAGGAGGAGCCATGGCTCTCTACATCTTCAAGCGCGTCGCCCAGCTGGTGCCGTTGCTGCTGGTCATCGCATTCGTCGTCTTCGTCGCCCTCTCGCTGGCGCCGGGCGATCCCACGACCCTGCTGCTCGGCCAGAACGCGACCCCCGACGAGGTCGCGCGCCTCAACCACGAGCTGGGGCTGGACCGCTCGGTCGTCGTTCAGTACTTCTCGTTCATCGGCGACGCGCTGGGCGGTGACCTCGGCGAGTCCTACCGCAGCGGTCGCGACGTCGTCTCCGAGCTCGGCCGGACCGCATCGGTCAGCGCCACCCTCGCCGTCACCGCGATGCTGCTCGCCGTGGTCGTCGGTGTCGGCGTCGGCATCCTGACGGCGGTCAAGCAGTACTCGTGGATCGACAACGTGGTCCGGGTCGGCGTGCTCGCGCTGGTCTCGATGCCGGTGTTCTGGCTCGCGATCCTGCTGATCATCCTCTTCTCGGTGAAGCTCTCGATCTTCCCCGCCTTCGGGTGGGGCACCTACGGCCACCTGGTGCTGCCGGCCCTGGCGCTGAGCACCTATCCGCTGGCGGTGATCACGCGGCTGACCCGCTCCAGCATGTTGGAGGTGCTCGGCAGCGACTACGTGCGCACCGCCCGGGCCGCGGGGATGCCCGAGCGGATGGTCGTGCTCAAGTACGCCCTGAAGAACGCACTGGGGCCCGTGCTGACCGTCATCGGCCTCCAGTTCGGCGCCCTGATCGGAGGCGCGGTGCTGACCGAGACGATCTTCGGCATCCCGGGCATGGGCCGGCTGATGGTCACCGCCATCGAGGGCCGTGACTACCCGATCGTCCGTGGCGCGGTGCTGCTGGGAACAGTCGTGTTCGTGTTGCTCAACCTGGCCGTCGACGTGCTCTACAAGTGGGTCGACCCGAGGCAGAGGGGACTGTGAGATGACGCAGGAGACTACGGGGATGACCCTTCCGTCGGCCGAGCCGACGCGCTGGGCGGAGACCTGGCGCACCTTCAGTCGCAACCGGGCCGCGGTCGTGGGCCTGGTGGTGCTCGTGCTGCTGGTCCTCGCCGCGGTGCTCGCGCCGTGGATCGCGCCGCACGACCCGGCCGCGCAGCACCTGGACCTGCGGCGCGCGGGCCCGAGCGGCGATGCGTGGCTGGGGCGCGACGAGTTCGGCCGCGACATCCTCAGCCGGATCATGATCGGCGCCCGCTCGACCTTGCTGGCCGCGGTCGGCTCGGTCGCGCTGAGCGGCGTCGTCGGCACGCTGATCGGCGTCCTCGCCGGCTACCGCGGCGGCGTCGCGGACAGTCTGCTGATGCGTGCGATGGACCTGGTGCTCTCGTTCCCCTACTTCCTGCTCGCGATCCTGGTGGTGGCCGTCGCCGGGCCCAGTCTGCGCAACGCCGCCATCGCGATCGGCATCACCTACATCCCGCAGTACGCGCGCGTCGTGCGCGGCGCGACCTTCGAGGTGATGGGCAAGGAGTACATCGAGGCCGCCCATGCCTCCGGTGTCCGCGGCCCACGGATCGCCTGGCGACATGTGCTCCCGAACATCAACGCGCCCATCATCGTCATCACCACGGTGGGACTGGCACTGGCGATCGTCGGCATCTCCTCGCTGAGCTTCCTCGGGCTGGGCGCCCAGCCGCCGAGCCCGGAGTGGGGCGCGATGCTGGCCAGCGGACGGCAGTACGTCGCCTCCGCGCCGCACATCAGCATCTTCCCCGGTGTCGCGATCCTGATCACCGTGCTGAGCCTGAACCTGGTCGGCGACGGCCTGCGCGACACCTTCGATCCGACCCTGCGGTGATGCCGACGACGACGTGCCGCTCGGCCTGCCGACCGGGCGGCACGTTGGTACACCTGCGCTAGTGTTCGGCCGACATCACCATGGAGGGACCTCATGGCAGCCAACGAATCGGGACTCGTGCGTCGCACGATCTGGGTCCTGCGGGCCGTCGCCGCTCACCCGAACGGCGTCGGACTCAGCGAGATCGCGCGAGAGTCGGGCATCCCGAAGGCGACCTGCTACCGCGTGCTCAGCGTCCTGGAGAGGGAGAGCTGGCTGACCCTCGACCCCGACACGCGTCGCTACAAGGTCTCGCTCGGACTGCTCTCCATCGTCGGCGGCTTCCTCGACAGCAACGGCGGCTACCGCCACATGCGTCAGGTGCTGGCCGACCTGGCCGCCGACACCCAGGAGACCTGCGGCTTCGACGTGCTGCACCCGCCCAACGTCATGGTCGTGGCGCAGGCCGCCGGCCCGCGCCTGATCGGGCAGACCATGAAGCCGGTGCCGCGGACCCAGCCGGTCTGGTCGACCTCGACCGGCAAGGTGCTCCTGGCCATGCTGGACAAGGCGAAGCTCGACGAGTACGTCGAGGACATCGACCGGCACGGCCCGGCGTCCCTCGGGGGTGCCGAGGCGTTCGTCGCGATGCTCCGCGAGATCCGCGAGCGTGGCTACGCCCACTCCCGCGACGAGCTCGAGGAGGGGGCGACGTCCGTCGCGGCGCCGGTGCGGGTGGCCGACAGCTACCCGTACGCCGTGTGGATCGGGGGGCCGAGCTTCCGGCTCACCCCGGAGTGGGTGGCCGAGGTCTCGCCCCGCCTGCTGGAGGCCTCGCGCAAGCTCGGTGAGCTCCTGACCTACACCGACCTGCAGCTGCCGACCGACCTGCGGGTGTGAGCGGCGCGGGCTGAGCCCGCCCCAGCCACCCGGCCCGACAGCGGCCCGCCGTCCTCCGGCAGGGCCGCTGTCGGGCTGCCGTCGTGCCGCTGCCGTGCTGCCGTCGATGTCGGGCGTGTATCGGCGACGTATCCGCGATGTCACTTGACAAGGTCTCGTCGCATCGTCAGTATCTGGACCAACGGTTCAACTAACGAACCAGTGATGCGAGAGGTGGAGACATGACCATGAAGGTGCGGAAGACGGTCCGGCACCTGGAGGTGACCGAGCGGGAGAACGGGCAGGACGTGTCGCCCGCCCACCGCCTGGCCTTCGTCGGGATCGTGATCGAGAACCCGTACGGCGCCGGTTACGTCCAGGACCTCGTGACGCTCGCCGACGAGATCGCCGAGGAGATCGGCCAGCTCACCGGCCCCGCCTGCGTGGAGCTCCTCGGCGCCCCGGTCGAGGCCTTCGGCAAGGTCGCGCTCGTCGGCATCGGCGGCGAGGTGGAGCACGGCTCGGCGCTGATCCACAACCTGCGCTTCGGCAACGTCTTCCGCAACGCGGCGGAGGGCACCGAGCTGCTGCCCGCGGCGGAGAAGGTCGGCCTGCCCGGCGACCCGATCGACGTCCCCCTCAAGCACAAGAACGACGCCAAGACGCGCTCGCACCACCAGACGGTGACGCTCCAGGTGCCCGGTGCCCCGCTGCCGAACGAGATCCTCGTCGGCTGCGTCGCGGCCAGCTCCGGTCGCCCGCTGTCCCGCCTCGCGACCTTCGGTGCCGAGACCTCGGCGAGCTGACGGCCATGACGACGAGCGAGGTGGCCACCACCTGGGACGCTGACCGGATCCGCGCCGCGGACAAGGCGTACGTGATCCACTCCTGGTCCAACCAGGGCGCCGTCAACGCGACGCCGATCGCCGGTGGTGAGGGAGCGTGGTTCTGGGACCACGAGGGCAACCGCTACCTGGACTTCCAGTCCCAGCTGGTCAACATGAACCTCGGCCACCAGCACCCCAGGATCGTCGAGGCGATCCGGGCCAAGGCGGCGGAGATGTGCTACATCGGGCCCAACTACGCCGAGCAGTCCCGCGCGCAGCTCGCCGAGCTGATGGCGGAGGTGACGCCCGGTGACCTGAAGATGTCCTTCTTCACCACCGGCGGAGCAGCGGCCAACGAGAACGCGATCCGGCTCGCCCGGCACGTCACCGGCCGGCAGAAGGTCGTGGCGCGCTACCGCAGCTACCACGGCGCGACGGCCGGCGCGATCGCGCTCACCGGCGACCCGCGCCGCTGGCACGCCGAGCCGGGCCCCACGGGGGTCGTGCGCATGTTCGATCCCTACACTTACCGCTGCTCGGCCGGACACCCTGACCCGTGTCCCGTCTGCTCGGGCGCACCGCACCTGGAGGAGATCCTCCAGTACGAGAACCCGAACACGGTGGCCGCGGTGATCCTCGAGACGGTCACCGGCACGAACGGCATCCTGCCGCCGCCGCCCGGCTACCTCCAGTCCATCCGGGAGGTGTGTGACCGGTACGGCATCATCTTGATCTTCGACGAGGTGATGGCCGGCTTCGGGCGCACCGGCGAGTGGTTCGCCTGTGACCACTGGGACGTCACGCCGGACATCCTGATCACGGCCAAGGGCCTCAACTCGGGCTACGTGCCGCTGGGTGCGATGACCGTCAACGAGCGCATCTCGGACTGGCTGATGGGCAACAAGTTCTGGGGCGGCCTGACCTACGCCGGCCACCCGCTGGCCTGCGCGAGCGGGGTCGCCTCGATCGAGGCCATGCGGGAGGAGCGGATCATCGAGAACGCTCGCGAGATGGGCGCCCGGCTCAACGCCGGCCTCCACCGGCTCGCCGAGCGGCACCCCTCCATCGGCGAGGTGCGCGGGCTCGGTCTGTTCCAGGGACTCGAACTGGTGCGTGACCGGGTCACGCGCGAGCCGCTGGTGCCGTTCAACCCGGTCGGCGAGGCGGGCGCGCCGATGCAGGCCGTGGTGGCCGCCGCGAAGAAGCGCGGGCTCTACCTCTCGGCCAACAACAACGTGGTGCGCCTGACGCCGCCGCTGGTGATCGGCGCCGAGGACATCGACCTCGCGCTCGACATCCTCGACGACGTCCTGGTGCACGCGGACGCCGCCGGCGTGTCCTGAGCACCGGTCGCCGAAGCAGGAGGGAAGCACCCGTGGGCCACGACCACCGCACCTGTGTCGCCGACGCCACCTACGGCCCGGGCCGGCTCCCGCCGGTCGGCGCGACCGAGGGCTGAGCGTGCGGGCGCACCAGCGGGTCGCCGCGGCGCTGCGGGAGCTCGGCGTCGAGACGATCTTCGGCCTGATGGGCGAGGGCAACATGCGTCCGCTCATCGACTTCGGTGGTCTCGGCGGCACGGTGGTCGCCGCCACCACCGAGGGCGCCGCGGTCAGCATGGCCGACGGCTACGCCCGGGTGGGACGGCGGCTGGGCGTCGCGTCGGTCACCCACGGTCCCGGTGCGACCAACGCGCTGACCGCCCTGACCGAGGCGGTCCGCGCGCGGACGCCGCTGCTGGTGCTGACCGGCGACACCCCGCCGCGTCACGACCACCTGCAGCGCTTCGACCTGCGGGGACTGGCCGGGCTCGCGGGAGCAGGCTATGTCCGGGTCGGCGCCGCGGCGGACACCGCGGCCGACGCCGCGCGGGCCGTTCGGCGGGCCGGGACGGAGTGTCGGCCCGTCGTCCTCGACCTGCCGGTGCCCCTCCAGCGGATCGAGGTCGCCGACGGGCCGCCCCTGCGCCCCGTGACCCCGACCGCGCCCGGCCTGCCCGACGAGGGCGAGCTCGACCGCGCGCTCGGCATCCTGGCCGGTGCCCGCCGGCCGGTCGTCCTGGCCGGGCGGGGCGCGCTGGACGCGAAGGACGAGGTCATCGCTCTGGCTCGCGCCGTCGGCGCGCCGACGGGTACGACGCTGCTCGGCAAGGGCCTGTTCGCGGGGGAGCCCCTGGATCTCGGGGTGATCGGGACCCTGTCCTCCGACCTCACCCTGGAGACGGTCCAGGCGGCGGACTGCCTGCTGGTGCTGGGCGCCGGCCTGAACCGCTACACATCGGTCGATGGCGCGCTGCTGCAGGGACGCGCCGTGATCCAGGTGGACCGGGATCCGGCGCGGATCTCCACCGCGGCCGAGGTCGGCCTGGTGGCCGACGTACGACGGACGGCGGCCTCGATGTGCGAGCTGCTCGTCGCGGCGGGGCAGGAGCCCGCCACGGCGCACCGCGGCGATCTCGCCGAGCTCCTCGCCCTCGAGGCCGCCCGGCCGGTCGCGAGCGCGGACGGCCCGGAAACGATGGACCCGCGCACGGTGATGCGCCGGCTGGACCAGTTGCTGCCGCCGGACCGGGTCGTGGTCACCGACACCGGGCGCTTCGTGTACGCGCCCTGGCGGCTGCTGTCGGTGCGGAGTCCGCAGGACTTCACGCACACCTGCAACTTCGCCTCGATCGGCCTGGGGCTGGGGACCGCCCTCGGCGCGGCCGTCGCCTCGGAGCGCCCGACCGTGGCGGTGGTCGGCGACGGTGGCGGCGTGATGAACCTGGTCGAGCTCGCGACCGCCGTCCGGCTCGGGCTCCCGCTGCTGGTGGTGGTCTGCAATGACGGCGCCTACGGCATGGAGTACCGGCATCTGCGCCTCGACGGGGACGACCCGACCCCGGCGCGGTGCACCTGGCCGGACTTCGCGGAGGTGGCCCGCGCGCTGGGTGCCCGGTCGGCGACGGTGCGCACGGGTGACGATCTCGACGCCGTCGGTCCGTGGCTGGCGAGCCTGGGCGCCGACGGCGCCGGCCCGCTCCTGCTCGATGTGCGCTGCGACCCGGACGTCGACGTGGCCGACCTCGCCTGAGGCCCGGCATGCGGGGGTGTTGACAGATGGCGCCCGCGCCAGCATATTACGAACCAGTGGTTCAACTAATGAACCGTGAGAGGAGTGACCATGACATCGCTGCCCTTGGGAATCCACGTCGGTGAGCGGCTCAGCCTCGAGCAGACCTACTGGCAGGCCCAGGTCGCCGACGAGAACGGCTTCGAGTCGGTGTGGGTCGCCGAGGGACGTCTGTCCCGTGACGGGATCGTGCCCGCGGCGATCATCGCCAGCCGGACCGAGAACGTGAAGATCGGGACCGGCGTCCTCAACAACAAGAGCCGCAACGCGGCGCTCATGGCGGTCACCTTCAAGACCCTCGACGAGGTCGCCCCGGGCCGCGCGATCCTCGGCATCGGCGCCTGGTGGGAGCCGCTGGCGACGAAGGTCGGCCAGCCGATCTCCAAGCCGATCAAGGCGATGCGCGAGTACATCGGCGTGTGCCAGGCGCTGTTCCGCAACGAGAACGTCGAGTTCGAGGGCGAGTTCGTCCAGATGCGGGGCGTCCGCTTCGACTCGATGTACCGGGAGAACCGGCCGGTCGACATCCCCATCTACATCGGGGCCGTCGGGCCCCGGATGCTCGAGCTCGCTGGCGAGATCAGCGACGGCGTCCACATGGACTTCCTGCTGCCGCCGTCGTACATGGAGGGTGCGCTGGCCGCGATCGACCGCGGTCTCGCGAAGCGGACCGACGGACGCACGTCCATCGACCTCACCCAGATCGTGTCCTGCAGCGTCAACGACGACGACCCCCAGGAGGCGATCGACGCCTGCAAGGCCTTCCTGACGCTCTACCTGTGCCAGCAGCCGCACATCGCCGAGCACTGCGGCGTCGAGCGCGAGCTCGTCGACCGGCTCCAGGAGATCGCCGGCTGGCCGGCCACCCCCGAGCAGATCAAGAAGGCGATGGCGCTCGTGCCCAACGAGCTGGTGCAGAACGTGACGGCGTGCGGCACCACCGACCAGGCCTTCGAGAAGCTCGTGTCCTACCACGAAGCGGGCGTGCGCTGCCCGATCATCTCCACCCTGGGTGACAAGGAGCGCACACTCACCCGCCTCGCCCAGGCCGCTCGGTCCTGACGCCTGACCTCGACGGGAGAACTCGCGATGAAGCTCGCCGCAGTCCAGCTCAAGGCCGGCGCCGACCGGCCCGAGACCATCCGCCGGGCGGAGGCCCTCGTGGACGACGCCGCCGCGCAGGGCGCCCGGATCGTCCTGCTGCCGGAGATGTTCGCGGTGCCGTTCGTGCAGCCCGAGCCCGACCCGGACTACTTCGTGCACGCCGAGGCGCTCGACGGACCGTCGAACGCGATGGCCGCCGAGGCCTCGCGCCGCCACGGGATCACCGTGGTGTCGTCGGTCTTCGAGGCCGGCGCGGTCCCCGGCGTCTACCACAACACCGCCTGCACGTACGTCGGCGGAGAGCTGCGCTCGGTCTACCGCAAGTCCCATCTCCCCTTCTCCAACGGCTTCCCGGAGAAGTTCTACTTCCGTCCGGGCGAGACTCCGCCGGAGGTCGTCGACACGGGCGAGACGCGCGTGGGAACGGTGATCTGCTACGAGCGGCACTTCCCCGAGCTGAGCCGGACGGTCGCCCTCGACGGCGGCTCCGTGCTCTGCGTGCCGGTGGCCTCGGCCAGCGCGCCGATGAAGGAGGTCTTCCAGCTGGAGCTGCGCGCCCACGCGGTCTTCAACTCGATGTTCGTCGTCTGCGCCAACCGGCACGGCGTCGAGGGCACGAAGGAGTACTTCGGCCTCTCCGCCGTCTACGGCCCCAACGGCGAGGTTCTCGCGACGGCCCCCGATGACGCCGACGGTCTTGCGCTCGCCGAGGTCGACCTGGCGCAGGTCGACGAGATCCGCCGGCGCCGGCCCTTCCTCCGTGACCGCCGCCCCGAGCTCTACGGCCGGGTGAGCGCCGCCCAGACCGTGCCGCCCGCGCTGTCATGACCGCCCTCAGCTCCGGGGCGGCGGTGTCGGAGACGGTGTCGGAGACGGTGTCGGAGACGGTGTCGGAGGCAGCCGACCCGCTGGCCGACGCCCACAGCCGGCTCCGCGCGGCGATCGACGTCCTCGGCTACGAGGAGCACATGTACGACATGCTCGCGACGGCACGGCGCGAGATGACCGTCAGCGTCCCGCTGCGCCGCGACGACGGCACCGTCGAGGTGCTCACCGGGCACCGGGTGCAGCACAACTTCTCCCGCGGGCCGGCCAAGGGCGGCCTGCGCTTCAGCCCCGACGTGGACCTCGACGAGGTGCGCGCGCTGGCGATGTGGATGACCTGGAAGTGCGCGCTGCTCGACGTGCCCTACGGCGGCGCGAAGGGCGGCGTCCGGATCGATCCGCGCCTCTACTCGACGAGCGAGCTCGAGCGGGTCACGCGGCGCTACACGAGCGAGATCATGCCGATCATCGGCCCGGAGCAGGACATCCCGGCTCCCGACGTCGGGACCGACGAGCAGACCATGGCCTGGATCATGGACTCCTACTCGGTCAGCTCCGGGCACACGGTCCTGGGCGTCGTCACGGGCAAGCCGATCTCGCTGGGCGGCTCCCTCGGCCGGGCGACCGCCACCTCGCGCGGCGTGGTGCACGTCGCCCTCGCCGCGCTCGCCGAGCGGGGACTGGCCCCCACGGCCTCCCGCGCCGCGGTGCAGGGCTTCGGCAAGGTCGGCCGCAGCGCGGCCCGCTTCCTGGCCGAGGCGGGAGTCGCCGTCACCGCCGTGTCGGACCAGTACGGCGGCATCCGGGCCGACGGCGGCATCGACATCGTGGACCTCGAGGCCCACGTCGACCGCACCGGGACGGTGGTCGGGTTCCCGGGTGCCGAGCCGCTCGACGGCGACCTGCTCGTCGAGGAGGACGTCGAGCTGCTCGTGCCCGCGGCCGTCGAGTGCGTGATCCGCGCCGACAACGCGGCGCGGGTGCGCGCGGCGGTGATCGTGGAGGGTGCCAACGGACCCACGACCCCCGAGGCCGACCGGATCCTGGAGGACAACGGCCAGCTCGTCGTACCGGACATCCTCGCGAACGCCGGCGGCGTGGTGGTGTCCTACTTCGAGTGGGTCCAGGCCAACCAGGCCTACTGGTGGAGTGAGGACGACGTCGAGGCGCGCCTGCGCGAGCGGATGCTCGGGGCGTGGGAGCGGGTCCGGCTCTATGCCGCCCAGCGTGACCTGTCCCTGCGGTCCGCCGCGACCTGCCTCGCGGTCGAGTCGGTCGCCCAGGCCCACCGGCGCCGCGGCCTGTACCCCTGACGGGCAGGTCGGGGGTCAGGTCACCGGATCCCGACCGGGCACCGCCGGCGCGACGACGGCCGTGCGGGCCGGGGTGCGGCGCGCGACGCCGACGCCGAGCAGCGCGAGGACGCCGCCGGCGTACGCGGCGGCGGGCGGGACCTCGTCGAGGAGCACCAGCCCCATCACGATGGTCAGCGGTGGGACCAGGTAGGTCGTCACGCCGAGCGCCGAGGCGGTCATGTGGCGCAGGGCGTAGGCATAGGTGGTGAACGCGATCGCCGTCGGGAACACGCCGAGGTAGACCAGCCACAGCGTCGACGACACCGGCGCGTCGCCCACCTCGGTGACCAGGCGGCCCGCCCACGGCAGGCAGGTCGCGACGCCGACGCTGCAGGCCAGCCAGGTGACGTGGACCGCCGAGAGGTCGGCGACGAGCGGCTTCTGCAGGATCACGCTCACGGCGTACACCGCCGCCGGCACCAGGCACAGGACGACGCCGAGCAGGTCGCCGCCGCTGTCCCCGCCGGAGGTGGACAGGCCGATGACGACCACGCCGGAGAACGCCAGGGCCAGGCCGACGGCGAGCTGGGCGGAGAAGCGCTCGCCCAGGAAGACAGCCGCCAGCGCGGCGATGAGGACCGGGGCGACCTGGATCAGCATCGCCGCCGTACCCGCGTCGACCCGCTGCTCGCCGGCGTTGAGGGAGAGGTTGTAGATCCCGAACCAGAGCACGCCGATCGTCACGATCGAGACCCACTGCCGCCGGCTCGGGCGGGGCAGGCCCTGGACCAGCGCCACCGGGGCGAGGGCCAGCGCTCCCGCCGCCAGTCGCCCCAGCGCCAGCGAGCCCGCGGAGAAGTCGTCGGCGAGGTGCCGGATGGCGACGAACGCGCTCGCCCAGAGCACCAGGGTGACCGCGACCGCGGCGGGCGCCAGCAGCCCGGGCGCCCGGACCGTGCGCGTGCCGGTCTCGGACGAGGGCGCGGCGGAGTCGGCGGCGGTCACCTGCCCACGCTAGAGGTCGGGCGCCCCGGCCGTCGCGCGATTATCAGACGTCGAACTTGTAGCCCAGCCCGCGCACCGTGACGAGGAACTTCGGCTCGCTGGGCTCCGGCTCCAGCTTGGCGCGCAGCCGCTTCACGTGGACGTCGAGCGTCTTGGTGTCGCCGACGTAGTCGGAGCCCCAGACCCGGTCGATGAGCTGACCGCGGGTGAGCACCCGGCCGGGGTTGCGCAGGAACATCTCCAACAGCTCGAACTCCTTGAGCGGCAGCCGCTGCTCGGTGCCGTCCACGGTCACCACGTGCCGCTCGACGTCCATCCGGACCGGCCCGGCCTCGAGGGTGTCGGGCAGCAGCTCGTCGCCGATGCCCCGGCGCAGGACGGCGCGGATCCGGGCGACCAGCTCGCGGGGGGAGTACGGCTTGGTGACGTAGTCGTCCGCGCCGAGCTCGAGGCCGACGACCTTGTCGACCTCGTCGTCCTTGGCGCTGACCATGATCACCGGCACGTTCGACGTCTGGCGGATGGTCCGGCACACCTCGGTGCCGGGGATCCCCGGCAGCATCAGGTCGAGCAGCACGATGTCCGCGCCGTTGCGGTCGAACTCCTTGAGCGCCTCGTTGCCGTCGGCCGCGATCGCGACCTCGAACCCCTCCTTGCGGAGCAGGTAGGCGAGGGCGTCGCTGTAGCTCTCTTCGTCTTCGACGACAAGTACCCGGGTCATCGGGCTTCCTCCTGATCTTCGGTGCGTCCGCCCGGCGCTTCCGGGCCGGACGCGAGCGGCGCGAGCCGCACGTACGGCCCGTCGTCGTGGTTCGGGTGGCGCGGCAGGATCAGCGTGAACGTCGAGCCCTGTCCCTCGACGGACCAGACGCGCACCTCGCCGCCGTGGGTGGCCGCGACGTGCTTGACGATCGACAGGCCCAGGCCCGTGCCGCCGGTCGAGCGGTGGCGCGCGGGGTCGACGCGGTAGAACCGCTCGAAGATCCGCTCCACCTCGGCCTCGGGGATGCCGATGCCCTGGTCGATCACCGAGATCTCGACGTCGTGGCCGGCCCGCTTGCGCGTGACCACGACCCGCGATCCGGGCTCGGAGTAGGCGACGGCGTTGGCGACGAGGTTGGAGACCGCGGCGCCGACCTGCTTCTCGCTGCCGAGCACCTTGAGTCCGGCCTCGCCCTCGGCGAGGACCTGGATGTTCTTGGCGTTCGCGTTCATGTCGACGAAGTCGACCGCGGAGGCGACGACGTCGTCGAGCGACACCGGCACCGGTGAGTCGAGGGGCTCGTCGCCCTGGAGTCGCGACAGCTCGATGATCTGCTGGATCAGCCGGGAGAGCCGGTCGCTCTCGGTGAGCATCCGCGACGCGAACCGGTAGACCGCGTCGGGGTCGTCGGCGGCATCCTGCACCGCCTCGGCGAGCAGGCGCATCGCACCGACCGGCGTCTTCAGCTCGTGGCTCACATTGGCCACGAAGTCGCGTCGTACGGCGTCGACCTGACGTTCGCGGGTGCGGTCCTCGACCAGGGCCAGGACCAGTCGCGAGCCGAGCGGTGCGACGCGGGCGGTGACGTGCCGGGGCGTGGTCGCCGCGCGCGGCACGATCAGCTCGGTCTCGCGGATCTGCCCGTCGCGGCGTACCTGGCGGATCAGGCCGCCGAGCTCGTCGGAGAGCAGTGTCGTGCCGCGGACGAAGCCCATGGCGTACGCCGGAGCGGAGGCCTTCACGACCGCGTCGGACTCGTCGACGACGACCGCGCTGCTGCGCAGGACCGAGAGCACGGCTGCCACGCCGTCGGGGAGCAGCGGCTCCTCGGGCTGCTGGAAGACCCGCTGCTGGCGGTCGCTGAGATGCCAGGCGAGCATGGCGCCACCCGCCACGAGGGCGCCGAGGAGCGCGGCCACGAAGGCCTGCGTCGTCGGATCCACGCCTCGATCGTACGGCGCGGGGCGGCTCGGGCTCCGCATCGCGACGGCCGGGCTTCACGATGTTCATCCTGCGTTCACCGCACTTCGCTTGATGGACACCTCGCCTCCGTAGGCTCGGCGCCATGCGTGATGCCTACACCGACCAGCTCGACGCGATCTTCGACGACCTCGCCGGAATCTCCCGCCGCGTCCAGGTCGCGGTCGGGGAGGCCACCCAGGCCCTGATGACCGGCGACTCCTCGATCGCGGAGAAGGTGATCAGCGGCGACGTCGAGATCGACCGGGCCCGTGAGAAGGTCGAGGACTCGGCCTTCGCCCTGCTCTCCTTGCAGCAGCCGGTCGCGGGCGACCTGCGCACCATCGTCGCCGCGCTCCGGATGGTCGCCGAGCTCGAGCGGATGGGCGACCTGTCCGTCCACGTCGCCAAGATCGCCCGCCTGCGCGTCCCGGACGTCGCGGTCCCCGACGAGGTCCGCCCCACCATGGCCCGGATGGCCGAGGTCGCCGAGGACATGGTCGGCCGGGTCAGCGAGGTGATCTCCGGGCGTGACGTCGAGGCCGCGATCGCGCTCGGCCGCGACGACGAGGAGATGGACCAGCTGCGCCGGCGCAGCTTCACCGAGCTCCTCGGCGACGAGTGGGCCCACGGCGTCGAGGCCGCGGTCGACATCGCCCTCCTCGGCCGCTACTACGAGCGGATCGCCGACCACGCGGTCTCGGTGGCCAACCGGGTCATCTTCGTGGTCACCGGGCACAACCCGGCGCCTGCTGCCTGACCGACGGGTCGATCCGGTCTCGGATCAGCGGCCCTGGTTGGCGACCGCGGCAGCAGCCGCGGCGGCCGCCTCCGGGTCGAGGTAGCGCCCGCCGGGGACGAGCGGGGCGAGGGTGCTCTCGTCCAGCTCGTAGACCAGCGGCATCCCGGTGGGGATGTTGAGGCCGGCGATGTCGGTGTCGCTGATCTGATCCAGGTGCTTGACGATCGCGCGCAGGCTGTTGCCGTGGGCGGCGACCAGGACGGTGTGGCGGGCGCGGAGGTCGGGCACGATGCCGGCGTCCCAGTACGGCAGCAGTCGCTCGATGACCTGCTTGAGGGCCTCGGCGCGCGGCAGGTCGTCGCCGAGGTCGGCGTAGCGGGGGTCGGCCGCCTGGGAGTAGGGGTCGTCGTCGGCCAACGGCGGGGGAGGCGTGTCGAAGGAGCGGCGCCAGAGCATGAACTGCTCCTCGCCGTACTCGTCCTTGACGGCCTTCTTGTCCTTGCCCTGGAGGGCGCCGTAGTGGCGCTCGTTGAGGCGCCACGAGCGGCGGACCGGGATCCAGTGCCGGTCGGCGGCGTCGAGTGCCAGCGCGGCCGTGTTGATCGCCCGGCGCTGCAGCGAGGTGTGGACGACGTCCGGCAGGATGCCGGCCTCCTTGAGGAGGTCGCCACCGCGGACCGCCTCGCCCCGGCCCTTCTCGGTCAGGGCCACGTCGACCCAGCCGGTGAAGAGGTTCTTGGCGTTCCACTCGCTCTCGCCGTGGCGGAGCAGGACCAGGGTGAACGTCATCAGTGCGCCTCGCCGCCGGGGCTCGGGGCCTCGTCGGCGCAGCCGAAGTTGGCGTCGTGGCCCTCGTCGGCGGATTCGGTGGCGCCGTCGGTCGACGCGGACGAGGCGTCGGACGCGCTGTCGCCGCCCTTGGCGGACGCGGTCTCGCTCGGGAGGTCGGTCGGCACCTGGGTGTACTGGAAGCACGGCTTGACGACGGGTACGTCGAGGCTGAGCGTGGTGCCGTCGCTGAAGGTCAGGTCGAGCGGAACGACCTGACCGGCGGTGAAGTTGCCGGTGAGCGGCACGACGCTGTCGGTGGCCAGGTTGACGAAGCCGCGACCCGCGACCTCGATCGGGTCGAACGCGCCGGTGACGACGCCCGCCGACGACGACACGGAGTCGAGCGAGGCGTCCTCACGCAGGTTGTTGGACAGCGAGCCGATCAGCCGGCCCTCGCCCTGCGCGGTCGCGAGGATGCGGATGCCGAGCGCGTCGACGTCGCCGGTGCGCTCGTTGACGCCGCCGGCGATCGTGTTGACCCGATCGGTGGGGTAGTCGAAGCCGCAGGCGCTGAGGGCAGTGGCGGGAACGACCGCCAGCAGCAGTCCGGCGAGCGCGGATCGGCGCAGGTGGGGCATGTCGGCGAGCCTCCGGGTCAGTTGGGTCGAAGCGGCCTCACTCTAGCGTCGGTCAACGGCTGAGCCCGACCCGGGCACCGACCACGACCAGCAGCACCACGATGACGACGGTGAAGATCGTCGAGAGCGCCAGCAGCCGGGTCGCGCCGAGCTTGAGTCCGAGTTTGAGCGGCAGGTAGGTCCAGCCGTCCTCGTGGTCGGCGACCAGGCCCCACACCGCGCGGGTGAAGTGGACGCCGATGCCGAGCAGCGCCGCGAGCACCACGATCGCGGGCTCGGGCGGGCTGCCGACGGCCTGGCCGCCCCAGCCGCCGTAGGAGAGGTACGCCGGCAGCAGGGCGAAGGACACCGCCCACGACCACCAGGACAGGAAGCCGGTGCGCAGCACGATGTTGCCGAGCATTGCCACGACGACCGAGGCGCCGTAGAACGCGCCCGCCTTCGCCCCGGTCGTGGTGGCGAGGGGGAGGAGCAGCAGGAAGCCGACGACGACGGCGTACCAGGCGGTGCCGGGGTCGAGGCGGCCGGCGGCGATCGGCTTGCCGGTCAGGCCGTGCGCCTCGTCGCGCTGTCGGTCGACGATGTCGTTGTGCCAGCCGAGGATGGTCTGGCCGACGAGCACGGTCACCAGGACCACGCCCGCCTCGCGGGCCGGGCGGCCGGCGATCGCGGCGACCAGGCCCATGGCGAGCGCGGTGGTGATCGCCTGCTTGGCGTGCGCTGCCTGCAGCAGCTGGAGGGCTACGACGTCGGCCGGCGCGCGTCCGCCGAACAGCCGCCCGGACAGGCCGGACCGGTCCGGCACGTGCGGCAGGGGCGGGTGCGCGTCGGCGTCGAGGTCGTCGTCGAGAGCCTCCTCGAGCCCCTCGGGCGCGTCCTCGGGCGCGTCCTCGGGCGCGTCCTCGGCCGCAGCCGGGAGGTCCTGCTCCGGGTCGGCCCCGAGGTCGTCGTCGGGGGTCGCCTCGGCCGCCTCGGGGGTCTCCTCGGAGATCTCCTCGGGGCTCGCCGCGACCGGGGTTCCCTCCCCGGCGGAGCGGCCGCGCCGCCAGCGCTGCGTCTTCGCCATGGCGAGCAGTATTGACCACGGGAGACCTGCATGGGGGCGGGCCCGCCGAAACGGGAGGACCGGCCGGCATACCCCTCCGCGTGATCTCCGCCACGGGCCGTCCGCCTGGCCGGACCATAGGTTCGGTCACTTGTCAAGCCGCCGATTGTGGCCCTGACCTGCGCAAACGCATTCGGAGAGTCGTTGATGCCGTGGTAAGATAGGTCTCCCTAGGAAGGGGTTTTGCTCATATGACTTTCACCGTCGGCGAAACGGTCGTCTACCCCAATCACGGGGCCGCGGTCATCGAGAACATCGAGATGCGGACGATCAAGGGCCAGGAACGGCAGTATCTCGTGCTTCGGATTGTCGCCCAGCAGGACCTCGTGGTCCGCGTCCCGGCAGACAACCTGGATCTCGTGGGTGTTCGGGATGTCGTGGACAAGGACGGGCTGGACCGGGTCTTCGGAGTGCTCCGCGCGGAGCACGTCGAGGAGCCGACCAACTGGTCGAGGCGCTACAAGGCGAACCTCGAGAAGCTCCACAGTGGCGACGTCATGAAGGTGGCGGAGGTTGTTCGCGACCTGTGGCGCCGTGAGCGGGACCGTGGTCTGTCGGCCGGCGAGAAGCGGATGCTCGCCAAGGCCCGTCAGATCCTGGTCTCCGAGCTCGCGCTCTGCGAGAACACCAACGAGGACAAGGCAGAGACCATCCTCGACGAGGTGCTGGCCTCCTGAGCCGCTGAGGCCCGCGATGCGCGGGCCATCGACAACGCAGGACCGACGACGTCATACGGTGGGTTCCGATGAACCCGCATCCGTATGACGTCGTCGGCATTGCGACCCCCGTCGCGGGGATCGTGGTCGAGGAGGGGCGTGGCGCCCTTCCGTTCCACCTGATCCATGGCGAGTCCCTGGTCGCCGCCGCCGCCTGGGCGGCGGGCGAGGCCGGGGTCGACCTGCTCGACCAGACCGTCCCCTGGGACCTGGTGGTCGAGCTCGAGCAGCCGCTGCTCCTGCACGACCCGCTGTGCCCGATGACCCCGCCCGCGTTCCTGCGCCGCTGCGCCGAGCGGGCGGCGGTGGAGGACCGGATCCTGGTCGGTGTGCGCCCGGTGACCGACACCGTCAAGGAGGAGCACGCCGAGTCCGACGGCGGCCGGTCCCTGGGCTCGACCGTCGACCGGGACGGCCTGGTGGCCGTCTGCTCGCCGGTGGTGCTCCCGCCGTCCGTGGTCGCCGACCTGCTCGGCGACGGCCGGCTGCCCGCGACCGACTTCGTCGCGCTCGTCGCCGCGCTCCGCGAACGGTACGGCGCCGACCGGGTCGTGCTCGTCGAGGCGCCGCCGACGGCCCGGCGGATCGGCTCGGAGGCCGACCTCGCGGTGCTGGAGGCGCTCACCGATCCACGCTGAGCCGCGGCTCACCGTCGGTTGCGGGGGTCGTGGGTCGGGTCGGGGTAGCGAGGCGGGCAGCCCCGGTCGACCGCCTCCGGGCGCAGCTCGTAGTGCCACGGCTCGTTGTCGTAGATCCGGCACAGGCCGTACCGCGCCCCGTTGCTCCCCAGCCAGGCCGCCGCCTGCGCGGGCCCGACGTCGACCGCGTCGCCCGACACGTGCGGCGAGGCATCGGGGGTGGAGACCCAGCGCGCCGCCTCCGCCCGCGAGCCGTAGGTCGCGACGGCCTCGTCGAGGAGCCGCTGCTGGTACTCCCGGGAGCGCCAGCCACTGTTGACCACGATGTCGACATCGTCGTCGACCGCGGCCGTCGCCGCCCGCCGCAACGCGCGCAGGAGGTCCGGGTCGAGCTCGGTCACCCCGGCATGACGGTCGTCGTACACCGACGTGCCGTCGGGAAGCTCGCCGTCCCCGACGGGGGCGGCGGCGTCCGACGACGACGTGGGCAGGGCGACGAGACGGGAGCCGACGGCGGCGACCAGCGCCACGACGAGGAGGACGAGGGGGACGACGACCGGCCGGAGGCGGTGCCGCACGGGCGGGGCGGTGGGGAAGGTGGCCATGGCCACGAGTCAAGGCAGCGCGGCGTTGCACGGGCGTATGGGCTTTTCGATATGCCGGCGATATGTGGAGGCTCGTAGCATCGACCGGGTGCGGGTGCTGATCGTCGAGGACGAGCCTCTCCTGGCCGAGGCGGTCCGCGACGCGCTGCGTCTGGAGGCGATCGCGGCCGACGTCGCGGGCGACGGCGACACGGCCCTGGAGCTGTTGAGTGTCAACGCCTACGACCTCGCGGTCCTCGACCGGGACGTGCCCGGCCCGTCGGGGGACGAGATCGCGCGACGCATCGTGGCCTCCGGCAGCGGGATGCCGATCCTGATGCTCACCGCGGCCGACCGGCTCGACGACAAGGCATCCGGGTTCGCGCTCGGCGCGGACGACTACCTCACCAAGCCGTTCGAGCTCGCCGAGCTCGTGCTGCGGCTGCGCGCGTTGGACCGCCGCCGCGCACACCACCGCCCGCCCGTCCGCGAGATCGCCGGCGTGCGTCTCGACCCCTTCCGCCGTGAGGTCTACCGCGACGGCCGGTACGTCGCACTGACCCGCAAGCAGTTCGCGGTGCTCGAGGTCCTGGTGGGAGCCGAGGGCGGCGTCGTGAGCGCCGAGGAGCTGCTGGAGCGGGCCTGGGACGAGAACGCCGACCCGTTCACCAACGCCGTCCGGATCACCGTCTCCGCACTGCGCAAGCGCCTCGGCGAGCCCTGGGTCATCGCGACCGTGGCCGGCGTCGGCTACCGCATCGACAGCGGCGGCCTCGGGGGAGCGAGCGATGGATAGGCGTCCGGGGCTGAGCGTGCGTCTCCAGCTGACGCTGAGCTACGCCGGCTTCCTGCTGCTGGCCGGTGCGCTGCTGCTGGCGGTGGTGTGGCTGTTCCTGCTGCGCTATGTGCCCGACCAGGCGGTGACCGTCCCGGTCCGGGGCGGCTCGGACGACCCGATGCGGTCGCCGTACCTCTTCGTGCCCGGCCGCTCCGACCTGTGGGAGGCCTTCGCGCCCAAGGCGGCGATGGCCCTGGGATTCCTGCTGGTGTGCGGCCTGCTCGGCGGGTGGCTGCTCGCCGGACGGATGCTGGCCCCGCTGGCGCGGATCACCGAGGCCACCCGGACGGCGGCGACCGGTTCGCTCTTCCACCGCATCCGGCTGCCGGGCCGCCGCGACGAGTTCCGCGAGCTCGCCGACGCCTTCGACAGCATGCTGGCGCGGCTCGACGCGCACGTCGCCGAGCAGCAGCGCTTCGCCGCCAACGCCTCGCACGAGCTGCGGACGCCGCTGACGATCACCCAGACGCTGCTGGAGCTGGCCCGCAAGGACCCGACCCGGGACACCGGGCGACTCGTCGAGAGCCTCTACGCCGTCAACACGCGGGCGATCGACCTCACCGAGGCGCTCCTCATGCTCAGCCGCGCCGACCGGCGCTCCTTCGCCCGCGAGCACGTCGATCTCTCCCTGCTCGCCGAGGAGGCCACCGAGACGCTGCTGACGTTCGCGGAGGCTCGGGGCGTCGTCGTCGAGACCACCGGGGACGTCGCCGTCGTCCCCGGCGAGCCCGCGCTGCTGCTGCAGCTGACGACGAACCTGGTTCACAACGCGATCGTCCACAACCTGCCCGACCACGGCCGCGTCCGGGTCACGACGCGACGGGACCCGGACGCGGCGGTGCTCACCGTCGAGAACACCGGCGCGGTCCTCGCCCCGGAGCTGGTCGCCACACTGGCCGAGCCGTTCCAGCGGGGGAGCGAGCGCACCCACGGGGGCCGCCCGGGGCAGGGGGGCCCGCCGGCTCACGCCGGCGCCGGGCTCGGCCTCGCGATCGTCCGGAGCATCGCGGAGGCGCACGACGGCAGCCTCACGCTGGTCGCACTGCCCGTGGGCGGGCTCCGCGCGACGGTGCGGCTGCCGGTCGCCGCGCCTTCTTCAGCAGTCTCCTAGGCGAGCAGCCGCTCGGCGACCCGAAGGTCCTCGGCGAAGGTGACCTTGAGGTTGGCCGGGCCGGACGGCACCGCACGCACCTCGAGATCCGGCGGCGCGAACCGCGTGAAGGCCGCCGCGGTGTCGGTTCCGTCGAAACCCGCGGCCGCCGCGGCCGCATAGGCCGCGAGCAGCGGTGCGGCCCGGAACGCCTGGGGAGTCTGTACGCCGACCAGCCGGGTGCCGGCACCGCCGGGAGCCGGCGCCGCGGCCGGGTCGCGGGGCAGCAGGCCGGTCAGCTCGACGGTGGGGACGGCACCGCCGTAGCGGCGCGCGGTCGTGATCGCGGTGGCGAACAGCTCCGCGTCGGCCAGGGGCCGAGCGCCGTCGTGGACGGCGATCACGTCGATGCTGCCGTCGTCCGCGCGCGACGCGAGCGCGGCGAACGCGGCCCGCTCGGAGTCCTGACGGGTGGCGCCGCCCTCGACGAGCAGCACCTCGCGCTCGCCGATCACGGGCAGCAGCGCCGTACCGACGTCGGCGCGCTCGCCGGGGCGGTGGACGACCACGACCGGGTCGACACCGGGGACGTCGAGGGCGGTGCGCACCGACCAGGCCAGCACCGGACGGCCCTGCAGGGGCAACAGGACCTTGTTGATCTCGCCGCCGACGCGGGTGCCGCTCCCGGCGGCGAGGACGACGATCGCGGCGGTCGGTGCGTTGGTCACCCGACGAGCGTAGTCAGGCCGGGACCCGCTGCCGCGCCCGGTCGACGAGGACGAACAGCTCACCGCTGACCAGCTCCCGGCGCTCGAAGGGGAGGTAGTGCCCGGCGTCGGGGGCGATGAGGAGCCGGGCGCCGCGGATGCCGCGGGCGATCTTGCCGGCGTGCTCGGGCGGGGTGAGCAGGTCGCGGCTGCCGACCAGGACGGTGGCCGGGATGTCGTCGAACGCCGCGAGGTTGCCGATCCGATCGTGGTTCATCATGTCCTTGAAGAAGCCGGACATGGTCTCGGGCCGGGCGTGCACGAGCTGGTCGACGGCGTGCGCGATGTCGCGGGCGCGGGCCGGGCGACCGAACAGGAACCGGCGCGCGACCTGGCGCTCGATCGTCGGGAACTTCTCGCGACGACTGAGGCTGAGCATCCGCGAGCGGTTGGCGAGGATGAAGGGCAGCCGGTCGCGCAGCAGGGCTCCGGCCGCCGCCGGCAGGCCGAGGGTCACCTTGGCGAGCTCGCCGCTCGTGGTGCTGACGAACAGCACGCCCACGACCCGCGGCATCAGGTCCGGCCGCTCCTCGGGGAGGGCCGTGATCGTCATGCCGCCGACCGAGTGGCCGGCGATGATCAGCGGGCCCTCGGGGGCGTAGGTGTCGACGACCAGGCCGAGGTCGCGCGCCAGGTGCGGGATGGTGCAGGCGGCCTCGGGGGCGCGGTCGGACCGCCCGTGACCGCGGTGGTCCCAGGTGATCACCCGGACGTCCCGGCCGTAGCGGGCCAGCAGGTCGGTGACCTGGTAGTGCCAGTCCGACTCGTCGGCGGTCCAGCAGTGCGAGAGCAGCACCGTCAGCGGTGCGTCCGGACGCCCGTGCACGGTCACGTGGACCCGTAGGCCGTCCTCGGTGGTCACGGCGTGGTCGGACATCGGTGCCTCCTCGGTCTCACTGTCGGCGCCCCACCCTGCCATGCGATCGGCCGCGGCGGCAGGTCTTCGTGTGACGAGCTGTCACACCTGGCCGGACGTCAGGGGGTGAGCGAGGTGAGCAGGGCGGTGGCGATCGCCGCCACGCCCTCGCCGCGACCGGTCAGGCCGAGACCGTCGGTCGTCGTGGCGGACAGCGAGACCGGGGCGCCGAGGACACCGCTCAGCGCGGCCTCCGCCTCCGCCCGTCGTGGCCCCACCTTCGGTCGGTTGCCGATCACCTGGACCGCGACGTTGAGGACCGCGAAGCCCGCAGCCTCGACCCGCCGCCGGGTCTCGCCGAGCAGGGCCGCCCCGCTCGCGCCGGCCCAGGCCGGCTCCGCCGTACCGAAGTTGCTGCCGAGATCGCCGAGTCCCGCCGCCGACAGCAGGGCATCGCACGCCGCGTGCGCGGCGACGTCGGCGTCGGAGTGTCCCTCGAGCCGGACGTCCTCGTCGGGCCAGGTCAGCCCGCCGAGCGCGAGCGGCGGGTCCTGCGGTCCGCGGGGGACCAGGCGGTGGACGTCGGAGCCGATGCCGATGCGCGGGTTCACGGCCCGATCATGCCCGAGCCCCCAGCCGTGGGGGAGAATCAGCCGCGTGAGGACCTCCCGCGCCTGGTGGCCGCTGGCGGGGCTGATCGCCGGAGCTGTCGGCCTGGCGGTCAGCTACGCCGGCGCAGCGCTGCTGCATGTGCGGGACTCTCCCGTCGTGGCGGTGGCCGAGAGCGTCATCGCGCTGACACCCGGCCCGGTCGCGACCTGGGCGATCGACACCTTCGGGACGTCCGACAAGAAGGTGCTCGTCCTCGGCATCGTCGGGGCCCTCGCGCTCCTGTTCGCGTGGTTCGGGCGGCTGGCGCACCGGCGGTGGTGGGCGGCGGTGGCGGGGTACGCCGTGCTCGCCGGCACCGCCGTCGTCGCAGTGCTGACCAAGCCGACCCCGGCGTTGATCGACCTCGCGCCGATCGTGGCCGGCCTGCTGTGCTGGCTGGTCGTGCTCGCCGTGCTGGCCGAGTGGCTGCGCCGCTGGGAGCTGGTCGAGGACGGCGGGGACCCGGCGGCCGAGCCGATGCACACCCGGCGCCGGTTCTTCCTCGCCGCGGGCGGGGCGGCCGCGCTCGCGCTGGGCGGCGGCCTGGTCGGGCGGATCGCGGGCAGTGCGCGCCGCCGGGCCGAGCAGAGCCGGCGACTGCTGCGGATCGAGGGGACGACCGCGCCCGCCGTCCCTGACGGGGTGGGGGTCGGCGTCGACGGCGTCTCGCCCTGGCAGACGTCGAACGACGACTTCTATCTGATCGACACCGCCATCATCAAGCCGACCATCGTGCCCGCCGACTGGGAGCTGCGCATCCACGGGATGGTCGAGCGCGAGATCCGGCTGTCGTACGCCGAGCTGGTCGGCCGCGAGATCACCCAGGACTGGATCACGCTCAACTGCGTGTCCAACGAGGTCGGCGGCGACCTGATCGGCAACGCGTGGTGGAGCGGGGTGCGGCTGGCCGCGCTGCTCGCCGAGGCCGGTCCGCTCGACGGGGCCGACGCGGTGCTGCAGACCTCCGAGGACGGCTGGACCTGCGGTACGCCGCTCGCGGCGCTGACCGACGAGCGCAACGCGATGCTCGCGGTGGCGATGAACGGCGAGCCGCTGCCGATCGAGCACGGCTTTCCCGTGCGCACGATCGTGCCGGGCCTCTACGGGTACGTGTCGGCGTGCAAGTGGGTGGTCGACATGGAGGTCACCCGGTTCGCCGACATCACGGCGTACTGGACCGACAAGGGCTGGTCCGAGCAGGGGCCGGTCAAGATCGCCTCGAAGATCCAGGTCCCCGGCGACGGCGCCGACGTACCTGCCGGGGAGGTCGTGTGCGCCGGCCTCGCCTGGCTCCAGCACACCGGGATCGCCGCCGTCGAGGTGCAGGTCGACGGCGGCCGCTGGCAGCGGGCCACCCTCGCCGCCGTCCCCAACCTCGACACCTGGGTCCAGTGGCGGGCGGTCGTCGAGGTCGAGCCCGGTGACCACGAGCTCCGGGTCCGCGCGGTCGACACCGGCGGCCGCACCCAGACCGGCGCGGTCGCCGACGTCCTCCCCGACGGCGCCACGGGCTGGCACACCATCGAGTTCAGTGCTGGTTAGGCGCGAGCGTGTCGCAGATCGTGCTCGCCGCCCGGGCCTCGCAAGCTCGGCCCGCGGGCTTCGCACGATGCGGCTTCGCCGCCGTGCGACACGCTGCCGCGCGCGCGGTCGAGTTGCGACGTGGTTGCGTCCGCATGGCGGCAAGCCCGCTCGGCCCGCGGGCTTCGCACGATGCGGCTTCGCCGCCGTGCGACACGCTGCCGCGCGCAGCTCACCAGTTGCCGGCGGGCGCGGGCGGCAGCGGGTGGGCGGCGTCGTGGATCACGTATGCCGCACCGCCGGACGCCTGGAGCCAGACCCGTTCGAGCTGGGCGCGGGAGTAGACCCGTCGCACGCCGTCGTTGCCCGGCGCCGCGGGGTCGTTGACGATCACGTCGCCGGTGGCGGTGAAGCCGACGATCACCAGCAGGTGCCCGTTGGACGAGGAGATCGGCGCTCCGGAGAGCTCGCCGCGGGCGAAGGCCAGTGAGATGACGGGCGGGATGCCGGCCTGCACGAGCAGCTCGGCGTCGGTGAGGTCGCGCAGCCGGGTCACGAACGCCTCCCCGGAGGCACCGACCCGCCGGGCGGCGTACGCGGTGTTGAACGGCCAGTTCCCGGTGCCCCGGTAGGCGTGGTCGTAGGTCAGCCGCGCCGTCGCGTCGACCCAGGGGTCGGGGTGGCCGGCGGGCACCCAGCCGTAGCTGCCGGCGCCGGGCGGCCGGCCGTAGTAGCCGAGCACCATCGCGGTCGACGTCGGCGAGCACCAGGCCTCCCCGCCTCCGCCCCACTGCGGGTAGTGGCCGGAGTGGATCATCTGGGAGTAGCGCGGCACCGCCAGCTCCACGCCGCGCGCGGCCACGGGTGCCGACGTGGGGCCCGCGGTGGCGGGCAGCCGGGAGGTCATCGCGGTGGCGAGGTCGACGCGGGGCGCCTTGCGGCCGCGCTCGTGGTGCGCCGCGATCCGGAGTCGGTACGACGCCAGGCCGGCCGTCTTCCAGGTGTCGGTGACGACCCGGGTGCCGTCGTCGGCCTGGGTGCCGCCGGAGCGGCGCTTGACGACCTTGTCCTTCGCCGCCCAACGGGCGAGCACGTCCCACGACGTCTTCGCGCCGCCGGCGGACCGGCCGCGGACCTCGATCTCGATCCAGCTCGAGCCGGGGGTGCGCGCGGACCAGGACGCGACCAGCTCGGTGAAGTCGAAGCCGGGGGAGACCCAGGGGCTCTTCCAGCGCGCGGTCTCGTAGGTCCGGCCGTACTTCGCGCGCGCCTTCGCCGGCTTCCACGGCCCGGGCACGGCGAACCGCTCCAGGTCGATCTGTCGGTCGGACACGGCCGCGGCGTTGACCGCCCGCGACTCGGTGCCTGCGGCACCGCCCGGACGGCCGAGGGCCAGGGTGAAGGCGCCCGCCACCAGGCAGGCGGCGAGAGCGAGGGACACGACGGGGTGGGGGAAGAGCCGGCGCATCGCACGACGGTATGTCACACCCGTCACTTCCGTCACACCGCCGAGGCCTGCGTCACATCGTCGCGGGGACCGTTTCCGCCCGATGCCCGACGGGAAGGGTGGCGCTCGTGCTCAGACCCGTCCGCCTGTTGTCCTCCGTCCTCTCCGCCGCTCTCCTGGCGCTCGCCCTGCTGCCGTTGACCGCCGTCCCCGCCTCGGCGCGGCCCACCGTCGTCGGCGTCGCGGTGGACGAGCAGGGCAAGCCGCTGCAGAACGTCTACTGGGACATCTACAGCCTGCAGGGCGGCCAGTGGATCGGTCTGCAGTTCGGGCCGAAGCTCACCGACGAGAACGGCCGCTTCAGCTACACCGGCGGCGAGATCGGCCTGGACATCGGTACCAAGTACCGGATCTGCTTCAGCGACACCTTCTACGGCTTCGGCGACGGCGGCGAGTGGACCGCCGACGTGCGCCACCGGGAGGCCTGCTGGCGCGCCGACGGGACCGTCTCGACCTCCGTGGACACGGCGAGCGACTGGACGGCGACGGATGGTCCCACGACGTTCACGCTGACGCTGCCCGCCGTCGGACTCGGGATGGCGCCCGTCGACCCGTTCGTCCTCGGTGCCTACGAGGTGGGCAAGCCGCTCACCGCCGTCGGGCTCGAAGGCTGGCGACCGACCACCGCCACCCTCTCCTACCAGTGGCACCGGTGGGCCACCAACACCACCCTCGAGAAGATCGCGGGCGCCACCACGTCGACCTACACCCCCACCTCCGCCGATGCCGGCAAGCGGGTGACGGTCTCGGTGACCGGCAGCCTGGGCGGCTACAAGACGGCCGTCCTGTTCGCGGACGGCAATATCGTCGGCTCGGGCCACGCCCGGCTGTCGGCGCCGCTGAAGATCACCGGCACGGCTGCGCCCGGCCAGACCCTGACGGCCACCTTCGGGCCGCCCGCCGGCAGCTACTACAGCGAGATCAGCTGGTACGTCGACGGCCGCCCGCAGGTCGGCTTCACCCGGTCGAGCACGACCAGCGCCACCTTCCCCGTGACGGCGGCGATGGCGGGTGCCGTCATCGAGGCGAGGGTGATGGTCTACCTCGACGATCCTGCCGGGAACTCCATCGACGGCAGCAGGTCCGACGGCCGGGCGATGGTCCAGGCCCAGGGCGCGCGACCGCCGCAGCCGCTCCCCGTCAAGGTTCAGCCGACCGTCGCCGCCACGCCGGTGTCCGGCGCGACCGCCGTCGGCGGCACCCTCACCGCCCCGAGCGGCCTCACCGCGGACCCGGCCGCCACGACGACGTACCAGTGGCTGCGCGGCGGTGCTCCGGTCCCCGGCGCGACCGGCGCGAACTACCAGCTGCAGCCCTCGGATGTCGGCCACCGGATCTCCGTCGCCGCCACCGTGGCCCGTCCGGGCTGGTGGAACGGCTTCCTGCGCACCTCGGCCGACTCCGACGTCGTCCAGGGCGTGTTGCCGGCCGGCCAGGTCAAGGTGAAGGGCACGGCCCGGGCCGGCGCGAAGCTCAAGGCGAAGGCGACCGGCTGGGACGGTGTCACGCTGAGCTACCGCTGGTACCGCAACGGCAAGGCCGTCAAGCCGGCCAAGAAGGCGTCCAAGGCGTCGTACCGGCTGACGAAGAAGGACCGCGGCAAGCGGATCACCGTGGTCGTCACCGCGACCAAGACGTCCTACCTGCCGGCGACCGTCACGTCGAAGGCCAAGCGGGTCAAGCGCTGAGCCCTGCGCGCGGGTCCGGTGACAATGCCTGCCGGACCCGCGCGGATCCCTAGACTGGGCGCTGTGACCATCCGGCTGTACGACACCGCGACCCGCGAAGTGCGTGACTTCGTGCCCCTCCGCGAGGGCAGGGCGGGTCTGTACGTCTGTGGGCTCACGGTCCAGAGCGAGCCCCACGTCGGGCACGTGCGGTCGGCGGTGAACTTCGACGTCCTCCAGCGCTGGCTGCGCCACCGCGGGTACGAGGTCACCTTCATCCGCAATATCACCGACATCGACGACAAGATCCTGGCGAAGGCGGCCGACCAGGGGCGGCCCTGGTACAACCTCGCCTACGCGATGAAGATCGAGCTCGACAAGGCCTACGCCGCGCTCAACGTCGCACCGCCGACGTACGAGCCGGCCGCCACGGGTCACGTCCCCGAGATGATCGAGCTGATCGAGCGGCTGATCGAGCGGGGTCACGCCTACCCGGCCGAGGACGGCAGCGGCGACGTCTACTTCGACGTCCGCTCCTGGCCGACGTACGGCGAGCTGACCCACCAGGGCGTCGACGACATGGAGCCCGCCGCCGACGCGGACCCGCGGGGGAAGAGGGATCCGCGGGACTTCGCGCTCTGGAAGGGCCGCAAGGAGTCCGAGCCGGAGACCGCGTCGTGGCCGAGCCCGTGGGGTCGCGGCCGCCCGGGCTGGCACATCGAGTGCTCCGCGATGGCCGGCAAGTACCTCGGCGAGGCCTTCGACATCCACGGCGGCGGCGTCGACCTGCGCTTCCCGCACCACGAGAACGAGCAGGCCCAGACGCGGGCGGCGGGTGGCGCCTTCGCGTCGTACTGGATGCACAACGCGTGGATCACCACCGCCGGCGAGAAGATGAGCAAGTCGCTCGGCAACACCCTCTCCATCCCCTCGGTGCTCCAGCGGGTCACCGGCGCGGAGCTGCGGTTCTACATGGTCGCCGCCCACTACCGCTCCCACGTCGAGTTCAGCTTCGAGGCGCTCGACGAGGCGGCGGCGGGCTACCAGCGGATCGTCTCCTTCCTCGACCGGGCCGGCGTCACGGAGACCGGCGAGCTGCCCGACGCGTTCGCCGCGGCGATGGACGACGACCTCGGTACGCCGGCCGCGGTGGCCGTCCTCTACGACACCGTGCGCGAGGGCAACCGCCTGCTCGCCGCCGGCGAGGACGTGAGTGCCGCCGCGGGCGCGGTTTCCGCGATGCTCGACGTGCTCGGCGTGCACCCGGCCGACCGGGCCTGGGCCGGCGCCGGTGCCTCCGGCGCCGAGGAGCGGCTCACCGCCGCCGTCGACGCCCTAGTCGCCGGCCTCCTCGACGAGCGCACGCAGGCGCGCGCCGACCAGGACTGGGCCCGCGCCGACGCGATCCGCGACCGGATCAAGGCGGCCGGCATCGAGGTCACCGACACCCCCGACGGACCTACCTGGAGCGTGAGCTGATCATGGCCGGAAACTCGAGCCGCAAGGGCGCGATCCGCAAGTCGAGCAAGAGGCCGCAGGCCGGCTCCGGCGGTCAGGTCCGCCGTGGCCTGGAAGGTCGCGGGCCGACGCCGAAGGCGACCGACCGCGAGTACCACAAGGCGCACAAGATCGCCGAGGCCAAGAAGCGCGCCGAGGCCAAGAAGGGCGGCCGCGGCGGCCCGCGCCGCAAGACCGGCGGCGACGAGTGGATCGCTGGTCGCAACCCGGTGGTCGAGGCGCTGCGCGAGCGGGTCCCCGTCAGGTCGGTCTACGTCGCCGAGGGCGCCGAGCGCGACGGCCGGCTGCGCGAGGTGTTCCGCCTCGCGGCCGAGCACGGCATCGGCCTGCTCGAGGTCAGTCGTGGCGAGCTCGACCGGCTCACCGACGGCGCCGTCCACCAAGGCCTCGCCGCCCGGATCCCGGCGTACGAGTACGCCCACCCGGACGACCTGCTCGACGCCGCCGACGAGGCCGGCGAGAAGGCGCTCGTCGTGATGCTCGACTCGATCACCGACCCGCGCAACCTCGGCGCGATCGTCCGCAGCGCCGCCGGCTTCGGCGCCCATGGTGTCGTCATCCCCGAACGCCGGGCGGCCTCGATGACTGCCGCCGCCTGGAAGACCTCGGCCGGTGCGGCCGCGCGCTGCCCGGTCGCGCAGACGGTCAACCTGACCCGACAGATCAAGGCCTTCCAGGAGGCCGGCTGCTTCGTCATCGGCCTCGCCGCCGACGGCGATCTGACCCTGCCCGAGCTCGTGGCCGACGCCGACCTGGTCGGTGGACCCCTGGTGCTGGTCGTGGGCTCGGAGGGCGAGGGCCTGTCCCGGCTGGTCGCGGAGACCTGCGACCGCCTGATGTCGATCCCGATGGCCGGCGTCCTGGAGTCGCTCAACGCCGGCGTCGCCGCGTCGGTGACCCTGTACGCCGTCGCGGAGGCCCGCGCGCGCAGGTGATCCCCACGCGCCGTCTTCTCAAGGTCCTCGCCTACGTGGGGGCCTGGGCGGTCCTGTCGGTCGCCATCGCCGCCGCGATCTTCGTCAACAGCGAGCGGACCGTCGAGATCGCCAGCCATGAGGCGACGCTCAGTCCCAACTTCTCCGGCGAGGTCGTGGCCCGGATGGGGCCGGTGCTGCCGGACCTGCGGATCCCGTCGGGCACCTGGGTCGGCGTCGAGGTCGAGCTCGGGAAGACCGACGTCGCGACGCTCGAGGAGCTGACCAGCCGGTACGCCGCGATCGCCTCCCAGCCCGAGGGCCAGATCGCCGTCGCGGAGCGGGCCGTCGTCGCGATGGCGCTCGCCGCCCTGGTGCAGGGCGCCGTGCTGGGTGCCGTACCCCTGCTGGTGTGGGCGGCCGTCGGCCGCGCCCGGCGCCACGAGCTGTATGCCGGCCTCCGCACCCGCGGCGGCATCGCCGTGGCCGGGCTCGTGATCGTCCTCGTCGTGGTCGCGGCCGTCCCCTACGGCTGGGGGCGCACCGACCCGCCGGCCGAGCACTGGCAGTCGCTGCACGACTTCCTCGGGCCCGAGGTGCCGCTGCCCGCCGAGGCGGCCGACGTCGAGGTGATGGCGGACGCGACGACCGCCCAGTCCCGGCGGTTGATCGAGAGCGGCATCAGCAGCTACCAGAAGAGCGTCGAGTTCTACTCGCAGGCCGCCGACAACGCCGCGGCGCTCGAGCTGCGCCAGCCGGAGGAGGGGGAGACCGTCGTCCTGCTGGTCTCCGACCGGCACGACAACGTCGGCATGGACAAGGTCGCCCGGGCGATCGCCGACGTCGGCGGCGCGACCGCCGTGTACGACGCCGGCGACGACACCTCCACCGGCAGTCGCTGGGAGGCGTTCTCGCTCGACTCGCTGGCCGCCGCCTTCGAGGACTTCGACGGCCGGTGGGCGGTCGCCGGCAACCACGACAGCGGCGGTTTCGTGCGCTCGCACCTCGAGGACCTCGGCTGGACCTACTTCGACGACGAGGTCATCGACGGTCCCGGTGACTCGCGGATCCTCGGGATCGACGACCCGCGCTCCAGCGGGCTGGGGGACTGGCGGGAGCAGACCGGGCTCAGCTTCGGCGAGGTGGCCGAGCTGCTGGCCGACGCCGCGTGCGCCGCCGACGAGGACGGCGACCGGGTCGACACCCTGCTCGTCCACGACGCCAATATCGCCAAGCCGGCCCTCGCCCGCGGCTGCGTCGACCTGGTGCTCGGCGGCCACGTGCACGTCCAGACCGGCCCTACGCCGGTGACCGCGGAGGACGGCCGGGTCGGCTACACCTACACCCTCGGCACGACGGGCGGTGCGGCGTACGCGATCGCGATCGGCAGCAAGCTGCGCCGGCCCGCGAGCATCGGCCTGGTCACCTACCGCGACGGCCGCCCGGTCGGCATCCAGTCGGTGACCCTGCAGCCCAACGGCCGCTACGAGGTCGACCCGTGGGCGGAGCTCACCTACTGACGACCCTGTCCGAGGGCATTGGTGACGGCTCCTCTACTGTGTCCCCCGTCATTTTCTGCGGGTGACTCGGGACCGCCCCATCTCGGAAGGAAATCCCAGCATGGCCAATCTCGGTGGTGGCCTCCTCGGCCGCATCATCGGTGGTGTCGTCAGCATCGCGGTCGCCCTCGGCGCCTACTTCATCTTCTTCAAGGGGCAGGAGAAGGTCGAGCAGGCGAAGGCTCCCAAGGTCGGCGAGTGTCTCGTCATGACCGGCTCCAGCTTCGACGCGGACCACAAGGAGGTCGACTGCGCCGACGCTGAGGCGACGTTCAAGATCGTCAGCGACAAGGGCGGTTGCGACGAGGTCGAGCTCAACTACACGATCTCGCTCGGCAACGACCGCAGCAGCGGCAACGTCGCCGACCTGTGCCTGGACCTCAACGTCGCCAAGGGCGACTGCGTCGACCTCGGCGGCATGTCGACGCCGGCCTCGAAGGTCGCCTGCTCGGAGGGCGCGACCAACACGTCGATCGTGAAGGTCGTCTCCGTCGGCAAGGCCGGCAACGAGTGCGCGAACGGCTCCCAGCCCCTGGAGAACGTCACCCGCAAGACCCTGCTCTGCCTCGGCCCGGCCGCCTGAGCCGCGTCGTACCCGGCGATCGGGCGGTGAGTTCGCGCTGAGCGCGACCCGTTCGCCGGGTACGACGGCGCGGGTCAGTTGACCGGAGGCTCCGGCAGCCGCCGAAGCGCCTCGGCGATCGAATCGTGGAGCGCTCCCAGCTGGGAGTCGATCGTGTCGAAGCGCCCGTCGTGGGTGGTCAGCTTGGCCTGGATGCCGGTGAAGAGGCCGTTGTGGGTGATCAGGCTGGCCTGGAGGTCGGCGAGCAGCTCGTAGATGCTCTCGATGTCATTCGCCCTGCTGGTCGAGCTTGCGCTCGATCTGGTGAGGGATGTGGGCCATGCCTGCTCCTGAGCCGAATCCTGGCGGGACAGTGCCGCGAGCCTACGTCGCGGCCGCCTGCGCCGGCCAGCATCGGTTCCGCACCTGTGGATGAACCCGTCACAGCCAGAGACGGCGACGGTGCCGGGCCCGAGGTGCTGCCCCGCCGGGCGGGCCCTAGGCTGTTCCCGCAATCCCCGGTTGGTCTGCCGGGCCCGACGTGCTGCCCCGCCGGGCGGGCCCTAGGCTGTTCCCGCAATCCCCGGTTGGTCTGCCGGCAGGGCCCGCCTGACTTTGAATCAGGACAAGCGACGTAGGTTCGACTCCTACCCGGGGAGCTCCAGGCCCCTCAAGGCGTGGCGCCCACCATCTGGGTGACCAGCTCGACGTGCTGACGGGCGAGGTCGGCGGCGCTGAGCCGGCCGGCGGGCCGGAACCACTTGCCGGCGTTGATGCACAGGTCGAGGATCGACTTCGCGGTGATGTCGGTGTCGGCGCCGGCGGCGGCGAGGGTGAACTCGCCGTCGGCGATCCCGCGCTGCAGACAGTCCTCGAAGAGCCGGCGGATCCGCTTCTGCTGCTCGAGGACGTCGGCGGCGCGCTCGGGCGGCAGGTGCCGCCACTCCGTCTGGCTGACCAGGCCCTCCAGTTGGCGCTCGGAGTGGAAGATCGAGATCGCGCCGACCATGGCCCGCAGTTGCGCGGTCGCGTTGTCGGCCGCGGCGCCGTGTGCGCGCAGGAGGGACTCGACGGAGTCGTTGAGGGAGCGCATGAGGATCGCGTACAGCACGTCCTCCTTGGACCCGAAGTGGTTGTACAGCGATCCGGCGGTGACGTGGCAGGCCTGCATGATCTGGCGGACCGACGTCGCCGGGTAGCCGTTCGTGAAGAAGAGCTCCGTGGCCACGTCGAGGACGCGCTGGGCGGTGTCCGTGTGGCGGGCGTCGGTCTTGGCGGTTCTCACGGCACCACCGTACCCGATATATGAACGTTTGTTGACGTAGCGCTCGCCGTCCTGGTAAACAAACGTTCATGCATTCTGTGATGCCCTTCACCCGGCAGCCCGCCGCCGTCGACCTGTGCGACGTCGTCCTGGGCCGCGAGGGCTGGCGGGCCTACCTGGGCGCCCTGCTGAGCGCCGCGCCGCGCTACGGCGTGGTCTTCGCCGCGCGCTTCGCCGCCCTGTCCGACCGCTCGCCCCGGCAGATCCGGGCGGCGCTGGCCGAGGACCTCGACGCGGCGATCGACGATCTGGCCGCGGTCGCGGCCCGCGCCTTCGATCCCGAGGCCCGGGTCGCCGAGCTCGAGGACAACGACATCGTGCAGGTGATCCACGGCGGACCGTGGCCGTGCGAGGGCGGTACGACGAACGACCACGTCGCCGGGATCGCCCGGCTCAGCGACCGTTTCGTGCCCTGGGCCGGCGTCTCGCTGGCGGACCCGGACGCCGCGGTCGCCGAGGCGACACGGGCGGTCGACGAGCTCGGCATGACGGGACTGTCGGTGATCCCCTTCCTGGACGGCGTGGATCCCGGCGACCCGGCCCTGGACGGGCTGTGGGCGCTCGCCGTCGATCGGGACCTGCCGGTCTGGATCCACAGCGGGCAGAGCTTCTCCTCCTCGCCCATGACGATCAGCAGCCCGCAGGTCATCGACGCCCTGGCGATCCGGCACCCGCGCCTGCGGATCGTGCTCGGCCACGGCGGCTGGCCCTGGGTCCTGGACGCCGTCGCCCTCCTCCAGCGCCATCCGCACGTCTACCTGGAGTTCTCCTCGCACCACCCGCGCACGATGGCCGCGGCCGGCTCCGGCTGGGAGCCGCTCTTCCTCCACGGGTCGCGGTCGGTGCGCGACCGGGTGCTCTTCGGCTCCACGAGCTGGACCCACGGCCAGGGACCGGCCGCGGTGGTCGCGTCCGCCGCCCTGCTCCCGATCACCGCCGAGGTTCGTGAGGCTTGGCTCAGCGGCAACGCGGCCCGGCTGCTGGCCCGCGACCTGGAGGCGGCCGGATGACGGACCTCGAGCAGCGTCGTGTCGTCGTCACCGGCGCGCTGGGAGGGATCGGCACCGCCCTCACCGCTCGCCTGCTCGCCGACGGCGCCCGGGTGCTGGCGGTCGACCACCCGGACGTCGTACGTCGCGACCGGGGCCCGGACGCGCCGGGCCTGCACGTCGTCGGCGTCGACCTCCGGGATCCGGCTGCCTCCCGGGAGGTCGCGCGGCACGGTGTCGAGCTGCTCGGCGGGATCGACGGCCTCGTCAACAACGCCGGGATCGAGCTGCGAGCGCCGCTGTCGGAGCATGCCGACGAGCGCTGGGACGCCGTCCTGGACGTCAACCTGGGCGCGCCCTTCCGGCTGGCCCGCGACCTGGCCGACCTGCTGGCGGCCGGCCGCTCGGCCGCGGTCGTCAACGTCTGCTCGATCGCGGTGACCGGCTTCGCCGGCCAGGTCGCCTACGACGCCAGCAAGGGCGGCCTGCTGACCCTGACCCGCTCGCTGGCTGTCGAGCTGGGCCCCCGCGGAGTCCGCGCCAACGCGGTCTGCCCGGGGTTCATCGACACGCCGATGCTCGACGAGGGCGAGCTGCGCTCGCTGGCCGAGCGCGTCGCCCGGACCCTGCCGCTGCGCCGCCTGGGGCGCCCGGCCGACGTGGCCGGCGCCGTCAGCTGGCTCCTCGGCGAGGACGCCGGCTACGTCACCGGCCAGTCACTTTTCATCGATGGAGGAATGAACCGCTCATGACCACCCTGCACGAAGAGCCCGCGCTCTCGACGTTGCGCACCCACGAGCCGAGCCCGGGGGTCCGGTGGATCGCCCTGAACCGCCCGGAGCGGCTGAACGCGATCGACCGCGCTCTCGGCGAGGAGCTGTACGCCGTGCTCGAGCGGGCGCTCGCGGACCGCGCGACACGGGTCGTGGTGATCACCGGCGAGGGCCGGTCCTTCTGCGCCGGCGACGACCTCGGCGCCGTCGAGGAGCACCTCCGCGGGGAGTACGAGCGCTCGCCGGTGATCGGTACGACGCCGGACCCGATGTACCTGCGGATCATCGAGATGCTGGTGACCAGCCGGGTCCCGGTCATCATGGCGGTCAACGGCGACGCCGCCGGTGCCGGTGCCGAGCTGGCCTGCGCGGGCGACCTCCGGATCGCGAGCTCGCGAGCCCGTCTCGGCAGCGCGCTGCTGAACGTCGCCCAGGCCGGTGGCCTGGTGATGATGTCGCGGCTCGTCGGCGCCGCGCGGGCGACCGAGATCTACCTGTCGGGCGCGCTGCTCGACGCGCACGAGGCCGAGCGCCTCGGCATCTTCACGAAGGTGGTCGCGCCCGAGGACCTCGTCGGCGCGGTCCTCGCCGAGGCGGAGCGGCTCGCCAGCGCGCCGACCGCGGCCATCGGCCTGTTCAAGGAGCTGCGCGAGCAGACGATCGGCCAGCCCGTCCAGCAGGCCCTGCGCCTGCAGAACGCCGTCCACATCCGCAACAACGCCGAGGTCGAGGACGCGCTCGAGGGCGCCACGGCCTTCATCGAGAAGCGCCGTCCGCGCTTCGTCGGGAAGTAGGGAGACACCGCCATGAGCGAGAACATCTTCGGCCGCTTCGACGGCCACGTCGTCGTCGTGACCGGCGCGGCGTCCGGCATCGGAGCCGCGTCGGCGACGCTGTTCGAGCGGGCCGGCGCCACCGTGGTGGGCCTGGACCTGCGCGAGGGTCCGGGGATCCGGGCCTGCGACGTGTCCGACCCCGCCGCGGTCGACGCCGCACTGCGTGCGGTGGTGGCCGAGCACGGCCGGCTCGACGTGGTGCACGGCAACGCGGGCATCAGCATCCCGGGTCGCCCGCACTCGATCTCCGACGACGACTACCGCCGGGTGATGGGCGTGTGCTGCGACGCGAACTTCTACCTCGTGCGCTCGGGCGTGCCGCACATGCGGGAGCGGGGCGGCGTCTTCGTGTTCACCGCCTCGATGTGCGGCGTCGGCGCGACGCCGAGGTCGTCGGTCTACAACATGGCCAAGCACGCGGTCATCGGGCTGACCCGATCGGTCGCGGTCGACTACGGCGCCCAGGGCATCCGCGCCGTGGCGATGGTCACCGGACCGACCCACACCGCGATGGCCGACGAGCTGTGGCCGGAGGACGGCGTCGCCCGCAACGGGTTCCTGAGAGCGACGCCTGCCGGACGGCTCAGCCGCCCGGAGGAGCAGGCCCGGGCGGCGGTCTTCGCGGCGCTCCCCGAGTCGTCGTACATGAACGGCGGCGTGATCACGGTCGACGGCGGCGCGACCGCCGGCTGGAACGAGATGGGCCTGGGGATGCTCCCGACGGCGGCGTCGGCGTGAGCGCCGGCTTCTGGCTCGGCGACGTCGCGACGCCGATGCGCGACGACGTGGCGCTGCAGGCCGACGTGTGGCACCACGGCGAGCCCCGTCCCGCGGTGGTCTTCCGCACGCCCTACGGCCGCCGCGCGATCACCTCCGACGTACTGCGGCCGGTCGACTGCCTCCACGGCGGGTTCGCCGCGGTCTGCCAGGACACCCGGGGCCGGTTCGGCTCGGAGGGCGACTGGGAGCCGATCATGTGGGACCAGGAGGCCCTCGACGCCTACGACACCGTGGAGTGGGTCGCCCGCCAGGAGTGGTGCGACGGCCGGGTGATCCTCGCCGGCACGTCGTACGGCGGCATCGTCTCCTTCCTGGGCGCCGCCCAGCGTCCGCCGAGCCTGGCCGGCGTGGCCGCGGCGATGGTGACCTCGGGCAGCCGCGACCTGCGGGAGCTGGGCGGGGCGATGCGGCTCGAGCAGGTCGTCAGCTGGCTGCTCTACATGGCCGCCGACTGGCTGCGTCGGCGTCCGGAGGACGCCGACGCCGAGACGGTCGCGACCCTGCACGCTCTGCTGCTCGACCCGGAGCCGGCGCTCGCGGCACTGCCGCTGGCCGACGGTCCGCTGGCGCGGCTGCGCGGCTTCCCGATCGACGTCCCCGCGCTGCTGGCCGGCCGGGTGCCGACCACCCCCGAGTGGGAGCCGGCCGCCGTCGAGGTGCCGGTGTTCGTCACGACGGGTTGGTTCGACGTCTTCGCCTCCGCCACGATCGACACGTTCCGCGACGCCGTCCGGGCCCATCCCGAGCTGGCGCACCGCCTCGTCGTCGGCCCGTGGGCGCACACCGGACCGCTGCCGCACCACACCGGCGAGCTGAACTTCGGCATCACCGCCTCCGCCGCGGCGGCGACCGTGCCCGCGCAGCAGCTGGCCTTCTTCGCGGACCCCGCGGCGGTCGCGCCGCGGCACGAGGTCAGGTACTTCCTCATGGGCGCCGACCAGTGGCACACGGCCGATGCCTGGCCGCCGCGCGCCACCCGGTCCGAGGTGCTGCACCTGGGGCGGGCCGGCGCCCTCGGTCCCGAGCCGGAGGCGGCCGGCGCCGTCGACAGCCTTGTCCACGACCCGCTCGACCCGGTGCCGAGCCGCGGCGGCCGGGTCATCCACCTCGGGCGGTCCACGCCGGGACCGCTCGACCTGAGCCGGCAGCTCGAGCGACCCGATGTGCTCGGCTACCGGACGGCGGAGCTCGACGAGCCGCTCGACGTCGTGGGCGCCGTCCACGCGGACCTGACGGTGTCGGTGAGCCAGCCGGACGCCGACCTCGTCGTCCGCCTGGTCGACGTCCGTCCCGACGGGCGGGTGTACCCCGTCGCCGAGGGCGTGGCCCGGCTGAGCCACGTGCTCGGCGGCCCCGCCGACGGCGCTCCTGCCCGGGTCCGCGTCGACCTCGGGTACGCCGCGCAGCGCTTCGGGCCGGGCCACCGGCTGGGCCTGCTCGTGACGGGCAGCGCCTTCCCCCACCTCGACCGCAACCTCAGCACCGGCGCGCCCTCGAGCACCTCCGCCGAGGCCCGCACCGTCGCCGTCGACCTCCATCTCGCGGAGTCGACGCTCTCCATCGACGTCCACCCCCAGGAAGGACAGCGCTGACATGCCGCTGTGGAAAGCCACCCGCTCCGGAGGCGTGGTCGAGCTCGTCTACGACAACCCCCCGCGGAACTTCCTCACCTTCGCCGCGCTCACCGAGCTCGGCGACCATCTCACTGCTCTCGCGGACGACCCGGACATCGCCGTCGTCGTCCTGGCCAGCGCGGACCCGGAGCGCTTCATCGCGCACGCCGACCTCGACGAGCTGACCCGGCTGGCCGACGGGCCGGTGCCGGAGGCGCGGGCGTGGTACACCACGATGCGCCTGATCGAGACCATGCCGCAGCCGGTCGTCGCCGCCATCGACGGCCAGGCATGGGGTGGGGGACTGGAGCTGTCGCTCGCCTGCACCCTGCGCTGGGCGAGCCCGCGGGCGCACTTCTCCGCGATCGAGACCGCGCTGGGCATCGTCCCCGGCGCGGGCGGCTCCCAGCGCCTGATCCGGCTGATCGGGCGCGGTCCCGCGACCGACCTCGTGATCACCGGCCTGCGGGTCGACGCCGCCCACGCCGAGCGGCTCGGGATCGTCAGCCGGGTGTTCTCCGGCGACTTCCGCGCCGAGGTGCTGGCGGCCGCGACCGACATCGCGCGGCTGCCGCGCGCCGCGGTGGCCGCGGCCAAGCGGGTCGTGCGCGAGGGCGCCGAGCTGGACCTCGCCGCCGCCCTGCGGCTGGAGGGCGGCACCTTCGGGGAACTGCTCGCGACGCCGGACTCGCTGCGTCTCCAGCGCGCCGCCCGCGAGCGGTACGCCGCGGCGCAGGCCGGTGCCCCGGTCGGCTTCTCGGGTCTCGGGGAGCCGGCATGAGCGGGCTCGCGGTCGTCACCGGGGCCAGCCGCGGCATCGGCCGCGCCGTCGCCGAGCAGCTGGCACGCGACGGCTACGACCTCGCTGTCGGCTACTTCGCCCGGGCCGACGCCGCGCAGGAGGTGGTGGCGACGGCGGAGGGACACGGGGTCCGGGCGGTGGCCTACCAGGTCGACGTGCGCTCGCCGGAGTCCTGCCAGCTGCTGGTGGCCGGGGCGCGCGCGGCGCTGGGCCCGGTGCGCGCCGTCGTGTCCAACGCGACCGGCTTCGGCGCGGAGCATCCCGGCCTCGGCACGTCGCTCGGCGTGGCCCTGGGGGTGTACCAGGAGATGTTCACCGCCCGCGTCGGTGCGCTGCTGAGCCTGGTCGACGCCGCCGGCGCCGACCTGGACGACGGCGGTCGGATCGTCGCGGTGACGAGCACCGGTACCCACCGGCACGTGCCGGGCTATGCGCCCATCGCGGCGTCCATGGCCGCGGTGGAGAGCGTCGTGCGCTACCTGGCCGCCGAGCTCGGGCCGCGCGGCATCACGGCCAACACCGCGGTCGGCGGCGTCGTCGACACCGACGCCCTCGCCGAGATCACGAGCGATCCCGAGCGCCTCAAGGAGGCGGTGCGGCGCGCGACGCCCCTGGGCCGGGTCGGGCGCGCGGGCGACCTCGCGGCGGTCGTCGGCTTCCTGTGCAGCGCGTCCGCCGGCTGGGTGACCGGCCAGTCCCTGATCGCCGACGGGGGCAACGCACTGCGCTGACCGCACGACGGCTCGGGCCGGATCCGACAGACCCCAGCGCGCCGAGCGCTGTCAAGGAAGGAAGACACATGAGGAAGCTCATGACACTCAAGCGGACGGGCGTGGCGCTGGTCACCGCCCTCACCCTCGCCCTCACCGCCTGCGGCGGCGACGGCGACAGCGCCGGAGGGGACCGGCGACTCGACGTCGCCGTACCGGCCGACGCGTCCTCGCTGGACCCGATCCTCGGCAGTGCCGGAGGCGACCACGTGATGCTCTACCCGATCTACGAGACGCTGGTCGGCTTCGACGCCGACATGGTGCCGCAGCCCGGCCTGGTGGAGTCCTGGTCGCAGGCGAGCCCGAAGGAGCTGACCCTCACCCTGCGCGACGGGCTGACCTTCCACGACGGCACCGCCCTGGACGCGGAGGCGGTCCGGTTCAACCTCGAGCGTGCCCGCGGCGAGGGCTCGAACGTCGCGGTCGACCTCGCCTCGGTCACCGCGATCCGCGTGGACGACCCGCTCACCGTCACCCTCGAGCTGGCCGAGCCGGACGCCTCGCTGCTCATGGTGCTCGCGGACCGGGCCGGCATGATGGTCTCGCCGGCCGCCGTCGAGAAGAGCGACGGCGACGTCAGCGACAACCCGGTCGGCGCGGGCCCGTGGTCGATCGTGAAGTGGAACCGCGGCCAGTTCCTGCGCGTCGAGCGGTTCGACGACTACTGGGACGCCGACGCCACCCGGGTGCCCGAGCTCCAGTTCAACGTGGTCGCCGATCCGACCACCCGGGCCACCTCGCTGCGCTCCGGCAAGCAGGACGTCGCCCTCGGCTACGCCCCCTCCGACGCCGCCGAGCTGGACGGGAAGTCGGAGGTCCAGCTGGTCCGGACGCCGCGGCTGTGGGTCGACGAGGTGTACTTCGACCTCGGCTCGGCGGAGCTGAAGGACGTGCGCGTACGCCGGGCGCTGAATCTCGCCATCGACCGCGAGACCATCGTGAAGAGCGCCTACTTCGGGCTGGGCAGCCCGGCCTCGACCCTGTTCCCCGGCAGCTACTGGGCGGCGAACGAGGAGCTGGCCTACGACTTCGACCCGGACCAGGCCCGGGCGCTGCTGGCCGAGGCCGGCGCGTCGGACCTGTCCTTCGACATGCTGCTCAGCGCTGACGCCGGCACCGTGCGGATGGGTGAGATCCTCCAGCAGCAGTGGGCCGACGTCGGTGTCACGGTCAACCTGAAGCCGCTGGAGGGCGTCCAGGCGGTCAACGCCTACTTCGTCGACCACGCGGAGCCCGCGCTGCTCTCCGCCTTCACCGGCCGTCCCGACCCGAAGATGGCCTTCGACGTGCTCTTCTCGGACAGCAGCTTCTACAACGTGTCCGGCCTGGCGACCCCGGGTCTCGCGGAGGCGCTGGAGACGACCGACGCGTCGCTCGAGGGCGACCAGCGGGCACCCGGCTTCCATGAGGCCGCGACCGCGATCTTCGAGAACGCGTCGTTCCTCCCGATCTCCTTCCCCGACAACCTGATCGCGCTGGGCGAGGACGTCTCCGGCTTCGAGGACAACCTCCTCGGCAAGCCGAAGTTCCTCGGCGTCTCGCTGGACTGACCAGAGCGACAAGACCGACAAGCAGGTGCTGACATGAGTGGAGCGTTGCTCAGCGTCGATCGTCTCGACGTCTTCTTCGGTGCGTACGGAACGCAGGTCCAGGCGCTGCACGGCGTCTCCTTCGACGTGGCGCCGGGAGAGGTCGTCGGCCTGGTCGGCGAGAGTGGGAGCGGCAAGACCGTCACCTCGCTGGCGCTCATGGGCCTCCTGGACCCGCGCACGGCGCGGGTCCAGGGGGAGGCGCGACTGCACGGCGAACCGCTGTGGGACGCCACGGGCCGTCTGCGTCCGCACGCGGAGGTCCCGATGGCGATGGTCTTCCAGGAGCCGATGACGGCGCTGGACCCCGTCTTCCGGATCGGCCACCAGCTCGTGGAGACGCTGCGGCGCCGCCAGGGCCTGAACCGGCGGCAGGCCACCGCGCGTGCCGCCGAGCTGCTCGACCAGGTCGGGATCCCCGACCCGCGGGCCCGGCTGCGGGCCTACCCGCACGAGCTCTCGGGCGGCATGCGGCAGCGAGTGGTGATCGCGCTGGCGCTGGCCTGCTCGCCCCGGCTGCTCATCGCGGACGAGCCGACCACCGCGGTGGACGCGACGATCCAGGCCCAGCTGCTCGAGCTCATCACGGGCCTGGCCCGCGACGAGGGGATGGGGGTGGTGTTCGTGACCCACGACCTCGGTGTGGTCGCCCAGATGTGCCACCGCATGATCACCATGTACGCCGGCCGCGTGATCGAGTCCGGCGCGGTGGGGGAGGTCCTCGCCCGGCCGCTCCACCCCTACACCTCGGGCCTGCTCGCCGCCCTGCCCGACCCCCGGCACCGCGGCGGTCGGCTGCCGACCATCCCGGGCGCCGTACCGGCCCCGGGGCGGACCGCCGAGGGCTGTGTCTTCGCCGAGCGCTGCGCGCACACGCGGCCCGCGTGCGGTGCGACCCCCGAACTGCGCCCGGTGACCGGCGGTCGAGAGGTCCGGTGCGCCCGCGCCGAGGACCTGCAGCTGGCAGGGAGCGGGTCATGAACGTGCTGATGCGACTCGACGACGTCTCGGTGCGCTTCCCGGTCGGGCGGCGACGCAGCGTCTCGGCCGTCGACGGGGTGAGCCTGGACATCGTCGCGGGCCAGACGCTCGGCCTGATCGGCGAGAGCGGTTCGGGCAAGTCGACCCTGGCACGCGCCATGCTGGGCCTGGTCCCCGCCGCCGCGGGTTCGGTCTCCTGGCAGGGCGAGGAGGTGGCCCGGATGTCCCGGCAGCGCCGTCGCGACTTCACCGCCGAGGTGCAGATGGTGTTCCAGGACCCGCACAGCGCGCTCGACCCGCGCCGACGGGTGCACCAGAGCGTCCGCGAGCCGCTCGACGTCCTCGGCCGCGGCGCCCGCGCCGAGCGCGACGACCTGGTCCGGGCGGCACTGGCCGACGTCGGACTGCCCGCCCACCTGCACGACCGCTATCCCCACCAGCTCAGCGGTGGCCAGAAGCAGCGGGTCAATATCGCCCGGGCCCTGGTGACCCGGCCGCGGATGCTCGTGTGCGACGAGTCCGTCGCCGCGCTGGACGTGGCGCTGCAGGCGGAGATCCTCAACCTGCTCGGCGACCTGAAGGACGAGTACGACCTGACCGTCGTGTTCATCAGCCACGACCTCGGCGTGGTCGGCCACATCGCCGACCGGGTGGCCGTGATGTACCTCGGCCGGCTGGTGGAGACGGCCGCGGCCGACGTCCTGCTGGACGCGCCGCGCCACCCCTACACCGAGGCCCTGCTCTCCGCACGCCCCGACGTGCACGCGCCGGGGGCCGGCGATCGGATCATCCTGCGCGGGGACGTGCCCAGCCCGCTGGCCCCACCCTCGGGGTGCCGCTTCCATCCCCGGTGCCTGCACGCCACCGCCGCCTGCGCGACGGAGACGCCGGTGCTCCTCCCCGTCGCGGACGGCGGTACGTCGGCCTGTCTGCGGGTCGCGGAGCTCTACGGCCCGCGCCCGGCCGACGCGACGAGGAGTGGTACCCGATGAGGATCGCCTCCGCGGTCGCGTCCCGGCTGGTCTGGACCGTGCCCACCCTGCTGCTGGCCACGCTGGTCGCCTTCCTGCTGCAACAGCTGATCCCCGGCGACCAGGCGGTGGCCCTGGCCGGCGAGTACGCGACGGACGAGAAGCTCGCGGCCATCCGCGCCGACCTGGGCCTCGACCAGCCGGTGCTGACCCGCTACCTCGACTGGATCGGCGGCGTCGTCACCGGCGACCTCGGGACGTCGTACCGCACCGGACAGCCGGTCACCGAGATCGTGCTCGACCGGCTCCCGGTGACCCTGGTGCTGACCCTCTTCGCGCTGCTCGTCGCGATCGTCATCGGCATCCCCAGCGGCGTCGCCGCCGCGCAGCGGCCCGGCAGCTGGGTCGACCGGCTGTTCACCACCGCGGCGACCGCGGGCATCGCGATCCCGAACTTCTGGCTGGGCATGATGCTGATCGCCGTCTTCGCCCTGCAGCTCGGCTGGCTGCCCGGACCGGGCGGCGTGGACTTCGCCGACGACCCCGGCAACGCGCTGCGCGCCCTCGTCCTCCCCGCGATCGCCCTGGGCATGGTCGGCTCGGCCGAGATCTGCCGGCAGGTCCGCTCCGCGATGATCGAGAGCCTCGGCTCCGACTACGTGCGGACCCTGCGGGCGACCGGCCTGTCCCGCTGGTCCATCGTGTGGCGGCACGCCCTGAAGAACTCGAGCCTGCCGCTGGCGACGATCCTGGGGATCCAGGTGTCCCACCTCGTCGGCGGCGCCGTGGTGGTCGAGGCCGTCTTCGGCCTGTCGGGCATCGGGTCCCTCGTCGTGGAGGCGACGAACCAGCGCGACTACGTCGTCATCCAGGCGGTGGTGCTGCTGGCCGCGGTGATCGTGCTGGTCACCAACCTGGTCGTCGACATCTCCTACCGTCTCCTGGACCCGAGGATCTCCTGATGTGGACGACGCTCAGCAAGCCCGCCCGCACCGCACCGCGCACCTCGGCGGTGATCTGGCTCAGCTACGGCATCCTCGCCGTGGTCGCGGTCGTCGTGGTCCTGGCCGACGTCCTGGCACCCCACGCGCCGAACCACCAGGACCTCACCTCGGTGCTCCTCGGCCCCAGCACGGAGCACCCCCTGGGCACCGACGACCTCGGCCGCGACGTCCTCAGCCGACTGCTGCACGGCACCCGGGTCTCGATCCTCGCGGCCCTGCTGGCCGTCGGGATCGCGCTGGTCGTCGGCTTCCCCCTCGGGGTCCTCGCCGGGTACGTCGGCGGGTGGCCCGACGCGATCCTGATGCGGCTGCTCGACACGGTGATGGCCTTCCCCGCCCTCGTCCTCGCCATCGGCATCACCGCGATGCTGGGGCCCGACATCACGACGGCGATGGTCGCCGTGGGTGTCGTGCTGACCCCGGTGGTGGTGCGCCTGACCCGCGCCCAGACCATGGCCGTGGCCGGCCAGACCTACATCGAGGCGGCGTCGTCGTTCGGTGCCCGCGGTGTGCGGCGGATGATCCTGCCGCATGTCGTGCCGAACGTGGTCCAGCCGATCGTCGCGCAGCTCGCGGTGCTGATGGGCTTCGCCCTGATCGCCGAGGCCAGTCTGAGCTTCCTGCAGCTCGGCGTCCAGCCGCCCACGGCGTCGTGGGGCACCATCCTGGCGCGCTCCTACACCTTCCTCGAGCGCGCGCCGATGAGCATCTTCGTCCCGGGCGCCGCGATCGCGCTGACCGTCTTCGCCCTCAACATCGTGGGCGAGGAGGTCCAGCGGCTCCTCGACCCGCGCCGCCGGTGACCGCGACGTGCGCGCCGCCCACCCGACCTGCATCATCGACAACGAACGACGGGAGACCCATGAACTCGAGTTGGCTGACCAGCAGCGCGGCCGTGCTGCCGCAGGTCCTGCGGAGCCGCGCGGCCGAGCACCCGGACCGCACCCTCGTCGTGTTCGAGGACGGCCGGCGCTGGACCTACGCCGAGGCGCTGGGTGAGGCCGAGAAGGTGGCCCACGCCCTGCGCGGCCTCGGCGTCGATCGCGGCGACCGGGTCGTCTCCTGGCTGCCCACGGGGCCCGACGCGCTGCGGGTCTGGTTCGGGGTCAACCTGCTCGGTGCCGTGCTCGTGCCGCTCAACACCGCCTACCGCGGCGGCCTGCTGGAGCACTCCCTCGCGCTGTCGGGCGCCTCGGTCGCGGTCGTGCACGCCGACCTCGTCGATCGCCTGGAGGGGGTCGGTCGCGCGGACCTGACCGACGTGGTCGTCGTGGGCGGGCCCGGGGCCGTCGCCGGGGTGCGGGTGCACGACGCGGCGGTGCTGGACGGCGCCCCGCCGCCGGAGCCGGTCGCGTGGCCGGAGGTGATGCCGTGGGACCCGTACGCCGTCGTACTCACCTCGGGGACGACGGGACCCTCGAAGGGCGTCGTGTGCTCCTACGCTCAGCTGTCGGCATGTGCCGAGGCGGCCTTCGCCGGCGACTTCGGCGCCGACGACCGCTACCTGGTGACCCTGCCGCTGTTCCACGCCGGCGGGACGATCGGGGTCAACGCGGCGGTGGTGCTGGGCGGGAGCATCGTGTTGACGTCCGGCTTCCGGACAGGGGACTTCTGGGACTTCGTCCGCGCGACGGAGCCGACGCACGTGACGCTCCTGGGGGTCATGGCGACCTACCTGAGCAAGCAGGCGCCGTCGGCCGCGGACCGCGAGCACTCGCTGCGGCGGGTGTTCATGATCCCGCTGTCGGACGCCGCGACCTTCGCGGAGCGGTTCGGCGTCGAGGTCGTGGCGATGTACAACATGACCGAGGTGTCGATCCCGATCGTCTCCGGCCCGAACCCGGCCCAGGACGGCACGTCCGGCCGGGTCCGCCCGGGCATGGAGGTCCGGATCGTCGACGAGCACGACCTGGAGGTGCCCGACGGCACGGTCGGCGAGCTGGTGGTGCGCGGCGCCGAGCCGTGGACCATCGCCACGGAGTACCTCGGCCGCCCGGAGGCCACGGCCGCGGCCTGGCGCAACGGCTGGTTCCACACCGGCGACGCCTTCCGGCGGGTCGGTGGCGAGTACTTCTTCGTCGACCGGATGGGCGACACCATCCGGCGCCGGGGCGAGAACATCTCGTCGTTCGAGGTGGAGAACGAGATCGTCGCGCACCCCAGCGTCTCGGAGGTCGCCATCGTGGCGACGCCGAGCCCCGACGGGGAGGACGAGGTGCTGGCCGTGCTGGCGCCGGCCCCCGGCAGGTCGATCGACGTCGCGGAGCTGATCGAGTTCATCCGGCCCCGGATGGCGCACTTCATGGTGCCGCGCTACTTCCGCGTCCTCGACGAGCTGCCGAAGACGCCGACCAGCAAGATCCAGAAGCACAGCCTGCGCGCGGACGGGATCACGCCGGACACCATCGACCGCGAGGGCCTCGGGATCCGGATCCGCAAGGAGCGGATCGGCGAGCCGGGTCGGGCCCGCTGACCCGACGACCCGTCGGGTCAGGCCGAGCGGGGCAGGGACATCGCCCGGCCCTCGGGCGTCAGGTACACGCCGTCGTCGAACAGGATGACGCCGTTGCAGAGTCGGCACCAGCCCTGCTCGCTGTGGTCGGCGGTCACGTGGGCGGTGCAGCAGTCGGGGTCCCCGGCGGTCGGGCACTCGGGCGAGTGGTCACACATCATCGTGCTCCCTTTCGGTCGTCTCACATCTCTATGTCTCGTGATACGCCTCATCGGCCGCAGATGCACGCTCTTTCGCCGAACTGTCAGGAAGTCTTTCGCCGAACGCCGCGGTAGTGGGTAGGGAAAACCCCACCCCGCACCGGCGGCCCAGGACCATCGAGCCGGGCCGCCGCCGACCCTAGCGTCGATGACATCGGATCCCGCCACCCCGGAACACCCGGGAACAGCCCAGGAGCAGCCATGTCAGAGATCGCGCTCGAGGTCCAGGACCTCACCCGCACCTACGGCGCCGGCGACAACGCCGTCACCGCGCTCGCCGGCGTCGACCTCGCCTTCCGGCGAGGCACCTTCACCGCCGTGATGGGGCCGTCCGGCTCCGGCAAGTCGACCTTCCTGTCCTGCGCCGCCGGCCTGGACCGCCCGACCGGCGGACGGGTCCTCGTCGGCGGCACCGACGTCACCGACTGGGACGAGGAGCGCCGCACCCGGCTGCGCCGCGAGCGGATCGGGTTCGTCTTCCAGGGCTTCCACCTGCTGCCGTACCTCTCCGCCGCCCAGAACGTCGCCCTGCCGAGCCGGCTCGCCGGACGGCGGGTGGACCGCGAGCGGGTGCGCTACCTCCTCGAGCGGGTCGGTCTGGCCGACCGCGCGCACCACCTGCCCGGCAGCCTCTCCGGCGGACAGCAGCAGCGGGTCGCCATCGCCCGGGCGCTGCTGACCTCGCCCGACGTGCTGCTCGCCGACGAGCCGACCGGCGCGCTCGACTCCACGACCGCCCGCCAGGTGCTCGGGATGCTGCGCGGCAGCGTCGCCGACCTCGGCCAGACCGTGGTGATGGTGACCCACGACCCCGTCGCCGCGTCGTACGCCGGCGAGGTGGTCTTCCTCGTCGACGGCCGGGTCGCGGGCCGGATGGCCCACCCCACCGCCGGCGCGGTCGCCGGTCAGCTGGCCCACCTCGACGAGCTGGTGTCGGCATGAGCGCCGCCATGAGCGGGCTCGCCGTGCGCAGCCTGCGGCACCGCCCGCGCGCCGCGGTCGCGACCTTCCTCGCCGTCCTGCTCGGCACCCTGCTGATCGGCTCGTTCGCCACCCTGGCCGAGTCGTCGGGTGGCGCACCCGCGCCGGACGACGGCACCCTGATCATCCTCGGCGCCGTCGTCGGCGGCTGGGGCGCGCTGATCGTGCTCTTCTCCGTCGCCTCGACGGTCGCGATCACCACCACCCAGCGGGCCACGGAGATCGGCCTGCTGCGCACCATCGGCGCCACGCCCCGTCAGGCCCGCCGGCTGATCGCGCGCGAGACCGGCGCGATCGCGCTGACCGCCGCCGTGGCGGGCGCGCTCGCCGCCTCCGTCACCGGCCGCCTGCTCTTCGAGCTCATCCGCTCGGGCGGGCTCGTCTCCGACCGCACGGAGTACGACGCCGGGCCGGCCTCGGTCGCCGGTGCGGCCGTCCTCGTGCTGGTCGTCTCGGCCCTCGCCGCCGCCGTGGCCGCACGCAAGGCCACCCGCGGCCCGGCCGGGATGCTGGTCCGGGAGAGCGCGGGCGAGCACGGCCGGATGCGCTGGTGGCGGGTCGCGGTCGCGCTGCTGCTGATCGGCTACGGCCTCGCGATGGCCGTCATCACGGTCGCCGTGACGGCCGACTCCGACGACCCCTATGCCGCGATGTCCACGAGCGGCTCCAGCTCGATCCTGGTCGGTGTGGGTCTGGCCGTGCTCGCGCCCGTCCTGCTGCGCTGGGCTGCCGGCCCGGTCCGGCTGCTGGCCGGCACCTCGGCGACCGCCCACCTGGCGTCGTACAACACCGCTCGCCGGGCACACCTGCTGGCCGGGGTCCTCGCTCCGGTCGTCGTGCTGACCGCGGCCGCGGCCGGCACGCTGATGCTCGTCGACATCGACCGGCGCTCGCTGCCCGCGGGAACGCCGGACAGCGACACCATCACCCTGCTGAACAATGTCGTCGTCGGGATGATCTCCCTGTTCGCGGCGATCATGGTCGTCAACGCGTTCGTCGCCACCGTCGCGCACCGTCGCGAGGAGCTCCACCGGCTCCGGCTGCTCGGCGCGACGCCGCGTCAGGTGCGGGGCTCGGTGGTGGCGGAGGCCGGCCTCGTCGCGGTGATCGGCGTCGTGCTCGGGCTCGTGGCCGCGGCGACGACGGTCGTCCCGTTCGCCGTCGCCCGCGACGAGGGCCTGGTCCCCGACGGCGGCCTGTGGCTGGTGCCCGCGGTGGCCGCCGCGGTCGTCGCGCTGACCCTGGGCGCGGCCCGGGGGGCGGTGCGGAGCGCTGCGCGGGTGACGGTGTGATGACAGACTCGGTCACGATGGACGTGCTGGCACCGATCCGCCCGCTGCCCGTGTCGCCGGTCGACGAGACCGGCCTCCGGGAGCGGCTGCGGCTGACCCTCGTGGGTGCCGGGTACGCCGTCTCGTTCGTCCCCGGCCTGGTGCTGGCGATCCTCACCCTGCTCTGCATCCCCTTGGGCCTGGTCGGCGTCGGCTTCCTCGCGGCGCTTGGGGTGGTCCCGGCGACGGCGGCGCTGACCGGCGTGCACCGCCGGGTCAGCGGCCGGCTGCTGGGGGAGCCGATCGAGGCGTCGTACGCACCGGCGCGGGGCATCGCCCTGGTCCGTCCGGCGTACTGGCTGCGCGACCCCGCCCGGTGGCGGGACTTCGGATTCCTCTGCTTCGCCGCGACCGGTGGCTTCGTCCTGTCGCTGCTGCCGGTCGTGCTGCTGACCACACCGATCACCTGGCTGATCCTGGCGTTCACCGCAGGTGACTGGGCCTGGGTGCTGCTCTTCGTGTTCAGCGGCCCGCTGCTGATGGCGTGGTGGGTCACCGCCGAGCCGCTGGTCCGGGCCCGGGCCCGCACCGAGCGGGCGATCCTCGGCCACGACCGGGTCGCGGCGCTCGCCGAGCGGGTCGAGCGGGTCGAGGAGTCGCGCGCGGAGACGCTGGACCACTCGGCCGCCGAGGTGCGCCGCATCGAGCGCGACCTCCACGACGGCGCCCAGGCCCGGATCGCCTCGGTCGGCATGAGCGTCGGGCTCGCCGAGAAGCTGCTCCAGACCGACCCCGACGGCGCGGCGGCCCTGCTGCGCGAGGCCCGGGAGACCACCATGGACGCCCTCGACGACCTGCGCTCGGTGGTCCGCGGCATCCACCCGCCGGTGCTCGCCGACCGCGGCCTCGCGGGCGCGATCGAGGCGCTCGCGCTGGCGCTGCCGGTGCCCGTGGCGGTCGCGGTCGCCGTGCCCCGCCTCCCGGCGCCCGTCGAGTCGGCCGCCTACTTCGCCGTCGCCGAGTGCCTCGCCAACACGGTCAAGCACGCCGACGCGAGCCGCGCCTGGGTCAGCGGGTCGTACGCCGAGCAGCGGCTCCGCCTCGTCGTCGGCGACGACGGCCGGGGCGGCGCCGACCCTGCCGGGTCCGGTCTCGCGGGGGTCGCTCGCCGGCTCGCCGCCTTCGACGGCACCGTGACGATCGACAGTCCCGACGGAGGGCCGACCACGGTCCGGCTGGAGGTGCCGTGCCCGACCGTATGACCGGACTGCGAGCCGTGCTCGCCGAGGACCAGGCCCTGCTCCGGGTGGGTCTCACCAGGATCCTCGAGTCCGGCGGCGTCGCGGTGGTCGAGGCCGTCGACAACGCCCCGTCGCTGACCCGGGCGCTGACCCGCGACGACATCGACATCGCGGTGGTCGACGTACGCCTCCCGCCGACCCACACCACCGAGGGCCTGGAAGCGGCGACCGCGGTCCGGGCCACGCGGCGGGCCTTCCCGGTCCTGGTGCTCAGCCAGTGGGTGGAGCCGCTCTACGCCCGCGACCTGCTGGCAGGCGGGGAGGGCGCGATCGGGTACCTCCTCAAGGACCGGGTCGCCGACGTCGACGGCTTCCTCGCCGCGGTGCGCCAGGTCGCCGACGGCGGCACGGTGCTGGATCCGGAGGTGGTGGCGGCCCTGGTCAGCGCTCGCAGCCGCCCCCTCGACCGGCTCACCGAGCGCGAGCAGGAGGTGATGACCCTGATCGCCGAGGGGCGGTCCAACGCGGCGATCGCCGCCCGCCTGGTCGTCACCGAGAAGGCCGTCGGCAAGCACATCAACAGCATCTTCACCAAGCTCGACCTGCCGCAGGCGGCCGACGACAACCGGCGGGTGCTGGCGGTGCTCGCCTGGCTGGACGGGCGCTGAGCCCGCTCATCTAGGGTGGCGGCGTGACCGACCTGACCGTGATCGTCCTCGCCGCCGGCGGCGGCACCCGCATGAAGTCGAAGACGCCGAAGGTCCTCCACCGGATCGGCGGTCGCAGCATGATCGGCCATGTGCTGGCTGCCGTCGGTGCGCTCGAGCCGGCCCGGGTGGTCACCGTGATCGGGCACCAGCGCGAGCTGGTCGGCCCTCACGTCAGCGAGCTGCGGCCGGAGGCGGTGCTCGCCGTCCAGGACGAGCAGCTCGGCACCGGCCACGCCGTCCGGGTCGCGCTGGACGCGCTCGCCGACGCACCGCGCGAGGGCACGGTCCTGGTCGCGTACGGCGACACGCCGCTCCTCGAGGGCGCCACCCTCCGCGCGTTCACGGCGTCGCACCAGCGCGCCGGCGCCGCGGTCAGCATCCTGAGCGGCATCGTGGCCGACCCGTTCGGCTACGGCCGCGTCGTCCGCGACGACACCGGGGTCGTGCAGGCGATCGTCGAGGAGAAGGACGCCTCCGACGCCGAGCGGGCGATCACCGAGATCAACTCCGGCATCCTCGCCTTCGACGCCGCCTTCCTCGCCGAGACCATCGGCCGGATCGGCAACGACAACGCCAAGGGGGAGTACTACCTCACCGACGCCGTCGGGCTGGCCCGCGCCGCCGGGCGGGTCGTCACCGCGCACCCCGTCGACGACGCGCTGCAGACCGAGGGAGCCAACGATCGCGTCCAGCTGGCCGACCTCGGCCGCGAGCTCAACCGTCGCATCGTCACCCGCTGGATGCGTGAGGGGGTCACCGTCATGGACCCGGCGACGACCTGGATCGACGCCGACGTCGAGCTGGCTCCCGACGTCACGATCCTGCCGGGCACCCAGCTGCTCGGCACCACCGTCGTCGCCGAGGACGCGGTCATCGGGCCCGACACGACGCTGGAGGACTGCGAGATCGGCGCCGGGGCGCGCGTCGTCCGCGCGCACGGCCAGCTCGCCGTGATCGGGGCCGGGGCGACGGTCGGACCGTTCGCGTACCTGCGGCCCGGCACCCTGCTCGGCGCCGATGGCAAGATCGGCACCTTCGTCGAGACCAAGAACGCGCAGATCGGCGACGGGGCCAAGGTCCCGCACCTGTCGTACGTCGGCGACGCCGAGATCGGCGAGGGCGCCAACATCGGCGCCGGCACGATCTTCGCCAACTACGACGGCGTCGCCAAGCACCGCACGACCGTCGGGAAGCACGCGAAGACGGGTTCCAACAACACCTTCGTCGCGCCCGTCGCGATCGGCGACGGCGCCTCGACCGGGGGTGGGACCGTGGTCCGGCGCAATGTGCCGCCCGGCGCCCTTGCCGTCAGCACCTCGCCCCAGCGCAACCTCGAGGGCTGGGTCGTCTCGCGACGCGCCGGGACCGCCCAGGCGGAGGCCGCGGCCTCCGCCACGGGTGAACAGTCCGAAAACGGACCCGGACTTGGGGACGACGCGGGCGAGCGGGCAGAATCCTAGGTACCACCAGCGACGACCAGGGGGAGTCACAGACGTGAGCGGTCTGAAGCGGACGACCGAGAAGAACCTGATGGTCTTCTCGGGACGGGCACACCCCGAGCTGGCCGACGAGGTCGCCCGGATCCTCGACCAGGCGCTGGTGCCGACATCGGCGTACGAGTTCGCCAACGGCGAGATCTACGTCCGCTACGAGGAGTCGGTCCGCGGCTGCGACGCCTTCGTGATCCAGAGCCACACGACGCCCATCAACGAGTGGATCATGGAGCACCTGATCATGGTCGACGCGCTCAAGCGCGCCTCGGCCAAGCGGATCACCGTGGTCATGCCGTTCTGGGGCTACAGCCGTCAGGACAAGAAGCACCGCGGCCGTGAGCCGATCTCGGCCCGTCTGATGGCCGACCTGTTCAAGACCGCGGGCGCCGACCGGATCATCACCGTCGACCTGCACGCCGACCAGCTCCAGGGCTTCTTCGACGGCCCGGTCGACCACCTGATGGCGCTGCCGATCCTCACCGACTACATCAAGGACAAGTACGGCGACCAGGAGCTCGCCGTCGTTTCGCCGGACGCCGGCCGGATCAAGGTGGCCGAGCGCTGGGCGGCCCGCCTCGGCGGCGTACCGCTCGCGTTCATCCACAAGACCCGCCGCACCGACGTCGCCAACGAGGTCGTCGCCAACCGCGTCGTCGGCGATGTCAAGGGCCGCATGTGCGTGCTGACCGACGACATGATCGACACCGGCGGCACCATCGTGAAGGCCGCCGAGGCGCTGATGGCCGACGGCGCGGCCGGCGTCATCATCGCCGCGACCCACGCGATCCTCTCCGACCCCGCCGTCGACCGGCTCAAGAACTGCTGCGCCACCGAGGTGGTCATCACCAACACCCTCCCGGTCGCGCCCGAGAAGCAGTTCGACAAGCTCACCACCCTCTCGATCGCGCCGCTCGTCGCCCGGGCCATCCGCGAGGTCTTCGAGGACGGCTCGGTGACCTCGATGTTCGACGGGCACGCATAGCCCCGCGTCCGTCCTCCGATCGACCGCCGCGGGACACCCCGCGGTCGGGTCGTGGAGACCCTTCGTTCATCTGACTCCGATGGGCTGCGTTGGTTCACGCAACCACGGAGGATCGATGAGCGTCAGGTGGGGCCGCACGGCCCGTCGCGGACTGGTAGGCACGACGGCCGGAGCACTGCTCCTCGGCCTGCTCGGCGGGGTGGCGGCGAGCGCCACCGCGGCGCCGCGCGACGACGACCGGCCGACGTACCTCGGCAAGAGTCTCTACACCGGTGAGTTCCACTCCCACACCTCGGTCAGCGACGGTGTGCAGCTGCCGAGCGACGCCTTCGACCACGTGCGGTCCGAGACCGAGGCCGACTTCTTCACGGTCTCCGAGCACGACGTCATGTGGGACCTGCGCAACGGCGACGACTTCGTCGACGACTGGCGCGACGCCGACTCCGAGGAGTGGCGCGCGGTGCACGAGGACGCGCTCGCCTTCAACGAGGCCCAGGACGACCTCGTCGCGGTGCCCTCGATCGAGAACACCTGGTACGACGGCACCGGCCACATCAACGTCTTCAACGCCGACTGGAAGGCGACCGCGCGGGCCACGGAGAAGGGCAGCGTCGACGGCTTCGGCAACGGCTTCGGCACCGGCGACCTGAAGTACGACATGTACACCTTCTTCGCCCGGATCAAGCAGGACCCGGATGCGATCGGCCAGTTCAACCACCCCAGCGCCACGGGCAAGGGCCGCTTCTTCGGCTTCAACGGCCTCGACCGCGCCGTCGACGCGTCGATGGAGCTGATCGAGGTGAAGAGCGCCGGGCAGCAGGAGCAGTACGTCGCCGCGCTGGACACGGGCTGGCACCTCGGCCCGGTCTGGAACGGCGACGAGCACTCGGCGACCTGGGTCAGCGGCAACCAGGCGATCAGCGGCGTGTGGGCGAGTGAGCACTCCCTCGACGGCCTGTACGCCGCGATGAAGGACCGCAGCACCTACAGCAGCCAGGACGGCAACCTCGAGCTCGCCTTCGGCGGCAACGACCGGCTGATGGGCTCGATCCTGCCGGCCGACACGACCACGGTGAGCTTCGACGTCCGGCTCGAGGACCCCGACGAGCGCGATGCGTTCACCCGGGTCGAGCTGGTCACCAACGGTGGGATCGTCGCCCACGAGTTCCCCGGCGTGGCGGGCCGCACGCTGGACCTCGGGCACGAGCAGGCGGTCGCCGCGGGCGACTGGTATTTCGTGCGCGCCACCCAGGCCGACGGCCACGTCGCCGTCTCCGCCCCGATCTGGATCGGCGAGACGACCCGCGGCGCCAACTACGCGCCCGAGATCACCGTGGCCGACGGCTTCCCGGCCACCGCGGCGTACGGCGCGACGATCGACCTTCCGCAGGTCACCGCGACCGACGACTCGGGCCTCGCCCCGACCGTGACCTACGAGGTGTACGACGCCGCGGGCGCCGTCGAGGTCGCCGACGGCGCGTTCCGGGTGCGCGGCTACGACGACCACTTCGTGGTCGTCAAGGCCGAGGACGGACAGGGCAATATCGGCACCGAGCTGCTGCGCATCGTGGTCGACCAGGACACCCTCGACCCCGCGGGTGTCTTCCAGTACTTCGGCAGCACCGCGACGGTGACCGAGCAGGCGGGCGGAGCCGGCATCGCCGTCTCCACGGACCGCGCCATCGACAAGGTCTATGCGCAGGTCCGCCCGGCCGGCGGCGACGACTGGACGGGCGCCGAGGTGCTCACCTCGACCAACGATCGGGCCTACGAGGTCAACACGATCGGCAACGACGAGCCGGTCTACCAGCACTCGATCACCGGTCAGACGCTGCGCAGCCACGAGTTCGACCTCACCGGCCTGGGCGACGGCGGCCGCTACGAGTACCGGTTCGGCGTCGCGGTGGACGGCGCCGCCCCGTCGCCGGCCGCGGCCGGCGCCTGGACCGAGGTGCAGGGCGCGTTCGTCGCCGGCGGCGCTGGCAACGAGCCGATCTACGCGATCGGCGACCTGCAGGCGACCAGCCACGACGCCGGTGACCTCGGCATGCTGCGCGACGTCCTGGCCACCCTGCAGGAGAAGGCCCCCGGCGGACGCACCCTGCTGCAGACCGGCGACCTGGTCGACAACGGCGGGCGCGGCCAGTACTGGGAGGAGGTCTTCGAGCACGTCTTCGACGGCCTGGACGTCCAGTACGCACCGGTGGCCGGCAACCACGAGACCTACGGGGACCTCGACTACAACGCGCACTCCGAGGAGCGCACGGCGATCTTCGGCAACATGTTCGACACCCCGAAGAACGGCGCCATCGGCGAGAGCAACTACTCCTTCGACCGGGGCGACGTGCACATCGCGGTGCTCAACTCCGTGCACGACATGGACAAGCAGATCGAGTGGCTCACCCGGGACATCCGGTCCTCCGACCGGAAGTGGAACGTGGTCACCGGCCACTACTCCTACTACGGCGGCTCGCACGGCGACGACGGGCCGCTCGCGGCCGACCGGCCGAAGCTGACCGCCGCGTTCGAGAAGCTCGGTGTCGACCTCTATGTCGGCGGCCACGACCACATCTACAAGCGTTCCACCATCTACGACGGTCGCCTCGCCGCGACGCCCGCGGAGGAGGCCCTCGGCACCACCTTCGTGACGCTCGGCTCGGCCGGGCCGAAGTTCTACGACAACGTCGTGCACTGGTGGGACGACGTCGTCTTCGACGAGAACGCCCAGATGGGCACCGTGCTCGAGGCCACCGATGCCGGGCTGACGCTGACGACGTACACGGTCGACGGCCGCGAGGTCGACAGCTACACCGTCAAGAAGCCCACCGGCCACTGGCGGATCACCTCCACCGACGTGGTCGACCGCCGGCTCGACGGCGTCGGCGTGCTCAGCACCGAGGGGGCACCGGAGTCGACGACGCTGGTCGCCGCGACCTACGACAGCACGGGACGCGAGCTGCGCGACCTGCGCACCGTCGACGTGCCGCTCGACCACCAGGGCTCGGAGCAGTTCGCCACCTTCGCCACACCGCTGCCGGTGAACCCGAGCGACACCCTCGAGGTGTACGCCTGGGACGGCCTGGCGAGCGCCCGACCGATGACCGCGCCGATCGTGGCGCGTGAGGGCATCGGCGGCGAGGGCACCGAGGCCGACCCGTACCTGATCACCTCCGGGGCCGACCTGGCCAAGATCGCCAACGACCCGGCCGGGCACTACCGGCTGACCACCGACCTCGACCTCACCGGCGAGACCTACTCGCAGCTCGACCGGCTGGTCTCCTTCACCGGCGTCCTCGACGGCGCCGGGCACACGATCACCGGCTTCACGCCGCCGAGCACCGAGGGCGTGGGCCTGTTCGCCGACAACGACGGCACCGTCCGCGACCTCGCCGTCGTCGGCGACGTCACGACCGAGCGCGGCACCGTCGGCCTGGTCGCCGACGTCAACCACGGCGTGATCGAGCGGGTCCGCACCGCGGGCTCGATCACCGGCGCGACCCGGGCCGGGGGCATCGTCGGCGACCACTACGGCACCATCCGCGACTCCTACTCGACCGCGGACGTCACCACCACCGGCCTGTACGCCGGCGGCGTGGTCGCGATCGCGGTCGGCGGATCGACCAGCGAGCGACTGCTGTCGACCGGCGCGGTGCGGGCGCAGGGCCGCAACGCCGGCGGCGTCGTCAGCTACGGCTACGAGAACACGGTGGTCTCCCAGTCGGTGTCCCTCAACGACCTCGTCCAGGCGCCCTCCTTCGCCCACGCCATCGTCGGGCGCGTGGCCGACGGCCAGATCGCCGAGCTCTCGCGCAACTACCGCAGCTCCGGTGTCACCGTGACGGGGGAGAGCCTGACCGACCCGCCCGCCGCCGACAACTGGAAGGGTGAGGTCGTCCGGGCCGCCGACCTCCGGACGGCCTCCTGGTTCGCCGGCCTCGGCTGGGACCTCGACGGCGTCTGGGAGTGGCACGCGAAGGCCAAGCGTCCGCTGCTGCGTGGGGCGCCCGAGGAGATCGACGACACGGCCGTCGCCCCGACCCTCCCGCAGGACCAGGACGGCTCCTACCTGATCACCGAGCCGGCCCACCTGGCGCAGGTCACCGCGTTCCCGGAGGAGAGCTACCGGCTCGGCGCCGACCTCGACCTGAGTGGCGCGGACGTGCCCCAGCTCGCGACCCGCCGCCCGTTCAACGGCGTCTTCGACGGTGCCGGCCACGAGATCCGCGGCTGGACCTCCACCGCCGGAGGCCTGTTCGCCCTGATCGGCGCCGACGGAGCCGTGCGGGATCTCGGGATCGCCGAGGTCCGCATCGACAAGCCGGACGCCCGCGCCGGTGCCCTGACCGACACGCTGCGCGGCACCGTGGAGCGGGTCTGGACCTCGGGCTCGGTCACCGCCAAGGAGTACGCCGCGGGCGTGGCCGGAGACTCCTTCGGCACGATCCGCGACGCCTACTCGACCGCCACGGTGCGCACGTCGGGTGGCAACTACGCCGGCGGCATCGTCGGCGTCGCGGACGCGCCGAGCCTGACCGAGCGCGTCTACGCCACGGGGGAGATCACCGCGACGGGCACGTCGGGAGGCGGCATCAGCGGCTACGCCCGCAACAGCGCCACCGTGGTGCGCCAGGCGTTCGCGCTCAATCCGTCGGTCACCGGGACGACGACCAGCCAGCGGGTGGTCGCCCGCTCGGCCAACGGCCAGACCGCGACCCTCGCGGACCTCTACGCCGCCGAGTTCGTGGTGGCCGGCGTCCAGTCCGCCACCGCGACCGGGCCGGCCACGCTCAACGGCGCGACCGTGTCCGCGACGGACGCTGCGCGGGAGGCCACCTGGGCCGACGCTCTCGGCTTCGACCTCGAGCAGACCTGGGCCTGGGACGCCAACGGCGAGCGGCCGGTGCTGCGCACCGCCACCGAGGACGTGCCCGAGCGCCCGGGCCCGACCGCCGGGCAGGACGAGGACGGCGCCTGGCTGATCACGACCGCCACCGAGCTGCGGGCGCTCGCGACGTACCCCGACGAGCGGTTCCGGCTCGCCGCCGACCTCGACCTGGCCGGCACCTCCGTGCGGGTGCCCACCTTCCGGGGAACGCTCGACGGGGCGGGGCACGAGATCCGCGGCCTCCGGTCCACCGAGGGCGGGCTCTTCGGGGTGATCGACACCGCCGGTGTCGTGACCGATCTCGTGCTGGAGCAGGTGGAGATCACCAAGACCGGCAACAAGGCCGGTGGCCTGGTCGACACGCTGCGGGGCACCGTCGAGCGCGTCGGGGTGTCCGGATCCGTCAGCGCGCCGTCGTACGCCGGCGGCATCGCGGGCGAGTCGTTCGGCACCCTGCGCGACGCGTGGTCGACGGCGGACGTGACGACCACGACCGCCGCCTATGCCGGCGGCATCATCGGCGTCGCGGACGCGCCGAGCACCACGGAGCGCGTCTACGCGACCGGCGAGGTCCGGTCGGCCGCCGCGTCGGCGGGCGGTCTCACCGGCTATGCCCGCAACGGCGGGACCGTCGTCCGGCACGGGGTGGTGGCCAGCCCGGTGGTCACCGCGACCACGAACGCGCACCGGGTGATCGCCCGGTTCGCGGGCGCCGAGCCCGCCACGCTGGGCGACCTGTGGGCCGTCGACACCCTGGTGCCGGCCGTGCAGGTCAGCACCGAGGTGGGACCGAGCACGCGCAACGGCGGCTCGTTGACCGCCGCCGAGCTGGCTCAGGAGTCCACCTGGTCCGGGATCGGGTTCGACCTCGCCGAGGTGTGGCGGTGGGACGCCGACCTCGCCCGTCCGGTGCTCCGCGCACCGGCGCCCGCCGCGAGCGAGCGGGGCGCCGGCCTCGGCCGCGCCGCGCCGGGCTTCGGCACCCGGGCGACGCAGGCCGCTCCCGGGACCGGGACGGACGGACCCGGCCACACGCTGGCCAGCGGCCAGGACGGTGCCGTCACCGTCGCCCTCGAGCTGGGCCCGGCCGCCGCCGGCGGCGAGGCAGGCGTGCTGGTGCTGCGCAGGACCGCCGACCCGAACGCCCCCGCTGCCGCCGACGTCGCCTACCTGGGGCAGCGCACCCTCGACGGCGCTGGCCGCGCCGCGCTCGACCTGGTGCTGCCGGACGAGCCGGCGGCCTACCGCCTGGTCGCCGGGTTCTCCGCCGGAGACGTCCGCTACGTCGCACCGCTGGACCCCGACGCACCGGTCGACCCGACCGACCCGGCCCGGCCGACCGTCAGCGCGGACGACCTGGAGCTCGGCTTCGGCGGCACCGCGACGCTGACGGTCCGGGTGGGCGGCGCCGAGGGAGCTCCGACCGGGGCGGTGCGCGTCCTCGCCGGCGCGACGGTCGTCGGCGCCGGACAGCTCGCGGCCGGCACGGCGTACGTCGTGCTCCCGGCCCGGTCGCTGCCGGTCGGCACCCATCAGCTGCGGGTGGCCTACGACGGCGACGGGAGCTATGCCGCGGCGTCGGCCACGGTCCGGGTGCATGTCGCCAAGGCCCAGGCGGAGGTCCGGGTGCTGAAGGTGAGGCCGAAGCGGATCCAGGTGCGCCGGACCCGCGCGGTGGTCCGGGTGCGGGTCGACGTACCACCGGGCGTCAGCGCCGACGGCACCGTGACGATCAAGATCCCCGGCGCGAAGGACGTCCGGGGCGTCGTACGCAACGGCGTCGTGAAGGTGCGGCTGCCGGCGTTCCAGCGGGTCGGCGCCCGGAAGCTGAAGGTCGTCTTCGCCGGGAACGCCGAGGTCGAGAAGACGAGGACGATCGTGAGAATCAAGGTCCGCCGCTGAACCGGGCCGGCTCGGTCAGGCGTCGTCCAGGCTCCGCACGAACGCGCCGAACCCGGGCAGGGTGAAGCGCACCAGCCCGTGCCCGACCGGCTCGATCACGCCCTTCTCGATCAGCCGCTCGCGGGGGACGCTGATCGCGCGGGAGTCGACCTCCATGCCGGCCGCGATGGCCGCCCGGGTGACATTGCCGTCACCCGCGGCGGCCATGGCGGCGAGGAAGCGCCGCTCCAGGCGTGACGCCGCGCCCCAACGGGCCCGGTGCATCGCGGCGAGCTGATCGCGCGCGACCGGCAGGCCGCGCTTCACGGCGGCGAGGGTGAGCCGGTCGCCGGTGCCGGGCGTGGCCGCGTCCCAGGTGGTGCTGCCCAGCAGCTGGATCAGGTAGGGGTATCCGCGCGACTCGGCGACGATCGCGGCGAGCGCCGCCTCCGACCAGCCGACGCCCTCGGCCTCGGCCGGCGCGACCAGCGCCGCGCGGGCGTCGTCGTCGGAGAGGACCTCGAGGGAGACGAAGCTGCTGCGCTCGCCGAAGGTCGCGGCGCGGGTGAGGGCCTCGGGGGTGACCGGCAGGCCGGCGGCGACCGTCGCGAGCGGGTTGTCCGTGCGCTCGCCGTCGAGGTTCTGCAGCGTGTTGAGGAGGACGGCCATCTCGTCGGCCGAGGCGGTGTGGAGCTCGTCGAGGAGGAGGAACAGGCCCGCGCCGCCGTGCTGTCGGACCGACGAGGCGGCCTCGTGCAGCAACGACTCCAGGACACCGATAGCCGCGTGCGGGGGAGCGGTCGTCTCCTTGCGGGACACCTCGGCCTGCACCTTGGCGCCCGGGATCCCGACCTCCACGGTCAGCCGCTCGAGCTGGCCGCGCCAGCGGCTGCCGGCTGCTCCCGCCGGGACGGCGTCGGCGCGTTCGAGCCCCCGCGCGATGCTGTGCGCGATCTCGGCGAGGACGGGCTGCTGTCGCGAGCAGGCCACCCAGGCGGTCACGAACCCGGACTCCACCGCCCGGCGCTGACCGGCCCGCAGCAGCGAGGTCTTGCCGATGCCGCGGGGCGCGTGGAACACCAGGAGAGGACCGCCGAGCTCGCCGTACGTCGCGACCCGGGCGAGCAGGCCTTCGATCCGCCGCATCTCCACGGAGCGGCCCGCGAGGATCCGCGGCACCTGTCCGGGGGTGTAGGGGTTGCTCGGCATGGACGGCCTCCGGGCTGTGATACGTCTTTATACTTCCGGAAAGTATAAATCAGTATCAGCGGTCAGGCCGCGTGGTCGAGGACGAAGTTGGTGACCATGATGTCGACGTGCGTGGGCGTCTCGTCACCGCTCGCGGCGGTGATGCGTCTCGTGCCGGTCGGGTCGACCAGGTAGTGGGCCCCGTGGGGATCGCGCCAGATCACGATCCCGGGGAACGGATGTCGGGCCTGCCAACCGGCGTGGGTCTTGATCCGGTGGTGGGTCCGGGTGAGTGGTCCGAGGTTGTCGATGCTGGTGGGTCCGCCCTCGCCGTAGGGGATCGCGTGGTCGAGGTCCATGTGGCGGGTGGTGTTGGCCGCGTAGGGGAACACGTCGGCGGGGTGGATCAGGTGCACGGCCTCGCGCAGGCGGGCGGGGATCTCGTAGGCGTCGACGGGTGCCATCCCGGGCAGGTCGACCACGGGGGTGATCTGGACGCGGGCACCCGTCTCGCCGAGCAGGTGGGTGAGGCGGCCGATGGTGATCGGGCCGTGGCCCTCGAGTCGGGCGATGGGTGAGTCGGCGTAGAGGTGCAGGTAGACCTTGGCCCGTACCTTGACCGGACCCACGTCCTCGCCGAGGTCGGGATGGGTGGTCGGGTTCATGAGAAGGGCCGCGGCGGCGACGCGGCGGTCGTTCACGCCCGCGTCGGGCAGCTGCTCCTTCAACCTGTCGGCGACCGCGGTGACTGCGGCGTCGATCCCGGCGATGGTGACCGCATCAGCCCTGATCAAGAACGTGGCCATGCCGTGCTGGTTGACCCGGCTCATCCGGGCACACCGCTCCTTCGCCGCGACCTCCTCACGGGCCCGGGCGAGTTCGGGGGCCGCGGCGGCGATCTTGCCCGCGACCAGGGTCTCGAACCGGGACCACGCCAGACGACCGTCCGCGACCCCATGGACCTCACCGTCGACCCACCCAGCCTCCTCAGTCGAGAGGTCGCGGGTCGTGTCGGCGACATGCCGGGCATGCGGAACCCGGACCGTGCCGGCCTCGATCCCGGCCCACAGTTGGGGGAGCCGGAGCTGGAGGTCGACCGCGTCGGCGATCAACCTGCGTGCACCGTACGGGCTGGTCTGGACCCGGGCGCCGAAGACGGCCGCGGCGTGCTCGGTGATCAACGGGGTCCCGACCCCACCCGCGCGCTTCGCGCGGGCACGGCCGCGGCGATCCGACGCAGGGAGGCGGTCGGGGTGGTGCAGCACCGCCCACTGATAGGCCGCCCGCAGCACCTGACGCTCAGCCTCCAGGCGGGCGGCGTGCTGGCGCTCGACGAAGTCGAGCACCCCCACCACCGACAGGTCCTCCAGACCCGTCTCACCCTGATCACTGACCATGCCCCGATCAAACACAGGGGGTCCGACACAACCCGGGCGACCTCACGCAGGCTCGCCCGGCAGCACAGCTGTCGAGGTGCAGTGGATCGTGACAAGTCGCTGTCGATGTCAAGTCATAGTCAGGTCGACATGGGCGTGCCAGCGGCGAAGCCCGGGATCGGGTGCTGAGAGAATCGTGTATGACGCTGACCAATCCCTGGCTCGCTGGACCAGCGCCTGCCGAAGTGCTGCCTCGAGCAGACCTCGAGGAGCGCATCCTCAACCTGTTCTCCACTCAGAACGTGGCGGTGATCGCGACCATCAACGGCGATGGCTCGCCGGCCGCAACGCCGGTTCGCTTCTACAGCCTCGGGTTCGAGATCTTCTTCACGAGCTGGAACGCCTCAGTGAAGTCACGCAACCTGCAGCGCGACGCCAGGGTCTCGGCGGGGATCTTCGCGCCTCTCGTCGGGCAAGCGAGCAGCCGGGGCGCGCAGCTGTTCGGTACCGCACGCACCTTGGAGCGGAGCGATCCGGACAGTGACGACTACTGGGAGGCATTCCGCTGGCAGTCGGACCATGTCGAACGGGGGCGGTCGCTGAGCAAGCCGCCCACCGACCCGCTGACGGTGATCACCCCGCACCGGATCCTCTATACGGAACACTGGCTACGCCGCACGGGCTTCGCCCCACGCCAGACCTGGAGACCCGCCGCCTGAGTCGGATGGACCGCCCATCATGAGGAGCACGCCGACGATGCCCATCGACCACACCGATGTCGAGGTCGCGTCGGCAGCTACGGCTGGTGCCGCGGCCGGCCGACCCGAACGCCGCACGCGCGACGGTGCTCAGGGGCGGGCCGGCACCACCGAAAGGCCGTCTCCGCTGACCAGGTCCGGGTCCGGTGCCCGGCCTGAGGCAAGCATCAACAGCTCCTGGATCGGCCCGGTCACGGTCGGGCCGGAGCCGCGCTCCCAGTCGACGTCGGTGGCGACCATCCGCACGCTCCGGACGAGACGGCCGGTGCCCATCAGCGGAGCCAGCCGCCGGACCCGGTCGGCGGCGACCACGGCCGCCTCGACCGGCATGGTGCGCCGCCGGCCGAGCGGGCGCGCGATGTCCTGGTGGTGGAGGAGCGCGTCGATCAGCGGCTCCACCGAGGTCGTGGTCGGGACGTGACGGGTGCTGGCGGCGTACCTCTCGAAGTCGCCGAGGATGCTCTCCCTCGTCTCCCGGGCGCCGAGACGCTTCACCTCGCGGAAGATCATCGTGTTGTAGCCGCGGCCCAGGTTGCGCGCCAGCAGCCCCGGCATCGCGGCCCAGCCGAGCTGGGGCGTGGAGATCACGTGCGCCGCGACGTCGTGGACGCTCCATCCGGGACAGAGGGTGTCGTGTCGCCACGCCTCGTCGTCGAGGTCCGCCAGGAGCTCGGCCAGCGCGGCTCGCTCGGCGTGGATGTGCGCCCAGATCGTGGCCTTGTCCATGACGACCTCCGATGGTCAGTGTCCCTGACTGTTATAGTCAGCCTGGCTGACTACTTCGTCAAGAGGGGAGGGCCTGGCGTGCGCGACCCGCATCCGGCGCTGCTCATGTTCATCGGCGCGCGGTACGTCGAGCAGCGGGTCGCCGACGCCGTCGTCGCCGCCGGGTACACCGACCTCACGCCCGCGATGGCGCGTGTCGCCGCCCGGCTGAGCGAGGACGGGATCCGGGTCACCGAGCTCGCCGAGCAGGCGCGGGTCACCAAGCAGAGCGCCAGCGTCCTCGTCGACCAACTGGAGCGGGCGGCGTACGTCGAGCGGGTGCCCGACCCCACCGACGCCCGAGCCCGGCTGGTCGTCCTCGCGCCGCGTGGGCGCGAGGTGCAGCAGGTCGCGCGGCGGGTGGAGCGGGCGATCGAGCGGGAGTGGAGCAGGCACCTGGGAGCCGAGCGCCTGGCGGCGCTGAAGGAGGCCCTGCGGGACCTGAGGGAGATCACCGACCCCTACCAGTGACGATTTCGCCGACCCGCGCCGCCGCGGGTAGTCTTCTGCGGTTGCCTCGGCGAGGGAGCACCTGCTTCTGTGACTCCGTGATCGACTGGGCCGGCTCGTCTTCGACGCCGCCGCGCGCCCTGCCGGTCACCGGGTGAGGGAAGCGCGGCGTTCCTTCTCTCCGGGTGCGGCACACCACCACCACGTGACGAGCAGGAGATCCCCCATGAGCACCGAGAAGATCAAGGCCGAGGTCCGCACCGAGTTCGGCAAGGGCGCCGCCCGCCGGATCCGTCGCGACGACAACGTCCCCGCCGTCGTCTACGGCCACGGCAACGAGACGATCCACCTGACCCTCCCGGGCCACGCCACGATGATGGCGCTCAAGCACGGCGGCGCCAACGCGCTCCTCGAGCTCGACATCGACGGCACCGTGCAGCTCGCCCTGACCAAGCAGGTCCAGGTCGACCCGGTCCGCCGTGTCCTCGAGCACGTCGACTTCGTCGCGGTCAAGCGCGGCGAGAAGGTCACCGTCGACGTCCCGGTCCACATCGTCGGCGACGCGGTCAACGGCACCCTGGTCGTCACCGAGAACACCACGGTCCAGGTCGAGGCCGAGGCCACCCACATCCCCGAGCAGTTCGAGGTCAACATCGAGGGTGCCGAGGCCGGCACCCAGTTCCTCGCCGGCCAGCTGGAGCTGCCGTCGGGCACCACCCTGCTCACCGACCCCGACACGCTCGTCGTCAACGTCACCGAGCAGGTCGCGGCCGAGCCTGCCGCCGAGGACGCAGCGGCCGAGGCGCCGGCCGAGCCCGCCGCGGGTGGCGACAGCGAGTGACCCTGAGCCGGCTCAGGTGGTTCCTGGGCCGACTCATCTCCCCGGCGCGGACGCCCGCGCCGGGGAGCACCGACGCACCCGACGCCGAGGAGACCAACGTGGCTGACGCGAACAGCGCCGACGTCTGGCTCGTGGTCGGCCTCGGCAACCCCGGGCCGTCGTACGCCGGGCACCGCCACAACATCGGCTACCTGGTGGTCGACGAGCTGGCGCGCCGGATGGGCAGCGGCTTCCGTGCCCACAAGTCGGGCCGGGCCGACGTCGTCGAGGGCAGGCTGGGCGCCCCCGGCACCGGCGCCCCCCGCGTGGTGCTGGCCAAGCCCCGTTCGTACATGAACGAGTCGGGCGGACCCGTCAAGGCACTCGCCACCTTCTACAAGGTCCCCGCCGTGCGCGTCATCGCGATCCACGACGAGCTCGACATCGACTTCGGCACGCTGCGCATCAAGCAGGGCGGCGGCGACAACGGCCACAACGGCCTCAAGTCGATGCGCTCCTCGCTGGGCACCGGCGACTTCTTCCGGGTCCGGGCCGGCATCGGCCGCCCGCCGGGTCGTCAGGAGGTCGCCGACTTCGTGCTCTCCGACTATGCGACCAAGGAGCGCAAGGAGCTGCCGTTCCAGGTCGACTCCGCCGCCGATGCCGTCGAGAGTCTGATCTCCGACGGCCTCGAGAAGACCCAGTCCCGCTTCAACAGTTGAGTTGCCGGTTCCCAGCCGTTGAGTTGCCGACTCCTCGCCGTTGAGTTCCGAGTCGTGGCAACTCGACGGTGAGGAAGGGGCAACTCAACGGGAGGGCTACTACGCTGGCCAGGTGACTTTCGAGCCCGGTACCCCCGCTCCCGACGTCGTCGCCGACGACCACCGCCTCGCGGCCTGGCTGGCCGAGGAGGCCGGGCGCCGACTGCTGGAGGTGCGCGCCGAGGGCCTGGCGGGCAAGGAGCTCAAGGACGCCGGCGATCGCGCCGCCCACGAGCTGCTCATGGACCTGCTGGCGACGTACCGGCCCGACGACGCCGTCCTCTCGGAGGAGGCCCTCGAGAACGCCGCAGACAAGGACGCCCGCCTGCGCGCGACCCGTGCCTGGATCGTCGACCCGCTCGACGGGACCCGGGAGTTCTCGGAGCCGCCCCGCGACGACTGGGCGGTGCACGTGGCCCTGTGGCAGGAGGGCGAGCTGGTCGCCGGTGCGGTCGCGCAGCCCGCGCTGGGGGAGACCTTCCACACCGGTACGCCGCCGGCGGTGCCCGCGCGCACCTCGCAGCGCCCGCGGATCGCGGTCTCCCGCAGCCGTCCGCCGGCCTTCGTCGCGGCCCTCGCGCAGGAGCTCGACGCGGAGCTGGTGCCGATGGGCTCGGCCGGAGTGAAGATGATGTCGGTCGTCCGCGACGTCGCGGACGCCTACGTGCACGCGGGCGGCCAGTACGAGTGGGACTCCGCCGCACCGGTCGCGGTGGCCCGCGCCGCCGGTCTGTTCACCTCGCGGGTCGACGGCAGCGAGCTGGTCTACAACCAGGCCGACGTCTACCTGCCCGACGTTATCGTGTGCCGACCCGAGCTGTCCGCGAAGATCCTCGCCTTCATCGCCGCGAACGGCACCGACTGAGTCGGGCGGCGACGCGATGGCGGAGACCGACACCGCGGAGCGGAGGTCGCGGATCGACTGGCCCGCGACCTTCGCGGGCGCCGCCGCGGCCGTCACCGTCGCGGTGCTGCTCTCCACGCTCGGTGCCGCCGGCACCCTGATCGGTGCCGCGCTCGGCAGCGTCATCGCGACCGTCAGCTCCGCTCTCTACAAGCAGGGCATCGAGTCCAGTCGCCGCCGGATGGCCGACGTCCAGGCCGCCGCGCTGCAGCGGGTCAACCTCGCCGACCAGAACGTGCGCCGCGCCGCCCGGCGCTCGGACCCGGAGGCCGCCGAGCGCGAGCTGGACCGTGCCCACCGCCACCTCGACGCCGCCGGCGAGGAGCTCGCCGACGAGCTCGACGAGCCCGGCGCCGAGACGACGTCGTCCGGACGGAGCCGCTGGGCCGACCTGCAGTGGAAGCGGATCGCCCTGCTCGCCGCAGCGGTCTTCGTGCTCTCCCTGCTCGTGATCAGCGCCGTCGAGCTGGTCGCGGGCAAGAGCGTCTCGACCATCACCGGCGGCACCGACGGCGACGACCGGACCTCGCTGACCGGCGTCTTCGGCACCGGTGGCAAGGGCAAGGACGGCGGACGGCAGGAGCCGCCCGCCGAGGAGACGCCGACCCCCACACCCACGCCGGCTCCCACCGAGACCCCGACCGAGACCCCGACGGCTCCCGAGCCGACCGAGCCGACCGGCCCGGCCACACCGAGCGACACGTCCTCGCCCACGCCGAGCGGGACGCCGTCGCCGACTCCCACGCCCACGCCGACCCCCACCCCGAGTCCGTCGCAAGGAGCGAGCCCATGACGTCGTACGTCTCCCACACCGCCGTCGACTGCACCGACGCCTTCGGGCTCTCGGAGTGGTGGAAGCCGGTCCTCGGCTACACCGACCTCCCCGACGACCCCAACGAGCCGGGCCACACGGAGTGCATGATCGTCGACCCGGACTCGGGCCACCGGCTGCTGTTCATCGAGGTGCCCGAGCGCAAGGCCGGCAAGAACCGCCTGCACCTCGACCTGCGGCCACGCACCGGCGACCGGGACGCGGAGGTCGAGCGCCTGCTGGGGTACGGCGCCACCCAGGTCGCCGACCACCGCGGCATCCACGGCCCGGGCAGTGGCTGGGTCGTGCTCGCCGACCCCGAGGGCAACGAGTTCTGCATCCTGCGCTCGGACGCGGAGCTCGCCGGGTCGTAGCTGCTTCAGAAGACGTTCAAGGGCCGGAACTGGATGGAGACCCGAGGCCCGGCGGAGGAGACCTTGGGCACGGCGTGCTCCCAGGTGCGCTGGCACGAGCCGCCCATGACGACCAGATCGCCGTGGCCCATCTCGACGGCGAACGCCTCGTCGCGGCGGTCGGGGTCGCGCGGGCGCAGGTGCAGGCGGCGCGGGTCGCCGACGGAGACGATCGCGACCATGGTGTCGTCAGTCGAGCCGCGACCGATGGTGTCGCCGTGCCAGGCGACGCTGTCGCGCCCGTCGCGGTAGTAGCAGCAGCCGGCGGTGCGGAACGGCTCGCCGAGCTCGTCGGCGTACCGCGCCGTCAGCCGCTCGCGTGCCGCGGTCAGCGCGGGGTGGGGCAGGTCGTCGCCGATCATGTAGGTGAAGACGAGACGAGGCACGTCGACGACCCGGTCGTACATCGCTCGGCGCTCCGCGCGCCACGGCACGTCGCGGACCAGGGTCGCGAACACCTCGTCGGCGTCCGGCAGCCAGTCGCGCGCGACGTCGACCCAGGCGCCGGCGCTGAGCCGCCGGCGATCGACGGCCGGCTCGGCCGCCGGGACGCTGGTCTCGAACAGGCTGGTCTGGAAGTCGACCGTCATGGACCGAGGATACCTCGACTTCGAACAGATGTTCGCATGACTCGGGCGATCAGCCTGCTGCCCCGCTGCCGAGCCCGCCGAGCGGCGCGATGGCGACGCCCGACTCCTCGCAGACCCAGGTCGGGTCGGGGCCGCCGAGGTCGGGCTCGATGTGCAGGGCGTGCACGGCACCGCCCTCGCACCGGGTGCACACCGGCCACAGCCCCTCCTGGGCCTGGCGGCCGAACCGGTCGGCGAGGCCGTCCTGCACGTCCTGGGCCACGAGGCCGGCGATGAACGGCGCGCCCTCGGGCCACTGGCCCAGCCACCAGCGGCGCTCGGAGCACGCGTCCTCGAGCACGGTCACGGAGTCCGGCGTACTGAGGGCCCGGGCCTGCAGGTCGGCCAGCACCTGCGCGCGGGCCCGGAAGATCACGCTGTCGTCCACGCCTCCATTGTGCGTGGCGGCGGGTGACGCCGCCTAGGAGACCGCTGCCGGCAGGCCGGCCAGCTCGCGGGCGACGTTGTCGCGCGCGGGCTGCTCCCAGTGGCTGCGGCCATGGGCCGTCCGGAACAGGGTGGGGGTGTCGGTGAGGGCTCGCAGCACCTCGGCGCGCCCCGCGGCGAACACGTCGTCGGTGAGGTGGGCGTACTCCGAGCGCACGGCCGCGACGTACGCGTCGTAGCGCTCCCGCGGGGCCGCCAGGATCGACAGGTCCGCGTCGGACAGCGCGCAGCCGTTGGCGTCGGTGGCGTCCGGACGGTGGTGCTCGGTCAGCCGCACCAGCCGGGCCACCTCGGCGACCGTCGCCGCGTCGGCGTGCGCGGGCAGCGCGTCCTCCGCCCAGGTCGCCGAGCGCTCCTCGGCGTCCCGCTCGCCGTCGTACACGGCGTCGTGGAACCACGCCGCGAGCAGCACCGGCACCCGGTCGTACGCCGCCCCGGCGGTCGTGAGCTCCTCGAGCCGCTGCAGGACCTCGGCGAGATGGCGGGTGCCGTGGTGCCCGCGACTCGGATCGGCGTAGGCCGCCAGCAGCTCGTCGCGCAGGGCGTCGGCTCCGGTCAACGGCCAGGGCAGGGCGGTCAGGTCGGGATGGTCGTCCTCCATCCCGGTATTCAAACCGACCGCCCCGGCCGCTGTCACCGGTACCCCCACCATCGAGCCCTCAGCCGCCGGTCAACGTCGACGTGGGAGGTCGTGCGCGAACGCGGGTCCGCCGGTCCTCAGCCGACCACCGGCACGTTGGCCAGCGCCTCGCTGAGCGCCTCGTCGGACAGCGGGTCGTCCTCGAGCCCACCGCTGAGGAAGCTCTCGTAGGCGCCGAGCTCCAGCAGGCCGTGCCCGGAGAGCCCGATCACGATGACGGGCTCGGTGCCCGTCTCCGCGGCGGCCAGCGCCTCGCGCCGGGCCTGGGCGAGCGCGTGCGACGACTCGGGTGCCGGGACGATGCCCTGGGTGCGGGCGAACTCGACGGCAGCCTCGAAGCACTCGTTCTGGTGGAGCGCGACGGCGTCGATGTAGCCCTCGTTGACGGCGTGCGAGACCAGCGGCGCCATACCGTGATAGCGCAGGCCGCCCGCGTGGATGGGCGAGGGCACGAAGTCGTGGCCGAGGGTGTGCATCTTCATCAACGGCGTGAGGCCGGCGGTGTCGCCGAAGTCGTAGCGGTACTCGCCGCGGGTGAGCGTCGGGCACGAGCTGGGCTCGACGGCGAGGATCCGCGGGGCCTGGTTGCCGGCGAGCTTCTCGCGGAGGAAGGGGAATGCCAGGCCCGCGAAGTTCGAGCCGCCGCCCGCGCAGCCGACGACGAGATCGGCGCCGGTCTCGCCCGCCTTGGCCAGCTGGAGCAGGGCCTCCTCGCCGATCACGCTCTGGTGGAGCAGGACGTGGTTGAGCACGGAGCCGAGGGCGTACTTCGCCTCGGGATCCTGGGCGGCGACCTCGACGGCCTCGGAGATCGCGATGCCGAGCGAGCCCGGGTGGTCCTCGGCGAAGGCCTTGCCCGACTCGGTGAGCCGGCTGGGCGAGCGGTGCACGGTGCCGCCGAAGACCTCGATCAGGGTACGGCGCTGCGGCTTGGTGTCGAAGGACGCACCGACCTGCCACACCTCGCAGGTCACGCCGAAGAGTGAGGCGGCGTACGACAGCGCGGTGCCCCACTGGCCGGCGCCGGTCTCGGTGGTGAGTCGGGTGATGCCGTTGATCTTGTTGTAGTAGACCTGCGGCACCGCGGTGTTGACCTTGTGCGAGCCGGCCGGCGAGACGCCCTCGTACTTGTAGTAGATCCGCGCGCTGGTGCCGAGCTTCTCCTCCCAGCGGCGGGCGCGGTAGAGCGGGCTCGGGCGGTACTGACGGTAGACGTCGAGCACCGGCTCGGGGATCTCGACATAGCGCTCGGCGGTGACCTCCTGCGCGATCAGCTCCGGCGGGAACAGCGGTGCGAGGTCGTCGGGCCCGACCGGCTGGTGGGTGCCCGGATGCAGCGGGGGCGGCGGAGGCACCGGGAGGTCGGCGACGATGTTGTACCAGCGGGTGGGCTGCTCGTGCGGCTCGAGGGTGTACATCACCTGGTCGCTCATGGGGGTCCTCTCGGAAGAATTCTCGGGTGCTCGGATCCTAGGGTGTCTCGCCGCGACGGGGTGGGCTGGACGCCGCCCGGCCGACGTAGGGCAGGATTCGGGGTGTGAGTGCAGACGACGCCCGGGCCGAGCTCCACCGACTCCGGTCGAGCATCGACAACCTCGACGCCGCCCTCGTGCACCTGCTGGCGGAACGCTTCAAGTGCACCGAGACGGTGGGTCGCCTGAAGGCGAGCGCCGGTATGCCGCCGGCCGATCCCGCCCGCGAGGCGGTCCAGATCGAGCGGTTGCGGTCGATGGCGGAGAGCTCGGGCCTCGACCCGCACTTCGCCGAGAAGATCCTCAACGTGATCATCGCGGAGGTCATCCGCAACCACGAGCAGTTCGCCGAGGAGAACGACGACTGACTGAGCGCGCTCGGCGCATGTAACTAAGGGTTACAGCGCGAATTCGCGTGCCACAACGCCCGGGTAGTAGTCACAGCACCCGGGTAGTAGGCCCAGTGACCGGGCAGTCGCCCGGTGGGTCACCGCGGTCACGGGGTCGACACCCCGAGTGATCTACCCGGGTGCTATGGCTACTACCTCGGTGCTGTTGCGCCCCTTTTCGTGGGGTAACCCTTAGTTACAAGCATCCGCCCGCCCATATGCTTAACTTCGGTTAACGAAATGGGCGGAGGAGGGGCGGATGGTGGTCGCCGCGTCCGACCTGGACACGCTCCGGCTCTCGCTCGGAGAAGGCGCGCAGACCGGGATCAAGGTCCTGATCGCGGTCTTCCTGCTGGGGATCGCCCTGGACACGCGCGTCGCCGACCTACGAGCCGTCCTGCGCCGGCCCACGGTCCTGGCGACCGGTCTGGTGGCGCAGTTCGCGGTGCTGCCCGCGCTGACCCTGCTGCTGTGCCGCGCCCTCGATGTGGGCGGCTCGGTCGCCCTGGGCATGCTGCTCGTCGCCTGCTGCCCGGCCGGCAACCTCTCCAACCTCCTCACCCACCGCGCGCACGGCGACGTCGCGCTGTCGATCGCGTTGACGACCTGCGCCAACCTGGTCGCGGTGCTCGCGACACCGTTCGCGTTCGGGTTCTGGGCGGCGCGGTATCCCGCCGCCGACGCGCTGCTGCGGGACATCAGCCTCGACCCGGTCACGATGGGGGGCGAGGTCGCGCTCCTCATCGGCCTGCCGTTCGCGGTCGGGGTCGCGGTGGCCACGCGCCGGCCACACCTCGCGGCCCGGCTGCGCCGTCCGGTGGAGCTCGCCGTCCTCGTGGTGCTGCTGCTCGTGATCGTCGCCGGGCTGGCGGCACGCGGGGATGTCATCGTGGAGCATCTCGGGGAGGTGGCGCTGCCCGCGATCGTCCAGAACGCCGCCGTCCTGCTCGTCGGGTACGCCGTCGGCCGGGCCCTGACGCTGCCGCCGGCCGGCGTGCGGGCGATGACCTTCGAGATGGGCGTGCGCAACACCGCGCTGGGCCTGGTGCTGGCGCTGGCCTACTTCGACCGGCTCGGCGGCGTCGCCCTCGTGGTGGCCTTCTGGGCGCTGTGGGACGTGTGCACCGGCCTCGCGCTCTCCTCCTGGTGGCGGCGTCGCCCGCCCACCGCGGAGCCGGTCGGATGACCGACTCAGGGCAGCAACGTGCGCGGCAGGTGCGCCGAGCCCCGCTCCACGAGGGCCTCGAGCGCCCGTCGGGTCGCGGCCGCGTCGTCAGCGCCGACGTCGGCGGCCAGACCCTCCTCGAACTCGGCGTGGAAGGCGGTGGCGCAGGCGAGGGCCGCCCGGCCCCGGTCGGTGACCCGGACCGCGCGCACCCGCCGGTCGCTGGTCTGGGCGCGCTCCAGGTAGCCGGCCCGGAGCATCGGGTCGATCGCCTTGAGGGTGCCGGGGCTGCTCAGCCCCATCCGGTCGGCCAGGTCGCGCAGGCTGAGCTCCTCGTCGCCGAGCGTGCGCAGCACCCAGCCGCTGCGGACGGTGAAGTCCTCGAACCCCGCCCCGGCCAGCCGCTCGTGCAGGGCGTCGACGAAGACCACGCCCGCGAGGCTGAGCAGTACGCCGAAGTCCGTCACCCGAGCATCGTAGGAGGCCGTCCGTGAGCGAGATCCCCGCCGCCGGACCCGTCATCGCCCGTACCGCGGCCGACTCGACGCCCCACCACCCACCGCGGCCGCGCCCGGCCGGCCGCCCGAACGTGCTGGTCGTCCTGCTCGACGACATCGGCTTCGGCCAGCTCGGCACCTTCGGCGGGGAGATCGACACCCCGAGCGTCGACCGGATCGCCGCGCGGGGACTGCGCTACAACCGCTTCCATGTGACGGCGATGTGCTCGCCGAGCCGCGCGTCCCTGCTCACCGGGCGCAACTCCCACGCGGTCGGCATCGGCTTCCTGGCCGACATGCCCGGCGGCTACCCCGGCTACCTCGGCCGGATCCCCGCCTCCGCGGCCACGTTGCCCCGCATCCTGCGCGACGCCGGCTGGAACACCCTGGCCGTCGGCAAGTGGCACCTGACCCCGCGCAACGACCGCACGGCGGCGGGCCCGTTCGACACCTGGCCGCTGGGGCAGGGCTTCGAGCGGTTCTACGGGTTCCTCCACGGCGACGCCAACCAGTGGACGCCGACGCTCTACCGCGACAACTCGCCCGTCGATCCGCCCGCCACCCCGGAGCAGGGCTACCACCTGAGCGAGGACCTGGTCGACGAGGCGATCCGGATGGTGCGCGACCAGCAGCACGCCGCCCCCGAGAAGCCGTTCTTCCTCTACTTCGCGCCCGGCGCGGGCCACGCGCCGCACCAGGTCCCCGCCCAGTGGATCGAGCGGTACGCCGGCCGCTTCGACGACGGCTGGGAGCGGCTGCGCGAGCGGGTCTTCGCCCGGCAGCAGGCGGCCGGGCTGGTGCCCGCCGGCACCACGCTGCCGCCGCGGCCGCCGTGGGTGCAGGACTGGGCGGCGCTCGGTGACGCCGAGCGCCGCCTCTTCGCGAGGTACGCCGAGGCGCACGCCGGCTTCGTCGCGCACTTCGACCACCACCTCGGCCGGCTGCTCGACGCCCTGGAGGAGCAGGGCGTCCTCGACGACACGATCGTGCTGCTCACCTCGGACAACGGCGCCAGCGCCGAGGGCGGACAGATCGGCTCGCTCAACGAGCACCGCTTCGGCTTCGGCGTCGGCGACGACCTCGACGACAACCTGGCCGCGATCGACGACATCGGCGGCTGGCGCGGCTACAACCACTACCCCTGGGGCTGGGCGTGGGCGGGGAACACTCCGTTCCACCTGTGGAAGCGCTACTCCTGGCTCGGCGGCGTCCGGGTGCCGATGGTCCTCAAGCCGCCTCGGAGCACGGCCGGAGCGGGCGGCGTCCGCGAGCAGTGGTGCCATGTCGTCGACATCGCGCCGACCGTGTTGGACCTGTGCGGCGTCACCGCTCCCGAGCAGGTGGACGGTGTCGCGCAGCAGCCGATGGCAGGAGCCTCGCTGCGAGCCACGCTCGCCGACCCTGCGGCGCCGTCCCCCCGCACCACGCAGTACTTCGAGATGCTCGGCTCCCGCTCGATCATCCACGACGGCTGGAAGGCCACCACCGACCACGTCTCGACCGGCGTCGACGACGAGCGGATGCTGCCCGGCAGCCGCGACTTCGCGACCGATCGCTGGTGCCTGTTCCGGATGGACGACGACTTCTCCGAGGCGCACGACGTCGCCGACGAGCACCCCGAGGTCGTCGCCGAGCTGGCGGCCCGGTGGGAGGCAGAGGCCGAGGCCAACCAGGTGTTCCCCCTGACCGACGGGCTCTACGGGCACCTGCCCGGCATCGAGCCGCCGCTGTGGCCGGTGCCCGAGCGCCTCGTCGTCCGGCCCGGCGGCAACCCGGTGGCCGACGAGGCGGTGCCGTCGCTGGCGCTGGGGGCGCTGGTCGAGGCGGACGTCGTCGTACCGGACGGGGGAGGCGAGGGCGTGCTCGCCGCGATCGGCGACTGGTCCAACGGCTGGGCGCTCGTCGTGGTCGACGGCTGCCCGCGCTTCCTGCTCAACGCCACCAGCACGCCGTACGACGTCACGTCGGCCGTGCCGCTGACCCCCGGCCCGCACACCGTGGGGTTCCGCCTGGTCGGGGCCGACGGCGTGCTGCTGGTCGACGGGGTCGAGGCCGCCCGCGCGCCGTTCGCTCAGGGCATGGGCGCGAGCGGCATCCAGATCGGCGGGGGCGGGCTCCGGCTCGGCCACGACGCGGGCTTCCCGGTGAGCGACGACTACGCGCCGCCGTTCCGGTGGACCGGCGAGCTGCGGTCGGTGACCTTCACCGGCGGTCAGGCGCTGGCCGACCTCGACGCCGACCGGGCCCGGCTGTCGGCACTGCTGCGCTCGGAGTGAGCGGCGAGGTGGTCGCGCAGCAGCGCCGCCACCCGCTCCGGCGCCTCGTACGGCGCCAGGTGGCCGACGCCGTCGAGCACCTCGAGCCGCCCGTCGGGCACACCGCTCGCGATCGCGCCCAGCACGTCGGGCGGGGTGGCGACGTCGTCGGCGCCGGCCACCGCGAGCAGGGGCACCCCGACCTCGGCCAGCCGATCGCGCACGTCGAAGCCGCCGAGCGCCTCGCACACCCGCGCGTAGCCCTCGGGATCGACGGTCGCGAGGTCGCCGAGCGCGGCGGCCCGCCGCTCCTCGGAGATCGACGACCCGAACCAGCGCGCCGGTGACGCAGCGACCATCGGTGCCATTCCCTCGGCCCGCACGGGTGCCGCCCGATCGCGCCAGGCGTCCGGACCGCCGAACGTCGCGGCGCTGCACAGGACGGCCAGCGAGGTGACCCGGCCGGGGCGGTCCAGCGCGAGCTGGAGCCCGACCGCGCCGCCGACCGAGTCGCCGGCGTACGCGAACGGGACCGCGTCGCCGACGGCCTCGTCGACCGCTCCGAGAACGGCCGCGGCGAGGCCCGCCATCGAGAAGCCGGGCGTCAGGCGGTCGGCGGCCGGGCTGGCGCCGTGGCCGGGGAGGTCCCAGCCGAGGACGTTCCAGCCCGGCAGCGCCGCGGCGACCGTCCCCCAGAGGCGGTCGGCCGTCGTGCCGAGGGAGGGACCGACGACCAGCAGCGGCCGGCCGGGGGTGCCGGCCAGGTGCCGTACGGCGACCGAGGGCAGCACGGCGGCCTCAGTCCTCGGTCCGGATCGCCGACGGGTGCGTGGTCAGCGGCGTGACCTCGATCCGCATGTAGGGGAACAGCGGCAGGCTCGACAGGATCTCGTGCAGGCGGGCGTTCGACTCGACGTCGAAGACGCTGATGTTGGCGTAGTGCCCGACGATGCGCCACAGGTGCGCCCACTCGCCGCTGCGCTGGAGCTCCTGGGAGTACGCCTTCTCCCGCGCGAGCACGTCGTCCCGCTGGGCGGGGTCGAGGTCGCGCGGGAGGTCGACGTCCATCCGGACCTGGAAGAGCATCAGGCGGGGTCCAGCACGAAGCCGTAGCCGACGGTGACCGAGCCGTCGGGCTGGGCCTGCGGCGCCAGCATCAGCTCGGGCTTGACGGCCGAGGCGATGTCGTCGTCGTTGTGCTCGTCGCCGGGAAAGTAGAGCTGGGCGGTGAGCAGCTCGTGGCCGGGCGCGGACACCTTGACGTGCAGGTGGGCCGGACGCCAGGCGTGCCAGCCGGCGGCGGCGATCAGCTTGCCGCAGGAGCCGTCGGTCGGGATCTGGTACGGCGCGGGCTGGATCGTGTGGATCTCGAAGGCACCGTCGGCACCGACCCGGAAGTTGCCGCGCAGGTTCCAGGTGGGGATGCCGGGCGCGAACTGCGAGTAGAAGCCGTCGCTGTCGGCATGCCAGACCTCGACGAGTGCGCCGTCGAGCGGCGTGCCGTCGGTCGAGGTGACCGTGCCGGTCCACACCAGCGGCGTGCCGGCCTCGCCCTCGCGCATCTCGATGGTGCCCTTCGCGCCCTGCTCGGGGGCGCCGGGGACGTAGTACGGACCCTCGATGGAACCCTTGTTGCCCTCGCGGTGGGCGGTGTTGACGTCCTCGACGACGTGCTCGAGCCACACGTCGAGGAAGAGCGGCCACTCGCCGTCCTCGCCGACGCCGATCATCCATGCCTTGAGCGCGTTGAACTCGTCGTAGGTGACCTTCTCGTCGCGGACCGTCTGGTAGACGGCCTCGAGCACACGCCGGGCCAGGCGGTCGACCCGCTCGGGAGGGGTGTCCTTGACCGCGGCGTACGGCGACTTGTCGGAGTGGAAGCGCTCGGTGGCGCTGGCGCCGGAAGCGGCGGCGGTGGCGACCTCGGTGGTCATGGCGGGTGTCCTCTCGGGTTGGGTTGGTGCGGTGCTGCTGGGTCAGCGATCGGTGCGGTAGTGGCGGAGCTTGTCGTCGTCGATCTCGACGCCGAGCCCGGCGCCGGGGCGGAGCGCGAGCTCGCCGTTCTCGATGCGGAGCGGCTCGGTGAGCAGGTCGTCGCTCATGTCGAGGAAGTTGGACAGCTCGCCGGCGTGCAGACTGCTGCGCTGGTGGGCCGCCCCGAACGCGACGGTGCAGATCGAGCCGAGCTGGCCGTCGATCTGGTTGCCCATGACCACCTCGAGGCCGAGTCCCTCGGCGAGGTGGAGCACCCGCTGCGAGCCGGTGAAGCCGGTCCGCGCGGTCTTGATCGAGATCGCCGTGGCCGAGCCGCCGAGCACCTCGCGGGTGACCTCGGCCGGCGTCGTGGCCGACTCGTCGGCGATGAAAGGGACGTCGAGCTGCTGGACCAGCCAGCGCCGGCCCAGGACGTCGTCCGCCGGGCTGAGCTCCTCGGCGAAGGCCAGGTCGAGGTCGGCCATCTGGCGCATCGCCCGGGCCGACTCCGACGCGGTCCAGCCGCGGTTGCCGTCGACGTACAGGACGACGTCGGGGCCGAGCCCCTCGCGCAGGGCACGGACCACGGCGACGTCGAGCGACGCCGGGTGCCGGCCCACCTTGACCTTGAACGTGGTGATGCCGTGGACGTCGCGCATCCGCTCGGCCTCGTCGACCATGGCGGCCGGCTGGTCGAAGCCGAGCATGTGGGAGACGCGCATCCGGTCGGTGTAGCCGCCCAGCAGCTCGGAGACGGTGAGGCCCAGGGTGCGGCCGAGCGCGTCGCCGACGGCCATGTCGATGGCGGCCTTGGCCGTCGGGTTGCCGACCGTGCGGCCCAGCAGCGCCGCCATCCGCTCGCGGTCGGTCAGCGCGAGGCCGACCACCTGGGGCGCGAAGATCGTCTCGATCACCGCGATGATCCCGCGCTGCGTCTCGCCGTAGGTGAACGGCCGCGGTGGCGCCTCGGCGACCCCGACCAGCCCGTCGTCGGTGTGCACGCGGACCAGTACGTGGTCGGCGACGTGCACCTCGCCGCTGGCGAACTTCAGCGGCTTGACGTAGGGGATCCGGAACGGGATCGCCTCGATCGCGGTGATCTTCACGGGGTCCTCAGCTCGTGGGGGAGGGGTGCGGGGAGAAGAAGCCGTGGCGGTCGAGGACGTCGAGCGCGCCGGCGACCAGCGCCGACGGCTCGTCGGCCCGCCAGGCCAGGGACAGGTCGATGGTCGTGGCGTCGGCGACGTCGCGGAAGACGACGCCGTTGAGCTGCATGCTGCGCACCGACTCGGGCACGAGCGCGACGCCGAGATGGGCGGCGACGAGCGCGAGCAGCGCGGCGGTGCCCGGCGCTCGGTGGGTGATGTTGGGGGAGAAGCCGGCGCGCAGGCAGCTGGACACCATCGCCTCGTTGACCGCGGAACGGGCGTCGGCGTAGGCGACGAACTCGTCGGCGGAGACGTCGACCACCTCGAGGGCGGGCTCGGGGACCAGCCGATGGTCGGCGGGCAGCGCGAGGACGAGCGGCTCCTGGAGCAGGCTGCGGGTCTCGATGCCGGGCTCGGCGACCGGGCCGCGGAGTACGCCGAGGTCGAGGCGGCCGTCGAGCAGTCGCTCCACCTGCCCCGGGGTGAGCAGATCGGCCCGGACCTCCAGCGCCACGGCGGGCAGCGCCGAGCGGATCATCCGGGAGAGCCGGGCCAGCTGGGTGAACGCGCTGGTGCCGGTGAAACCCACCCGGAGCAGGCCGCGGCTGCCGTCGGCGATGCTGCGGGTGCCGACCACGCAGGCGTCCAGGTCGCCCAGGATCCGGCGCACCTCGCGGTGGAAGAACTCGCCGGCCGGGGTCAGCCTGACCTGGCGGGTGGTCCGGGCGAGAAGCAGGACGCCGAGCTCGGCCTCGAGCCGGCGGACCGCCTGGGAGAGGGCGGGCTGGGCGAGGTGGAGGCGCTCGGCGGCCTGGCCGAAGTGGCAGGTCTCGGCGACCGCGTCGAAGTAGCGCAGCTGCTTGAGGTCCATCGGGTCACCTCCGTCCGGCGTGATCGGGGGGCGTGGCCGGCGTGTGGCCGGCGTCACGGTGCACCATCACGCTAGATCGAAGAGATTGAGTTGCACAAAGACGAATAATGTCCTGATTCATAACTCTCAATTATGAATCAGGCCGGTGTGGAACGCACCTCGGCCAGGGTCGGCCAGAGCGGACGACCGTCGGCAGCGTCCCGCCGGCTCACCGCGGCTACCCGCTGACCAGCTCGCGCAGCACGGCGAGCGTGCGCAGCAGGTGCGCCTCGGTCCGGTCGCTGCGGTGGGCGACGGCCAGCTCGACGGTCGGGGCCGGCCGGGCGAGCGGCACATAGACGACCCCGCTGAGGGCGAGTGCCCGCACCGGCTCGGGGACGACCGCCACGCCCAGGCCGCCGGCCACCAGGGTGATCAGGGTGGAGGTCTCGCCGACCTCGTGCCGGATGTGTGGCGCCAGGCCGGCCTCCGCGAACAGCGCCCGCACGACGTCGTACATCGCGGAGCGCCGGCCGGCCGAGTGCACGATCAGGTCGGCTCCCGCGAGGTCGGTGACGCGCAGCCGGCGGCGGGTGGCCAGTCGGTGCGTGATCGGTACGGCGACCACGAGCCGCTCCTCGCGCAGCGGAGTCACGGTCAGGGAGCCGTCGCCGATCGGCGGTCGCAGCAGGGCGATGTCGATCCGGCCCTCGCGCAGTGCCTCGACCTGCTCGGCCACGAGCATCTCGCCGTGGAACGCGAAGTCGACGCCGGGCAGGTCCTCGGCCAGGCGCCGGGAGAGCTCCGGGAGCAGGCTGTAGGTGGCCGAGCCGACGCACCCGATCGCGATCCGGCCCACGACGCCGGCAGCGATCCTCCGCGCCTCGTCGGCGGCGTTGTCGACCTCGGCGAGGATCGTCCGGGCGCGGGCCAGGTACGCGGTGCCGGCGGCGGTGAGGTCGACGCGCCGGGTGGTCCGCTCGAAGAGCGTCACGCCGAGCTCGGCCTCGAGCCGGCGGATCTGCTGGGACAACGGGGGCTGGGCCATGTGCAGCCGCTCGGCGGCGCGGCCGAAGTGCCGTTCCTCGGCGACCGTCACGAAGTAGTGGAGATGGCGCAGCAGATCCACGTCGCCCTCTGTTTCATATACGTCGACGTCTCAATCGAGTCGGATATTGATCCTTCACAATATCAAGTTCCACCTCTACGGTCGGTGACCGTGAGCTCCTACGTCTACGCAGCGGTCCGCACGCCCTTCGGCCGGTTCAACGGCGCACTGGCCGGCGTCCGCACCGACGACCTGGGCGCCGCCGTCGTCTCCTCGATCCTCGCCCGCACGCCCGGTCTCGATCCCGCCGCCATCGGCGACGTCGTCTGGGGCAACGCCAACGGCGCCGGCGAGGACAACCGCAACGTCGGCCGGATGGCGGCCCTGTTGGCCGGCATACCGGTCAGCGTTCCTGCCGCCACCGTCAACCGGCTCTGCGGCTCCAGCCTCGACGCCGTGATGGTGGGCTCGCGCACCATCGAGACCGGCGACGCCGACATCGTCCTGACCGGCGGCGTCGAGTCGATGACCCGCGCGCCGTGGGTGCTGCCGAAGCCGGACCGCGCGTTCCCCGTCGGCGACGTCACCGCGGTCTCGACCGCGCTCGGCTGGCGCCTGGTCAACCCGCGGATGCCGAAGGAGTGGACGGTCAGTCTGGGGGAGGCCAACGAGCAGCTGCAGGAGCGGTTCGGCATCAGCCGCCAGCGGCAAGACGCGTTCGCCGCGCGGTCGCACCAGCTCGCCCACCAGGCCTGGGAGGACGGCTTCTACGACGACCTGGTCGCGCCCGTCGACGACATCGACCTCACTCGGGACGAGGGCATCCGTCCCGGCAGCACGCCGGAGTCGCTGGCCGGGCTGAAGCCGGTGTTCCGCACGGACGGCACCATCACCGCGGGCAACGCCTCCCCGCTGAGCGACGGCGCGTCCGCCGTGCTGCTGGGCTCCGCGGCCGCGGCCGACCGGATCGGTACGACGCCGCTGGCGCGCGTGGCCGGCCGGGCGGCGTACGCGCTCGAGCCGCAGGCCTTCGGCTACGCGCCGGTCGAGGCGGCCAACGCGGCGCTCGCCCGGGCCGGCGTCTCGTGGTCCGACGTCGGTGCCGTCGAGCTCAACGAGGCCTTCGCCGTCCAGTCGCTCGCCTGCGTCGACGCGTGGCCGATCGACCCCGAGATCGTCAACCGGCGCGGCGGCGCGATCGCCCTCGGCCACCCGCTCGGCGCCTCCGGCGGCCGGCTGATCGGCACCCTGGCCAAGGTCCTGCGCGAGACCGGCGAACGCTGGGGCGTCGCCGGCATCTGCATCGGCGTCGGCCAGGGCCTCGCCGTCGTCCTCGAGAACGAGGAGGCCTCCTGAGATGGCGCGCGCCCAGCTGCTCGAGACCACCGACGAGGCGGTCGCCGGCATCGAGGACGGGTCGACCGTCCTGGTGGGCGGGTTCGGCCTGGCCGGCATGCCGTTCGACCTGATCGACGCGCTCATCCGCCAGGGCGCGACGGACCTGACCATCGTGTCCAACAACGCCGGCAACGGCGAGGTCGGGCTGGCCGCGCTGCTCCGGGCCGGCCGGGTGCGCAAGGTGATCTGCTCGTTCCCGCGCCAGGCCGACTCCTATGTGTTCGACGAGCTCTACCTGTCCGGGAGGCTCGAGCTCGAGGTCGTCCCGCAGGGCAACCTGGCCGAGCGGATGCGCGCCGCCGGAGCCGGGATCGGCGCGTTCTACAGCCCGACCGCGGTCGGCACGCCGCTCGCCGAGGGCAAGGAGGTCCGCGACATCGACGGACGGACCTACCTCCTGGAGCTGCCGATCAAGGGCGACTACGCGCTGATCTCCGCGCACCGCGCCGACCGGCTCGGCAACCTCGTCTATCGCAAGACCGCCCGCAACTTCGGCCCGGTGATGGCCGCTGCCGCGACCACGACCATCGTCCAGGCGAGCTCCGTCGTGCCGACCGGGGAGCTCGACCCCGAGGCCGTCGTCACCCCGTCCATCTACGTCGACCGGGTGGTCGCCGTGGCGGCCCGCCACCACACCGTCCAGGGGGCGCGATGACCATGCTCGCCGGCACGATCGAGCACCTCGACCGCGGCCCGCTGTCGATGGACGAGCTCGCCGAGGTGATCGCGCGCGACATCCCCGAGGGCTCCTTCGTCAACCTCGGCATCGGCCAGCCCACCAAGATCGCCGACCACCTGCCCCGGGACCACCACGGCTCCGCGACGGTGATCCTCCACACCGAGAACGGCATGCTCGGCATGGGCCCGGCAGCAGCCGGCGACGAGGTGGACGCCGACCTCACCAACGCCGGCAAGGTGCCCGTCACCGAGCTGCCCGGAGCGGCGTACTTCCATCACGCCGACTCCTTCGCGATGATGCGCGGCGGCCACCTCGACGTCTGCGTCCTCGGTGCCTATCAGGTCGCGGCCAACGGCGATCTCGCCAACTGGCACACCGGCCGGCCGGACGCCATCCCCGCCGTGGGCGGTGCGATGGACCTCGCCATCGGCGCCAAGGACGTGCTCGTGATGATGGCGCTGTTCGGCAAGGACGGCTCGCCCAAGCTGGTCCCGGCCTGCACCTACCCGCTGACCGGTGTCGGCTGCGTGAGCCGGGTCTACACCGACCACGGCGTGTTCGAGGTCGGTGGCGACGAGGTCGTGGTCCGGACCACCTGGGGGATCTCGGTCACCGAGCTCCGCGACCGGCTCGGTCTGCCGTTGGTGACGCGGGAGGGCTGACGCCACCCCTCCCGCGCGTCCCCTCCCTCGCGTCCACCTCCGTCCCACGGATCACCGCGAGGTGCCTCGTCTCTCCCCAGCTCCCTGCGCCGCGCGAGGTCGTCCACAGCCACGTCCGGCCGACCGGTCGCCGTGTCGGCACCGGGCGCCAGCGTCGTTCGTCCCACGACGAACGGAGGCGCCCATGGCAGGAGATCGGTACGACGCGCGTGCTGCGCGCGAGGTGTGGCAGCGGCTGCTGTGGCGGCCGGCCGGGACCCGGCGGGTCCCGACGGTCGATGCGGACCGGCTGGCCGCCTTCTCGGTCTCGATCGTCGATCCGATGGCCGAGCGGGTGCTGCTCCAGGCGGTCGCCTCGGCCTACGGCCTCGGGTGGCAGCCCGCCGAGGTGGTGCACGTCGTGGCCCGGAGGGTCGGGCGGGTGGGCGGGCGCCTGGTCGACCTCGCGATCGCGGCCGAGCACGACCGGCGCCCGGGTGCCGTCGACCCACGCTGGCAGGCCCAGGTGGACGCCCTCCTCGCTCGGGCGGAGTCCACTCGTGTCGACTGGCTGCGGCACTGGCGGCGCCGTGAGGACATCGCCCGGCCCCGGTGCTACGACGCTGCCGCCGACGTGTGGCGTGCGCTCGCCCGGCTGCCGCGGCTTCCGGTGCTGATCCCGCCTCCTGGTGCCGACCTGGCGGTCGTCGAGGTCGCCTCCCCGGCCGGCCCGGCAGGCGCCGACCCCGCGCTCGACCGGATCCGCAAGCTGCTGGCGAAGGCCGAGTCGACGGCGTTCGAGGCCGAGGCGGAGGCACTGACGGCCAAGGCCCAGGAGCTGATGGCGCGGCACGCCGTCGACCGGGCGCGGCTTCTCGGTCCGGCGCCCGACGACGGACCCCGGATGATCCGCATCCTCCTCGAGCCGCCGTACGCCGCGGCCAAGGGCGTCCTCCTCGCCGCGGTGGCCCACGCCAACCGTTGCCGTTCCGTCGAGCTCGGCGGTCTCGACATCGCTGCCGTCGTCGGGCACGCGGAGGACCTCGCCACGGTCGAGATCCTGTTCACCTCCCTGCTCGTCCAGGCCGGCAACGCCCTCGCGGCAGCCGCTCACGACGCCGGCAGCGGTGAACGCCCCAGGTCGGCAGCCTTCCGGCAGTCCTTCCACCTCGGCTTCGCCGCGCGGATCCGCGAGCGTCTCGTCGCGGTCGGCGCTGAGGTGCTCGCCGACCCGGGGGCCTCCGTCGCGCTCCCGGTCCTGCGGTCCCGCTCCGCCGCGGTCGAGGAGGAGTTCGACCGGCTGTTCGCAGGGCGGCTCCGTGACCGCAACGTCGGCGGCCGGCACGACGCCTGGGGCGCGGCGCAGGGGCGCTCCGCCGCCGACCGCGCCCACCTGCGCGCTGGCGAGCTCTCGGCCTGAGGAGGCACGATGAGAGGCATGACGACACCGACCCTCGGCCCGGGGCACACCCGAGCCGACCTCGACCGGATGCCCGACGACGGCAACCGCTACGAGCTGCTCGAGGGTGAGATCGTCAGGTCGCCTGCGCCGTCGTTCGACCACCAGCGCTCGTCGGGCAACCTCTACTACGCCCTGCGGCTCGCCTGCCCGACGGGCCTCGTCGTGCTGGCCGCCCCGTTCGACGTCCAGCTCGAGGAGCTGTCGGTGGTCGAGCCCGACCTGCTCGTGGTCGAGCGGGACCGGCCCGAGCAGCGCGGGCTGACGGGCGCGCCGCTGCTGGTCGTCGAGATCCTCTCCCCGAGCAGTCGCGGTCGCGACCAGGTGCGCAAGAAGCGGATCTACGAGCGCGCCGGCGTGCCGTCGTACTGGATCCTCGACCCGGAGGTGCCCAGCCTCACCGCGTGGGAGCTGCGGGAGGGGCGCTACGACGTGGCGGCGCTGGTCGCCGGCGACGAGGAGTGGACCGCCGCCGCGCCGTTCGAGGTCACCCTCGTCCCGACGCGCCTTCTCGACTGAGGCCGACCGGTCGGGAAGGTTCCGGCGTTCGCGGCTGGCGAACGCCGGAACACCGCCGACCCGGAACGCATTGGACGGTGCATGAACGAAGGGGCAATGACGAACCCGATCCAGCTTCCGGTGCTTTTCCTCTCCGACGTGGTGGTGCTCCCCGGGATGGTGGTCCGGGTCGAGCTCGACGAGCCCGCCCGAGCCGCCATCGACGCCGCCGCCCTGGCTGCCAAGGAGTCCGGCGAGACCGCCCAGGTCCTGGTGGCCCCCCGACTCGAGGACCGCTACGCGTCGTACGGCGTCGTGGCCAGTGTCGAGAAGGTCGGCCGGTTCTCCGGGGGTGAGCCGGCGGCCGTGCTCAAAGCCGGCGGGCGCGCCCGCATCGGCAGCGGGGTGACCGGTCCCGGCGCGGCCCTGTGGGTCGAGGTCGAGCCGGTCGACGGCGGGGTCGTGGACGACGACGTCCACGCGCTGGCCGAGGACTACCGCAAGCTCGTCGTGGGCCTCCTGCAGCGCCGCGAGGCCTGGCAGGTCGCCGACCAGGTGACCCGGATCGACGACCCGGCGACCCTCGCCGACACGGCCGGCTACGCGCCGTACCTCTCCGACGACCGCAAGCGCCAGCTGCTCGAGACCCCCGAGGTCGCCGAGCGGCTGCGGCTGCTGGTCGAGTGGACCCGCGACTTCGTCGCCGAGTCCGAGGTGAGCGACAAGATCGACGCCGACGTGCGCGAGTCGCTGGAGAAGAACCAGCGTGAGTTCCTGCTGCGCCAGCAGCTCGCCGCCATCCGCAAGGAGCTCGGGGAGGGCGATCCCGACGGCGGTGACGACTACCGCACCCGGATCGAGGCGGCGGATGTCCCCGACGCCGTGCGCGAGGCGCTGCTGCGCGAGCTCGACAAGCTCGAGCGCTCCAGCGACCAGAGCCCCGAGGCGGGCTGGATCCGGACCTGGCTCGACACCGTGCTCGACCTGCCCTGGTCGGTGCGGACCGAGGACGACACCGACGTCGTCGCGGCCCGCGCCGTGCTCGACGCCGACCACCACGGCCTGGACGAGGTGAAGGACCGGATTACGGAGTACCTCGCCGTCCGCGCCCGGCGCGCCGAACGCGGGCTGGAGGTCGTCGGCGGGCGGGGCTCCGGCGCCGTCGTGCTCCTCGCGGGGCCTCCGGGCGTCGGCAAGACCTCGCTCGGCGAGTCCGTCGCGCGGGCGCTGGGTCGTCAGTTCGTCCGGGTCGCCCTCGGCGGCGTCCGCGACGAGGCGGAGATCCGCGGTCACCGGCGCACGTACGTCGGCGCGCTGCCCGGCCGCGTCGTGCGGGCCGTGAAGGAGGCCGGTTCCATGAACCCGGTCGTGCTGCTCGACGAGGTCGACAAGGTCGGCTCCGACTACCGGGGCGACCCGGCCGCGGCCCTGCTCGAGGTCCTCGACCCCGCGCAGAACCACACCTTCCGCGACCACTACCTCGAGCTCGATCTCGACCTGTCCGACGTGCTGTTCATCGCGACGGCCAATGACATCGGCTCGATCCCGGCCGCGCTGCTCGACCGGATGGAGCTGGTCGCACTCGACGGCTACACCGAGGAGGACAAGGTCGCGATCGCCCGCGACTTCCTGGTCCCGCGCCAGCTCGAGCGCGCCGCACTCTCGGCAGACGAGGTGACCATCGCCGACGAGGCGCTGCGCGAGATCGCCGCGAACTACACCCGGGAGGCCGGCGTACGCCAGGTCGAGCGACTGCTCGCCAAGGCGTTCCGCAAGGCCACGGCCCGGCTCGCGTCGGGATCGGTCGAGCGGGTCGACATCGGCGTGGACGAGTTGGTCGACCTGATCGGCCGGCCGCGGTTCACGCCCGACCTCGAGGAGCGCACGTCGGTTCCCGGGGTCGCGACCGGACTGGCCGTGACCGGCATGGGCGGCGACGTCCTGTACGTCGAGACCTCGGTCGCCGCGGGTGAGGCCGGGCTGACCGTCACCGGGCAGCTGGGCGACGTGATGAAGGAGTCCGCGCGGATCGCGCTCTCGTGGGTGCGCTCCCACGCCACCGAGCTGGGCATCCCGGCCGAGGCCTTCGAGCGGTCGATCCACGTGCACTTCCCCGCGGGCGCCGTCCCCAAGGACGGGCCGTCGGCCGGCGTCACCATGGTCACCGCGCTGGTCTCGCTGCTGACCGACCGTCCGGTCCGCTCCGACATCGCGATGACCGGCGAGGTCACCCTGTCCGGTCGGGTGCTCCCGATCGGCGGGGTGAAGCAGAAGCTGCTCGCCGCCCAGCGCGCCGGCGTCGCCGAGGTGTTCATCCCCGAGCGCAACCGGCCTGACCTGGACGACGTCCCGGAGGAGATCCTCTCGGCGCTCACCGTCACGCCGGTCGGCGCGGTCACCGAGATCCTCGAGCTGGCGCTGGTGGCCACGGAAGCGGGGGTGGCCGCGGCCTGACCACCAGGTTCTCCACAGGCTGGAGGTCCGTGTCCGGCGGATCGGCGATCGTCGCCGATGATCACCGGCATGGACCTTCAGTCATCTCGGGGAGTGAGGCACGATGGGGAGCATGGCGGCAGTGGAGATGTTGACGCGCGAGGACCTCGACGCGATGCCGGACGACGGCAATCGCTACGAGCTCATCGAGGGTGAGATCGTCATGTCGCCGTCGCCCCGTCCCCGCCATCAGCTCGTGAGCACCGAGCTGCTGGTGCGGCTCTACGCGGCCTGTCCCGATCACCTGCGGGTCTCGCAGGCGCCCTTCGATGTCGTGCTGGGCGAGCACGAGATCCTGGTGCCCGACATACTGGTGGTCGACCCGTCAAAGCTCGACGAGCGCGGCATGAACGGTCCACCTGCGTTGGTCGTCGAGGTTCTCTCGCCGAGCATGCGCCGCCGTGACCTGGGCCAGAAGAAGCGCATCTACGAGCGGAGCGGCGTCGCCGCCTACTGGGTCGTCGATGTCGAGGGCGACGAGATCGCCCTCACGGCCTGGGAGCTGCGCGACGGTCGCTACGAGGCGGTGGCGGCGATCGCCGGTGACGAGGAGTGGACGGCGACCGTCCCCTTCGAGATCACGGTCGTCCCGTCACAGCTGGTCCGCTGAGAGGTCCCTGGAGGACGTCGGCGCCTCAGGCGCCGACGTCCTCCGCGTCGACGATCCGGTACGCGTACCCCTGCTCGGCCAGGAACCGCTGCCGGTTCTGCGCGAACTCGGCGTCGACGGTGTCACGCGCGACGATCGTGTAGAAGTGCGCCACCTTGCGCTCGCCGTCCGGACCGGGCTCTCCGGGCCGGAGCAGCCGGCCGAGCCGTTGCGCCTCCTCCTGCCGTGAGCCGAACGAGCCGGACACCTGGATCGCGACCTCGGCGGTCGGCAGGTCGATCGAGAAGTTCGCGACCTTCGACACGACGAGCAGTCCGATCTCGCCGGAGCGGAAGGCGCCGAAGAGCCGCTGCCGCTCCTTGACCGTCGTCTGCCCGGTGATGACCGGAGCATCCAGTGCCTCGGCGAGCTCGTCGAGCTGCTCGAGGTACTGGCCGATCACCAGGGTGGGCTGCCCGGCGTGCCGCGCCACCAGGTCGCGCACGACGCCGAGCTTCTCCGGGGTGCACGCGGCCAGCCGGTAGCGCTCCTCGGGCTCGGCGGTCGCGTAGGTCATCCGGGAGGCGTCGGGCAGCGAGACCCGGACCTCGATGCAGTCGGCGGGCGCGATCCAGCCCTGCGCCTCGATGTCCTTCCACGGGGCGTCGTACCGCTTCGGGCCGATCAGCGAGAACACGTCTCCCTCGCGGCCGTCCTCGCGCACCAGGGTCGCGGTCAGCCCGATCCGGCGCCGGGCCTGCAGGTCCGCGGTCATCCGGAAGATCGGCGCCGGCAGGAGGTGCACCTCGTCGTACACGATCAGGCCCCAGTCGCGCGCGTCGAAGAGCTCCAGGTGCGGGTAGACGCCCTTCCGCTTGGTCGTGATGACCTGGTACGTCGCGATCGTGACCGGACGGATCTCCTTGACGGTGCCGGAGTACTCGCCGATCTCGTCCTCGGTCAGGGAGGTACGCCGGACCAGCTCGTCCTTCCACTGCCGGGCGCTCACGGTGTTGGTGACCAGGATCAGCGTGGTCGCCTGCGCGTGCGCCATCGCCGCCGCGCCGACCAGCGTCTTGCCCGCCCCGCAGGGGAGGACGACGACCCCGGAGCCGCCGTGCCAGAACGACTCGGCCGCGTCGCGCTGGTAGTCGCGCAGCACCCAGCCGTCCTCGGCCAGATCGATCGCGTGCGCCTCGCCGTCGACGTATCCGGCGTAGTCCTCGGCCGGCCAGCCCAGCTTGAGCAGCGCCTGCTTGAGGTTGCCGCGCTCGGAGGGATGCACCGCGACGGTGTCGTCGTCGAGCCGGGCGCCGAGCATGCCGGCGATCTTCTTGGCCCGCAGGACCTCCTCCAGCACCGCCCGGTCGCTGGACGCGAGCACGAGACCCTGCACCGGGTCCTTCTCGAGTCGCAGCCGCCCGTAGCGGGCCATCGTCTCGGCGACGTCGACCAGCAGCGCGTGGGGGACGGGGTAGCGCGACCAGGTCAGCAGCGTGTCGACCACCTGCTCGGCGTCGTGTCCGGCCGCCCGCGCGTTCCACAGTCCCAGCGGGGTCAGCCGGTAGGTGTGGATGTGCTCCGGCGAGCGCTCCAGCTCCGCGAACGGCGCGATCGCCTTGCGGCACTCCGCCGCCTGCGGATGGTCGACCTCCAGCAGCAGCGACTTGTCCGACTGCACGATCAGGGGTCCGTCACTCACCGGCCAATCGTACGGTGGTGCCGGTCGTGCCGCCGCCGCCAGCACCTCACACCGGGACCACCCGGGTGATCCGGTGGACGGCATAGCGCCGCTCCGCGTCGGGATCGTCGTCCGCCGCGTCGGCGTCGAAGGCCGTCAGCTGGCCGCCCTCGACGACGAGCGGACGCACGGTCCGCTCGGACCCGACGCCCTGGTTGTCCGTGAACCCGATCAGGACGGCGCCGCGCCGCTCGATCGCGTCGCGGAGCGCGGACAGCACGCCGCCTCCGGGCGCCGAGGCGGAGGCCGGCCGGTTCCGCGCGGCCGCATCGCCCTCGCGCAGCGTCGCGACGGCGGAGACGACCTGGGCGGCCTGCCGCACGGCGGTCCGGGCGGCGTCGGCGGACTCCCGGGTGCGCGGGGGGCGGGCGCGCAGGGAGTCGGGAGTGCCGACACGCACAACCCCGTCCGGGCCCTCGACCACCGGCGCGAGTCCGAGCTCGCGCAGCCGGAGGAGCAGTACGTCGATCGGGAGGGTCGACACCACGACGGTCGGCGCGATCCGCCGCAGGCCGAGGCCCGAGGCCCTCGGGTGGTTGACCAGCGCCGCCAGCGCGGCCTCGTCCTCCGAGCGCACGAACGACGCCGCCAGCCCCACCCGCAGCCGGCCGAACGACCGGACGACGTCGTCGATGAGGTAGGTCAGCGGCTGGGGGACCGGTGTGCGCGAGGCCGCCAGCACGAACGCGTGCAGCTCGGCCGCCGTCCAGCCGGCATCCAGCGCCCGCCGTACCGAGTCGGAGGTGAAGCGGTAGACGGTCGCGGCGCCGTGGGAGTCGACGTCGGCGACCTGCTGCAGCTGCCGCGCCAGCTCCGGCACCAGCGGGCCGGGCGCGACGGCGGTCAGGTCGGCCTGGACGAGCACGTGGTCGACCGGGGCGGGCAGCAGCTCGGCAAGCACCGGTGCGGGGTCGGCGCCCTCGAGCAGCGCCCGCGCGTACGGCGTCAGCACGTCGGCGCCCGTGAGGCCGAGGATCGCCGCCTCCGCGACCGCCCACGCCACCAGGTCGGGGCGCGTGCGGGGCCGCCGAGGCCGCTCCCACGCGACCCGGGCGACCAGCGACGGCAGGCCGGTGCCGGCGGCGAGGCCGTGTCCCTCGGGCAGGTCGGCGAGGACGGCGAGCGCCATCGCCTTGGCCTCCGGCATCCCGGCCGCCGACAGCTCCGGCGTCAGCGCGTTCCACGGCTTCTGGTCGGGGCCGCGCTCGCCGACCAGCGACGGCAGCCGCGGGCTCGACAGCCACGCCCGCGCCAGCACGGTCCAGCGCTCGGCGACCGGCCGCTCGGCCCACTCGTCGTACGCCGATGTCGGCACCCACACCGGGTTGCCATCCGCGTCCGCGCGGGTTCCGGCCAGCCCGGCCTCGTGCGCGAGCTCGACGATCAGCGCAGCCTCGGGCTCCGGCACCTGCAGCTGCGTCGCGGCCGCCTTCAGCTCGCGGACCCCCAGCCCGGTGGTGCGCAGCGCGGCCGCCGGGCGGGTGCCCCACCACTCCAGGAGCAGCCCGACGCGTCGTACGACGTCCGTGGCGGCGCCCAGCGCGGCACTCGCCGCCAGCCGCGGCGACCGCTCCTGTGACGCGACCGGTGGCGCGACGTCGACCGGCTCGGTCGTCGTCTTCCCCCCGCGGACCGCGAGGCCCACCTCGCCGGGCACCACGAGCAGCCCCGGCAGCAGGGAGCCTCCGGGGACGAGCAGCCGGAGCGCGACGAGCAGCTCGGCGGGCGACTCGGCGTCCTCCGGGTGCACGCCCACCCGGACGGTGCCGGACCGTGCGGTGCCGCCCTCGGCGATGACGTGGTCCAGCAGTCCCCGGGCCTCCGGTGGGAGCGCGGCCAGTGCCTCGGCGATCTCGGCGGCCGGTCGCGGCAGGCCCGACCGGGGCCGGAGCCCGCTCACGCCGGCCTCCGCTCCGCCGGTCATCGCGTCGCTCACCCCGCTGAGGGCGCGGAGCCCCTCGGTGGAGTCCCAGACGACGGCGAGATCTCGCAGCCGGGCCAGCGTCGCGGCGACGTACCCCTCCGCCGCCCGTACCGTCGCGGCGACTTCCGAATCGGTGGTTTGGCCCGCGACGACGAGGGCATCAAGCACCGAGAGCTCGCCTCGGGTGAGGCCGTCGAGAGCGCGTGCGATCGAGTTCCTCACCGCGGCGCGAGAGGCGAGTTGTCCGAAGTCGTGAGGGGCAGGGGTGGCCAGGTCCAGACGTTCGGTGAGCAGGCGCTGGAGCCGCTCGTCAGGCCACGACCGCAGCTGGTCGGCCAACGACCGGTGTCCGCTCGGTCCCGCTCCCACAGTGTCCAACCTAGGACATCGATGAACCGGGTCGAGCTGCACCACGGTGCCGCCACCGACGTCGGCCTGGTCAGGGAGGTCAACGAGGACGCCTTCCTGGCCGATCCGCCGGTCTTCGTCGTCGCCGACGGGATGGGTGGCCACGACCGCGGCGACGTCGCCAGCAGGTACGCCGTCGAGGAGCTCGCCCGGCTCGCCCGCGGCGACTACGTCCTCGAGGAGGGCACCGCCGCGGTCGACGCCGCGCTCCAGGCCGCACAGGACCGGCTGCTCGCGTACGACGAGGAGCAGCGCGCCGCGGGGGCCGACGACACCTTCGCGGCCGGCACCACGGTCGTCCTCGCGCTGCTCGTCCAGTCCGCCGACGGCCCGCACTGGCTGCTCGCCAATGTCGGCGACTCGCGGATCTACCGCTACAACGAGGGTGAGCTGGAGCAGGTGAGCGTCGACCACAGCCTGGTCCAGGAACTGGTCGACGCCGGCCGGCTGACCCCCGACGCGGCGGCCGTCCACCCGAGCCGCAATGTCATCACCCGTGCGCTCGGGGGAGCGGCGATGCCGGGCGCGGTGAGCGGCGCGGCCGACTACTACCTCCTGCCGCTCGCCGCGGCCGAGCGCCTCCTGCTGTGCTCCGACGGCGTCAGTGGCATGGTGGACGACGTGACCATCGCCTCGATCCTCGCCGGGTACGACGACCCGCGCGATGCCGCCGACGCCCTGGTCGCCGCCGCGGTGGCTGCGGGCGGCCACGACAACGCGACCGCGCTCGTGGTCGATGTGGTGGGATTGGCGAACGACGACCCGTACGACTCACACGCACAGCGGTTGAGTCTGGAGCAGAAGCTGGGGGCTCTCCCATGACCGACGGCATGCAAGCGACCGAGCGCACGACCGGTGCCTGGTCGTACCGCGACGGCGGTTGGTTCGCGGTCTTCGGCGCCGGTGCCGCCATCGTGCTGCCGGAGTCGCAGAGGGACCAGGTCGTCGGCCTGTGGGCCCTGGTCGACGGCGGCGCCGGGTTCGACGACGTCCTCGACGGACTGCTCGCCTCCGGGCTGAGCCGGATCCCCGGCTTCGCGCTGGTCAGCGCCACCGAGGGGACGACCCGGGTCCTGCTCCGCGGCACCGGTGTCGTCGCCACGATCACCGCTGGGGGGGAGACCGTGACCGTCGACGGCGGTGAGAGCCACACCTGGGTCGAGCGCAGCCTGGACGGCGTCACCTCCCTGAGCATCGGCCTGCCCGCGGAGGCGGATGCGGCCCAGACCCCCGGCGCCGACTTCCCGATCCTCACCGGTCTGGTCCGGGTCGGCCGGATCGACCGGCCCGCGCTCGCCCCCGCCGCCGGTGCGCCGGCCGGGGGGGCCGCCCCCTCCGCCCCCTCCGTCCCCGTGCCGCTGGCCGCGCCGGCGGCCGAGGAGCCCGTCTCGTTGGAGGAGGCGTCGCCCGCCGCTGCCGGCGAGTCGGGCCTCCTCGACGAGCCCGGCCCACTTGACGAGCCCGGCCCACTCGACGAGCCGAGTCCTCTCGACGAGCCGAGTCCTCTCGACGAGGGCGCGGCCGCGGCCACCGAAGCGGCCTACCTCGACGACGGCCCCGTCACCGAGGTCATGGAGAGCGTGGACGAGCCACTCGGCGCGGCCCCGCAGGAGCCGGCACCGGACGGCTGGGTGACGCCCTGGGACACGCCCGCCGCCGACGCCCCGACCACGCCGCCGCCGACCTGGGTGCCGCCCCCGCCCGTGGGCGCTCCCGTCCCCGGCGTCCCGGCGCCGGATCTCCCCGCGCCGGATCTCCCCGCGCCGGATCTCCCCGCGCCGGATCTCCCCGCGCCGGATCTCCCTGACGCGCCGCCGCTCCCGATCGGCTCGTGGGAGCCTGTCGGCGCGGTCACGCCGCCGCCCGGACCGGGTGTCGAGCACGACGGCTTCACCGTCGCCGGCGCCGGTGAGCCGCCGGCCCCGCTGGTGCCGCCGGTCCCCGGTACGCCGGCGGCCCCGCCGGTCACGCAGCCGGTCGCGAAGCTGCTGGTCTCCGACGGCCAGTCGGTCATCGTCGACCGCGCTGTCCTGATCGGCCGCGCGCCGGAGGCGCGGCGGTTCGCCTCGACCGAGCAGCCGACGCTCGTCACCGTGCCGAGCCGCCTCCACGAGATCTCCTCCACGCACATCGAGGTCCGCCCGGGCGTCGGCGCCGACCTCGGCACCGCTGTCGTGACCGACATGGGCTCGACCAACGGCACGGTCCTGGTGCAGCCCGGCCTGGGGCCGGAGGACCTCAAGCCCGGCATCGCCGTCCAGCTGATCCCGGGCGCGACCATCAACCTGGGTGACGGCGTCACCATCCAGGTCACCCGTCCCTGACCCTGCCCGCTACTCGGAGCGCTCCGCATGACGCACGTCCCCAGCCCACCGCCGCCCGCCGGCGACGGTGCCGCCTCTCCACCCGCGGAGATGGAGCGCCGGTTCACCGCCGCGGTCATCGACCGGGCGCTGGGCTGGGCCGTCGCCGCCGCCGCGGCGCTCGCGGTGTGGCGCCTCGTCGAGCCGGACAGCGCCTGGCTCCTCGTCCTCACCTTCGTCGGGGTGGCGGTCCTGGTCGGTCTGGTGCTGGCCGTGCTCGTGGGCGCGACCGGCCGGACCCCCGGCAAGGCGGCTACCGGCCTGCGGGTCGTGCGGCGTACGACGGGCGAGCCCATCGGCGTCGGCGCCGGGCTGCTGCGGACGCTGGTGCTCGGCATCGCCGGGCTGCCGACCGCCGGTCTCGGCCTGGCCACGCTCGCCTGGACCGCGGCGATGGACCCGTCGCGGCAGCGTCGCGGACTGCACGACCGGATCGGGGACGCCGTCGTGGTCGACGTCCGGCCCCAGGAGGTCGAGGAGGCCGCGGAGGTCGCGCGGCCGCAGCAGATCGTGAACCTCACCGCCATGCGGCTGCTGCCGTCGCCGGTCGAGGAGCGCCCGGACCCGACCCCCACGCCCACCCCCACGCCCACCTCCACCCCCCTCCCGACCCCCGCGCCCGTGCCGGCCGTCGTCCCGGCCGCGGCGCCCAGCCCGGCCGTCCCCAGCCCGGCCGTCCCCACCCCGGCCGCGCCCACCCCGGCCGCGCCCACCCCGGCCGTCCCCAGCCAGGCCGCGCCCGCTCCTGCCGCGCCGCGGCCCACGCCGGTCCCGGCCGCCGAGCGTCCCCCGGTCGAGCAGACCCGGGTCCGGCCCGACCCGAGCGCCGGGTCCGCAGAGGCGCTCACGCCACAGACCGTCCGGTGGCGGGTCGAGTTCGACACCGGCGAGCGCTTCGTGGTCGAGGGCCTCGCTCTCGTCGGCCGGCGCCCGGAGCCCCGGCCGGGGGAGCCGGTGCGACACGTCGTCCCCCTGCGCTCCTCCGACATGTCGCTGTCGAAGACCCACGCCCAGTTCCAGGTCGCCGCCGACGGCGCGCTCGTGGTGATGGACCGCGGGTCGACCAACGGCTCCTACGTCATCCGCAAGGGAATGTCCCGCTCGCTGTCCCCGGGGCGTCCGAGCACCCTGCTCGCGGGCGACGAGGTGCGCTTCGGCGACCGCACCATGCGGGTCGAGAGAGAGGGTTGAGCCCGGGTCAGCCCCGCGCCTCCCACTCGCGGCGCAGCAGCCCGTAGACCGAGGTGTCGCCCCACGAGCCGTCCCGCTCGGCGAAGTCCTCGCGGGTGTGCGCCTCGTGCCGCATGCCCAGCCGCTCGCACAGCCGGGCGGAGGGGAGGTTGCGCGGGTCGAGCTGGGCCATCAGCCGATGCAGCGGGTAGTGCGTGAACGCCAGGTCGACCAGGGCGCGGGCGGACTCGGTCGCGAACCCGCGCCCGGCGTACTCCGGGGCGAAGACCCAGCCCAGCTCCCCGATCGCCGGCGGGTCCTGGGGCCCGTGCCGGGCGGTGAGGCGCAGCATCAGGTCGCCGACCAGCACGCCGTCGTGCTCGACCGCGAGCGACAGCATCTCGCCGGGTGCCGACGGCGCCCTCCCCGCCACCATCCGCTCCATCCGCTCCCGCAGGCCCTCGGCGCCGAGCGGCCCGAAGGGCAGGTACCGGGTGACCTCGGGGCTCGCGCAGTAGGCGCCGATCGCCGCTTCGTCCGTGGGCAGCACGGCGCGCAGCACGAGGCGCTCGGTCCGGATCGGGAGGAGGGGCGCCGGCAGCCCGGGCGGGATCAATTCGGTTGCCACGTTCGCGAGAATAGAGGCCGACACCGCATGTCCTACGATGTGCGGTTCGTGCGCCCGACCGGGCGCACGCAGGCGTGAGGAGAGGGTGGGCCGAGCCGTGCCGACTGGCAAGGTGAAGTGGTACGACGCGGAGAAGGGCTTCGGCTTCCTCTCCCAGCAGGGCGGGGAGGACGTCTACGTCCGCGCCGATGCGCTGCCCGACGGCGTGACCACGCTCAAGGCGGGCACCCGGGTGGAGTTCGGCATCGCCCAGGGCCGCCGTGGTGAGCAGGCCCTCCAGGTGCGGATCCTCGACGCGCCGGCCTCGGTCGCGCGCAACCAGCAGCAGGCCAAGCGCAAGAAGCCCGAAGAGATGGTCCCGATCGTCGAGGACCTGATCCGGGTGCTCGACGGCGTGGGCGAGGCCTACCGCCACGGCCGCCACCCCGACCGTCGTACGGCGCAGCCGGTGGCCAAGCTGCTGCGCGCGCTGGCCGACGAGCTCGAGTCGTAGGGCCCGGCTCGGCTCAGCCGGGGGTGGCGCCGACCGGGCTGCCCGGCCGGTTCCGCTCGCGTCGCGACGGACTGGTCCGCAGGACGAAGACGGCCCAGGCGGTCAGCAGGACGGCGGCGAAGCCCAGTCCGATGCCGTTGACGGCGGGATAGGACAGGATCACGCCGAGGAAGCCGCCGACGACCCACGCCAGCTGCAGGGTCGTGTCGCCCTTCGCGAACGCGCTCGCGTGCGCGCGCACCGGGACGCCGGCCTGGATGGTCGAGTCGAGCGAGACCTTGGCGAGGTACTGCATCAGGCCGACAGTCAGGCCCAGCAGCACGAGCGGGAGCAGGCTGAAGAAGAGGGTCGCCACGACGAGCGCGACGATGTCGGCGAGCAGGGCGATGACGACCATCGCGGCCGGGTTGATCTTGCGGGCCAGCGATGCCACGACGATGCCGACGGTGTTGCCGAGGCCCGCGGCGCCGACGACCAGGCCGACCGTCAGCGTCGCCTTGGTCTTGCTCTCCCAGCCGTCGAGCGGCTCGGTCATCAGCACGAACGTCATGAACATGGTGAGGAAGCCGGAGAGCAGGCGGGGCCCGCAGTTGGCACGCAGGGCGAAGGCGACCTGGGGCGGCAGCCCGGCGCGGCGCCCGGTGCCGCGTGGCCCGTCGATCGACTCCTCGCCCGCCGAGGAGTCGATCTTCCCGGGCAGCAGGATCGCCGCGACCGTGCCCACGGTGAACACCAGGAAGGCGTAGCGGCAGGCCCACTCGGGTCCGATCCAGTACGCCGCACCCGCGAGCGGTGCCGACGCGCAGGCGCCCACCACGCCGGCGAGCGCCACCCGGCCGTTGGCCTTCACCAGGGTGATCTCCTGGGGGACCAGACGTGGCACCGCGGCGGCCTTCGCCACGCCGTACGCCTTGGACGAGACGAGGACGCCGAGCGCGGCGACGTAGAACCAGGGGGAGCCGTCGCTGAGCGTCCCGGCGAGGATCCAGCACAGGAAGGCGCGCAGCGCGAAGGTGGCGCCGATCGCCCAACGCCGGCCGTGGCTGAACCGGTCGAGGAAGGGGCCGATCAGGGGGGCCACGATCGCGAACGGGACCATGGTGAGGCCGAGGAAGAGCAGCACCGGGCCGCGCTGACCGCTGGTGGCGCCGGCGAAGAAGACGGTGCCGGCCAGCGCGATCGCGAAGGCCGAGTCGCCGGCCGCGTTCGCGGCGTGCAGCTCGATGAGCCGGTTGAGACCGGAGCGCTCCGCGCCCTGGGCGCCGGCGGCCTTGCGTGCCGTGCGCACCGTCGCCTTGCTGGCGCGTCCGGTCACCCGGGCGAAGCCCTTGACGCCCCGCGCGGTCGCCTTGGCCGCGCGGACCGAGCCGGTCTCGGCGGGCGCGTCGCCGGCGGGGCCGCGCTCCGGCGGGGGGCTCAGGTCCGGGCCGTCGGTGCTCACCTTCCCTATCTTGCCTGTTACCCCCGACGTGACGTGCGTCGCCACGATGGGGGATGCTGTGCCGGTGTCCACCCTCGAGCGCAAGCTGACCGACGCCGCCACCGCCGACGCGATCGACGCGGCGCGCTCGGCGCTGCTCGAGGAGGTCGACGCCTCCGACGTCGGCGACCACCGCGGCCACCAGATCGACGGGCTCCGGGTCGTCACCCACCTGTTCGACTGCACGCGCCGGGGCTACCGCGGCTGGCAGTGGGCGGTCACGCTCACCCGGGCCTCCCGCCAGCGCAAGGTCACCGTGGTCGAGGTCGTCCTGCTCCCCGGCTCCGACGCCATCGTCGCCCCTGCCTGGGTGCCCTACCGCGACCGGCTGCTTCCCGGCGACATGTCGCCCGGCGACCTGCTCCCCGTCTCCGACGACGACGCGCGGCTGGTGCCGACGTACTCCTTCGGCGACGACCCGCTCGACGCCGACGACCAGGCCCAGGTGCGCCAGGTCGCCAAGGACCTCGGCCTCGGCCGGGTCCGGGTGCTCTCGCGCGAGGGCCGCGACGCCGCCGCCGAGCGCTGGTACGACGGCGCCGCCGGTCCCGACGCGCCGATCGCCAAGTCCGCGCCGCACCACTGCTACTCCTGCGGTTTCCTGGTCCGCCTCGCCGGCCCGCTGTCGGAGCTGTTCGGCGTGTGCGCCAACGGCGACGCCAACGACGACGGACGCGTTGTCGCGCACCAGCACGGCTGCGGCGCTCACTCCGAGATCCGGCTGAGCAAGCGCCAGCAGCCCCAGCCGCCCGCGCCGCCCGTCATCGACACGATCTCCCTCGACGACCTCGAGACCTTCTGAGGGGCGCTCGCCCCTTGTAACTAAGGGTTACGGCGCGAAAACCGGTGCAACAGCGCCCGGGTAGTGGTCCTAACGCCCGGGTGGATGCTGCGTGCCGGTCGTCGTGACCGGAACGCGAGCGTGGGGTGCCTCGGACGCGTCTACCCGGGTGCTGCTGCTACTACCCGGGCGCTATGGCGCTGAATTCCGTGCTGTAACCCTTAGTTACAAGGCCGGCCGGGGTCAGGGCCGGGCGAGGATCGTGACCGCGTAGAGGTCGTCGACCGGCCGCAGGTCGTAGCCACCGAAGCGCTGCTGGACGACCAGCCCGGCCGCCTCGACGTCCGCGGCGAACTCCTCCGGCGGGTACACCCTCGCGGTCGCCGGCCCCTGCTGCAGGTGGAAGCCCACCAGGATCCGGCCGCCGGGGGCGAGCAGCGAGCCGAGGCGCTCCAGGACGGCGACCTCGGTGCCCTCGGCGACGAAGGTGAGCACGTTGCCGACGCACACCACCAGGTCGTACGACGTGGGCGCGCCGGCCGCGGTGAGGGCATCGGGCGTCAGCGCGAGGATCTCCAGCGGGAGCACCGGCAGGTCCGGGTAGGTGCGCCGGGACTGCTCGACGAGGGCGGGGTCGGGCTCGGCCGCCGTGACCCGGTGGCCGAGGGCGCGCAGGTGGGCGCCGATCCGGCCCATGCCGGAGCCGGCGTCGAGGATCGTCGCGCCGCGGGGGACCAGGGCGTCGGCGAGCCGGGCCTCGCCGACGACGTCGGCTCCCTCGGCGATCAGCTGGGCGAACCGGTCGGCATAGCCGCCGTTGCGCGGCCCGCCGAGGGCCCAGCGGGTCGGGCGGAGGGGCGCGGCCTCACTCATGGGCGTCGTGGTCGCGCTCGGAGCGGGCCCGGCGGCGCCGCTTGCAGTACTCCGTGCCGAGCAGGCCGAGGCCGACCCCGGTCAGGCACATCCACAGCAGCCACGTGCGGCCGTCCTCCTCGAGCCGCCCGTAGAACGGGAGCAGGCCGACGAAGGCGAGGAGGAAGAGCGCGGTGCCGACCTGGACGGTCCGCACCCCGTCGACGTCGAGGGGCTCGACGGGCGCGATGAGGTAGGTCCGGTTGCCGATCTCGTGCTGGGTCGGCTGATCGTCGCGGAGCTCCACGAGCCCATGCTACTGCTCCGGGAATAGTTAGCAGAGGTAATGACTTAGGCTAACGATATGCCCACTCTCGAGAAGCACGTGCGCAGTGACGCCGGACTCGCGACCGAGCTCCGCTTCGCGGTCGTGCGCCTGCGCCGGAGGCTGTTGCGCGAGCGGCACCCCGACAACGACCTGAGTGTGTCGGCGATGGCGGTGCTCTATGCCCTCGGCCGCCAGGGCGACCTCACTGTCGGAGCGCTGGCCGGCCGCGAGCAGGTGCAGCCGCCGAGCATGACCCGCACGGTCACCGGGCTCGCCGACGCCGAGCTCGTCGAGCGGCGCCCGCATCCGAGTGACGGCCGGCAGGTCGTCGTCCGGATCACGGACGCCGGGCGCGCCGTAGTGGCCGCCGACGTCGCCCGTCGCGACCGCTGGCTCTCGCGCCGGCTCGCCGACCTGACCCCGGAGGAGCGCGACGTGCTGCGCCGCGCGGCTCCGCTCCTGCAACGCCTCGCAGAGGCCGACTGAGCGCGAGCTCGTCGACCACCACCCCGATGACCACGCCCCGCTGACCGACCGAAGGAGTCCCCACGAGCCCCCGATTCCGCTCCCTGGCCCACCCGAACTACCGCCTGTACTTCGCCGGCAGCATCGTGTCGAACGTCGGCACCTGGATGCAGCGGGTCGCTCAGGACTGGCTGGTCCTGACCATCCCCGGCAACGGCGGCGCCGCCCTCGGCATCACGACGGGCCTCCAGTTCCTGCCGGTGCTGCTGCTCTCCCCGTACGCCGGCGTGGTCGCCGACCGCATCCCCAAGCGGGTCCTGCTCCAGATCACGCAGGCCGTGATGGCCCTCGCCTCGCTCGCCCTCGGCGTGATCGCCGCGTTCGGCGTGGCCGAGACCTGGCACGTCTACCTGCTCGCGTTCGTCTTCGGCGTGGGCGCGGCCTTCGACGGTCCTGCCCGCCAGGCCTTCGTCTCCGAGATGGTCGGTGCCGACGACGTCGCCAACGCGGTGAGCCTGAACTCGGCCGCCTTCAACACCGCGCGCCTGGTCGGCCCCGGGCTCGCCGGCCTGCTCATCGGTCTGGGCGGCGGCGGCATGCGGGCGACCGGCTGGGTGATCCTGGCCAACGCGGTGTCCTACCTCGCCGTGATCGTCCAGCTGCGTCGGATGGACGAGGCCACCCTCCAGTCGCCGCCCACCGCGAGCCGCACGCCCGGCATGCTCCGCGAGGGCGTCGCCTATCTGCGCGGCCAGCCCAAGATGCTGATGATCCTGGTGCTCGCGTTCTTCGTGGGCACCTTCGGCATGAACTTCCAGATCACCTCCGCGCTGATGGCGACCGAGGTCTTCGGCAAGGGCGCCACGGAGTACGGCATCCTCGGCTCCTTCCTCGCGATCGGCTCGCTGACCGGCGCACTGGTGGCGGCCGGCCGCTCCCGGGTCCGGGTCCGGCTGATGATGGGTGCGGCGGTGGTGTTCGGAGTCGTCGAGATCGCGGCGGGCCTGGTGCCGTCGTACCTCACCTTCGTGCTGCTGTGCCCGCTCCTCGGCTTCTCGGTGATCACCGTGCTCAACTCCTGCAACGCGCTGCTGCAGATCGAGTCGGCCCCGGCGCTGCGCGGTCGGGTGATGGCGATCTACATGACCATCGTGATGGGCGGCACGCCGCTGGGCGCCCCCTTCATCGGTTGGATCGGCGAGCAGTTCGGCGCCCGTTGGACGCTGGTCCTCGGCGGCGCCCTGGTGCTGGTGGGCGTCGGGCTCGCCGTGCTGGTGCGCCGGACCGTGGCGAGGGCGGGAGGCCCCGCGCTCGAGCCGGCCGCCGGCTCGACCCCGGCCGTCGCTCCTGCCATGCTTCGGCCGTGAACTCGGCCCAGCCCGTCGCCCCGACGAACCCGCTCGAACGCTACTTCCGGATCTCCGAGCGGGGCTCCAGCCTCGGTCAGGAGATCCGCGGAGGCGTCGTCACGTTCTTCACGATGGCCTACATCGTCGTACTGAATCCGCTGATCCTCGGCTACGCGACCGACATCGACGGGAAGTACCTCGGCGGCGGCACCGAGCCGAACCTCGCGGCGATCGCCGCCGGCACCGCGCTGGTCGCGGGTGTGCTGACGATCCTGATGGGCGTCGTGGCCAACTACCCGCTCGCCCTGGCGACCGGGCTGGGCCTCAACGCGTTCCTCGCGTTCGCGGTCGCCAGCCAGATGACCTGGGCCGACGCGATGGGGCTGGTGGTGATCGAGGGCGTCCTCATCCTCGTGCTCGTCCTCACCGGATTCCGGACGGCGGTCTTCCGAGCGGTGCCGGCGCAGCTCAAGGTGGCCATCTCGGTCGGCATCGGCCTCTTCATCGCCCTGATCGGGTTCGTCGACGCCGGCGTGGTGTCGCGGATCCCCGACAGGGCGCAGACGACCGTGCCCGTCCAGCTCGGCGCCGACGGCAACCTCAGCGGCTGGCCGGTTCTCGTGTTCGTGGTGGGCCTGCTGCTGATGCTGGCGCTGTGGGTACGCCGCGTGCGCGGCGCCATCTTGATCTCGATCGTCGTGATGACCGCGGTCGCGGTCGTCGTCGAGGCGATCGGCGACCTCGGCCGGTCCGCGGAGCAGGCCGGTGGCTGGGCGCTCACCGTCCCGGCCTGGCCCGACTCCTTCCACGCCCCCGACTTCGGCACCCTCGGCGAGTTCAACCTGCTGGGCTCCTGGGACAAGGCGGGCGTGGTCACCGTCCTGCTGCTCGTCTTCTCGCTGATGCTCGCCGACTTCTTCGACACCATGGGCACGATGACCGCCATCGGCGCCGAGGCCGGCCTGCTCGACGAGGACGGCATGCCACCGCACGCCGAGCGGATCTTGGTCGTCGACTCCGTCGCCGCGATCGCGGGCGGCGCGGCCGGCGTCTCGTCGAACACGTCGTACATCGAGTCGGCCTCGGGGGTCGGCGAGGGCGCCCGCACCGGACTGGCCTCGGTCGTGACCGGTGCGCTCTTCCTGGTCACGATCTTCCTGTCGCCGCTGGTCGCGATGATCCCGTCGGAGGCCGCGGTCCCGGCGCTGGTCCTGGTCGGCTTCTTGATGATGCAGCAGATCACCGGCATCTCGTGGGACGACGTGGAGATCGCGATCCCGGCCTTCCTCACCATCGCGCTGATGCCGTTCACGTACTCGATCTCGGTCGGCATCGGGGCCGGATTCGTCTCCTACGCGTTCCTCAAGGTGGTGCGCGGCAAGGCCCGCGAGCTGCACCCGCTGCTGTGGGTCGTGGCCGGTCTGTTCGTGGTCTACTTCGCGATCGACCCGATCACCCGTTGGCTGACCTGATCCGGCCCGCGCCGGGAGTGGGCGCCGGGGGAGGTCCAGGCGTGCGCGCCGCATTTTGACCCGCCTTTGGCACGGCCGGTAATCTCGATTCTTGTGTCTGGGGCGACCCGGCACGTCGAGCATGCCCTCCGGTCGAACGCCCTCATCGGCGCGTCGGACGGAGGAGCACTCCGGCACGCAGCATCGCATCACCCCGAGCCCGGCACCGCGCCAGGCCGTGACAGCAGACATGAAAGGGAACCACCAGGTGCCCACTATCAATCAGTTGGTCCGCAAGGGCCGCCAGGACAAGGTGTCGAAGACCAAGACGCCTGCCCTGAAGGGATCTCCCCAGCGGCGCGGTGTGTGCACCCGCGTCTACACCACCACCCCCAAGAAGCCGAACTCCGCCCTCCGGAAGGTCGCCCGCGTGCGCCTCTCCAGCGGCGTCGAGGTCACCGCCTACATCCCGGGTGAGGGTCACAACCTGCAGGAGCACTCGATCGTGCTCGTCCGCGGCGGTCGCGTGAAGGACCTCCCCGGCGTTCGCTACAAGGTCATCCGCGGCGCCCTGGACACCCAGGCCGTGAAGAACCGTAAGCAGGCGCGCAGCCGCTACGGCGCCAAGAAGGAGAAGAGCTGACATGCCGCGCAAGGGCCCCGCGCCGAAGCGGCCGATCGACGTCGACCCGGTCTACGGGTCGCAGCTGGTGAGCCAGCTCGTGTCGAAGGTGCTGCAGGACGGCAAGAAGCAGGTTGCTCAGCGGATCGTCTACGCCGCACTCGAGGGCACCCGCGAGAAGACCGGCACCGACCCGGTCATCACCCTCAAGCGCGCGCTCGACAACGTGCGCCCCGCGCTCGAGGTCAAGTCCCGCCGCGTCGGTGGCGCGACCTACCAGGTCCCGATCGAGGTCAAGGGCAACCGCGGCACCACGCTGTCGCTGCGCTGGCTGGTCGGCTACGCCCAGGAGCGTCGCGAGAAGACCATGGCCGAGCGCCTGCAGAACGAGATCCTCGACGCTGCGAACGGCCTCGGTGCCGCGGTGAAGAAGCGCGAGGACACCCACAAGATGGCCGAGTCCAACAAGGCCTTCGCGCACTACCGCTGGTGATCTCTGCCGGAGCGGGCCCGTCTCGACGGTGCTCGCTCCGGCACCACCGGCTCCATCCCCAGAACCAAGCACCGACCTAAGGAACGCTGACTCACGTGGCAGTCGACATCACGACGGACCTGAACGTCGTCCGCAACATCGGCATCATGGCGCACATCGACGCCGGCAAGACCACCACCACCGAGCGGATCCTGTTCTACACCGGCATCACCTACAAGATCGGTGAGGTCCACGATGGCGGCGCCACGATGGACTGGATGGAGCAGGAGCAGGAGCGCGGCATCACGATCACGTCCGCCGCGACGACCTGCTGGTGGAAGAAGCACCAGATCAACATCATCGACACCCCCGGGCACGTCGACTTCACCGTCGAGGTCGAGCGCTCGCTGCGCGTCCTCGACGGCGCCGTCGCGGTCTTCGACGGCGTCGCCGGCGTCGAGCCGCAGACCATGACCGTGTGGCGCCAGGCCAACAAGTACGCCGTCCCGCGGATGTGCTTCATCAACAAGCTCGACCGGACCGGTGCGGACTTCTACCGCGTCGTCGACTCGATCGTGCAGAAGCTCAACTCCACCCCGCTGGTGATGCAGCTCCCGATCGGCGCCGAGGGCGACTTCATCGGCGTCGTCGACCTGGTCGAGATGAACGCCAAGGTGTGGCGTGGCGAGACCGAGCAGGGCGAGGACTACGTCGTCGAGGAGATCCCCGCCGACCTCGTCGAGAAGGCAGCGGAGTACCGCGAGAAGCTCGTCGAGACCCTCGCCGAGGCCGACGACGACATCATGGAGGTCTACCTCGAGGACGGCGACACGTTCGACGTGCCGACCCTCAAGGCCGCCATCCGTCGCGCGACCCTCGCCGACAAGGTCAACCCGATCCTCACCGGCACCGCGTTCAAGAACAAGGGCGTCCAGCCCCTGCTCGACGCGATCGTCGACTACCTGCCCTCCCCGCTCGACGTCGACGGCATCGTCGGCCACAAGCCGGGCGCGGAGGAGACCGAGGAGAACGAGGTCGTCCGCAAGCCGTCGAGCGACGAGCCGCTGTCGGCGCTCGCGTTCAAGATCGCCGCCGACCCGCACCTGGGCAAGCTGACCTTCGTCCGCGTCTACTCCGGCAAGCTCGAGGCCGGCGGCACCGTGCTCAACACGAGCAACGGCCGCAAGGAGCGGATCGGCAAGGTCTACCAGATGCACGCCAACAAGCGTGAGGAGATCGCGTCGGTCGGCGCCGGCCAGATCGTCGCCGTGATGGGTCTCAAGGACACCCGCACCGGGCACACCCTCTCGGACTCGTCCAAGCAGGTCGTGCTCGAGTCGATGACCTTCCCGGCGCCGGTGATCTCGGTGGCCATCGAGCCGAAGACCAAGGCTGACCAGGAGAAGCTCGGCGTCGCCATCGGCCGTCTCGCCGAGGAGGACCCGACCTTCGTCGTCAAGACCGACGAGGAGACCGGCCAGACCATCATCTCCGGCATGGGCGAGCTCCACCTGGAGATCCTCGTCGACCGGATGAAGCGCGAGTTCAAGGTCGAGGCCACCGTCGGCAAGCCGCAGGTCGCCTACCGCGAGACCATCCGCGGGACCGTCTCGAACCACAGCTACACCCACAAGAAGCAGACCGGTGGTTCGGGCCAGTTCGCGAAGGTCGTCATCTCCCTCGAGCCGAACCTCGACCCCGAGACCGGCACCGGTGCGGGCTACGAGTTCGTCAACAACGTCTCGGGCGGCCGGGTGCCGCGCGAGTACATCCCCTCGGTGGACAACGGCGGCCAGGAGGCCATGGAGTTCGGCGTGCTCGCCGGCTACCCGATGGTCGACGTCAAGTTCACCCTCGAGGACGGCGCCTACCACGACGTCGACTCGTCCGAGCTCGCGTTCAAGATCGCCGGCATCCAGTCGTTCAAGGAGGCCGCCCGCAAGGCGAAGCCGGTCCTCCTCGAGCCCGTGTTCGCCGTCGAGGTGACCACGCCCGAGGACTTCCTCGGCACGGTCATCGGCGACATCAACAGCCGTCGCGGCCAGATCCGCGCGCAGGAGGAGCGTCACGGCGACATCGTCGTGGCGGCCCTCGTGCCGCTGTCCGAGATGTTCGGGTACGTTGGCGACCTGAGGTCCAAGACCTCCGGTCAGGCGTCGTACTCGATGGAGTTTGACTCGTACGCCGAGGTTCCCACGAACATCGCCGACGAGATCATCAAGAAGGCGCGCGGCGAGTAACCGCACGGGGGCACCGCCCCCGTGTGCCCCCGGTATCCCGGGGCACTCACCGCAGGCCCTCGGCGCACCACCCCATTAGTACGAGTCAAGTAACAACACACCAGGAGGAGCCCCAGTGGCTAAGGCGAAGTTCGAGCGGACCAAGCCGCACGTCAACATCGGTACGATCGGTCACATCGACCACGGCAAGACCACGCTGACCGCGGCGATCTCGAAGGTCCTGCACGACGCGTACCCGGACCTCAACGAGGCCTCGCCGTTCGACTCGATCGACAAGGCTCCCGAGGAGCGGCAGCGCGGCATCACGATCTCGATCGCGCACATCGAGTACCAGACCGAGGCGCGCCACTACGCGCACGTCGACTGCCCCGGTCACGCGGACTACATCAAGAACATGATCACCGGTGCCGCGCAGATGGACGGCGCGATCCTGGTGGTCGCCGCGACCGACGGTCCGATGCCGCAGACCCGTGAGCACGTCCTGCTCGCCCGCCAGGTCGGCGTCCCCGCCCTGGTCGTCGCGCTCAACAAGTGCGACATGGTCGACGACGAGGAGCTCATCGAGCTCGTCGAGATGGAGGTGCGCGAGCTCCTCTCCGAGTACGAGTACCCGGGCGACGACGTTCCGGTCGTGCGCGTTGCCGCCTTCCCGGCGCTCAACGGCGACGAGAAGTGGGGCAAGTCGGTCCTCGAGCTCATGAGCGCGGTCGACGAGTACATCCCGCAGCCCGAGCGTGAGATCGACAAGCCGTTCCTCATGCCCGTCGAGGACGTCTTCACGATCACCGGTCGTGGCACCGTCATCACCGGTCGCATCGAGCGCGGCATCGTGAAGGTCAACGAGGAGGTCGAGATCATCGGCATCCGCGACACCTCGCAGAAGACCACCGTCACCGGTGTCGAGATGTTCCGCAAGCTGCTCGACGAGGGCCAGGCCGGTGAGAACGTCGGTCTGCTTCTCCGTGGCACCAAGCGCGAGGACGTCGAGCGCGGCATGGTCGTGGTGAAGCCGGGGACCACCACCCCGCACACCAACTTCGAGGCGAGCGTCTACATCCTCTCGAAGGAGGAGGGCGGCCGCCACACGCCGTTCTTCAACAACTACCGTCCGCAGTTCTACTTCCGGACCACCGACGTGACCGGCGTCGTGACCCTTCCCGAGGGCACCGAGATGGTCATGCCGGGCGACAACACGGACATGACGGTCGAGCTGATCCAGCCGATCGCCATGGACGAGGGTCTGAAGTTCGCGATCCGCGAGGGTGGCCGCACCGTCGGCGCCGGCCGGGTCACGAAGATCACCAAGTGATCTGACCTGCTTCGGGGAAGCCCCCGCTGCCTGTGGGCAGCGGGGGCTTCCTGCATTTCGGGCGAAGCCCGGCCGGCCGGGAGAATGGTGGGCGTGGCTGAGCAGACAAACGAGGGAGTACGCCCGGCGCGACCGCATCACAAGCAGACCGAGGACGGCCGGCGGATGCGCGAGGTGCTGACCTACACCCGCCGCGGCAGCAGGTTCTCCCCGAAGCAGCAGGCCGCCTGGGACGCCTACGCCGATCGGTGGGTCATCCCCGAGGAGGCGGTCGACGCGGCGGACTTCTCCTGGGAGCGCTGGTTCGGCCGGGCCGCCCCGCTGATCGTCGAGATCGGCGGTGGCGTGGGCGAGGCGACGGCGGCGCTCGCGGCAGCGCGTCCGGAGGCGAACGTGCTCGCGCTGGAGGTCTGGCGCCCCGGCGTCGCCGAGGGGCTCGGCCGGGCGGCGGAGGCGGGCGCCACGAACGTCCGGTTCTGCGGTGTCGACGCGGTGTGGACGCTGGAGCACCTGATCGCCCCCGGCGCGATCAGCGAGCTGTGGACCTTCTTCCCGGACCCCTGGCACAAGACGCGGCACCACAAGCGGCGGCTGGTCAACGAGGAGTACGCCGCCCTGATCGCCTCCCGCCTGGCGCCCGGAGGGCTGTGGCGACTGGCGACCGACTGGGCCGACTACGCCGAGCGGATGGTCGAGGTCCTCGACGCCGAGCCGCGGCTGGAGGGCGGGGTGGTCGAACGGTGGGCCGAGCGGCCGGTCACCAAGTTCGAGCGCAAGGGCCTCGCGAAGGACCGCACCATCACCGACCTGACCTACCGCCGCGTCTGACCGGTGCGAAGGGCGAGACACGTCCGTCATGGGACGTTCACCTCGCGGATAGGGCGTGTCGCCCGAATCCCTTGGACGCGAGGCGTAATTTCCCCAGCAGTGGCAGGTGGGGAAGCCGGCCACATCGGGAGGCCGATCGTGACGAACCACGAACGCGCACCCCGGTCCGTCTACCAGGGATAGGGCCGGGTGGCCCCCTGGGGCGCGCGGTCCGGTGAGGTGAGTCGTGGGAAACGTTCACGATGAGGCACAGACCAGCACGCAGCGCCGCCGTACCTACGTCCTCGACACCAGCGTCCTGCTCGCCGACCCGGCCGCCCTGCGCCGGTTCGCCGAGCACGAGGTCGTGTTGCCGGTGGTCGTGATCACCGAGCTCGAGGGCAAACGGCATCACCCCGAGCTGGGCTACTTCGCGCGTAGTGCGCTGCGGATGCTGGACGAGATGCGGGTCAGCCACGGCCGCCTCGACGCCCCGGTCCCCGTGGGCGACGACGGTGGCAGCGTCCGGGTCGAGCTCAATCACACCGACGCCTCCTCGCTGCCCTCGGGCTTCCGTCTCGGCGACAACGACACCCGGATCCTCGCGGTGGCCCGCAACCTCGCCGACGAGGGTCACGACGTCACCCTGGTCTCGAAGGACCTGCCGATGCGGATCAAGGCCTCCGCCGTCGGCCTGGCCGCCGAGGAGTACCGCGGCGAGACCGTCAGCGACTCCGACACGGGCTACTCCGGCATGGCGGAGATGGAGGTGAGCGCCGCCGATGTCGACGAGCTGTACGACGACGGCACCCTCGACCTCGCCGACGCCCGTGAGCTGCCGTGCCACACCGGCCTGGTCCTGCTCTCCGAGCGTGGCACCGCCCTCGGCCGGGTCGGCCCGGACAAGCAGGTGCACCTGGTCCGCGGCGACCGTGAGGCCTTCGGCATCCACGGCCGCAGCGCCGAGCAGCGGGTCGCCCTCGACCTCCTGCTCGACCCCGAGGTCGGGATCGTGTCGCTCGGCGGCCGGGCCGGCACCGGCAAGTCCGCGCTCGCGCTGTGCGCAGGCCTCGAGGCGGTCATGGAGCGTCAGCAGCACAAGAAGGTCGTCGTCTTCCGGCCGCTGTTCGCCGTCGGCGGCCAGGAGCTCGGCTACCTGCCGGGCTCGGAGTCGGAGAAGATGTCGCCCTGGGCACAGGCGGTCTTCGACACCCTCGGCGCCCTGACCTCGCGCGAGGTGGTCGACGAGATCCTCGACCGCGGCATGCTCGAGGTCCTCCCGCTGACCCACATCCGCGGCCGGTCGCTGCACGACTCCTACGTGATCGTCGACGAGGCCCAGTCGCTGGAGCGCAACGTCCTGCTCACCGTGCTCTCGCGGATCGGCGCCAACTCCAAGGTCGTGCTCACCCACGACGTCGCCCAGCGCGACAACCTGCGGGTCGGGCGCCACGACGGGGTCGTGGCGGTCGTCGAGAAGCTGAAGGGACACCCGCTCTTCGCGCATGTCACCTTGACCCGGTCGGAGCGCTCGCCGATCGCCGCGCTGGTGACCGAGATGCTGGAGAACGTCGTGGTGTGAGCGTCCTCCCGACGCAACGTCATACGTTCTGTGGGCTCTAGCCCACAGGACGTATGACGTCACGGCCGTCCACAGGCCGATCACGCCGCCCGCCGTCTCTGCGCGGCGGCGAGCGCTTCAGCGATCTGTGCGAAGAACGCGTCCGGTTCGAGCCGCAGGGCGAGAAGGGGGAGCCGCAGCACGACGTCGCCTGAGAGAGTCAGTGCGTTCTGGCGCAGGGCGTCGCCGACGATGTTCTCCGCCCAGGTGTGGTGGATCCCGTCCACCTCGATGACGACGCCTAGGTCGGGCCAGTAGAGATCGAGATAGAAGCGCCCCTGCTTGTCCTCGCGGACCACTTGGCGCTCCGGAAGGGGCAGGCCGCGGCGCCTGAGTTCCTGGAGGACGTCGAGCTCGCCCAGCGCCCGTGCGCCGTCGAGGAGGTCGTTGACCGTCGCGTGCAGCAGACGTCGGCGCTTGTCTCGGCGAATCCGCAGCGCGGTCGCTCCGATCCGCTCGGGCGTCGTGAGGCCTTGCTGGACGGCGAGGGTCAGGAGGTAGACCGCCTGCCGGTCCGTCTTGGCCCAGAGGAAGGCCCGGACCGCGGCCACCTCAGGGCGGGTCCGCGGGATGCCCGACGGTGTTTGGTCGGCGGCGCTCCACCGGCGAGTCTGGCGTAGGTCGAACATCGCTGTGCGGCGTACGCGCGCACCCCGGGGAAGCGAGACCCTGATGCTGTCGAGCTCGAACCGTCGGAGGCCGGAGGCGATCAGGGATGCGGCGCCGTCCAGCTGGGCGTGCGGACCGCCCTGGAACACCGCCGCCCAGAGGAGGCCCTGGAACGCCACCGGCCCGGTGTGGAGGACGACGCTCTGGTCACTGAGGCGTCGCCAGCGTTCCGCGCGGAGGTGGGCCTCGATCTCCCAGCGAGTCACGTGGAGCCGGTAGAGCTGCCGCCGCGACACTACGCCGTACTGCAGTTCGGCCAGGTCACGGAGTTGCCTGCTGCGGGGGGAGTCGGCATCGATGTTGATCCGGCGCCGGTACCGAGAGGGACTGCTCATGGCACGACGATGCGACGTCAGAAACGCAGTCGCCGGTGACCCGACCAAGGCCTGTGGAGGGCAGGTGGACCACCGAGGCTTGTGGACGACGAACGACTCGTTGCGTGACGTCATACGTTCTGTGGGTTCTAGCCCACAGAACGTATGACGTTGTGTGTGTCCGGCTCCGCGGAGGGCAACTCGTGAGACGGATGTGATCAACGGTGCCAGCGGTGCTGGAGAGGCCGGGGAAATCGGCCGTTCGGTTTGCGTGAGCCCTCTCCGTCAGGCAGGGTGGTCGCTGGCCGCCGGCGGCGATGACCGTGAGTCGGGCCCGATCGGGCGGTGGCCGTGCCCATGTCGCCGAGCCCGGATCCGAGCCCTTGACGAACAATGCGCCGCAGCCGCCGAAGAGGCGAGCGCCCAAGCATCGTGGCGCGCCCAAGCACGCCCACATCGCTCGTGCCCCGCGGACCGCTGCCCGCAATGTCGTGGTCCTCTCGTCCGTCGCGGTGGCCGTCACCGGTGCCTCCGTCGCCGCCGGCCTCGCCGGCCAGCAGGCGGCTCCGGCCGCCGCGGGCGCGGCGGGGTCCGCCGATCTCGACGCGATCGCCAACGTCGGCGCCGCCACCCTCCCCGAGGACGCGACCGAGCGCCGTGAGCCGGTGCTCTCCCGCGACGACCTGCGCCCCGAGGCCGTCCCGGCCAAGTCCGCCGACCTCTCCGGCTCCCGGACCGCCGCTATGACCGACAGCCGCGAGCTCTCCGACTCCGACCCGCGCGACATCGCCCGAGCGCTCCTCGGCGAGTTCGGCTTCTCCTCCAGCCAGTTCGGCTGCCTCGACTCCCTGTGGACCCGTGAGTCCAACTGGCGCTGGAACGCCGACAACCCGAGCTCCAGCGCCTACGGCATCCCGCAGGCGCTGCCCGGCTCCAAGATGTCCACCGCCGGTGCCGACTGGGCCACCAACCCGGCGACCCAGATCCGCTGGGGGCTGGGCTACATCAAGGGCCGCTACGGCAGCCCCTGCGGCGCCTGGGGCCACAGCCAGGCCCGCGGCTGGTACTGATCAGCGCCTCGCTGCTCGACCCGGGGTGGCGTAGGCCCGGTGCGATGATGACGCCATGGATGCGGACCTGCCGCCTCGGATGGCGCTCTGGCGGCAGCGCATGCGCGCGGGCAGGCAACCGGTCGTCGCCGCTCTGGTCGGCCTGACCCTCCTGGTGCAGGCCGGAGCCTGGTGGACGATCGCCGCGGATGCTCCTGTCGGTACGGCGCTGGCTGCCGGACTCACCGTCGCCGGCGGCGCCGCAGCGCTGCTCAGCCGTGGCCGACGCCGCTCGCCCTGGTGGGCGGCGGCGGTGTTGGTGCTGGGCGCCGCCGTGGTCGCGGGCCCGTGGCTCACGCCGCCGACCTCCTGGTCGTCGCCCTGGTGGCCGATGACCACTGCCTCCCTGCTGGGCTGCCTGCTGCTCATCGATGGCGCCGGCAGGTGGTGGTCGTTCCTCGGGAGCCTCCTGCCGGTCGTGACCGCCGCTGCCGGTCTGGCGCTCACCGAGCCGGCTGACGGGCACCATCCGATTGGGACGGTCCTGGCCCAGGCCGCGCACCATGCGGGGATGGTCGGCGTCTGCGCGGCGGTGGTGTGGGCGATCTCGAGCGTCGCCGACCTCGTCGACCAGGCGGACCTGCCCGGGGAGGCCGAGCGCCTGGCCGCCGCTCGCTCGGCGGAGCTGCGCCGCATCCGGCCCGAGCTGGCGCGTCAGGTCCACGACCGAGTGCTGCCGGTCCTGCAGATGGTGGCGATGGAGCGCGCCGACGTCAGTGCGGAGACGTGTCGGGAGAACGCGGTCGCGCTGCGCCGGCACACCGAGCCGCAGACGGAGGTCGTCGACCTGGTCTCGGCGATCGCCACCACGCCCGCCGGGGCGGTGAGGGTGGACCTGCGCGGCGCGCCGGCCGTCGTCGTACCGCGCGTCGTCGGCGAGACGATGGTCGCCGCGGTCGCGGAGGCGGTGCGCAACGTCGCCCGGCACGCCGGGGTGACGCGGGCGGTGGTCGAGGTCGGCAGCCCGTTCCCGCTGGCTGCCGGCGTGCGGGTGCGCGTGATCGATCAGGGGGACGGCTTCGATCCCGCGGCGGTTCCGGCCGACCGCCATGGCCTCGCCGGCTCCATTCGCGACCGGATGCTGGCTATCGGCGGCACGGCTGCCGTCGACAGCGCTCCGGGGTGGGGCACGACGGTCACCCTCGGCTGGCGACCTCCGTCGGAGGCGCGCACCGGAGCGGCGCCCGCCGCCCTCGGCGTCGCGGGCGCCCGCCGCCTCCTGTGGCCGACGGCGGTGCACCCCGCGGCCAATCTGGTGGCCGTCGCCGCCACGGCCGGCTCCCTTCGAGCTCCGGTGCTCGGCGTCGTCGGAGCCACGGGCCTGCTTGCGGTCCTCCTGACCATGATCCACGGCGTGCCGCGCCGCCGCCTGTCGGGGAGGGGTACGACGTACGCGGCTCTCGCCATGGTCGTCTGCGTGGCCGCGGCCGGGGCGGCGGTGGCACCCGGGGCGAGTGACCCGTCGCTCTTCGGCACCGGGTCGTCGGCCGCCGCTGTCGTCGCTGTCGTCTGGGCGGTGCGCCCGCGCCGTGAGGCGGTGTTGACCGGGCTCGCCCTCACCCTCACCGTGCTCGCGGTCCTGGTGGCCCGGTTCTCCACGCCCGCGACCTGGTGGGTGATCCTGGCCGCCCCCCTGGTCGGGGCCGGCGTCGGAGCGGTGATGGGCGCCCTCATCCGCCGCGCCGGACATGAGGTGCGCGCGGCGGGCACCCTGTCCGGCTACCGGCTGGCGGGTGCGCCCGGCGCGGACCTGCGGCGTTTCGTCGGGGAGTTGGACCCGGTGGTGCCCTCGCTCCTCGACGGGCTCGCCGACGGCTCGGTCGACCCGGGGTGCCCCGGAGTGCGCCAGGAGGCGGCGGCGAGCGAGCGGCGGGTCCGGGAGGGACTGTCGTGTCTTCCCGTGCCGCGTACCTGGCGGGCGGTGGGGATCGCCAGGGACGCCGGCATCCCGCTGGTGGTGCACCTGGCTGCCGACGTCGACAGCCAGGTGGACGACGCGTTGGCCGGGCTCGTCGAGGAGGCGACCGACCGGTGGCTCCCGGGTGCCGACCGACGTCGCGCGGCGTCCGGTGAGCGCCTCACGGTGACCGCTCGGCGATCCGTGTCCGGGTGGCGGTTGTCGGTGCTGAGAGCCGGGCCCGGCGGCGCGATCGACCAGCAGGTGCTGACCGTGCCGAGCAGGCCGGGGGCCGAGGGGCTCGAGCCCGACGAGTCGGTGCATCGGCCGACTTGGCGGAACGTGCCGGACCGCGCAGGATCGACAGAATGACAGCGGACCACACCGCGCCATCGAATGACGCCGCAGCAGGTCCGGTCACGATCGTGGCCGTCGACGACCATCCCGTGGTCGTCGAAGGCCTGCGATCCGCACTGGAGCGGTGGGGGTACTCGTTCCGGTGGCTCGGATCGGCCCGCACGGCCGAGGGCCTCCTGACCCTGCTGGACGACGCGGCGCGTCCGCCGGACCTGGCGCTGGTGGATCTGAACCTCGGCGACGGGTCGGACCCCGAGGACCTGATCCGGTCCCTCACGGCTCGTGGTACCCGGTGTGTGGTGCTCACCAGCGAGAGCCGACCGGTCCCGCTGCGACGTGCGGTCGTCGCCGGCGCCGTCGGTCTCATCCTCAAGTCCGACCCGCTCGAGCAGATCGTCTCAGTGCTCGAACAGGTCGACCAGACCGGACTGGCCACCTCGAGCGAGCTGGCGCACGTGCTGGTGACCGACGACCAGGTGTGCGCCCGGCTGGCGCCACGCGAGCTGGAGGTGCTGCAACTGCTCGCCGACGGACACACCCGCCGGTCGATCGCCCGCGCATTCGACCCGCCGATCTCCGAGTCGACCGTCTCCACCTACATCGAGCGGGTCTTCCTGCAGTACCGGTTGCTGGGACGCTCGGTGCGCAACACCGTCGAGGCGGTGCGCGAGGCCGCGGCCGACGGGTACGTCGAGACCTACCCGGACCGCCGGCCGGACGGCCGCTGAGCCGGCTGGGCACTGATCGCCTCGACCGCCCACGTCGGTGTTTCCACCGACGTCGAATGTCCGACCTGACGGTGCGCTGCCTGATCCGTAGCGTCGGTGCCGTTCGAGAAGCACGGATGAGGCGATCGCGCTCCCGCGCCCGCCGTCACGAAAGGAACCTCATGAGACTCAGAGCCCGACGTTCGGCCGGCGGGATCCTGGCGGTGGTGATCAGCGTCGCCACCCTGATCTTCGCCGCTCCTGGTGTCCCGGCCGCGCACGCCGGAACCGACCCAGGCGGCTACACCTACGCGACCTCGTGCAACACGACACGTCACGACGTCGATTGGAAGGCGGCGGTGACGATCAGGTGCTACGTGCCTGCGCCCTACCGGACGTGGGAACGGCCCGTTCGGGCCTTCATCGTCTGTGGGACCTGGGAGGGCGACCGCAACCAGAGGTGGTACTACGGCGCCCGGGTGAACGGCAACGGCTACGCGTCGACCGCCGTGTGCCCCAACTGGTGGGACAACCGCATCTCCTACGGGTGGACCTATTCCTGAGTACTCGTCGGTGCGGGGTCGGTGATCTGGACCCCGCACCGACATGGTCGCTCGTGCCTCGCGCCGCGCTTGTGGGCGCTCAGCTCCGTCGTCGCGGCCGGAGGCCAGAGGGGCTCAGCCTCGCCGTCGCCGCAGCACCGCCTCGCCGAGGTCGACCACGCCGATGATCCCGAGGACCACTCCCAAGGGTCGGCCCTCGAACCAGCCGAGCTCGGTGTCCGGGAAGCCCAGGGCGAGGATCAGGCCGGCGCCGACGAGGACGACTCCGACGAGCAGCTGAGTGACCGTGTTCATGCCGCGAGTCTGGTCGGTTCCGCACCTGGGCACATCCGACCCGGGGACGGAGCGCCCGGTCGAAAGTAGGGGACGGTGTCCGCGCCACGCCGGGGCCGGGGGTGCGCGGGGTCCACGCCACGGTGGCTCGGCGGGTGCATGATGCTTGGGGACGGGACGCGGGTGTCCCGTACGACAGAAGGGGCTCGCTCATGCTCTGGACCATCATCGTCACCCTCGTGGGCGGCACGATCATCGGCCTCATCGGCAAGGCGGTCGCGCCCGGTGACCGCACGAAGTTCCCGCTCTGGCTCACCGTCGCCTGCGGTGTGGTCGGCATGCTGGTCGGCAGCCTGCTCTACTGGGTGCTGTTCGGCCACAACAACAAGTCGTTCGACGGCCACGAGGCCACCTGGGACAACGCGACCAACGGGATCGACTGGCTGCGCCACCTGTGGCAGATCGCCGTCGCCGCGGTCGCGGTGATCGTCGCGGCGACGCTGACCGGGCGCAAGCGGGTCTGAGGCGGCTCCTGCGCCCCTAGGGCCGGGTCATGGACATCAGGTCGAGCGCGGCGTCGAGCTCCTCGAGAGTGAGGTCGCCGCGCTCGACGTAGCCCAGGGCGAGCACGGTCTCGCGGATCGTGCTGCCGCTGGCGAGTGCCTGCTTGGCGACCTTGGCCGCAGCCTCGTAGCCGAGGTGCTTGTTGAGCGGCGTCACGACGGACGGTGACGAGGCGGCGTAGCGGAGCATCCGGTCGGCGTCGGCCGCGATCCCGTCGACGCACCGCTCGGCGAGCGTGACGCAGGCCCGGCCGAGCAGGCGGATCGACTCGAGGACGTTGCGGGCCAGGACCGGCATGGCGACGTTGAGCTCGAAGCTGCCGCTCGCGCCGGCGGCGGTGACGGCGGCGTCGTTGCCGATCACCTGCATGCAGACCATCAGGGTCGCCTCGGGGAGCACCGGGTTGACCTTGCCGGGCATGATCGACGAGCCCGGCTGGAGGTCGGGCAGGTGGATCTCGGCCAGACCGGTCGTCGGTCCGGAGCCCATCCAGCGCAGGTCGTTGCAGATCTTGGTGAGGCCGACGGCGGTCGTGCGCAGCACCCCGCTGAGCTCGACGAGGGAGTCTCGCGTCCCCTGCGCCTCGAAGTGGTTGCGGGCCTCGGTGAACACCTGACCGGTCGCCACGCTCAACGCCTCGATGGCGGCCGCCGCGAAGCCGGACGGGGTGTTGATGCCGGTGCCGACGGCGGTGCCGCCGAGCGGGAGCTCGCGGACCCGGGGGAGTACGCCGGCGAGACGCTCCCCGGCGTAGCGGACGGTGGCGGCATAGCCCCCGAACTCCTGGCCGAGCGTCACCGGCGTTGCGTCCATCAGGTGGGTGCGTCCCGACTTCACCAGGCCGGCGAACTCGTCGGCCTTCGCCTCCAGGGACGTCGCCAGTCGATCGAGCGCGGGTGCCAGGTCGTCGGCGACCGCCAGAGTGGCCGCGACGTGGATCGCGGTCGGGAAGGTGTCGTTGCTCGACTGGCTGGCGTTGACGTGGTCGTTGGGATGGGCGACCACGCCCTCGCGGGCGCACAGCGAGGCGATGACCTCGTTGGCGTTCATGTTGGAGCTGGTGCCGGACCCGGTCTGGAAGACGTCGATCGGGAACTGGTCGTCGTAGCGGCCGTCGGCGACCGCGTGTGCCGCCGTCGCGATGGCGCCCCCGAGCGCCGGGTCGAGTACCCCGAGCTCGACGTTGGCTGTGGCGGCCGCTGCCTTCACGTGGCCCAGCGCGTGGATGAGGGCCGGCTCGATCGGCGTACCACTGATAGGGAAGTTCTCGACGGCGCGCTGGGTCTGGGCCTGCCACAGCGCGTCGGCGGGGACCTGGATCTCGCCCATGGAGTCGTGCTCGGTGCGGAAGTCGCTCACCTTTCGACCCTACCCAGGTCGCTGATTGATTGTTCTAGTATGATGCAAACATGTTGATCCGCGTGGACCCCGCCAGCCCCCTCGGGTTGGCCGATCAGATCGCAGCGCAGGTGCGCGCGGCGGTCATCGGCGGGAGCCTGCGGGGCGGCGACAAGCTGCCGCCCGCCCGGGAGCTGGCGGCCGCGCTCGAGGTCAACATGCACACCGTGCTGCGCGCCTACGCAGCGCTGCGCGACGAGGGGATCGTCGACCTCCGCCGCGGGCGCGGAGCGCACGTGCGCAGCGACCTCGCCGAACCCGACCGGGAACGCGTCGCGCTCCGGCGCGAGGTGCGGGACCTGCTCGATCGTGCCGCCCGCATCGGCATCACCCCCGAAGAACTCGTGAACGAGATCCGGAAGGCCCTCCCATGACCAGCCCCCGCCAGCTCCTCGCCGCTCTCGTCGTGCTCCAGGCGCCCGCCTGGGCCGCCGGGGTGGGCCTCGCCCTTCGCGGTGACGTCCCCGACCCGGTGCCGACCCACTGGGACCTCGCCGGGGACGTCGACGGCACCCTCGCCCTTCCCGTCTTCACCGTTGTCGTGCTCGCCGTGGTCGGCGCGGCGACGGTGCTCGCGCTCGGCCTCGTCGCCGCCTCCGGCCGACGCTCGGCGCTGGCGTCGCTGGGCGCCGCCGGTGCCACCTGGCTCGCCTGGCTGCCGGCAGCGCTCTATGCGGCGACGCTCGTCGCGTCCGCTGACGCCGCTCGGGCCGCGGACGTCCGGCTGCCGCTCGTGACGATCCTGCTCGCGACGCTGCTGCCGTTCGTCGCCGCGCTGGTGGTCCACCGCCTGCTGCCGGGCCCGGTCTGGCGTGAGCAGCCGCTGCCGGCCGAGAGCGCGACCCTCGCGCTGGCCGACGGCGAGCGGGTCGCCTGGGTCGGCCAGGCGAGCTCCCGCTCTCTGCTGGTCCTGGGGGTCGTGCTCGGCCTGGGCACGGTCCCGCTGTGGTTCGCCGTCTGGCCCGCGGCGCTCGCCGCCGGGCTCGCCGCGATCGCGGTCGCCTGGGTCCACGTGGTCACGGTCCGCGTCGACGACGCCGGCGTCGCCGTCTCGTGGGGGCCGGCCCAGTGGCCCCGGCTCCGGGTCGGCCTGGCCGAGATCGCCTCGGCCGAGGCGGGCGACATCGAGCCGCTCCGCTGGGGCGGGTGGGGCTACCGGCGGACCACGCGGGGCCGCGCGGCGGTGGCGCGCCGGGGCGAGGGGCTCGTGCTCACGCTGCGTGACGGCCAGCGGTTCGCGGCGACGGTGGACCGGCCGGAGCCTGCCGCCGAGCTGGTGAACGCGCTCGTCGTGCGGCTCAGTCGAACAGCTCGCTGAGCCAGGACTCGCGCTTGCGCTTCTTGTAGTGGCCCTGCTGCGGCGGGTACTGCTGCTGGCGCGGCTCGCGGTAGCTGTCGTACTGCTGCTGCGGCGCCTGCTGCTGGGGCGCGGGCTGGGCCAGGTCGGCGGAGCGGTCGATGATCTTGTCGAGCTCGCCACGGTCGAGCCACACGCCCCGGCACTGGGGGCAGTAGTCGATCTCGATGCCGTTCCGCTCGCTCATCACCAGCGTGGACTCGTCAACAGGGCAGCGCATACCCCGTCAACGGACCGAAGGGGCTCAGGGTTCCCTCTACTCCGCGGAGCGCACCCGGATGCCGCTGACGGGCACGGTGACGGTGCCGCCCGGGTCGGTGAAGAAGTCGTTGCCCTTGTCGTCGACCACGATGAAGGCGGGGAAGTCCTCGACCTCGATCTTCCAGACCGCCTCCATGCCGAGCTCGGGGTACTCGATGACCTCCTGGCTCTTGATGCAGTCCTGGGCCAGCCGCGCGGCCGGGCCGCCGATCGAGCCGAGGTAGAAGCCGCCGTACTCGTCGCAGGCCTCGGTGACCTGCTTGGACCGGTTGCCCTTGGCGAGCATCACCATCGAGCCGCCGGCGGCCTGGAAGGACTTCACGTAGGAGTCCATCCGGCCGGCCGTGGTCGGGCCGAAGGAGCCGGAGGCCATGCCTTCCGGGGTCTTGGCCGGGCCGGCGTAGTAGACCGGGTGGTTCTTGAGGTAGTCGGGCATCTCCTCGCCGGCGTCCAAGCGCTCCTGGATCTTGGCGTGGGCGATGTCGCGGGCGACGACGAGCGGGCCGGTCAGCGAGAGCCGTGTCTTGACCGGGTACGACGACAGCTGGGCGAGGATCTCGCTCATCGGCCGGTTGAGGTCGACCTCGACGACCTCGCCGCCGGAGATGTCCTCGGCGACGCCGGCATCGGGCATGTACTGCGCCGGGTCGGTCTCCAGCTGCTCGAGGAAGACACCCTCGGCGGTGATCTTGCCGAGCGCCTGGCGGTCCGCCGAGCAGGAGACGGCGATCGCGACCGGGCACGAGGCGCCGTGGCGGGGAAGCCGGACCACGCGGACGTCGTGACAGAAGTACTTGCCGCCGAACTGGGCGCCGATGCCGAAGGACTGGGTCAGCTTGAAGACCTCCTCCTCCAGCTCGAGGTCGCGGAAGCCGTGGGCACTCATCGAGCCCTCGGTGGGGAGATTGTCGAGATAGTGCGCGGAGGCGTACTTGGCGGTCTTGAGGGCGAACTCGGCGCTCGTGCCGCCGATCACCACCGCGAGGTGGTACGGCGGGCAGGCGGCCGTGCCGAGCGAGCGGATCTTCTCGTCGAGGAACTCGAGCATCCGCTTCGGGTTGAGGATCGCCTTCGTCTCCTGGAACAGGAACGACTTGTTAGCCGAGCCGCCGCCCTTGGCCATGAAGAGGAACTTGTACTCCGGGCCCTTCTCGCCCTGGGCCGTCGAGTAGAGCTCGATCTGGGCCGGCAGGTTGGTGCCGGTGTTCTTCTCGTCGTACGTCGTCAGCGGGGCGAGCTGGCTGTAGCGCAGGTTGAGCTTCGTGTAGGCGTCGTAGACGCCCTTGCTGATCCACTCGCCGTCGTCGGCGCCGGTGAGCACGCCCTCGGACTTCTTGCCCATCACGATGGCGGTGCCGGTGTCCTGGCACATCGGCAGCACGCCGCCGGCGGAGATGTTGACGTTCTTGAGCAGGTCGAGCGCCACGAAGCGGTCGTTGCCCGACGCCTCGGGGTCGTCGATGATCTTGCGCAGCTGCCGCAGGTGGGCCGGGCGCAGGTAGTGGCTGATGTCGTGCATCGCCTCGGCGGTCAGGCGCTGGATGGCCTCGGGGGAGACCTTGAGGAAGGTCTGCCCGTCGGGCCCCGCGACGGTCTCGACGCCCTCCTTCGTGATCAGCCGGTAGGGCGTGTCGTCCTTGCCGGTGGGGAGGAGGTCGGAGTATCGGAACTCAGCTTCAGCCACGGCTACCGAGGATATCGCCGCGGGGGAACGCACGAGGGGCCGGGCCGCCTGCTGGCGACCCGGCCCCTCGCGACCGGTGCGGAGCGCGATCAGTAGATGATCGTGCTGGCCTGGCCGATCTCGATCACGGCGCCGACCGGCAGGCCGGCGGTGGAGGTGTCGAGCGTGATCTTCAGGGCGTAGATCTGGTTCGCGCGGATCGACTTGTTGACGACCTGCTTGTTGATCTCCACCTTGCCGAGGTTGGCGATCTTGAGCGTGGTGTTCGGGGAGACGTCGATCGGGATGGACTTCCCGGCGATGACCAGGTTGACCAGCGTCATGTTCATGGCGCCGGTCCACTGGGTCCCGACCCGCTTGCCGCTGGCGCTGACCCCGATGGCGTCGGCCTTGATCAGGCCGCCGAGGAGGTTGAGCCCGGCCAGCTGGTTGGTGTTGACGATCTCCGCGTCCTTGCCGGTCTTGCTCGACGTCGAGGTCGACGTGATGGCGCCGAGGGTGAGCAGGCCCGGGACGGTCACGGTCGCGGTGCTGTTGCGCAGGGTGCGGCCGCCGCTGGAGGAGAACGGGACACCGATCTGCGCGGTCGGGTCGCTGACGATCTTGATGTCGGAGCCGACGTTGGCCGCGATCCGGGTGCCGTAGGCGTTGCCGCCGAGGATGGCGCCGGCGTTCTCGTTGACGTGGATGAGGCCCTGGCTGACCGGGTTGACGAGGACCGTCGTGCCGATGTCGAAGCCGCCGATCGGCTTGAGCAGCTGGACGGCGAGCGCCCAGTTGACGGCGATCGCACCGTTGCCGTCCTGGCCGGACATGTCGTAGTTGAGGCTGACGGTCGCCACGCCGGGGACGGTCACCGCGAAGTTCTTGGGGATCTTCACCGGCAGGTCGATGCCGATGATCTTGATCCCCAGCAGCTGGGAGTCACCGGTGTGGGTGACCGTGCCGTCGGCGTGACCGGTCGTGACCGAGTTGGTCTCGATGGCGTCGACCTTGATCAGGCCGTTCAGCAGGCTGACGCCGGCGGTGCGCGCCCACGAGGTCAGCGTCGTACCGGCGCTGGAGTAGTCGGCCGTGGTCTTGGTCTGGGCTGCGCCGATCGTGAGCAGCTGGCTGACCTGACCACCGACGGTGCTGTTCTCCGACACGCGGGAGAAGTTGCCGCCGGACACGCCCGTCTGGGCGGTCAGGTCGGACTGCACGACCCCGCCGACGGCCTTGACGTAGGTCGCGCCGGTCGCGGCGTTGTAGGCCCAACCGGTGGTGTCGGCTGCCTGGGCAGGTGCCGGAACGGCGACAAGGCCCACGCCCATCAGGACGAAGGCGACAAAAGAGACGAACTTCCGCACGTTCACGGGACCCCATTCCCATCCGTGTTGACTGTATGAATTTGCCCCCCAGGCAAGCACTCCCGGACGGCATAGAGCGAGCCGGGAGAGTGTTCCCGGGAGTTCCAACGAAGGATCGTCCAGAATGTCACGCCCGAGGGCATAGGTGGGCGGAAATAGTCGTTCCTCCCGTGTGCACGTCTACGACGCGGTCGTGATCGGGGCCGGCCAGGCCGGGCTGTCGGCGTCCTTCCACCTGGCCCGGCTCGGCGTCGACCACGTCGTGCTGGACGCCAACGAGGCTCCTGGGGGCGCCTGGCAGCACCGGTGGGACTCGCTGTCGATGCATGACGTCCACGGCGTCGCGGACCTGCCCGACGCGCCCGCGCCCGGCGACTCCGGCGACCGCGCGAACGCCGTCGTGCCCGCCTGGTTCGGCGACTACGAGCACCACCACCGGCTCCCGGTCCTCCGGCCGGTCCGGGTCGACGAGGTGCGCAGCCACGGCGACCTGCTGGTCGTGCGGGCGGGGCAGCGGTCGTGGACGACGCGGACGCTCGTCAGCGCGACCGGCACCTGGACCCGGCCGTTCCTCCCGTACTACCCCGGCGCCGAGACCTTCCGCGGCGAGCAGCTGCACACCGCCGACTACCCGGGACCGGCGTACTTCGACGGCAAGCGGGTCGTCGTGGTCGGCGGCGGCGCGTCGGCGGTGCAGTTCCTGGGCGAGCTCGCGCCGCGGACCGACGTCGTCTGGGTCACCCGGCGGCCGCCGGTGTGGCGCGACCACTTCGGCGAGGACGCCGGCCGGCACGCGATCGAGCTCGTGCAGGAACGGGTCCGGGCCGGGCTGCCGCCCGCGAGCGTGGTCAGCGTGACCGGCCTGGCCCTGCGGCCGCAGGAGCAGGAGGCGGCCCGGCTGGGCGCGTACGAGCGCCGCAGACCGATGTTCGCGCGGATCGAGCCGGACGGCGTCCGCTGGGCCGACGGCTCCTTCGAGCGGGCCGACGCCATCCTCTGGGCCACCGGCTTCCGGCCGGCGGTCGGGCACCTCGCGCCGCTGCACCTGCGCAGCGAGCACGGTGGGATCGCCCTGTTGCAGAGCGGTGCCGACGTCCAGACGGCAACGACCGCGGTCCGCGACCCCCGGGTGCAGCTGGTCGGTTACGGCCCGTCGGCGAGCACCATCGGCGGCAACCGGGCGGGCCGTGCGGCCGCGCTGGCGGTCCGGCGCCACCTTCTCGCGCACCCCCTGGAAGCCGACGACGACCGTGCGCTAGCGTGACGCACGACCACCCACGGGAGTCCGCGGCAGCGGGCTGAGAGGGAGCTGGAGCCGCTCCGACCGTCACACCTGATCCGGATCATGCCGGCGAAGGAACGGACACCATGAGCGCATCCCCCCGTTTTCCCAGGCTGTTCTGCCTGGTCTCGCACCGCGACGACCTCGCGCTGCTGCCCGCGCTGGCCGCCGCCGGCGTCGACGGCTTCCAGGTCCGCGACAAGGCGCTGCCGACCGGCGCGCTGGTCACCCTGGTCCGATCGGTCCTCGCCGCGGTCCGGCCGGCCGGAGCCACGGTCGTGGTCAACGACCGGCTGGACGTCGCGCTGGCGGCCGGCGCCGCCGGGGTCCATCTCGGCACCGACGACCTCGCGGTCACCGACGCCCGGCGCCTCGCCCCCGGTCTGCTGATCGGCGCCACCTGCCGCTCACGCGCGGAGGTGCTCGCCGCCGCGGCCGACGGCGCGGACTACGCCGGCTTCGGGCCGGTGTTCGCGACCGACTCCAAGCCCGGCCTGCCCGCACCGATGGGCGTCGCCGCCGTCAGCGAGGCGGCCGGCCCGCTGCCTCTGGTCGCGATCGGCGGCATCACCGCGCGCGCCACGGGCGAGGTCCGCGCGGCCGGCGCACACGGCATCGCCGTGATCGGCGCGATCTGGCGACATCCCGACCCGGTGACGGCAGCGAAGGAGCTCGTCGCGGCGGTGGCCTGAGATGGCGACGGGCCTGCGCGTCGACGTGCTCGGCGCGGGGATCGTCGGACTCACCGTCGCCGAGGAGCTGCTCCGCCGCGGCCACGACGTCGCGGTGGTCGACCGGCATCCGGCCGGCGGGGCGTCGTACGCCGCCGCGGGGATGCTGAGCCCGGCCGCCGAGGTCTGGCACGGGGAGGAGGAGATCCTCCGCCTCGGGCTCGCGTCGCTGGCGCTGTGGCCGGAGCTCGCCGGGCGCCTGGGGGTCGGCCTGCGCCGGGACGGCACGCTGCTCGTCGGGTACGACGGCGGCGACCTCCAGCAGGTCGAGCGGCAGGCCGCGCTGCTGCATCGCCACGGCCATCCGGTCGAGCTGCTGGGCCGGGCGGGGGTGCGGTCGGCGGAGCCGACCCTGGCGCGCGCGGCCGGTGGGGCGCTGTTGCCCGGCGAGGCGAGTGTCGACCCGCGGGCGGTGTGCGCCTCCCTGCTCCAGCGCGTCGTCCTGCGGGGCGTGCCGCGCGCGGGAGCCGAGGTCACGGTCGTCGCGACGGGCGCGTCGCTGCCGCGGCCGTGGACGGGCCTGGTGTCGGGCGTGCGGGGCGAGATCCTGCGGCTGCGCTCGGACGACCCGCCGCGTCGTACCGTGCGCGGCTGGGTCGGGGGCGAGCCGGTCTACCTGGTGCCGCGTGGCGACGGGCGGGTCGTGCTGGGCGCGACGTCCGAGGCCCACGCCGCACCGCCCGTCGTCACCGCAGGGGGAGCACTTCGGCTGCTGTCGGCGGCGCGCACCCTGTGGCCGGCCCTCGACCGTGCCGAGCTCGTCGAGGGCACCGCCCGCGACCGTCCCGCGACTCCCGACGGGCTCCCGCTGGTGGGTCCGAGTGGCGTCGCGGGGGTCGTCCTCGCGGCCGGGCACTACCGGCACGGCGTCCTGCTGGCGCCGCTGACGGCGCGTCTGGTCGGCGACCACCTGGAGTCCGGCGCGATCGAGCCGGCCCTCGACCCGCGCCGCTTCGCCGGCGTCCTTCCCGAAGGAGCACGATGACCATCACCTGCAATGGAGAGCCGGTCGCCGTCGCCGCGGCGACGGTCGCCGACCTGCTGGAGCGCCGGCTCGGCGATCCGCGCCCCGCCGGGGTCGCGGTCGCGGTCAACGAGGAGGTCGTCCCGCGCGGCGACTGGCCTGTGCGGCGGCTGGCGGAGGGCGACGTGGTCGAGGTCGTGACGGCGGTGCAGGGCGGATGAGTACCCGGGTGGACGCACTGGTCGTCGCGGGGGAGACCCTGTCGTCCCGGCTGTTCCTCGGGACCGGCGGGCTGCCGAACGTCGCCCTGGTCGGGCCCGTGCTGGAGGCGGCCCGCCCGGCGCTGGTGACCGTGTCGGTGCGTCGCACGTCGTCCCTGGCCGAGGGCGGGCTGCTCGCGGCGCTGCGTGCGTGCGGCGTCCGCCTGCTGCCCAACACCGCGGGCTGCCTCTCGGCCCGTGAGGCCGTGCTGACCGCCGAGCTCGCCCGGGAGGCGCTCGGCACCGACTGGGTGAAGCTCGAGGTGATCGGCGACGAGCGCTCGCTGCTGCCGGACGCCGTCGAGCTGCTCGACGCCGCCGAGCAGCTGGTCGGCCGTGGTTTCGTCGTGCTGCCCTACACGACCGACGACCCGGTGCTGGCGCGCCGCCTCGCCGACGCGGGCTGTGCGGCGGTGATGCCGCTCGGCTCACCCATCGGCTCGGGACTGGGCGTGCTCAACCCGCACGCGATCGCGGCGGTGCGGGCGGCGGTCGACGTCCCGGTGGTGCTGGACGCGGGCGTCGGCACCGCGAGTGACGCGGCGCTGGCCATGGAGCTCGGTTGCGACGCGGTGCTCGCCGCCACGGCGGTCACCCGCGCCGACGACCCGGTCGCGATGGCCTCCGCGTTGCGGCTGGGGGTCGAGGCGGGGCTGCTCGCCCGGTCGGCCGGTCGGATCCCGCGTCGCAGTGAGGCTCGGGCGTCCAGCCCGGTCGTCGGGCGGATCGGATGAGCGTCCCCCGTGCGTTGCGTCATGCGTTCTGTGGGCTGGAGCCCACAGAGCGAATGACGTCCCGTCGACTACTCCTCCTCACCGACCGCACCCAGGTCCCTATGGACCGTTCGCTGTGCGACGTCCTCGGCGCGGCGGCCGGGGCCGGTCTGTCGACCGTGCTGCTGCGCGAGACGGACCTGGCCGACGAGGAGCGGGCCGAGATCGCCGGCCACGCGCGGTCGGTGGGGCTCGAGGTCGTGGCCGCGCACCGGCCGGTTCCGGGCTGCGCGGGGGTCCACCTGCCCGCCGCCGCGGGCCGGCCGGGCGTCGCGACCCGGTGGGGGCGCTCCTGCCACAGCCGTGCGGATGCGGTCGCCGCGGCGGCCGACGGCGCGTGGTGGGCCACCCTCTCGCCGTACGCGACGACGTCGAGCAAGCCGGGCTACGGGCCGCCGCTGCCGACCGCGGCCTTCTCGGGGCTGCCGCTGCCGGTTTTCGCGCTCGGCGGGATCACCCCTGCCAACGCGGCGCGGGCGCGAGCCGCGGGCGCGTACGGCGTCGCGGTGATGGGTGCGGTGATGCGGGACGACGACCCCGGCGCGGTCGTCGCCGCGCTGCTGCGGGAGGTGCGGTCGTGAACCCTCCGGTCGTACTGACGATCGCCGGCACCGACTCCGGCGGGGCCGCCGGCATCGCCGCGGACCTGACCACCTTCGCGGCGCTCGGCGTCCACGGGGCATGCGTCGTCACCGCCGTCACCGCCCAGGACACGACCGGTGTGCGGGCGATCCATGCCGTGCCGCACGACATCGTCGCGGCGCAGCTCGACGCCGTCCTGGAGGATCTCGACCCGGTCGCGGTGAAGACGGGCATGCTCGCGACGCCGGAGGTCGTCCGCCTCGTCGCCGAGCGCTGCGCGGACCGGCTGCTCGTCGTCGACCCGGTCCTGGCCGCCACCAGCGGCGCGCTGCTGGCGAGCGACGAGGTCGTCGCCGCCTATCGCGAGCACCTGCTGCCCGTCGCGACCGTCGCGACGCCCAACGAGGAGGAGTTCGAGGCGCTGGGCCGGCCCGACCGCCCCGGCGTCATCGTCACCCGCGGTGGCGACATCGCCACGACCAACGACCACGGCACCGGCTGCACCCACAGCAGCGCCCTCGCGGCGTACCTCGCCCACGGCGTCGACCTCCCGCTCGCCGCCGTCCGCGCGGACGCCTTCGTCGCCCGTCAGCTCCATGTCAGCTCGGACTGGACCCTCGGCCGCGGCCGAGGGCCGGTCGCCCACATCCAAGGAGATCCCGCATGACCGTGCACCCCGCCCACACCCGGATCGAGGTCGGTGACCTCGGCGTGCCCCTCACCCGCGTCGCCCTGACGAACGGCGAGACGTTCGACCGCTACTGCACCGAGGGCCCCGGCTCCGATCCTGAGGTCGGCCTGCCGCCGCTGCGTGCCGACTGGATCGGGGCCCGTGGCGACGTCGCCCCCTACGAGGGGAGGGAGACGCAGCTGCTCGACAACGGCCGCTCGGCGGTCCGGCGCGGCACCGCGCAGGGGGAGTGGCGCGGTGCGCGCCGGGCGCCGCTGCGCGCGTGCGGCGGGGCTGCGGTGACGCAGTTGGCCTATGCGCGGGCGGGGATCGTCACCGACGAGATGCGGTACGTCGCCGTCCGCGAGAGCTGCGACGTCGAGCTGGTGCGCAGCGAGGTCGCCGCCGGCCGCGCGATCATCCCCGTCAACGTGAACCACCCCGAGTCGGAGCCGATGATCATCGGTCGTCGGTTCCTGGTGAAGGTGAACGCCAACATCGGCAACTCCGCGGTGACCTCCTCGATCGCGGAGGAGGTCGACAAGCTCACCCACGCGATCACCTGGGGCGCCGACACCGTCATGGACCTCAGCACCGGCGAGGACATCCACACGACCCGCGAGTGGATCATCCGCAACAGCCCCGTGCCGATCGGCACCGTCCCGATCTACCAGGCGCTGGAGAAGGTCAACGGGGAGGCGGACAAGCTGAGCTGGGAGGTCTTCCGCGACACCGTGATCGAGCAGTGCGAGCAGGGCGTCGACTACATGACGATCCATGCGGGCGTACTGCTGCGCTATGTGCCGCTGACCGCGAACCGGGTGACGGGGATCGTCAGCCGCGGCGGGTCGATCATGGCCGGCTGGTGCCTGGCGCACCACGAGGAGAACTTCCTCTACACGCACTTCGACGAGCTGTGCGCGATCTTCGCGGCGTACGACGTCTCCTTCTCGCTCGGTGACGGCCTGCGCCCCGGCGCCACCGCCGACGCCAACGACGAGGCCCAGCTCTCCGAGCTGCGCACGCTCGCCGAGCTCACCGCCCGCGCGTGGGAGCACGACGTGCAGGTGATGGTCGAGGGGCCCGGCCACGTGCCGCTCCACCTCGTCGAGGAGAACGTCCGCCTGCAGCAGGAGTGGTGCCACGGCGCGCCCTTCTACACACTCGGCCCGCTCGCCACCGACATCGCGCCCGGCTACGACCACATCACCTCGGCCATCGGTGCCGCCACCATCGCCATGCACGGCACCGCGATGCTCTGCTACGTCACGCCCAAGGAGCACCTCGGCCTGCCCAACCGCGACGACGTCAAGACCGGCGTCATCACCTACAAGCTCGCCGCGCACGCCGCCGACGTGGCCAAGGGCCATCCCGGCGCCCGGGACTGGGACGACGCGCTGTCGAAGGCCCGCTTCGAGTTCCGCTGGCACGACCAGTTCGCGCTGTCCCTCGACCCGGTGACCGCCGAGTCCTTCCACGACGAGACGCTCCCGGCCGAGAACGCCAAGACCGCGCACTTCTGCTCGATGTGCGGGCCGAAGTTCTGCTCGATGCGGATCAGCCAGGACGTCCGCGAGCGGTTCGGCTCCGAGCTCTCGCCGGAGGACGCCGTCGTGGGGATGAAGGAGAAGTCGGCGGAGTTCCTCGAGCTGGGGGCGTCGGTGTATGTCGAGCCGTCAGCGGGGTGAGGGTGCCGTAGTTGTCCGAAAGCTGCGGCTGCGTAGCCGGTTGCGTTCCGAAAGCAGCGACGAGGACGGTGGGGAGGTGGCTGGGTTCGGCGGTCGGGTTGCGGTTCGCGGGTTGGGCGGTTGGGGCGCTTGTGTCGCTGAACGTGACGTCGATTGTCCGCACCCCCGGATCGGGGTTTCTCTTGTCCACAGGCGGGTTTGCGACGCTTTGAGGTGTCGTGGGTGGGTGGGAGGATCCGGTCATGGATCTCGGAACCCGACCCCGTTCGACAGCCTCGCTGCTGTCGCGGCTGGGTGCTGGGATCGAGGCCCGCGACCGGCTCCTCGTGGAGGAGTGGGCCGGCATCGTCGAGTGGGCGAGCGACCACGTGATCGCCGGTCCTGAGGGGGTCGCGACGATCACCGAGGGCTATCTCGATACCGGGGTCCCGATCGCCGGGCCGGGTGCGCCGTTGGTGTCGGAGTTCGGGTTGATGGAGCTGGTCGCGGTGCTGGGCCGGTCTCCGGATGGTGGGAAGGCGTATGTCGGGCGGGTCATCGAGTGCGCGTGGCGGCTCCCGAACGTCTACGCCGCCGTCACCGCGGGTCGGTTGGCGCCGTGGCGGGCCGAGCGGATCGCCGACCTCACCCGGAGTCTGTCGGCTGAGGCGGCGGGGTTCGTGGACCGGCAGCTCTGGGATGCCTCGGGGGTCGGGTGGGCCCAGCTCGAGCGACTCGTTGCCGAGGCGGTGCTCCGGTTCGACCCCGAACGCGCCGAGGCCGAGCGACAGAGGGCCGCCGACCAGCGCCGGTTCGATGTCGGCGCCGTCGATGAGCACGGTCTGGTCCACCTCGACGGGCTCCTGGATGCCGCCGACGGTCACGACCTCGACCTCGCGGTCGCCCGCCGAGCCGAGGTCCTGGGCAGGCTGGGTGACGACAGTGCTCTGGATGTGCGACGGTCGAAGGCTGCTGCCGAGCTGGCCCGCGACGACCTCGCCCTGGATCTGTTGATCCCCGACCCCGACACCGGAGAGGTCGCCACCAGCCCGGGCCGCAAGGTCGTGCTGAACGTGCACGTCACCGACACCACCATCACCGGCACCACGATCACCGGGGACAACCCGTTCGGGAACCCCGTCGGCCGGTGGGAGGAGGGCCGCTGCCCGATCTCCTCGGCGCAGATCCGTGAGTGGCTGCGGACCAAGGACACGACCGTGATCGTGCGGCCGGTGATCGATCTGGCCGACCATGTCCCCGTCGGCTCCTATGAGATCCCCGACCGGCACCGCGCCCGGGTGATCTTGCGGGACCAGACCTGTCGGTTCCCGCACTGCACCCGCCCGGCCACCCGTTGCGACGTCGACCATGCCCGCCCCTACGGCGAGGGCGGGCCGACGTGTCCGTGCAACGAGGTCGCGCTATGCCGGCGGCACCATCGCGCGAAGACCCACTCGACCTGGCGCTACGACACCCCGGCACCAGCGACCTATGTGTGGACCAGCCCGACCGGCCACCGGTTCCGGGTCGATCACCGCGGCACCCACCCCATCCGGACCACCTCGCCACCCGACGAGTAGCCACCCCGCCCCGGACCCCGTAGGAGCATGAGCCTGCGGGGGTTGAGGCATGTCCGGACCCGGCCGGGCAGGTCATGGTGCCGGGGGAGTCGGCGTACGTCGAGCCCGGCGCCGCCGAGCGGCAGCGTGTGCCTCGCGGAGCAGGACCAGCGCCGGCACCAGGGTCGCCGGTCCGGGAGCGATGATCGCGACCCAGCCCTGGGCCCGGTAGACGGGGTGGGGGAGCAGGGTGTCGGCGGCGGCGGGATCGTCCGCACCGGTCCAGGCTCCCGGCCCGTCCCCGAGCAGGTCCGCGAACCGGGCCTTCCCGACGTGGATGTTGAGCCGCCAGCGGCCGGGTGGGTCCAGGCGACTGGTGGCGTCGTCGGGGTAGTCCTTGGTCACGATGGTCGCGAACGGCTGCTCGGTGCGGGGCACCTCACCGTCAGGCGCGACGTAGAAGAAGTGGTCGCCCCAGGCGATCTCGGGGAACTCACTCCCGGTGGTCGGGGCGAGCTCCAGGACGTCCGGCAAGGAACGGAGCACGTCGAGGATCTGCTCCATACTGGTGGCTGTCGTCATGGTTCGAGTGTGGAGTTGAAGTGCTAGTGGAGGGTTCGACCGCAGACATCGCCCGAGCGAGCGGCTACTCGGCCCAGCAGGTGCGCAATCTGGAGGCGCTCGGCGTGATTCCGGCGGCCGAGCGGACGCCGGCCGGATACCGACGGTTCTCCACGGTCCACGTGCGCGACCTCGGCGCCTACCGCGACCTCGCCCTGGCCGTCGGGCCGGTCGTCGCGCGGCGGGTGCTGCGCGACCTGCGCGCGCTCAGTGTCGAGGATGCGACGGCGCTGGTCGGCGCGCTTCACGCCAGGCTCGTTCTCGAGCGGGAGCAGGCACTCGCCGCCCGCGCGGCTCTCATCGCGGTGAGCGGCGAGGCCGACACTGATGCACCTGCTGACGAGGCCGACACGATGACGATCACCGAGTTGTCGGAGGCGCTCGGCGTGCGTGCCTCGACCCTCCGATTCTGGGAGCAGGAGGGGCTCGTCGCTCCGGAGCGGATCGCCACCCGCTCCGGCACCGCCCGGCGTTATCCCGTGGCCGCTGTCCGCGAGGCCCGGATCGTGGTCGCCCTGCGCGCGGCCGGCTATCGGATCCCTGAGGTGCGGGACGCGCTGGGCGCGGTCCGCGAGCTCGGCGACACCGCGCGCTCGCTCGAGGCACTGGACGCCCGGGTGGCCGCCATCGCCCACCGGGTGCTGGCGTTGCTGCGGGCCGGCGCGGTCCTCGCCGCGATCGTCAGCCCGCAGTCCGCGCCGCCTCGGCCGCCCGCTCCACCCACTTCGGGATCTCGCCGTAGCGCTGGCTCGGGATGAGCCGGCCGGCGGCGGACTCCTCGACCAGCTGGGCCATCCGGCGGTCGCGGGTCGCCTCCTGCTTGGCGGTGATCACCCAGTTGGTGCAGATCCGGCGATAGGTGTTGGTGGCGGCCTCCCAGAAGGCGGTGGCCGCGGGGGAGGCGACGAGCTGGGCGGCGTAGGCCGGTGGCAGCACCATCGCGGGGTCGGCCTCGTGCGTGTAGGGCGCCACGTCGCGGCGCCGCTGCTCCCAGATCGCCAGCCCGGACGGCTGCATCCGGCCCTCGGCCCGCAGCTTGTCGACGAGGTCGATGTTGACCTTGCTCCAGATGCTCGTCCGGCGGCGCGGCGTCCAGCGCTGGCGGGTGGCGTCCTCGTCGATGCGCTGGGCGACGGAGTCGATCCAGCCCCAGCACAGCGCCTCGGGGACCGCCTGCGCCCAGGTGAGACCACGGTCGGGAACGTGCTTCTTGTAGAGGCCCATCCACAGCTCGGTCTCGGTGTCGTGATGGGCGGCCAGCCAGGCGCCGAACTCCTCGGCGTCGGCGAAGAACCGGGCGGGGCGCTCGGCGGAGCCGCCCATCCGGCCGGGGATCTCGTCCTGCGACATGGCGCCAGCCTCCCACCGGGCGCCGACATCCGGCCGTCATCCGCGAAGATGGCGCCATGACGGCTGGCGAGAGCAGGCCCACGGTGGCGATCGGCGCCCTCGGCGGCACCATCGCGTCGACGTCCAGCGCGGCCGACGGCAGCGAGATCGTGCCGACCCTGACCGCGGAGCGGCTCGCGGCCGCCGTGCCGGGCCTGGCGGAGATCGCGACCGTCCGCGCCCAGACGCTGGCCCGGCTGCCGAGTCCCTCGCTCGACGAGCCGACGGTCCTGCGGACCCTCGGCTGGGCGCGGGCGGCCGTCGACGCGGGTGCGCAGGGCGTCGTCGTCACGCAGGGCACCGACACCCTGGAGGAGTCGGCCTACCTGCTCGACCTGTTCTGGGACCGCCCCGAGCCGCTCGTCGTGACGGGCGCGATGCGCTCGTCGCAGGCCGCCGGCGCGGACGGCCCGGCCAACCTGCTCACCGCCGTGCGCTGCGCGCTGGCGCCGGTCTCGCGGGAGCGCGGCGTGCTCGTCGCCTTCGACGACGAGCTGCACCAGGCCCGCTGGGTGGCGAAGACCGACTCGATGTCGACCGGCGCCTTCCGCTCCCCGGTGTTCGGGCCGATCGGCCGCTGCGTCGAGGCAGAGGTCGTGTACGGCGTGCCCGCCACGCGGGTGCCGCCGCTGCGGATGTCCCCGGGCCAGGAGACCGGTGATCCGCGCGTCCCGCTGGTCGCGACCTATCTCGGAGACGACGGCTCCGTGCTCGACGCGATCCGGGCTGACGGGGCGAGCCGGCTCGACGGGGTGGTCATCGCCGGTTTCGGCGCGGGGCACGTGGCGGCGCGGATGGCCGAGGCCGTGGGACGGACGGCCGCTCAGGTCCCGGTGGTCTTCGCCTCGCGGACCGGTTCGGGCCCCACGGGGCGGGCGATGTACGGCTATCCGGGCTCGGAGGTCGACCTCACCGCCCGCGGCGCCGTCGGTGCCGGCTGGCTGTCACCGGTCAAGGCCCGGCTGCTGCTGTGGGCGCTCGCGGCGCGCGGACCGGTCACCCGCGACGAGCTGGTCGCCGCGTTCGGCCTGCGCGGGCGTCCCTGACCGCTAGCCCAGCCCGGACGGGGTGTCGGGCGGGCGATGGGGCAGCACGTTCGCGACGTAGTCGCGCGCGGAGTCGAAGATGTCGACCTCGTGACCGGCCTCGGCGGAGAGCGCCCAGCGGTGCTCCATCACCTCGTGGAAGTACTCCGGGGCGGAGATGGCGCGACGCAGCGCGGCCGGCAGCAGGTCCACGATCGGCGTGTAGACGCTGGTCAGCCAGCGTCGGGCGACCACCTCGCGGTCCTCGTCGTCGTAGCCGCCGTGGGCGGTGAAGGCCGCCAGGTCGTTGAGCAGCTTGCGGGCCTGGCTGTCCTCGGCGACCAGCCCGGTGAGCTCGCGCAGCTCCCGCCGGTGGTGGCCGGCCTCGACGACCTTGGGCTGGATCCGGACCCGGTCCGAGTCCGTCTGGACGTCCAGCTCGTCGACATCGAAGCCGAGGTCGTTGAGACGCGCGATCCGCTGCTCGACGCGGTACCACTCGTCGGCGCCGAACTCCTCCACGGCGGTCAGCTCGTCCCACAGCGCGTGGTAGCGCTCCGCGAGCTGGTCGACGATCGCGAACGCGTCGACCTCGATGTCCGTGTCGCCGCTGGCCTGGAGGTCCATCAGCTCGGCGAAGATGTTCTCGACCCCCACCGTCACGTCCTGCTCACGCATCGCGTCGGACACCGACGACCGCAGCTCACCGGTCTCGGCGTCGACGAGGAAGGCCGCGAAACCCCCGGCGCTGCGGCGGAAGAGCGCGTTCGAGAGTGAGACGTCGCCCCAGAAGAAGCCCGCGAGGTGCAGCCGCACGAGGAGAACGACGAGCGCGTCGACCAGCGCCGGGACCTGGTCGGACCGCAGCCCGTGCTGGAAGACGGTGCGATACGGGAGCGAGTAGTGCAGGTGCTCGGTGAGCAGGGCCGCGGGCAGCCGCTCGCCGTCCGCGGTGGTCCGACCCGTCACCACGCCCCGGGGTACGACGGCCGGCTGGTCGAGGCGCTGGAGGTCGCGCAGGAGGTCGTACTCCCGCAGCGCGATCGCCTCCTCGGTCTCCTTCGCCGCGAGGAACTGCCGGTTCACCTGGACCACCCGCACGACGTGCCGGGACAGGCCGAGGGGGAGCGGCACGACGTACCAGTCCTCCCATTCCGCCAGCGGGCGCGACCAGGGCAGCCGGAACAGGGCCGGGTCGGTGCGAGCGGCGACGACATGCAGCGCCATGCCGGAAACCTACGACGTCTGAACCGGCACGTCACGGGCACCTGTCCGGCACGGGGTCGTGGACAAAGGCTCCGACTGGGGGTAGGACTGGGTGACACACGCCACACTCTGGGAGGGGTGATCGAGGCGATGAGATCGACGATCCGTCCGTTCGGACGGGGATCCCGGCGTCGACGCGCCGCGCTCGCGGTCGTCGGGGCGCTCGCGGCCGGGAGCCTCGCCGCCTGCGGTGGGTCCGGGAAGCCGGTGCTCAACTGGTACGTCAACCCCGACGGGGTCGACACCTTCGAGAAGTACGCCAAGGAGTGCAGCACGGGCGACTACGACCTCGAGGTGCAGCTGCTCCCCAACGGCGCCACGGACCAGCGCACCCAGCTCGCCCGGCGCCTGGCGGCGGAGGACTCCTCGACCGACCTGATGAACCTCGACCCCGTCTTCGTGGCGGAGTTCGCCAACGCGGGCTGGCTGCAGGAGGTGACCGGCGACCTCGCCGACGCGATCACCGGCAGCGTCGAGGGCGAGGGCGACTACCTCTCCGGCGCCGCCGAGACCGTCACCTGGGACGACAAGGTCTACGCGATCCCGCTGTGGGCCAACACCCAGGTGCTCTGGTACCGCAAGTCGCTCGCGCAGGCGGCCGGCCTCGACATGACCCAGCCGGTCACCTGGGACCAGGTGATCCAGGCCGCGGCCGACAACGGCGGCACGGTCGGCGTCCAGGCCAACAAGTACGAGGCCTACGTCGTGTGGATCAACGCCCTGGTCCAGGGCGCCGGCGGCGACATCGTCTCCGACACCGAGGCCGGGCGGGACGCGAAGGTCGACATCGACTCCGACGCGGGTCGCAAGGCCGCCGAGGTCATCAAGGAGCTCGCCGACTCGAAGGCGGCCCAGCCGGACCTGACGGTCTCCAACGAGGGCACCAGCCTCGGGCAGATGTTCCCGGCCGACGGCGCCGGGGAGTTCATGGTCAACTGGACGTTCGTCTACAAGAACTACGAGGGCCTGGTCGGGGGAGACGTCACCGAGCAGCAGTTCGCCGACCTCGGGTGGGCCCGCTACCCCGCGACGGTCGAGGGCGAGGAGTCGAAGCCGCCGATCGGCGGGATCGACATCGGCGTCGGTGCCTACAGCGAGCACCCCGACTTCGCGATGGAGGCGGCCCGCTGCATCACCTCGGAGCAGGCGCAGGTGGACCTGGCGCTCGACAACGGCCTGATGCCCTCGACCAACGCGGCCTACGACAAGGTGGTCGCCAGCGGTGACTACCCGGCCGACCTCATCGAGCTGTTCCGCACCAGCGTCGACGAGGGTGGCCCCCGGCCCAAGAGCGCCTTCTACGCGATGATCTCGGGCGCCATCCAGGCGCAGTGGCACTCGCCGAACTCGGTCGACCCGGCGAAGACGCCGGAGGAGTCGGCGACCTACCTGAAGGACGTGCTGGAAGGGAAGTCGCTGCTGTGAGCACCGTGACCGCACCCGTCAAGGGCAAGCCCGCCAAGGCCGCAGTCAGCGACCGCTCCCGGGCGGAGACCCGCCTGGGCCAGAAGCTGGTCGCGCCCGCGATCGTGCTGATGCTGCTGGTGACGGCGTTCCCGATGCTGCGGGCGCTCTACCTGTCCACCTTCGACTACGCCCTCACCGCCCCCGACGACCGCAACTTCGTCGGAGTCAGCAACTACCTCACCGCCCTGACCGACCCGCTGTTCTGGCAGACCACCGCGATCACCGTTCTCTACATGGTGGTGACCGTGGCCGTCGAGCTGGTGATCGGCTTCGCGTTCGCCATGGTCATGCACCGGGTGATCTTCGCCCGCGGCATCATCCGGACCTCGATCCTGATCCCGTACGGCATCATCACCGTGGTCTCGGGCTTCGCGTGGCAGTTCGCGTTCTCCTTCCAGAACGGCTTCGTCAACGGGTGGCTGCCCTTCGTCGGCGACGACTTCAACTGGTTCGGCGAGACCGGCTCCGCGGTGATCGCGATCATGGTCTCGGAGATCTGGAAGACCACCCCGTTCATGTCGCTGCTGCTGCTCGCCGGGCTGGCGCAGGTCAGCGAGGACATGATCGAGGCGGCGAAGGTCGACGGCGCCACCTGGACGCAGCGGCTGACCAAGGTGATCCTGCCGAACATGCGGGCGGCGATCATGGTCGCCGTCCTGTTCCGGGCCCTCGACGCCTACCGGATCTTCGACAACATCTTCGTGATGACCGCCGGCGCGGTGAAGACCGAGTCGATCAGCTTCCTGACCTACCGCCAGACCATCGAGCAGTTCCAGCTCGGCATGGGCTCAGCGCTCTCGGTGCTGCTGTTCCTCTCGGTCCTGGTGGTGGCGTTCGCGATCGTCAAGGTCTTCCGCGTCGACCTGGCGCAGGCACGGCAGGAGTGATGAGATGAAGAACCAGCTCCGCAACCGGGTCGGCATCATCGTCGGCTGCGTCCTGATCATGATCTGGTGCCTGCTGCCCGTGGCCTGGATCATCTCGCTGTCCTTCAAGTCCGAGACCGCGATCACCAACGGCAGCCCGGGCTTCTTCCCCTCCGACGGGGGTGGCGCGGGATGGGACAACTACCAGGCGGTGTGGGACAACGAGCAGTTCCGCCGCGCGATCTTCAACTCGATCGGCATCAGTCTGATCGCGACCCTGCTCTCGGTCGTCGTGGCCACGCTGGCGGCGTACGCGATCGCCCGGCTGGAGTTCCGCGGCAAGAAGGCCGTGCTCACCATCGCCCTGGCGATCGCGATGTTCCCGGTGGTCTCGCTGGTGGGCCCGCTGTTCGACATGTGGCGGGCGATCGGGCTCTACGACACCTGGCCGGGCCTGATCATCCCGTACATGTCGTTCACCCTGCCGCTGGCCATCTGGACGCTGTCGGCGTTCTTCCGGGAGATCCCGTGGGAGATGGAGCAGGCCGCGCAGGTCGACGGCGCGACGTCGTGGCAGGCCTTCCGCAAGGTGATCGTGCCGCTGGCGGCGCCGGGCGTCTTCACCGCCGCGATCCTGACCTTCTTCTTCGCCTGGAACGACTTCGTGTTCGGTATCTCGCTCACCTCGACCGAGAACGCCCGCCCGATCCCGGCGTCCCTGTCGTTCTTCGTCGGCTCCGACCCGTTCAACCGGCCGGCCTCGCTGCTCGCCGCGGGAGCGGTCATCGCGACCATCCCGATCGTCGTCATCGTCCTGATCTTCCAGCGCAAGATCGTCGCCGGCCTGACCTCCGGCGCCGTGAAGGGGTGAACCACTGATGGCTGCCATCACGATGAAGAACATCGTCAAGCAGTACGGCGACGGCTTCCCGGCCGTCAACGACGTCTCGATCGACGTCGCCGACGGGGAGTTCATGATCCTCGTCGGCCCCTCCGGCTGCGGGAAGTCCACCCTGCTGCGGATGATCGTGGGCCTGGAGGACATCACCTCGGGCGACATGATGATCGGGGACAAGCGGGTCAACGACCTCGCGCCGCGCGAGCGCAACCTCGCCATGGTGTTCCAGAACTATGCGCTCTACCCGCACCTGACGGTCTACGAGAACATCGCCTTCCCGCTCCGGCTGGCCAAGAAGCCGGACAGCGAGGTCGACCGACTGGTGCGGGAGGCCTCGGCCACCCTGGAGCTCGACGAGCACCTCGAGCGCAAGCCCGGCAACCTCTCCGGCGGCCAGCGGCAGCGGGTCGCCATGGGCCGGGCGATCGTCCGGCAGGCCGACGCGTTCCTCTTCGACGAGCCGCTGTCCAACCTCGACGCCAAGCTGCGCGGCCAGATGCGCACCGAGATCGCCCGGCTGCAGAAGCGGCTCGGCATCACCACCGTCTACGTGACCCACGACCAGACCGAGGCGATGACCCTCGGTGACCGGGTCGCCGTCCTCAAGCGCGGACTCCTCCAGCAGCTCGCGACGCCGCGCGAGCTCTACGAGAACCCCGGCAACCTGTTCGTCGCCGGCTTCATCGGCTCACCACCGATGAACTTCCTGCCGGCCACCGTCGAGGGCAACCGGGTGCAGCTGCCGTTCGGCAGCGTCGACATCCCGGCCGAGAAGGCCGAGCGGTCCGCCGGGCGCGGCCTGCTCATCGCCGGCATCCGGCCCGAGCACTTCGAGGACGCCTCCCTGGCCGCCGCCGAGGGCCGCACCGGGTCGACCTTCTCCGCGAAGGTGGATGCCGTCGAGTGGCTGGGCAACGAGACCTACGCCTACATCCCGTTCGAGGCGCCCGACGAGGTGAAGCAGCAGCTGCACCAGCTGGAGAAGGACCTCGACGGCGAGGCGATGCGCACCCAGCTCGTCGTCTCGCTCGACGGCGCCAGCCGGATCGCGGAGGGACAGGACGCCGAGATCTGGGTCGACGGTCGCCGGATCCACCTCTTCGACCCGGCGTCGGGAGAGAACCTCACCGTCGACCACACCCGCGCAGGACGGCTGCCCGGACGGGAGGGGGCGGGCGCCGGGGTGAGCGCCTGACCGCGATGGTCAGGCCGGCCGGCGCGCCCGGTCCGCCGTGCGCCGGATGCCGCGGGTGAAGGTCGGGAACAGCGCGGCCGGCAGGTCGTGGCCCCACCCCGGGATCACGACCAGCTCGGCGCCGTGGATCGCCGTGGCGCTCGCTCGTCCGCCGGACACGTGGACCATCTTGTCCGCCAGTCCGTGCATGACCAGGGTCGGCACCCGCAGGTCCGCCAGGCGGCGGGTGCGGTCGGGCTGGGTGAGCACGGCCATCATCTGCCGCAGGACGCCGGCCTCGTCGATGCCGCGGTCCCAGGTCTCGCCGGCGCGGCGACGCAGCTCGGCCTCGTCCAGCGGGAAGCCGGGGGAGCCGATGATCCGCCACACGACCAGCGCACGGCGGATGTAGGCCTCCCGGCCCGGGCCGCGCGGGGTGACCAGGGTGGGCAGCAGTGCGGGGCTCTGCCAGCCGACGCCGCGCCGTCCGGTGGTCGACATCATGCTGGTCAGGCTGCGCACCCGGCCTGGAGCCTCGAGCGCCATCGTCTGCGCGACCATGCCGCCCATCGAGATACCCACGACATGGGCGGAGTCGAGGCCGAGATGGTCGAGCAGGCCGAAGGCGTCGCCCGCCAGGTCTCCGATGGAGTACGGCGCCGGGCCGGGCGCGCCGACGAAGGCCCGGGCCAGCCGTCCCGTGGTCACCCGTCCACTCATCCGGGTCGAGCGGCCGGTGTCGCGGTTGTCGTAGCGCACGACGTGGAAGCCGGCCTCCGCCAGTCCCTCACACAGCTCCCGCGGCCACCAGGTCATCGGTCCGCCCAGCCCCATCACCAGCAGCAGCGGCTCGCCGGCGGGGTCGCCGAAGGTCTGGTAGCACAGCTCGACGCCGGGGGACACGGGGGCCAGCAGCTCGTCCGAGACGGTCATGCCCCCAGTGTGCCGAAATGCGGGTAGTTGTCCTTTCAACTGGGTACGGTCTGTGACGTGAGCAACACCTTGGCACCCTGGCTCCTGCCGGACGGCTACGGCCGCCCGGCGCTGGCCGCGCTGCTGCGCGAGGGCAGTGTCGTGACCGAGGCCGGCCGGCTCGCGGCCCGCAGTGGCGTGACCCGACGCGCGCGGCGTCGTACCCCGGTCGCGGTGCGTTCGGCCGAGCGGCTCGCCGAGCCCGTCCTGCTGATCCCGGGCTTCCTGGCCGGCGACTGGACCCTCACCGCCATGGCCCGGGACCTGCGCGGCCGCGGGTTCCGCACCTATCGCTCACAGATCCACGCCAACATCGGCTGCACCCTCGGCTCGGCGCTGGCCCTCGAGACCCGTCTGGAGCGGATCGCCGAGCGGCGCGACGCCCGGGTCCTGATCGTCGGTCACAGCCTCGGCGGGATGATCGCCCGCGGTCTCGCCGCCCGACGACCCGACCTGGTGTCGGGCATCGTCACCCTGGGCAGCCCGATGCGGGCGCCGGCGGCCCATCACGCCCTGCTGACCCGCGGGGTGCGACTGCTCAACCGGCTCTCCGACGTCGGGGTCCCCGGTCTGCTGAGCGAGGACTGCGTCGCGGGGGAGTGCGCGCACCTGAGCTTCACCGAGTCGCAGGAGCCGCTGCGTGCCGACGTGGCGATGACCAACATCTACTCGCGCCGCGACGGGATCGTCGACTGGCGGGCCTGCATCGATCCCGCCGGTGTCGCCGTCGAGGTCCGGGCGTCGCACATCGGCATGGCCCTGGACCCGCGGGTGATCGATGTCGTGGCGGCCGCGCTCCTGGTCCCCGACGCGCGTCGTACCGGACAATTCGGTCGCGATTCGGCCTGAATCGCGACCGTGTCGTCCGGTACGACGGTGGACCGGCTCACATCGTGTTGACGATGAGCCCGATGTGGGTGAAGAAGTTCATCGCGCCGAACAGCAGGAACAGGGCGCCGGAGAGAGCCCACAGCCAGCCGGTGACGCGGGCCCAGGCGCCAGTGGTGCCGGTCGAGCGGATCCGGTTCACCAGGACGGCGAAGGCGAGGGCGCCGAGGCCGACGATGCCGATCAGGACCGACATGAAGATCGCCTCGACCAGCGGGTAGTCCGCGAACTCGCCCGAGATGGGCTCCTGCGGGGGAGCGGCGAACAGCTGGTACTTGATGCCGGCCACCGCGATCGCCAGCAGGCTGAGGCCCAGGCCGCCGACGAAGACGGTGATCGGCTGGGCGACGCGCGCCAGCTTCTCGACGGGCTTGCTGGAGGCCAGCGCGTCGGTGCCGCGCTTCCAGAGGTAGAGCGCCGCACCGACCAGCAGGACGCCGAACCCGAGGCTGGTCTCACCGAAGATGATGTTGTCGAAGGGGAATCCGCCGGCGGCGAGCGGCCAGGTCAGCGTCATGTGCAGACCGGTCGCGGTCAGGATGCCGCCGAGGACGCCGAAGGTGAGCGCCCAGCCGTCGGCCTCGACCTCCTGCGGGGAGGTGAGGAGCTGGCGGCCCAGCATCACCAGTCCGATCAGCGCGGCGCCGACGGCGACCGCCATGATCGTGTTGTACGTGGGCATGTTCGCCCAGTCGATCTTCAGGCCCTCCTGGGCCACCAGGGTGTTCATCGTGCTGCACCTCGAGTCGAACCGTGGGGCCGGATCTCGGCCCTCGCTCAACTGAACATATACGCGCGTTTAGTTATTCCGGCTGGAGGGCCGCCCGTAGGGTGGCGCCGTGGCTACCGCACCCCGCCCGAAGGCCCGCGCGCGCAGCGCGCAGCGCCAGCAGGCGATGGTCGACGCCGCCGCCCGCCTGCTCATCGAGGAGGGGCCGGACGCCGTGACCCACCGCCGGGTCGCCGCCGCAGCCGGGGTTCCGGCCGGATCGGCCGGCTACTACTTCCCGACCCGTCAGGAGCTGTACGCCGCCGCGGTCGCCGCCGCCGAACGGGTCCGCTCCGCCGGCGCCGCCGAGCGCGCCCGGTCACTGCCGCGGCGCCGCCGCTCGGCGAGCGCCACCGCGGCGCTGCTCCTCGAGGTGCTCTACGCGCCCGCGCTCGACGGCGCCGTGGTCACCCGCCGGCTGCAGCCGATGCTCGCGGCCACGGCGGATCCCGACCTGCGCCCGATCATGGCCGCCTCCCGGCCCGCCCTGCTGGACGCGCTACGCGAGGCCCTGGAGCGGTGCGGCTGGGCGGAGGTCGCGGCGAGCCGGCACTTCGACCTGGTCGTGCGGATGCTCGACGCGGCGCTGCTCTACGGCGCGGCCACCGGCGACGAGGACCCGGTGGCCGACGCCGTCACCGACGTGGCGCGCCTGCTGGAGCTGGTCCGCGATGCGCGACCCGTCGCAGGTTGAATCCCCTGACGCGCCGAACCGTCGCAGATTGAATCCCCCGGCGCGCCGAACCGTCGCAGATTGAATCCCCTGACGAGCCGACCCGTCGCACGGGTCAGTCGAAGTCGATGCTGCTGAAGCCGCGGAGCTTCGAGAGCTGGTGCTCGGAGGTGATGGTGCGGATCGTGCCGCTGCGCGAGCGCATCACCAGCGACTGGGTGACGGCGCCGCCGGCGCGGTAGCGGACGCCGCGGACCAGCTCGCCGTCGGTGATGCCGGTGGCGACGAAGAAGCAGTCGTCGCCGGTGACCAGGGTGTCGGTGGTGAGGATGTGGTCGGGGTCGAGGTCGTGACCGGCGTCGATGGCGCGCTGGCGCTCCTCGTCGTCGGCGGGCCACAGTCGGCCCTGGATGGTGCCGCCCATGGCCTTCATCGCGCAGGCGGCGATGATGCCCTCGGGGGTGCCGCCGATGCCCATCAGCAGGTCGATGCCGGTGTCGGCGCGGGCCGCCATGATCGCGCCCGCGACGTCGCCGTCGGTGATGAACTTGATCCGGGCGCCGGTCGCCCGGATCTCCTCGACCAGGGTCGCGTGCCGCGGCCGGTCGAGGAGGACGACGGTGACGTCGGACGGGTTGGAGCCCTTGGACTTGGCGACCTGGTGGATGTTCTCGGCGACGGGGTAGCGGATGTCGACGACCTCGGCGGCCTCGGGACCGGTGACGAGCTTCTCCATGTAGAACACCGCGGACGGGTCGTACATGGTGCCGCGCGGGGCGACGGCGAGCACGGCGACCGCGTTGGCCATGCCCTTGGCGGTCAGGGTGGTGCCGTCGATCGGGTCGACCGCGACATCGCACTCGGGGCCGGTGCCGTCGCCGACGCTCTCGCCGTTGTAGAGCATCGGGGCGTTGTCCTTCTCGCCCTCGCCGATGACGACGGTGCCGTTCATGCTGACCGACGAGATCATCACCCGCATCGCCTGCACGGCCACGCCGTCGGCGCCGTTCTTGTCGCCGCGCCCGACCCAGCGCCCGGCCGCCATCGCGGCCGCCTCGGTGACGCGCACCAGCTCCAGGGCGAGGTTGCGGTCGGGGGCGGGCGGCTCCACGATGAGGGCTTCGTTCATGAGGCGAACCTTATCGTTCCGCGCGGTCCACCCCGAGATTCCCTACCGTGCGTAGACATCCACCTCGGTCGCCTTGACCACGAAGGTGACCTCGGCGCCCGGTGCCAGCCCGAGCTCGGCGACCGATGCCACGGTCACGTCGGCGGCGAGGTCGCCGGCGCGGACCCGGACCAGGTCGCCGAGCGGCTCGAGCTCGGTGACGACGACAGGCAGGGCGTTGCGTGGGCTCCCCCCGGGCGGCTCGCGGTGGACGGCCACGGCCGACGGGCGGAAGACCGCCACCCCGGCGGCACCCTCGCGCGGGGGCGGGGCGCCCGGCGTGCCGTGCAGGACGAGACCGTCCGGGCGTCGTACGCCGTCGGGGGTGGCGTCGCCCGCGACCAGGTTGAGGCCCGCGAACCGCGCCGCGAAGGCGCTGCGCGGGCGGGACAGCACCTCGCTGGTGGCGCCCTGCTCGACCACCCGGCCGCCGTCGAGTACGACGACGCGGTCGGCCAGGAGGAGGGCGTCGAGCACGTGGTGGGTGACGATCACGGTCGTCCGGTCCGCGAGCACCCGGCGGAACAGGGTGCGCAGGGCGGGTGCCACGGCCACGTCGAGCGCCGCCATCGGCTCGTCGAGGAGCAGCAGCCGCGGCTCGGCGGCCAGGGCGCGGGCGACCGCCACCCGCTGGGCCTGGCCACCCGAGAGCTGGGCGGGCCGGCGCCCGGCGAGCTCGGCGGCGTCGACCTCGGCCAGCCAGTGCTCGGCCGCCGCGCGGGCAGCTCGGCGCCCGGCGCCGGTGCTGCGCGGGCCGAAGGCGACGTTCTCCAGCACGGTGAGGTGCGGGAAGAGGAGCGGGTCCTGCGCCAGCAGCGCGGTACGCCGGGCGTGCGGCGCGACCCAGCGGACGGGGCCGGTGCGCCCGAAGCTCGTCAGCACCTCGTCGTCGAGCAGGACCCGCCCGGTGTCGGGCCGCAACAGTCCACCGAGCACGGCGAGCGTGGTCGACTTGCCGGCGCCGTTCGGGCCGAGCAGCGCGACGGTCTCACCGTCGGCGACCTCGAAGGCGACGTCGACGCCGCGCTCGGCGACGACCACCTCGACCAGGGCGCTCACAGGGAGCCCCGCGGGCGGACCAGGCCGATGACGAGCACGGCGACCACGACCAGGACGAGGGACATGGCGACCGCCGCGTCGGCGTCGGTGACCCGGAGGTTGTAGATCAGCAGGGGGAGGGTCCGGGTGGTGCCCTCGAGGCTCCCGGCGAAGGTGATGGTGGCGCCGAACTCGCCCAGCGACCTGGCGAACGCGAGCACGGCGCCCGAGGCCAGCCCGGGGAGGACGAGCGGCAGGGTGACCCGGCGCAGGACCGTCGTGGGCCGCGCGCCGAGGGAGGCCGCGACGACGTCGTACCGCTCGCCGGCGGTGCGCAGCGCCCCCTCCAGGCTGACGACCAGGAACGGCAGGGAGACGAACGTCTGGGCGAGGACGACAGCGATCGAGGAGAACGCGATCCGGATGCCGAGTGTGTCGAGGTGCTCGCCGAGCAGGCCCTGCCTGCCGAAGGCGGAGAGCAGCGCGATGCCGCCGACGACGGGCGGCAGCACGAGGGGGAGCAGCACGAGTGAGCGCAGGACGCCGAGCCAGCGCGCCTCGCTGCGGGCCAGCACCGTCGCCAGCGGGATCCCGAGCAGCAGGCACAGGACGGTGCTCGCCGAGGAGGTCTTCAGGCTCAGGAGCAGCGCGGACCGGGCGGCCTGCGAGGTGACCAGGCCGGGGAAGTCGCCCCAGTCGATCCGGGTGGTCATCGAGGCCACCGGGAGCACCACGAACACGGCGGCCAGCAACGCGGGGGCGAAGAGCCAGCGCGGCAGGCCGACGTGCCGGGAGCGGGTCATGCAGCGGTCACTCGGCTTCCGGTGCGCCGAAGCCGGCCGCGGCCAGGACGGCCTGACCCTCGCCGAGGACGAGGTCGATCCACGCCTGGGCGAGATCGGGGTGCGCCGACTCCTCGACGGCGACGATCGGGTAGTGGTTGACGATCTCGCCCGACTCGGGGAACTCGATGCCCTCGACCCTGTCACCCGCCCCGCTCACGTCGGTCACGTAGACCAGGCCGGCGTCGGCCTCGCCGTCCTCGACCTTCGTCAGTACGCCGGAGACGGACTCCTCCTCGCTGACGGGGGAGAACGTCAGGCCGGCGGCGTCGGCGACCTTGAGCGCCGCGCTGCCGCAGGGGACCTCGGGCTGGCAGAGCACTAGATCGACGTCCTTCCCCGCCAGGTCGGCGAGGGACGCGATCCCCGCCGGGTTGCCCGGCGGGACGGCGATCATCAAGGTGTTGGTCGCGAACTCCGACGGGTCACCGGCGGCCAGGCCACCGGCGACCAGCTTGTCCATGTTGGCGGTGTCGGCGGACGCGAACACGTCTGCCTCTGCGCCCTCGGCGATCTGCGCGACGAGGTCGGAGGAGCCGCCGAAGGACAGCTTCACGTCGACGCCGTCGTGAGCGTCCTCGAACTCCTTCTCGAGCTCCTCGAAGGTCTTCGTGAGCGACGCGGCCGCAAAGACGGTCAGCGTCTGCGCGCCGCCATCCCCGCTGTCGCCGTCGTCGCCGCAGGCGGTGAGCGGGAGGGCCAGCAGGACGGCGGCGCTGGTCACGCTCAGGAGCCGTCGCGGCCGGAGCCAGGTCTTCTTGGTCTTCTCCACGGGGGCGGGCCTCAGGACTTCCTCGGGACGGGTCGCTCGACGACGACCGTGGTGGACTTGACCGACGCGATCGCGCGTACGCCGGGCTGCAGGCCCAGCTCGTGCGCCGCCTCCGCGCTCATCAGGGAGACCACCCGGTAGGGGCCGCACACCATCTCGACCTGGGCCATCACCGTGTCGGCGAGGACCCGGGTGACGATCCCGGTCATCCGGTTCCGGGCGCTGACGGCGCCGGCGCGGGTCCGCTCGCGGTCGGCCTCGTCGACCAGGGAGGCCGCGAGCGCGGCGAGGTCGGGGCCGGGGACGACGGTGCGGCCGTCGACGGTGGTGCTGGCCACCCGCCCCGCCTCGATCCACCGGCGGACGGTGTCCGTCGAGACGCCGAGCAGCTCGGCGGCCTCTGCGACGCGGTACTCGGTCATGACGTCACTTTGGCGCATCTGCGACCGATTCATCAAGTATTCGACGCAGATGCGTGGAGTTGGGGGGTGTGCCGTACCCGCTCCCGGTCGGCTGGGAGAATGGTCGCGAGATGAGCACGCAGCAGGCACAGCCGTCGGGCAGCCCGGGTCGCTATCAGCGGTCGGTGGTGGGACTCGTGACCTCGCTCGTCGTCACCGTCGTGGCCATCGTGGGCATGCTCTACTTCATGGGCGCCTTCCGCTCCGACTTCGAGATCGAGCCCGAGGCGGTCGACTACGTCGAGACCGTCCAGTCCGCCCAGCAGGCCGGCCTGACCCCGATCTACCCGGCCACCCTCCCGAAGGGCTGGATCGCCACCGGCGTCGACGTCACGCCGGGCGACGACCCGGTGTTCATGGTCCGGATGCTGACCGACGACGGGAAGTTCGCCGCCGTGCGTCAGGAGGACGCCTCGGCCACCGCGCTGCTGTCCCAGTGGGTCGACGAGAACGTCGAGCCGGCCGACGACTACGCCGTCCCGTCCGACGTGCCTGCACCCGTGGCGCGGGAGTGGGAGGGCTACTCCGACTCCGGTGGCGACGCGGCGTACGTCGCGGAGGTCGGCGACGAGACCGTCCTGGTCTTCGGCTCCGCGCCCGCGAAGGACCTGCGAGCGCTGGTCGACGCGCTCGTCACCACGCCCGTCGGCTGAGAGCGGGACCGCTCCTCGACCGTGTGCCCGACCCGCCACCTTTTTGCAGAAGGTTGCTGACGCGCGCGGAGGCCAGTACCGTCGGGCGCTCGATGTGATCTCCGGCACGTCGTCGTCCTGGGGTCGTGGGGCGGTGCTGGCGTCAGGTCCGCCGTCAAGAAGCTGAAGTTCTGGTGATGTGGATGGCGGTCAGCGACGGCGATCCCCGGACCTTCGACCCCGAGCTGTTCCAGCGTCTCACGGCCTGGGAGCGGTCCTATGCCGTCCGCTGCTACACGATGCGGCTCAACCAGGTCGGCCGGGGTAAGCGCAACTACCCGGACGACGAGGCGCCGGCATCGGTCGCCCGCCAAGCGGCGATCTACGGTCTGGTCTTCCTCGGACTCGGACTGTTCGGGCTGCTGGTGAGCGTCATGATCTTCGTGGCGCTGGCCGGAGTGTGGTGGGAGCCGGCTGCCAGGTACGAGATCGACGTCGGGCCCGGGACTGTTGACGCGGCGGTGGTGGTGGGTGTCCTGTGGGCGCTGCGCGCCCGCCAGGTCAGTGGCTACTACGTGGCGCGCTATCCGGACTCGCTGGACCGATGGTTCTTCAGACCTGGGTTCGCCCCGGCATCGTCAGCTGCGGCCCCGCGGGAGATCCGCCCCCTCCCCGAAGGCGCGCCGCCGCCGGCGGAGGCAGCGCGGAGGGGCGCCCCCACCGCCGTCGTACCCGAGGTGATGGCCGCGCTCACCCGGCTGGAGAGGAGCCGGGTCGCCGGCCGTTTCGCCTGGCGGCAGAGACGCGTCGGCACCGGCGACGTGCGCTATCCCGACGACGAGCCCGCCGAGAGCGTGGCGCGCGACGCGGTCCGGCGGGGCGTCGGCAGCGCGGGGTGGCTGCTGGTGCTGCCGGTGCTCGTCGCGATGGGCTACGTCAATGTGGCCCTGCTCGTCGACGGATCGGCGGTGGGCGCGGTGGGCTCCGTGATCTGCGCCGTGGTGCTCGTGGTTGCCGCCGTGCTGGTTGCTCGACGTCGGCGGCGCATCATGCGGCTCTTCGACCACGAGGTGGCGCGCGGCTGAGGTTCGGCGCGGCCCGGACGCCTCACCCCAGGAGCGGCAGGTCCAGGTCGAAGGTGAGGACCAGTGCTCGGGCGAGCTCGGGCTCCTGGTCGTCGCGCAGGAACCCGACGGTGCGGCCGAGGAGATCGCTGGGGATGGTGACGATGTTGTCCAAGGAGATGACGCACTCCTGGTCCAGGCCGTTGGCCGGACCGACGGGGACCTCGCTGGACAGGCCCTTGGCGGTCGAGGTGATCGGTGCCACGCTCACTTTGGTCATGGCAGCCCGCGCGGCTTCGCGCGTCAGCACCACCACGGGACGCGTCTTGTCGAGACGGGCGAGGCAGATCTCCCGCAAGCCGGATCAGTCCTCGAGTGTCACGGCGCGGGCACTCCAGGCGACCAGGTCGTCGAGCTCGTCGCTGGCGCCTCGTGCGCGGAGGATCTGCGCGTCCTGCTCTGCGGCGTGACGACGTATCTCGCGTTCGATCGCCGCGCTCACGATCGCGGCTCGGCTGGTGGCCCGGCCCTCGGCCACCCGGCGATCGAGGAAGGCCACCATGTCGTCCGGTAGCCGGATGGCGATCTGGGTGCTCACGGCACCAGCATACCAATATGAATCCCAATGCGGAATGGCATGGGAAGCTCAGTCCTCGTCGTCGCCCTCGTCCAGCACGGATTCGAGCCGGGCCCGGGCGCCGTCGAGCCAGCCCTGGCAGGTGGTGGCCAGCGCCTCACCGCGCTCCCAGAGCGCGAGCGACTCCTCCAGGGACGTGCCGCCGGCCTCGAGCTGACGGACCACCTCGACCAGCTCGGCACGGGCGTCCTCGTAGGACAGCTCGGGGGACTCCGTCGTCTCGTCAGTCATGGGTCTCCTCGGTCGATGCGACGATCGGCTCGGTCGTGGTGGCGGTGACGTGGATGCGGCCGTCGGCGACGCGCACGGAGAGCGGGGCCTCGGCGGCGACGGCGTGGACGGAGGTGACGACGTGGCCGTTGGCGTCCTGGAGTACGGCGTACCCGCGGCGCAGGGTGGCGAGCGGGGAGAGCGCGCGGACCCGGGCGCGGCGGTGGTCGAGGTCGTCGGCGGCGCGGTCGAGCTGGCCTTCGAGCTGGCGGCGGATGCGGGAGCGCCAGCCGTCGAGCTCGTCGAGGCGGGCGTCGATCATGGTGCCCGGGTGGGCGAGGGCGGGCCGCGAGCGGAGGGCGTCGAGCTGGGCCTGCTCGCGGTCGAGGCGGTGCCGGACCGCGCGGCGCAGCGCGTCGCGGGCGCGGTCGACCATCATCCGCTCCTGCGTCATGTCGGGCACGATCAGCTTGGCCGCGTCGGTCGGCGTGGAGGCGCGGACGTCGGCGACCAGGTCGAGCAGCGGGGAGTCGGGCTCGTGGCCGATCGCGGAGACGACGGGGGTGCGGGCGGCGGCGACGACGCGGATCAGGCCCTCGTCGGAGAACGGCAGCAGGTCCTCGACCGAGCCGCCGCCGCGCGCCACGACGATGACGTCGACCTCGGGATCCGCGTCGAGCCGGCGGACCGCCTCGATCACCTCGGCCGCCGAGCGCTGTCCCTGCATCGACGCGTAGGCGGTGGTGAAGCTGACCGCCGGCCAGCGGCGGGTGGCGTTCTCGACGACGTCGCGCTCGGCGGCCGACGTGGGAGCGGTCACCAGCCCGATCCGGCGCGGTACGGCGGGCAGCCGGCGCTTGCGCTCCTGGGCGAACAGCCCCTCGGCGGCCAGCAGCTGGCGGCGGCGCTCGAGGCGGGCGAGCAGCTCGCCGAGGCCCACCATCCGGATCTCGCGGGCGTTGAGGGACAGGCTGCCGCGGTTGGCGTAGTAGGACGGCCGGGCATGGATGACCACGCTCGCGCCCTCGGTCACGGGGGTCGGCAGGCCGTCGAAGAGGACGCGGGAGCAGGTGACCGGCACGGAGATGTCGGCCACCGAGTCGCGCAGCGTCAAGAACACCGTCGCCAGGCCGGGGCGCCGGCTGATCTGGGTCACCTGGCCCTCGACCCACACCGCGCCGAGCCGGTCGATCCAGCCGGCGAGCGCGTTCGCGATCGCCCGGACCGGAGCCGGCTTCTCCAGCGACGTCTCGAGGGCCACGGCCGCGAGCCTATGGCAGGGTGTCGACATGACGGCGACGGCGCTGGTGATCGGTGAGGCCGTACTCGACGTGGTCCGCGCGGACGGAGCCCCGCCGGACGAGCGTCCCGGCGGCTCGGCGGTCAACGTCGCGGTCGCCCTGGCCCGGCTCGGGAGGCCGGTCCGCCTGGCCACCGCGTACGCCGACGACCCGGCCGGTGCGGTGATCGCCGGCCAGCTGCGGGCGGCCGGCGTGGACCTCGCCGGTGACCCGCACGTACTGGCCGCCACGCCGCGGGCGGACGCGGTGATCGACGCGACCGGCGCGGCGTCGTACTCCTTCGACATCGGGTGGCGGCTGCCCGCCCTGCCGGACCGGCCCGGCGGGCCGGCGCACGTCGTGCACCTCACCTCGCTGGCCCCGCTGCTGGCGCCGGGCGCCGACGACGTGCTGGCGATGGCCGAGCGGATCGCGCCCACCACCTGCATCAGCTACGACGTCAACCTGCGCCCCGCCATCACCGGCGCCCGACGCGAGGTGGTCGAGCGGGTGCTGCGCACGTCCGCGTCGGCGACGCTCGTGAAGGCCTCCGACGAGGACCTGGTCGCACTGTGGCCGGACCGCTCGGCCGGGGAGTCGGCCTCCGCGCTGCTCGCCCTGGGGCCGGTGGCGGTCGTCGTCACCCACGGCGCCGAGGGCGCCTCGTGGCACGCCTGCTCCGGCGCGGACTGGTCGACGGGCGGCGTGCACGCCGAGCCGGTCGAGGTGGTCGACACGATCGGCGCGGGCGACACCTTCTCCGCCGCCCTCCTCGATCACCTGTGGCCGTTGCTCGGTCCCGGCGCCCGCGCCCGGCTCGCCGCCCTCGGGCCCAAGGACTGGAGCGCCGCGCTCAGGTACGCCGGGCGGGCCGCCGCCGTCACCGTCGGCCGGGTCGGCGCGGACCCGCCAACCCGCGCCGAGCTCACCGCCGCCACGCAATAGGCTGGCCCGGTGCGCCTGCGGATCGACCTCGCCTACGACGGCGGCGACTTCCGGGGCTGGGCGAGCCAGCCGGGCCTGCGCACGGTCCAGGCGGAGCTGACCGCCGCGCTCACCACCGTATTGCGGCTGCCGGAGGGCTCCCTGCGGGTCACCTGCGCGGGCCGGACCGACTCAGGCGTGCACGCGCGCGGCCAGGTCGTGCACGTCGACGTGCCCGAGGACCCGGAGGCGGGCTCCGAGACGGCCGCGCGTCAGCTCACCCAGCTCGACGTCCTGGCCCGCCGGGTCAACGGCGTGCTTGACAAGACGGTGCGCGTGCACCGCATCGCCGCGGCGCCCGCGGGGTTCGACGCCCGGTTCGCGGCGCTGTGGCGGCGCTACGCCTACCGGATCGTCGACGACCCGGCCCGTGCCGACCCCCTCACCCGCAACCACGTTCTCTTCTGGCCCCGCGCGCTCGATGTCGCAGCGATGGACGAGGCGGCCCGCTCGCTGGTCGGCCTCCACGACTTCGCCGCCTTCTGCAAGCACCGGGAGGGTGCGACCACGATCCGCACCCTGCTGGAGTTCGGCTGGACCCGGACCGACGACGACCTGATCGTCGGGCACGTGAAGGCCGACGCGTTCTGCCACTCGATGGTGCGGGCGCTCGTGGGCTGCATGATCGCGATCGGCGAAGGCCGTCAGGACCCGGCGTGGGCCGTCGAGATCCTCACCGGCCGGCGGCGCGACCAGGGCGTGATCGTCGTCCCGGCCCACGGCCTGACGCTCGAGGAGGTCGCCTACCCCGACGCCGCCGGGCTCGCCGCCCGCGCGGAGCAGACCGCCGCCCGCCGTACCCTCGTCGAGGACGGGGCCGAGGGATGAGTGGTCCGAGCGACGACGAGCACTACTTCTCCGCGGACCCGTCCGTGCCCTTCCAGCGGGCGCGGGTCCACGCCCGGGTGTGGGGCCTGGACCTCGACCTGGTCAGCGGATCGGGCGTCTTCGCGCGCGGTCGTCTCGACATCGGCACGTCCGTGCTCTTCCGCGAGACTGAACCCCCAACGGGCGGCCAGATCCTCGACCTCGGCTGCGGGTACGGCGTGATCGGGCTGGCCTGCGCGCTCGCCGCTCCGACGGCCACGGTCACCGCCGTCGACGTCAACCAGCGCGCCGTCCTGCTGGCCAACGAGAACGCCGCCTCGCTCGGCGTGAGCGACCGCTTCGCGGCCCGCGTCCCGGAGTCCGTCGACCCCGCCGCGACGTACGACGAGATCTGGTCCAACCCGCCGATCCGGATCGGCAAGGCGGCACTGCACGAGCTGTTGCTGACCTGGCTGCCGCGGCTCGCGCCCGGCGGCCGCGCGGTCATGGTCGTCGGCAAGAACCTCGGCGCCGACTCGCTGCAGCGCTGGCTCGGCGAGCAGGGCTTCCCGACCGAGCGGATCGCCAGCGCGAAGGGGTTCCGGGTCCTCGAGACCCGCCGCTCCTGACCCGCCGATCCTGACTCACCGGCTCCTAGAGTGGGCGACATGCCGACCGAGTTCACCGTGCGCGGGTCCCACTCCGCCTTCCAGCCGCCCGAGCGCGGCACCGCGCAGGTCACCCTGGCCTTCCAGGGACCGGCGCTGCAGCCCGTCTACGACCGGGTCGCCGGCGACCTCGAGGCCGTGAAGACATCGGTCCAGGAGCTCCACGACCCCACGAGCGGGCCGGTCACCTGGTGGGCCACCCAGCACGTGCGGACCTGGGCCGAGCGCCCGTGGAACCAGGACGGCAAGCAGCTGCCGCTCGTGCACCACGCCAGCGTCGGGGTGCAGGTGAAGTTCCGCGACTTCGCGCGGCTCACGACCTGGGTGGGCCGGCTCGTCACCGCGGCGGAGGGGTTCCGGCTCGACGGCGTCGTCTGGGCGCTCACCGAGGCCCATCGGATCGAGCTCGAGCGCACCGTCCGTACCCGCGCGGTGCAGGACGCCGCCCGCCGTGCCCAGGAGTACGCCGACGCGCTCGGTCTCGGCCCGGTCCGGCCGGTCGCCGTGGCCGATGCCGGCATGCTGAGCCAGGGCATCTCGCCGATGGGCGGAGGCGGTGGTGCCTTCATGCGGATGGCGGCCAAGGACGCCGCGGGCGGCGCCGAGCTGGAGCTGTCGCCCGAGGACATCGAGGTCTCCGCGGAGGTCGATGCCCGCTTCGTCGTCGACTGAGCCGGGCACCGCCCCGCGGAGCGGGTCAGGACGTGACCTTGGCCTGGGCGAGGACCTCGGCGGCCGGTCCGGTCGCGGGCACCCGGCCCCACAGCATGAGCAGCAGGTCGATCGCGGGCGCGGCCAGCTCGACCGGCTCGCCCGCGGCGTCGGGCTCGAGCACGAGTGAGCGGTCGAGGTCGGTGGCGCTGAGGCGGACCGGTGCCGGCAGCGGCGCGCTGCGGCCCAGCCGCACCTGACGCGGGTAGAAGAGCGTCGCCACCTCGTCGACGCCGTTCCAGCCGAGCTCGGGGGTCGGCTGCCAATCCCCGGTGCGGCCCTGGGAGCCGAGGGCGTCGTACAGGTGCACGGTGACCTCGTGGACCTGGCGGCGTCGCCAGAATCCCGCCCTCGTCTCCGGGCCGAACGCCCAGGCCGGGGCGTCGGGGGAGGTGCGCCGCAGGACATCGACGAGGTGGGCGGCCGCGGCGCGGTAGCCGGCCAGGAGCGCCTCCCGCTCCGGCCCCGGCGCCGGGGTGTCGCCGTCCGGATTGCCGTCGGTGACCGCGTGCGCCGCCCACGCGTGCACCCACCGGGTGTGCTCGCCGAGGTCGGCGAGGGTCCAGCCCGGACAGCTCGGGACGGGCGCGGTGAGGTCGCCGGTCGCCAGGACCTCCGCGAACCGGCCGGTGGTGTCCTCCAGCAGGTCGATCCACTCCATCCGGCGATTCTCGCAGGCGCCACGGTCGGCGAGGCGCTGGACATATGGATACGGCGTATGCATACTCCGTACTCATGTCCATCAAACACGGTCTCCTGGCGCTGCTGGCGCCGGGCCCGAAGTACGGCTACCAGCTCAAGGCCGAGTTCGAGACCGCGACCGGGTCGGCCTGGCCGCTGAACATCGGGCAGGTGTACTCGACTCTCCAGCGGCTGGAGAAGGGCGGCCAGATCGAGGCGGACGGGGTGCCGGACGACGACGGTCGGGTGGTCTACGCCCTCACGCCGTCCGGCCGCGCCGAGCTGGCCGACTGGTTCGGCTCGCCCATCGCGCAGGAGTCGCGCCCGCGCGACGAGCTCGCCATCAAGCTGGCGATGGCCGTGAGTACGCCGGGGGTCGAGGCGCGTGAGGTGGTGCAGGCCCAGCGCAGCCAGGCGATGAGCTCCCTGCAGTCGCTGACCCGGCTCAAGGGCACCGTCCCCGAGGAGGACCTCGCCCGGGTGATGGTCATCGACTCGCTGATCTTCGCCGTCGAGGCCGAGGTGAGCTGGCTCGACCGGTGCGAGGCCCGGCTCCGGAAGGCACGAACCACCCAGACCCCCGAGAAGGAGGCCGTCCAGTGACCGCCAACCCCGTCCTGGAGCTTCGCAACGCCGGCAAGGTGTACGGCGCCGGCGCGACCCTCGTGACCGCTCTGCACGGCGCGTCCCTGAGCATCGCACCCGGCGAGCTGGTCGCGGTCCGCGGTGCGTCCGGCTCCGGCAAGAGCACGCTCCTGCACCTCGCCGGTGGCCTCGACGCGCCCAGCACGGGTGACGTGCTCGTCGAGGGGCGGTCGCTGTCCGGGCTGTCCCGCAAGGAGCTGGCGCGGCTGCGCCGCCGCTCGGTCGGCTACGTCTTCCAGGACCTCAACCTGGTGCCGTCCCTGACCGCGGCCGAGAACATCGCCCTGCCGCGCGAGCTCGACGGCGCCCGCGCCGCCGAGGCGCGGACCGAGGCGCTCGCCGCCCTGGAGGAGATCGGCCTGCGCGAGGTCGCGGACCGCTTCCCCGACGAGATGTCGGGCGGCCAGCAGCAGCGGGTGGCGATAGCCCGGGCCCTGGTCGGACCGCGCCGCCTGGTGCTCGCCGACGAGCCCACCGGCGCCCTCGACAGCGAGACCGGTGAGGGGGTGCTGCGCATGCTGCGCGCCCGCTGCAACGCCGGCGCGGCCTGCCTGCTCGTGACCCACGAGCCGCGGCACTCCGCGTGGGCCGACCGCGTGGTCTTCATCAGCGACGGCGCGATCGTCGACGAGACCACCGCGAGCGCGCCCGTCGCCGTCGACCTGGGGGCGCTGACATGAGCGTGTGGCGCCCCGCGCAGCGGATGGCCCGCCGCTCGATCCGTCGCAACCTGGCCCGGTCGGCCCTGATCGCCCTGTTGATCGGGCTACCGGTGGCGGTGGCGACCTTCGGCGACGTGCTCTACCGCTCCAGCGACTCCCCGGCCCGCGACGCGTATCTGGCGCTCGGCAACGCCGACGCCAAGCTCGTGGTGACCGACCAGGTCACGTTCGAGGGCTTCCGGCTGTCGACCGAGTGGGAGGGCTACTACTTCGAGGACGGCGTCGAGAAGCGGGACCCGGCGAGCGTCGACGTCACCGCGCTGCTGCCCCACGGCACCCGGCTCGAGTCGCAGGACGAGGACGGGTCGGGGTCGGGACTGCTGGTGGAGGTGGGGGACGGCTCGGAGATCGTGGACCTGCCGCTCCAGTTCGCCACCATGCCGTCGCGGCTGCAGCCGAACCGGCTCCAGCTGCGCGAGGGCAGGTACCCGAAGGCGGGCGAGGTGGTCCTCACCGAGTCGGCGGCCGCCGCGATGAAGGTCGGGGCGGGCGACACCGTCACCGACGACATCAGCGGCGTCCGGCTGCCGGTCAGCGGGGTCGTCCGCGACGAGCAGTGCCGCGCCTGCGACTCCGTGTACGCCCAGCCCGGCCAGATGCTCATCCCGGCCCGCGGGGCCGACGGCTCCGGCTGGGCGCCGAGCCGGCCGACGTACCTCGTCGACCTCCCGGCCGGCGTCAACGGCGACGCCCTGGCCATGTCCCTGGCCGAGCAGGGCGTGCTGCTGTACCCGCGCGACACCTACCTGCACCCCGACCGCTACCGCATCTGGGACCAGCCGGCGCTGACCGCCGACGAGCTGCGGGGTGCCGCGCTCACGACCCTGATCGTCGGCCTCGGCCTGCTCGAGGTGATCCTGCTCGCCGGCGCCGCCTTCGCGGTGGGCGCCCGCAAGCAGGGGCGCGACATGGGGCTGATCAATGCGGGGGGCGCCTCGCCGCGCCAGCTGCGCGCGGTGCTGCTGGTGCAGGGGGCCACCCTCGGCGTCATCGGTACGACGGGCGGTGTCGCGGTCGGATTCCTGGTCGCCTGGCTGGGCTGGCCGCTGTGGGAGTGGCTCAACGGCTCGGTGCTGCCGGTCTTCCGGTTCGGTCCCGAGGTGCTGATCGCCGTGGTCGTCGGCATCCTCTCGGGTGTGCTGGCGGCGGCGGTCCCGGCCATCGGCGCGGCGCGTCAGCAGCCGCTCGACGCGCTGTCCGGCCGGTTCCGCGTCACCGGCGCGCGCTCGCGGCGAGCCGGGCTCCTCGGCGCCGCGGGCATCCTGGCCGGTGCCGTCCTGGCGCTGCTCGGCAGCGCGCAGATGGCCGACGACTTCGAGCGGTACGCCGAGGCGCTCGCCGTGGCCAAGCAGACCGGCAACTACCTGTCGGCGCCGAGCCCGACCGTGCCCATCGCGCTGGTGCTGCTGGGTGCCGTCCTCGCCATCGCCGGCCTGGTCCTGGCCATGCCGGTCGTCCTCGGCCGGCTGGGCCGGCTCGGCGCCCGGCTGCCGCTCGCCGGCCGGATCGCGCTGCGGGACGCCGACCGGCACCGGCACCGCACGGGACCGGCGGCGAGCGCGATCATGCTGGCCGTGGCCGGATCGGTCGTCGCGGCCTTCGCGATCGCCGGCAGCGAGCGGGGCGACGAGGCAGCCTGGATCCCGCAGCTGCCGCCGGGCGTGATGCAGGTCTACCCGGCCCATGCCCCCGGCGCGGACGGATCGACGGCCGTGGACGAGGCGGCGCAGCGCGCTGCCGAGGCCCTGCCGGACGGAAGAGTGCTGGCCGCCACCGAGCTCGGCTATCCGACGTCCGTCTCGCGCCAGGACCAGGGCGCCGCCGACGTCGAGCAGCTGTGGTTCGACGCCGGCATCAGCTGCCCGGCCGACTGCGTCAGCTATGGCGTGAGCGGGTCGGCGGCGATCGCGGATCCGGCGCTGGCCCGGGTGATCCTGGGCCGAGACCTGAGCGCCGAGGAGACGGCCGCGCTCGCCGACGGTGAGGCGCTGGCGCTGATGCCGGGTCTGGTCGGCGGTGACGGCAAGGTCACCGCCGACCTCGAGGGTCGGGCGGAGGCCGATGCCGACGGAGTCCTTCGGGAGGAGGACATCCCCACGCTGTCACTGCCGGCCCGGGCGGTCGAACCGGAGACCACCTACGCCTCGATGCCGGCTGTGCTGATGAGTGCCGAGACCGCCGAGCGCAACGGACTGGTGGTGTCGCCGACCAACCGGTTCGTCACCTTCGACCCCGACGCGACGCGGGCCCAGGTCCGCGCCGGCCTGCGGGCCGCGGGTGAGGGGCACCGGGCCGGGGGCTCGGTCGACCACCCGTACCACTCCGACGGCGGGCTCGCGCTGCTCGTGGTCGGCGCACTGGCCGGGCTGGTCACCCTGATCGGCGTCGCGATAGCCATCGCGCTCTCCGCCGCCGAGGGGCGTCGCGAGCTGGCGACGCTGTCCGCGGTGGGTGCCGATCCCGCCGTACGCCGGCGGCTCGCCGGCGCGCAGGCCCTGGTCATCGCGGGGGTCGGCGCGCTGGTGGGGGTGGTCTTGGGGACCTTCGTGTCCTACGCCCTGCGGGCCACCTTCGGGGCGCCGTCGTTCACGGTGCCGTGGGTCAACCTCGTGGGCGTGGGGCTCGGGGTCCCGGTGCTCGCGGCGCTGATCACGGCGGCGTGCACGCGCTCGCGGGTGCCGATGCTGGAGCGGCGCGCGTAATCGGCTCGCGGTGGGCGGCGTCAACCCGGACAATCGACTCTCGTGGGTCATGTGGAGGTCGCCGGCGTCCGGTACGAGCTGCCCGACGGGCGGGTGCTGCTCGACGATGTGTCGTTCCGGGTCGGCGAGGGCGCCAAGGTGGCGCTGGTCGGCGCCAACGGGGCCGGCAAGACCACGCTGTTCCGGATCATCACTGGTGACCTGACCCCCCATGCCGGGGCCGTGACGCGGTCCGGCGGGCTGGGCGTGATGCGACAGATGGTCGACCGGGGCCTCGGCGAGGAGCCGACCATCGCGGACCTGCTGCTCGGGCTCGCGCCGGCGCGGATGCGGGCGGCCGCGGCCGAGGTCGACCGCTGGGAGCTGGCCCTGATGGACACCGACGACGAGTCCACCCAGCTCGCGTACGCCCACGCCCTGGCGGAGTACGCCGACGCCGGCGGGTACGACGTCGAGGTGGTCTGGGACGTGTGCACCGTGAAGGCGCTGGGGGTGCCCTACGACCGGGCGAAGTACCGCGAGCTGCGGACCCTGTCGGGCGGTGAGCAGAAGCGGCTGGTGCTGGAGTACCTCCTCGCGGGCCCGGAGGAGGTGCTGCTTCTCGACGAGCCCGACAACTTCCTCGACGTGCCCGGCAAGATCTGGCTCGAGCAGCGGATCGCCGCCTCCGACAAGACCATCCTGTTCATCAGCCACGACCGGGAGCTGCTCGCCAACGCCGCGACCCACGTCGTGACCGTCGAGCTCGGCGCGGGCGGCGGTGGCAACAGCACCTGGACGCACCCCGGCGGCTTCGCGTCGTACCACGAGGCGCGCAAGGACCGCTTCGCCCGCTTCGCCGAGCTGCGCCGCCGCTGGGACGAGGAGCACGCGAAGATCAAGGCGCTGGTGCTGCGGCTGAAGATCAAGGCCGAGTACAACGACGGAATGTCCTCGCAGTACCGCGCCGCGCAGACCCGGCTGCGCAAGTTCGAGGAGGCCGGCCCGCCGACCGAGCAGCCGCGCGAGCAGCAGGTCACCATGCGCCTGTCCGGGGCGCGCACCGGCAAGCGTGCCGTCGTCTGCGAGGACGTCGAGCTCACCGGCCTGATGAAGCCGTTCGACCTCGAGGTCTGGTACGGCGACCGGCTGGCCGTGCTGGGCTCCAACGGGTCCGGCAAGTCCCACTTCCTGCGTCTGCTCGCGGCCGGCGGCACCGACCCCGACGTCGAGCACCGTCCGGTGGGCGACGTACCGATCGCGCCTGTCGCCCACACCGGCCGTGCCCGCCTCGGTGCGCGCGTGCGTCCCGGCTGGTTCGTGCAGACCCACGAGCACCCCGAGCTGGCCGGCCGGACGCTGCTGGAGATCCTGCACCGCGGCGACGGGACGCCGGCCGGCCGCCAGGGCATGGGCCGCGAGGCCGCGAGCCGGGTGCTCGACCGCTACGAGCTGGCGGGAAGCGCCGAGCAGTCGTTCGACTCACTGTCGGGCGGCCAGCAGGCGCGCTTCCAGATCCTGCTCCTCGAGCTCTCCGGCGCGACCCTGCTGCTCCTCGACGAGCCCACCGACAACCTCGACGTCCAGTCCGCCGAGGCGCTGGAGGAGGGGCTCGAGGCGTTCGACGGCACCGTGGTCGCCGTGACCCACGACCGCTGGTTCGCCCGTGGGTTCGACCGGTTCTGCGTGTTCGGCGCCGACGGCACCGTCTACGAGTCCGACGGACCGGTGTGGGATGAGGGACGGGTCGTCCGCGGACGCTGATCGGCGGGGGTGTAACACGTTGTCCACCCGTCTACCCGGCGGTTGTCGGCGCTTTCGAGGCCGACTCCGGGCCGTTCGGCGCTGACAACTGGCGACCAGTGCGGTGGACGGCGTGTTACAGCGCGGCAAATCGCTTGGTTCCGGCGCTCCCGGATGCAACGGTTGGGGACATCACCCCCTCTTGCTGCGGAAGGACGATCATGGCTGCCAACAGCGCGAACGACGATCTCAAGGCGAAGATGCGCGAGGCTCTCGACCGCAAGAACCACAAGGAGCGGGGCGTCCACGAGGACGGGCCCGCGAAGGAGAAGGCGCACGGCTCCGAAGTGGTCGGCGGCGCACCGAAGATGCACCGGCGCAAGGCCGGTGGCGGCGGCTCCTGACCCCCTGCAACTGGTCGAGGGGGCAGCCTCCCGTCGGAGGCTGCCCCCTCGCGTCGGTGGGAGGGATGCCCGCTCAGGCGTCCGAGCCGAGCTGGAGCTCGGCCGTGCTCTCCTTGCCACCTCGCTGGTAGGTCACCTTCACCGTGTCGCCGGGCCGGTAGGAGCGGACCGTCGCGATCAGCGCCTCCGTGTTCTCGATCTGGCGGCCGTCGATCGCCGTGATGACGTCGTCCTGCGCCAGGCCGGCGTCGGCCGCGGCGGAGCCCTTCTCGAGCTCGGCGATCCGGGCGCCGCTCAGCGTGGTGTCGCTGGAGCCCGCCGTACCGGCCGCGTCCGCGACCTGGATGCCCAGCCGGGCATGGGTCGGGGTCTCCCCGGCCCGGAGCTGATCGATGATCGGCAGCACCTCGTCGATCGGGATCGCGAAGCCGAGGCCGATCGAGCCCGACTCGGCACCCTGACCCGGGGACGTCGAGCGGATGGAGGCGTTGATGCCGACCAGCTGGCCGTCCATGTTGACCAGCGGTCCGCCGCTGTTGCCCGGGTTGATCGCGGCGTCGGTCTGGATGGCCGGATAGGCGGTGGCGTTGCCCTGGGCGTCGCGGGCGACCTCGACCGGCCGGTCGAGCGCGCTGACGATGCCGCTGGTGACGGTCGCGTCCAGGCCGAACGGCGACCCGATCGCGACTACCTGCTCGCCCACGTCGAGGTTGCTCGACTTGCCGATGGTGATCGGCTTCAGGTCGTCCACCCCCTCGACCTTCACCAGGGCCGTGTCGGTGAGGGGATCGGTGCCGACGACGGTCCCGCGCACCTTCGTTCCGTTGTTGAACGACACCGTCACCTCGGCCTGGTCGGCCGGGATCTCGCCGCCGAGGGTGACCACATGGTCGTTGGTGAGGATCAGCCCGTCGCCGTCGAGCACGACCCCCGAGCCGCTGCCGGCGCCGCCGGCCCCCCGGACGTCGAGCGCCACCACGGACGGGAGGACGGCGGCGGCGACCGACTCCACGCTCCCGGACGCCGCGGGCCGGTTGCCGCTGTCGACGACCGGCAGCGACGACGTACGGCTGGTGCTGCTGCCGCCGTCACCGGAGGCCGCGTCGTAGAGAGCCGCACCGCCGATCCCGGCCCCGCCCCCGACCAGCAGCGCACCGGTCAGCACCGTCACCGCGAACCCGGCCCGCCGCGGCCGCCGGGGAGGCGGCGACCACTCGTGGGAGGAGGGAGGCGGGAAGGCCGGCGGGGCGGGCGGTGCCGGCTGGGCCGGAGGGATCGGGGGCAGGGACTGGGTCATGCCTCCACTGTGCGAGCTGTCCCTGTGATCCGGCTGAGGACCGCGTGAGGACTTCCTCTGAGCCCGGCTACACCTGCCGGGGCTGCTCCTCCCAGTACGGCTTGCGCAGCTCCCGCTTGAGGATCTTGCCGGTCGGGTTGCGGGGCAGCGCGGCGATGACGTCGACGGACTTGGGCGCCTTGTAGTGCGCTAGGCGCTCGCGGGTCCACTCGATCAGCTCGACCTCGCTGGCGTCGGATCCCTCGCGCAGCGCGACGACGGCCTTGACCGACTCGCCCCACGTGGGGTCCGGTACGCCGATCACGGCGACCTCGAGCACGCCGGGGTGCTCGGAGAGGACCCGCTCGACCTCGGGGGAGTAGACGTTCTCGCCGCCGGTGATGATCATGTCCTTGAGCCGGTCGGAGACGAAGACGAAGCCGTCCTCGTCGACGTGGCCCATGTCGCCGGTGCGGAACCAGCCGTCGGGGGTGATCGCCTCGGCGGTGGCCTCGGGCTTGTTGAGGAAGCCCTTCATCAGCTGCGGTGTCTTGAGCCAGATCTCGCCGTGCTCGCCGGTGTCGACGTCCGCGAGCGTGGCCGGGTCGACGATGCGGACCTCGCACTCCGGCAGCGGCCTACCGGCGGAGACCAGCCGCTCGGGGTGACCGTCGGCCTCGGCGGTGCGGTGGTCCTCGGGCATCAGGTGGGTGGCGACGCCGGCGACCTCGGTGAGTCCGTAGACCTGGATGAAGTCGGTGTCCGGCCAGGCCTCCATCGCGGCACGGAGCAGCGGCGGCGGCATCGGCGCGGCGCCGTACGTGTAGGTCTTGAGCAGACCGAACAGTTTGACCGCGTCCGGGCCGGCCTGGAGCACCTGCGCGAGGACGGCCGGGACGAGGAAGGTCCGGTTGGCGCCGGCCAGGATCGCGCCGGCGAGCGAGGCCGCGTCGGGCTCGCGGGTCATCACGCTGGGGATGCCGTCGTGGAGCCCGAAGAGGACGTACGACGACCCGCCCACGTGGAACAGCGGCATGGCGACCATCGACTTGTCGCCGGGCTCGAATCCCCAGCCGTCGTGGGCGTTGATCGTGTGTCGGACCATGTTGCGGTGCGTGAGCATCACGCCCTTGGGCCGGCCCGTGGTGCCGGAGGAGTACATGACCAGGCACACGTCGTCCTCGAGCACATCGGGACCGTCGTCGCACGGCGTGGCCGCGGCGAGGAACTGCTCGTACTCGTCGTCGTCACCGCCGTCGGGGGTGACCTCGATGATCCTCTGCACGTCCGGCAGCCGGTCCCGGATCGTCTCGATCGTGGGCATCAGCTCGCGGCCGACGAAGAGCACCTTCGCGCCGGAGTCGTTGACGGCGTAGTCGATCTCGTCGCCGGCCGAGCGCCAGTTGATGATCGCGTTGGCGGCGCCGATCGAGCCCGCCGCGAGGCTGACCTCGACGCAGGCCGGGTGGTTCTTGTCGAGGAAGGAAACGACGTCGCCGCGGGCGATCCCGAGGTCGCGCAGTCCGCCTGCCGCGCGGTGGACCCGGTCGGCCCACTCCCGCCAGGTCCAGGTGCGGCCGAGGTAGGTCATCGCCTCGGCGTCGGGCGTCGCCTCCGCCCAGTAGTTGAGTCGGTCCTCGACGTAGGTCGGTTCGGGGGGCGTGGCTGGCGGCCACGCGCGGGCAGGGGCGGGGGGCTGGGGCTCCGTCGTCGCGCTCATCTCGCAGATTGTGGCTCACATCACAAAGCGGCACAACGGACCGCGCATCGGCCGGTCACCTTGCGTTCACCCGGACCGACGACGATCGAGAGGTGAATCCCCTGCTCCGCGGCGCCGAGGCACCGGCGCCGCGCACGCTCGTCGACGTCCTCCGCCGGACGGTGGCCGACCACCCGGACGCGATGGCGCTCGACAGCGGCAACGACACGGTGACGTACGCCGAGTTCGCCGAGGCCGCCGAGATCGTGGCCGGCGAGCTCGCCGAGCTCGGGATCGGGGCGGGCGACAAGGTCGGGGTCCGGCTGCCGTCGGGCACCACCGACCTGTACGTCGCGATCATGGGGATCCTCTTCGCCGGCGCGGCCTATGTGCCGGTCGACGCCGACGACCCCGAGGAGCGGGCCCGGCTGGTGTTCGGTGAGGCGCGGGTCGCCGCGCTGATCGGCGCGGGCCTGGTCATCGAGTCCCGCCGCGAGGGTGCGCCCCGGGCCCGGCGGGACCCGACGCCGGAGGACGACGCGTGGGTGATCTTCACGTCCGGCTCGACCGGCACGCCCAAGGGCGTCGCGGTGACCCACCGCAACGCCGCGGCGTTCGTGGACGCCGAGGCGGACCTGTTCCTCCAGCAGGCCCCGCTCGGCCCGGAGGACCGGGTGATGGCGGGCCTCAGCGTCGCGTTCGACGCGAGCTGCGAGGAGATGTGGCTGGCCTGGCGGTACGGCGCCTGCCTGGTCCCGGCGCCCCGGGCGCTGGTGCGCAGCGGCGTCGACGTCGGCCCCTGGCTGACGGCGAACGCCATCACGGTCGTCTCCACCGTGCCGACCCTGGTCAGCCTGTGGCCCGACGATGCGCTCGAGCGGGTCCGGCTGCTCATCCTCGGTGGCGAGGCGCTGCCGCCCGAGCTGGCCGCCCGCCTGGTCACACCCGGTCGCGAGGTCTGGAACACCTACGGGCCCACCGAGGCCACGGTCGTCGCCTGCGGCGCCCTCGTCGACGCCGAGGGCCCGGTCCGGATCGGACTGCCCCTGGCCGGCTGGGACCTGGTGGTCGTCGACCCGGCGACGGGTGAGCCGGTCGCCGAGGGGGAGCCCGGCGAGCTGATCATCGGCGGCGTCGGGCTCGCGCGCTACCTGGATCCCGCCAAGGACGCGGAGAAGTACGCGCCCATGCCCACGCTCGGCTGGGAGCGCGCGTACCGCAGCGGCGACATCGTCGTGAACGATTCCGGCGGCCTGCTCTTCACCGGCCGAGCCGACGACCAGGTCAAGGTCGGTGGCCGCCGGATCGAGCTCGGCGAGGTCGACTCCGCGCTCCTGGCGCTGCCCGGCGTCAGCGCCGCCGCGGCGGCCGTGCGTCGCACCAGCAGCGGCAACCAGCTGCTCGTCGGCTATGTCGCCACCACGGCGGACTACGACGGTGCCGCTGCGACGGCCCACCTGCGGGCCACCATGCCGGCCGCCCTGGTGCCGCGTCTGGCCGTCGTCGACGACATCCCGACCCGCACCTCCGGCAAGGTCGACCGCGACGCGCTGCCGTGGCCGCTGGCGGCCGCTGACCCCGCCGACGCGGGTCTGCACGGGACCGCCGCCCGGCTCGCGGAGATCTGGCAGCAGGTGATCGGTGCCGCGCCCGACGGCCCCGGCGCGGACTTCTTCGACCTCGGTGGCGGCAGTCTGACCGCCGCCCAGGTGGTCACCCTGCTGCGCGCGGACCACGCCGAGCTGACCGTCGCCGACCTCTACGAGAACCCGACGATCGGCGCCCTGGCCGGCTTCCTCGACTCGCTGGAGCCGATGGCCCTGGCCGAGCAGAGCCGCAAGGTGATGCCGATCCCGCGCAAGACCCAGATCGGCCAGGTGGTCGCGATCCCGCTGCTGCGGGCGCTGGCCGCGCCCCGCTGGGTGGCGGGGACGCTCACCCTCGCGCGGATCGGGCACGACGTCCTCGACGTGAGATGGCTGCCGGCCGTGCCGTGGTGGCTGCTGGTCCTGCTGCTCGTCGTCTTCGTCAGCCCGCCCGGTCGGATGCTCGTCGCCGCCAAGCTGGCGCGGGCGGTCCTCGCCGGCGTCGAGCCGGGCGCCTACCCGCGCGGCGGCAAGGTGCACCTGCGGATCTGGACGGCCGAGCGGCTGGCCGACGAGCTCGGCGCGACCCGGCTCGCGGGAGCGCCGTACATCACCTGGTACGCCCGGCTCCTCGGCGCGAAGGTCGCCCGCGGCGCCGACCTCCACTCGCTGCCTCCCGTCACCGGTCACCTGACCGTCGGCAAGGGGGCCTCGGTCGAGCCCGAGGTGGACCTGACCGGCTACTGGATCGACGGCGACACCCTCCACGTCGGCGGCATCCGGATCGGCCGGCGCGCCCGCGTCGGCACCCGCTCGATGCTGTGTCCCGGCGCGGTCGTCGGCGACGACGCCGAGGTCGCGCCCGGCTCGGCCGTGTTCGGCGAGGTCCCGACCGGCGAGTTCTGGTCGGGGGCGCCCGCCGTGCGGATGAGCTCCGCCGCACGAGGCCCCTGGGCCGAGCGCCCGCCGGCATCGCGGCGCTCGCTGCGCACCTGGGCGATGGCGTACGCCGCCGTGGCGGGTCTCCTCTCCTGCCTGCCCGCGGTCGCCGTGCTGGTCGTGGCGGTGCCCGTCCTGCTGCTGGCCGATGTCGGCGCCACCACAGGTGCCGGCGACGCGGCCGTGACCCTCGCGCCCTGGCTGGTTCCGGGCGTCCTGGCCGGGTTCGTCGTCCTGGCCGCCCTGATCGTCGGCGTCGTGCGGCTTCTCGCGCGCGGCGTCAAGGCCGGCGCGCATCCGCTGCAGAGCGGCCCGGCGTTGTGCGTATGGTCGACGATCCGGGTGCTCGACGAGGCCCGGACCTGGCTGTTCCCGCTCTACAGCTCGCAGCTCACCCCGGTCTGGCTGCGAGTGCTGGGCGCGCGGATCGGCAAGGACGTCGAGGCCTCGACCGCCTTGATGATCCCGTCGCTGGTGAGCGTCAGCGACCAGGCCTTCCTCGCCGACGACACCCTCATCGGCGGCTACGAGCTCGGCGGCGGCTGGCTGCGCGCCGAGCGGGTCAAGGTCGGCAAGCGCGCCTTCGTCGGCAACTCCGCGATGGCGGCCCCCGGCCGCAAGGTCCCGAAGCGCTCGCTCGTCGCGGTGCTCTCGGCCGCGCCCGCCCGGGGCACCTTCAAGGCCGGCGAGTCCTGGCTCGGCAGCCCGCCGGCGGCGCTGCGGCGCGCGGCGCAGGGGTCCGCCGACGAGCGCACCTACGCCCCGCCGGCCCGGCTCAAGGTGGCCCGCGCCTGCTGGGAGGTCGCGCGCCTGCTCCCGGTCACCCTGGCCGTGGCCCTGCACCTGGCCGTCGTCCTCGGCACCCTCGCCGTCGGGGACCGGCACGGCGCCCTGGCCGGGGCGCTCGTCGTACCCGTCCTGCTGTGGGGTGCCGGGATCGTCGCCGCGGTGGTCGCCATCCTCGCGAAGTGGCTGCTCGTGGGCCGGGTCCGCGCGGGCTCGCACCCGCTGTGGAGCTCGTTCGTGTGGCGCAACGAGCTCGCCGACACCTTCGTCGAGGTGGTCGCGACGCCCTGGTTCGCCGGGCTCGCGACGGGCTCGCCGCTCATCGCGGTCTGGTTCCGCGCGATGGGCGCCAAGGTCGGCCGCGGCGTGTGGTGCGAGTCGTACTGGCTGCCCGAGCCCGACCTCGTCGAGCTCGGCGACGGCGCCACGGTCAACCAGGGCAGCGTCGTGCAGACCCACCTGTTCCACGACCGGCTGCTCGCGACCGACACCGTCCGGCTGCACCGCGGCGCGACCGTCGGCCCGAACTCGGTGGTGCTGCCCGCCGCGTCCTTGGGGAAGCACGCTACGGTCGGGCCGGTGTCGTTGGTGATGAGGGGGGAGTCCGTGCCGGACAAGACGCGCTGGATCGGCAATCCCATCGGTCCGTGGGCCGACTGAGGGCGTTGTTCGTGCCGAACCTCCCCACCGCCGACGCGTACCTGCCGGGCCACGGCGACCCGTCGTACGCCGTGCGGCACTACGACCTCGACCTCGCCTACGTCCCCGACGGCAACCGTCTGAGCGGGACCGCGGTCCTCGACCTGGTCGTCCGCGAGGAGACCGCGCGGCTGGTCCTCGACCTCGCCCACCTGCGGGCCACCAAGCTGCGGCTCGACGGTGGACAGCCGGCGCCGCGGATCAAGAAGTGGTCGGCGCGCGGCCACCGGCTGGTCCTGCAGCTCGACCGGCCGGTCGCCGCCGGCGACGAGCTGCGGCTGACGGTCGTCTACGGCGGCTCGCCCCGGCCGGTCGTCGACCGCCACCACGGCGACGCCGGGTGGGAGGAGCTCGAGGACGGCGTCATCGTCGCGGCCCAGCCGCACGGCGCTCCGACCTGGTTCCCCTGCAACGACCGCCCCGACGACAAGGCGACCTACCGGACCACCGTCACCGCGCCCACCGGCTATGTCGTCGTCGCCAACGGGACCCTCGCCGGCCACCAGCGGCACGCCGGCGCCGAGAGCTGGACCTATGCCATGGACCGGCCGATGGCGACCTACCTCGCCACCGTCCAGATCGGCCGCTACGCCACCACCGAGCACGACGCGCGCACCCGGACCGTCGCGCCGCCCGATGCCGACCTGGCCGGCTCGTTCGACCGGCAGCCCGCGATGATGGAGTTCTTCGAGCGCGCCTTCGGGCCCTATCCGTTCGACGCCTACGCCGCCGTGGTCACCGACGACGAGCTCGAGATCCCGCTCGAGAGCCAGAGCCTGTCGACCTTCGGCCGCAACTTCTGCTCGCCGGACTGGTCGCAGGTGCGGCTGATCGCCCACGAGCTCGCCCACCAGTGGTACGGCAACGCCGTCACCCTGCGCCACTGGCGCGACATCTGGCTGCACGAGGGATTCGCCTGCTACGCCGAGTGGCTGTGGTCCGAGGAGAGCGGCGGTCCACGCACCTGCGACGCGTGGGCCCGCCACCACCACGAGCGCCTCGCCGGGCTGGACCAGGACCTGGTCCTCGCCGACCCGGGCGCGGAGCTGATGTTCGACGACCGGGTCTACAAGCGCGGCGCCCTCACCCTCCACGCCCTGCGGGTCGCCGTCGGCGACCACGCCTTCTTCGCCGTCCTGCGCGACTGGGCGGCCACCCGTGCGGGGGAGTCGGTCACCACCGAGGACTTCCTCGCGTTCGCCTCCGAGCGCACCGGCGCCGACGCCGCGGCGCTGCTCCGGCCGTGGCTGTACGACGCCGCGCTGCCGTCCTATCCACAGGGCTGAGGGCCGCGGTTGCCGCCGCCGTCCCGGTTGCGTTGACTGATCGGGTCGGCGACGATCTCGGGAGACGCCGAAACCGGAAGGAGCAGCGATGACCGTGGCGATGCACCCCACCGATGACCTGCGACGCATCCCCATGAGCTGGGAGGACTTCCTCGACCACCCCGAGACCGGCGAGTACTACGGGGGGTGCCTGGTCATCATGCCGCCGGCAACCAAGAAGCATCAGCAGATCATCAAGCGGCTCGAGCGGCTGGTCGATGCCGTCCTCCCAGCCGGTGCCGAGGCGTTGCAGTCGCTCGGCTGGTCGCCGCGAGGAGTCCAGGAGCACCTCATCCCCGACTTGACGGTGTTCCGGGACGACAGCGACGACGACGTGTTCGCCGACGTGCCTCTGCTGGTCGTCGAGGTGCTCTCCACCAACCGGCGCGACGACCTCGTGGGCAAGGTGCAGCGCTACGCCGCGTGGGGCGCCCCGTCGTACTGGATCGTCGACCCGCGCGACCACGAGGTCACCACGATGCGGCTCGTCGACGGCTTCTACCTCGAGACCGGCCGCTTCGCCAGCGGCCAGGTGGTGCTCGCCTACGGCGACGTCGAGGTCCCCGTCGATATCGACGCGCTGCTCGCCTGAGCGTCGGCCTCAGCCGGGGAGCAACCCGAGGGCCGCCAGCTCGGCGCGCAGCGTCGGGGCGTCGGTGAACACGATCCCCGCCATCCCGAGGGACGCGGCCGCCTCTACGTTGCCCACGTTGTCGTCGACGAACACCAGCTGCTCGGGCACCAGCCCCGACCGCTCGGCGGCGAGGAGGAAGATGCGCGGGTCGGGCTTCGCGATCCGCTCGGTGCCGGACACGACGACGTGGTCGAGCAGGTCGAGGAGGTCGAATCGTCCTGCCGCATGGGCCTGGTAGAGCTCGTGGGACCAGTTGGTCAGCCCGCACTGGGGCACGCCGGCGGCGTGCAGCTCGCGTACCACCGCGACGGACGCGGGGAGCTCGCTCAGCGCCGCGGGGAAGTGCCGATGGTAGGCGTGCCCGTGCGGTGACCACTCGGGGTGGAGACGGTCGAGCTCGGCCAACGCGTCGGCCCAGGAGCGGCCGGCGTCGCACGCGTGGTTCCAGGCGCCGAAGTCGAACTCGGCGAGGAACCGACGCGCCTCGGCGTCGCCGACGCCCGCGGCCACCGCGGCGAGCGGCTGCCAGTCGATGAGGACGTTGCCCAGATCCCAGACGACCCCTGCCACGTCGGTGGCAGGGGTCGAGGAGGGTACGGCGGAGCGGGGCAAGCTCAGGCCCAGCGCTCCTCGGCGGGAACGAAGGTCAGGCCGCGGTCACCGGTGTAGATCTGCTTCGGGCGGGCGATCTTCTGCTCCTTGTCGCCGGTCAGCTCCAGCCACTGCGCGAGCCAGCCGGGGGTGCGGCCGATGGCGAACAGGACCGTGAACATCTCGGGCGGGAACTCCAGCGCCTCGTAGATCAGGCCCGAGTAGAAGTCGACATTGGGGTAGAGCTTGCGCTTGACGAAGTACTCGTCCTCCAGCGCGATCTTCTCCAGCTCCATCGCGACCTCGAGGAGCGGGTTGACCCCGGTCACCTCGAAGACGTCGTCGGTGGCCTTCTTGATGATCTTGGCGCGCGGGTCGTAGTTCTTGTAGACCCGGTGGCCGAAGCCCATCAGCCGCTCGTCGCCGTTCTTCACACCCTCGATGAAGGCGGGGATGTTCTCCTTGCTGCCGATCCGGCGCAGCATCCGCAGCACGGCCTCGTTGGCGCCGCCGTGCAGCGGGCCGAAGAGGGCGCCGATGCCGGCGGCCACGGCGGAGTACGGGTCGACCTGCGAGGAGCCCACGGAGCGGACCGCGTTGGTCGAGCAGTTCTGCTCGTGGTCGGCGTGCAGGATGAACAGCACGTCGAGGGCCTTGGCGATGCGCGGGTCGGCGGCGTACTTCGACTCGCTCATCTTGAAGAGCATGGAGAGGAAGTTCTCGGCGTACGACAGCTCGTTGTCCGGGTAGACGTAGGGCTTGCCCTGCGCGTGCCGGAAGGCCCACGCGCCGAGGGTCGGCATCTTGGCGATCATCCGGACGATCTGGATGTGGCGGTTCTCCGGGTCGTCGATGCGGCTCGACTCGGGATAGAACGTCGACAGGGCCCCCACCGACGCCATCAGCATCCCCATCGGGTGCGCGTCGTACCGGAAGCCCTGCATGAAGCCCTTGACGTTCTCGTGCACGAACGTGTGGAAGGTGATGTCGTGCACCCACTGCTCGTACTGCTCCTTGGTGGGCAGTTCGCCGTGGATGAGGAGGTAGGCGACCTCGAGGAAGTTCGACTTCTCCGCGAGCTGCTCGATGGGGTAGCCGCGATACTCGAGGATCCCCTTGTCGCCGTCGATGTAGGTGATGGCACTGCGACAGGAGGCGGTGTTGACGAAGCCCGGGTCGTAGGTGGCCAGTCCCGGCTCGTCGTCGTTGAGCTTGATCTGCCCGAGGTCCGCGGCCTTGATGGTGCCGTCGGCGATCGGGATCTCGTACTCCGCGCCGGTGCGGTTGTCGCGTACGGTGAGAGAGTCAGTCACCCTGCCAACCTAGTCGGCCACGTCACAGAGGCGGTAGCCGGTGTCCCGATCGGTGACCGCGGACCGGTGACCGGCGCCGGGCGAGCAGCCATCCGGCGAGCAGCGCGAGCGGGAACATCACGACGCCGTAGACCGCCGCGGGCACCGCCAGGGTGTCGTTGTCGAGCACGCCGATCGCGATCGCGATGGCGAGCGTGCTGTTGTGGATCCCGACCTCGAACGCCGAGGCGAGAGCCTGCTTCTGCTCGACCCCGAGCAGCCGGGGGAGCAGGTAGCCGACGCCCAGGCTGAGCGCGCAGAACAGGGTGGTGGCGATGCCGACGTCGGCGATGTAGTCGGCGAGGTTCTCACGCTCGCCGACCAGCGCTCCGACGATCACCAGCGCGAGGACGACCGCCGAGGCGATCCGGACCGGGCGGTCGGCGCGGGCGGCGACGTGGGGTGAGGAGCGCCGCACGAGCATGCCCAGCGCCACCGGCACCAGCACGATCGCGAAGACCTGGGCGGTCTTGCCGAGCTGCAGTCCGATGTCCTCGGCTCCGGGTGGGTCGAACCAGCCGACGGCGAGGTTGACGACCAGCGGGAGACTGACGACGGCGATCAGCGAGTTCACCGCGGTCAGTGTGATGTTGAGGGCCACGTCGCCACGGAACAGATGGCTGAACAGATTGGCGGTCGTACCGCCCGGCGAGGCTGCCAGCAGCATCATCCCGACCGCGAGGATCGGGGCCAGGTCGAGCGCGAGGACCAGACCGAGACAGAGGGCGGGCAGCACGACGAGCTGGGCCACCAGGGCGACCGCGACCGGCAGCGGCGTGCGGCCGATGCGCCGGAAGTCGTCGGTCGTGAGCGCGAGGCCGAGGCCGAACATGATGATCGCCAGCGCGGCCGGCAGGCCGACCGAGACCAGTCCTGAGTCCATGGCCCGGCTCCTCCGCATTTTGACCGTGGTAGGGGGCGCCCGTAGTGTTGCAGGTCGCGTCTTCTGCCGCTTCGCGTCACGACCTCGGTCGGGGCACGGGGCAGACCCGGATCGCCTGTGGATCGTCGAGAGACGAGCGTGCGTGGGCCGGGCTGAGTTCGTCAGGAGTACGTCGCCCGAGCGGCCGGGGTCACCGACCGCGCAGGGCAACCCGGGCGGCGACCGTCGTACGGGCAACGAACTAGCAAGGAGGGTACGCATCATGCGCACCTACGCTCCGAAGCCCGGCGACATCGAGCGCGCCTGGCTCGTGATCGACGCGAACGACGTCGTCCTCGGTCGCCTGGCTGTCACCGCCGCCAATCTGCTGCGCGGCAAGCACAAGGCGATCTTCGCGCCCAACACCGACACCGGTGACTACGTCATCATCGTCAACGCCGACAAGGTGGCCCTGTCCGGCAACAAGCGGGCCGACAAGATGGTCTACCGCCACTCCGGCTTCCCGGGTGGTCTGACCGCCACCCCGATCGGTGACGTCATCGACAAGGACGCCCGCAAGGCCGTCGAGAAGGCCGTCTGGGGCATGCTGCCGAAGAACCGCCTCGGCCGGCAGATCATCAAGAAGCTGAAGGTCTACAGCGGCCCGGCTCACCCCCACCAGGCCCAGCAGGCCGTGCCCTACGAGATCTCCCAGATCTCCCAGTGACTTCTCGACTGATCTGAACGGACTGAGGACAACGATCGTGACTGAGAACAACAGCACCACCCCCGGTGAGGTCGAGGAGACCTTCGAGACCGACGAGCAGGGTGTCGCCTACACCAGCGAGACCTCCCCGTCGGCCGCCGTCGACAACCGCCCCGTGACCGTCGCCCCCGGCGCCGCCACCGGTCGCCGCAAGGAGGCCGTCGCCCGCGTGCGCATCGTCCCCGGCACCGGCAGCTGGACCATCAACGGCCGGACCATCGACGACTACTTCCCCAACAAGCTGCACCAGCAGGTCGTCAACGAGCCGTTCGCGGCGCTCGGCCTCGAGGGCCGTTTCGACGTGATCGCCCGCATCCACGGCGGCGGCATCACCGGCCAGGCCGGCGCGCTGCGCCTCGGCGTGGCCCGCTCGCTCAACGGGATCGACCTCGACGCCTACCGCCCGACCCTGAAGAAGGCCGGTCTGCTGACCCGCGACGCCCGGGCGACCGAGCGTAAGAAGGCCGGTCTCAAGAAGGCCCGTAAGGCCCCGCAGTACAGCAAGCGCTGATCCTGCGCCGCGTGCCGGGCACCGCAGCGAGCGACTGTCGCCGCTCGACGACCGCTCCGCTTCCAAGGTCGCCTTCGCGGCTCCGCCTTGCGAGGCACTCCGACACGCGACGCAGCGCAAGATAGTCACGACAGGGCCACGCACCGCAGCCGCGGTCCGTGGCCCTGTCGCCATTTCCCACCCGCACCGCAGAGCTCAGGGGGAGCACGTGCCGCGCATCTTCGGGACCGACGGAGTCCGTGGACTGGCCAACGACAAGCTGACCGCCGAGCTGGCGGTGGACCTCGGCAGTGCCGCGGCCCGGGTGCTCGTCGAGCACGGCGGCTACAGCCGGCCGCGCCCGCTCGCCGTCGTCGGTCGCGACACGCGCATCAGCGGCCAGTTCCTCGAGCACGCCGTCGTCGCCGGACTCGCCTCCGCGGGGGTCGACGTCCTCCGGCTGCGGGTGCTGCCGACCCCCGGCGTCGCCTACTTCACCGACGCCCTCGGCGCCGACGTGGGGGTGGTCATCAGCGCCTCGCACAATCCGATGCCCGACAACGGCATCAAGTTCCTCGCTCGCGGCGGCGTCAAGCTCGACGACTCACTCGAGCGTGAGATCGAGGCGCTGCTCGGCCAGGACTGGGACCGCCCCACGGGCGCCGCGGTCGGCCGGGTGACGCCCTACGGCCCCACCGTCAAGGAGTACGTCGACCACCTGGTCCGCACCCTCGACGCACCCGCCGGCAAGCCGCTGGCCGGGTTGAAGCTGGTGCTCGACTGTGCCCACGGCGCGGCCAGCGAGGTCGGACCGCGGGCCCTGAGCGCCGCCGGCGCCGAGGTGGTCACCATCGGCGCGTCGCCCGACGGGCTCAACATCAACGAGGGCTGCGGCTCCACCCACCTCGACCCGTTGCGGGCGGCGGTGGTCGCGCACGGCGCCGACGCCGGGTTCGCGGTCGACGGCGACGCCGACCGCTGCCTGGCCGTCGACCACACCGGCGAGGTCGTCGACGGCGACCAGATCATGGCGGTCCTCACGCTCGCCCTCCGCGAGGCCGGCGGCCTGGTCGGTGACACCCTCGTCGCCACCGTGATGAGCAATCTCGGCCTGCTGCAGGCCATGGAGCAGGCCGGCGTGACCGTCGTGCAGACCGCCGTCGGGGACCGCTACGTCCTCGACGAGATGCGCCGCGGGGGATTCAGCCTCGGCGGCGAGCAGTCCGGGCACGTGATCATGCGCGAGCACGCCACCACCGGCGACGGCATCCTCACCGCGCTGCACGTCGCCCGCCGGATGGCCACCACCGACCGCTCGCTGCGCGACCTCGCCGGCGTGATGACCCGCCTCCCGCAGGTCCTCGTCAACGTCGGTGGCGTCGACCGCACCCGCACCGACGACCCCGCCCTCCTCGAGGCCGTCGCCGGCGCCGAGGCCGAGCTCGACGGCTCCGGGCGGGTGCTGCTGCGTCCCTCCGGCACCGAGCCGCTGGTCCGGGTGATGGTCGAGGCGCCGACCGCCGAGCGGGCCGAGGGGGTCGCGCAGCGGCTCGCTGACGTCGTCCGCGAGCGGCTGGCGTTCTAGGCCGTGTCTTCCGTCGGTCCCGCGCTGCGTGCCCGCCTCGGCGCGTACTTCGCGGTCGACGACGAGTGGGACCGGGGCAGCCCCCCGATCACCACCCGCGACGTCGCCACCGGCGCGGCGTTCGAGATCGCCGGGATCGTCACGCTCGAGCTGGCCCGCAGCGCCGGCGCCTTCGACAACGTCGACGCGCCGTGGTGGGCGATCTACCTCGTCATGTCCGCGGCCGCGCTCGCCCTGGTGCTTCGGCGCCGCTACCCGCTCGTGGTGGCGGTCTACCTCTCCACCCACATGTTCGTGACCGGCGTCGCGATGCCCCAGGTGATGGGCCAGGTGGCGCTCCAGATCTGCTACTTCATGGGGCTGTTCTCGGCGATGGCATGGGGCCGCAGCCGTCGCTCGGCGCTGCTGGTGACCAGCACGATCCTGGTGTTCATGCTCTGCTGGGTCGCCTGGCAGTTCGCGGTGGGCCAGAGCGTGCAGACCTGGCTGGACGGCGTGGGTGAGGACGAGCGCTTCGGCTTCCTGCCGCCCGTCCCCGCCATCATCCTGCTCACCTTCATCGTCAACGTCGTCTACTTCGTCGGCGCCATCATCGGCGGCCAGGTCGCCTGGCGTGGCGCCCGGCAGCGCGAGGCGCTCGCCGAGCAGGCGCGCACGATCGCCCGGCAGACGGTGACCCTCCAGCAGCGTGCGGTGGTGGACGAACGGCTGCGGATCGCCCGTGAGTTGCACGACGTCGTCGGCCACCACGTCTCGGTGATCGGCGTCCAGGCCGCCGGCGCCCGCCGCGTGCTCCAGGACGACCCTCGGACGGCGGCCGGCGCGCTGGGCGCGATCGAGTCCAGCTCGCGCGAGGCGGTCTCCCAGATGCGCTCGCTGCTCGGCACGCTGCGTGACATCGAGGCCCGTTCCGCGGACGACCCGACCGCCGAGCGGTCGCGGACCAGCACGCCCGGCGTAGCTGACCTCGAGGAGCTCGTCGCCGGCCGCGCGTACGACGGGCTGCGCACGTCGTACGCCGTGGTGGAGGACCGGCCCGGGGCCGCGGCCCGGCTCCCGGAGACGGTCGGGCTCACGCTGTACCGGACCGCGCAGGAGGCGCTGGCCAACGTCGTGCGGCACTCGACGGCGTCCCGCGCCTCGGTGCGGCTGCGGGTCACCGAGGCCGGCGACCGGCCGTTCGCCGAGGTCGAGGTGCTGGACGACGGCCGGCCGCGATCGGGGACGTCGAGCTCGGGCATGGGCCATCTCGGCATCCGCGAGCGGGTCGCCTCGCACCGGGGAGAGGTCGAGATCGGTCCACGGACCACCCGGGGCTACCGGGTCCGGGCCCGGCTGCCGCTGGGAGGCACGGATGACTGAGCACCGTGGCTCCGGATCGAGGCTGCGGGTCCTCCTCGCCGACGACCAGGCGCTGGTCCGCTCCGGCTTCCGGATGATCCTGTCGGCCGAGCCCGACATCGAGGTGGTCGGCGAGGCGGCCGACGGCGCCGAGGCCGTCGAGCTGGCCCGGCGGCTGCGCCCGGACGTCGTCCTGATGGACGTGCAGATGCCGCGTGTCGACGGCATCGCCGCCACCGCGGACCTGGTCGCCGAGGACCTCGGCCGGGTCGTCATCCTCACCACCTTCGACCGCGACGACTATCTCTTCGACGCGCTCCGGGCCGGCGCCAGCGGCTTCCTCCTCAAGAACGCCGAGGCGGAGCAGCTCGTCGAGGCCGTCCGCGCGGTCGGCCGCGGGCACGCCCTGCTCTCCCCGGAGGTCACCCGCCGGGTCATCGCCGAGATGGCGGCGGGACAGGCTCCGCCGGCCGGGCCCACCGCGGAGGAGACGAAGCTCCTCGACCGGCTGACCGAGCGCGAGAGCGAGGTGCTGCGCCTGCTGGGCGAGGGGCTGTCCAACGCCGAGATCGCCGAGCGCCTCGTGCTGGGCGAGGCGACGGTCAAGACCCACGTCTCGAACTGTCTGGCCAAGCTCCTCCTGCGCGACCGGGTCCAGGCGGTGGTGTTCGCCCACCGCGCCGGCCTGGCGGGCTGAGCCTGACCGGTCTCCGTCGTACGGCGGAGGTGGATCCCCTCCTCGCGGCGGATCACAGCAGGCGCCGGCGTCCCTAGCGTGGACGTCATGATCGAGACGAGGGGTCTGACGCGCAGGTTCGGTGAGCGGACCGTGGTCGACGACGTGTCGTTCGACGTGCCGGCCGGGATGCTGACCGGCTTCGTCGGGGGCAACGGCGCCGGCAAGACCACGACGATGCGGATGATCATGGGGCTGCTCGGGCTCTCCGCGGGCGAGGTGCTCTGGCAGGGGCGCCCGATCGCGGCAGCCGACCGCCGCCGCTTCGGGTACATGCCCGAGGAACGCGGCCTCTACCCGAAGCAGAGGATCCTCGACCAGCTCGTCTATCTCGGCGAGCTCTCGGGGCTGCCGGCGGCGCGGGCCCGCGCGTCGGCCACGGAGAGCCTCGAGCGGTTCGGCCTCGCCGACCGCAGCGGCGACCGCGTCGAGAAGCTCAGCCTCGGCAACCAGCAGCGTGTCCAGATCATCGCCGCGCTGCTCAACCAGCCGCAGGCGCTGATCCTCGACGAGCCCTTCTCCGGCCTCGACCCCACCGCGGTCGACTCGATGGTCGACCTGCTGCGTGAGGAGACCGGCCGCGGCGTACCGGTCCTGTTCTCCAGCCACCAGCTCGACCTCGTCGAGCGACTCTGCGACCGGCTCGTCGTGCTCCGCGCCGGCGAGGTCGTCGCCCAGGGCGGGGTCGAGGAGTTGCGCGCCCGCGGACCCGAGCGGCTTCGGGTCGTCACCGACCGCGACGCCGGGTGGATCCGCGACATCGCCGGCGTTCACGTCCTCGACGTCGACGGCGCCGAGGCCCTGGTCGAGCTGGCCGATCAGGACGAGCGCGCCGCGGACGCCGTCCGTCGGGCGATCCTGACCGCCGGCCTCGACCGTGGCGAGGTCCGCGAGCTCGCCACGGTCCGCACCCCGCTGTCCGAGATCTATCGGGAGGTCACCGCATGAACGACCAGACCGAGACCCGTGCGGCCGAGCGGCCCTGGCTGCTCGTGGCCCGCCGCGAGGTCGTCACCCGGCTCACCGACAAGTCCTTCCTCATCGGCACCCTGATCACCCTGGTGCTCGTCGTCGGCTTCATCGGCTGGACGATCTGGTCCGAGGACCGCACCGAGCGCGTCACGGTCGCCGCGACCGCCGCGGACGCGGCCACCGCCCAGCTGCTCGAGCGTGAGGTCCCCGAGGTCGACGACGGCCTGGAGGTCGAGCTGGTGGAGGTCGCCTCCGACGCCGCCGGTGTCGCCGCGCTGGAGGACGAGGACGCCGACGTCCTGCTGCGAGCCACCGACGACGGCTGGACCCTCGTCGGCCGCAAGGAGGTGCCGGGCGACCTGACCGCCGCCGCGGAGAGCATCATCGGCGACGCCGCGCTGACGGCGAACGCCGAGCGCGCCGGCACGTCGCCCGCAGAGCTCCGGCAGGGCGGCGCGGTGGACACCGTCCTGCTCGAGGGCGACGCGGAGCGCCAGGACTTCGCGCAGGGGATGGGGTTCCTGCTGGCCTTCCTCTTCTACTTCGCCGCGCTCGGCTTCGGCTACACGCTGTCGGGCAGCGTGGTGGAGGAGAAGGCGAACCGGATCGTCGAGATCATCACCACCAAGATCCCGGTGCGGCAGCTGTTGATCGGCAAGATCGCGGGCAACACCCTGCTGGCGCTGGGGCAGACGGCACTCATCGTCGCCGTCGGGCTGGTCGGCATCTCCTTCACGGAGTACTCCTCGTTCCTGTCCGGCATCTCCGCGGGCATCGGGTGGTTCGCCGTCTTCTTCCTCGTCGGCTTCCTCTTCGTCGCCTGCTGGTGGGCGGTGGCCGGCGCGCTCGCGAGCCGTGCCGAGGACCTGCAGACGACCGCGGCCCCGCTCACCTTCGTGATGATGGGCGTGTTCTTCGGCGCCTTCCTCTTCGAAGGGACCGTCCAGACCGTCGCGTCGTACGTGCCGCCGTTCTCGATCGTGCTGATGCCGATCCGGGTCCTCAACGGCGACGCCGCCGTGGGCGAGCCGGTCGCCGCGATCGCGATCCTCCTCGCGGCGATGGCGGCGACCGTCGTCCTCGCCGAGCGGATCTACCGCCGGGCCCTGCTGCAGACGCAGGGCCGCGTGACGCTCAAGCAGGCCTGGGCCGCGGCCGACTGACCGGCGCGACGTGCCAGCCATCTTCTCTGAAAGGGTGAGAGACATGACAGCCCCCTCGCTGACGATCGACGGGCTCACCAAGCAGTTCGGTGGGGTCCGGGCGGTCGACGACCTGACGTTCACCGTCCGCCCCGGTGCGGTCACCGGGTTCCTCGGGCCCAACGGGGCCGGCAAGACCACGACGCTGCGGATGCTGCTGGGGCTGACCCGTCCCAGCGCGGGACGCGCGCTGGTGGGGGAGCGGGAGTACGCCGCGCACCAGCAGCCCGGCCGTGTCGTGGGTGCCGCGCTGGAGGCGTCGAGCTTCCACCCGGGCCGCACCGGGCTCGCGCACCTCGAGGTGTTCGCGCCCCAGGTCGGCGTGTCCCGGAGCCGGTGCCGGCAGGTGCTGGAGGCGGTCGGGCTGGAGCACGCGGCGGGGCAGCGGGTGGGGCGCTACTCGCTCGGCATGCGGCAGCGGCTGGGCCTGGCGACCGCCCTGCTCGCGGACCCGCCGGTGATCGTCCTCGACGAGCCGACCAACGGCCTCGACCCGGAGGGCATCGTCTGGATCCGGCGCCTGCTGCGGCAGTTCGCCGACGAGGGGCGCACCGTGCTGGTCTCCAGCCACCTGCTCCGCGAGGTCGAGGCCAGCGTCGACGAGGTCGTCATCATCGCGCAGGGCCGGCTGCGGCACGCCTCCTCGCTGGCCGAGCTGCGCACCCGGGCCACGCCGGCGGCGTACGTCGTCGCGCCCCGGCCCGACGCCGTGACCGCGCTCGCGACGGACCGTGGCTGGGCCGCGGCCCGGGACGGCGACGGGCTGGTCGTCGACGGCGCGACCGCGGCCGAGGTGGGCGCCGCGGCGCACGCCGCCGGGATCGAGCTGCACGAGCTGGTCCGCCGCGACGTCGACCTGGAGGCGCTCTTCTTCGAGCTCACCCGACCTACCGGCACCGATCCGGAGGCCGCCCGATGAGGGCCGCGCTGCTCGCGGAGTACCGCAAGCTCGTCAGCACCCGGATGTGGTGGCTGCTGCTCCTCGTCATGGTCGCCTACCTGGGCTTCGTGTCGGCGGCCGTCTCGGCGACCTTCGTCTTCGTGCCGGAGGGCTCCGAGGCGCCCCTGGTCGGGGAGGACGCCGCCCGGGCGACGTACTCGCTGGTCAACGGGGTGGGTTACGTCTTCCCGCTGGTGATCGGCAGCCTCGCCATGACCACGGAGTTCCGGCACAAGACGATCACGCAGAGCCTGCTGGTGGAGCCGGACCGCACCCGGTTCCTGCTGGCCAAGCTGCTGTCCGTGGTGCCCATCGGGCTGGCCGCGGGCGTCGTCGGCGTCGCGGCGACCGTCGCCGGGGGTGCGCCACTGCTGGCGATCCGGGGCGACGGCTCCTACCTCGGCGACGGCGACGTGCTCGCCGGCTTGGCGCTCGGCGTGGTGGTCGTCGCGCTGTGGGCGGTCATCGGCGTCGCCTTCGGCAGCATCCTGTCCAACCAGGTCGCCGCCATCGTCGTCATCCTCGCGTTCACCCAGTTCGTCGAGCCCATCGCCCGGGTCGTCCTCAGCCAGGTCGACGCCCTCGCCGGGGTGGCCTCGTACCTGCCCGGCGGCGCGGCCGACTCGCTCATCGGCGCGTCCTTCCTCGGCAGCGCCGGGACCGTCGACCTGCTGCCGCGGTGGGCGGCGGTGCTGGTCCTGGTCGGGTACGCGGCGGTGTTCGCCGTGATCGGGCGGCTGACGACGCTGCGCCGCGACGTGGGGTGAGAGCGCGCGAGCACTTGTAACTAAGGGTTACAGCACGAAAACAGGTGCAACAGCGCCCAGGTAGATGTCACAACACCGAGGTAGATGAGCGCGGCCAGCGGTTCAGCGCTCATGAGCGGTGGAGGAGCACCCAGAGCTCACGACGCGCGACTACCCGGGTGCTGTTGCTACTACCCGGGCGCTATGGCACCCGAATTCGTGCTGTAACCCTTAGTTACAAGCGTCGAGGCGCCCGCGGGCCCCTCAGATCTTGCGGAGCCGGACGTACTTCACCGCGTGGTTGGCGGCCTTACGCAGCACCAGGGTGGCGCGCGAACGGGTGGGCAGCACGTTCTGGGTGAGGTTGGGGCCGTTGATGGCGTCCCAGATCCGGCGCGCCTCGTCGACCGCGGAGTCGTGGCTGAGGGCGGCGTACTTCGCGAAGTAGGAGTTGGGATCGCGGAAGGCGGTCTCGCGCAGCCGGAGGAAGCGGTCGACGTACCACTCCCGGATGTGGTTGGTGTTGGCGTCGACGAAGATGGAGAAGTCGAAGAAGTCCGACAGGCCCAGGCCGGTGCGGCCGTCCTCGCGCACCCGCGCGGGCTGGAGGACGTTGAGACCCTCGACGATCACGATGTCGGGCCGCTTGACGACGACCTTCTCGTCGGGGACGACGTCGTAGACGAGGTGGGAGTAGACCGGGGCCTCGACCTCGTCGATGCCGGACTTGATGTCGATGACGAACTTCAGCAGCGCGCGGCGGTCGTAGGACTCGGGGAAGCCCTTGCGGTCGAGGAGGCCGCGCTCCTCGAGCTCGGCGTTGGGGTAGAGGAAGCCGTCGGTCGTCACCAGCGCGACGTTGGGGTGCTCGGGCCAGCGGGCCAGCATCTGCTGGAGCACGCGGGCGGCGGTCGACTTCCCGACCGCCACCGAGCCGGCGAGGCCGATCACGAAGGGCGTGCGCGGGGGAGTGCGGCGGTGCAGGAACTGCTCCTGCTCGTGGTGCAGCCGGGTCGCGGCGTTGACCCGCAGCGACAGCAGCCGGGACAGCGGCAGGTAGACGTCGCGGATCTCGTCGAGGTCGAGGGAGTCGCCGATGCCGCGCAGGCGGAACACCTCGTCGCTGGTCAGCGGGCTGCCCTGCTGCTGCCACTCGTGGGCCAGGTTGGCCCAGGTCGCGCGGTCCAGCTCGACGTACGGCGATGCCTCCCGCGACGAGTCCTCGCCGAGGTGGGTGTCCGCCGGGGTGCCCGTCGTCATGGCGCCGATTGTTCCAGCCGGTCCCGGGGGTGCTCGCGGCGCGTCCCCGATCCGGACGACATGGCTCCGGGCGACGGCGCCTAGACTGGCGGATCATGTGCGGGATCGTCGGGTACGTCGGGCCACGGTCGGCCGAGGACGCCGTCATCGACGGTCTGCGACGGCTGGAGTACCGCGGCTACGACTCCGCGGGCATCGCGGTCGTCCACGACGGCGCGCTGACCGTGGAGAAGCGGGCCGGCAAGCTCGCCAACCTCGAGAAGGTGCTGGGCGAGTCGCCGATCCCGACCGCGGAGATCGGCATCGGGCACACCCGCTGGGCGACCCACGGCCCGCCCAACGACAGCAACGCCCACCCCCACACCGGTGCCTCCGGCCGCATCGCGCTGGTGCACAACGGCATCATCGAGAACTTCCTCGACCTGCGGGCGCGGGTGGAGGCCGACGACCACGAGCTGCTGTCCGACACCGACACCGAGATCGTCGCCCACCTCGTCGAGCTGCAGGTGCAGTCCGGCGTCGACCTGACCACCGCGATGCAGCGGGTGTGCCAGCAGCTCGACGGTGCGTTCACCCTGGTCGCGATCGATGCCGAGGAGCCGGGCAAGGTCGTCGCCGCCCGCCGCAACTCACCGCTCGTCGTCGGGCTGGGGGAGGGCGAGAACTTCCTCGGCTCCGACGTCGCCGCCTTCATCGAGCACACCCGTGAGGCGCTCGAGCTGGGCCAGGACCAGATCGTCGTGATGACCCGCGACACGGTCGAGGTCACCGACTTCCGGGGCCGTCCGGTCGAGGCGCGGCGCTTCCACGTCGACTGGGACCTGTCGTCGGCGGAGAAGGACGGCCACGACTGGTTCATGCGCAAGGAGATCTTCGAGCAGCCGCGGGCGGTGGCCGACTCGCTGATCGGGCGTCGTACGCCGTCGGGGCAGCTGCAGCTCGACGAGATGCGCCTGGCCGACGAGGAGCTGCGCGACGTCGACAAGATCATCATCATCGCGTGCGGGACGTCGTTCTACGCCGGCATGGTCGCGAAGTACGCCATCGAGCACTGGACGCGCACCCCGGTCGAGGTCGAGCTCGCCTCCGAGTTCCGCTACCGCGACCCGATCATCGACGCGACCACGCTGATCGTCGCGATCAGTCAGTCGGGCGAGACCGCCGACACGCTCCAGGCGATCCGGCACGCGCGCGCTCAGCGCGCGAAGGTGCTCGCGATCTGCAACACCAACGGCTCCTCCATCCCGCGCGAGTCCGACGCGGTGATCTACACCCACGCCGGCCCCGAGATCGGCGTCGCCTCCACCAAGGGCTTCCTGACCCAGCTGGTCGCCTGCTACCTGCTCGCGCTCTACATCGCGCAGGTCAAGGGCACCCGCTTCGGCGACGAGATCGACGAGATCATGCGCCACCTCGAGGCGATGCCCGACCACATCGACACCGTCCTCGCCGGCGCCGAGCAGGTCTACGCCTTGGCCGCCGACCACGCCTCGACCCGGTCGGTGCTCTTCCTCGGCCGCCACGCCGGCTACCCGGTCGCCCTGGAGGGCGCGCTCAAGCTCAAGGAGCTGGCCTACCTCCACGCCGAGGGCTTCGCCGCCGGCGAGCTCAAGCACGGCCCGATCGCGCTCGTGGAGGACGGCCTCCCGGTCCTGTGCGTCGTGCCCCCTCAGGGCCGGGACCAGCTGCACGGCAAGATGCTCAGCGGCATCCAGGAGGTCCGTGCCCGCGGCGCCCGCACCATCTGCCTGGCCGAGGACGGCGACACCGCGATCGAGCCGTACGCCGACGTGCTGCTGCGGCTGCCGAAGGTGCCCGTCCTGCTCCAGCCGCTCGTCGCGATCGTCCCGCTCCAGCTGTTCGCGTGCGAGCTGGCCACGGTGCTGGGCCACGACGTCGACCAGCCGCGCAACCTCGCCAAGTCCGTCACGGTGGAGTGACGCGGTGCCCGTGATCGGCGTCGGCATCGACGTGTGCGAGATCGCCCGCTTCGAGGAGTCCTGCCGGCGCACCCCGGCGCTGGTGACCAAGCTGTTCACCGAGGCCGAGCGCGACCTGCACATCCGGTCGATGGCGGCCAGATTCGCCGCCAAGGAGGCGCTCGCCAAGGCGCTGGGCGCCCCTCGCGGGATGTCCTGGCACGACGCCGAGGTGGTCTCCGAGGACTCCGGCCGTCCGCGGTTCGTGCTGCGCGGGACGGTGCTCGCCGAGGCGGACGCGCTCGGGGTGACGTCGGTGCACCTGTCACTGACCCACGACGGCGGCATCGCCTCCGCCGTGGTCGTGCTGGAGTCCTGATGCTGCGGGCCCACACCGTCGAGCAGGTCCGCGCCGCCGAGGCCGACCTCCTCGCGCGGCTGCCCGAGGGCGCGTTGATGCAGCGCGCCGCGGCGGGGCTGGGGTACGCCGTCCTCGACCTCCTCGGCTCGGCGTACGGACGCCGGGTGCTGCTGCTCGTCGGATCGGGCGACAACGGCGGTGACGCGCTGTACGCCGGCGCGCTGCTCGCCCGCCGCGGCGCGCAGGTCGAGGCGTGGCTGCTGTCCGCCACCGCCCACGAGGGCGGCCTCGCCGCGCTCCGGGCCGCGGGCGGCCGGGTCGGCACGCCGGGTCGGGCCGCCTTCGACGTGGTGGTGGACGGGATCGTCGGCATCGGCGGGCGCCCCGGCCTGCGCCCCGAGGCGACGAGGGCGCTCGAGCTGGTGGCGGGGATCCCCGTGGTGGCGGTCGACACCCCGTCGGGCGTCGACGTCGACACCGGACGGGTCGAGGGGCCGCACGTCACCGCCGACCTCACGGTCACCTTCGGCACCCACAAGACCTGCCACCTCGTCGACCCCGCGGCCCAGGCGTGCGGCGCCGTGCACCTCGTCGACATCGGCCTCGACCTCCCCGCGGCACCGGTCGAGGCCCTCCAGGCCGCCGACGTCGCCGCGCTGCTCCCGCGCCCGGCGGCCGACGCCCACAAGTACACCCGCGGCGTGGTGGGCGTCCGCGCCGGCTCGGCGACCTACCCCGGCGCCGCGCTGCTCAGCGTGGCCGGCGCGGCCTGCGGACTGGCCGGCATGGTCCGCTACGACGGCGACCCGGCCGCTCTCGACCTGGTCCGGGCGGCGCACCCCGAGGTGGTCGGCCCCGGCCGCGTCCAGGCATGGGTCGTCGGCTCCGGGAGCGACGCGGGCGCCGAGGACGCCGTGCGCCGCTCGGTCGCCGACGGGGTCCCGCTGGTCATCGACGCGGACGCCCTGGCCTTCGCCGGCCTGGCCCGCGGACGCCCGGCGGTCCTCACGCCCCACGCCGGCGAGCTGGCGCGGATGCTCGACGTGGACCGCGCCGAGATCGAGGCCGACTGCCTGGAGCACGCCCGCCGCGCCGCCCGCACCTACGACGCAGTGGTGCTCCTCAAGGGGCGCCGCACTGTCGTCGCCCGGCCCGACGGCGCGGCCCGCGTCACCACGACGGGCACCCCCTGGCTGGCCACCGCCGGCGCGGGCGACGTCCTCGGCGGCCTCATCGGCGCGCTGCTCGCCACCGGCCTCACGCCGTACGACGCGGCGTCGGTCGGATCCTGGCTGCACGGCGCCGCCGCCACCCTCGCGGCCCGGCGCGGACCGATCGTCGCCGGCGACGTCGCGGCAGCTCTTCCGGCCCTGCTCGCACGCCTCACCACCCCCTGATGGGACGATGGGACCATGGCCACGAGCATGTCCCGCCCGCCTCTCGGCCCCGGCCGGATCGTCGTCGACCTGGCGGCCATCCGGGCCAACGCGCGGCTGCTGCGCGCGACCGCCGGCGTCCCGGTGGTCGCGGTCGTCAAGGCCGACGGCTACGGCCACGGCGCGCTCGCGAGCGCGCGGGCCGCGCGGCAGGGAGGGGCGGACTGGATCGGCACGGCCACCGTCGAGGAGGCGCTCGCGCTCCGGGCCGGCGGGATCGAGGGACCGCTGCTGTGTTGGATCGGCGGGCCCGAGGCCGACTACGCCGCGGCGGCCGCCGGCGGTATCGACGTCAGCGCCCACAGCGTCGGGCAGCTCGACGTCATGGCCGCGGCCTTCGGCGGTCGCACGCACCCGGCGCGGGTCCAGCTCAAGCTCGACACCGGCATGTCCCGCGCCGGCGCCGGCCGCGGTGAGTGGGCGGCGCTGTTCGCCCGCGCCGCCGAGGGCGAGGCGGCGGGCACCTGGCGGATCACGGGGATCTGGACCCACCCCGCCTGCGCCGACGAGCCGGAGCACCCCGCCAACGACCGTCAGGAGCAGGCCTTCCGCGAGGCCCTCGCGCTCGCCCACGCGCACGGCCTGCGGCCCGAGCTGCGGCACTTCGCCAACTCCGCGACCGCGCTCCTGCGCCCCAGCGCCCGTTTCGACGCGGTCCGCTGCGGCATCGCGCTCTACGGTCTCGACCCCGCGCCCGGCCAGGCGACCGACATCGGACTGATGCCGGCGATGACCGTCCACGCGCCACTGACCCTGGTCAAGGATCTCGCGCCCGGCGACGCCGTCTCCTACGGCCACCGCTGGGTCGCCGAGCAGGCCACGACCGTGGGCCTGGTCCCCGTGGGCTACGGCGAGGGCATCCCCCGGCATGCCTCGTCCCCGGGCGCCGCTCACCAGGCCACCGTCGGCGTCGGTGGCAAGCTCCGGCCGGTCCGCGGCACGATCTGCATGGACCAGTTCGTCGTCGACCTCGGCGGCGACCGGCCAGAGGTCGGCAGCGACGTGGTCGTCCTCGGCCCGCCGGGAGCCGGCGGCCCGACCGCCCAGGACTGGGCGGAGGCGGCGGGCACCATCAACTACGAGATCGTGACCCGGATCGGCGGCCGGATGACGCGCACCTACCTCCACGAGCTCGACGAGCAGGACGGCGCGTGAGCCGCCGGGGCCGGATCGTCGGGTCGATCGCGGGTGCGCTCGGCGTCGCCGCAGCCGGTACGGCGGCCGCCGGGATCCGCCGCCAGCAGCGGGCGATCAGCCGCCGCGCGGGCGAGGAGATCCCCTTCGGCACGCTGCGCTCCGCGCCGGTGACCGTGGTGGCCGACGACGGCCTGCCGCTGCACGTCGAGGTCGACGAGGCCGGGTCGGCCGTCACCGTCGTCTTCGTCCACGGTTTCTGCCTGAACCTCGACTGCTGGCACTTCCAGCGAGCGGCGTACCGCGGCCTGGTCCGCGCGGTCTACTACGACCAGCGCTCCCACGGTCGCTCCGGCGACTCCGACCGCGCCCACTCCACCATCGAGCAGCTCGGCCGCGACCTGCACCGGGTGATCGAGGCGGTCGCGCCCGACGGTCCCGTGGTGCTCGTCGGCCACTCGATGGGCGGGATGTCGATCGTCGCTTTCGCCGAGCAGTACCCCGAGCTGATCGGCTCTCGGGTCGTCGGGATCGGGCTGATCTCCACGACCGCCGGCGGCCTCGACCCGACCCGGATCCTGCTTCCGATGGTGCCCGCCCGCCTCGCCGGCCCGGTCGCCCGGGGCGTCGTCCGCACGCTGCACCTCGGCCACCGCGCGGTCGACTCGGTGCGCCGGGCGGGCGGCTCGGTGGCCACCGTCGCCACCGACCGGTTCGCGTTCGGCGGCGACGTGCCCCGCGGGTACGTCGAGTTCGTCGACCAGATGCTGGCGGCGACGCCCTTCGAGGTGCTCGCCGACTTCTTCCCGCACTTCGCCGGCCTCGACAAGTTCGACTTCGTGGAGGTCCTCGGCCGGGTGCCGACGTCGGTCATCTGCGGCACCGCCGACCGGCTGACCTCGATCGGCCACTCCCGCAAGCTGCAGTCGCGGATCCCCGGATCCCGCCTCCTCGAGTGCGAGGGAGCCGGTCACATGGTGCTGATGGAGCGTCACGAGCTGGTCAACGCCGAGCTCGACCAGCTGATCACCGCCGCGTCCGCGAGGGCAGCCGCCCGATGAGCCTCGAGACCCGGCGCGTCGGTCCCGAGGCCGCCGCGGACGTGCTGGCCGTCGTCAAGGCCGCCTTCGCCGACCGACCGCCCCTCGACCCGCCCGCCGACGCCCTGGCCGAGACCGAGGAGTCGATCGCCGCCATGCTGGCGCCGGGCGGCGGTCTCGTCGTGCTCGACGACGGCCGTCCGGTGGGCGCCGTGGTCCTCGATCCGGTCGGCGACCCGGCCGACACCGTCTACCTGCGCCGCTTCGGCATCGACCCGGCCGCACGCGGCCGTGGCCTGGCCCGCGACCTGGTCCGGTCCGGGCTGGTGGAGGCGGGCCTCGGCGGGGCGCGCCGGGTCGTGATCCTGGCCCGTGAGGAGCTGCCCCGCACCGCCGGGTTCTGGCGCGACATGGGCTTCGTCGAGACGGCCCGGCGCGCGCCGTACGTCGAGATGGCGCGGCCCGCCCCCGTCCTCGTCGACGTCGCGAGCGCCGCGGCGATGCGCGACCTCGGCCGGCGTGTCGCCGGATCGCTGGCGCGCGGCGACGTGCTCGTCCTCAGCGGCGAGCTCGGCGCCGGGAAGACCACGTTCACGCAGGGCCTCGGGGAGGGGCTCGGCGTGCGCGGCCCGATCACGTCGCCGACCTTCGTCATCTCCCGGGTGCATCCGTCGCTGGGTGAGGGGCCCGAGCTGGTCCACGTCGACGCCTACCGGCTCGGCGGCCGGGCCGAGCTCGACGACCTCGATCTCGACACCGATCTCGACCAGGCCGTGACCGTCGTCGAGTGGGGGACGGGGCTCGCCGAGGGACTGGCGGACGCCCGGCTCGATGTCCGGATCACGCGGCGCGCGGGGCAGACGGACCCGACTGCCGACGACCCCGAGGCCGACCCCCGTCTCGTCGAGATCGACGCCGTCGGCGCCCGCTGGCTCGACGCGGACCTCAGGTTCTAGCGCCGCCGAGCCTCGGCTGCCACCGTCGTGCCGACGGTCTCGACGGCCCGCCCGCGGTATCTCAATCGTGACTGGAACCGGTTCCAGTCGATGGTGTCTTTCCCCTAGGGTCCGGGTTAGCCACACGCGAAGGTCGATGTGGACGAGGCGCAGGGGGGTCTGAGGGACATGGGGTTCATGGGGTTCAAACGTGTGCTGTCACTGGCGGGCGCGGTGCTGCTGGTGCTCGGCCTCCAGGTGCAGGCGATGCCGGAGACCAGGGCGGCCGCTCCCGTCGCCGCGGCCGGGGCGGTCGCGGCCGCCGTCACGTCGGGGGACGCCTGCGGGCCGCGGGTCCGCCGGCCGAACCTGATCGGGTTCTACAAGTGCACCTTCGTCGACCAGTTCGACGGCACGGCGCTCGACAGCCGGTACTGGCACGTCATGGACGGGCCCAGCGGCAGCCTGGCCTGCAACCTCGACAACCCGCAGACCGTGTCGGTGGGGTCGGGAGTGCTCCGGCTCACCGCGCGGCCGTCCGGCGGCGCGGCCGCGTGCCCGTCGCGCGCCGACGGCAGCCGGGCGCCGTACGCGACCGGGGCGGTCAACACGTTCTGGAAGTGGAGCCAGCAGTACGGCCGGTTCGAGGCCCGGATGAAGTCCGACGTCGCCCGGGGGCCGGGGGCCCACGAGGCGTTCTGGCTGTGGCCCGACGTCCGCTACAGCAGCGACGCCTTCTGGCCCGCCTCCGGCGAGATCGACATCGTCGAGACCTACGCGGCCTACCCGGACCTGGCGATCCCGTTCCTGCACTACTCGTGGAACGACAACGGCGGGGCCCGGCACGGCCTCAACACCGCCTGGAACTGCGCCGCGACCCGCGGGCAGTGGCACACCTACGCCCTGGAGTGGACGGCGTACAAGCTGATCATCAAGGTCGACGGCAAGACGTGCCTGATCAACACCGACGGCGCGGCGAGCTTCCGCAAGCGCTTCATCATGGCCTTCTCGCAGCTGGTCAGCGACACGGGCGTCAACAAGATCACGAGCTCGTCGGTGCTGCCCTCGACGCTCGAGGTCGACTACGTGAAGGTGTGGCAGTGAGCACAGCGAGCTGAGCGACGATCACCGATATGGGTGATGGCCGGCGGGTGACCGATCGGCCAGCGTGGTCCCGGGACGAAGGTCCTGGGACCACCCGTCGTTTGGGGCCAGTTAACCCGGCTTGACGGTGGTGCCGCACGAGGGGCGCCCTTCCATAGCGTCTTCCTCGAGACCACTCGACTGGGGGACGATGGCGATGAAGAGCGCACGGGCGATGGCGGTACTGGTGATATGCCTGGTGGCATGGGGGCTGGCCGCGCCGGCCGCCACCGCCGCCACGGTCGGCGGCCGCAAGGCGCCGGCGCTCGACAAGCCGCGGCAGGGGGACACCAGCCTGGTCTTCACCGGCAAGGCCAGGCCGCGGGCGAGCGTCCGGCTCCAGGTGCGCGCCCGGGCCGGCTGGAAGGCCGTCGCCCAGGACCGCGCGTCGCGCCGGGGCACCTTCCGGATCACGCTCGGCTCGCCCGTCCGGACCCGTCAGTACCGCGTCGTGTCGGACGGCCGCACCAGCCGGGCGCGCGCGGTGGCGCCGGTCCCCACCGTGGAGGCCGCCGCCACCGCGAAGCCGAAGCCGAAGCCGACCGATGCCTGCGGCACGGTACTCGACCGGCCGGGCGGAGGGACCTACCAGTGCTCCTTGGTCGACCAGTTCGACGGCACCGCCCTCGATGAGCGGTACTGGCACGTCATGGACGGCACGAGCACCGGCGCGGCCTGCATGGTCGACACCCCGCAGACCGTGGCGGTGAGCGGTGGCTCGCTGCGGCTCACCGCACGACCCGTCGCCCGCGCCGACCAGTGCCCGCTGCGCAAGGACGGCACCCGCGCCTCCTATGTCACCGGATCGGTCAACACGTTCTGGAAGTGGAGCCAGCAGTACGGCCGGTTCGAGGCCCGGATGAAGTCGCAGGCGGTGTCCTTCGCCGGTCCGCAGGAGGCGTTCTGGCTGTGGCCCGACACGCGCTACAGCTCGGACACGACCTGGCCCGCCTCCGGCGAGATCGACATCGTCGAGAACTACGCGGCCTACCCGCATCTCGCCATCCCCTTCCTGCACTACACCTGGAACGACAACGGCGGCCCGGTCCCCGGCCTCAACACGGCCTGGAACTGCCTGGCTCCGCGCGGACAGTGGCACACCTACGCGCTGGAGTGGACCGCCGAGCGGCTCACGATCTCGGTCGACGGCCGGACCTGCCTGACCAACACCGCCGGCGCCGCGAGCTTCCGCAAGCGCTTCATCATGAGCTTCTCGCAGTTGCTCAGCGGCAGCGGCGTGAACACCTTCCTCGGCGGCGTGGTGCCGTCGACGACGCTCGAGGTCGACTACGTCAAGGTCTGGAAGTAGCGGGTGCGACGGTAGCCTCGGGGCGTGCTGCTCGCCTTCGACACCGCCTCGCCGACGGTCACCGTCGCGCTCCACGCCGGGGCGGGCGTCGTCGCCGCGGCGACCTCGGCCGAGGGCATGCGGCACGGCGAGCAGCTGGCGCCGCTGATCGAGCAGGTGCTCGCCGAGGCCGGCGCCCGCCCGGCCGACCTGACCGCCGTCGCCGTCGGCGTCGGTCCCGGCCCGTTCACCGGGCTCCGGGTCGGACTGGTCACGGCCCGCACGCTGGCCCACGTGCTCGACGTACCCGTCCACGGCGTGTGCTCGCTCGACGCCCTCGCGCTGGAGGCGGTCGCCGAGGGCACGGTGACCGGCGACTTCGTCGTCGCCACCGACGCCCGGCGCAAGGAGGTCTACCGCGCGTCGTACGACGCCCGGGGGGTGCGCCTCGACGAGCCGGTCGTCGACAAGCCGGCCGCGCTCGCCACCGACGGCCCGGTGGTCGGCGAGGGTGCGCGCCTGTACCCCGACGCGTTCCCCGACGCCCGCGGCCCCGAGCGGCCGGCCGCCGCCTGGCTGGCGCGCGCCGTCGCGGAGGGCCGGGTCGCGGTGCTGCCGCCCGAGCCCCTCTACCTGCGCCGCCCCGACGCGGTCGCGCGCGCCCGGTGAGCCGACTCTCCCCGAGCGGCCGCACCACCGTCCGGACCGCGACCACGGGCGACGTCGCCGCGATCGTCGCCCTCGAGGCGGACGCCTTCCCGCTCGACCCGTGGTCGGCGAACCTGATCGGGGAGGGCGTCTCGGGCCTGTTGCCCACGATCGCCGTCGTCGTCGCCGAGCAGGACGGGGCGTTCGCCGGCTATGCCGTGGTCAGCGTGGTCGACGTGGACGCGGAACTGCAGCGGATCGCGGTCCCGGAGCCGCTGCGGCGGGCCGGCGTCGCCACGGCAGTGCTGCGCGGCGTCCACGCCGTCGCCGGCGAAGGCGGCGCCACCCGGCTGCTGCTGGAGGTGCGCGAGGACAACCTGCCCGCCCGGCGGTTCTACGAGCGGCACGGGTTCGGCGAGCTCGGGAGGCGGGCGCGCTACTACCGCGACGGCACGACCGCCCTGGTGCTGGCGACACCCGTCACAATGGTCCCGTGACCCGCGACGAACCCCTGGTGCTCGGCATCGAAACCTCGTGTGACGAGACCGGTGTCGGCATCGTCCGCGGCCACACGCTGCTCGCCGACGCCGTCGCGAGCAGCGTCGAGGAGCATGCCCGCTTCGGGGGCGTCGTACCCGAGGTCGCGAGCCGGGCCCACCTCGAGGCGATGGTCCCGACCATCCAGCGGGCCTGCGACACCGCCGGCGTGACGCTGGCCGGCGTCGACGCGATCGCGGTGACCCACGGCCCCGGCCTCGCCGGAGCCCTGCTCGTCGGCGTCGCCTCGGCCAAGGCGCTCGCGCTCTCGCTCGGCAAGCCGATCTACGGCGTCAACCACCTCGCCGCCCACGTCGCGGTCGACCAGCTCGAGCACGGGCCGCTGCCCGAGCCGTGCCTGGCGCTGCTCGTCTCCGGCGGCCACTCCAGCCTGCTCAAGGTCACCGACATCACCGGGTACGACGACGGCGTGGCCCCGATGGGGGCGACCATCGACGACGCGGCGGGTGAGGCGTTCGACAAGGTCGCGCGCCTGCTCGGACTGCCGTTCCCCGGAGGTCCCCACATCGACCGGGTGGCCCGCGAGGGCGACCAGATCGCGATCGACTTCCCCCGCGGGCTGTCCAGCCGCCGCGACCTGGAGCGACACCGCTTCGACTTCTCCTTCTCCGGTCTCAAGACCGCCGTCGCCCGCTGGGTGGAGGCCCGGGAGCGCTCCGGCGAGCCGGTGCCGGTGGCCGACGTCGCCGCGTCGTTCCAGGAGGCGGTCTGCGACGTCCTGGTCCGCAAGGCGCTCGACGCGGCCGGCGCCGAGGGCATCGAGGACCTGATGATCGGCGGCGGCGTGGCCGCCAACTCCCGCCTGCGCGCACTCGCGGAGGAGCGCGCCGGCAAGCTCGGGATCCGGGTCCGGGTGCCACGCCCGGGCCTGTGCACCGACAACGGGGCGATGGTCGCGGCCCTCGGCGCGACGATGGTGGAGCGGGGACGGGCCCCGTCGCGGCTCGACCTTCCTGCCGATTCCAGCCTCCCGGTCACCGAGGTCCTGGCAGGCTGAGGCGATGGACGAGACGCGCAGCGGCGACGGGTACTTCCCCGAAGGGTCGATGCTGCGCTTCGTGCAGTCGCACCGCGCGGTCGGGCAGACCTACGGCCAGCGCGCGCTGATCGTCGGCGCCACGCACCCGGTGCCCTACGTCGGGACCTCGCAGTCGACGCTCGCCAAGGAGCGTCCCTTCGAGCGGCTGGCCCGCACCGCGCTCGCCTTCGAGACCATCTTCTTCGCGCCGCGCGCCGAGGCCGACCGGCTCCTGGCCGCGGTGCACGACCTGCACACCCGGGTCCGGGGCGCCCTGGACCGCGACGAGGGCGACTTCCCCCGCGGCACGCCGTACGACGCCTTCGACCCCGAGCTCATGCTCTGGACGATGGCCATGCTCGCGGACTCCTCCCGGGTCGCGTTCGAGACGCTCGTACGCCCGCTGAGCGCCGCGGAGAAGGAGGACCTGTGGGCCGACTGGGTCCGGTTCGGCGAGCTCTTCGGCATGCCCCGGTCGGTGGCGCCGGCGACGGCTGCGGACTTCGAGCGCTGGATGGCGGACTGGTACGCCTCCGGGCGGATGCACCTGACCGCCGAGGCCCGCGCGGTCGGGCGCGCCATCGCCCACGACATGCCGGTCCCGCTCGTCGCCCGGCCGGGGGTCACGGTGACCAACCTGCTCGTGGTCGGGATGCTGCCCCCGGAGGTACGCCGTCTCTACGACCTGGCCTGGACCCCGGCCCACGCACTCGCCTGGCGCGGGGCCACCGCCTTCGCGCGGAGCTCGCGCCACGTCCTGCCCGCCGGGGTGCGGCGCGGCGACAACGCGGACCTGCACAAGACGGTCATCCGCAGCGAGCGGGCGGTGCTGGCACGCGGCGGTCGCACCATGGAGCTGCCGGAGTAGGGCCGCCCACGAGGTTCACATCGGCTCCACCAGGAGGGCCGTGCCCTCGCCGGCCACCCGGGTCAGCACGACGGTCGCCTCGGCGTCGCCCTGGAGCGACAGCCGCTTGCGCAGCGTCTCCGGGGAGACGTCGACACCACGCTTCTTGATGGTCAGCCGACCGACACCGCGCTCGCGCAGCGCGGCCTTGAGCTGCTTCTCCCGGTAGGGGAGCGGCTCGAGGACGCGGTAGCCGCGGGCGAAGGGCGTGCGGAACGGCCGGTCCGCGGTGACATAGGCGATCTTCGCGTCGACCAGTCCGCCGCCGACCCCTGCGGCCACGGCGGTCACCAGTCCGGCGCGGATCACGGCGCCGTCGGGCTCGTAGAGGTAGCCCCCGACCTCCCGCACCCCGACCGCCCCGACGCCGGGGTCGTCCTCGTCGGTGATCGTGGCCAGGCCGCCGACGCCGATCACTGTCGCGCGGCGGGCGACCGTGGCCGTCCGACCGGCCCACAGTGCGGCCTCCTTGACCTCGCCGTCGTCGCTGACCCACTCGGCCTCGACCCCCTCGGGCACCAGCGAATGCGGGATGCCGGGTGCGACCTTCACGCAGGCGTCGCGGGCGAGCAGGCCCTCGACCCACGACCACGGCGGGGTCCAGTCCTCGACCCGGGAGCTGCGACCGGCCCCCGAGCGCCGGGCGGGGTCGGCGAAGGCCAGGTCGAAGCCGCTGTGGTCGACCGTCGTGGCGTCGGCGACCTGGACGGCGCCGGGCAGGCCCAGCGCGGCCAGGTTCGCCCGCGCGACCGCCACCCGGACCGGGTCGAGGTCGACGCCGGCGCACACGATGCCCGCCTCGGCGGTCGCGACCAGGTCGCCGCCGATGCCACAGCCGAGGTCGACCAGGGTCTGTGCCCCGAACGCCGCGGCCCGGCCCGCGCGGTGCCGGGCGACCCGGATCCTGGTCGCCTGCTCCAGCGCGGCGGGCGTGAAGTACATCCGCGGCGCGAGGTCACCGAACTTCGCGACCGCGCGTCCGCGCAGCTCGACCTGGGTGAGCGCCGTCGCCGCCCGCTCCGGTGTCGTCGTACGACGGAGCGCGGAGCCGGCGGCGAGCGGAGCGGCGCCCTCGGCGACCAGGGCCGTGGCCTCGGCGAGCAGTGTCTGCCCCTCGTCGGTCAGCAGCCACTGGAAGTCGTCGAGGTCCACAACCCCGATCTTGTCAGGCCGTGGGGCTGAGCTCCTTCTCCGGCTCCTCGTCGCGCTTCTCGTCGCCGTGGCCCGGCCACCAGGCGGCGTGGCCCAGCAGCGAGGTCAGCGCCGGCGTGAAGAACATCGACATCACGAACGAGACGATCAGGATGCCGACGGCCAGCGCGAAGCCCATGGACACGATCAGCGTGTTGCCGCCGAGCATCAGCGACGCGAACGTCCCGGCGAGGATCACGCCCGCCGCGGCGATGGTGGGCCCGGCGTGGGTGACGGCCTGAGCCGCGGCGCTGTGCGGGTCGCGGCCCTCCCGTGCCTCCTCGCGCAGGCGCGCGATCATCAAGATGTTGTAGTCGGTGCCGAGTGCGGTGACGAACAGGTAGATGTAGATCGGCAGCATGAAGATCAGCCCCGACTCGCCGCCGATGAACTGGAAGGCGATCACCGTCAGGCCCAGGGTCGCTGCGAAGCCGAGCCCCACGGCGGCCATGAGGAACCACGGCGCCACCAGGCTGCGCAGCAGGAGCGCCAGGATCAGCAGGATGACGGCCGCGGCGACCGGGAAGACGACCTTGTAGTCGCGGGCCATCGCCGCCGACATGTCGGCGAAGATGCCCGGCGTGCCTCCGACGTACGCCTCTGTGCCCTCGGGCGCGGCCGCGTGGGCCGCATCCCGGATCGGACCGTCGACGTTGTCCTGGGCGGCGTCGGAGACGGGGTCGTCGGCCAGGGTGAGGTAGTACTGGTAGGCCGTCCCGTCCGAGGACGGGAGCGGGCCGGTCACCTGGTCGACGCCCTTGGCGTCGCCGAGCGCCGCCTTGAACTCCTCGAGCTGGGTCGGTGTCACGTCGGCGCCCTCGGCGTCGACGAGGACCGGCACCGGCTCCGCGGCGCCCGCGGAGAAGTGCTCCTGGAAGGTCTTCATCGCCTCCGTCGACTCGACGCCCTCCGGCAGGCTGGAGTTGAAGTCGAAGGAGGGGTTGAAGCTGAGGGCGAAGATCGCGAGGATCGTCATGGCGCCGCCCGACACCAGGGCGGTCAGACCGGGACGACGGCCGACCGTGTTGCCCAGCTTGACGAAGGTGCCGTGCTTCGGCTCCTTCTGCCACGACTTCGACGGCCAGAAGAGCGCCTTGCCGAGCAACGAGACGACCGCGGGCACCAGGGTGAGCGCGGCCAGCAGCGTGACGAACACGGCGATCGCGAGGGCGGGCCCGATCGCCCGGAAGATGCTGAGCGAGCTGAGGATCAGCGCCATGAAGGCCACGATCACGGCGCCGCCCGCCGAGGCGATCGCCTCACCGGCCCGGTCGAGGCTGTAGACGACCGAGTCCTTGACCGCGGCGCCCTGGCGCATCCGCTCACGATGCCGGAACAGGAAGAACAGGATGTAGTCGGTGCCGACGCCGTAGAGGACGACGACGAGGATCTGCTGCACCGAGGCGTCGGCCTTGAGCCCGAAGATGTCGTTGGCCCAGGCGATGGCGCCGGTGGCGATCGACGACACGAGACCGACGACCACGATCGGCAGGAGGCAGATCAGCACGCTGCGGAAGATGAGGGCGAGCAGGCCGACGATCAGCACGACCGTGGCGATGGCGACGATGAGCAGCGTGTCCTCGCCGGACTCCTGCGAGTCGAGGCCCTGCGGCACGGCTCCGGTCGCGCGGACCTCGAGGTCGGAGCCCTCGGTCAGCTCGCCGAGCTCGTCACGGAGCTTCTCGGCGTCGTCGAACGCCGCCGCGTCGTAGCCGGTGGCGCCGTCCGCGAGCGGGATGACCGCGAACATCACCGTGCCGTCCTCGGACAGGTTGGGCTCGCCGACCTCGTTCTGGGCGACGACCACCTGCTGGAAGGTCTTCTTGCCCAGGGTCGGGGCGAGCTCCTGCGCGAGGCCCGCGACGGCGGCCTGGTCGTCGGCGGTCAGCGTGCCGCCGTCCTCGCGTTCGATGACGAGGATGGCGCCGGGGGAGAAGGCGTCGGAGAACTTGTCCTCCTGCAGTTGGAGGGCCTGGATCGACTCGTAGTGGTCGGGCAGGAACTCCGAGTTGTCCTGGGTCGACTCCAGGGCGGGTGCCGTGGCGCCCACGATCACGGCGAGCAGCACCCAGGCGCCGATCACATACCAACGGAAACGGGTCACGAAGCGGCCGAGCGCAGCAAACATGTCGAGAACGCTAGTGGTCTGACCCGACGTCAGGTCAACCGACTTTGGTCGTGTTCGTGTCTTCCTGTGGCTGTGCTCTGGCACTCCCTTGCGGAGAGTGCTAGTTTCGTCATTGGCACTCTCGCCGCGAGTGTGCCAGAGCAGGACAGCTGCAGGATGCCCTGCAGGACACACAGACGTCTTAGAAAGTGGAGGTCGACATCGTGTCGGTCAACATCAAGCCGCTCGAGGACCGGATCGTCGTCAAGCCCCTCGAGGCCGAGCAGACCACCGCCTCCGGGCTGGTCATTCCCGACACCGCGAAGGAGAAGCCCCAGGAGGGCGAGGTCCTGGCCATCGGCCCGGGTCGCATCGATGACAACGGCAACCGCGTCCCGCTCGACGTGGCGGTGGGCGACAAGGTCATCTACAGCAAGTACGGCGGCACCGAGGTCAAGTACTCCGGCCAGGAGTACCTCATCCTCTCGGCCCGCGACGTCCTCGCGGTCCTGGCCTGATCCGAGCTTCACGCCGCCCGGGACGTCCCGCACCGCCATCCGGTGCGAGCGGCGTCCCGGGCGTTCGGCTTCCCACACCCAAGGAGTAATCAGTGCCCAAGATCCTGGAGTTCGACGAGAACGCCCGCCGCGCCCTCGAGCGCGGCGTCGACGCCCTCGCCAACACCGTCAAGGTGACCCTCGGCCCCAAGGGCCGCTATGTCGTGCTCGACAAGAAGTGGGGCGCCCCGACCATCACCAACGACGGTGTGACCGTCGCCCGTGAGGTCGAGCTGGACGACCCGTTCGAGAACCTCGGTGCCCAGCTCACCAAGGAGGTCGCGACCAAGACCAACGACGTCGCCGGTGACGGTACGACGACCGCGACCGTGCTGGCCCAGGCGCTGGTGCACGAGGGTCTGCGTGCGGTGGCCGCCGGCGCCAACCCGATGGGCCTCAAGCGGGGCATGGACGCCGCGGCCGGTGCCGTGGCCGACGCCCTCAAGGCCGCCGCCCGCGAGGTCGACGACGAGAAGGACATCGCCTCGGTCGCGACCGTCTCCTCGCGCGACGCCCACATCGGCGAGCTGCTCGCCGAGGCGTTCGGCAAGGTCGGCAAGGACGGGGTCATCACCGTCGAGGAGTCCAACACCCCGTCGACCGAGCTCGAGTTCACCGAGGGCATGCAGTTCGACAAGGGCTACATCTCGGCGTACTTCGTGACCGACGCGGAGCGCCAGGAGGCGGTCCTCGACGACCCGTACGTTCTCATCCACCAGGGCAAGATCGGCGCGATCGCCGACCTGCTGCCGCTGCTGGAGAAGGTCATCGCCGCCGGCAAGCCGCTCTTCATCCTCGCCGAGGACGTCGAGGGCGAGGCGCTCTCCACGCTGGTGGTCAACAAGATCCGCGGCACCTTCAACGCCGTCGCCGTCAAGGCCCCGGCCTTCGGCGACCGCCGCAAGGCGATGCTGCAGGACATCGCGGTCCTCACCGGTGGTCAGGTCATCTCGCCGGAGGTCGGCCTCAAGCTCGACCAGGTGGGTCTCGACGTGCTCGGCCAGGCCCGCCGGATCGTGATCACCAAGGACAACACCACGATCATCGACGGCGCCGGTGACGCCACCGAGGTCGCCGGTCGCGTCGAGCAGATCAAGAAGGAGATCGAGGCCTCGGACTCCGACTGGGACACCGAGAAGCTCCAGGAGCGGCTGGCCAAGCTCTCCGGCGGCGTCGTGGTGATCAAGGTCGGCGCCCACACCGAGGTGGAGCTGAAGGAGAAGAAGCACCGGATCGAGGACGCCGTCTCCGCGACGCGCGCCGCGATCGAGGAGGGCATCGTCTCCGGCGGCGGCTCCGCGCTGGTGCACGCCGTGTCGGTCCTCGCCGACGACCTCGGTCTGACCGGCGACGAGGCGTTCGGCGTCCGGATCGTCCGCAAGGCGGCCGACGAGCCGCTGCGCTGGATCGCCGAGAACGGTGGCGAGAACGGCTACGTGATCACCAACAAGGTCCGCGAGCTCGGTGTCGGCAACGGCTACAACGCCGCAACCGGCGAGTACGGCGACCTCGTGGCCCAGGGCGTCATCGACCCGGTCAAGGTGACCCGCTCGGCCCTGGCCAACGCGGTCTCCGTCGCGGGCATGCTGCTCACCACCGAGGTGCTGGTCGTCGACAAGCCCGAGGATGAGGAGCCCGAGGTGGCCGGTCACGGGCACGGGCACGGCCACGGCCACTGATCCGGCGCAGATTGAATCCGGATCTGACCCGACCCGGCGCAGATTGAACTTTTCGAGTTCAGTCCGCGCCGGGTCGGCGCCGTTTTGAGTTCAACCTGGGCCGGGTCGGTGCTGTCTTGAGTTCAATCTGCGACGGGTCGGTGAAACATCGATGATCGCGCGGCGTGACCTTCGTCCGGCATAGTGAGAGCCATGTTGTGGCGCGTGCGAGCCGGACTGGCCGATCGCCCCGGGGCGCTGGCCGAGGTGGCCGCTGCCTGCGGACGGGCGGGGGTCAACATCGTGACGGTCCAGGTCTTCCCCGAAGGCCCGTCGGTGACCGACGAGCTGGTGCTCCAGGTGCCACCGGAGTGGACCCGCGACCAGCTCCTCGAGCTGGTGGCCCGGGCCGGCGGCGACGCGGTGTCCGCGGCGCCGGTCACCACGGCCGCGCTCGAGGACCAGCCGACCCGTTACGTCCGGGCAGTGCGCCAGATCATCGCCCAGCCGGCGACGTTCCCGGACGTGGCAGCGCACCTGTTCGACGCCGACGTCGCGCCCAGCGCCGGTGCGGACGACGTGCTGGAGATGGTGGTCGGCGGGTCCGCCACGATCCAGATCCGCCGCGACACCCCGTTCACCCCGACCGAGCGCGCCCGGGCCCACGCGCTCGCGGAACTGGTCGGCGAGGTCCTCGACGCCCAGGTGCCGCCGGCCCCCCACCAGCCCGGCACGGGGGACCCCGAGTTCGTCACCACGGGCGAGGTGGTGTCCGCACTGGCGGGTGGCAAGGTCGCCGGCCGGGCGGAGTACGCGCGGGCCGAGGGCGATGCTCCGTGGCCCGTCGACCTGTGGGTCGATCCCGCGTGGCACCGACGAGGTGTCGGCACCCGGCTGCTCGCCGACGTCGCGCGCGCGGCTCGCTCCGCGGGCGCCGATGAGATCGTGCTGACAGCGCCGTCGGACACCAAGGCGGTGCTCCCGATGGTGCTCGCGGCGGGCATGCGCGGCCGGATCCGGATGGCGGGGGAGTCGCTGACGGTGCGGATCGCGCTGAGCGACCTGCGCCGCTGAGCCCACCCGCCGGCGTACCGCCGGATGTGGCGGAAGTGACACCTGCGGCGACTTTGTGAACGTATTCACAAGGGCTACGGTCGAAGGGTGCTGGCCCCCGACGTCGTCACCGCCCTCACCCACCTCGCCGCCGAGGCCGAACCGGCGGGCCTGCTGCCCGCCCGGCAGCAGATGGCGCTCTCGCTGGGCTGGCACATCGTGTTGGCCTGCTTCGGCGTCGCCTTCCCCGCGATGATCTTCGCGATGCACCTGATCGGGATCCGCCGGAAGGATCCGGTGGCGCTCGAGCTCGCCAAGCGCTGGGCGAAGGTCTCCGCGGTGCTGTTCGCGATCGGCGCCGTGTCCGGCACGGTGCTCAGCTTCGAGATGGGCCTGCTCTGGCCGGGCCTGATGGGCACCTACGGCGACGTCCTGGGCCTGCCGTTCGCGTTCGAGGGGCTGGCGTTCTTCCTCGAGGCGATCTTCCTCGGCATCTACCTCTACGGCTGGGGCCGGATGCCCCCGAAGCGGCATGTGCTGATGGTCCTGCCCATGGCGGTCACTGGCGTCGTCGGTGCCTACTGCGTGCTCGCGGTCAATGCCTGGATGAACGCGCCGACCGGCTTCCGGATCGTCGACGGCGCGGTCACCGACGTCCAGCCGTGGGCGGTGCTCTTCAACCTGCAGACGTTCGTGCAGTTCGCCCACATGTGGGTCGGCGCCTACATGCTGGCCGGCTTCACCATCGCCGGCGTGTACGCCGTCGGCATGCTCCGCGGCCGCCGCGACGCCCATCACCGGCTGGGCTTCCTGGTCCCCTTCGTCTTCGCCTCGATCGCCGCGGTGACCCAGCCCTTCGTCGGGCACGTCCTCGGCTTCGGTCTCGACGAGCGACAGCCCGCCAAGCTCGCGGCCTTCGAGCTGGCCGAGACGACCGAGAGCCCCTCGCCGTTGCGACTGGGCGGGATCCTGGTCGACGGCGAGGTGAAGTACTCGATCGACATCCCCTACCTCGGCTCCCTGATCGCGATGAACTCACCCGACGAGCCGGTGCCCGGTCTCGACACCATCCCCGAAGAGGACCACCCTCCGGTCAACCTGACCCACCTGGCCTTCCAGACCATGGTCGGCATCGGCACCCTGCTCGCGGCCGCCGTCGTGTGGTTCTGGTTCCAGCGCCGACGAGGGCGCGACCTGCTGGAGAGACGCTGGTTCCTCCGCTTCGCGGCCGCGGCCGGGCCGCTGGCCGTCATCGCGCTCGAGGCCGGCTGGATCGCCACGGAGGTCGGTCGTCAGCCATGGATCGTGTACGGCGTCATGCGCACCCCCGAGGCGGTGGGGGACTACTCCGCGAGCCTGTGGTGGCTGCTGGGCATCAGCACCGTCGTCTACACGGCGATGACCGTCGGCGCGGTCGTCGTCCTGCGCTCCATGGCCCGGCGCTGGCGGGCCGGCGACGCCGACCTGCCCAGTCCGTACGCCCCCGAGGTGCCGGCGGGTGAGCACGGATGAGCCTCGAGCTGGCCGTCGCGGCCGCCCTCTTCGTCGGTGTCATCGCGTACGCCGTCCTCGGCGGCGCCGACTTCGGCTCGGGCTTCTTCGACCTCACCGCCGGCAACAGCTCGCGCGGCGCCGAGCTGCGCACGCTCGTCGACCACAGCATCGGCCCGGTCTGGGAGGCCAACCACGTCTGGCTGATCTACGTGCTCGTCATCTGGTGGACCGGCTTCCCCGAGTCCTTCGCCGCCGCGATGTCGACCCTGGTGCTGCCGTTGCTGTTCGCCCTCCTGGGGATCGTGCTGCGCGGCGCGAGCTTCGCCTTCCGCAAGTACGCCGCCACGCTGGCCCAGGCCCGCCTGTTCGGCATCGTGTTCGCCACCTCCTCGATCATCACGCCGTTCTTCCTCGGCACCGTCGCCGGCGGCATCGCGTCCGGCCGGGTGCCGCTCGACGGCACGGGTGAGCGCTGGTCGTCCTGGGTCAACCCGACCTCGTTGTTCGGCGGTGCGATCGCGGTCGGGACCTGCGCCTTCCTCGCCGGCGTCTTCCTGGTCGCCGACGCCCGGCGCAGCGGCCAGGAGCGGCTCGCCGACGAGCTGCGGGTCCGGGCACTCGCCGTCGGTGCGGTCACCGGCGTCGTCGTGTTCGCCGCGCTGGTGCCGATCGACCGCGACGCGCCTACGCTGGCCGCGGGGCTCGAGGGCCGAGCCGCTCCGCTCGTCGCCCTCGCCGCTCTGGCCGGGGCGGCCACCATCGCGCTGCTGTGGACCCGCAGGTACGCCGTCGCGCGGGTCACCGCGGTCCTCGCGGTCGCCGCCGTGGTGTCCGGCTGGGGGGTGGGGCAGTACCCGTGGCTGCTCGTCGACGAGGTCACGATCACGGACGCGGCCGGTGCCACCGCGACCCTGCAGGGTCTGCTCGTCGCGGTCGGGCTCGCGGTCGTGGTCGTGGTCCCGCCGCTGGCGTACCTGTTCCGGCTCACCCAGTCGGAGGAGTGGTCGCGCCCGGGCCACTGAGCACCGTCGGCGCCGTCAGCGGTGGTTGCCGAGCCGCCACCCGCCGAGAGGCAGCTCCAGCGCCGAGGCGGGACCCCACGTCCCGGGGGCGTAGGCCTCCACCGGTGGGCGGCGGTCGAGCACCGGCTGGAAGATCTCCCAGAGCCGGTCGACCTCGTCGGAGCTGATGAACAGCGTCCGGTCGCCGCGCATGACGTCGAGCAGCAGCCGCTCGTAGGCCTCCAGCGGGTCGGCGCCGGGTACGTCGTCGACCAGGTCTAGACGGAACACCCCCTCCACCAGCGCCATGTCGGGCCCGGGCCGCTTGGCGCGTACGTCGATCGCGACGCGCGGCTGGTCGGCGAGCTCGATGACCAGCTCGTTGGGTGCGGGGGTGCCGCCGCCCTCGGGCTTGAGCCAGCGGTGTCGCGGATCGCGGAAGCGCACCGTGATGGTGCGGTTGCCCTCGGCCAGTGCCTTTCCGGTGCGCAGGTAGAACGGGACATCGCGCCAGCGGTCGTTGTCGATCCACATCTCGGCCGCGACGAACGTCTCCACCTCGGAGTCGGCGGCGACGTCGGGCTCGGTGCGGTAGCCGTCGTACTGTCCGAAGACGACGCGCTCGGGATCGAGCGGGCGCACCGCCGAGAAGGCCGCGGCCTTCGCGGCGCGGATGGCGGACGCGCGGAACGCATGCGGGTCCTCCAGCGCGACGAAGCCGAGCAGCTGCGCGAGGTGGGTGGTGACCATGTCGCGCAGGCAGCCGGTGCCCTCGTAGAAGCTGCCGCGGCCCTCGACGGTGAGCCGTTCGGGCACGTCGATCTGCACCGACTCGATGGTGTGCCGGTTCCAGGCGGGCTCGAACAGACCGTTGGCGAAGCGCAGGGCGAGGATGTTCTGCACCGCCTCCTTGCCGAGGAAGTGGTCGATCCGGAAGACCTGGTCCTCGGCGAAGGCCGAGCAGAGCACCTCGTGCAGCTCGCGCGCGGTGGCGAGGTCGGTGCCGAACGGCTTCTCGGCCACCAGCCGGGACCGGTCGACGAGGTCCTCGCGGTCGAGCATCCCGACCATGCCCTTGACGGCTCCGGGCGGCACCGAGAGGTAGAGGAGGCGTCGTACGTCGCGCAGCAGGCAACCGCAGGTCGCGAGGATCCGGTCCTCGGCCTCGGCGACCGCCCGCGCCAGCGCCGTCCCGTCGTCGGCGGAGGACGCGACGAACCGGGTCCGCTCGAGCAGGGGGGCGGCCACGGACTCGTCGACGTCGCCGACGAACTCGGTGAGGGCGTCGCGCACGTGGCGGCGGAAGTCGTCGTCGTCGCCGGGCGCGTGGCGGCCGCTGCCGATCACCTCGAAGTGCTCCGGCAGGCGGCCGGCGGCGGCGAGCCGATAGAGCCCGGGGAAGAGCTTGCGGGCGGCCAGGTCGCCGGTCGCTCCGAAGAGCACGAGCACGTGGGGGGCCAGGGCGTTCCCAGGTTCCGGGGTCACCCGTCCACCTTCCCGGACCCGTCAAGGGGGCGGAATCTTGTCGACAAGATGTCGACAAGACCTTCAGTCATGTCTAAGGTAAGGCTTGCCTATCTTGGAGCGGTCTCGGGTCCTGCTCCTCTCTGTCTCCGAAAGGACCTCCGGTGACCTCGTCGTCGTCCGGGTGGCGCGCACTCGCGCGCCCACCCCTGTTGCTCGTGACCGTGCTCTCCCTGCTGCTCCCGGCCCTGCTGCTCGTCCCACCGCCCGTCCGGGCGGTGGAGGGCGGCGGCCCGGCCGTCGCCATCGTCGACGGCACCGTCGAGTGGGGCGTGCGGGCCTCCTTCCGCAACTACATCGGCCCGGAGGGGGTGACCGTCTCCGACGGCCTCACGCAGAACGACGACGGCGAGTTCGTGTTCGATGTCGCCGACGGCACGTACGACCCCGACAACCACGCGCTGCACCTCGATCTCACCGGCACGGTCGGCTTCAACGCCCACGGCGGCGCGCTGGACATGACCTTCAGCAACCTGGAGGTGACCATCGACGGTGAGGTCCAGGCGATCACCGCCGAGGTGGTGTCCAAGACCCTGGCCGGGGAGGTCGTGGACTACGGCCGCGTTCCTCTCGCCGACCTGGGCATCGCCTCGACCACCCCGACGGTCGGCGCCGAGCGCACCACCTGGACCGATCTGACGGCGACCCTCACCGAGGACGCGGCGCCCGCGTTCTCCGGCTTCTACGGCACCGGTGCCGCTCTCGACCCGGTCACCATCGACTACGTGGGACCGGGCGGCAAGCCGGTCGTCACGGCCGAGCGGATCGTGGTCTCGGGGGCGCCGCAGTACGAGCCCGCCGGCGAGATCGACGGGCTGACCGAGGTGACGAACCTGGTGGCCGACACCGAGCGCGGTGTGCTCCACGTCCAGCACCGTCCCGAGGGTGCCGGGTCCGCCGTACTGCAGGCCTACGACTACGAGACCCTCGCCCCGCTCGACACGCCCACGTTCGGCGCCGCGAACGGTGGCTACCCCGGCATGACTCTCGACGCGGCCACCGGGGCGGTGCTGATGGCCCTGGGCGAGCAGGTCGTGGTTCACGTCTTCGACCCCGCCGCCGGGTACACCGGCGCCGTGGTCGAGCCGGGCGTCGGCGCTGTCCAGGAGATCTCCTACGACGGTCTCTACCGCCGGGTCATCGTCCTCGGCTCCGCGGGCCTGGCGTTGCTGACCGCTTCAGCGCAGGCCCCCGGCTACCAGGTGCAGACCTACACCGGTCTCAGCTTCGAAGGGCGCGAGTCGGTGGCCTCCCGCGCCCGGACCAGCCTGGTGACCACGTCGGCCGGCGTCGCGCCGACGTTCGGCAACGGCGCCCGTGTGATCACGCTGTCCAGCGCGACCTCGACGATGACGGCGGAACCGCTGGAGGGAGTCGCCGACCCGAAGTCGACGCAGCCGGGTGTCTTCGACCAGCCCACGATGGCCTTCCGGGACGACCGCGGTGTGTGGCTGTCGGCGTACACAGGTGATAAGACGCGCCTCGTGTCGGTCGGCGGGAAGTGGACCGGTGGCGAGCGCATCGAGGCCGCCGGCGGCACCTTCCTCGCCGAACGCGTCGAGACGGCGTCCGACTCGGTGCTGATGCTCGACTACTCCGCTCGCAGGTTCCGGGTCTGGAACGGCGACGGCTGGACCGACGTCAGCGTGCCCGGCCTGGGGTCGAACTCGTTCTCCAACTACCTCGGTGCCGACATCGGCACCGACCAGACCGTGTTCGTCGCCAGCACCACCGGCGACGACCGCGTGCTGAAGTACCGGATGGCCGGCCTGGCTCCCGCGGAGGCGACCTCACCCGCGGACCAGATCGTTCGGCTCGGCAAGGACGACACCGCACAGGAGATCAGCCTCGCCGCCGCGTTCACCGGAGCCGACGCGATCCGCTGGCAGACGCGCGGCAGCGCGTCCGGGAAGTGGGCCGACGTGCCCGACGCGACGGGGGAGACGCTGAGCTGGTCGGCGACCAGCGAGGACAACGGCCGACAGTTCCGGGTGCTCGCGACCAACGAGCAGGCGACCAGCGCCTCGGCCGTCGCCGACCTCACCGTCGAGTTCTTCCCGCGCGTGGCGGCGCAGCCCGACAGCGTCACGGTCGCCGAGGGCGAGGACGCCCTGTTCAAGGTGATGCCCTCGGGCTTCCCCTACCCCGACATCACCTGGCAGCGCTGGGTGTCCGGCTTCTGGGAGAACATCAGCGGCGACGACGAGAACGTCGAGATCGACGGTGGGTTCCTCACGGTGCTCGACGCCGACGCCGAGCAGACGGGCACCCGGTTCCGCGCCCGGCTGTCCAATGTGGTCGGCACCACCCCGACCCGAGCCGTCGAGCTGACGGTCGCCACGCCGTCCGCCGTCCGCCGCGAGATCAGCGGCGGCACGCTCACCTGGGGTGTCAAGGAGTCCTTCCGCGACTACCTCGCCGGCCCGATCGCGCACGGCAGCGTCGCCGTCTCCCGCGGTGTCACGCAGAACGCCGACGGCACCTTCACCTTCCCGGTGACCGGCGGCTGGAGCGATCCGGCGCAGGGCACGGCGGAGGTGCGGCTCGGCGGCACGGTCCGCTTCACCGGCCACGACGGCCCGCCGACCTGTGCGGTCGAGCACTCGCCCTGCTTGGCGGTGACGATCAGCGATCCGGTGCTGCGGCTCTCCGGCGCGACCGGCGAGCTGGTCGCCGACGTCGAGTCCAAGGACGAGACGACCCACGAGATCGTGTCCTACCCGGGCGTCGTCCTCGCCGAGGTCGACGCGGCGGGCTGGAAGGCGGTCGGCGACCGGATCGCCGGCGGCGCCCTGCCCGCCAGGCTGACCGGCCCCGGAGCGGCGGCTTTCGCCGGCTTCTACGAGGCAGGGGCGGCGCTCGACCCGATCACCCTGGACGGCGTCCTCGGCACCGACGCGGGCGGTCCCGTGGTCACGCCGCCGCCCGCGGCCGGCAAGGCGGCCGTGGAGCTGGACTGGCGCTTCAAGAAGGCCAAGGTCCGGGTGGGCAAGCGGGCCGTGATCCGGCTCGACGCCCGCCTCGTCGGCATCGCGGGCGCGCACCCGATCGGCCAAGTCGTCGTCCGTGAGGGCGGGAAGGTGCGGGCCACCGGCCAGCTGGCCGTCGACCGCCGGGGCCGGTTGAAGATCCGGCTGCCGCGCCTGGCGAAGGGCCGCCACTTCCTGCGTCTCGAACTGGCCGGCAACGCGACGCAGGAACCTGTGCGGACGGCGTACCGGAGGCTGGTCGTGCGCTAGTGGCGCGCCGCGGTCACGCCCGGTCCGGACCGGGCCGGGCGTGACCCCGATCACCGCCTAGACTGGGAGGGTGGAGGTCCCGGACAAGTTCGCCGCACTCGGTCTCACCTACGACGACGTCCTGCTGCTGCCGGGTCATTCCGACCTGGCGCCGGACGACATCGACACGACCTCGCGGTTGACCCGCGAGATCTCGCTGAGGTCGCCGCTGATCAGCGCCGCGATGGACACCGTGACCGAGTCGCGGATGGCGATCGCGATGGCCCGCCAGGGCGGCATCGGCATCCTGCACCGCAACCTCTCCGCCGAGGAGCAGGCCTACCAGGTCGACCTCGTCAAGCGGACCCAGACCGGGATCATCTCCAACCCGGTCACCATCGGCCCCGACGCGACGCTGGAGGAGCTCGACCGGATCTGCGGCGAGTACCGCGTCTCCGGACTGCCCGTCGTCGACGCCGACAACCGGCTGCTCGGCATCTGCACCAACCGCGACCTGCGCTTCACCCCCGTCGCGGAGTGGGCGACCACCAAGGTCGACGAGGTGATGACGCCGATGCCGCTGTTCACCGGCGACGTGGGCATCAGTCGCGACGACGCCACCGCGCTGCTGCGCAGGCACAAGCGCGAGCGGCTGCCGCTCGTCGACGCCGAAGGGCGCCTCGGCGGCCTGATCACGGTCAAGGACTTCGTGAAGTCCGAGCAGTTCCCGCTCGCCTCCAAGGACGGCGACGGCCGGCTCATGGTCGGCGCCGCCATCGGCTACTTCGGCGACGCCTGGGAGCGGGCCACCGGCCTGATCGAGGCCGGCGTCGACGTGCTCGTCGCCGACACCGCCCACGGTCACGTCACCCTCCTGCTCGACATGGTCCGCCGGCTCAAGTCCGACCCTGCGACCAAGCACGTCCAGGTCATCGGCGGCAATGTCGCCACCCGTGAGGGCGCGCAGGCCTTCGTCGACGCCGGCGCCGACGCGGTCAAGGTCGGTTTCGGTCCCGGCTCGATCTGCACGACGCGGGTCGTCACCGGCTGCGGCGTCCCGCAGATCACGGCCGTCTACGAGGCCGCCCGCGCTGCCGGGCCCGCCGGCGTACCCGTCATCGCGGACGGCGGGCTCCAGCAGTCCGGCGACATCGCCAAGGCGATCGTCGCCGGCGCCGAGTCGGTGATGATCGGCTCGATGCTGGCCGGCTGCGAGGAGTCGCCCGGCGAGGTCGTCTTCCATCAGGGCAAGCAGTACAAGGCCTACCGTGGCATGGGCTCGCTCGGCGCGATGTCCTCGCGTGGCAAGAAGTCCTACTCCAAGGACCGCTACTTCCAGGCCGAGGTCACCAGCGACGACAAGATCGTCCCCGAGGGCATCGAGGGCCGGGTCGCCTACAAAGGCCCGCTCGCCGGCGTCGCCCACCAGCTCCTCGGCGGCCTGTCGCAGTCGATGTTCTACGTCGGCTCGCGAACCATCCCCGAGCTGCGGGAGAAGGGCCGGTTCGTCCGGATCACGTCCGCCTCGCTCAAGGAGAGCCACCCGCACGACATCGAGATGACCGTCGAGGCGCCCAACTACCACCGTTCTTGATGGGCCGAGCGTGTCGCCTATCGAAGGCGGCGCGCAGACCCTTCGGGCCCACGCTTGCCTCCGATGCGCTGCGCGCGGGCGCCACGCTGCCGGCCGCGCGGTCGGCCGCGCGGTCGGCCGGGTACGTGGTGGCGTTTGCGTGGCGGCCACACGGTCGGCTCGCGGAAAGGCTCGGCTCCTCCGCTCCGGTCGCTCGTTCCTCGCTTCCTGCGATCCGTCGCCCTCGCTTCCCGCGATGACCGACATCGCGTTTCAGCCTTCGTCACGCCGCGCTGCCGCGCACGCGGTTGGCTCCCGTAGCCGGCTTCGTTCGCGTGGCGGCCACACGGTCGCTCCCGCGCCTGTGGAGGACGCACACGCGTCCTGACGAACGTCGGTTCACTTCCTGACGACCTGCTCTCGGGTCCATCATGGAAGGAGCACCGATGTGTCCGTCGCACCCGTTGGAGATCACGTGGAGACCCTGCTGCGCATTCCGATGTCGTACGAGGACTACCGTGCGCTGCCCGATCACACGCGGGCGGAGTGGGTCGACGGGGTCGCCGTCATGAGTCCCACAGGGCCTCGACGGCGCCATCAGCGCGCCGCCCGGCGACTGGCGAACCTCCTCGAGGAGGCACTGCCCGGTTGCTGCGTCGACGAGGCGTTCAGCGTCGCCCTGCCCCGCAATCGCGAGCGGTTGCCCGATGTCGTCGTGTTCGACGTCGAGCCGGTGGACGAGGTCCCAATCAGGCAGACGCCGGTCCTCGTCGTCGAGGTGCTCTCGCCGTCGACGCAGGGCGAGGACCTGCTCCGCAAGGCGCCCGAGTACGCCGAGGCGGGGATCGGCCAGTACTGGGTGGTCGACATCGACGCCCGCATCATCGAGGTCCAGGCGAACGTCGACGGTCGCTGGGAGCTCCTGGCCACGGTCGACGGCGCGAGCCCGACCGCCGACGTCCCGGTCGGCGACCACGGCACGGTGCCGCTCGACCTGGCCGCCGTCCTGCGGTGACCCTGGCGGTCCGCCCCTACGCCGACGGCGACTGGCCGGCGGTGGCGGAGATCATCGCCGAGGTGCTGACGGCCGGCGAGACCTACGCGATGCCGGCGCTCGACGACGCCGGAGCTCGCGACTTCTGGCTGGGCCAGCCCGGCGCGGTCGCGGTGGCCGAGGTCGACGGAGTGGTGGTCGGCACGGCGAAGATGGGCCCCAACCGGCCGGCCCAGGGCAGCCACATCGGCACCGCGTCCTTCATGGTGTCGACCGCTGCCCGGGGCGCGGGCGTCGGTCGCGCGCTCGGGCAGCACGTCGTCGCCTGGCACCGCGAGCACGGTTTCGCCGGCATCCAGTTCAACGCGGTCGTGGCCACCAACGAGGCCGCCGTGGCGCTGTGGCGCAGCCTCGGCTTCGAGGTCGTCGGCACCGTCCCGCGAGCCTTCCGGCGCCCCGACGGGAGCCTGGTCGGACTGCACGTCATGTTCCTGGACCTCGCCGGTATGCGGTCCTGACGGACGGCCCCGATATCCTCGTCGGCGTGAGCGACATCGAGATCGGCCGCGCCAAGCGGGCCCGGACGGCGTACTCCTTCGACGACATCGCGATCGTGCCGTCGCGGCGCACGCGTGATCCCGAGGAGGTCAGCGTCGACTGGCAGATCGACGCCTACCGGTTCTCCCTGCCGATCCTCGCGGCGCCGATGGACTCGGTGATGTCCCCGAAGACCGCGATCGACTTCGGTCGCTTCGGCGGCCTGGGCGTGCTCAACCTCGAGGGCCTCTGGACGCGGTACGACGACCCGCAGCCGCTCCTCGACGAGGTCGCCGGGCTGCAGGGGGTCGAGGCCACCCGCCGCCTGCAGGAGATCTACACCGAGCCGATCAAGGCCGAGCTGATCACCGAGCGGCTGCGTGAGATGCGCGACGCCGGCGTCACCGTGGCGGGCTCGCTGTCGCCGCAGCGCACCAAGGAGTTCGCCAAGACGGTGACCGACGCGGGTGTGGACCTGTTCGTCATCCGCGGCACCACCGTCTCGGCCGAGCACGTCTCCAGCCAGGCCGAGCCGCTGAACCTCAAGGAGTTCATCTACGAGCTCGACGTCCCCGTCATCGTCGGTGGCTGTGCCACCCACCAGGCCGCGCTGCACCTGATGCGCACCGGCGCGGCCGGTGTGCTCGTCGGCTTCGGCGGGGGAGCGGCCCACACGACGCGCACCGTGCTCGGCGTCGCCGTCCCGATGGCGAGCGCGGTGGCCGACGTCGCCGCCGCCCGCCGCGACTACCTCGACGAGTCGGGCGGCCGCTACGTCCACGTGATCGCCGACGGCTCGATCGGCACCTCGGGTGATCTCGCCAAGGCGATCGCCTGCGGGGCCGACGCGGTCATGGTCGGCTCGCCGTTCGCGCGTGCCACCGACGCGCCGGGGCGCGGCTTCCACTGGGGCGCCGAGGCGCACCACGCGGACCTGCCGCGCGGCCAGCGGGTGCAGTTCGACCAGATCGGCACGATCGAGGAGATCCTGTTCGGGCCCTCGCGGGTCGCCGACGGCACCATGAACCTGGTCGGCGCCCTCAAGCGCTCGATGGCGACCACGGGCTACACCGAGCTCAAGGAGTTCCAGCGCGTCGAGGTCGTCGCCCACTGACCCCCGCCGGCCGGCGCCGCGGCGTCACCTAGGCCGCCGGAGCCACCGGAGACGGCGGAGCCGGCCTGCGCGCGGTCCGGACTGCGCTCAGCCGGTCGAGCGACGGACCACGAGCTCGGGCTCGAGCACGATGTCGCGCACCTGCGCGGCGGGATCGTCGATGGCGGCGAGCAGCAGGTCGATCGCGGCCCGACCCATCTCTGCCCGCGGCTGGCGCACCGAGCTGAGCGGGATCGCGGCGGAGGCGGCGAAGTCGATGTCGTCGAAGCCGATGATGGCGACGTCCTCGGGGACACGCACCCCGGCCAGCGTCAACGCCTGGAGCACGCCCAGGGCGACGAGGTCGTTGGCCGCGAAGATCGCGTCGGGACGGTCGGGACCGGCGAGCAGGTCCTCCGCGCCGCGCCGCCCGGCGTCGGCGTCCATCGTGCCCGTCTCGACGAAGCGCAGCCGGGCACCGTCGACCGCGTCGACCTCCTCCTGGGCGGCGTGGAGACGGTGCTTGATCTGGGTGAGGCCGCGCGGACCACCGATGAAGGCGATCCTGCGGCGACCGGACTCCAGGAGGTGCTGCGCCGCGAGGCGGCCGCCGCGCACGTCGTCGACGGCGACGGAGGAGAACTCGCGGCTGCCGGTGCGCCGGTCGACGACCACGACGGCGGTGCCGCGCTCCCGCAGCCGGCGCAGGCGCGGGAGCACCTTGCCGACGGGGGTGATGAGCAGACCGCTGACCCGTTGCTCCTCGAAGAGGTCGAGGTAGGTCGACTCGCGCTCGGCGTCCTGGTCGGAGCTGCCGAGGATCAGCGGGCGGCGGTGCTCGGCGAGACGCAGCTCGACCCCGCGGGCGATGTCGGTGAAGAACGGGTTGCGCACGTCGAGGACGACCATGCCGATCGCGCGGTTGGTGCCGGCGCGCAGCTGGCGGGCCGCGTCGTTGCGGACGAAGCCGAGTCGCCCGATGACCTGCTGGACGTGCTCGAGGGTGGCGGGGGAGACCTTCTCCGGCCGGTTGAGCACGTTGGAGACGGTCCCCACCGAGACCCCTGCCGCCGCGGCGACGTCCTTGACGGAGACGCTGCGGCTCGTGTCGCCGTTCGTCGTCGCCTCGCTCGTGGTCACGCTTCCTCCTGTCGTGTGGGGCTCACCCTAGGGCCACCGCAGTGGTCGACCGCTGCATTTGATTCGTTTCAAAAAACTTCGTCGGGGTTCCTTGACGTCTGTGACCACGGTCACCTAGTGTCCGTTACGTCTGCTATTGAAACCTTTCAACGCGCAGATGTCGAGAACCCGAGGGAGTGCGATGCCGGACGACGAGGAGTGCCGCGAGGAGCGGACGCCGACCCTCCAGCTGCGCGACGTCGCGAAGTCGTTCGGTGCCGTGGCCGCGCTGCGCTCCGGAACGCTCGAGGTGCGGCCCGGCTCGATCCACGCCCTGGTCGGCGAGAACGGCGCGGGCAAGTCGACGCTGGTGAAGATCGTCGCCGGCGTGCACCGCCGCGACGCGGGCGAGTTCCGGCTCCTCGGCGAGCCGGTCGACTTCGGCTCGACGGCCGAGTCGAAGGCCGCCGGCGTGGCGGTGATCTACCAGGAGCCGACCCTCTTCCCCGACCTGTCGGTCGCCGAGAACATCTTCATGGGCCGCCACCCGCGCGGCCGCGGTCGCCGCATCGACCGGACCCGGATGTACGCCGAGTCCCACGCCCTCTTCGCCCGGCTCGGCGTCAGCATCGACCCGCGCCGGGTCGCCAACGGCCTCTCCATCGCCGACCAGCAGCTGATCGAGATCGCCAAGGCCATCTCGCTCGACGCGAAGCTGCTGGTGATGGACGAGCCGACCGCGGCACTCAGTGGCAACGAGGTCGCGCGCCTCTTCGCGGTCGCCCGCAGCCTGCGCGACGAGGGCCGGGCCCTGGTGTTCATCTCCCACCGCTTCGACGAGGTCTTCGACCTGTGCGACACCGTCACCGTGATGCGCGACGGGGCCTACGTCTCCACCGCCCGCGTCGCGGAGACCACCGAGGCGGAGATCGTCGCCAAGATGGTGGGCCGCGAGGTGGCCGAGCTGTTCCCCAAGACGCCCGCGCCGCTCGGCGACGTCGTGCTCGAGGTGCGGGGCCTGAGCAGCGCGGGGGAGTTCCACGACGTGTCCTTCCAGGTCCGCGCCGGCGAGATCGTCGGACTGGCGGGCCTCGTCGGAGCCGGCCGCAGCGAGATCGCCCGGGCCGTCTTCGGCGTCGACGGGTACGACGAGGGGACGGTCACCCTCGACGGCCGGGTCGTGCCGAAGGGCAGCCCCCGCCGGGCGATCCGTGCCGGCATGGCGTTCGTCCCCGAGGACCGCCGGCAGCAGGGCCTGGTGATCGAGAGCTCGGTCGCCCGCAATGTCAGCGCGGTGATCCGCGGCGGCCTGGCCCGGGCCGGCCTGCTCACGGCGCGTGCCGAGAACCGGGCGGCCGGCCCGTGGGCGGCGCGGCTGCAGGTGAAGACCAGCGCGCTCGACATGCGTGCCGCCACGATGAGCGGTGGCAACCAGCAGAAGGTCGTCATCGCGAAGTGGCTCGCCACCGGACCGCGGCTGCTCATCATCGACGAGCCGACCCGCGGCATCGACGTCGGCACCAAGGCCGAGGTCCACCGTCTGCTGTCCGATCTCGCCGGCCAGGGCCTGGCGATCGTGATGATCTCCTCCGAGCTGCCCGAGGTGCTCGGCATGGCCGACCGGGTGCTCGTGGTCTGCGAGGGCCGGATCACCGCCGACATCGCGCGGGCCGACGCCACGCCCGAGAACGTCATGGCCGCCGCCACCCGGTCCACCTCCACCGCGACCGCGACCAAGGAGCCGGTATGAGCACGTCCACCCTGGCCCCGTCGCAGGAGAGCCCGGCGACCCGCGCGCTGCACACCGTGCTGCGCTCGCGCGAGCTGGCGATCGTGATCGTGCTCGGCCTGATCATCCTGCTCGCCACCGCGCGGCGCAGCTCGTTCGTGCTGAGCGCGGACGGCTGGCGCGACACCCTGCTGGCGCCGTCGATCCTGCTGCTGCTCGCGGTCGGTCAGATGGTCGTGGTGGTGACCCGCAACGTCGATCTCTCGGTGGGCTCCACGCTCGGCATCACGGCCTACGTCACCGGCAAGATCTTCGTCGCGAATCCCGACATCTCCGTGATCGTGGTGTTCCTCGCCGGCCTCGCCGTCGGGGCCGTGATCGGCGCGATCAACGGCGTGCTCGTCACCCTCTTCAAGGTGCCGGCCCTGGTGATCACGCTGGGCACCATGTACGTCCTGCGCGGCGCGCTGACCCGCGAGGTCGGCAGCGACCGGATGAACGCCCAGGACTACCCCGCACACTTCGAGAAGCTCGGCACCCAGCAGGTGCTGACGATCCCGGTGCTCACCATCATCGCGCTCGTCGTGGTGGCCGCCGTCGGCTACTACCTCCACACGGCGCGTGGCGGACGGGAGCTGTACGCGATCGGCTCCGACCCCGATGCCGCCGACCTCTACGGCCTACCGACCGGGCGTCGGGTGCTCGGCGCCTTCGTGCTCTGCGGTGCCCTGGCCGGTCTGGCAGGCGTCTTCTCCGCCGCCCGGTACGCCACGGCCTTCTCCGGCACCGGCAGCGGCATCGAGCTCCAGGCGGTCGCCGCCGTGGTCATCGGCGGGGTGGCGATCTTCGGCGGCAGCGGCACCGTCTGGGGCGCGGCCATCGGCGCGTTCCTGCTGGTCACCATCAACCGGGCGCTCCCGATCCTCGGCATCAGCGAGTTCTGGCAGGGCGCGGTGGTCGGCGCTCTCATCATCGGCTCGATCGTCCTGGACCGGGTGCTCAGCATCCGCCGCACCCACCAGCTCGTGGAAGCGAGGGACCACGCATGAGCACCGCAACGCCTGTCGCACCCGCGGCAGCGGAGAGCCGCACCTACGCGGCGTACTCCCGCAGCCTGCTCGCCCGCCTGCTGCTCAACCGGGAGGCCGCGGTGATCGCGGCCCTGGTCGTGGTGTTCGTCTACGCCCTGGGCAACGTGCAGTACTTCGACGGCCCGCTGACCATCTACAACCTGCTCAAGGAGTACGCGCCCATCCTGTTGATGGCGCTGCCGATGACGCTGATCATCGTCACCGGCGAGATCGACCTGTCGGTGGCCAGCACCCTCGGCGCCAGCGCCGCGATCACCGGCGTCCTCGTGGTGGACCACGACCTCTCCGTGCCGTCCGCGGCGGTGGTCGCGATCGTCGTCGGCGCGCTGCTCGGAGCCCTCAACGGCTTCTTCGTCGCCTACGTCGGCCTGCCCTCCCTGGCGGTCACCATCGGCAGCCTGGCGCTCTACCGCGGCCTTGCCGAGGGCCTGATCCAGGACAAGCGGATCTCCGGCTTCCCCGGCGCGCTGCGCACCTGGCCGACCGAGCGGATCGGCGACACGCAGTACCCCAACATCATCATCCCGATCATCGTGCTGGCGGTGCTCTTCGGGCTGCTGCTGCACTTCACCAGCTTCGGCCGCAGCGTCTTCGAGATCGGGCTCAGCGACGAGGCGGCCCACTTCTCCGGCGTCAACGTCGCCCGCACCAAGCTGATCCTGTTCACGCTCAGCGGTGCCGTGGCCGCCCTCGCCGGCGTGTACGTCGCCCTCAAGTCCAACTCCGTCGCCACCGACACCGGCGCGGGCTTCGAGCTCAAGGTGATCGCCGGCGTCCTCCTCGGCGGGGTGTCCATCTTCGGCGGCCGCGGCGCGCTGCACGGTGTGATCGCCGGCGTGCTCCTCATCGCCGTCCTCAACTCGGCGCTGCAGCTCGACGGGCAGGGCTCCGAGGTCATCCAGATCATCATCGGCCTGCTGCTCGTCGGTTCGGTGATCGCCTCCAACTTCCTGCCGCGCATCCGGGCTCTGCTTCCGCGGCGGGCCGTGACCCCCGAGGTCACGTCGAAGACGCCGGTCAACGGCGACCACACCCGAAAGGTAGCTCAATGAGGATCAACTCCAAGCGGTTCGCTGCCGGTGCAGCACTGGCGCTGGTCGCCACGCTGGGCCTGGCCGCCTGCGGCAGCGACGACGACGGTGGCTCGGACGGAGGCGGGGGCGGCGGTGACAAGACGACCGTCACCTTCTTGCCGAAGAACCTCGGCAATCCCTACTTCGAGACCAGCGACGCCGGTGGCAAGAAGGCCGTCGAGGAGTTCGGCGGCACCTTCGCCGAGGTCGGTCCCGACACCGCCGGCCCGGACGCCCAGGTGTCCTACATCGACACGGCCGCCGCGCAGGGCGTCAACGCGCTGATCGTCTCGGCCAACGACCCGACCGCGCTGTGCGACTCGCTCAACGCCGCCCGCGACGCCGGCACCAAGGTCGTCACGTTCGACTCCGACACCGACCCCGAGTGCCGCGACCTGTTCATCAACCAGGCCACCGCGGAGGGCATCGCGAAGGTCCAGGTCGACATGATCGCCGAGCAGATCGGCGACGCGGGCGAGATCGCGATCCTCTCGGCGGCGGCGAACGCCACCAACCAGAACGCGTGGATCGACCTCATCGAGGAGGACCTGGCGGCGAACCACCCGAACATCAAGCTCGTCGACACCGTCTACGGCGACGACGACGACCAGACGTCGTTCGACAAGACCGCGGCGCTGCTCGCCGACCACCCGAACCTCAAGGGGATCGTCTCGCCGACGACCGTCGGCATCTCCGCGGCCGCGCGCTACCTGTCGACGTCCGCCTCGAAGGGCAAGGTCGCGCTGACCGGTCTCGGCACGCCGGACCAGATGCGCGACTACGTCAAGGACGGCACCGTCACCGAGTTCGCGCTGTGGAACCCCGAGGAGCTCGGCTACCTCTCGGCGTACGCCGGCAAGGCGCTCGCCGACGGCGACATCACCGGCGCCGAGGGCGACACCTTCGAGGCCGGCGACCTGGGCGAGTTCACCGTCGGCGCGGACAGCACCGTGCTGCTCGGCGACCCGTTCCGCTTCAACGCCGAGAACATCGACGAGTTCCACTTCTGAGCCCGACCGCTCACCAGCTCGATCCGCAGGAACAGGGAGGAGGGAACAACCATGCCCCGCTACTGCTTCAGCCTCCAGGTCCGTCCTGACCGGACGGAGGAGTACGCCGAGCGCCACCGTGCCGTCTGGCCGGACATGCTCGCCGCACTCGCCGCGGCCGGCTGGCGCGACTACTCCCTGTTCCTGCGGGACGACGGGCTGCTGATCGGGTACGTCGAGGCCGACGACCTGACCGCAGCCCAGGCCGCCATGGCCGCCACGGACGTCAACGCCCGCTGGCAGGCCGAGATGGCGCCGTACTTCACCCAACTCGAGGGCGCTCCGGACGAGGGCTTCGTGCTGCTGCGCGAGGTCTTCAACCTCGACGAGCAGCTCGCCCAGCACACCCGCCGACCCGATCTCACCGAAGGCAACCGATCATGACCACTCAAGGTGGCTTCGCCGCCATCGCCGCCCAGCTCGAGGGCCAGGCCATCGAGCTTCCCTCCTGGGCGTTCGGCAACTCCGGCACCCGCTTCAAGGTCTTCGGCAGCGCGGGGACCCCGCGCAGCGTCGAGGAGAAGATCGCGGACGCGGCGACCGTGCACCGGCTCACCGGGCTGGCGCCGAAGGTCGCGCTGCACATCCCGTGGGACCGCGTCGACGACTACGCCGCGCTCGCGGCCTACGCCGAGGAGCAGGGCGTGAGCCTCGGCACGATCAACTCCAACACCTTCCAGGACGACGACTACAAGCTCGGCTCGCTCGTGCACGTCGACCCGAAGATCCGTCAGAAGGCGATCGACCACCACCTCGAGTGCATCGACGTGATGGACGCGACCGGATCGCGCGACCTGAAGATCTGGCTCGCCGACGGCAGCAACTATCCGGGCCAGGCCGACCTCCGCGCCCGTCAGGACCGGCTGGCGGAGTCGCTGGCCGCGATCTACGACCGCCTCGGCGACGACCAGCGGCTGGTGCTCGAGTACAAGCTCTTCGAGCCGGCGTTCTACCACACCGACGTCCCGGACTGGGGTACGTCGTACGCCCAGGTGACCGCGCTCGGCGAGCGTGCCGTCGTCTGCCTGGACACCGGTCATCACGCGCCGGGCACCAACATCGAGTTCATCGTGATGCAGCTGCTGCGGCTCGGGAAGCTCGGCTCCTTCGACTTCAACTCCCGCTTCTACGCCGACGACGACCTGATCGTCGGGGCGGCGGACCCGTTCCAGCTGTTCCGGATCCTCTTCGAGGTGGTCCGCGGCGGCGGCTACGGCCCGGCCAACCCCGACGGTCACAGCGACGTCGCCTTCATGCTCGATCAGTGCCACAACGTCGAGGACAAGATTCCCGGCCAGATCCGGTCGGTCCTCAACGTGCAGGAGATGACCGCCCGTGCGCTGCTCGTCGACCGGGACGCCCTGGCCGCCGCGCAGGCCGCCGGCGACGTGCTCGACGCGCACGGCGTGCTGATGGACGCGTTCTACACCGACGTGCGCGCCGACCTCGCCGCCTGGCGCGAGGAGCGCGGTCTGCCGGGCGACCCGATGCGGGCGTACGCCGAGTCCGGCTACCAGGCCGCGATCGAGGCCGACCGCGTCGGCGGCACCCAGCTGTCCTGGACCTGACCCGCTCACCCGAACTCACCCGAACGAAGGGCACCATGACCAACCCCGCAGCGGCCGCGCTGATCGCGCGTTCCAACCGCCTCGGCGCCGACCCGAAGAACACCAACTACGCGGGCGGCAACACCTCGGCCAAGGGTGCCGGGACCGACCCGGTCACCGGCGAGCCGGTCGAGCTGCTCTGGGTGAAGGGCTCCGGCGGCGACCTCGGCACCCTGACCGAGTCGGGCCTCGCCGTGCTCCGGATGGACCGGATGCGCAGCCTGGTCGATGTCTATCCGGGCATCGAGCGCGAGGACGAGATGGTCGCGGCCTTCGACTACTGCCTGCACGGCAAGGGCGGCGCGGCTCCCTCGATCGACACCGCGATGCACGGCCTCGTCGATGCTGCGCACGTCGATCACCTGCATCCCGACTCCGGCATCGCGATCGCGACCGCCGCGGACGGGCCCGCGCTGACCGCGTCGATCTTCGGCGACAGGGTGGTCTGGGTCCCGTGGCGCCGTCCGGGCTTCCAGCTCGGCCTCGACATCGCGGAGATCAAGGAGAAGAACCCGCAGGCGGTCGGCTGCATCCTGGGCGGTCACGGCATCACCGCGTGGGGCGACACCAGCGAGGAGGCCGAGACCAACTCGCTGTGGATCATCGACACGGCGGCGGCGTACATCGCCGAGTACAGCAAGGCGGAGCCGTTCGGCCCCCGGCTCGACGGGTACGCCGCCCTGCCGGACGCCGAGCGCAGGGCCCGCGCCGCCGCGCTGGCCCCGACGATCCGCGGCATCGCCAGCGCGGACGCTGTGCTGGCCGGGAGGGGGATGGTCGGCCACTTCACCGACACCGACGTGGTGCTCGAGTTCCTCGCGAGCAGCGAGCACCCGCGCCTGGCCGCCCTCGGCACGTCCTGCCCCGACCACTTCCTGCGGACCAAGGTGAAGCCGCTCGTGCTCGACCTCCCGCCGAGCGCGAGTGTCGAGGACAGCATCGCCCGCCTGCACGAGCTCGCGGCGGCGTACCGCGAGGACTACCAGGGCTACTACGACCGCCACGCGACGCCGGACTCGCCGGCGATCCGCGGCAAGGACCCGCTCATCGTGCTGGTGCCCGGGGTCGGCATGTTCAGCTTCGGCAAGGACAAGCAGACCGCCCGGGTCGCGGGTGAGTTCTACGTCAACGCGATCAACGTGATGCGGGGCGCGGAGGGGCTCTCGACGTACGCGCCGATCGACGAGGCGGAGAAATTCCGCATCGAGTACTGGGCCCTGGAGGAGGCCAAGCTCCAGCGGATGGCGAAGCCCAAGCCGCTCGCCGCCCGGGTCGCGTTCGTCACCGGGGCCGCCTCGGGCATCGGCAGAGCGACGGCGGCGAAGCTGGCTGCCGAGGGTGCCTGTGTCGTCATCGCCGACCTCAGCCTGGAGAAGGCGCAGGCCGCGGCCGCCGAGCTGGGCGGTGTTGACGTCGCCGTCGGCGTCCAGGTCGACGTCAGCGACGGGGCCGCGGTCCAGGCCGCCGTCGACGCCGCGGTGCTCGCCTTCGGCGGCGTCGACCTCGTCGTCAACAACGCCGGCCTGTCGCTGTCGCGGTCGCTGCTGGAGACCACCGAGAAGGACTGGGACCTCCAGCACGACGTGATGGCGAAGGGCTCGTTCCTGGTCGCCAAGACCACCGCGAAGGTGATGATCGCCCAGCGGATGGGGGGCGACATCGTCTACATCTCCAGCAAGAACGCCGTGTTCGCCGGACCCAACAACGTCGCGTACGGCGCCGCGAAGGCCGACCAGGCCCACCAGGTCCGCCTGCTGGCCGCCGAGCTCGGCGAGCACGGGATCAAGGTCAACGGCGTGAACCCCGACGGCGTCGTGCAGGGCTCCGGGATCTTCGCCAGCGGCTGGGGCGCCAACCGGGCCGCGGTCTACGGCGTCGAGGAGAAGGACCTGGGCAGGTTCTACGCTCAGCGCACGATCCTCAAGCGCGAGGTGCTGCCCGACCACATCGCCAACGCGGTCTTCGTGCTCTGCGGGCCCGAGCTGACCCACACCACCGGCCTGCACATCCCGGTCGATGCCGGGGTCGCGGCCGCCTTCCTCCGATGAGCCCGCGATGAGGCCGGCGCGATGAGCGGGGCGGTCCGGGTCGCCGCGGTCGACCTCGGTGCCACGTCGGGTCGGGTGATGTCCGGCCGGATCACGGCCGAGCGCGTCGAGATCAACGAGATGCACCGCTTCCCCAACGGGGCGGTGCGGGCCCGGGGCGCGCTGTTCTGGGACGTCCTCGGCATCCACCGCGAGACCCTGGCCGGGATCCGGGAGGTGGCCCGGACCGGGCCGCTGCACGGCATCGGCATCGACTCCTGGGCGATCGACTACGGACTGCTCGACCGTGACGGGCAGCTCCTCGGCTCGGTCTTCAGCCATCGCGACGCCCGCACGGACGGCGTCGCCGAGAAGGTGGTCGCCGAGATCGGCGCATCCGCGCTCTACGCCACCACCGGCATCCAGCAGCTGCCGTTCAACACGCTCTACCAGCTGGTCGCCGCCCGCGGCACCGCCGCGCTGGAGTCCGCCGAGACCATGCTGCTGCTGCCGGACCTGCTCGGCTACTGGCTCACCGGCGTCATCGGTGCGGAGCGCACCAACGCCTCGACCACCCAGCTGTACGACGTCCGTGCGGGTGCATGGGCGGTCGACCTGTGCCGCGACCTGAGCCTCCCGTGGGGGATCCTGCCGCCCCTGCGCGACCCGGGCTCCCTGCTCGGCCCCCTGCTGCCCGAGGTCGCCCGCGAGGTCGGCCTCGGTGCCGACGTACCGGTCGTGGCGGTGGGCTCGCACGACACCGCCTCCGCCGTGGTCGGCGTGCCCGCGAGCGGCGGCGACTTCGCCTACATCTCCTCCGGCACCTGGTCCCTGGTCGGCCTGGAGCTGGACGCCCCGGTGCTCACCGAGGCCGCTCGGTCGGCGGACTTCACCAATGAGCTCGGCATCGACGGCACGGTCCGCTTCCTCAAGAACGTGATGGGGCTGTGGGTCCTCTCGGAGTCGCTGCGCTCGTGGGCCGAGCGGCGCTACAAGGACGTCGAGCTGCGCTCGCTGGTCGCGGCCGCCGCGGACTTCGAGCCGCTGCGCACAGTGGTCGACATCAACGATCCCCGGCTGCTCGCCCCGAGCACGGCGGCGGACCCGATGCCCGAGCGGATCGCCGTGCTGGCCGCGGAAGCCGGCGAGACGATCCCGCGCTCGCCGGTCGCCATCACCCGCTGCATCGTCGACAGCCTCGCCGTCGCCTACCGCCGCCACGTCCGCACGGCCGCCACCCTCGCCGGGACCTCGCCCGACGTCGTCCACATCGTCGGCGGCGGCTCGCAGAACGAGGTTCTCTGCCAGCTCACCGCCGACGCCTGCGGCCTGCCGGTGCTCGCCGGTCCGGTCGAGGCGGCCGCGCTCGGCAACGTCCTCGTCCAGGGTCGCGCCCTCGGTGCCGACCTGCCCGACCTGCCCGCGATGCGCGATCTCGTCGCACGCTCGTACGACGTCCGCAGGTTCGAGCCGCGGGGTGGGGCCGACTGGGCCGCGGCCGAGCGGCGTGTCGGATGACGGTGGTCCACGAGCGGCCGACGGATCGCCACGAGGAGGAGTGGGCGCCCACCCGCCTCGACCTCGAGATCCTGAGCCTGCTCGCCCGGGGGCTGACCATCGACGCGATCGGCCGCCGGATCGGCGTGTCGGACCGGACCGTGCGCCGGCGGCTGCGCACGGTCGCGGACGAGCTCGGCGTCGACTCCTCCATCGAGGTGGTCGTCCACGCCGTCCGCACCGGCCTCATCTGACCGGGCCGGCTCGGGGGAGACCCTCCGGATCCGGGCGCGGCCGGATCCGGACAACCTCCTTGTGGTCGTCGTCACATACCTCCTAGGTTGCTGTTGCAACGTTTCAATCAGGAGGCACGACATGACCCCACGCCGCCGGTTCCTGACCTCCACGGTCGCGGCCGCCACGCTGGCTCTCGGCATGCTGACGGGAGGACCGCTCGCCGGCGGCGCCGCACCGGCGGCGGCCGTGGAGGCCGCTCCCGGCGAGGCACTCGCCGTCACCGGTCTGCAGACCAACGCGCGCACCACGCCGCTCGGCATCGGCGCCGACGACGTCGCCTTCGGCTGGAGGTCGACCGCCGGGGCCCGAGGCGTCGTGCAGAGTGCCTACGAGCTGGAGGTCGCGGAGGCCGACGGGGGAGCGGCCCTCTGGTCCTCGGGCCGGGTCGAGTCGTCCGAGCAGCTGAACGTCGCCTACGCCGGCCCGGCGCTCGCCTCCCAGACCCGCTACTCCTGGCGCGTCCGGGTCTGGGACGGCGCGGGCGTGGCGAGCGCGTGGAGCGATCCGACGTGGTTCGAGACCGGGCTGCTGGACGCCAGCGACTGGGGCGGCGCCGAGTGGGTCGGCGCACCCGCCGACACCGAGGTCAACAGGTGGACCGACTACACCGCCGACTTCGACTTCACCCTCGACAACCTGGTCTTCGCCGCGATGATCCGCAGCGCCAACACCAGCAACGGGTACATGTGGCAGGTCAAGGCGGTGGGCGACCAGGCCCTGTTCCGCCCGCACACCAAGGTCAACGGCAACTACGCCGCGCTCGGTGACGTGGACATCAGCTCGGTCATCACGGCCGACGAGCTGCGGACCGGGCAGCACCGGATGAGCGTGACGGTCGACGGCGACACGATCACCACCTCGATCGACGGCGAGCAGATCGACACCCGGACCCGGACGAACTTCGGCAAGGGATACGTCGGCTTCCGCACGTCGGTGGCCACCGAGGGCACCGAGGCCTTCACCGTCCACGCCGTGCGCGTCGAGGCCGAGAACGGCGACGTGCTGCTCGACACCGACTTCTCCGACGGCAACCCGTTCCGCGGCGGGACCCTGGTCTCCGGCGGCCTGGAGGTGAAGGGCAACCAGGAGTTCCTGTGGCACTCGCCCGACGACAACCTCCCGCTGCTGCGCACGGACTTCGTCACGGAGAGCGGCAAGAGCGTCGAGCGGGCGCGGATCTACGCCACCGCCCGCGGCATCTACGAGCTGACCCTCAACGGTGAGCCTGTCGGCGACCAGCACCTCGCGCCGGGCTGGACCGACTACAACACCCGCTTCCAGCACCAGACCTACGACGTCACCGACCAGGTCCGTGCGGGCGACAACGGCCTCGGCGCGACCATGGGCAACGGCTGGTGGGGCGGCAAGGTCGGCATGTGGGGACCGGGCGTCTACGGCAACCGGCTCTCGCTGCTGGCCCGGCTGCGCATCGACTACACCGACGGCACCACACAGTGGGTCGACACCGGCGACGACTGGACCACCCACGCGGGCCCCTACGTCGCCGCCGACAACATCGACGGCGAGACCTTCGACGCCCGGCTGGCCCAGGCCGGCTGGGACCAGCCCGGCTACGACGACGGCGGGTGGACGCCGGCCGTGGTGCGGGAGTCCGCGACCGAGCTCGTCGTACCGCAACCGGACGAGCCGGTCCGCACGACCGAGGAGATCGACGTCGTCGAGCGCACCGAGCCCACGCCGGGCGCCTTCGTCTACGACCTCGGTCAGAACATGGTCGGTGTCGCCCGGATGGTGCTGACCGGCCAGGCCGGCAGCACGGTGCGCGTGCGCTACGGCGAGATGCTCAATCCCGACGGCACCCTCTACACCGCCAACCTCCGGGCGGCGAAGGTGACCGACTACTACACCTTCGGCGCCGCCGGCACGGTCACCTACGAGCCGACCCTGACCCAGCACGGCTTCCGGTACGTCGAGATCACCGGCGCCAGCACGCCGCCCGCCGCGGGCGACGTCACCGGGGTGGTGTGGGGCTCGGACCTGCCCGCGATCGGCGACCTCGAGACCTCGAGCGCGATGCTCAACCAGCTGCAGAGCAACATCTCGTGGGGCCAGCGCGGCAACTTCCTCTCTATCCCCACGGATACCCCGGCGCGCGACGAGCGACTCGGCTGGACCGGTGACATCAATGTCTTCGCCCCCACCGCGAGCTACCTGCGCGACACCCGGTCCTTCCTGGGGAAGTGGATGCGCGACCTGAGCGACGCGGCCTACGCCAACGGCAACCTGCCCGGCATCGCCCCGGTGCCGCCGGGCATCGACCTCGGTGCCGGCCTGGGCTGGTCCGACGCCGGCATCACCGTGCCGTACGCCGTCTTCCGGGCGCTCGGCGACACCGCGATCGTGCGCCAGTACTACGACCTCATGACGACGTACTTCGATTTCGTCGTCGCCGGAGCGGGACCCGACCTGATCGACACGGCGCGCGGCAACTGGAACGACTGGCTCAACCTCAACGACGACACCCCGGTCGGCGTGCTCGGCACGGCGTACTACGCCGAGGACGCCCGGATGCTGGCGGAGATGGCCGCCGCGATCGGGGAGGACGCCGACGCCACCGCCTTCGCGCAGCGCTCGGCCGACGTCCGGGCCGCCTTCGCCGAGGAGTACGTCGCCGCCGACGGCACCGTCACCGGCAACAGCCAGACCGCCTACGCGATGGCGCTGGGCATGGACCTGGTGCCCGAGGAGATGCGTGACAAGGTCGCCGCGAAGTTCGTGGCCAAGCTCGCCGCGAGCGACAACCACCTCACGACCGGCTTCCTCGGCACGCCCTGGCTGCTGCCCGCACTCACCTCGATCGACCGCGACGACCTCGCCTACGAGCTGCTCCTGCACGAGGACTACCCGTCGTGGGGCTACGAGGTCGCGATGGGCGCCACCACGATGTGGGAGCGGTGGGACTCGATCAAGCCGGACGGCTCCTTCGGCGACGTCGGGATGAACTCCTTCAACCACTACGCCTACGGAGCGGTCGGCGACTGGATGTACCAGCACATCGGCGGCATCAGTGCGCTGGAGCCCGGCTACCGCCGGTTCCGGGTGGCGCCCGCCGTCGACGGCGCGCTGACCGACGCCCGCGGTGAGCTGGACTCGGTCTACGGCACGATCGCGACCGACTGGGAGCGGCAGGGCGACGACCTGAGGCTCGCGGTCGACGTGCCCGTCAACACCACCGCGGAAGTCGTGCTCCCCGCGGCCAACGTGTGGGCGGTGACCGAGGGCGGCGAGCTCCTCGCCGACGTCGAGGGAGTCCAGGACGTGACCAGCGCCGACGGCGAGGTGGTCGTGACCGTCGGCTCCGGCAGCTACGACTTCCTGGTGACCGCGTCCGACGCGCCTCTCGGCGCGATCCTCGACCTGATCGCGGCTACGCGCGACCACGTGGCCGACACGGTCGCCGGCGGGGACCTGGCCACGGACGCCGGGACGCATCTGACCGACGGGCTCGACGAGGCCCGCGACGACGTGCTCGCCGCCCGCACCGCCGAGGGCGACGCCGTCACGGAGCACCTGGTGGCCGCGCTCGACGTGATCCGCGGGCTGCGTGCCTGGCTCGGCGACAGCGCGGTGGACGCCCCCGTCCGGGGCGCCGTCGACAGCCGACTGGCCGCCGTCGAGCAGGCGCTGGCCCGGGTCGTGATGACGGCCGAGGGCGTCACGGTGAGCCTGCCGCCGGTGGGCGCGCCGGTGTCGGCCGGCGCTGAGGCGACGGGCACCGTCGTCGTCGCGAACGACGGCGGGGGCGCGGTCACCGACGTGGCGGCCACCGTCGGTGTGGCCGGCTGGACGCCGGTCACGGTCCCGCTGCCCGACCTCGCTCCCGGCGAGAACGGGCAGGTCCCGGTGGCCTTGGCAGTGCCCGCGAACGCGGCCGCGGGGGCCTACGACGCCGCACTCGACGTCACCTTCACCCTCGGGGGCAAGGCGTACGAGGTCGGCGACGTGACCGCGGGCTGGGTGCACGTCGACTCCGGGCTCGGCATCGGGGACGTGACCGCGGAGCCGGCCGACGAGGACCCGGTCGAGCGGGTCGTCCTCGATGTGCCGGTCACCAACGACGGCGACCGCGACACTCGGGTCACCGTGGCGGTCCAGGGGCTCGCCGCGGGCTGGCGGGCGGTCCCCTCGGCCGAGACGCTGGTGCCCGCGGGCGAGACCGTCGCCGTGACCGTGCCGCTGTCCGTGCCGCTCGACTTGGTCGGCGGTGCGGTGGACCTGACGGTCGACGTGCGGCAGGCCGGTCGCGTGACCGTGTCGAAGTCCGCGAGCGTGACCGTCGACCACCCGCACCCGCCCACGGTCGAGGCTGTCGACCACGTCGACTTCGGCGCCTCCGCCTCCGAGCAGGCACACGGCCTGCAGGCCTCGTCGAGCAGTGGTACCAACAGCGAGGCGGGCTACACCCGGCGCTACGCGCACTCGGCGTATCCGGGCTCGTGGTACTCCGTCGAGGTGGACGTCCCCGCCGGGGAGCCGTTCCTGATCCGCAACGTCGAGACCTATGACGGCCCGCGCACCAAGAAGTACAACGTCTACGTCGACGACGTACTGGTGCGGACCCAGCTGGTCCCGCGATCCGCAGCCGGTGCCGGCATCAAGGTCTACGACTTCGTCGTCGACGACCCGGCGGTGCTGCCGGCGGACGGCACGGCTCGGATCAAGTACGAGTACCCGCTCGACGCCTCCGGCTACTTCGACCCCTCCATCGCCGACATGTGGGTGCTGCCCCTGACCGACGACATGCGGGCACCCGACGTGTCCGCCGGCGTCACCGGCGGCGTGCCGGGCACCGGGAGCTGGTACTCCTCGCCCGTCAGCATCGAGGTGACGGCCGCGGACGGTCGTGACCCGGCGCCGGTCGTGCAGGTCGGTCGCTCCTCGGGTTGGCAGGACTACGCCGGTCCGGTCGCGATCGCGGAGGAGGGCGAGCACGTCGTCTCCTACCGCGCGAGCGACGCCGCGGGCAACCGGTCGGCGGCGGGGGAGCTGACGGTCGGCATCGACCTGACGCCGCCCGTCACCGTGGTCACCGCGAAGCGGGGCAGCGGGGTGGAGGGCTCCGACCGCGCGCAGGTGGAATTCTCCGCCGAGGACGCCCTCTCCGGCGTCGCGGGCACCCGCTACCGGATCGACGGAGGCGCGTGGCAGCGCGCGGACGGCAGCCCGGTCCAGGTCGAGGGCTACGGCGACCACGTCGTCGAGTACCTGTCGACCGATCTCGCGGGCAACACCGAGGCGGTGCACCGCACCACCGTGACGCTGGCCGACGTCGACCAGATCGGCGCGGTCGTGGCGCCCCAGGTGACCGGCGTCCCGCAGTACGGCTCGACCTTGACCGCGACCGACGGCTCGTGGAACACCAAGGGGCTGTCCTTCGCCCGGCAGTGGCTGCGGGACGGGATGCCGATCGCCGGCGCCACCGGGGCGACGTATGTCGTCGGCCTGGCCGAGCTCGGCGCCCGGCTCTCGGTGCGGGTCACGGCGACCAAGGCGGGTGACAGCGGGGTCGCGGAGTCGGCGGCGACCGGCCCGGTGACCGCCGCCGACCTCGCCGTGGGGGTCCCGGTCGTCACCGGCAAGGCGCGGGTCGGCAAGAAGCTGGCGGCGAGCCTCGCGGTGCCCGCGGGTGCCACGGCGTCGTACCAGTGGCTGGTCGGTGGCAAGGCGATCAAGAAGGGCACGAAGGCCACGCTGCGGTTGAAGCGGAAGTGGCAGGGCGAGAAGGTCCGCGTGCGGGTCACCGTCTCCCTCGCCGGGCACCAGAGCGTCACGGTGACCAGCGCCGCCACGAAGGTGAGGCGACGCTGACGACCCGATCGGCGTGACTCAGGAGCGGCCCCACCGTGACTCGCGGTGGGGCCGTTCCGGCGGTACCGTGAATCGTTTCACCAGGGCAACAGGTGGGAGAGTGTGCGCTATGCGGGTCGCGCTGATGGTCACGTGTGTCAATGACGCGATGTTCCCGGGGACCGGGCAGGCCGTCGTACGACTGCTGCGACGGCTCGGCGTCGAGGTGGACTTCCCGGCGGCGCAGACGTGTTGCGGGCAGCCGATGGTGAACACCGGCTATCTCGACGAGGCGGTGCCGGCGGTACGGTCGTTCGTGCGTGCGTTCGAGGGCTATGACGCGGTGGTGACGCCGTCGGGGTCGTGTGCCGGGTCGGCGCGGCATCAGCATCGGCTGGTCGCGCAGCGCTCGGGCGATACGGGTCTGGTGGCGGCGGTCGCGGCGACCTCGCCGAGGACGTACGAGCTGAGCGAGTTCCTGATCGATGTGCTGGGGGTGAGTGATGTGGGGGCGTACTTCCCGCACTCGGTGACCTATCACCCGACGTGTCACTCGTTGCGGATGCTCGGCGTCGGCGACCGGCCACGCCGGCTGCTCGAGCAGGTCCGCGGACTGCGGCTCCTGGACCTGCCGAAGGCCGAGGAGTGCTGCGGGTTCGGCGGTACCTTCGCGCTGAAGAACTCCGACACCTCGGTGGCGATGGGGTCCGACAAGGCGCGGCACGTGCGGGAGACCGGTGCCGAGGTACTGGTCGCGGGAGACAACTCGTGCCTGATGCACATCGGGGGCGTGCTCGGGCGCGGGCGCTCCGGCGTACGCGTGCTGCACCTCGCGGAGATCCTCGCCTCGACCGAGGAGCAGCCCGCATGAGCGCGACCTTCGTCGGCATGCCCGCGTTCCCGTCGGCGGCCCGGACCGCCCTCGGCAACACCCAGCTGCGGCACAACCTGGCGCACGCCACCGGCGTGATCCGCGCGAAGCGGGCCGCGGTCGTCGGGGAGGTCGAGAACTGGGAGGAGCTGCGTCTCGCCGGTGCGGCGGTCAAGGAACGCGCGCTGCGCTCGCTCGACGCCCACCTCGTGCAGCTCGAGGAGTCGCTGACCGCCCGCGGTGCCGTCGTGCACTGGGCGCGTGACGCCGCGGAGGCCAACCGGATCGTCGTCGACCTGGCGCGGGCCCGCGAGATCGACGAGGTCGTGAAGGTCAAGTCGATGGTCACCCAGGAGATCGGGCTCAACGAGGCGCTCGAGGCCTCGGGCATCGCCGCGTGGGAGACCGACCTCGCCGAGCTGATCGTCCAGCTCGGCGGCGACCTGCCCAGCCACATCCTCGTGCCCGCGATCCACCGCAACCGGGCGGAGATCCGGGAGATCTTCACCCGCCGGATGGGCGAGGTCGGCCGGCCCGCGCCGGACGACCTGACCGACGAGCCGGCGGTGCTCGCCGGGGCCGCGCGCGAGCACCTGCGCGAGAAGTTCCTCCGCGCCCGGATGGCGGTCTCCGGCGCGAACTTCGCCGTCGCCGATTCCGGGACCCTGGTCGTCGTCGAGTCCGAGGGCAACGGCCGGATGTGCCTGACCCTGCCGGAGGTGCTGGTCAGCATCGTCGGGATCGAGAAGGTCGTGCCGACCTGGGCCGAGCTCGACCCGTTGCTGCGGCTGCTGCCGCGCTCCTCGACCGGGGAGCGGATGAACCCCTACACCTCGACCTGGACCGGCGTCGTCCCGGACGACGGGCCGCAGGAGGTCCACGTGGTCCTCCTCGACAACGGCCGCACCCGCGCCCTGGGCGACCCGACCGGGCGCCAGGCCCTGCGCTGCATCCGCTGCTCGGCCTGTCTCAACGTGTGCCCCGTCTACGAACGCACCGGCGGCCATGCCTACGGATCGGTCTATCCCGGCCCGATCGGCGCGATCCTCAACCCCCTCCTGCGCGGCACGGGCGACCCCCAGACCGACTCGCTGCCGTACGCCTCGACACTGTGCGGGGCCTGCTTCGAGGCCTGTCCGGTCCGCATCGACATCCCCGAGGTCCTGGTCCACCTCCGCGCCGAGGTCGTCGACGCCCACCGCGCCGACCGGCTCCCCAAGCCCGAGGCCCTCGCCTTCCGCGGCGCCGCCTGGGCCTTCGGTCACGCCCAGCGTCTCGACCGGACCGAGTGGCTCTCCTCCCTGGCCGGGCGGCTGCTGCGCCGCCGCGGACGTACGTCGCTGGGCCGGCTCCCCGGCCCCGGCGCGGCCTGGACCGACGCCCGCGACCTCCCCGCCCCACCCACCGAGACCTTCCGCGCCTGGTGGCGACGCACCGACGGAGGGGAGCGCCCATGAGCGCCCGGACCGGGGCCCAGACGAGCGCCCGGGCCGAGATCCTCGGCCGGATCCGCACCGCGCTGCTGGATGTCGACCGCGACGCCGAGAGCGCGACCGCGCCCATCGTCGCGCCGCCGGGCGCTCGGCCGCCGGGCGCCGACCACCCCGACGGTCTCGTCGCCCACTTCGCCGAGCGGGTCGCCGACTACCGCGCCACCGTCGTACGCTGCCCGCCCGACGGCCTGACCGCGGCCATCGCCGCGGCGCTGCCCGCCGGTGCACGGGTCGTCGTCCCGCCGGGACTGCCCGACGACCACCTCGCCGGCATCCCCACGCCGGTCCCGGACTCCGGCCTCGCCGCGAGCGAGCTCGACGCGCTCGACGCCGTCGTCACCCGCTGCCGCCTCGGCATCGCCGAGACCGGCACCATCGTGCTCGACCACACCCCCGACCAGGGCCGCAGAGCGATCGCCCTCGTCCCCGACCACCACGTCTGCATCGTGCACGCCGACCAGATCGTGCCCGACGTACCCGACGCCATCGCCCGCCTCGACCCCCACCGCCCGCTCACCTGGATCAGCGGCCCCAGCGCCACCAGCGACATCGAGCTCGACCGCGTCGAAGGCGTCCACGGCCCCCGCCGGCTCCACGTCATCGTGGTCGACCCGGACCCTGCCTGAACCCGACCACCCCACGCCCGCGACCCGCGCCGACCCGCTCTGATCAGGGCTGGTCAGGGGGCGGTCAGGGCCGCAGGCCGCGCAACAGGGCGGCCGTGAGTCGCTCGGCCCACGCGTCGTCGAGCTGTCCCGGAGTCAGCAGGAGGCCGGTGATGACCGCGCCGAGGACCAGCTGGAGCAGGTCGTCCGCGCGGGTGTCGGGATGCGCCTCGCCGGCGTCGACGGCGACCCGGATCCGCTCGTCGAGGGCGCGGAAGACGCCCGCGAAACGCTGGATCATCGCGGTGTGCAGGTCCGGCCAGGTCTGCACCTCGGCGAGGAGCGCGGGCAGGGCGGCCGCGGCGACGGGCGTGCAGAGCGCGTCGCGGGTGCCGCGGACGACGCCCGCCAGGTCGGTCGCGAGATCCGCGCCGAGGTGCATCTCGAGCGCCAGCTCGCCGGGGAACGCCGCCTCGTGGACCAGGTGGGGGAGCGCGGGCCAGCGCCGGTAGAGCGCCGCCTTCGTGGTCCCGGCGCGCCCGGCCACCGCCGCGACCGTCACCGCGGCGTAGCCGCCCTCGGCCAGGAGCTCGCGGACCGCGTCGAGGGCGGCCCGCTCGATCCGCGGGTCCCGCGGCCGGCCGGTCGCCCGAGGGCCGGCGATTTTCGTCCCCATGGCCTCTTCCCCTCTTTCGATACCGAAGGTACCGTAACGGCAGTCGTGATCTAGAACACGTTCTAGTAACGTGTCAGGCAGGAGGCCCCGTGACCGAGTCGTTGCCCGCAGAGATGGCCGAGATGACCCTGCAGCGGTCGAGCCGCGACGCCGACGACCTGCGCGCCCGGCTCACCGCGTGGCTCTCCGAGGTGCTCCCCGAGGGCGCCGAGCCCGAGGTGACGATCCACGACGGGATCCAGACCAACGGCATGTCGAGCGAGACGGTGCTGCTCGGGGTCGCCCACGCCGAGGACGGCGACCGGGTCACCCACGAGTACGTCGCCCGGGTCGCCCCGGCCGCCGGTGACCTCCCGGTGTTCGCGGAGTACCGCCTCACCGACCAGTACGACGCGATGCGTCTCGCAGGGGAGCTCGCCGGCGTCCCGGTCCCGCCCGTGGGCCTCAACGAGCCGACCGGGGACGTGCTCGGCACCCCGTTCTTCCTGATGGAGCGACTCGACGGCGCGGTGCCGCCCGACGTGCTGCCCTACCCGTTCGGCGACAACTGGCTCTTCGACGCCTCGCCCGAGCAGCAGGACCGGCTGCAGCGCAGCACGGTCGACGTCCTGGCCCGCCTGCACGGCATCCCCGACGCCGCCGCCACGTTCGGCTTCCTCGATCCGGCGGTCACCGGCCACGAGGGCGCGACCCCGCTGGCCCGCAATCTCGCGAAGACGCGCGCCTGGTACGAGTACGCCATCACCACGAGCGAGGCGAGCCCGCGCTCCCCGCTGATCGAGCGCGGCCTGGCCTGGCTCGCGGCCAACCTCCCGGCCGACGAGGGCGAGCCCGTCCTGGTCTGGGGCGACTCCCGGATCGGCAACATGATGTACCGCGACTTCGAGCCGGTCGCCGTCCTCGACTGGGAGATGGCCACGCTCGGGCCCCGTGAGATGGACCTCGCCTGGCTGGTGTTCGCCCACCAGGTCTTCCAGGAGATCGCGACCATGCTGGGGCTCCCTGGGATGCCCGACTTCCTCGCCGCGGACGACGTCGTGGCGACGTACCGGGAGCTCAGCGGCGTCGAGCCGGGCGACCTCACCTGGTACCTCGTCCACGCCGCGGTCAACTGGGGCTGCGTGTTCCTGCGCACCAGCGCCCGGCAGATCCACTTCGGGGAGATCGAGCGCCCCGAGGACCCGGAGGCCGTCTTCCATCACCGCCCGCTCTTCGAGCGGCTCCTCGAGGAGGTCGGTGCATGAGCACCCCCGACGGGCAGCACGACCACGGCCTGCACGGCGAGTACCACGGCCTCGGCCCCCTCGACGAGTACCCGATCCACCAGCTCCCGCGCCCCGTCGCCTGGGCCGGCAGCAGCGACCGCAACTTCTACGACCGCTGCTATCTCAACGCCCACGACCGCACCGGCGACCTCTTCCTCATCACCGGCCTCGGCTTCTACCCGAACCTCGGCACCAAGGACGCCTTCGTCCTGCTGCGCCGCGGCGACGAGCAGACCGCCGTCCACCTCTCCGACGCCGCCGACCCGCGCGGTGCCGACCGGATGGCCCAGCAGGTCGGCGGCTATCGGGTCGAGGTGATCGAGCCGCTCCACAAGCTGCGCCTGGTGCTCGAGGAGACCGAGGGCGTCGCCATGGACCTGACCTGGGAGGGCTCGTTCCCGGTCGTCCAGGAGCTGCCGCACGTGATGCGCCAGGGCACCGGTACGACGCTCGACGCGCAGCGCTTCGCCCAGCTCGGCACCTGGGAGGGCGTGCTCAGCGTCGACGGCACCGACATCGCGGTCACCCCCGACCGCTGGCTCGGCAGCCGGGACCGCTCGTGGGGCGTCCGCCCCGTCGGCGAGGCCGCGCCCGCGGGCAAGCCGGCCGACCCGGCCTTCGAGGGGATGTGGTGGCTCTACGTGCCGCTGCGCTTCGAGGAGTTCTGCGTCGTCCTCATCATCCAGGAGACGCCCGACGGTTTCCGCACGCTCAACGACTGCACGCGGATCTGGCGCGACGGCCGGGTCGAGCAGCTCGGCTGGCCGCGGGTCTCGATCCGGTATGCCCCGGGCACCCGGGTGCCGACCGGCGCGACGATCGTGTGCGCGACGCCCGAGGGCAAGGAGCTGGTGCTGGAGGTCGCCTCCAAGCTGCCGGTGCCGATCCACGTCGGCGGTGGCTACGGCGGTGACTCCGACTGGACCCACGGCATGTGGAAGGGGCCGGCGTTCACGGAGCGGCTCACCTACGACATGAACGACCCGGCCGTCGCCGGCCGCGTCATGTTCGGCGTGATCGACCACGTCGGACAGGCCACGATCCACGGCCCCGGGGCCGGCGTACCGGAGGGCTCCGAGGGTTGGGGCCTGTTCGAGCACGGCGCATTGGGGCGACATGATCCGAGCGGCTTCGCCGACTGGTTCACCCTCGCCCCCTGACCGGTTCCGACCTGAACGACCTCGACTAGGAGCACGACATGACCCTCGACCGCGACGCCCTCTTCATCGGCGGCACCTGGGCCACGCCCGCCACCGACGCCGTGCTGGAGGTGGTCTCGCCGCACTCCGAGGAGGTGGTCGCGCGGGTCCCCGAAGGCAGCACCGGCGACATCGACGCCGCGGTCGCGGCGGCCCGGCGGGCGTTCGACGAGGGCCCCTGGCCGCGGATGAGCCCCGCCGAGCGGATCGACATCGTGCAGACCCTGTCCGGCCTGTACGCCGCCAAGCTGGACGAGATGGCGACCATCATCTCCACCGAGATGGGCTCGCCGATCTCCTTCAGCTCGCTGGCCCAGGCGCCCGCGCCGTGGATGCAGATCGAGGCCTTCCTCGCCATCGCGCGGGAGTTCCCCTGGGAGGCGACCCGGCCCGGCGCGCTGGGCGCGGAGGTCGTCGTGTGCCACGAGCCGGTCGGCGTGGTCGCGGCGATCCCGCCGTGGAACGTCCCCCAGTTCACCATCCTGTCCAAGGTGATCCCGGCCCTGCTGACCGGCTGCACCGTGGTCGTGAAGCCGGCGCCCGAGACCCCGCTCGACGGCTACCTGCTCGCCGAGCTGCTGGTCGAGGCCGGCTTGCCGGAGGGCGTGGTGTCGATCGTCGCCGGCGGCCGCGACGTGGGGGAGCACCTGGTGCGCCACCCCGGCATCGACAAGGTCGCCTTCACCGGATCCACCGCCGCCGGCCGCACGATCGGCGCGATCTGTGGCGAGCAGCTCAAGCGGGTCTCGCTCGAGCTCGGCGGCAAGTCGGCCGCGATCATCCTCGACGACGCCGACGAGGCCGCTGCGATCGAGGGCCTGAAGTTCCTCGGCGTGATGAACTCCGGCCAGGCGTGCGTCGCCCAGACCCGGGTCCTGGTCAGCCGCGAGCGGCACGACTCCTTCGCCGCGGCCCTGGCCGCGGCGATCGGTGGGATGAAGGTCGGCGACCCGCTCGACCCGGCCACCGAGATCGGCCCGATGGTCGCGCGGCGCCAGCAGGAGCGGGTGGCGTCGTACATCCGGATCGGGCAGGAGGAGGGCGCCCAGCTGCTCGCCGGCGGCGAGGGGCGGCCTGAGGGCCTCGACCGCGGCTGGTACGTCCGACCCACCGTCTTCGCGGGCGTGGACAACAAGATGCGGATCGCCCGGGAGGAGATCTTCGGGCCGGTCCTCTCCGTCATCGCGTACGACGACGTGGCCGACGCCGTCCGGATCGCCAACGACTCGGAGTACGGACTCGCCGGCACCGTCTGGACCGCCGACCAGGAGGCCGGCCTCGAGGTCGCCCGCGGCGTGCGCACCGGCACCTACGGCATCAACACCTACACGATGGACTTCGCCGCGCCGTTCGGCGGCTTCAAGGCGTCGGGTCTCGGCCGGGAGTTCGGGCCCGAGGGGCTGGCGCAGTACACCGAGCTGAAGTCGGTCTACCTGTCGGCGCCGCCGATGTGAGGGCCTTGACATCGGTAACAGATGTGTAAAGCAGCACATCTGTTACCGATCGGTAGCCGTGGGTGACCCCGCTCACCTACCCTCGTCACATGAGTGAAGCGATCTCCGGTTCCGGCGCGTCCTCCGAAGGCCAGGGCGGGCGGTCCGTCGAGGGCCCGCACGACCCCGAGCACGACCCGCGCGCGTCGTACGCCCTCGAGCCGGAGCACGTCGCCCGGCTCACCGACCGGGTTCTGGCGACGACCGGGCGGACCACCCAGGTCCACTCGCCGATCAACGGCGCGCCGGTCGCCAACATCCCGCAGTCGAGCACCGAGGACGTCGCCGAGGCGTTCCGCCGGGCGCGGGTGGCGCAGACGGCGTGGGCGCGGGTGTCGATCGACGAGCGGGCCCGGATCCTGCACCGGCTGCACGACATCGTGCTCGACCGGCAGGCCGAGATCATGGACCTCATCCAGCTCGAGTCCGGCAAGGCGCGCAAGCACGCGTTCGACGAGCCGCTCCACATCGCGCTCACCGCGCGCTACTACGCCCGCACCGCGCGCCGGCACCTCGACACCCAGCGCCGCCCGGGCGTCGTGCCGGTGCTGACGAAGGTCGAGCTCAACCGGGTCCCCAAGGGCGTCGTCGGCATCATCTCGCCGTGGAACTACCCGTTCACCATGGCCCTGTGCGACGGTCTGCCGGCCCTGCTCGCGGGCAACGCGGTGGTCACCAAGCCGGATGCGCAGACCATGCTGTCCGCGCTGCTCGGCGCGCAGCTGCTGGAGGAGGCCGGCTTCCCCCGCGACCTGTGGCAGGTCGTCGCCGGCCCGGGCCGGGAGCTCGGCACGCCGATCATCGAGCGCGCCGACTACATCTGCTTCACCGGCTCCACCGCCACCGGCAGGATCATCGCCAAGCAGGCGGCCGAGCGGCTGATCGGCTGCTCGCTGGAGCTCGGCGGCAAGAACCCGATCCTGGTGCTGCGCGACGCCGACGTCGAGCGCGCCGCCGAGGGCGCGGTGCGGGCCTGCTTCTCCAACGCCGGCCAGCTCTGCGTCTCCACCGAGCGGATGTTCGTCGCCGACGCCGTCTACGACCGCTTCGTGGAGCGCTTCGTCGCGCGCACCAAGGCGATGAGCCTCGGCGCGACGATGAGCTGGGACGCCGACATGGGCACGTTGATCTCGGCCGACCAGCTCGAGACCGTCACCGCCCACGTCGACGACGCGGTCGCCAAGGGCGCCCGCGTGCTCGCCGGAGGCAACGCGCGGCCCGACCTGGCGCCGTACTACTACGAGCCGACCATCCTCGAGGGCGTCACGCCCGAGATGACCTGCTTCGGCAACGAGACCTTCGGCCCGGTGGTCTCGATCTACCGGTTCCACGACGAGGCCGACGCGATCGCCCGCGCCAACGACGGCGAGTACGGCCTCAACGGCTCGGTCTACACCCGCGACACCGCCCGCGGCCGCGCGATCGCGCGTCAGATCAAGTGCGGCACGGTCAACGTCAACGAGGCGTTCGGCGCCACCTTCGCCAGCATCGACGCCCCCATGGGTGGCATGCGGGAGTCCGGGATGGGGCGGCGCCAGGGCGGCGAGGGGATCCACCGCTACACCGAGACCCAGTCCGTGGCGACCCAGCGGCTGATCCGGTTCGGGCCGATGCTCGGCATGTCCGACGAGGGCTACGCGAGGTTCATGTCCGCCTCGCTGCGGATCATGGACAAGCTGGGGCGCGCATGAGCGGGTTCGACTACGACGTCCTGGTGATCGGCTCCGGGTTCGGCGGCTCGGTCACCGCGCTGCGGCTGACCGAGAAGGGCTACCGGGTCGGCGTACTGGAGGCCGGCGCGCGGTTCACGGACGCCGACTTCGCCGACAACTCCTGGGACCTCAAGAAGTACCTCTACGCCCCGGCCGCCGGCTGCTACGGCATCCAGCGCATCGACATGGTCAAGGACTGCCTGATCCTCGCCGGTGCGGGCGTCGGTGGCGGCTCACTGGTCTACGCCAACACCCTCTACGAGCCGCTGGAGCCGTTCTACCGGGACCCGTCGTGGGCCCACATCGCCGACTGGAAGACCGAGCTGGCGCCGTACTACGACCAGGCCAAGCGGATGCTGGGCGTCGTCGAGTACCCGCGGATGACACCCTCCGACGAGGTGATGAAGAAGGTCGCCGACGAGATGGGCGTCGGCGACAGCTTCCACCACACGCCCGTCGGGGTCTTCTTCGGCGGTCCCTCGCAGTCGGCGGGCGAGTCGGTCGAGGACCCCTACTTCGGCGGCGCCGGCCCGACGCGCAACACCTGTCGCGACTGCGGCGAGTGCATGACCGGGTGCCGGCACAACGCCAAGAACACCCTGGTCAAGAACTACCTCTACCTCGCCGAGCGCAACGGCGCCGAGGTGCACCCGCTCACCACCGTGACCCGGGTCCGCCCGCTGGCCGGCGGGGGCTACCAGGTCGACACCCGGTGGACGAAGGCGAAGCTGTCGCGCCGTACGGCCACCAAGACGTTCACCGCGGAGCAGGTCGTCTTCTCCGCCGCGGCGCTCGGCACCCAGAAGCTGCTCCACCGGCTCAAGGCCGAGGGCGACCTGCCGAACGTCTCCGACCGGCTCGGCCACCTGACCCGGACCAACTCCGAGTCGATCCTCGGCGCGATCGCGCCGCAGGGCTCCGACGTCGACTACACCGACGGCGTCGCGATCACCTCCTCGTGGCACCCCGACGAGCACACCCACATCGAGCCGGTGCGCTACGGCAAGGGCAGCAACGCGATGTCGCTCATGCAGACCGTGCTCACCGACGGCGACGGGCCCGACCCGCGCTGGAAGGTATGGCTCAAGGAGCTGTGGAAGGAGCGCAAGCGGGTCCGCGACCTCTACGACGTCAAGCACTGGTCCGAGCGCGTCGTGATCGCCCTGGTGATGCAGTCGGTCGACAACTCGATCACCACCTTCCCGCGCCGGGTGGCCGGGAAGTGGATCCTGTCGTCCCGGCAGGGCCACGGTGAGCCGAACCCGACCTGGATCCCCGCCGCCAACGACGCCGTGCGCCGGATGGCCGCGGCGATGGGCGGCGGCACCGCCGGCGGCACCATCGGAGAGCCGTTCAACCGGCCGCTCACCGCCCACTTCATCGGCGGCTGCACCATCGGCGACAGCCCCGAGAGCGGCGTGGTCGACCCCTTCCAGCGGGTCTTCGGGCATCCCGGCCTCCACATCGTCGACGGGTCGACCATCTCGGCCAACCTGGGGGTGAACCCGTCGTTGACGATCACCGCCCAGGCTGAGCGGGCGATGGCCTACTGGCCCAACAGGGGCGAGCGGGACACCCGCCCGCCGCTCGGCGACGCCTACCGGCAGATCGAGCCGGTCGCCCCCGTGGCACCGGTCGTCCCCGCGGACGCCCCGGCGGCACTGCGGCTGCCGATCGTCGGAGTGAGCTGAGGGACCGGTGTGCCTGACGAGGCGGTCCGGAGGCTCCCCGGGCCGGCTCAGAACTTTTCGCCGAAGTTGTCCGAACCCGGCGTAACCCGCCCATCGGGGGGTCGTTGAACGACCGAGCCCGGGAATTCACGCTCCCTCCCGAAGACCGGGCTCGGTCCAGGCACTGTCCATCAGCTGCGTGGACAATCAGGGCCCGGCCACCCTCCCTCCCCGGCCGGGCCCTGGTGCGTTTTCCGGGTACGACGCGGGTTCGGGGCCACGGGCACCCCGCCGATACGATTCGGCCATGACGCAGGCCGTGGAGAACCAGCCCGAGCACGACCTGGTCCTGGTGGTGGACTTCGGGGCCCAGTACGCCCAGCTGATCGCCCGCCGGGTGCGCGAGGCGCGGGTCTACTCCGAGATCGTGCCGCACACCATGCCGGTGGCCGAGATGGTCGCGCGCAACCCGAAGGCGATCATCCTCTCCGGCGGCCCCTCGTCGGTCTACGAGGAGGGCGCGCCGACGATCGACCCGGCCCTCTTCTCGTCCGGGCCCGCCGTGTTCGGCATGTGCTACGGATTCCAGCTCATGGCGCGCGGCCTCGGCGGCACCGTCTCGGCCACCGGCGCCCGCGAGTACGGCCGGACCCGGGTGACGACCAGCCTCCCGGGCACGCTGCTCGCCGGCCTCCCCGCCGAGCACAACGCCTGGATGTCCCATGGCGACTCCGTGACCGCGGCACCCGAGGGCTTCGCCGTCCTGGCCTCCACCGAGGTCACCCCCGTCGCGGCCTTCGAGGACGTCGACCGCGGCCTGGCCGGCGTCCAGTGGCACCCCGAGGTGCTGCACTCCGAGCACGGCCAGAAGATCCTCGAGCACTTCCTCTGGGACATCGCCGGCTGCCGGCAGACCTGGACCATCGGCAATATCGCCGAGGAGCAGATCGCCCGGATCCGCCAGCAGATCGGCCCCGACGGCCGCGCCATCTGCGGCCTGTCCGGCGGCGTCGACTCCGCTGTGGCCGCGGCCATCGTGCAGAAGGCGATCGGCGACCGGCTCACGTGTGTGTACGTCGACCACGGCCTGATGCGCAAGGGCGAGACCGAGCAGATCGAGCGTGACTTCGTCGCCGCGACGGGCGCCAAGCTGGTCATCGTGGACGCCGAGAAGCAGTTCCTCGACGCCCTCGCCGGCACCAGCGAGCCGGAGGCGAAGCGCAAGATCATCGGCCGCGAGTTCATCCGCGCCTTCGAGGGTGCCGAGCTCGAGGTCATCAAGGACGCGCCCGAGGGGACCAAGGTCGGCTTCCTCGTCCAGGGCACCCTCTACCCCGACATCGTCGAGTCCGGCCATGGCGCCGGTACGTCGACCATCAAGTCGCACCACAACGTCGGCGGGCTGCCCGAGGACCTCGAGTTCGAGCTCGTCGAGCCGCTGCGCGAGCTCTTCAAGGACGAGGTCCGCGCCGTCGGCGCCCAGCTCGGCCTGCCCAGCGTCATCGTCCAGCGCCAGCCGTTCCCGGGCCCCGGCCTCGGCATCCGGATCATCGGCGAGGTCACCCGCGAGCGGCTCGACCTGCTCCGCGAGGCCGATGCCATCGCCCGCGAGGAGATGACCGCGGCCGGCCTCGACGGCGACATCTGGCAGATGCCCGTCGTACTCCTCGCCGACGTCCGCTCGGTCGGGGTCCAGGGCGACGGCCGCACCTACGGCCACCCCGTCGTGCTGCGCCCGGTCACCTCCGAGGACGCGATGACCGCCGACTGGGCGCGGCTGCCCTACGAGGTGCTGGAGAGGATCTCGACCCGGATCACCAACGAGGTGGCCGAGGTCAACCGGGTCACCGTCGACATCACGTCGAAGCCCCCGGGCACCATCGAGTGGGAGTAGCCCGCACGGGGCTTGACCCGCGCGCGACCCGGCTCTCGACCGACACTCGGCGACCCCAGCGCGGGCACAGGCGCCGCGCGGAATATTCTTCCTGACTGCAGACAAATCTACAAGAACGATGTAACTTTCTCGCCAACGACCGGCGCGAGAGAGGTGCGGGATGGCGGCGACCGAGGGGATCGAGACCGGGGCGACGACGTCGCCCCGGGGACGCAGGATGGAGCTGGAGACCCGGTCCATCGACTACGTCCCGCAGGCGGAGCGGCACGGGAAGGCATGGCAGCAGGCGCCCTTCTGGTTCACCGGGCAGTTCGTGCCGACCACGATGGTCGTCGGCTTCGTCGGACCCGTGCTGGGCCTCTCCCTCACCTGGTCGCTGGTCGCGACGATCGCGGGCATCCTGTTCGGCACCTGCTTCATGGCCTTCCATGCCAACCAGGGGCCCACGATGGGCCTGCCGCAGATGATCCAGTCGCGCGCGCAGTTCGGCCTGCGCGGTGCCAGCGTCCCCATGGTCGCGGTGATCGGTGTCTACCTCGGGTTCAGCTCGTTCGGCGTCCTGCTCGGGTCGCAGGTGCTGGCGTCGTACCTCGGTGGGAGCACGCTCCTGTGGAGCATCGTCATCGTCGCCCTGGCGACCGGGCTCGCGATCTTCGGCTACGACCTGCTGCACGTGGTGCTGCGCTGGCTGCCCTATCTGGTGGTGCCGGTGTTCGGCATCCTCACCGTGCTCGCGCTGGCGAACCTGACGCCGGCCGCGCCCGGCCCCGACGGCGGCTTCACCTGGGCCGCCTGGCTCGCGCAGTTCGTCGCGGCGACCGGCTACCAGCTCGGGTACGCCGTCTACGTCTCCGACTATTCGCGCTATCTGCCCGCCAGCACCTCCCAGCGGGCGGTCATCGGCTGGACCTACCTCGGGGCCGGGCTGTCGGCCCTCTGGCTGATGTCGCTGGGCAACTTCGTCGCCACGTCGGTCTCGGTTCCGGATGCGCTGCCCAATCTGCAGGAGATCGGCGACCAGTGGTTCGCCGGGTTCGGGCAGTTCGCCGTGGTGCTGGTGCTGGTGCCGGGGGCGATCGCGCTCATGGGCATCAACCTGTACGGCGCCATGCTGTCCTCGCTCAGCATCGTCCAGTCCTTCCGGCCGGGCCTGCGCATCTCGGCGCGGAGCCGGGCGCTCGGCATCGCCGGCGCGGCGGTCGCCGTGTTCGCCGTCGCGCGTTGGCTGCCCGCGTCGTACCTCGGTAGCTTCAACGACTTCGTCACGATCATGCTCTACGTCCTGGTGCCGTGGACGGCGGTCAACCTGGTCGACTACTACTTCGTCCGGCGGGGGCACTACGCCGTGGTGGAGATCTTCAAGCCGGACGGCATCTACGGGCTGTGGGGCTGGCGCGGCCTGGTGTCCTATCTGTTCGGCCTGCTCGCGCTCGCGCCGTTCGTTCGGGTCGGGTCGATCGAGGGCCCGCTGCTGGACGACGTCGGCGGCGTCGACCTGGCGTTCGTGATCGGACTGGCGGCCCCCGCGGCGGCGTACTGGCTGCTGACCCGAGGCCACGACGCGGTGCGCGAGGAGGCGGCGATCGTCCGGAGTCGGCAGCTGCTCGACGGCGATCTCGGGATGGCCCGCGGGAGATGACCGGTCCGACGGGCCACCCGGCAGGCTAGGGGAGGGGCGTGACCCCCGACGCGGCGCGGACGATGCGCTGGGTCATCGGGTCGGACCAGGCGTGCGGCGGGAGCAGCTCGAACCACAGGCAGCGCGCCGGGACCGTGCCGGGGTTGCTCCAGGACAGGAAGATGCTGGGCGGCACGGTGATCGAGTCGCCGGGGCCGACGGTCGTGGCCTCCGCGGTCTGCTCGTGGTCGCTGGAGGTGCCGCCGAGGCGGAACTCGACCTGGCCGTCCAGCAGATGGGCGAAGGTCTCGCCGGGCCGGGAGTACGGGCCGCCGCTCGACCCGCCGGGCGCGATCGTGAGCATGGCCGCCTCGAACTGGTGGCCCGGCATGGAGAGCTCCTCCCAATGGGCGCCGTTCTCGAGCTGGACGGGTGCCCGGTCGCCCTCGCGTACGACGCTCGCATCGGTCGCGTGGAAGTCCGCCAGCCCGCTCATCGGGATGCCCAGGGCGTCGGTGAGTCGGGCGACCAGCTGGGTCGAGGGGCGGTCCAGGCCGCGCTCGATCGACGAGAGGTGGGCGGTCGAGGTGTCCGCCGCGCGCGCCAGTGTCGCCAGCGAGAGACCGCGGGCGAGCCGCGCGCGGCGGAGCCGGGCGCCGTCGGGCTGCGCCGGCTGTTGGGCGGGCGCGGCCGGGGGGGCTCCGGTCAGTGAGATCCGGATCGCCGCGGGGTTCCAACCGTGGCGGCGGCGCAGCTCGGCGATCTGGCGCGCACGGGTGACCTGATCGGGGGTGTAGCGGCGCTGGCCGCCCCCGGTGCGGTCCGGCACCAGGAGCTCCTGCTTCTCCCACACTCGCAGGGTCTGGGGACTCACGCCGACCTCGGCGGCGACGTCACCGATCGTGCGCCAGCTCTGCGCGGGGTGGGTCATCACGCCACCCTATCGATCGGTTCGAGCCCGTTCGCCATGGACTAAACTTACAAGAAAAGTGTAAGGTCGCGATCGTGTCCATCCCCTCCGCCGTCCTCCCGCGACGCGTGGAGCTGCGCGGCGGCGTGTCCGTGCTGCTCCGCGAGGCGACCGGTCCCGCCGTGCGCCGGCTGCTCCTGGTGCACCCGGCGAACCTCCAGGCGGCGAGCTGGGACCCGGTCGTCGCACACCTACCGGCCGACTGGGACTACGTCGCCGTCGACCTGCCCGGGCACGGCCGGTCGGCACGTCGTGAGAGCTACGACCTCGCCACCTGGGCGACGGCCTGCCGGCACGTGCTCGACGAGCTCGGCTGGCCCGCGGCCCACGGTGTCGGCGCGTCCGTCGGTGCGGCGGTGCTCGCCGCTCTCGCTGCCGCCGACCCCGCCCGGCTCACCACGCTCACCTCCGTGGGCGGCGCCTGCCGGGCCGCGAGCGCCGCCGACACCGCGGAGTTCCTCGGCGAGCTCGAGCGTCTCGGCGCGCGCGAGCTGTTGCGCACGATCGTCGCCGGTGAGCCAGGGCTCACGCCCGCGCAGGTCGCCGAGGCCGTGACGCACACGGTGCCGCAGGCCGCCCGGGCCCAGGTCGCCGCGATCTGGCGTGCCGCGGCGGCCAGCGCTGCCCTCGACCATGTCGACGGCATCCTCTGCCCGGTGCTCGCCGTCGTCGGGGAGCACGATCTGGGGTGCCCCGTCGCCGACTCGGCCGAGCTCGCCCGGCGTACCGGTGGGCGGCTCGCGGTCCTCGCGGGCCAGGGTCACCTCCCCATCTACGGCGCCGCCGGTGACGTGGCGGATCTGGTCCGCGCGCACGTCCTCGGCCGCTGACGACATCAATCACCCCAACGAGAGGAACCGTTCCCATGACCGCACCGGCCTTCGCCCGTCGTACCGCACCGAAGGAGGACATCGAGCAGATCCTGCACCTGCACCGCGAGTGGTGGGAGTCGAACCTGGACTGGGACATCCCGCGCATGAGCAAGGTCTTCCCCGAGCCCGGCGACGAGTACCTGATGTTCAACTTCAACGGGCATCCCTACTTCAACATGCGCGAGAAGACGGCCCTGTGGGAGTTCTACCGCGACATCGTCGACCAGTCCGGCGGCATGACGACGAAGGTGATGCGCTTGGAGGTCAAGGGCGACATGGCCTGGCTCGCATGCGAGTTCTCGATCGAGGCCGAGATGGTCGACGGCGGCGAGTGGACGGCTGACAACGTCGACGCCACCGTCGGCCGGGCCACCGAGATCTACCACCGCGACAACGGCGCGGGCGCGCTCGAGTGGCGGATGTGGCACACCCAGATCACCGCGCTGCCCCCGCTCGACGAGGAGCGACCCGGGCTCGGCGGCTCGACGGCGTCGCGCGGCCTCGGCTGGGTGCCGTGGAACCCCCTTCCCGAGGGGGTCTGAGATGGGTACGACGAGCAGCACCGTCCCCCGGATCGGCCTGGTCCTCGGCAGCGCGCAGCCCCCGGGCGAGACGATCGCCCTGGCCCGCGCCGCCGAGGCCGGCGGGTTCGACGAGCTGTGGGTGGGGGAGGACTACTTCTTCACCGGCGGCATCGCGACCGCGGGCGCCGCGCTCGCCCACACCGCGCTCCCCGTCGGCATCGGCATCCTGCCCACCGCCTCACGGCACCCGGCCCTGCTGGCCATGGAGCTGGCGACGATGGCCGAGATCTACCCGGGCCGGCTGACCGCCGGCGTCGGGGTCGGCGTTCCGGACTGGCTGGAGCAGATGGGCATCGGCCCGGCCAAGCCGCTGACCGCGCTGAAGAACACGATCGGCGCGCTGCGGCTGCTGCTCGAGGGCGGCGAGCTCACCACGGAGAACGACGACTTCGTCGCCTCCGGCGTCCGGCTCGAGCACGCGCCGAGCGCGCCGCCCGCGCTCTTCCTGGGCGTCGGCGGGCCGAAGGCGCTGCGGACGGCCGGCGGTGTCGCCGACGGCGCGATCCTGTCGGTGCTCGCGGGCGAGGAGTACGTCCGCTGGGCGGCCGCCGCGATCGCCGAGGGCGGTGCCGGTGAGGACTTCGACCTCGTCGCCTACACGTTCGTCAGCATGGCCGACGACGCGCTGGAAGCCCGTGAGCGGCTGCGCGAGCTGTTCGCGATCTACCTGCTGGCCGGACCACGCAACCCGATGACCCAGGCGCACGGCATCGCCGACGAGGCGGCCCACCTCGCGACGTTGCCGTTCGACGAGGCCGTCGCCAAGATCCCCGACGCCTGGATCGACGACCTCGCGATCGTCGGGGACCCGGACACCTGCGCCCGCAAGATCCGGCGGCTCGGCGAGGCGGGCGCCACGGCGGTGAGCTTCTGCCTGGTGCCCGGCGACGACGCCGAGGCCGAGGTCGCCCGGTTGGCGGCCGAGCTGCTGCCCCGGGTCAGGGGCGAGCGATGACGGGCATCCCGGGCGTCAGCCTGGCGCTCGTCGGGGTCCGGGTGCGTATGGCGACTGTGCGTCCGGCGGGTGCGCGATGACCTTCTCCGTGATCGGCTTCGACCCGCGCGACGGCTCCCTCGGCTACGCCGTGCAGTCCCACTTCCTCGCCGTAGGCTCCGTCGTCGCCCGCGCGGAGGCCGGAGTCGGCGTGGTGGTCAGCCAGGCGTTCGCCAACACCGACTGGCCGCATCTGGGCATCGAGCTCCTGCGGCAGGGACGCGCTCCCGACCAGGTGGTGCGCAGCCTGGTGGCCGCGGATCCGCTGGCCGAGTACCGGCAGCTCCTCGTCATGGACGGGTCCGGCCGCAGCGCCGAGCATCACGGGCACGCCTGCGCGCCGGAGGTGAGCCGAGCGCTCGACGCCACGTCGTGCGCGGCCGGCAACATGCTCGCGTCGGACGCCGTCGCCCCGGCGATGCTTCTCGACGGGCCCACCGACCAGCCGCTCGTACGACGCCTGGTCGCCTCGCTGCGGGCCGCCGAGGCCGCGGGCGGCGATGCGCGCGGCTCCCAGTCCGCGGCGGTGACGGTGGTGAGCGGTCGCCGTACGGAGACCCCGTGGCGCGAGGTCCTGGCCGACCTGCGGGTCGACGACCATCCCGATCCGGTGGCCGAGCTCGAGCGACTGCTGCCGATCCAGGAGGGCTTCGCTGCCGTGGGGGCGGCCCTCTTCGCGGCGCCGTTGGTGATCGGGGCACGCACGGACATCGACACCGGCCGGGCCGCGGCGATGATCGAGCGACTCGGCGCCGCGGCCGCACTGCTGGGCGACAACCGGGAGGCGGACCTGTGGCGCGCGGTGGTCGCTCTGCGGTCCGGCCGGACCGAGCTCGGCCGGGCCGCCATGTCCGAGCTGGTCCGCGACCGGCCCGGACTCGCCGGCTTCGTGCGGGGACTGGCCGACGTGGGGATCCTGCGCCCGGAGGAGATCGCGTGATCGGCCGTCCGGATGCCGCCGACGGCGTCTCGCCCGAGCGGCTGGTCGCGCTCGCCGAGACGCTGATCCGCTGCGACACCCAGAACCCGCCGGGCCGCGAGGCATCGGTCGTCGCGGACCTCGTCGGCGTACTCGAGGCCCTCGGGTGTGACGTCGACGTCGTCGAGCCCGTGCCCGGACGGCCGTCGGTCCTGGCGACGTACCGGCCGCCAGAGGACCGGGCCGAGGGCACCTTGCTGATCAACGGGCACATCGACGTCGTCCCCGTCGTCGCTGAGGCCTGGACCCGTCCGCCCTTCGAGCCGGCCCGGGTCGGCACCCGCCTGTACGGGCGCGGGGCGGCGGACATGAAGGGCGGCATCGCGTCGGCGATCGAGGGCCTGGCCGCCTGCCGGGCAGTCGGCATCGAGCCCCGCGCAGCGATCGTCTTCCACCTGGTTGCCGACGAGGAGACCGGCGGCGCGGCGGGTACCGAGGCCCTCGTCGCCGCCGGACGGGTGGGCGCGGACGCGTGCATCGTGCCCGAGCCGACCGAGCTCCGTGTCTCTGTCGCCGAGCGTGGCACCGTGCAGGTGGAGGTCCACGTCGAGGGCGAGGCCGGGCACGGCTCCGAGCCGGGGGCGGCACGCTCGGCCATCGCCGACGCCGCCCGGATGATCACCGCTCTGCACGACGGTGCGGTCTCCGACGTCGTCCATCCCCAGGTCGGCACCCCGACCTGCAATGTCGCGCTCGTCGACGGCGGCGTGGCACGCAATGTCGTGGCGCCGTCGTGCACCTTCGTGCTCGATCGTCGTACGGCGCCGGGGGAGAGCGTCGACACCGTCTTCGCCGGACTGCGCCGGGTCATCGATGCGGCCTGTCCCGGCGCGGCGTACACGCTGCGGCAGCTGGTCGTCGTCGAGCCGTCGGAGATCGCGCCCGATCACCCGTTCCCGCGCTTCGTCGCGGAGCTGACCGGAAGTGACTCCTTCGTCGGTCTCTCACTCGGCACCGACGGACGGTTCCTCCGCAACCGGCTGGGCATCCCCACCGTCGTCTACGGGCCAGGGTCGATCCGTCAGGCCCACACGGCCGACGAGTGGGTCGAGGTGGACGAACTGGTTACCGCGGCGCGCACCTTCGCCCGCGCGTACGCCGGCTTCTCCGCGACCGTGGCCGGACCGCGGCTGTGAGGCGTCGCCGCGACGCGTGACGTCGGACGAGGGCTGCGGTCCTGGAACCGCACCGCAAGTAGAACGTGTTCTTGTAGGGTCCCTCCTGTGAGCAGGACCGCGTCCCTCGTCCGAGTGGCCCTGGCCTACGTCGTCGCGTTCGGTGTCGCGACGATCTGGCTGCTGGTGGGCCCGGACACCCCCTGGCTGTGGCTCGACGGGCTGGTCGCCGACATCCTGGCCACCCTCGTGGTCTTCGCGGCCAGCCGGATCCACCGAAACTCGAGCTTCTACGACGCGTACTGGAGCGTGCTGCCGCCGTACCTCGCCTGCTACTGGTGGCTCGCCGCGGACGTCGCACTCGACGACCCGCGGGCGTGGCTGGTGCTCGGCGTCATCGTCGTGTGGGCGGTGCGCCTGACCGCCAACTGGGTGCGCACCTTTCCCGGCCTGCACCACGAGGACTGGCGCTATCCGCTGGTGCGGGAGCGGGCCGGCCGCTTCGAGCTGCCGGCCGATCTCGTCGGCATCCACCTGGTGCCGACGCTCCAGGTCTTCCTCGGCCTGGTCCCGGCCTACGCCGTGCTGACCCGCCCGGGCCGGGACCTCGGCTGGCTCGACGGGATCGCGCTGGTGGTCGGCCTGGGAGCGGTGCTCCTGGCGCTCGTCGCCGACGCCCAGATGCGCGACTTCGTCGCGGAGCGCACCCCCGGCCAGGTCATGGACCGAGGGCTGTGGGCCTGGTCCCGCCACCCCAACTACTTCGGCGAGATCGGCTTCTGGTGGAGCCTGGCGCTGTTCGGCATCGCCGCCGCGCCGGGGGACTGGTGGTGGCTGTGCGTCGGCGGCGTGGGCATGGTGGCGATGTTCCTCGGCGCGAGCATCCCGATGATGGAACGGCGCAGTCTCGAGCGCCGGCCGGCGTACCAGGAGGTCGTCGAGCGGGTGCCGATGCTGGTGCCGCGCCCACCTCGCCGGGCCCGGGCGACGTGAGCCGACCGCGCGTCGTCGTCGCCGGCCTCGGCGACAGCGGCCTGCTGACGGCGATCCAGCTCGCCCGGACCGCGGTCGACGTCGTCGGGATCTCCAGCAAGCCCGGGCTGGTGAGCGGCCAGGAGCTCGGACTGCGCCTGGCCCGCCCCGAGGCGTGGGCTCGTGACTACCGCATCGCCTTCGACAGGTTCCGCCGCCTCGACCGCGTCGAGATCGTGCACGGCGAGCTGACCGGCCTCGACCGGGAGGCGCGGAGCGTCGCCGTCGGCGAACAGACGATCCGGTACGACGTCCTGGTGCTCGCCACCGGCGTGAGCAACGGGTTCTGGCGCCGGCCCGGCTTCCAGACCGAGGCGGACGTCAGCGCCGCCGTCGAGCAGGCGCACGCCCGGCTGGCCGCCGCGGAAGCGGTGCTCGTGGTCGGCGGGGGAGCGGCGGCCGTCAGCACCGCGCTGCAGGCCGCGACCCGGTGGTCCGGTACGACGGTGCGCCTGGCCTTCCCCGGCGAACGGGCCCTGCCCCGGCACCATCCCCGAGTGTGGGACGTCGTCCGCCGCCGACTCGCCGCCGCGGGCGTCGAACTGCTCGCAGGGCACCGGGCCGACGTACCGGACGGCTTCGCCGCCGACGAGATCACCGGTGGTCCGGTGGCCTGGACCACCGGCCAGCCGCAGACGCCGGCCGACGCGGTCGTCTGGGCGATCGGCCGGGTGCGCCCGAACACCGCCTGGCTCCCGGCCGACCTGCTCGACGAGGCCGGGTTCGTGCGGGTCGAGCCGACCCTGCGGGTCGCCGGCACGCCGGACGTCTTCGCGATCGGCGACGTCGCCGCGACCGACGCGCTGCGCTCCTCGGCCCGCAACCGCGCCGACCGGCTGCTGGCGGCCAATATCGGGGCGCACCTCGCGGGTCGGCGGCTCCGAGAGTTCGCGCCACCGCGCCGACGCTGGGGATCGGTGCTCGGTCCCGAGGCCGACGGACTGCGGGTGTTCGCGCCGTCCGGTCACCCGTTCCGGTTCCCGGCGTGGTCGGTGCGGCGGGTGCTCCAGCCGTGGGTCGTGCGCCGTGGCATCTACGGCGGCGTTCGCACGCCCTGAGCGGGCGCTGAGCAGGCGCTGAGCCCGGACCGTGCGGCCCGGGCTCAGCTGGTTGCGCTCGCGAGGGGAGTGGTCAGGTGAAGAGGCTGACGCCTCCGGGACCGACCAGCAGGCCCACGACGATCAGCACGATTCCCCAGAGCAGCTCGCCCCGGAAGAGGCTGAAGATGCCGGAGACCACGAGGATCACCGCCAGGATCCACAAGATGAGTGCCACTTTTCCCTCCTTCGTCGGGGGCCGCTCGGCCCTGTCCTGAGGTACCCCGGCCCGCGCTGAGCAGACCTGTCCTTCACTCCTCGTCGTCGGGGATCACATGCATCGCCGCCTCCTCGGCGCTGGCGCCCGCCCCGTCGATGCCGACGTCGTCGGCCACCAGGTCCTTCTCGACGTCGTCGCCGGCGCCCTCGTCGGGCTCCACGAGCCGGCCGGCCCGCACGTCGCCCACCTCGGCGTCGGGATCCTCCGGGTCCGCGGTCGCCGACCGCTCCGCGTCCGGGTCGGGTTCCGGCTCCTCCTCGGCCAGCCGGTCGTCCAGCGGCCGGTCGTGCGCCTGCTCCCACGGCGTGTTTCCGTAGCGCTGGGCGGCGGAGTACCGCTCCGGCGGCGAGTAGCCGCGGTCGAGCTCGTCCTCGACGTCCCCGTCGGCCAGGGTGTCCTCGGGCTGGAGCTGGTCCTCGTCGTCGACGCTGTAGCCCTCGTACTGTTCGGGATCGTTGGTGCTCATGCGAGGTGCGGTACCCGGGAGTCGCGGGGACCTACGCTGGTGACGTGGAATCACTCGCCCTGGCGTTCTCCTCGGGCTGGGCCAGCGGGATCAACAGCTACCTGGTCGTGCTGGTGCTCGGCATGGCCGACCGGGTCGGCGCCTTCGCGTCGATCCCCGACGTGCTCGGCCGCTGGGACGTGCTGACGGTCGCCGGGCTCATGTACGCCTTCGAGTTCGTGGCCGACAAGATCCCGTACGTCGACTCGGCGTGGGACGTCGTCTCCACCGCGATCCGGCCGCTGGTCGGCGGCGTGGTCGGGGTGCTCATCGCCGGCGACTCGACGGCCCTGAACGAGCTCGTCGGCGGCGTCGTCGGCGGCGGCAGCGCGCTCGCGTCGCACTCGGTCAAGACCGGCACCCGGATGGCGGTCAACACGGTGCCCGAGCCGTTCAGCAATATCGGCATCAGCGTCGGCGAGGACGTCGCCGTGCTGGCCGTGGTGTGGTTCGCGGTCGAGCACCCGTACGCGGCCGCGACGGTCGCCGCCGTGCTGCTGGTCGCGGGGCTGGTGCTGCTCTGGCTGGCCTGGCGGACGGTGCGCCGAGGCTGGCTGCGGTTCCGCGCCTGGCGGGAGCGTCGGACCGGCCGCGGTCCGTCGCCGGATCAGCCGGTCTGACGGGCGGGTGGCTCGGTGTAGAGGGTGGTGCGTTCGTGGACGGGTCGGTTGATGCCGTGGCCGATCTGGACCAGTTCGGCCACGGTTTTGGCGGAGCCGTGCTCGGAGCCGGCCATGCGGGAGATGGTCTCTTCCATGAGGGTCCCGCCGAGGTCGTTGGCGCCGGCGGACAGCATCGCTTGGGTGCCGGTGGTGCCGAGCTTGACCCAGGAGGTCTGGATGTTGTCGATACGGCCGTGGAGCAGGATCCGGGCCATCGCGTGCACGGCGAGGTTGTCGCGCAGGGTCGGGCCGGGCCGGGCCACGCCGGCGAGGTAGATCGGTGCGGAGGTGTGGACGAACGGGAGGGGCACGAACTCGGTGAACCCGCTGCTGCCGTTCTCACGGGCGGTGTCCTGGATGTTCTTGAGCACGCCCAGGTGGGTGACCCAGTGCCGCGGGTTGTCGACGTGGCCGTACATCATCGTGGACGTGGTCGGCAGTCCGATGCGGTGCGCGGTGGTGACGATCTCGACCCAGGTCGAGGCGGGCAGCTTGCCCTTGGTCAGGACCCAGCGGACCTCGTCGTCGAGGATCTCCGCGGCAGTACCGGGCAGCGACCCCAGACCGGATTCGCGGGCCTTGATGAGGAAGTCCTCCACGCTCAGGCCGGTGCGGGCGGTGCCGTTGACGACCTCCATCGGGGAGAACGCGTGGACATGCATGCCCGGCACCCGCTGTTTGACCGCGGCGGCGATGTCGAAATAGGCGGTCGCGGGCAGCTCGGGGTCGATCCCGCCCTGCATGCACACCTCGGTCGCGCCCAGGTCCCAGGCCTCCTGGGCACGCTCGGCGACCTCGGCATAGGACAGGGAGTAGGCATCCGCGTCGGTGCGGCGTTGCGCGAACGCGCAGAACCGGCACCCGACGTAGCAGACGTTGGTGAAGTTGATGTTCCGGTTCACCACATACGTCACCACCTCCCCGACGACCTGTTTGCGCAGGTCGTCGGCCAACCCGATCACCTGGCGCAGCAGGTCCCCTTCGGCGGTCATCAACGTCAGGGCGTGCTCATCGGACAGGTTCCCCGGATCACGCTCCGCAGCCCGCAGCGCGTCACCACCTTCCGCGTGCAAAACGGCCGGGGTGCTGGTGATCGCGGCTGCCTCACCGACCGTGGCCCAGTCGCCGTACACCGAGGCGAAATCCGAACGCCGGTCCTCGCTACGGCCTTCGCTGTCCACGGCCTCGTGCAGGTCGGTCCGTCCGCGTCCGTGGGCGGCGTCGAACCCGCCGTCGGGCTCCTGCCAGGCCAAGCCGACCGGTCGCACGTCGGGGATCGCCAGCCCAGGGATCCCGGCGACGCTGCCGTCAAGATCGGCCAACGCCGCGACGTGGGCGTGCAGCCGCGGGTCGATCCACGCCTCACCGCGACCCAACGCCCCGGTCACGTAGTCCGGATGCACGGTCAACCGGGCCTTGAGGTCGAACCCACACTGCTCGGTGATCGACCGCAGCCGGTCCAGCGAGGGCCAGGGCCGTTCGGGGTTCACATGATCCGGGGTCAGCGGCGACACGCCACCCCAGTCATCGACCCCGGCATCCAGCAACGCCCTGCATTCGGTCAGGTCGACCAGGTTCGGGGGTGCCTGGATCCGTGCCTTCGGGCCCAACACGATCCGGGTGACCGCGATCGCGGCGCGGTACTGCGCGAGGTCGAGATCGTCGACATGACGCATCGCGGTGTCGGGCTTCGCGCGGAAGTTCTGCACGATCACCTCCTGGACCGCCCCGTAGGCGCGGGAGACCCTCCTGAGCGCGAAGATCGTCTCCGCGCGCTCGGTGAGGGTCTCCCCGATCCCGACCAACAACCCCGTCGTGAACGGGATGTTGAGCCGCCCGGCGTCCTCCAAGACCCGCAACCGCACCGCGGGGTCCTTGTCCGGCGACCCGTAATGCGCCAGGCCCTTCGTCTCATAGAGCCGGGTGGAGGTGGTCTCCAGCATCATCCCCATCGACGGGGACACCGCCTTGAGCCGGTTCAACTCCTCCCAACTCATGACACCCGGGTTGAGGTGGGGCAGCAGACCGGTCTCCTCCAACACCCGCACCGCCATCGCCCGGACATACGCGATGGTCGAGTCATAGCCCTGCTCGTCCAACCACGCCCGCGCCTCGGGCCACCGATCCTCCGGCCGATCGCCCAACGTGAACAACGCCTCGAGACAACCGAGCTCAGCACCCCGAGAGGCGATGTCGAGGATCTCGTCCGGCGACAGATACGGCGCCCGCCCCTCCCGCGCCGCCTGGGCCGGAGTCTCCACGAACGTGCAGTAATGACACCGATCCCGACACAACCGCGTCACCGGCACAAACACCTTCGGCGAGAACGTCACCACACCCCGACCAGCCACCACTCGGCCCGCCGCGACCAGGCCCGCATCGCGGACCTTCACCGCCGCCGCACACAACCGGTCCAACTCCTCCCCGGTCGCGGCAAGCAGCGCCTCCGCCTCACCCACATCCAGCGCCGCACCACGCTCCGCCCGGGCCAACGCACGACGAACCTGCTGGGGAGTGGGCGTCTCGGACATCGTGAAGAGACTAACGGGTGGACACCCGCCACTGATCGCGTCCCACCCAGAGACCGGACGCCCGCCCGTCAGGCCCACGCGATCGGTCAGAGGGCCGGCACCTTCGCCTCCTCCGCGCTCGGCGGCTCGCTGACCGTCGTGGTCCCACGGTCCAGCCTGCTCGGCCACCAGATGCGGCCGCCCAGGTCGAGGTTGATCGCCGTCACCAGGACCGACCGGACGATCATCGTGTCGAGCAGGACGCCCAGCGCGACCGTCGTACCGAGTTGGAGGGTGAACGTCATCGGCATCGTCCCGAGCATCGCGAAGGTCGCCGCCAGCACCAGCCCTGCGGAGGTGATCACCCCACCGGTCGAGGACAGCGCGATCAGCGAGCCTCGGCGGGTGCCGCGGATCGCGGCCTCCTCGCGGACCCGGGTCATCAGGAAGATGTTGTAGTCGATGCCCAGGGCGACCAGGAAGACGAACGCGAACAGCGGGAACCCCGGATCGGTGTGCCCACGGTCGTAGATCAGGTCGAAGACCAGGCCGGAGATGCCGAGGGCCGCTCCGAACGACAGGATCACGGTGCCGACCAGGATGACCGGCGAGAGGACCGAGCGGAGCAGTCCGATCAGGATCAGCAGCACGGCGCCCAGGACGATCGGGATGATCACCTTGTTGTCCCGGGCCGACGCCTCCATGACGTCGACCGTGACCGCCGACATGCCGGTGGTCAGCGCATCGGCGTCCGGTACGCCGTGCACCGCCTCCCGCACGTCGTGGACCGCGTCGAAGGCGGTGTCGGAGTAGGGATCGCTGTGGAGATCCGCGACGATGAGCGCGGTGCCGTCCAGGCTGGCGACCTCGACCGGTGTGGCGATGCCGTCGACACGCGACATGGCCGTGATCACCCGGTCGGCCTGGTCGGCCTTCGCCACGACCTGGATCGGGGTGCTCGCGTCGACCAGACCGTGGTCGACGAGGATCGTCTGACCGGTGACCGAGTCCTGGGCCTGCGTGTACTGCTCGTCGCTCGGGATGCCGCCGGTGTCGAGGCGCAGGAACCCGAGGCAGAGGACGGCGAGCGCCGCGGCGGTGCCGACCCAGACGATCCGCGGTCGCGGGGCGATGCCCCTGCCGACCTTCGCCCACAGCCCCGAGGCGGTCGGCTCGGCGGTGCCGAAGTGGGGCACGAACGGCCAGAACACCCAGCGCCCGCAGATCACCAGCAGGGCGGGGAGCAGGGTGACCATGACGACGAAGGTGACCGCGACGCCGACCGCGTTGGCCGGGCCCATGCCGGCGGTCGAGTTGAGGTCGGCGAACATCAGGCACAGGAGCCCCACGACGACGGTCGCCGCACTGGCCAGGATCGCCGGCGCGGCCCGGTGGAGGGCGAACGCCATCGCCTCGTGCCGGTCCTGGTGCCGGCGCAGCTCTTCGCGGTACCGGGCGACGAGCAGCAGGGCGTAGTCGGTGCCTGCCCCGATCACCAGCACGGTGAGGATGAACTGCGTCTGCCCGTTGACGGTGAGGCCGGTGTGCTTGGCGAGGAAGTAGAGCAGACCCATGGACGCACCGAGCCCGACCACCGCGCTGATGATGGGCAGCAGCCACAGCATCGGACTTCGGTAGGTCACCAGCAGGATCAGGATGACGACGCCCAGCGTGATCATCAGCAGGTTGCTGTCGCCCGAGGAGAAGATCGTCGCGGCGTCCGCGCTCTGACCGCCGGCGCCGGCGAGATAGGACTCGACGCCGTCGATGGCGATGATCTTGTCGATCTCGGGCTTGAGGTCCGGCAGCTCCTCCCACAGCTTGTCCCCGAAGTTGAGCGTGAACTCGAGCTTGGCGACCTGCCCGTCCGCGGACACGAAGGGCGCCGGTACGCCGGCCGCCGCTGCGCCCGCGGGTGTGATCACGTCGCTGACGCCGTCGAGTCTCGCGATCTCGACGGCGTCGTCCTCGATGGCGGCGAGGTCGGTCTCGGTGAGCCCGGCCGCGCGGTAGTAGACGACGGTGGTGCCGACGTCGTAGGGGTCCTGGAAGGCCTCGAGCCTCTCGAAGGCCCGGGTCGACTCGGCGCTCTCGGGCAGCCAGGACTCGGTCTCGTTGTTCTGGACGTCGACCAGCTTCCCGGCGAACGAGCCGAGGCCGCCGGCGATCAGGATGACCGCCACGAGGACGATCCACTTCGTGACGGGGCCGGTCAGTCTTCCGGCGATCTGACGGTGCATGGTGGTCACACTTCTCCGGTGGGTGGGGCGGACGGCATCGGGATTCCTCCGGGTCCGACCCTGAGATCGCCCCTGATTCATCGCGGGGCGGGAACTCTTTGCCTTCACCGGAAGTCTGCGCCGACCACCAGACACACGACGACCCCGGAATGTGACATTCCGGGGTCGTCGGGGCGGAGCGGAGCGATCAGAGGCCGAGGAACCGCCCGATGATCTCCTTCTGGATCTCGGTGGTGCCGCCGTAGATCGTCTGGATCCGGGTGTCGGCGTAGGCCCTCGCGATGGGGTACTCCATCATGTAGCCGTAGCCGCCGTGCATCTGCACGCCCTGGTCGACGATCTTCTTCTGCAGCTCGGTGGTCCACCACTTCGCCATCGACGCCAGCGCGGTGTCGACCTCGCCCTTGTTGAGCTGCTCGATGCAGTGGTTGACGAACACCCGGGCGATGTAGGCCTCGGTGGCCATCTCGGCCAGCGTGAACCGGGTGTTCTGGAACTTGGCGATGGGCTTGCCGAACGCCTCACGGGACTTGACGTAGTCGAGGGTGAGGTCGAGGACGTGCTCGATCGCGGCGATCGCGATCGTGGCGATGGACACGCGCTCCTGGGGCAGGTTCTGCATGAGGTAGATGAAGCCCTGGCCCTCCTCGCCGAGCAGGTTGGCCTTCGGCACCATGACGTTGTCGAAGCTGAGCTCGGCGGTGTCCTGCGCCTTGAGGCCGAGCTTGTCGAGGTTGGTGCCGCGGGTGAACCCCGCCATGCCCTCCTCGACCACCAGCAGGCTGATGCCGTGGGCGCCGGCCTCCGGGTTGGTCTTCGCCACGACGATGACCAGGTCGGACAGGATGCCGTTGCTGATGAACGTCTTCGAGCCGTTGAGGACGTAGTGGTCACCCTTGTCGACGGCCGTGGTGCGGATGCCCTGGAGGTCCGAGCCGGCGCCGGGCTCGGTCATCGCGATGGCGGTGATCGTCTCGCCGGTGACGGTGCCGGGCAGCCAGCGCGCCTTCTGCTCGTCGTTCCCGATGGCGATGAGGTACGGGACGATGATGTCGGTGTGGACCGCGAACCCGGGGCCGCTGGCGCCGGCGCGGGCGCACTCCTCGGCCACGATCGCGTTGTAGCGGAAGTCCTTGATGCCGAGGCCGCCGTACTCCTCGGGCACCTCGAAGCTGAGGATGCCGGCCTCGCCGGCCTTGCGCCACACCTCGCGGCTGACGATCCCGTCCTTCTCCCACTGCGCGTGGTGGGGGATGACCTCGCGCTCCATGAAGGCGCGGACGGTCGCGCGGAAGTCCTCGTGCTCGGTCTCGTAGATGCTGGGACGCTCGGGCATCAGCTCACCCACTCCTTGATCTGTGCGATGGTGCCGGCGGGGTCGTCGGATGCCGGCGAGACGGACAGGTTGGTCACGCCGGACTCGCGGAAGGCGGCGATCCGCTCCTGGACGTACGACGCGGGGCCGACCAGGTTGCCGGCCTCGAGCCACTCGAGCGGGACGAGCGCCTCGGCCTCCTTCTTCTTGCCCGACAGGTAGAGGTCCTGGATCTCCTTGGCCTCCTTCTCGAAGCCGTACTCGCACGCGAGCTGGTTGTAGAAGTTCTTGTCGCGTGCGCCCATGCCGCCGACGTACAGGGCGTAGAGCGGGCGCATGAAGTCGAGCAGTGCCTTGGTCTCGGGGCCGTCGCCGATCGCGACCATGCCGCCGGCCGAGATCTCGAGCGGCTTCAGGTCGGCCGGACGCTTCGCGGTGCCGGCGGCGAGCGACTCGCCCCAGACGTCCTTCGCCTTCTCGGGGTAGTAGAGGAACGGCAGCCAGCCGTCGGCGACCTCGGCGGTCATCGCCACGTTCTTGTCGCCCAGGGCCGCGACCCAGATCGGCAGGTCGGCGCGCTCGGGCCTGTTGAGCAGCTTGAGCGGCTTGCCGAGGCCGAGACCCTGCCCCTCGGGGAGCGGGACCTGGACGGTCTTGCCCTGGTAGTCGAGGCGCTCGCCGCGCAGGCCCATCCGGAGCACCTCGATGATCTCGCGGGTGCGGGTCAGCGGCCGGTCGTACGGCAGGCCGTGGAAGCCCTCGATGACCTGCGGGCCGGAAGCGCCGAGGCCGAGCACCGCACGGCCGCCGGAGACGTTGTCGAGGCCGGCCGCGGTCTGCAGCAGGGCGCCAGGGGTGCGGGAGTAGACGTTGAGGATGCCGGCGCCGATCTCGACGGTCTCGGTCTTCGCGGCGAGGTAGCCCATCAGGGTGGGTGCGTCGAACCCGTACGGCTCGGCGACCCAGATGGTGTCGAGTCCGGCCTTCTCCAGGGCGACGACCTGGTCGGCCGAGGCGCGTGGATTGCCGGCGTAGACGAGAGGCATCGACAGCTTCATGAAAGTCCCTTCTGGCCTCCCGGCCACGGTGACGGTGCGCCGGCGGTACGTCGCCGACAGCGCAACTGTGACAGTAATGTTGTCACAATGTCCATGGCCGCGGCGATGAGACCCGGCCAGGCGGGATCCGTCGCCGTGATAGGTAGGAGCGTGACTTCTTCAGACACCCCGAACAGCTACACCGTCGCCGTCATCGGCGGCACCGGACCGCAGGGCAAGGGCCTGGGCTACCGCTTCGCCCGCCACGGCCACGACATCATCCTCGGCTCGCGCGCGGCCGAGAAGGCCGAGACCGTCGCCGCCGAGGTGACCGAGCGCCTGGCCGAGGTGGCCGGCGCCGGCACCGCCCGCGGCGCGGCCAATGCCGACGCCATCGCCGCCGCCGACGTCGTCCTCCTCGCCGTCCCGTACGACGGCCACGACGACCTCGTCGCCGCGCTGGCGGCCGACGGCGCGCTCGACGGCAAGACCGTCATCTCCTGCGTCAACCCGCTCGCCTTCGACAAGCGCGGCGCCCACGGTCAGGTCATCGACGCCGGCGAGGGCTCGGCCGCCGAGTCCGCCGCCCGGATCGCCCCCGAGGCCACCGTCGTCGGCGCCTTCCACAATGTCGCCGCCCCCGCCCTGTGGGGCGAGGACGAGTTCCTCGACGAGGACGTCATCGTGGTCGGCGACTCCGCCGAGGGCAAGCAGGTCGCCATCGACCTCGCCGCCTCCGTGACCGGCCGCCCCGGCGTCGACGGCGGCAAGCTGCGCCTCGCCCGGGTCCTCGAGCCCTTCACCGCCGTGCTGATCTCGATCAACCGCAAGTACAAGACCCACTCGGGCATCCGGGTCACCGGTCTCGACCACTGAGGGTGCGCGGCCGCCGCTTGTAACTAAGGGTTACGGCGCGAAATCCGCTGCAACAACGCCCGGGTAGCAGCAACAACGCCCTGGTAGATGTCCGGGCCGAGCGCCCGAGGGACGCCCGCGACGTGGCGTGGCCGACTTCGTCGGTCGTGTGGCCGGGCCGGCTCACCAGACGCATCTACCCGGGCGTTGTTGCTACTACCTTGGTGCTGCTGCACCCGAAATCGTGCTGTAACCCTTAGTTACAAGGGTGAGCGGGCGTCAGCTGGCGAGGCCGGCGACGACCTCGGCGCCCGGGGCGTGGGCGAACAGGTCTCCGGGGACGAGGAGCTTCGAGCGGCGCAGGCCGGACCCGATGACGGCGAGCTCCATCTCCGGGACGCGGGCATCCACCAGCAGCCGCCAGCCCGCCGGCAGCCCGACCGGCGTGATGCCGCCGTACTCCATCCCGGACTCGGCCACCGCCCGGTCGAGCGGGAGGAACGACGGCTTGCGGACGTCGAGGAGTCGTTTCACGGTGTGGTTGACGTCGGCGCGGGTGTCGGCGCGCACCAGGCACGCCGCGATCCGCTCCTCGCCCTCCCGCTTGCCCGCGACCAGGACGCAGTTGGCGCCGGCCGCCATCGGCACGTCGTACGCCGCGCTCATCGCGGCCGTGTCGGCGAGGTCGGGGTCGATCTCGACGACGGCGATCCGCTCCGCGCCCGGCCAGGCGGCCAGGGCGGCGGCAACCGGAGGGGCGACCAGGTCGGGCCGCTCGAGCGCGACCAGCGAGGTCAGCCCGGGCAGCCCGGGCAGCGCCGGCAGCGTCACTGCCAGCCCCGCATCTGGTGCCCGTCCCAGCCGGGCTGGTCCCCGTCGTCCTCCCGGCGACGTCCCCGCAGCACGGAGGCGAGCAGGCCGGCGGCGCCGGCGACCAGCCAGGGCAGTCCCATCAGCCAGCCGGCGTCCTCCAGCTCGACGGTGTCGCTGGTGACCAGCGCCCACACGATCACCAGCCCGGTGAAGGCGACGCCCATGACGAGGTGGCCGGTGTTGACCGGGTGCCAGCCGGTACGGCGGTCGCGGCTGCCGTCCGCGGCGGGCTGCTCGCGGGGGTACTCGGCGGCGGGGTCGTCGTAGCCGTGTGTGGGGTGGCTCATGCTGCGCTCCGGAACTCGATCTGGCCGAGGTCGAGGTCGGCGTCGATGGTCAGGGTCGGGTCGCCGGCGACGGTGCCGTTGTCGCCGCGGGTGTCGTCGCCGGTCGTCTTGCCGAACATGGAGACCTCGCCGGCGTCGATGGTCGCCCTGGCCTCGACGTTGAGGCCGTCCTTCGGCACCAGGACCAGGATGTGGCCGACGCCGACCTCGAGGTCGAGCGTCCGGCCGTCGAGCTCGTCGAGGTCGCGGATGTCGCGCAGGTCGATCAGGATCTCGCCGGCGCCCAGGTCGTAGGAGCCGTCGAGGTCGGACGCCTGCTGCAGGACCGGCTTGACCTGCCCCACCTCCAAGGTGCCGGTGACGGCGGTGACGGCGGTGGCGGCCGCGGCGATGAGGCCGACCAGGATCAGGCCCCCGGCCCGGCCGTAGAACGCGCCGACGAGCAGCATCAGGCCGGTCACGCCCAGCACCGTCGCGGGGTACGCCGAGGGCTCGATGTCGACGCCGGCGAGCCGCAGCGTGACCAGGATGCCCACGCCGAGGGCCGCGAGCCCCAGGGTGAACGGGAAGAGCAGTGGTCCGCGGCGACGCGGGTCGCGCGGCCGGCGCGGCGGGGGCGGGGGACCGGGGCGATAGCCCGGGTAGGCGGGATCTCCCGCGGCGGGGCCGCCCGGCGGCGGGGCCGCGGGACCGCCCCGCAGCCAGGGATGGGTCGGGCCGCTGGGCTTGATCGCCTGCTTGCCGCCCAGCACCACGATCAGCACCAGTCCGGCGAGGAGCAGCGGCCACGGGAAGTCCGGTCCGCCGACGGTGTCGCCGACCACCGAGGCGACGGTGATGATGCCGCCGACGATGAGTGCCCCGGTGCGCACCCCCTCGTCGACGCGGATCACCGTGTCCTCGGTGCCCTCCTCGGGCACGAACAGCCAGCACACGCCGTACAGGATGAGGCCGCCGCCACCGAAGAAGGTGAGCACCACGAACGCGATCCGCACCAGGAGCGGGTCGATGTCCAGGTGACGCGCGACACCGGCCGCCACACCGGCGACCTTCCGGTCGTCGCGGCTGCGGCGGATCCGGGCCAGGTCGCGGACCTCGTCGCGGGTCACGCGAGGGCCCTCGCCGTGCGGCTCCTGCTCGCTGTCGGTCGCTGGGTTCATGTGTTCCAGCATGGTGGCACAACCGCGACCGGACCATCGGGGACAGCCCTGATCCGCACCGCTGTCCCGGGGCGGGTCGTCAGGGTCGGATCAGGGTCCTTCCCCCTGCTCGCGGGCCCCGGGCTGTGTGACGATGGAGCCATCATGAGCACCGCCGCGACCACGCCGCTGCCGCCCGGCGCGCCCGCCTCCCAGGACGCCGGCGCGGCCAGGGACGTCCGGCGCGCCTGGCGCGACCTGCGCGACCCGATGATCGGCGGCGTCGCGGCCGGCCTGGCCGCCCACCTCGGCGTCTCCGTGCGGATCGTCCGGGCCGCCTTCGTCGTCACCACGGTCATCGGCGGCTTCGGTGTCCTCACGTACGCCGCCCTGTGGGCGCTGCTGCCCGCCGGGCCGCCGCCCGAGCTGCTGGCGCCCGGCCTCGCGAGCGCGTCCCGCGACGGTCGCCGCCCCGGTCGGGCCCGGCGCCTCTCCGACATCGGCCCGGTCGTCACGCTCGCCGTCCTCGGCGTGGGCGCGGTGTTCGCCACCGAGGCCGTCCTCGGCACCGGCTGGTGGGTCTGGCCGCTGGGCATCGCCGTCGTCGGCGTCGCGCTGTTGTGGCGGCAGGCCGACGAGGCGCAGCGCGAGCGCTGGCTCGACGCGACCGACCGGGTCGACCCGGTGCGGATGTTCCTCGGCGGCGGTGGCTGGGCCGCCTGGGCCCGGATCGCCGCTGGCGTGGGCCTGGTCGTGGTCGCGCTGGTCCTCTTCACCCTGCGCGACGGCTCGCTGAGCGTGGCCCGCGACGCCGTCATCGCCGTCCTGCTCGCCCTCGGCGGGCTCGTGATCGTGCTCGGGCCGCTGGTCTACCGGCTGCTCACCGAGCTCAGCGACGAGCGGGCCGAGCGGGTCCGCACCCAGGAGCGCGCCGACGTCGCCGCCCACCTCCACGACTCGGTGCTGCAGACCCTCGCCCTGATCCAGAAGAACCCCGCCGACGCCGCCCGTCTCGCACGAGCCCAGGAGCGCGACCTGCGGGCCTGGCTCTACGCCGGCGAGTCGATGGACGAGGCCACGGTGGCCAGCGCGCTGCGGGCCGCCGCCGCCGAGATCGAGGACGCCTACGGCATCACCGTCGACGTGGTCGCCGTCGGCGACTGCGACTACGGAGAGGCCGCCCGTCCGATCGTGCAGGCGGCGCGGGAGGCCGCCACCAACGCGGCCAAGCACGCCGGGGTCCCCCGCGTCGACGTGTATGCCGAGATCACCGAGGCGGGGATCGACGTCTTCGTCCGCGATCGTGGTGCCGGCTTCGACCCGGACGCCACCCCGGAGGACCGGCTCGGCGTGCGACGCAGCATCATCGACCGCATGGAGCGCCACGGCGGCCGGGCCGAGATCCGGTCCGCGCCCGGTGAGGGCACGGAGATCAGGCTGCACCTCGACCACACCCCCGACTCGTCGAAGACGAAGGAGACCCATGAGTGACCCGGTGCGCGTGGTGGTCGTCGACGACCACGCCATGTTCCGCCGCGGCGTCAGTGCCGAGCTCGGTGCCACGGGCGCCGGCCGGGTCGAGGTGGTGGCCGAGGCCGCCGACGTCGACGAGGCCGTCGCGGCGGTGCAGGAGCACCGGCCCGACGTCGTACTCCTCGACGTGCACCTGCCCGGCGGAGGCGGCGTCGAGGTGATCCGGCGGGTCAAGGACGGCGAGGTGCGCTTCCTCGCGCTGTCCGTCTCCGACGCCGCCGAGGACGTCATCGGCACCGTCCGCGGCGGCGCTCGCGGCTATGTCACCAAGACCATCACCGGTCCCGAGCTGGTCGACGCGATCGCGCGGGTCGCCGACGGTGACGCCGTCTTCTCGCCGCGGCTCGCCGGCTTCGTGCTCGACGCCTTCGCCGGCGCCGGCCTCTCCGCCGATCTCGCGAGCGTCGACGAGGACCTCGACCGGCTCACCGAGCGCGAGCGGGAGGTGATGCGGCTGATCGCGCGCGGCTACTCCTACAAGGAGGTGGCCAAGGAGCTGTTCATCTCCATCAAGACCGTCGAGACCCACATGTCCTCGGTGCTGCGCAAGCTCCAGCTGTCCTCGCGTCACGAGCTGACCCGGTGGGCGTCCGACCGCCGGCTGCTGTGAGGCGCGTCGCCGCGCTGGTCGCGGCGACGCTGCTGCTCGGCGGGTGCTCCGGAGGTACGACCAGCGCGCCTCCGGCCGCCTCGCCCACCCCGTCGGGTTCGTCGTCGGTGGTGCCGCAGCCCACCCCGAGCGACCCCGGTCCGGCGTACTCCGCTTGGGAGCTCGGCGTCCACGTGCTGCCCCGCACCCCCGACGGGTACGGCGAGATCCGGCCGACCCCGAAGCCGCTGCGCCACCGGCTGTTCCCGACGCGGGACCTGCTCCCGCCGCCGGCCGACGGCGGGTTCCATGCCCACGTCGGCCCGGTGAGCGACGCGATCAGGGAGCGGATGGGGGAGACCTGGTCGCCCGCGTGCCCGGTCCGGCTGGCCGACCTGGCGTACGTCACCGTCACCTTCCGCGGCTTCGACGGCGCGGCGCACACCGGCGAGCTGGTCCTCGCCGCGTCGGAGGCCGACGACGTGGTGTCGGTGTTCCGGGCGCTGTTCGCGGCGGGCTACCCGATCGAGGAGATGCGGCTCCCGACCACCGCCGACCTGGAGGCGGAGCCGACCGGCGACGGCAACGACACCGCCGCGCTGGTGTGCCGGGCCGCCCGGGGCCAGACCTCCTGGTCGGCGCACGCTTACGGGCTCGCGATCGACGTCAACCCGTTCCTCAACCCGTACCACAAGGGCGGCGTCGTGCTGCCCGAGCGCGCGTCGGCGTACCTCGACCGGACGCGGATCCAGCCCGGCATCATCCACGCCGGCGACCTGATCGTCCGGGAGTTCGCCCGGATCGGGTGGAGCTGGGGTGGGTCGTGGAACTCGCTGAAGGACTACCAGCACTTCTCGGCGACCGGTCGCTGAAAGCCGTTCTCCACCGATTAGAGTGCGGCCATGGAGACCCTGCGCCTGATCCTGCTCATCCTCCACATCCTGGGCTTCGCGGCCCTGATCGGCGGACTGCTGGCGCAGGCCGGTCCCGGCGACAAGAAGGTCACCGGCGTCATGCGCGACGGCGTCGGTACGGCGTTCCTCGCGGGCCTCCTTCTCGTCGGCGTCCTCGAGGGCGGCGACGACCCGGTCAACCACGCCAAGGTCGGCGTCAAGCTCGCGATCGGGCTGGTGCTCCTGGTGCTGGTGATGGCCAACATGCGCAAGGCGAAGATCCCCAACGGCCTGTGGGCCGGCCTGCTCGTCCTCGCGATCGCCGAGGTCTGCATCGCCGTGCTCTGGTCGCCCGTCCACAGCAGCTGATCGCGGGGTCGGCGGTTCAACTACCGAATTCGTCGTGCACGGCGGCGTTTCACGACAATTCTGGTAGGTGCGTGACGCCACCGGCCACGCCGTCGGAGCGGAGCCGTAGGCTGGCCGGAGCATGATCGACTCCGCGACGCCCCCGGCCCTCACCGCAGATGCCCTCCTCGACGGGCTCAACGACCCCCAGCGCGAGGCCGTCGAACACGAAGGCGCGCCGCTGCTCGTCGTCGCCGGTGCCGGCTCGGGCAAGACCCGGGTGCTGACCCGCCGGATCGCCTGGACCATCGCCGTCCGCAAGGCGCACCCCGGCTCGATCCTGGCGATCACCTTCACCAACAAGGCGGCCGCCGAGATGAAGGAGCGGGTGGCCGAGCTGATCGGCAACCGCGCCCGGATCATGTGGGTGAGCACGTTCCACTCGGCGTGCGTGCGGATCCTGCGCAAGGAGGTCGAGCACCTCGGCTACGAGCGGCTGAAGTCGAACTTCTCGATCTACGACACCGCCGACCAGAAGCGCCTGATCCAGCTGGTCTGCAGCGACCTCGAGCTCGATCCCCGCAAGTTCCAGCCGGGGCCGGTGCTGCACTGGATCAGCAGCCAGAAGAACGAGCTGCGCGAGCCCGACGAGGTCGCCGCCGAGGCCAAGAACTCGATCGACGAGACGTACGCCGCGGCGTACACGTCCTATCAGCGGCGCCTGCGCGAGGCCAACGCCATGGACTTCGACGACCTGATCATGGAGACGGTCCGGCTGTTCCAGCTCAAGCGGGAGGTCCGCGAGACCTACCGCCGTCGGTTCCGGCACATCCTGGTCGACGAGTACCAGGACACCAACCACGCGCAGTACGCCCTCATCCAGCAGCTGTGCGGCCAGGACCTCGAGGAGCGCGATCCGACCACCCTCGACGGCCTGCCGGCGCACCGGGTGCCGCCCGCCGAGCTGATGGTCGTCGGCGACGCGGACCAGTCGATCTACGCCTTCCGGGGCGCCGACATCCGCAACATCATGGACTTCGAGAAGGACTTCCCCGACGCGCGGACCGTCCTGCTCGAGCAGAACTACCGCTCCACCCAGACGATCCTGACCGCCGCCAACGCGGTGATCGAGCGCAACGAGGGCCGCAAGCCCAAGCGGCTGTGGTCCGACGCGGGCGACGGCGCCAAGATCGTCGGGTACGTCGCCGACGACGAGCACGACGAGGCGCGGTTCGTCTCCGGGGAGATCGACAAGCTCACCGACGACCCCCAACTGGGTCTGCGGCCCGCCGACGTGGCGGTGTTCTACCGCACCAACGCGCAGTCCCGTGTGTTCGAGGAGATCTTCGTCCGCACCGGGATGCCCTACAAGGTCGTCGGCGGGACCCGCTTCTACGACCGCAAGGAGATCCGCGACGCGCTGGCCTACCTGCGGGTCCTGGTCAACCCCGACGACCAGGTCTCGCTGCGCCGCATCGTCAACACCCCGCGCCGGGGCATCGGCCAGCGGGCCGAGGCCGCGATCGGCGCCTTCGCCGAGCGGGAGCGGATCACCTACTGGGAGGCGCTCCAGCGCGCCGCCGAGGCGCCCGGTCTCGCGACGCGCAGCCAGACCAGCATCGAGTCGTTCGTGAAGCTGCTGCAGGAGCTCCAGCAGATGGTCGAGGCCCGCGAGCGGCCCGACGTGATCCTGGAGACCGTGCTCGACCGGTCCGGCTACCTCGTGACCCTGGAGAACTCCGACGACATGCAGGACGAGACCCGGCTGGAGTACCTCGCCGAGCTCGTCGCCGTCGCCCGCGAGTTCGCGGAGGACCCGGTCGCCGGACCCTCCGCGGACCCCGCCGACGTCGACGCCGGCGTCCTCGAGCCCGGTCTGGGCGACTTCCTGGAGCGGGTCGCGCTGGTCGCGGACGCCGACCAGATCCCCGACGCCCCGGACGACGACCCGGACGCCCCCGAGGACCAGGGCGTCGTGACGCTGATGACCCTGCACACCGCGAAGGGCCTGGAGTTCCCCGTCGTCTTCCTCACCGGCATGGAGGACGGCGTCTTCCCCCACTCCCGCGCCCTCGGCGACCGGCCCGAGCTGGAGGAGGAGCGCCGCCTGGCCTATGTCGGCATCACCCGCGCCCGCCAGCGCCTCTACGTCTCCCGCGCCATGGTCCGCTCCGCCTGGGGAGCCCCCACCATGAACCCCGGGTCCCGATTCCTCGGCGAGCTGCCTGTCGACCTCGTCGACTGGCGCCGCACCGAGGCCGATCAGACCCGCTGGTCGCGCCCGTCGTACGACTCAGGGCGCTCGGGCGGCCCGGGTGGTGCGGGCGACTACGCCGGCAACCGCTTCGGTCAGCCCACCGCCGCCGGCCGCCGCAACTTCAGCTCCGCCGCCGCCCGCGCCGACGCCGCCGCCAAGTCCAAGCCGTCGCGCCCCATCCCCGTCCTCGCCCCCGGCGACAAGGTCACCCACGACTCCTTCGGCCTCGGCACCGTGGTCGCGGTCGAGGGCGCCGCGGAGAAGTCCGTCGCGTCGATCGACTTCGGGTCGGACGGCGTCAAGCGGCTGCTGCTCCGCTACGCCCCGGTGGAGAAGCTGTAGGTCAGCCGATCTTCTCGAGTGACCTGACGCGTCGCTGGAGTTGGTGCGCGTAAGCGGAGTTCAAGTGATCCTCCAGCCGTGGACCGAACGCCAGCGCCGCGGCCAGGGCCACTGTGACCCAGATCGACGTGTAGTTGGTCGTCGCTGTGGCAATCAGGGCCAAGGCCCAGAGGGGAACGAAGAGCAGGACGATGCCGACGCTCAAACCCGAGACCCGGCGACCGACCCTGACCTGCTCCACCTTGCGCCTGACCCGCCAACTCCACGTGGCGAGGATGAGCGCGGTGAGGATGGCGTCGACGACAGCGAGATTGCCGACCCATCGATCCCAATGGTCCACGCCCGCAACCAGGTCGGCCGCGACCATGGGGAGGAGAACGACGGGTGCCGCGAGTAGACCGATCCGCCAAGGAAAGGTGCGACGACGGTTGGGTGGATACCGTGCAGTCCGGTCGATGCTGTCGTACCAGGCCTGACGTACCCGCTCGGTCCCTAGATGGGTCCGCCAAGCCCGGTGTTGCGATGCCTCGATCCGCTCCTCGGCGGATGCGGCCAAGCCGGCGAGCAGGAGGCCAGATAGTGCAGCCGTCGCTGCGCCGGCCACGCCGTCGGCAGTGCTCCAGTCTGATGCGAAGCCGGCCAGCCAACACGCGATCGATCCGACCAGGCAGGCGGCCAGTGCAAGGCCATCAAGCATCAGCCGGTTGACGATCGCCGGGCCGCGCGCCCGGTCCCTCTCCATGGCGGTCAGCACGGTCGCGACGAACAGGGTGATCAGAGCGGCCGATGTCCCGAGGGCGATCGCGATGGTCGCCGTCGATGAAAGGGACCACGCGGGGACGTCTTCGAACGAATAGGAGAACATCGTGCGGTCGGCGCGCGCATCCTCGTCCAGCAACCACACATAGCGCACCGACGAGATGAGGAACGCCACTAGGCAGGCAATCATGGGTGTGCCGATGACGGCGACCCACGTCGCCGCCCACCGGCGCTTCAGAGCGCGGTCCAACTCGACGAGGTCGGCGTCGGTCAATGGCCCTGCGTCGGTCACCCGGTCATCCTCGCCGAGCGCCTCGGACGGCGCTGGAGAACGATGATGCTGAAGCTACGGCGTGATGCCGTGCTGCCGCAGAGCGGCGTCCGGGTCGACCGGGTCGCCGCCGCCGGGGCGGACCTCCAGGTGGAGGTGGGGGCCGGTGACGTTGCCGGTGCTGCCGACGTAGCCGATCAGGTCGCCGGTGCGGACGGTGTCGCCGACAGAGACGTTGAAGGCGCTCTGGTGGCAGAACCAGAGCTCGGTGCCGTCCTCGAGGGTCAGCACGGTCTTGTTGCCGTAGGCGCCGTCGTAGCCGGCGGAGGTCACCGTGCCGTTGGTGATGGCGCGGATCTGGGTGCCGCTGGGGGCGGCGAAGTCGAGGCCGGTGTGGTAGCTGGACCAGAGGCCGTACTCGCCGAAGGTGGCGGTCAGGCGGTAGCTGGCGAGGGGCAGCATCCACGCGTTGAGCACGATCTCGGCGGCTTCCTTCTCCGCATCGGCGCGCAGGCTCGTGAGGGCGGTGTTCCGCTCGGCGGCCGAGCGCTCCGCCTCGGCCGCGATGTCGGAACCGGCGGCCTGGGCGAGCGCGTCGCGGTCGGAGTCGCGGCTCACGGTCTGCGGGCGGTCGCCGACCGTGGCGCTGCCGAAGGAGCCGGTGAGGGCGTTGGGGGAGGTGAGGCGGTCGCCGGCGGAGGCCAGCTGCGGGTCGGCGGAGGTGACGACGCCGCCGACCGCGACCGCGATCGTGGCGACACCGACGGCGACGGGCAGCGTGGGCAGGCCGCGGAAGAGCGGGCCGCGGGCGCCGGCGTGCCGGACGGCGCGGCGCTTGCCGGCGGGCTGGACCGCGCGCAGCGTGGTCGAGGAGTCGGACAGGGCGTCGACGAGCGGGATGTCGCGCAGCGCGGGGAGCTCGACGGTGGGCATCCGGTCGAGGGTGCGCGCGGGGGCGACGGCCTCGACGGCCAGGGTCGGCTCGTCGAGCGCGACGGTCGGCTCGACCGGCCGGGCGAGGGCTACGACGGGCGCGATCGTGGCGGCCGGCTCGGCGGTCCGCGCGACCCGCTTGCCGACGTACGTCGAGGGGGTCTCGTCGGCGACGCGGCCGGCGACGCGCTTGCCGACGTAGCCGTTGGAACTGGGGGAGCTGGAACTGGGGGAGGGAGAGCCGAGGGTCGTTTCCGGGCGCGGCGCGGTGTGGTCCGCTCGGTGGTTACCCATCGACTGCTGACTCCTTGGGGGGACGTTCCTGCAGGCGCGTCTCACCCCTGGTGTCCGGCCGGTGACGCCCCGAGCAGACCCCGGCCGGGGTGGCTGTCTGGTGACAGCCGGGTGAAACATGCGTGCCGACGATAGCCGATGCCGGCACGGCCTCGAAATCGTACGTCTCGCCCCTGGGGATACGCAGGCGAACGCCCACAACCGGCATCCGGGGCGCCGGCGGCGCGTGAGCCCGGTCACGTCGGGGTCCGTCGGCGGCTCCCGGACTCGTCCTACTCGTGGGTCAGGACTATCGTGCCCGGGGGTGTGCCGCTGTGCGCACCGAACCTCTGACCAAGACGTGAGGACGTATCAGTGGACCTGATGGAGTACCAAGCGAAGGAGCTCTTCGCGAAGCACGGCGTGGCCACCACTCTCGGAACGGTCGTCGAGACCGCCGAGGAGGCGCGGGCGGCGGCGGAGCAGATCGGCGGGGTGACCGTCATCAAGGCGCAGGTCAAGGCCGGCGGTCGCGGCAAGGCCGGTGGCGTCAAGCTGGCGAAGACTGCCGACGAGGCCTTCGAGCACGCGTCCAACATCCTCGGCATGGAGATCAAGGGCCTGACGGTCAACCGCGTGCTGGTCACCCCGGCCACCCCGCCGGAGGAGGAGTACTACTTCTCGTTCCTGCTGGACCGGTCCAACCGCCAGTACCTCTGCATCGCGTCCGTCGAGGGTGGTGTCGAGATCGAGGAGGTCGCGAAGACCAACCCCGACGCCGTGAAGAAGATCGGCATCGACCCCGGCAAGGGCGTCGACGCGGTCAAGGCCCGCGAGATCGCCACCGAGGCGAAGTTCCCCGAGCCCGTCTTCGAGCAGGCCGTGAAGATGATCGAGGACCTCTACAAGGTCTTCGTCGAGGAGGACGCGACCCTCGTCGAGGTCAACCCGCTCGCGCGCCTCGCCGGCGACAAGCTCGAGGCGCTCGACGGCAAGGTCTCGCTCGACGAGAACGCCTCCGAGGTGCGCCACCCCGAGCACGAGGAGTTCGAGATCCGCGAGGAGGCCGACCCGCTTGAGGCGAAGGCCAAGGACCTCGGTCTCAACTACGTCAAGCTCGACGGCCAGGTCGGCATCATCGGCAACGGCGCGGGTCTCGTGATGAGCACCCTCGACGTCGTCGCGTACGCCGGTGAGAAGCACGGCGGCGTCAAGCCGGCCAACTTCCTCGACATCGGCGGCGGCGCCAACGCGCAGGTGATGGCCAACGGCCTCGACGTCATCTTGAACGACGAGCAGGTCAAGGCGGTCTTCGTGAACGTCTTCGGCGGCATCACGGCGTGCGACGAGGTCGCCAACGGCATCAAGGGCGCCCTCGAGCTCCTCGGTGACAAGGCCACCAAGCCGCTCGTCGTCCGCCTCGACGGCAACAACGTCGAGCAGGGTCGCGCGATCCTCGACGAGCTGAACCACCCGCTCGTGACCCAGGTCGACACCATGGACGGCGCGGCCGACAAGGCCGCCGAGCTGGCGAACGCCTGAGGCCGGGGGAGAAGAACAGATGAGCATCTACCTCAACAAGGACAGCAAGATCATCGTCCAGGGCATCACGGGCGGTATGGGTGCCAAGCACACCGCCCTCATGCTCGACTCGGGCGCGTCGATCGTCGGCGGCGTGAACTCGCGCAAGGCCGGCACGACGGTGACCCACCAGGACCACGACGGCAACGACGTCGAGCTCCCCGTGTTCGGCACGGTCGCGGAGGCCATGAAGGAGACCGGCGCCAACGTGTCGGTCCTCTTCGTCCCGCCGGCGTTCACCAAGGACGCGGCGATCGAGGCCATCGACGCCGAGATGCCGCTGATCGTGGTCATCACCGAGGGCGTCCCCGTCCAGGACACCGCCGAGGTCTGGTCGTACCTGCAGGGCAAGTCGACCCGGATGATCGGCCCCAACTGCCCCGGCATCATCACGCCCGGCGAGTCGTTGGCCGGCATCACGCCGCACACCATCGCGGGCAAGGGCCCGGTCGGTCTCGTCTCCAAGTCGGGCACGCTGACCTACCAGATGATGTACGAGCTGCGTGACTTCGGCTTCTCGACCGCGATCGGCATCGGCGGCGACCCGATCGTCGGCACCACGCACATCGACGCGCTCCAGGCCTTCGAGGAGGACCCGGAGACCAAGGTGATCGTGATGATCGGCGAGATCGGCGGCGACGCCGAGGAGCGGGCCGCGGACTACATCAAGGCCAACATCACCAAGCCCGTCGTCGGGTACGTCGCGGGCTTCACCGCCCCCGAGGGCAAGACCATGGGCCACGCCGGCGCCATCGTGTCCGGCTCCGCCGGCACCGCGGCCGCCAAGCAGGAGGCCCTCGAGGCCGTCGGCGTCAAGGTCGGCAAGACGCCGTCCGCGACCGCCGCGCTGGCCCGGGAGATCCTGCAGTCGCTCTGACCTGACGCACGGAGCGAAGCGAAGGCCCGCCACCCCTCGGGGCGGCGGGCCTTCGTACGTCGGGAGGTGCTCGGCCTCAGAGCCTCGGTCCGGCCGAGTGCGGCGCGCGCCAGGTCTCGACCTCGGTCTTGGTGGCCTCGTGGGCGTGCTCGACCGCGGCGGCCTGGCGGCCGTGCCGGTTGGCCCAGGTCCACAGGGCGCCCGCGGCGACGACGACGGCGATCACGATCAACCAGGTCATGGGTCGATGATGCGCCAGCGATCGGCTTTCGGCAACCCCTCTCGCGGCTGCCTGCGACGATCAGCAGCCGGCGTCGGCGAACACGCACATCGCGTCGACGACCTGCGCCGCGTCGCTGGAGATCGCGTCGACGATCTCCTGCTCGCGGCCCTGCGGGTTGCCCGCGTGGCCGCCGCGGCTCTCGACGAGGACCGACCGGCCGACCCGGACGACGAGCGTCGTGTCGCCGAAGGGGGTGGCACCGCCGTCGGCCTGCTGCCAGCCCAGGACGGCGTAGGCCTCGTCGCCGGCGTCCACGTCCCGGACGTCCCAGCGCTGGGTCGTGCCGTCGTCGCCGACGAGACCCTGCGGGCACGCCCGGAAGGCCTCGACGAACCCCGCGGCGGCCGCGGCGGCGTCGTCCTCGGTCGGGTACGTCGTCAGCTGACGGTTGCGGACGTCCTCGACGTCGACCCACTGGGCGGAGAGCCGGTCGGACCGTCGCGGATCCGGTGTCGGCCTGTCGCAGGCCGTCATGACGAGCGGGTCGAGGCCGCGCAGGGGACCCGTCAGGGGCTCCTGGCTGTCGCTGCCGGTCTCCGGCCAGCCGGCGGCCAGCGGGAAGTCGTCGGCGATCCGGGTGCCCGGCACCGTCGTCGGGTCGAAGGGCTCGTCCGCGCCCGGCTGGAGCCGGTCGGCGGCGACCGGGAGCATCCGCTCGACGGGGGTGCCGTCGACGAAGTTGTAGTCCTGGCCGACGACCACCGAGTCGAGTACGGCGATGCGGGCACCGACCCGCGCGACGCCGACCTCGGAGATGTAGGCCGCGTCGCCGTAGGGATCGATGTCCTCCGGCACGCCGGGGTAGTGGCCGTCGACGACCACGGCCTCGCTGTCACCGACCCCGGGGTCGACGGGGCGCGGATCGAAGGTCCGTCCCACGCGCGCGCCGCACTCCTGCACGAAGGCGACGACCTCGTCGTAGGCCTCCCGAGCGCTCGCGACGTCGGGGAACTGCCCGATCGACTCCCGGAAGGCGTCGCCCGACACCTCCACCGAGGCTTCGGCGTTGCGCATCTCGAAGTCGCGCCGCCGGGTCGATGTCGCGCCGAAGTCGGCGAGGCTCCGCGGCTCGCAGAACCGGAACGCCGCCGCCCCCTCCTCCGGGTCGATCGCGAACCAGTCGGAACCGTCGCTGTAGACCGTGTCGTCGTCGGTCAGCAGATCGTGCTCGCTGAGCGCGGCGGCGGGGTCCTTGGTGGTCAGGTCCCGGTGGCCGCCGTCGCCGGTGAGCGCGAGGATCGGGGTGAGGACGGCAGCGACCGCGAGGGCGGCACCGCCGGCCACGAGCGTCGTCCGGCGACGACGGATCTGGTCGCCGCGGCGGCGTACGTCGGCGGCAGAGAGCGGCATGTCTCCTCCTGCGCGTCCGAGATCGGCGCCGAACCTCGCGAGGTCGTCGATGGGGTCGTGTCCCGACTGCTCAGGCATGGGTGGTGCCTCCTCCCGCCAGGCCGGGCTCGTCGGCCAGGAGGGCGGCGAGCGCCGCCCGTCCCCGGCTCAGCCGGGCCTTGATCGTTCCCTCCGGTACGCCGACCTCGGCCGCGACCTGCTGGACCGGGAGATCGGCGATGTGGTGGAGGACCAGCGCCTGGCGCTGGGCCTCGGGCAGCTGCCGCAGCGCGGTCACGAGCGCGACGTGCGACTCGTCGACCGCCGCAGCGACGCCGGCGTGCTGCAGGGCCCGGTCGGGCGACCGCTCCCCGCGTCTGCGTCGGCGCCAGCGGCTCACGGCGAGCCGGTAGGCGGTGGTGCGGACCCACGCCTCGGGGTGGTCGCCACGGTTCAGTCTGCGCCGGTGCGCCCACGCCCGGGAGAAGGCCTCCTGGGTGCAGTCGGTGGCCTCGTCGAGGTTGCCGATCATGGCGTAGACCTGTCCGGTCACCCGTCGGAACGAGGCCGTGTAGAACTCGTCGAACTCAGCTGCGTCCACGCCGACCTCCTCTCGCGTACCTCCGCTGCCGCGGACTCTCGAGGGGGATACGCCCCAGGGCCGTGCTCGGTTGCACGGGATCCGGAGGAAGTTTCCGTCAGCTCGGATCGTACGGAGCGGTGCGGGCCAGCCGGTCGAGGGCACGCTGGGCCACGGCGACGAAGTCCTCGTTGGCGATCAGGGCCTTGGGCGCCGCCACATAGGCGAGCACCGAGACCGCCGTGCCCTGGCGGAGCACCGCGACGTCGTACTCGATGGTCCGGTCGCCCGGCAGCGCCGTGCTGAGGCGCCACGCCGTCAGCGCCTGCTTGCCCTGGTCGATGGCGACCAGCTCCTCGACCTCGGTGCCGGCGGTGGCGTCGAGGTCCGGGCAGGCGGCCATCTGCTCGCGGAAGCGCGTGACGAACGCGCCGGCCGCCGGGCCCGGCAGGGTGCCGACGGTCTGGGTGAGGCCGACCTGTGGCGGCAGCTTGGCGCCGCTGAACACGAAGGTCCGGAACTCGTTGGCCTGGAACGCACGGTTGCGGAACCTGCCGTACAGGTGCACCGTGTCGCAGCCGATCGCGCCGACGTCGATCCGGTCCTCGGTCAGCTGGGCTGCCGGGGTGCCGACCCACGGTCCCGGATCGGGGGTGATCGGCGGGAGATCGATCTCGGAGAGCATCCACGGCGTCGAGCCGGCCGGGTACGACGCCCGCGGGATCGGCTTCGGGTTGGGGTCCGCGCAGCCACCGGCGTCGGGCAGCGTGCACAGCCGCCCCACCGCGGTCGCCAGCAGGCGGGCGACGCCGGCCCGGTTGACCCGTGCCGGTGGCGCGGTGGTGGTCAGCGCCGTGACGGTGGTGAGCAGTCCGGTGCGGGCCACGCCCACGACGTGGGTCGTGGCATCGGTGCGCGAGCGGAGCACGAACAGCGCGGACTGGTCGCCGACCCCCGGCAGGTCGGCGGTGCCGACCAGCTGCACCCGCGGCACGGCGGACCCGTCCTCGTCGGGCGACGGGCAGGTGGCGAACCAGCGGCGGGCGTGCCGGTAGGTGCGCTCGGCCCGTGCCGTCGAGGAGGAAGCCTCGGCGACCTGGACGACGCTGCGCGGGGTCTGCGGCTTGGCGCCGTCACGGAAGGTGCGGACCCAGGCGGCGGTGCCCTGCGGGTCGGCGTACCGGGCCGGCTGGCAGGGGAGCACCAGACCGTTGCCGGAGGAGTTGTCGGTAGTGGTGCCCTGGGTCCAGCCGCGGCCGGGCACCGCCTGCTGGACCGCGTCGACCGGGACCAGGGTGGTGTCGGGCAGCGTGCTGATCGCCGGTCCCGCCGGCGCCGGGCCGGTCACGGCCGGGGGTGCCTCGCGGTCGAGGGTGGGCCGGACGCCGGTGCTGTCGGTGGCCACCGCGCCGCCGGCGACGAGGGCGACCACGGCCGCGGCGCCGCCGATCACGGTGTGCGCCCGCCGCCGGGCTGCGCCGGCGCGCCGGATGATCGTCACCCGCGGCCAGGTCACGGAGCGGATCGCGCCGGACAGGCCGTTGAGCGCGAGGGGGATGGCGGAGGTCGGGATCGTGAGCGCGGTGGCGAACTGCGCGGCGCCCTGTTGCAGCTCCCGCTCGGCCGCCTCGGCCGGCAGCCCGATCTCCTGGGCCATCTCCTCCATGGTGACCGCGGCGAGCTGGGTCAGCAGCAGGGCCTTGCGCTGGGTCACCGGCAACGCGCCGAGCGCGTCGAGGACCCGTCGGGTCTCCTCGTCGAGGTCCTTCTTGCGGTGCCACGGCCGGGTGCTGCTGCGCCGCAGCGCCTTGCGCCACGCGTCGGGGCGGACGGCGGACTCCGGCTCGGCGAGCCGGCCGGTCTTGCGCCAGTGGTGCCAGGACACGACGAACGCCTCGCGGACCGCGCTGCGGGCGACGGCCAGGTCGCCGGTCAGCGCGAAGGTCTGCAGCAGCAGCCGGTCGCGGGCATCGCGGTAGAAGGCGTCGAAACTGCTCATCAGGTCCGCGCTGCTGACGTAGGCGGACCGGTGCGGCTCGGTGCTGGGGGTCACCTGGTCCTCTGCGGTCATGGCCGCACCACCGTACGCCGAGGGCGGTCGCCGGCCCCAACCCGTCCCACCGTGTCCGTCGTCTCCCGGGACTCTCGCGGCTCCCCGGCGTGGCGGGCCGAACCGGCCGCGCCCGCGCGTGAAGATGGACGGACCATGACGTCGTTGCAGAGCCCACCGGCACGCCGTACCGGACCCGGACGCTCCGGGTCCTCCTCGGACGCCGACCTGCGCCGCCAGCTGGCCACGACCCGGCCGCTGGTCCCGACCGCCGGCATCGGCGGCGTGATCGCGGCGGTGGCCCCGCTGCTGGTCTGCATGGCCGTGGCCGTCGTGGGCTGGTTCCTCACCGACGCCGGGGGCGAGGGCACGCCGAGCGGCGCACTGCGGGTCGGCGCCCACGGCTGGCTGACCGCCCATGGCTCGACGGTCGCCGTCGAGGGCATCCGGATCACGGCGATGCCGCTCGGTCTCACCCTGCTCTGTGCCTGGGTCGTGTGGCGGGTCGGTCACCGGGTCGGCGAGTCGATCTCGGGCCACGGCCCCGACGCCGACCGGATCGCGGACGGCGCGCGCGACCTGACCGTCCCCTACGCCGCCGCGCTGTTCACCGTCACCTACGCGGTCGTCGGCGTCCTCACGGCCTCGCTCGCCGCGACCGCCGCGTCCTCGCCGGACCCGGCGCGGGTCGTGCTGTGGTCGATGCTGCTCGGTCTCGGCGTCGGGGGACCGGCCATCGCCTTCGGCTCAGGGCGCGCCGCCATCTGGCTGCCCGGCGTGCCCCCGGCCGTCCGGGACGTCGTCCTCGTCGCCCGCCGGATCCTGACCCGGTGGGCGCTGATCTGCCTGGTCGCCCTCCTGGCCGCGCTGGTCCTCGACTTCTCCACGGCCGCCAACGTGGTCTCGCAGCTCCACGCCGACGCCGGGGCGGTGCTGCTGATGGTCGCGCTGAGTGTGCTCCTGCTGCCCAACGCGCTCCTCTTCGGCAGCGCCTACCTGCTGGGCCCCGGCTTCACCGTCGGCACGGGCACGACGGTGTCGACCACCGCGGTCGTCCTCGGGCCACTGCCGATGTTCCCGATGCTCGCCGCACTGCCCGACCAGGGCACCCAGCCGTGGTGGACCGACTGGCTGATGCTCGTCCCGGTCCTGCTGGCCGCGCTGGTCGCCGGCCAGGTGCAGCGCGAGCGACCGGTGCTCGCCTGGGACCGTGCCGCGATCCGCGGCTGCGCCGGCGGCATCGCGGCGGGCGTCGTCCTCGCGGCCGTGACCGTGTTCGCCGGCGGCGCCGTCGGTCCCGGCCGGATGCAGGACGTCGGGCCCTACACCTTCGACGTGCTGCTGCACGCGATCACCTCCTTCGGCATCGGCGGCGTGGTCGGTGCGCTCCTGGTCTGCTGGTGGCAGCGCGACAGCGACGGCCGGGTCCGCGGCGCGCTGCGCGCGGTCCGCGTCCGGCTGCCGCGTCGTTCCTGACCTCCGGCAGGCCCTAGAATCCGGGCCGTGCCCGCTCGTCCTCGCCTCGTCGTCCTCGTGTCGGGCTCCGGCACCAACCTCCAGGCGCTGATCGACGCCTGCGCCGACCCGGCGTACGGCGCGCGCGTGGTCGCCGTCGGCGCGGACCGCGACGACATCGAGGGCCTCGCCCGTGCCGAGCGCGCCGGCATCCCGACCTTCGTGGCGAAGGTCGGCGACTACAGCAGCCGGGGCTACTGGGACCGGGCGCTGGCCGACAAGGTCGCCGCCTTCGAGCCCGACCTGGTCGTGCTCGCCGGCTTCATGAAGCTGGTGGGGGAGAAGTTCCTGGACCGCTTCGGCGGCCTGACGGTCAACACCCATCCGGCGCTGTCGCCGTCGTTCCCGGGGATGCGGGGCCCGGCGGAGGCCCTGGAGTACGGCGTGAAGGTCACCGGCGCGACGCTCTTCGTGGTCGACGCCGGCGTCGACACGGGCGCGATCGTCGCGCAGACGGTCGTCCCGGTGGAGGACGACGACGACGTCGAGTCCCTGCACGAGCGGATCAAGGTCGCCGAGCGTGCCATGCTCGTCGAGTCGGTCGGCCGGATGGCCCGGGAGGGGTTCACCGTCGTCGGCCGGCGGGTTCGGCTGGGAGGCCGAACCTCGATAGAGTGAGGGCACACGACTGGCGCAGGTGGGCAACCACCGGGGAGTGACGAGTCGGCATCGATCGCCTGGGTGCCCTCATCGAGATCACCGACCGATGAGGAGCCCCTCGATGTCCGCCACACCCGACCAGATCCAGATCAAGCGCGCGCTGGTCTCCGTCTTCGACAAGACCGGTCTCGACGACCTGGTCCGGGGGCTCGCGGCCGCCGGCGTCGAGCTGGTCTCGACCGGTGGCTCGGCGGCCCTCATCGAGAGCCTGGGCCTGCCGGTCACCAAGGTCGAGGACCTGACCGGCTTCCCCGAGTGCCTCGACGGCCGCGTCAAGACGCTGCACCCGCGTGTCCACGCCGGCATCCTGGCCGACCGCCGCCTGCCCGAGCACGTGGCCCAGCTCGAGGAGCTGGAGGTCGCGCCGTTCGACCTGGTCGTGGTCAACCTCTACCCGTTCGCCGCGACCGTCGCCTCCGGCGCGGGCGTCGACGACTGCATCGAGAAGATCGACATCGGCGGTCCCTCGATGGTCCGCGCGGCGGCCAAGAACCACCCGTCGGTCGCGATCGTCACCGACGGCGCCGACTATGCCGCCGCCCTGGCGGCCGCGCAGGGCGGTGGCTTCACCTATGCCGAGCGCAAGGCGCTCGCCGCCAAGGCGTTCGTGCACACGGCGACGTACGACGTGCAGGTCGCCTCGTGGATGGGCTCGGTGCTGACCGACTCCACCGAGGGCACCGGCTTCCCGGCCTGGATCGGCGGCACCTGGGACAAGCAGGCCGTGCTCCGCTACGGCGAGAACCCGCACCAGCCCGCCGCGCTCTACCGCTCCGGCTTCGGCCCCGGTGGCCTCGCCTCCGCCGAGCAGCTGCACGGCAAGGAGATGTCCTACAACAACTACGTCGACACCGACGCGGCCCGCCGCGCGGCGTACGACCACGGCGACCTGCCGACCGTTGCGATCATCAAGCACGCCAACCCCTGCGGCATCGCCGTCGGTGCCGACGTGGCCGAGGCCCACCGCCGCGCCCACGAGTGCGACCCGGTCTCCGCGTTCGGCGGCGTGATCGCCACCAACGTGCCGGTCTCGGTCGCGATGGCCCGCCAGGTCGCGGAGATCTTCACCGAGGTGATCGTCGCGCCGGCGTACGACGATGGCGCGGTCGAGGTGCTCCAGGGCAAGAAGAACATCCGGATCCTCGTCGCCGAGCCGCTCGCGCAGGGCGGCGTCGAGACCCGCCCGGTCAGTGGCGGCCTGCTCATGCAGCACGTCGACCGCTTCCAGGCCGAGGGCGACGACCCCGCGCACTGGACGCTGGCCACCGGTGCGGCGGCCGACGACGCGACGCTGGCCGACCTCGCCTTCGCCTGGCGCTCGGTGCGCGCGGCGAAGTCCAACGCGATCCTGCTCGCCAAGGACGGCGGCGCGGTCGGCATCGGCATGGGTCAGGTCAACCGGGTCGACTCCTGCCGCCTCGCTGTCGAGCGCGCCAACACCCTGGTCGAGGGCCCAGCTGGATTCGTCGAGCGGGCCCGCGGCGCGGTCGCCGCCTCCGACGCGTTCTTCCCGTTCGCCGACGGCCCCGGCATCCTCATCGACGCCGGCGTGAAGGCGATCGTGCAGCCGGGGGGCTCGGTGCGCGACGAGGAGACCATCGCGGCGTGTGCCGCGGCGGGCGTCACCATGTACTTCACCGGCACGAGGCACTTCTTCCACTGAGCCTGAGAGGATCATCCCGTGACTGCACAGAAGCTCGACGGCAACGCCACCGCGGCCGCGATCAAGGACGAGCTCCGGGTCCGGATCGAGAAGCTGCACGAGCAGGGCATCACCCCTGGCCTCGGCACGGTGCTGGTCGGGGACGACCCCGGCTCCCGCTGGTACGTCAACGGCAAGCACAAGGACTGCGCCGAGGTCGGCATCTCCTCGATCCGGGTCGACCTGCCCGAGGTCGCCACCCAGGCGGAGATCGAGGAGGCCGTGGCCGGCCTCAACGCCGATCCCGCCTGCACCGGCTACATCGTCCAGCTCCCGCTGCCACGCGGGCGCGACGAGAACCGGGTGCTCGGGCTGATCGACCCGGCCAAGGACGCCGACGGGCTGCACCCGACCAACCTGGGGTGGCTGGTGCTGGGCAACGAGGCGCCGCTGCCGTGCACGCCGTACGGCATCGTCGAGCTGCTGCGCCGCCACGACGTGCCGATCGCGGGGGCGGAGGTCGTGGTGGTCGGCCGCGGCATCACCGTGGGCCGTCCGCTCGGGCTGCTGCTCACCCGGCGCAGCGAGAACGCCACCGTCACGCTGTGCCACACCGGCACCGTCGACCTCGCCGCCCACGTGCGCAAGGCCGACATCGTCGTGGCCGCCGCGGGCGTGCCGGACATCATCACCGGCGACATGGTCAAGCCCGGCGCCGCGGTCCTCGACGTGGGCGTGAGCCGGGTCGACGGCAAGATCGCGGGTGACGTCGCCGCCGACGTCTGGGACGTCGCGGGCTGGGTGTCCCCCAACCCCGGCGGTGTCGGCCCGATGACCCGCGCGATGCTGCTCGCCAACGTGGTCTCGATGGCGGAGAAGCAGGCGCTCACCGGGAAGGCAGCGCGCTGAGCGAGGACGAGAGCCCGGGCGTCCCCGAGGCGGCCGACGCTGCCGACCAGGACGCCGACGACCAGGAGCCGCGCCGGTATCCCTCGACGATCGGCGGCGCCTGCTATATCGCCGTGCTCGTCGCGGTCGGTGTCGGCTTGGTCGTCGCGGCCGCGTCCGACTGGCGCCTGGGCCTGCGGATCGTCTCCGGCGGCCTCGCCGTCGCCGGGGGACTGCGTCTGGTGCTGCCGGAGAAGGACGCCGGCATGCTCGCCGTGCGTCACCGGTTCCTCGACGTCGGCATCCTGGTCGCCGTCGCGGTGGTGCTCCTGCTCCTCGCGGGGACGATCCCCGAGCAGAGCTGACCCCGCTCCGTCAGCGGTCCGACGAAGGTCGGCGGGTACGACGAAGGGCCGGTGCCAGGCACCGGCCCTTCGTCGTGCTGAGTGGGATCAGATGAGGCCCAGCTCGGTGACCGCGGCCTTCTCGTCGGCCAGCTCGGCGACGGACGCGTCGATCTTGCCGCGCGAGAAGTCGTCGATCTCGAGGCCCTGGACGATGCTCCAGTCGCCGTTCGCGGTGGTGACCGGGAACGAGGAGACCAGGCCCTCGGGGACGCCGTAGGAGCCGTCGGAGACGACCGCCATCGACACCCAGTCACCGGCCGGGGTGCCGTTCAGCCAGTCACGTGCGGCGTCGCAGGTCGCGGACGCGGCGGAGGCGGCGGAGGAGGCGCCCCGGGCGTCGATGATCGCGGCGCCGCGCTTGGCGACGGTGGGGATGAACGTGTCCGCGATCCAGGCCTGGTCCGCGACGACCTCGGCGGCGTTCTTGCCGGCGATCTCGGCGTGGAAGATGTCGGGGTACTGGGTGGCCGAGTGGTTGCCCCAGATCGTCATCTTCTTGATGTCGGTGACGGCGGCACCGGTCTTGGCGGCCAGCTGGGAGATCGCCCGGTTGTGGTCGAGGCGGGTCAGCGCCGAGAACCGGTCGTTGGGGATGTCGGGGGCGTTCGTCGCGGCGATCAGCGCGTTGGTGTTGGCCGGGTTGCCGGTGACACCGATGCGGACGTCGTCGGCGGCCACGCTGTTGAGGGCCTTGCCCTGCGCGGTGAAGATCGCGCCGTTCGCGGAGAGCAGGTCGCCACGCTCCATGCCCGGGCCACGGGGACGCGCGCCGACGAGCAGGGCCAGGTTGACGCCGTCGAAGATCTTCTCCGGGTCGGAGCCGATCTGGACGCCGGCCAGGTTCGGGAACGCGCAGTCGTCGAGCTCCATGACGACGCCCTCGAGGGCCTTGAGCGCGGGCTCGATCTCGAGCAGGCGCAGCTCGACGGGACGGTCACCGGCGATCGCGCCACTGGCGATGCGGAAGAGCAGGCTGTAGCCGATCTGGCCGGCCGCGCCGGTCACGGCCACCTTGAGCGGGGTGGTGCTCACAAGGACTCCTTCAAGGAACTCGATGGACTCCTGCGACGCTAGCAGCGCCCGGCCCGGCGCGGGCAGCCGGGCACTCCTGCGAGACGATGACGCCATGCGGACACGTGTCCCCGCCGCGATCGCGGCCGGCCTCCTGGCGTTCACCGGCGCTCTGACCGGCTGCGGCTCCGGGTCGGCGCCCAGTCCGCCGACCGGCGTCGACGGGCTGGTGGTCCCGACGCCCGACCCCGATCCGGGTGACTTCGTCGCCACGGTCGACAACCCCTGGCTCCCGCTGACGCCCGGCTCCCGCTGGGAGTACGCGGACGAGGGGACCGGGCAGCCGGCCCTGGCCCTGACCGTCGAGTCCGGCCCCGACATCGACGGCATCGCCACCACGACCCTGGTCCGCACCCCGCCGGACGGCCCGGTCGTGCGCGACCACTACGCGCAGGACCGCGCCGGCAACGTGTGGTGGCTGGGCCGCGAGGGGGAGTGGCAGGCCGGCGCATCGGGCGCGGAGGCGGGCCTGGCCATGCCTGCCCGACCCCGCTTCGGCGACGGCTTCCGCACCGCTGTGGCCACCGGGGTGGAGGAGGTCGCCACTGTCGCCGGGCGCGACGAGGAGGTCTCGGTCCCGCTGGCGACGTACGCGCGGACCGTGACGCTGGAGGTGGAGACCCCGGTCGGCGCCCGGACCGAGGTGTACGCCCGCGGCGTCGGCCTGGTCCGGACGGACGAAGCGGGCCTGGTCGCGTACGACCCCGGGCGGTAGTCGGTCCGGTCGGGCGGAGTCCCCGAAAACCACCCGAGGGCACGGAGCGCGTCACGCGCGTCCGCGCCCCCGGATCGGAGATCGGTCCCGCTACCGCATCACTGCGGCGGGCGGACCTGGGTCTGGTCGTTGGCCGGGGGAGCCCACCCGCCCTGCTGCGGGGCCTGCGGAGCCTGGGGCGCCTGCGGGTCGGGGGCCGCGGGCGCGGCCGGCGCGGCGGGCTGCTGCTGGGCCGGGATCCACTGCTGTGCGGCCGGGTCCCACTGCCAGCCGTCCTGGATGATCGGCTGCGACTGGGCCGGGGGCTGCTGGGCGTAGCCCTGCTGCTGGTAGCCCTGCTGGCCGAAGCCCTGCTGCTGGTTCCACTGCTGCGTGAAGGCGGGGTCGGAGGAGCCGCCGGCACCGAAGTTCAGGCCGGAGCCGGGCACCGGGTCGGTGCCGTGGCCGAAGACCAGCGGGTAGAGCAGGCCGGCGACGACGCCGCCGACCAGCGGCGCGACGATGAAGAGCCAGAGCTGGGCGATCGCGTCGCCGCCGGAGAAGAAGGCGACGCCGATGGACCGGGCCGGGTTGACCGACGTACCGGTCGCCGGGATGGCGACGAAGTGGATCGCCGCCAGGGTCAGGCCGATGGTCAGCGGCGCCATGGCGGCCACCGCGCGGTTGCGCTCGTCGGTCGTGCCGAGGATGACGGTCACGAAGATGAAGGTCAGGATGATCTCGATGAGCAGCGCGCCGAGCAGCTCGACGCCGCCGTGGTCGCCGAAGCCGTTGGAGCCGAGCGGCTCGCCGAAGTCCCAGCCGAAGTCGCTGGACACCGCGGTGAGCGCGAGCAGCAGGCCGCCGACGAGGCCGCCGACGATCTGGGCCGCGCTGTAGAGACCGGCGTCCTTCCAGGAGATCCGCCCGCCGAGCGCGGCGCCGACGGAGACGGCGGGGTTGAAGTGCCCGCCCGAGACCCGGCCGAAGGTGTAGGCCATCGCCACGATCGCGATGCCGAAGGACAGGCCGATCGAGGTGATGGCGAACAGGCCGGAGAGGCCGCTGGTGTCGCTGGCGGCGTTGCTGAAGATGACCACCGAGCCACAGCCGAGGAACACGAGGACGGCCGTGCCGAGGACCTCGGCGGCGATCTTCTGGACCAGGGTGGGCGGTGCGGTTGCTTCCACTGCTGTGTCAGTCATGGCTTGACCTTCTCCTCGGTAGGACTCCCGAAAACCAGCCGGGTTACACAGGGCAGCCTAGTCATTACTGTGGCCACCGAAAGGGACCCGAGCCCCACCATCAGGTATCTTGACGTCAAGAATCCCATCACCGGCCTCAGGAGTGACGCCCGAACATGTCGAGCATCATCTACACCCACACCGACGAGGCGCCGCTGCTCGCGACGTACTCCTTCCTGCCGATCGTCGAGGCCTACGCCGCCAAGGCCGGCGTCGCCTTCGAGACGCGCGACATCTCCGTCGCCGCGCGCATCCTCGCCCAGTTCGGCCTCGCCGACGACGCCCTGACCGAGCTCGGTGAGCTCGCGAAGACGCCCGCGGCCAACATCATCAAGCTGCCCAACATCTCCGCCTCGATCCCGCAGCTCAAGGCCGCGATCACCGAGCTGCAGGCGCAGGGCTTCGCCGTCCCCGACTACCCCGAGGCGCCCGCCACGGACGAGGAGAAGGAGATCCGGGCCAAGTACGACAAGGTCAAGGGCTCCGCGGTCAACCCGGTCCTGCGCGAGGGCAACTCCGATCGCCGCGCGCCCGCGTCGGTCAAGAACTACGCCAAGACCCACCCCCACACGAACAAGCCGTTCCCTGAGGGCTCCAAGACCAACGTCGCGACGATGGGCGCCCACGACTTCGCCAGCAACGAGAAGTCCGTGACCCTGGCCGAGGACGACGTCCTGGCGATCGTGCTGGAGACCGAGGCCGGCGAGAAGACCGTCCTCAAGAGCGGCCTGCAGGTCCTCGCCGGCGAGATCATCGACGCCACCAAGATGGACGCCGCGCACCTCCAGGCGTTCCTGAAGAACGCGCTCGCCGAGGCCAAGGCCCAGGACGTGCTGTTCTCGGTGCACCTCAAGGCGACGATGATGAAGGTCTCCGACCCGATCATCTTCGGCCACGTCGTGAAGGCCTACTTCGCCGACGTCTTCGCCCAGTACGGCGACCAGCTGGCCGCGGCGGGTCTCTCGGCCAACGACGGTCTCGGCGCCATCCTCGCCGGCCTCGACAAGCTCGAGAACGGCGCGGAGATCAACGCCGCCTTCGAGGCCGCGCTCGCCGCCGGCCCGCGCCTGTCGTACGTCAACTCCGACAAGGGCATCACCAACCTGCACGTGCCCTCCGACGTCATCGTCGACGCGTCGATGCCCGCCCTGGTCCGCAACGGCGGCCGGCTGTGGGGCGTCGACGGCGGCGAGGACGACACCCTCGCGGTGATCCCCGACTCGTCGTACGCCGGCGTCTACCAGGCCGTCCTCGACGACGTGAAGAAGAACGGCCCGCTCGACCCGGCCACCATCGGCACCGTCCCCAACGTCGGCCTGATGGCGCAGGCGGCCGAGGAGTACGGCTCGCACGACAAGACCTTCGAGATCGCCGAGTCCGGCACCGTCCGCGTCATCGCCTCCAACGGCGACGTGCTCATCGAGCACGACGTCGCGGCCGGCGACATCTGGCGCGCCTGCCAGACCAAGGACGTCCCGGTCCAGGACTGGGTCAAGCTGGCCGTCACCCGGGCCCGCGCCTCACAGACGCCGGCGATCTTCTGGCTCAACGAGTCGCGTGCCCACGACGCCGAGCTGATCAAGAAGGTCAACGCCTACCTGCCCGAGCACGACACCGAGGGCCTGACCATCGAGATCCTCGCGCCGACGCTCGCGACGGCGTACTCGCTGGAGCGGATGCGCAAGGGTGAGGACACCATCTCGGTGACCGGCAACGTGCTGCGCGACTACAACACCGACCTGTTCCCGATCCTCGAACTCGGTACGTCGGCCAAGATGCTCTCCGTCGTCCCGTTGATCGCCGGCGGCGGCCTGTTCGAGACCGGCGCGGGCGGCTCGGCGCCGAAGCACGTGCAGCAGCTGGTCGAGGAGAACTACCTGCGCTGGGACAGCCTGGGTGAGTTCTTCGCCCTCGTCCCCTCGCTCGAGAAGTACGCCGAGCAGGCCGGCGCCCCGGCCGCGCAGGTGCTGGCCGACGCGCTCGACCGCGCCACCGGCACGTTCCTCAACGAGGACCGCTCGCCGGGCCGCAAGCTCGGCACGACCGACAACCGCGGCTCGCACTTCTACCTCGCGCTCTACTGGGCCGAGGAGGTCGCGGCGCAGACGGAGGACGCGACGCTCGCCGCGGCGTTCAAGCCGCTCGCCGAGACGCTGCGCGCCAACGAGGACACGATCGCCGCCGAGCTGATCGCCGTCCAGGGCAGTCCCGCCGACATCGGCGGCTACTACTACCCGGACGCCGAGAAGACGTCGGCCGTGATGCGGCCGAGCGCCACGCTCAACGAGGCGCTGGCGGCGTTCTGACGCTCAGCTGAACCGATGACGGCGGCCCTGGACCCGATCCAGGGCCGCCGTTCGTCGTCCGTGTGTCTGCAGGTCAGGGCGCGATCAACTCGACCGTCGGGAAGTAGGTCCGGTAGCGAGCGGCGTCGCGGGTCAGCAAGCGCAGTCCAGTGGTCGCGGCATGGGCCCCGATGTAGAAGTCCGGCAGCGGTGCGGACCGGGTGCCGCCGCGACGTCGGTAGGCGACGAAGGCCTTGCCGGCGAGGAATCCCGCGTCGTAGGGGAGCGGCAGCCGCCTGAAGTCGGTCTCGGGGACGAAGGAGTCGAGCTCCTCGATCCGCGTGAAGCCGACCGACACCTCGGCGTAGATGATCGGGTTGATCGCGACCACCCCGTCGTCCAGCGCCCGGGTGAGCTCGCGCTGTGACCACTCCAGCCAGACCGGGTCCTCGGTCGCGAGGTCGAGTAGCACGTTGGAGTCGACCAGCGTCACCAGGCGCTCAGTCGTCACGCAGGAGCGCCATCAGCTCGTCGGTGGTCCTGCCAGCGACGGTGCCCGCGCCGCGCATCCGGGAGACCACCCGGTCCCCGCGGGTGGGCGCGTCGGCGCGTCGCACGATCCGCAGCTTGTCGCCGTCCTCGACCACGTCGACCTCGTCGCCCTCGACGAGGCCGTGCTTGTGCCGCAGCTCGGCCGGGATCGTGACCTGGCCCTTGCTGTTCAGTCGCATGGTCGCTCCTCAGGTGTGCTACGTGGTACCTCTACCACATACTACGCTGGCTCGATGGTCGCCGTTCAGGACGAAGGAGCCCTCGCCGCCGCGGTCCGGAGCTCCCTGCGGACCGCGGCCGACCCGGCGATCGCCCCGAGCCAGCGGGCCTACATGAAGTCCGCGATGCCCTTCCTGGGCGTCCGCAATCCCGAGGTGCGACGGCTCACCCGGGCCCTCGTCCGGGAGCGGGGGATCCGCGAGCCGGCCGTCCTGGTCGCCGCGGCTCGCGAGCTCTGGGACGAGGCGACCCACCGGGAGGAGCGCTACGCCGCGGAGACCCTGCTCGCGCTCCGCCCGCTCAAGGGCGATCTCTCGCTCGTGCCCTTCCATGAGCACATCGCCCGCACCGGCGCCTGGTGGGACCACGTCGACGCGGCCGCGGGCCGGGTCGCCGACCTGCACGACGCCCATCCGGCCGAGACGGCCCAGACCGTCCTGCGCTGGTCGACCGACGACTTCTTGTGGGTGCGCCGGCTCGCGATTCTCAGCCAGCTCGGCCGCAAGGACCGGGTCGACCGCGACCTGCTCAGCACCCTGATCGAGCCCAACCTGGGTGACCGGGACTTCTTCATCCGCAAGGCGATCGGCTGGTCGCTGCGCGAGGTCGCGCGGGTGCACCCGGACTGGGTGCGCGCCTATGCCGAGAGCCACGACCTGAGCCCGCTGAGCCGACGCGAGGCGCTCAAGCACCTCTGACATCTCCTCCCCGGACGTTCCGGCCTCCGGTGGCCCGTCCACCGCAAGATATTCAGAGGCGAAGTGTCGGTGCCGGAACCTACGCTGGGCCACGATGACCAGCACGCTGACCCGCACCGTGACCACCGACCGGGCCACCGTCAGCGGCGACCCGGCGCGACGCGTCGACTGGCGCCGCCTGCGGACCCCGGCCGCGGGCTTCGCCGTGGGCGCCGTCGCGCTGGCGGCGCTCGGGCAGGCGCTGGGCACGGTCGTGGCCGGCCGGATCGCCGACCACCCGACCCAGGCGCTGGTCGCCTGGCTCGCCGCCTTCGTGGTCGGCGCGGCCGTGGTCGACACCGCCGGCCGCGTGGTGTGGGCCGGGCAGGTCGACCGGGCCGAGGGCCGGCTGCGGGGCGACCTGCTCAGCGCCGCGCTCCAGCAGCCGCTGGCCCACCTCACCGAGCAGGCCGTCGGCGAGGTCCTCGACCGGGTCGACGACGACACCCACGAGGTCGGGACGCTGCTGCGCCAGCAGATCTGGATGGCGATGCGCACCGGCTTCGCCTCGGTGCCGATGTGGCTGGTCGCGGGCTTCACCTGGTGGCCGGCCTTCCTGCTCTTCCCCCTGGTCGGCGTCGTGACGGTCTGGGTGATGCGCCCGGCGCTGGTCGAGATCGCCCGCCGCAAGGTGATCGAGGAGGCGGCCTGGACCGACCATGCCGCCGCGCTGGAGGAGGGTGTCGCCGGTCGCGACGACCTGCGCACGAGCCTGGGTCAGCCGTTCGCCGTACGCCGCCTGACGCGGCTGTCCGCCGACGTCCACGAGAAGTTCCGTCGGGTGCTGATGATCGAGGCCCGGCTGGCGATCAAGGTCGGCCTGCTGCTCCACGGCCTGCTGGCCGCGATCGCGCTCTCCGGCGTTGCGCTGGTCAGCGGCGACCACCTCGGGGTGGCCCGCCTCGTGACGCTGTTCCTGGTCACCACGATCTTCGTCGGCCAGATCAACAACCTGGCCCACCAGCTGCCCGACATCCAGGCCGGCCTCGGCGCCGTACTGCGGCTGCGCCAGCTGCTCGCGGTCGAGGCGGAGCCCGAGGGCGGCGCGTCCGTCCCGTCGGGTGCGCTCGACCTGCGCATCCGCCACCTCGACTTCTCCTACCTCGAGGGCTCCTTCGCGCTTGAGGACGTCAGCCTGTACGTCGAGTCCGGCCACACCCTCGCGCTGGTCGGGCGCACCGGCTCCGGCAAGTCGACGCTGGCGTCACTGCTGTCGCGCGCCGAGGAGCCGCCGCCGGGGACGATCTTTCTCGGCGGGGCCGACATCACCACCCTGGACCTCCACGAGCTGCGCCGCCGGGTCGGCGTCGTGACCCAGCGCACCGAGATCCTCGCCGGCACCCTCGCCGACAACATCACCCTGTTCGCCGCGGTCGCGCGCGAGGAGGTCGAGGCCGCGGTCGAGGAGCTCGGCCTCACCGACTGGGTCGCCGGCCTCCCCGACGGTCTCGACACCCTGCTCGGGCCCGGCGGCACCACCCTGTCGGCGGGGGAGGAGCAGCTGGTCGCCTTCGCCCGGCTGCTGGTCCGCCACGTGCAGGTGGTCGTCCTCGACGAGGCCACCGCGCGGATGGACCCGGTCACCGAGGCGCGGGTCGTGGCTGCGGCCGACCGGCTGATCAGCGGACGCACCGGCATCCTGGTCGCCCACCGGCTCGGCACCATCGAGCGGGCCGAGGCCGTGGCGGTGCTCGACCACGGCCGGGTCATCCAGCACGGCCCGCGCGACGAGCTCGCCCGGGTGGAGGGGCCGTTCCGCCGGCTGCTCGCCGCCAGCGACACCGACGGGTTCGCGGACTCCGAGGTCGACGCCGCCGCGACGGGCACCGCCGTGGGTGGCCGCCGCCGGAGCGGCACGCCGCCCGAGCGCCCCGCGATCGATGCCGGCTCGAGCCTGGCCCGCGGCACCTGGAACGCCTTCTGGGTGCGGCCCTGGTGGGGCGCCTGGTCGGTGCTGCTGTTCCTCGGCGGCACGATCTTCGCGCCGCTCGGCGCCATCACCGGGTTCCTGTGGGGCCGCGTGGTCGAGCACCTCGAGGCGGGGGAGTCCGTCACGGTCCTGATGGCCGTCCTCGTCGGGACCCTGCTGGTCGCGCCGTTCCTGCTGGCCGACGCCTTCCGCCGCTACCCCCGCTGGTGGATCGAGGTCATGCTCCGGGTCCGGATGGCGGTACTGCTCGGCCAGATCCGCGGCCACCGGCTGCCGCGCACGCCCCCCGGCGAGGTGGTGGCCCGCTCGATGGACGCCGACCGCTACGCCCGGTACGCCGACCGCTGGGTCGACTTCGTCAACGGACTGCTCATCGCCGCCATCACCATGCTCGCCGGCGGCACCTGGCTGGCCGGCGGCGTCCTGCTGATCGTGATGGCGACCAGCGCCCTGGCCTCCTCGGTCGGCCGGCCGATCGCGGGCCGCTCGGCGGCGCGCTCCTCGGCGGCGCGGGCCAGGTTCGGTCGCGCGGTCGTGTCGGCCGTCGAGTCGGCCCGCACGGTCAAGCTCGCCGGCCGCACCCCGCAGATCCACGCCCACCTCCGCAAGGTGGACGACGGACGGGTGGAGGCGGCGGTGTTCGAGCACCGGGTCCAGGCGGTCCTCGATGGCGTCCCCATCGTCATGGTGCAGGTCGGCGTCGTCGCCGCCTGGGCGCTCTACCTGTGGGACGTCTGGGGGCTCGGCACCGCGCTGCTGGTCGCGACCGCCGTCAACGGCTTCGACTGGTTCGGCCGGGTCGCGGGCGCGGTCGTCACCGAGGCGCCCGGCACCCGCGCCTGGCAGCATGCCACGGCGCGCTTCGCCGGCGGCACCGACCTGATGGCGATGCCGGCCGGGGTCGACCTGGTGTCGGGCGAGTCCCCGGAGCCGCGGGCGGTGACCCGGGTCCCGCTCGAGCGCCTCGAGCTCGCCGGCTACACCGCGGTCCACGACGACGGCACGATCGGCGCGGCCGGCATCGACCTCGTGGTCGAGCGCGGCGAGCTGGTGCTGCTGGTCGGCCAGGTCGGCTCCGGCAAGTCCAGCCTGTTGTCGTCGCTGGCCGGCCTGATCGACCACCGCGGCGTGCTGCGCTGGAACGGCCAGGACGTCGTCGACCCGGAGGCCTTCCTGCGGCCCGCTCAGGTCGCCCACGTCGCCCAGGTGCCGCGGGTGCTCTCCGGGACCTTCGCCGACAACATCCAGCTCGGCCACGACCGCGAGATCACCCGGCCGGTCGAGACCGCCCGGATGGCCGAGGACGTCGCCGACGCCGGTGGCCCCGACGCCGTCGTCGGCCACCGTGGCGTGCGCCTGTCCGGGGGCCAGGTCCAGCGGCTCGCGCTGGCCCGCGCCCTCGCCGCCGACGCCGAGCTGTTGCTCGCCGACGACGTGTCGAGTGCCCTCGACGCGGCCACTGAGATCGAGCTGTGGGCCGCGCTCCGCGAGCAGCACACCACGGTGATCGGCGCGACCTCCAAGCGGGCGGCGCTGGCGCAGGCCGACCGGGTCGTCGTCCTCGTCGACGGCGAGATCGCGGCCGTCGGGCCGTGGACGGAGCTCGCCAGGGACTGGAGCCATCTCGCGGGCTGAGCAAGGCGAGGTGGCCGCGAGGCCCGAAACATCCGACGTCCCGGAATAGGACGCCCGGAGCGCCGGTTACGATCCCCCGTGACCTCCTCGCCGACGACGACCTCGATCGAGGGGCGCCCGGCGGTGTCCCACCACCGACCCGCGCTGGCGATCCTGGCGCTCGCGGTCGGCGGGTTCACCATCGGCACCACCGAGTTCATGACGATGGGCGTGCTGCCCGAGATCGCCCGCGGCGTCGAGGTCTCGGTGCCGAGCGCCGGCCACGTCATCTCGGCCTACGCGCTCGGCGTGGTGGTCGGCGTACCCATCCTGGCCTTCTTCGGCGCCGCTCTGCCGCGCCGCGGGATGCTCGTCGGCCTGATGGCGGCGTACGCCGTGTTCAACCTGCTCAGCGCCGTCGCGCCGACCTATGAGGTGCTCACGGTCGCACGCTTCCTCGACGGGCTGCCGCACGGCGCCTATTTCGGTGTCGCGAGCCTGGTCGCGGCCAGTCTGGTCGTCCCCGAGCGCCGTGGCCGCGCCGTCGCGAGTGTGATGCTCGGGCTCTCGGTCGCCAACGTCGTCGGCGTCCCGCTGGCCACCTTCCTCGGCCAGCAGGTCGGCTGGCGCTCGACGTACCTCCTCGGCGGCCTGCTCGCGCTCGCGACCGCGGCGATGGTGCTCGCGGTGGTCCCGTCGATCCCGGGCGACTCCGGAGCGAGCGGGCGCAAGGAGGCCCGCGAGTTCTTCGGCAGCCTCCAGGTCTGGCTGACCATGGCGGTCGGCGCCGTGGGCTTCGGTGGCATGTTCGCGGTCTACTCCTATATCGCCAAGACGGTCACCGTCGTCGGCGGGCTCGAGCGCGGGACCGTGCCGTTCTTCGTGCTCGCCCTGGGCCTCGGCATGGTCGTCGGCACCTGGGCGGCCGGCGAGCTCGCCGCCTGGTCGGTCTATCGCAGCCTGCTGCTCGCCGGCGTCGGCGGCATCGCGCTGATGCTCGTCTACTACGCCGCCGCGCCGCACGGCTGGCTGCTGTTGCCCGTGGCCTTCCTGGTCACCGCCGCCGGCTCCGTGCTCGTCGTCAACCTGCAGTTGCGGCTGATGGACGTCGCCGGCAACGCCGTCACCCTCGGCGCGGCCATGAACCACGCCGCCCTCAATATCGCCAACGCGCTCGGCGCCTGGCTCGGCGGCCTGGTCATCGCCGGCGGCCACGGCTACCGCGCCCCCGCGCTCGTCGGCGCCGGCCTCGCCGCTGTCGGTACGGCGATCCTGGTCGTCTCGGCGCTCACCCACCGCCGTACGACGTCCCGGGTCACCAGTCGCGCGTGAAGCGGAGCACGACGGTGTGGTCCGGCTCGAGCGACACCTCGAACGTCTCGGCGACCCCCGCGTCCGGCGGCGCGGACACGGTCACGTCGCAGACGTAGCCGGGGAAGAACTCCCGCTCACGGCAGGGCTGGTCCAGGGCGATCGCACCGAAGGCCGGTCCTGACGCGGGGGAGGTCCACGCAGGCGACGCCAGCCAGGCGTCCAGGTCGGCCGGGGCGAACGTGTCCGGCACGCCGAACGACTGCTCGTAGTTCTCGCTGGTGGTGACCCCGCGGCCGCCGCCGTCGACGGTCAGGCGCACCCAGTCGACGGGGACGGGCATGAGGGAGGCGCGCTCGAGGGTGGCCGGGGACACCGCCAGGTCTGTCGGTGCGACGTACTGCCGGTAGGAGAGCCGGATCTGCACGGAGCGGGCGCCTCCCGCGGCGCCGTACCGGGCCGCGGTCACGAAGAACTCCGGCTGCTGTCCGGCCGGGGGCATCAGGTGCGCCGAGCAGGACTCCCCGTCCTCGTCGCAGTGCTCGACCCGGATCGCGCCGAAGGATCGGCCGTCGGGATCGTCCGCCCACGTCGGTGCCGAGAGCCAGGCCCGCAGGGCCACCGAGTCCGGCACGTCGTAGACCTGGAGGACGTAGGCGTTGGGCACCTTCACGTCGTCGTCGACGCCCTCCTCGGTCCGGGTGAGTCGCCAGTCGTCCGGCACGGGCATCGCCGCGGCGCGGTCGGGCAGGCCGCGCATCTCCGCGGTCGGGACGATGTTGAACCAGCGGATGTCGAGCATCGCCAGCAGGAACGCCGCCAGACAGCTGCCCGTCACGACGAACTGGAGGACCGTGCGGAGCAGGCCGAGGCGGAACCCGGCGGGGCTGCCGAAGGAGTCGTACCGCTCGCCGTACCCGCGGCTCAGCCGGAGGCCCACCCCGGTGGGCATCGGCCAGGAGCCGAAGACGAGGACGAGGGTCCCGACGGTGGCGAGGCCGAGCGCTCCGACCAGGGCGTAGGCCGCCGGCCGCGCGTCGTCGAAGGCCGGTGCCTGCCCCAGCACCCATCCGGCCCAGGCGACCGGCAGCGCGGCGACATAACTGCCGACCAGGATCAGGGCCGCTCGGCCCGGGCGACCACCGCTGAGTCGGGCGAGCGGTCGTCTCCGGCGCCCGTAGGGATCTCTCACGCGCCCGGAACCTACCCAGCGGGGGTCGGGCGGGAACCGGAGCCGATCCAGGTTTCGGCCGGGCACGCAGGCCTGAGAGAATCGCTCCCATGTCCGCCACCACCGAGCACCCGCCCGTGCCGGAGACCGCGCAGCCGGCTGTGCCCGAGGGGACCGCGCGCCCGCGCGTCCTCTCCGGGATCCAGCCGACCTCGGACTCCTTCCACCTCGGCAACTACGTCGGCGCGGTGCGGCAGTGGGTGGACCTGCAGCACGACCACCAGCCGTTCTTCTTCATCGCCGACATGCACGCGCTCACGGTCGACTGGGACCCCAAGGTGCTGCGCGAGCGCACCCTGCGCAGCGCCGCCCAGCTGCTGGCGGCCGGCATCGACCCCGCGAAGTCGGCGGTCTTCGTGCAGAGCCAGGTGCCGGCCCACGCCCAGCTGGCCTGGGTGCTCAACGGCCTGACCGGCTTCGGCGAGGCCCGGCGGATGACCCAGTTCAAGGACAAGTCGGCCAAGGGCGGCGAGGGCGCGGCGAGCGTCGGCCTGTTCGCCTACCCGGTGCTGATGGCCGCCGACATCCTGGCCTACCGCCCCCACTACGTGCCGGTCGGCGAGGACCAGCGCCAGCACCTCGAGCTGACCCGCGACCTCGCCCAGCGGTTCAACAGCAGGTTCAAGAAGACGTTCCGGCTGCCCGAGCCCTACATCCTCAAGGCGACCGCGAAGCTCTACGACCTGCAGGAGCCGACCCGGAAGATGTCGAAGTCGGGCTCGGCCCCGGCCGGCATCATCGACATGCTCGACGACCCCAAGGTCACCGCGAAGAAGATCCGCTCCGCGGTCACCGACTCCGGCACCGAGATCCGCTTCGACCAGGACGAGAAGCCGGGGGTGAGCAACCTCCTGACCATCTACTCCGCGCTGACCGGCGAGAGCATCGCGGCCCTCGAGGAGCAGTACGCCGGCCGGATGTACGGCGACCTCAAGAAGGACCTCGCCGAGGTGGTGGTCGGGTTCGTGACCCCGTTCCGGGACCGCACCCTCGAGCTCCTCGACAACCAGGACCACCTGATGCAGGTGCTCGCCCAGGGGGCGGAGACCGCCGGGGCCGTCGCGGAGAGCACGCTGCGCGACGTCTACCAACGCGTCGGGTTCGTGGCACCGGTGGAGCGTCGTACGGAGGCGGGCTGATGCCGGTCATCGGCGTCGCCATCGCCCTCCCCGAGCCGTGGGCCGGGGAGCTGGTCGACTACCGCCACCGGATCGGAGACCCGTCCGCCCAAGGGGTTCCGAGCCATATCACGCTCATCCCGCCCACCGAGGTGACCGGAGCGCTGGCGGAGATCGAGGAGCACCTCGCCACCGCGGCGACCGGGATCGCGCCCTTCCGGGTGCATCTGCGCGGAACGGGTACCTTCCGGCCCGTGTCGCCCGTGGTGTTCGTCAGTCTCGCCGAGGGGATCTCCCAGTGCGAGCAGCTCGCCGACGCCGTACGACGGGGGCCGCTCGCCGTCGATCTCGGCTTCCCCTACCACCCGCATGTCACCGTGGCGCACCACCTCGACGACCCGACCCTGGACCGTGCCTTCGACGACCTGGCCGGCTTCGAGTGCGCCTTCGACGTGATCGACTTCCACCTCTACGTCCACCACGAGCAGGAGGGGTGGCGCTCGACCCGCACCTTCCCGCTGTCCTGAGGAACGAAAGGCGCCCATGACCCTCGTCGACCGCGCCAAGGCCACTCTCGCCCGGCTCCGTGAGCGATATCCGGCGGTGGACCATGCGGTCCGCACCCAGGAGCTCTACAGCGGGGCCCAGGGCAGCCAGCAGGCCGGCGGGGTGACCTACTTCGGGTTCCTGTCGGTGTTCCCGATCCTGGCCCTCGCCTTCTTCGTGGTCGGCTGGGTGGCCCAGGTCTTCCCCGACGCCCAGGACGCGCTGGTCGACGCGATCGACGCGGTGCTCCCGGGACTCGTCGGCGAGGACACTGGGCAGGTCCGGCTCGGCGACGTCCAGGACGCGGCCCGGACGGTCGGGATCATCGGCCTGGTCGGCGTGCTCTACGCCGGTCTCGGCTGGCTCTCCTCCCTGCAGGCGGCCCTGGCGGTGCTGTTCGAGCTGCCCGAGCGGCTGCGCCCCAACTTCGTGGTCGGCAAGCTCCGCGATCTGCTCACCCTCGCCGTCCTCGGGGTGGTGCTGCTGCTCAGCGTCGTCGCATCCGGCGTGCTCACCCGCACCTCGCGCGCCGTACTCGACCTGCTCGACGTAGGCGCCGAGCTCGGCTGGCTGGTGGCGGTCATCGCGGTCGGGCTGGGCCTGGCGGCCTCGGCCCTCCTGTTCTTCCTGATGTTCCGCCTGCTCGCCCGGCCGCCCCTGCCGGACCGCGCGCTCTGGTCGGGCGCCTGGCTCGGCGCGGTCGGCTTCGAGGTGCTCAAGCAGCTCTCCGGGCTGCTGTTGTCCGGCACCCGCGGTCAACCCGCGTTCCAGGCCTTCGGCATCGCGTTGATCCTGCTGGTCTGGATCAACTACTTCTCCCGGGTCATCCTGTACGCCGCCGCGTGGGCCCGTACCAGCCCGGCGGCCGAGCAGCCGCCCACCCCGGTCCCGGCGGCCGCGGCGATCGCCGCCGCAGCAGCGCCGCAGCCCGAACGGGCCGCCGATCCGGCACCTGCGCCCCGGCTGCCGGGCCTCGCCACCTTCGCCGCCGGAGGCCTGGCTGGGGCGCTGCTCACAGCGGCGGGCCTGCGCCGGCGGCCGCGGCGGTCCCGTGTGGAGGGGTCTGGGAGACTGTCGAGGTGAAGTTCGAGCGCAAGCACGCCCTCCTGCTCCTCGCGGTCGCCGCCTGGAACGTCTTCTCCTTCGGCAACTTCGCCAAGAACCTCTACCAGGCCTACGACGCGGGCGAGGACCGGGCGACGGGCTACTGGGTCGCCCACACCGTGCTCATCGTCGTGAACTTCGTGATCGCCGGCCTGCTCGGCGCACTCGGCTGGAAGGCGCTGCGGGCGTCCCGGGACGCCTGAGCCCGGCCGACCGCCCACCCCGACCAGGAGACCCCCTGATGACCACCGGACCCGTCGCCCGCGCCCAGGCGCGGGCCCGGCGCTTCCGGCGGGTCCGGGGCGCCGCCGCCGGAGGCGTGGCGGCCTTCGGCGCGCTCGTCGCCCACGTCGTGGCCGGCGGCTCGGTCGAGCTGGTCCCCGGTCTGGTGGTCACCGCCGTCGTGGTGCCGATGAGCATCGCGCTGACGCCCGGCAACGCGGTGGGGCTGCCCCGGATCGCCGCGACCGCGCTCGTCGCCCAGGTGCTCGGTCACCTCTGTCTCATGCTCGCTCCGTCCGGGGCCCCGGTGCACGCGCACGGCCACGGCGCCGGTGCCGTGGCGGAGGGCCCGGTCCTGCCGACCCCGGCGATGCTGGCGCTCCACCTGCTCGTCGCGGGCGGCACCGTCGCGGTCGCGGCGGGTCTCGACCGGGCGGCGCTCGACGTACTCCGGGCCGCGGCCGGCTGGCTGCTGCCGCTGCTGTTGCCCGTCGCGCTCCCTACCGTCGGCTACCGGAGCCGCCCGCTGCGCCGGGTCCGCCGGCTGCGCGGCCGGTTCGCCACCCGACCGGGGCGGCCGCGGGCGCCGCCGCGGGCCGCGGTCGTCCCCAGCCCCTCCTGCGCCATGCGCTGACCGCTCCGGTGGCGCGCATGCGCTCCCTCGCGCGCCACGGCGCGCCCACCGAACGGAAACCTCTGTGAAGAAGCACCTCGCGACGGCGGCCCTGGCCGCCGCGCTCCTCCCCGCCCTCGCCGCCTGCGGCGGCGCCGACGACGACCGCGCCGCCCCCTCGACCCCGAGCGAGGCGACCGGCAGCTCCGGGGCCGGCGCCACGGACGCCACCGGTGACACCGCGGCGGACCTGCTCACCGTCACCGACCCGTGGGTCAAGGCCGCGCCCGACGGCATGACCGCGGCCTTCGGGACGCTGACCAACACCGGGCCCGCGGACCTCGCCGTGGTCAGTGCCGTCACCGACGTCGCCGCGTCGACCGAGCTCCACGAGACGGTCGAGAACGAGGACGGATCGATGGCGATGCAGCCCAAGGAGGGTGGCTTCGTCATTCCCGCGGGCGGCAGCCTGACCCTGCAGCCCGGCGGCGACCACCTGATGCTGATGGGCCTGACCGGGCCGGTCGAGCCGGGGACGGCGCTGACCTTGACGCTCACGCTCGACGACGGGTCGACCGCGACGGTGGAGGCCACGGTCAAGGCCTTCGACGGCGCGGACGAGCAGTACCAGAACGGCGGCGAGCACTGATGTCCGGCGGTCCCCGCTGGGACCGCCGGCGCGTCCTCCGCACCGGCGCCGCCGCGTTCGGCGGCGCCGGTGCCGGGTGGAGCGGGTCCGCCCTCGTGGCGAACGGCGCCGCCGCGGCGGCGCCCGCGGACGGTCCGGGCCGGGTGGTCGCCCCGTCCGCGGGGGCCGAGACCGTACCGGTCGTCGGCATCCACCAGGCCGGCGTCGACAGCGCTCCCCAGGCCCACCTGGCGCTGGTCGGCTGGCGCCTGCGGGCGGGTACCGACACGATCGGGCTGACCCGGATGATGCGCCTGCTCAGCGACGACGCGGCCCGGCTGACCACGGGCACCGCCGCGCTCGCGGACACCGAGCCGGAGCTGGCCGCGCACCCGGCGCGGCTCACCGTCACCTTCGGCTTCGGGCCAGGGGTGCTGCGTGACCTCGTCCCCGCCGCCCGCCGGCCCGGACTCGCGGAGCTGCCGTCCTTCGGCCGCGACCGCCTCGACCCGCGCTGGGGTCAGACCGACGTCGTCGCGCAGATCTGCAGCGACGACCCGACGACGCTGGCCCACGCCCGGCGGATGCTGGTCAAGGACGCCCGCACCTTCGCCGAGGTGGCCTGGATCCAGGCCGGCTTCCGCACCGCGCGTGGCACCGTCCCCGACGGGACCACCATGCGCAACCTGATGGGCCAGGTCGACGGCACCGTCAATCCGGTCCCGGCCGAGCCGGACTTCGACCCCCTGGTCTGGGCGGAGGACGACCGGGGCGGCTCGGGGTTCGCCGGCGGCACCTTCCTCGTCGTACGACGGATCCGGATGCAGCTCGACAAGTGGGACCGGGTGGACCGGGTCGGCCGCGAGGTCGTGGTCGGCCGCCGGCTCGACACCGGCGCGCCGCTGACGGGGGAGCGGGAGTTCGACGAGCCCGACTTCGCCGCCACGGACCGGTTCGGCTTCCCGGTGATCGACCCGGCCAGCCACATCGCCCGGGCCCGCAGCGCCGACCCGGGGGAGCGCTTCCTGCGCCGTGCGTACAACTACACCGAGCCGGAGCCCGGCCGCAGCGGCGGGGAGGACAGCGGACTGGTCTTCCTGGCCTTCGCCGCGGACCCGGCGCGGCAGTTCGTCCCGGTCCAGCGCCGGCTCGACGAGCTCGACCGGCTCAACGACTGGGTCGTCACCATCGGCTCGGCGGTCTACGCGGTCCCCCCGGCGGCGCCGCCGGGCGGCTATGTCGGCCAACAGCTGCTGGAGGGCACCGGCACCACCCAGGGAGGGGACACATGAGGACCAGGTACGCGATCGTGGCGGCGATGATGGCGCTGGCCGCCGTCCCCGCGGCGGGTTGGAGCCTGCCCGCCGCGGCGCACGCGTCGCTGGTCGCCAGCGACCCGGACGCCGGCCAGCGGCTCGACCGGCTACCCGACCGGGCCCGGCTCGAGTTCAGCGAGGCGATCAGCTCCCCGGCGTACGTCGTCGTGACCGCACCCGACGGCTCCCGGGCCGACCAGGGCGAGGCCCGGATCGACGGGGGTGTGGTGAGCGTGGAGCTCGGCGGTGCCGCCCCGGACGGGACCTACGGGCTGGCCTTCCGGGTCGTGTCCGAGGACGGCCACCCGGTCACCGGCCGGATCGCCTTCGTCGTGGGTGACGGGCCGCTGGACGACACCGTGCCGTCGGCGCCGACGGCCTCCACGGCGCCGGACGCCGGGGCCGACCGAACCCCGGCGGCGCGCGACGAGGCCGACGACGGGGGGCCGTCGCTGGGCCAGGTCCAGGTGGGCGTCGCCGTCGCGCTGTTCGCCGTCGCCGGCGGTCTGCTGCTGTGGAGCCGCCGGAGGACCCGGTGAGCGACACCGCCGTGGCCCGGCGCCGCAGCCTGGCCCGGGCCGCGGCGGTGCTGGTCCTGGCCGCGGCCGTCGCCTTCGTCATCCTCGTGGCGGGTGGCGGCGCGCCGCAGGAGCCGATCCCCGGCCTGCCCGACCCGGGCCGGCCCACCGGCTGGGGACTGCCCGCGTTGCGCCTCGTCGCCGACGTGCTCGCGGTCGCGGTGGTCGCCGGTCTCCTCGTCGCGCCGCTCACCATGCGCCGCCCGGAGGCCGAGCTCGGCGGCACGGCGTTCCGGGCGTTGCTGCCGGTGCGGTGGCTGGCCGCCGGCTGGTGCGCGGTCGCGCTGGCGCAGGTGGTGCTCACCTACTCCGACCAGTTCGCGATCCCGGTGGGCGACATCCGCTGGCGCGAGCTGCGCGGCTTCGCCACCGGCGTCGACCAGCCGCGGGCGCTGCTGGCCCAGGCGGCGCTCCTGGCGGTGCTGGCGGTCGCCGCGCGCTGGGTGCTGACCGCCCGCGGCGTGCTCGTCCTGCTCGGGCTCGCCCTGGTCGCCGTGGTGCCGCCGATCCTCACCGGGCACGCGTCGTCGGCCGGCAGCCACGACGCCGCGATCGTGGCGATGGTCGTGCACGTCGTCACGGCGGTGGTCTGGATCGGCGGCGTGCTGGCGCTGTGGTGGCATCTCGCGGTGGCGACCAAGGTCCGGGACCGGGCACTGCGTCGCTTCTCCGCGCTCGCCGCCTGGTGCCTCGGGCTGACCGCGGTCTCCGGGGTGGTGAGTGCCTGGGTGCGGCTCGCGCGGCCGGCCGACCTGCTGTCGGCGTACGGCGCGGGGGTGCTGACCAAGACCGCCGTGATCGTCGTCGCCGGCCTGATCGGCCTCACCCTGCGCCGCCGGTTGGTCGCGAGCGCGGCGACCGACTGGGTGGTGCTGCTGCGGCTGACCGGCCTGGAGCTGCTCGTGATGGCCGTCGCCGTCGGTGCCGGCGTCGGCCTCAGCCGGACGCCGCCCCCCGCGCCCGAGGACCTCTACACCTCGCTCGCCGAGGGCCTCCTCGGCGGTCCGGTCCCGCCCGCACCGACGCTGGGGCGGCTGCTGTGGTCGTTCACCCCGTCCGGGCTCGGCTTCCTCGTGGTCGGCCTGGGCGCGGCCGCCTACCTCGCCGGGACCCGCGCGCTGCGCCGGCGCGGCGACCGCTGGCCGGTGGGCCGCACGATCGCCTGGTTCGGCGGGCTGGCCGTGGTCGGCTACGCCACCTTCGGCGGTCTCGGCAGCTACGCCGGGGTCATGTTCAGCGCCCACATGGCCGCGCACATGGCGCTGTCGATGGTCGCGCCGATCCTGCTCGTCTCGGGCCGGCCGACGCAGCTCGCCCTGCGCGCGCTCCCCGGCAGCGACGTCCCCGGCGGCACCGGCCCGCGCCAGCTGCTCGCCGCCGCCCTCGACTCGCGTCCGGCCCGCATCGTGCTGCACCCGGTGACCGCGGCGGTACTGCTGGTCGGCAGCCTGTACGTCGTCTACTTCAGCAGCCTGTTCGACGTACTGATGCGCAACCACCTCGGTCACCTCGCCATGGAGCTGCACTTCCTGCTGGCGGGACTGGTGTTCTTCGAGGTGCTCCTCGGCGACCGGCCCGGCGCCGGCACGTCGTACGTCGGCCGACTGATGCTGCTGCTCGTCACGATGCCCTTCCACGCCTTCTTCTCGATCAGCGTGATGGGCTCGGAGCGGGTGATCGGCGGGGAGTACTTCCGGCTGCTCGACGTCCCCTATGTCGCGAGCCTGGCCGACGACCAGCACCTCGCGGGCGCGATGAACTGGGCCCTCGGCGAGGTGCCGATGGTGATGGTCATCGTCGTGCTCGTCATCCAGTGGTGGCGCGACGACCAGCGCGAGGCCCGGCGCCGTGACCGCGCGGCCGACCGCGACGGTGATGCGGAGCTGACGGCGTACAACGAGATGCTGCGGCGAGCCTCTGACCGGGACTAGCCCCGACCCGTCGCACATGAAGCCCGAAACCACGCCGACCCGGCGCAGTTTGAACTTCAGACTGCGCCGGGTCGGCGTCGATCCTGATTCAGACTGCGCCGGGTCGGCGTGATATCAGATTCAGACTGCGCCGGGTCAGTGACCGTTCTTGAGCGCGGTGCGCAGGTCCTTGTTGAGCTGGGAGATCACGTCGAGCGGGATCTCCTTGGGGCAGGCCGCGGCACACTCGCCGATGTTGGTGCAGCCGCCGAAGCCCTCGTGGTCGTGCTGGCCGACCATGTCGACGACGCGCGTCCAGCGCTCCGGCTGGCCCTGCGGCAGCTCGCCGAGGTGGGTGATCTTGGCACCGAGGAACAGCGACGCCGACCCGTTGGGGCACGCGGCGACGCAGGCGCCGCAGCCGATGCAGGTCGCCACGTTGAACGCGCGCATCGCCTTGTCGCGCGGCGCGGGCACCGAGTTCGCCTCGGGCGCCGAGCCGGTGTTGGCGGAGATGAACCCCCCGGACTGGATGATCCGGTCGAAGGCGGAGCGGTCCACGACCAGGTCCTTGATGACCGGGAAGGGCTCGGCGCGCCACGGCTCGACGGTGATGGTGTCGCCGTCGTTGAACGAGCGCATGTGGAGCTGGCAGGTCGTGGTGACCTCGGGGCCGTGCGCCTCGCCGTTGATCATCAGCGAGCACATGCCGCAGATGCCCTCGCGACAGTCGGAGTCGAACGCGACGGGCTCCTCGCCCTTCTCGTTCAGCTGCTCGTTGAGGACGTCGAGCATCTCCAGGAAGCTCATGTCCTGCGAGATCCCCGAGACCTGGTAGGTGTGGATGCCGCCCTTGTCGTCGGGCCCGTTCTGGCGCCAGATCTTCAGGGTCAGGTTCATGCTGTCCGCGCTCACTTGTAGCTCCGCTGCTTCATCTCGATGGCGGTGTAGATCAGGTCTTCCTTGTGCAGCACCGGCTGCCCGCCCTCGAGCGAATCGCCGCCCCACTCCCAGGCCGCCACGTAGGCGAACTCGTCGTCGTGACGCAGCGCCTCGCCGTCCTCGGTCTGCGACTCGCCCCGGAAGTGACCGCCGCAGGACTCGCGTCGGTTGAGCGCGTCGATGCACATGAGCTCGCCGAGCTCGATGAAGTCGGCCACCCGGCCGGCCTTCTCGAGGCTCTGGTTGAGGGTGTCGGCCGAGCCGAGGACCTTCAGGTTGCTCCAGAAGTCGGCCTTGAGCTCGCGGATCAGGTCGATGGCCTTGCGCAGGCCCTCCTCGGTCCGCTCCATGCCGCAGTACTCCCACATGATGTTGCCGAGCTCTTTGTGGTAGCTGTCGGCCGAGCGGGTGCCGTTGATGGAGAGGAACCTCGTGATCCGCTCCTCGACGTTCTGCTTCGCCTCGAGGACGGCCGGGTGCGACTCGTCGATCTTCTCGAACGGGCCGTCGGCGAGGTACTCGCGGATGGTGTTCGGGAGGACGAAGTAACCGTCGGCCAGGCCCTGCATCAGGGCGGACGCACCGAGCCGGTTGGCACCGTGGTCGGAGAAGTTGGCCTCACCGGAGACGAACAGGCCGGGGATGTTGGACTGCAGGTGGTAGTCCACCCACAGGCCGCCCATGACGTAGTGCACGGCGGGGTAGATCCGCATCGGCATCTCGTACGGGTTCTCACCGGTGATCCGCTCGTACATGTCGAGCAGGTTGTCGTACTTCTCCTCGATGGCGTCCTTGCCGAGGCGCTTGATCGCGTCGCCGAGATCGAGGTAGACGCCCCGCCGGAAGTCGCCGACCAGCGGGCCGACGCCACGGCCCTCGTCGCACATGTTCTTCGCCTGGCGGGAGGCGATGTCGCGGGGGACCAGGTTGCCGAAGGACGGGTAGATCCGCTCCAGGTAGTAGTCGCGGTCCTCCTCGGGGATGTCCCGCGGGTCCTTGTCGCAGTCCTCCTTCTTCTTCGGCACCCAGATCCGGCCGTCGTTGCGCAGCGACTCGGACATCAGGGTCAGCTTCGACTGGTGGTCGCCGGAGACCGGGATGCACGTCGGGTGGATCTGCGTGTAGCAGGGGTTGGCCATGTAGGCGCCCTTGCGGTGCGCACGCCACGCGGCGGTGACGTTGGAGCCCATCGCGTTGGTGGACAGGAAGAAGACGTTGCCGTAGCCGCCCGTGGCGAGGACGACGACGTCGGCGAGGTGGGTCTCGATCTCGCCGGTGACCATGTCGCGGGCGATGATGCCGCGCGCGCGAGGTCCGGCGCCGTCGTCGACGACGATCAGCTCCAACATTTCATGCCGGGTGAACGACTCGACCGTGCCGGCCGCGACCTGGCGCTCCATCGCCTGGTAGGCGCCGATGAGCAGCTGCTGGCCCGTCTGACCACGCGCGTAGAACGTGCGAGAGACCTGCACACCGCCGAAGGACCGGTTGTCGAGGAGGCCGCCGTAGTCGCGCGCGAAGGGCACACCCTGCGCGACGCACTGGTCGATGATGTTGGCCGAGACCTCGGCCAGGCGGTAGACGTTCGACTCGCGCGAGCGGTAGTCGCCGCCCTTGACCGTGTCGTAGAAGAGACGGAACGTCGAGTCGCCGTCCTCCTTGTAGTTCTTGGCCGCGTTGATGCCGCCCTGGGCGGCGATCGAGTGCGCCCGGCGCGGGGAGTCCTGGTAGCAGAAGGACTTCACGTTGTAGCCGGCCTCGCCGAGCGTGGCGGCGGCGGCGCCGCCCGCCAGGCCGGTGCCGACGATGATCACGTCGAGCTTGCGGCGGTTGGCCGGGTTGACCAGGCGGTTCTCGAACTTGCGGGTCGTCCAGCGGTCGGCGATCGGGCCGGTCGGGGCGGCCTCGTCGACCACCTTCTCGCCCAGCGTGTAGTAGCCGTGCGCGTCGTCGGACTTCTGAACGGAGGGCTCGTTGAGCGGCGTGAGGCCGTCGTGGAGGGTGCTTCCAGCCATGATGGGAGCTCCTTACTTCTCGATGATGCCGACGAGGACGGACAGCGGGACCAGCGAGAAGCCGCCGGCGACCACGATCGCCACGATCCAGCCGGTTGCCCGCGCCCGGGCCCGGGAGACCGCGGAGCCGGTGAGGCCGAGCGTCTGCAGCGAGCTGAACGTGCCGTGGTGCAGGTGGAGACCGAGGGCGACCATCGCGAGCAGGTAGAGGATGGTCATCCACCACAGGTCGAAGGTGTCGACCAGGAGCGCGTAGGGGTTGTCGCCGCCGGTCTCGCCGTTGCTCGGGTTGACCTTGACGATCGTGAAGTTGAGCAGGTGCCAGACGACGAACACCAAGATGGTGATCCCGCCCCACCGCATGGTGCGCGAGGACAGCGACGAGCCGGCGTTCTTCTTGGCGACGTACTGCACCGGCCGGGCCGCGGCGGCGCGACGCCACAGCGCGACGGCGCAGGCGATGTGGACGATGACGGCGACGATCAGGCCGACCCGCATGATCCAGAGGAAGCCCTCGTGCGGGAGCATCGGCTCGCCGAGCTCGCGCAGGTGGTGCGCGTACTCGTTGAACGCCCCCTCACCGGCGAAGGCCTTGAGGTTGCCGTACATGTGTCCCAGCACGAAGCCGATGAACAGCACACCGCTCACTGCCATGAGCAATTTCAGGGCGATCGTCGTGCGCACTGCACGGCTGCCCTTCACCAGTTGGGGACGCGTCGTCGTTGCCACGGGGGGTCACGCTACTCCCGCTACTGACGAGTAGTTGACCGGGATCATGTGAGATATGCACGTAAGGCGACCCTTACCAGACGTCGGGCGGCGGCGTCCGCCGGCCCTGCGCGCCCGGACCGCCCGGCCGTCCCGGGCGTTTGACGCCGTCCCGGTGGGGCGGCACGCTGCAGGGGTGAGCAGGAAGCGGCCGGACGTGGACCCCCAGGACGATCTCGACGTGACGCCGCCGAAGACGTACGCCGCCGGCCTGCCCGCGGTCGCGCACGCGATGGAGTACGCGCTGGCCCAGGCCGGGCCCAAGCGCACGGCGCTCACCCTGCTCAGTCTCAACCAGGCCGAGGGCATCGACTGCCCGGGCTGCGCGTGGCCGGACCCGAAGCACCGGCACAAGAACGAGTACTGCGAGAACGGCGCCAAGCACGTCACCGACGAGGCGACGACCCGACGGGTGACCCGCGAGTTCTTCGCCGCGCACTCCGTCGCCGAGCTCGGCGCGGCGTCCGACATGTGGCTCAACCACCAGGGCCGGCTGACCGAGCCGATGGTCAAGCGCCCCGGCGCGACCCACTACGAGCCGATCGGCTGGGACGACGCGCTCGGCCTCGTCGCCGACGAGCTCAACGGCCTGGCCTCGCCCGACGAGGCGATGTTCTACACCTCGGGCCGGCTCAACAACGAGGCCGCGTTCCTGCTGCAGCTCTTCGCCCGCGCCTACGGCACCAACAACCTGCCGGACTGCTCGAACATGTGTCACGAGTCGAGCGGATCCGGGCTGGGGGAGACCCTCGGTGTCGGCAAGGGCAGCGTCTCCCTCGACGACATCCACGAGTCCGACCTGGTGTTCGTGGTCGGCCAGAACCCGGGCACGAACCATCCCCGGATGCTGTCGGCGCTCGAGGAGACCAAGCGCAACGGCGGCCGGGTGATCGCGGTCAACCCGCTGCCGGAGGCCGGGCTGATCCGGTTCAAGAACCCGCAGACGCCGCGCGGCGTCGTCGGCAAGGGCACCGTCATCGCGGACCTCTTCCTCAAGATCCGGCCGGGCGGGGACCTCGCGCTCTTCCAGATGCTCAACCGGCTGCTGCTCGAGGCCGAGGACGCGGCCCCCGGCACCGTGCTCGACCACGACTTCATCGCCACCCACACCGTCGGGTACGACGACTTCGCGGCTCATACCCGCACCGTCACCTGGGAGCACGTGCTGGCGGCGACCGGCCTGACCCGGGAGGAGATCGAGGCGGTCCACCGCGAGGTGCTCGGCGCCCGCAAGGTCATCGTCTGCTGGGCGATGGGTCTGACCCAGCACCGCCACGGCGTGCCGACCATCCGCGAGATCGTCAGCTTCCTCCTGCTGCGCGGCAACCTGGGGCGCCCCGGCGCGGGCGTGTGCCCTGTCCGCGGCCACAGCAACGTCCAGGGCGACCGCACGATGGGCATCTGGGAGCGGGTGCCCGACTCCTTCCTGGACGCCCTGGCCGCGGAGTTCGACTTCGCGCCGCCGCGCGCCCACGGCTACGACTCGGTGGCCGGCGTCCGTGCGATGCGCGACGGGAAGGCGAGCGTGTTCGTCGGCGTCGCCGGCAACTTCGTGCGCGCGATGTCCGACAGCGACGTCACCGAGGCCGCGCTGCGCGGCTGCCGGCTGACCGTGCAGATCTCGACCAAGCTCAACCGGTCGCACACCGTGTGCGGCGAGACCGCGCTCATCCTGCCGACCCTCGGGCGCAGCGACCGCGACGTCCAGGCCACCGGCGAGCAGTTCGTCACCGTCGAGGACTCGATGAGCGAGGTGCACCAGTCCCGTGGCCGGCTCGAGCCCGCCTCGCCGGACCTGCTGAGCGAGGTCGCGATCATCGGCCGGCTGGCCCGCCGCACCCTGGGGGAGGGCGGCGCCATCCCGTGGGAGGACTTCGAGGCCGACTACGCCCTGGTCCGCGACCGGATCGCCCGCGTGGTGCCCGGGTTCGCCGACTTCAACGCACGGGTCGCCGTCCCGGGCGGCTTCCGGCTGCCCAACCCGGTCAACGAGGGGCGCTTCCCGACGCCGAGCGGCAAGGCGGTCTTCACCTGCAACGAGCTCGACATGATCACGGCGCCGAAGGGCCACCTGGTGCTGCAGAGCCTGCGCTCGCACGACCAGTGGAACACCATCCCCTACGCCATGAACGACCGCTACCGCGGCATCCACGACGCCCGCCGCATCGTGATGGTCAACCCCGACGACCTCGCCGAGCTCGGCATCGCCGACCGCGACCCGGTCGACATCGTGAGCGTCTGGACCGACGGCACGGAGCGTCGCGCAGAGGGCTTCCGTGCCGTCGCCTACCCGGCTGCGCGCGGGTCGGCTGCGGCGTACTACCCCGAGACCAACGTGCTGGTGCCGCTCGACAGCGTCGCCGAGATCAGCAACACCCCGACGTCGAAGGGCGTGATCGTGCGCCTGGAGCCGGTCGCCGCCCGCGGCTGAGGGCAGCGCCGCGGCTAGCGTGACGCGTCGTCGAGGAGGCGCTGGAGCGCTTCTGCGCCGGGCGGCTGCTCGGCCGCGAGCGCGGCGGACAGCAGGAGCCGGGTCTTCTGCGGCGTGAGCTCCCGGGCGCACAGCAGGGCGCCCGCGGTCGCCGCCACCGAGCCGTACGGCGTGCGCTGGGCCTGGCACACCACGACCCCGGCGGCCGCGGCGTCCTCGAGCGCCTGTCGCTCGGCGCTCGTGGGGAACCCCGCGCCGGTCCCGGCGGAGACGACCGCCCGTGCCCCCCGTTCGACGGCCGAGCGCACCGCCGCGCCGTCGGCGCCGAGGTAGGTGGTGACGATCTCGACCGGTGCCAGCGTGGCCGGGACCGGCGCATCGCGCAGCGGCCCGGGTCGGGCCGGTCGGAGCCAACGGGGCGTCCGGGCGTGCACCTCGCCGAGCGGGGTCGCACTGGACCGGAAGGAGTCGACGCGGGAGCTGTGGCTCTTCATCGTCTCCGCGGGGTGCAGGACGGCGCCGTCGGAGACCACGACCACGCCGTGCTCGCGCACCCCGGCGGACCTGGCCACCGTGACGGCGTCGACGAGGTTGGGCAGTGCGTCGCTGCCGATCGCGGTCGGTGGTCGCATCGAGGCCGTCACCGCGATCGGCACCGGGGCGCCGAGCAACCACGCCAGGAAGGCGACCTCCTCCAGGCCGTTGGACCCCAGCGTGAGCACGGCGCCGGTCATCGCGGCCGGGTCGAGGGCGCGCAGGCGGCGCACCAGTGCGAGCAGGTCGTCCGGCGTCAGATCGTGACTGGGGCGGGTGGTGACGGCCTCGACGGTGACCGGTCCGACCAGCGAGCGGACCGGGGCGAGCACCTCCTCGGGCGCCAGCGACCGCCCCGTGCGCCAGTACCGGTCGACGTCCAGCGGGTCGTGGCCCTGCGCCTGCAGCGTTCCGCCGAGGCTGAGCCAGTGGACCGGAAGATCGGTGCTCACCGGCCCGCCGCTCCCTCGTCGAGGAAGGCGGCGACAGACGCGGCGAAGAGGTCCGGGCGGTGGTCGACGGACGGGACACCGGTGCCGGGGAGCACGGCCGAGGCGGCGCCCGGGATCGAGGCGCACAGCTGGGGGACGTCGGGCAGCGAGTAGCTGTCGTCCTCCCCGCACAGGACGAGGGTGCGGCTCCGGACGAGCCGGATCCGGTCCTCCATCCGGTAGGCGTTGACCGCCCGGTGGCCCTCCTCGACCCGGTCGATCACGCGCAGGCCGTCGGCGACCAGGCGAGCCAGCAGGTCGGGCCGGTCGCTCGGGTAGAACCCGCGGCGCCGGTTCCACAGCTCGCCGAGGTGGCTGCCGTCGGCCGCGGGCGTGACGTGGTCGATCGGTGGCGCTCCGGCGACCCGGGCGCGCCGCGGCGCGTCGACGTACGGGACGCCGGAGAGGACCAGGGCCTCGATCGCCTCGCCGCGACGGGCGGCGACCTCGATCGCGACGACGCCGCCGGTGTGGTGCCCGACCAGACTGACGCCGGTCAGTCCGAGTGTGTCGATCAGGTCCTCGACAGCGTCGGCGAACAGCTCGACGCGGAACGGCTCGGACGGGCGGACCGAGGCGCCGAAACCGAGGGTGTCCATGGCGATCGCGCGCCGGTTCGCGCCCAGCAGGGGGAGCACGTCGCGGTACTCGTCCCACGAGCGTGGCGTCTGGTGCAGCAGGAGCACCGGCGCGCCCGATCCGCACTCGACGTAGTGCAGCTGGCCGAACCGGGAGTCGGCGTAGCCCTTCACGACGGCCGGCGGCCCGGGCCTCTGCTCATCGGACCTCTGCTCATCGGACATGTCTCAGGACTCCTCGTTCAGTAGCCGGCCGTAGCCGGGCCCCGGCGCGGGAAGGTCGAGCAGGCGCAGGACCTTCCACAGCAGCGCCTGGTTGCTGGCCACCACCGGGATGCCCAGCGCGCTCTCGATCTCCGCGATGCTGGTCGCCACCTGGGCGCCGGCACAGCTGATGAGGACGGCGTCCGCGTCGCCCGCATCGACGGCGCGCGCGATCCGGCGCCACTCCTCGGGGGGCAGGCAGCCCTGCTCCACCGGGGTCGCGCACTCGGGACCGCCACGGGCGACGACCTCGTGGCCGGCCGCGGCGAGATGAGCGACCTCGGCGTCCTCGACCTCGCGTGGATAGGGGTCGAGCAGCACGATGCGCCGCGCGTCGAGGTGCGCCAGCGCCTCGAGGACGGCCTCGATCGTGGTGACGCTGGGGATGCCGGTGGCCGCGGTGATCCGCTCGTTGACCCGAGCCGGCCCGAGCAGCATGCTCGCCGCGGTGCAGTTGAACGCGATCAGGTCGACCGCCGCGTCGGCGAGCAGGCCGGCGTGCGTCTCCAGGCCCTCGGCCAGGGCGAGGTCGTCGGCGACGCCGGTACGCCGGAAGGGCATCCGCGTGGTGAGGAACTGGACCCCCGCGGGCGCCATCAACTGGATCTCGTAGTCGCACAGGCCGCCGGAGGGGTACAGGTGGCCGACGCGCGCCGCGGTGCCGAAACCGATGCTCACAGGGACCCTCTCGCTCGTTTCGTACAGCGTACGGGGTGCCGTACGAAACGAGCAACGGGTCAGGAGCGCTGCGTCTCGCGCTCCAGCGCCCGTGCAAGCACGTCGACGAGGAGCTCCACGCCCCAGTCGAACTGCTCCTCGGTCGGCAGCATCACCAGCTGGGGAGCCAGCTCCACGACCAGCGGGAACTCGGTGGCCGGCAGGCCGGCCCAGTAGTGCTGCTGCTGGCGACGCAGCTCGGCGCCGTCCTCGCCGCTGGCCGCGCCCCACTGGCGGGGAGCCTGGTAGGCGGCGAATCCCAGGGCGAACTGGATGAGCAGGCCGTAGCAGCGCACCGCGGTCTCGGCGGGGATGCCCGCGTCGACCAGCCGGCGCAGGACGTCCTCCATGGCCGCCTTCAGGGACGCGTGGGACCGGGTGACCCGCGAGGAGAGCAGCCACGAGACGCTCGGGTGCTCGGTCATCAGCTTCACGAAGGCCTGGGCCACGACGCGCAGCGCCTGCTCGGGGGTCTCGTCCTCCACGGGCGGCAACTCGATCCCGCTCATCACGTGGTCGGCCATCGCGTCCAGGATCTCGTCCTTGCTGCGGAAGTAGCCGTAGAGCGTCATGGTGCCGGTGCCGAGCTTGGTGGCCAGGCTGCGCACGGTCACGGCGTCCAGACCCGCGCTGGAGTCGGAGACCTCGAGCGCAGCGGCCACGATCGCCTCTCGGCTGATCTTGCCGCGGCTCCCGCTGCGGCGGCCCTTGGACCCGGCCTTGGCTGTCGTGGTCACGTCTTCCCTGTCTCCTCTGCTGGCGGCGGCAGGCACTCGCGCCGGTGTTGTCGTACACAGTACGACAACGGGGCACCGGGCGGGTCCGACTTCGGCTGCTAGAGGTGAGCGCCCCAGTGCAGCTGCTGCGTCTCGACGCGGACGTAGAGCCAGTTGATCAGGTTGCCGAGGACGCCGAGGATGACGAGCGCCGAGAACATGCCCGCGATGTCGAAGAGCGACTGGGCCTGTGTGAGGTAGAAGCCGATGCCGTTCTTGCCTCCCACGAGCTCGGAGACGACCATCATGATCAGGGCGATCGGCAGCCCGACGCGCAGGCCGGCCGAGATCATCGGCACCGCCGACGGCAGGATGACCCGGCGGATCACCTGGAGCCGGCTGAGACCGAACATCTCGGCGACGTCGATCCGCTCCTGGCGGCAGCTGCGCGCTCCGGCGGCGGTGTTCACCAGCACGGGGAACAGCACGCCGAAGGCGATGATCGAGATCCGCATGCCGTCGCCGAGTCCGAAGAGCAGGATCGCGACCGGCATGACCGCGACCGCCGGGAGCGCGCGCAGGAACTCCAGGGTGGGGCCGGTGTACTGCGCGACCCGTCGCGAGGAGCCGATGGCCAGCCCGACCAGGATGCCCAGCGCACTCCCCGCGAGGTAGCCCAGGGCGAACCGCTTCAGGCTGGGGAGGAGATCCCGGGTGGTGTGCTCCCACATCCAGTCCTCGCGCAGCGCCTTGGCCACGTCACTGGCGGGCGGCAGGTAGATGCTCGTGGTGTGGCGTCCGGCGTACTCCCAGACGACGAGCAGCAGCAGCGGCGCCACCCAGGGCAGCACGCGGGTCGTGAGTGCCGACCGCATCATCGGTCACCGCCCTCTCGGATGTCGGAGTTCCAGAAGATGACGCGTCGCTCCAGCCCGGCCACCGCCAGCGCGACGAGGTAGCCGATCACGCCGACCACGAAGATGCCGGCGTACATGTCCTCGGTGCGGATCGCCACCTGCATCCGGACGATGTAGTAGCCGAGGCCGCCGCTCCGGGTGAGGATCTCGACGGTGATCACGAGGATCAGCGCGATCGCTGAGCTGATCCGGATGCCCGCTGCGATGTTGACCGCCGCGCTCGGGATCTGCACCCGGAAGAAGACCTGGCGCCGGTTCAGCCCGAAGATCCGCGCCGACTCGATCGCGACCGGGTTGACGGCGCGCACGCCGTAGTAGGTGTTGAACAGGATGGGCCAGAAGGACGCGAAGACGATCATGGCCACGGTCGTGGTGGTGCCGACGCCCAGCAGCAGGATCGAGAACGGGATCAGGGCCACGGAGGGCAGCGGCCGGAGGAACTCGATGAGGATCCGGAAGGCGTTGTAGGCCAGGTCGGAGGCGCCCAGCGCGGCGCCCAGGACGACGCCTGCGACGGCTGCTATCGCCAGACCCTGGAGATAGGCGCCCAGGGTGATGCCGATGCCGCTCATCAGGTCGCCCCGCTGCAGCTCCGAGACCAGAGCGCCGCCGATCTCGGAGGGGCGCGGTACGTAGACCGACGTCACGACCGTCGCGGTGAGCAGCTCCACCAGCAGCACCAGGCCGATCGCGAACACCAGACCGCGCAGGTTGACGACGGAGCGCCACCGTCGGGTCGGTCGTCTGCGGCGGGCGGTGGTGCCCGGTCGGTCGGCGCCGGGTGCGTCGACCCGCTCAGCGGTGGTGGTGCTCATCGTTCAATCCCTCCGGCCGTCGGCCAGCTCGTGTCGTTGCCGATCGGTGCCGGTGGAGGCCCGAGGCCTCCACCGGCACGCGGATCACTTGACGTCGGCGATGATGTCGTCGGCCTCGATCGGCCGGGGGAGCACCTCGAAGTGCTCCATGATGTCGATGACCGGCTGGATCAGCTCGGGCGTGACGTCGTCACCGAACTGCAGCAGCTGGAGACCGTCGAGCATGTCGTCGGCCAGGTCCGTGTACTCCTGCAGGATCCCCTTGCGCTCGGCCTCGTTGGCCGGGTCGTTGGCCCAGGCGTTGGTGTCGCGCAGTGCGTCCTGGAACTTCTCGACCACCTCGGGCTGCTTCTCGACCAGCGAGCCCTGGCCGAACCAGATCGTGTTGTAGAAGTCCTTGCCGTCGTTGACGGCGTCGTACGGCGACGCGATCGCGCGGCCCAGCCCGTCGCCCTCGATCTGGTAGTTGAACGGCGCGGTCACGGTCGCCGCGTCGACCTGGCCGCTCTCGAAGGCCTGGCCGACCTGGGTGAAGTCCAAGGTGACGACCTCGAGCGACTTGGCGTCGACCTTGACGCCCGCGTCCTCGAGCGTGGCGAGCGTTGACAGGTGCGGCATGGTGTTGAGCGCGTTGACCGCCACCGACTTGCCGTCGAGGTCCTTCGGCGAGGTGATCGAGCTGCCCTCGGGCACCATGATCCACACCCCGGGGTTGTCCTTGGTGTAGACGGCGGCGCCCGCGACGATGGTGAAGTCGACGCCGGCCGCCTTGGCGGAGGCGATGGACGTCGGCGAGGTCAGGGCGAACTGGGCGTCGCCGGACTCGACCGCGGCCGCGAGCTCCGGGACGTTGGCGACGATCTTGACCTTCACGTCCAGGCCGTGGTCCTCGAAGAAGCCCTCCTTCTCGCCGATGAAGGCCTGGGAGCCGGAGTCCGACCCCACCGTGGCGATGGTGATGCTCGCGGTGCCGTCCTCATTGGTCGTCACCTCGGAGCCGCCCGAGTCTCCTCCGCAGGCACTCAGGACGGCGGAGGCCGCGAAGGCGAGTGCGACCAGTCCGCTCGTCGTCTTGTGGTTGCGCATGGTGTGACCTGCTTTCCTCATGTCTCTTTCAGTGGCCCTTTCCGTGGGTCGCCGGGGAGCCGCCGGCGCCGCGGCGCTGGTCGGTGAGTCCCATGACGTCGTGGATGTGCGCCCGGATCCGCAGGAACTCCGGGTGGCTGCGCGTCTCGATCTGGTTGCGCGGCTTCGGCAGGTCGATGACCAGCTCCTCGGCGACCATGCACGGCGGCTTGCTCAGCACCACGATCCGGTCGGCCAGGTAGATGGCCTCGTCGATGTCGTGGGTGACCATCAGCATGGTCTTTCCGGCGTCCTGCATCCGGTCGCGTACGTCGAGCAGGGTGTCCTCGAGTCCCTCCTTGGTGAGGGCGTCCACGGAGGCGAAGGGCTCGTCGAGCAGCAGGATCTGCGGCTGGAAGGCCAGTGCCCGGGCGATCGAGACGCGCTGCTGCATGCCGCCGGACAGGGCGCCGGGGTGGTAGGACTCGAAGCCCGTGAGCCCGACGTTGTCCAGGGCGCGCGCGACCCGCTCGGCCTTCTCCGCCTTGGAGAGCGACTTGTCCTTGGCGAGCGGGAAGCGCACGTTGCGCTCGACGGTGAGCCACGGATAGAGCGAGCGGGTGTAGTCCTGGAAGACCAGCGCCATCTCCGGCGGGGGCTTGCTGATCGTGCGCCCGTGCAGGCTCACCGTGCCCGACGTCGGCTTGAGGATGCCGGACATCATCCGCAGCAGGGTCGACTTGCCACACCCGGAGGGCCCGATGATGGCGACGAACTCGCCCTCCCGCACCTGGAAGGTGAGGCCGTCGCAGACGAGGGGGCGGTCCGGAGCGTACCTCTTGCGGAGCTCGCTGACGTCGAGGATCGTGCGCGCGGGAACACGGTCCTCGACCTGTGTCGGCTCGAGCGAAGTCGTCATGTGTCATTCCCTTCGGTTCGCGTCCGCGTCCTGTGTCGCGGGGCTGCCGCTGTGACGGCGAGCACTTGCGTACGACGTACGGTACAGTTCCCAGCGACGGAATGGGAGCCCGCCCGGGAAACTTTTCCGAGATGAAACATTTCCGGTGGGTGGCAGCGTCTGCCGGCGCCGGCCGGGCCGCCACGGTCCCCCTCCGAAGACGTAGAGAAGGGAAGTTCCGTGGAGCGGAAGGAAGCTCGCGGTCAGCCGACCATGCTGGACAAGTGTCTGCGCATCCTGCGTGCGTTCGACGGCGGGACCCAGCAGCTGCGGCTCTCCGAGCTTGCGCGGCGCACGTCCCTGCCGCTGTCGACCGTGCACCGGCTGGCCGGCAGTCTGGTCGAGCAGCGGCTGCTCGCGCAGGAGGACGGCGGCTATCAGCTGGGCATCGGGCTGTTCGAGCTCAGCAGTCTGGTCTCCGTGGAGCAGGAGCTGCGCGTGGCTGCCCGTCCCTTCCTCCAGGACCTGTTCATGGCGACCCACGAGACGGTCCACCTCGGCGTCCGGGAAGGGGCCGACGTCGTCTACGTCGAGAAGATCCACGGGCACTCCGATCTCGGGCTTCCGTCGAGGGTGGGCGGCCGCCTCCCCCTGGGGTGCACCGGGATCGGCAAGGCGCTGCTGGCGTTCAGTGCCGAGGAGGTGCGGGTCGAGTACCTGGAGCGGCCGCTGCGGGCGATCACCGACCAGTCGATCGTCGACCCGGAGCGACTGGAGCGGGAGCTGGCCGAGGTCCGCGCCACCGGCCTGGCCTTCGAGCGCGAGGAGGCCACCGTCGGCCGCGAGTGCGTCGCGGCGCCGGTGCTGGTGCAGGGCGTCGCCGTCGCGGCGATGTCGATCTCCGTGCCCGTCTCGGCCTACCGGATGCCCCAGCTCGCCGCGGCGGTCAAGACCTCGGCCCTCGGTCTGGCGCGCCAGCTGCGCACCGCGCGCGAGCAGCGCCGGCCGCCCGGCGGGGAGATGTCCGGCTGAACCGGTCCCGGTTCCGCGGTCAGCGGCGCCGGCCCGCGAGCTCCGGCGGGCGGAAGCTCGCCACCCCCGGAGCCGGGCCGGACCACGCCTCGACCTCGACCAGTGCCGTGCCCGATGCCGGGCCCTGCGCCAGCGCCGACGTACGCCGGTCGGCGGTGAGCACGTTGGGGTTGCCGTGCCGGTCCAGACCGCCCGGAGCGACCGGGTCGTACCACGCACCGGTGGCCAGGACGACGACGCCGCGGCGCACCTCCGCCGTGACTCGGGCGCCGGCCAGGCAGGACCCGCGGTCGTTGAAGACGCGGACGACGTCGCCGTCGGCGATGCCGCGCCGGTCCGCGTCGTCGGGGTGCAGGGCGACCGGCTCGCGACCGGCCACCTTGCCCTCGCGGCTCACGGCGCCGTGGTCGAGCTGGCTGTGCAGCCGCGTGGCCGGCTGGTTCGACACCAGGTGCAGCGGATGCCGTCGCGCGCCCTCACCGCCGAGCCACTCCGCGGGCTCCAGCCAGGTCGGGTGGCCCGGGCAGTCGGCGTACCCGAAGCCGTCGACGGTCTCGCTGAAGAGCTCCACCCGGCCGCTGGGCGTGGGCAGGGGATGGGCGACGGGGTCGCGGCGCAGCAGCTCCAGGGCACCGGCCGGACGGCGGGCGGCCGGGTCGTCGGTCAGCACGGTCTCGCCGGCACGCCAGAACGCGGCGAAGTCGGGGATCGCGGCGCCGGCCTCCGCCAGTCGAGTGCGGGTCTCCTCGTAGAGGTGGCGTACCCAGTCGTCGGCCGTGCGGCCCTCGGTGAAGGCGTCGTCGAATCCCAGGCGTCCGGCCAGCGCGGCGAAGATCTCGTAGTCGTGCCGGACGCCGGTGGGCGGGTCGACGGCGCGGTGCATCGCCGACAGCGCCGACTCGAACCGGCCGTGGGCGAAGTCGTTGCGCTCCAGCGTCACCGTCGTCGGCAGCACGATGTCGGCGTGGCGTGCCGTGGCCGTCCAGAACGGCTCCTGGACGACGACGGTCTCCGGCACCTGCCAGGCCGTCGTGAGCCGGTTGAGGTCTTGGTGGTGATGGAAGGGATTGCCTCCGCACCAGTACACGAGACGAATGTCGGGGAAGGTGACGCGGCTGCCGTCGTAGTCGATCTCGGCGCCGGGCGAGAGCAGCAGGTCCGCGATCCGGGCCACCGGGATCGCGGGGAAGGCAGGGGCACGGTCGGCACGCTGGGGGAGCGCCGCGACGGGGTGCCGGAGTCCGGCGAGGCCGGTGCTGTGGTGGGTCCCGAACCCGAGACCGGCACCCCGGCCGGGGTGCCCGAGCTGGCCCGCGATCGCGGCCAGCGCGATCAGCGCCCAGCAGGGCTGCTCACCGTGCTGGGCGCGCTGCATCGACCAGCTCATGGTGATCAGGGTGCGCCGGGCGGCGATCTCCTCGGCCAGCCGGACGATGGTCTCGGCCGGGATCGCGCAGATCTCGGCCGCCCAGGCCGGATCCTTGCGTACGCCGTCCTCGCGGCCGGCGAGATAGGCGTGGAGGCGGTCGAAGCCGGTGCAGCACTCGGCCAGGAACCGGCGGTCGTGGCGGCCGGTGTCGACGATCTGGGTGCAGAGGGCCAGCATCAGCGCGACATCGGTGTGCGGCCGCGGTGCGATCCACTCGTCCGCGTCGGGCAGGTCGTCGCGGCAGGGGCCGACGTTGACGAACCGCACGCCGGCGGCCCGGCAGTGCTCACGGCCCTCGCTCGCGCTGTGCCGGTGGACGCCGCCCGGACTCACCTGGCTGTTCTTGGGCGCCAGTCCGCCGAAGGCCACGACGAGCTCGGCGTGCTCGGCCACCTGCTCCCACGAGGGCAGTTCGAGCATCAGCCGCTCGGCGTCGATGCCGACCACGTGCGGGACGATGCGCTGCATGGCGTGGTAGCTGTAGGTGCCGGTCGAGCCGGTGTAGCCGCCGGCGAGGTTCAGGAACCGGTGCACCTGGCTCTGCGCGTGGTGGAACCGGCCGGCGCTCGCCCAGCCGTAGGAGCCGCCGTAGACCGCGGCCGGCCCGTGCTCGTCGTAGACCCGGCGCAGCTGGTGCGCGACCAGATCCAGTGCGTGCTCCCACGGCACGGGGGTGAAGGTGTCGTCGCCGCGGTTGTTGTTCCGGTGGCGCGGGCCGTGCTCGAGATAGCCGGTGCGCACCATCGGCTCCCGGATCCGGGCCGGCGCGACCCGTCCGTCGACGAGCGACCGGCCGATCGGCGAGGGCTCACCGTCGCCGGGGGCCGGCGCGAGCCCGGTGATCTCCCCGTCGCGGACGTGGACCCGGTAGCGGCCCCAGTGGGTGGTCGTCGGCGTGCCCGCCGTGGCACCGTGTCGGGTCGGTTCGGGCATGCGGCACTCCTCGGCTCGGTCGTTCCGTACATAGTGTCCGGTACAACGTACGGAAAAGCGAGGTAGGGTCGCGCTGTCGCGATGTCCGTTCGCGGTGAGGAGGATGGCATGCAGCGCTTGAAGATCAACGGCGAGCAGGTCGCGGTCGAGGTCCGGGGTGCGGAGTCCCTTGCGGCGGTGCTGCGCGAGCGGGTCGGCCTGACCGGGACCAAGATCGCCTGTGAGCGGGGCGAGTGCGGTGCCTGCACCGTGCTGGTCGACGGCCGGGCGACGATGTCCTGCATCGAGCCGGCGGCCCTCGTCACCGGCGAGGTCGAGACGATCGAGGGGCTCGCGGAGGAGATCCGCGACCTGCGCGAGGAGTTCGCCGACCGGGGCGCCTTCCAGTGCGGCTTCTGCACTCCGGGACAGCTCGTCCGGGCGACGGCGCTGCTCCGCGCTGAGGCGGCACGGTCCGGCCTCGACCCCGAGGTCGTCCGGCACCAGATGTCCGGCAACATCTGCCGCTGCACGGGCTACCAGGCGATCGTCGCCGCCGTGGTCGAGGTCGCCGAGCGCCGGGCGGGTGGGGCGGCATGAGCTACGTCGGCACCTCCCAGCGCCCGCACGACTGGGCGGCACGCACGGACGGCAGCACCCTGTTCGCCGCCGACCTGCGCCTGCCCGCTCTCCACGCGGCGGTCCTGCGTTCGCCCCATCCCTATGCCGACATCGTGGCCCTGGACACGTCGCGTGCGGAACGGATGCCCGGCGTCGTCGCGGTGATCACCGCGGCCGACTTCGCTCCCGACGCGGTCTACATCCACCGCGGCGCGCCCCTCTCCGACCGCCCGCCGCTGGCGCGCGGCACGGTGCGGCACGTGGGCCAGGAGGTGGCCGCCGTCGCGGCCGAGACCTACGTGCAGGCGGTCGCGGCGCTCGCCGCGATCCGGGTCGGGTACCGCCCGCGCACGGCCCCGCTGACTCTCGCCGAGGCGACGGCCCCCGGTGCGCGCCGACTGCACGAGCGCACCACCGCCGAGCCCAACGTCTCGGTCCTGTTCCAGACCGAGTGGGGCGATGTGGCGACCGGACGTGCGCGCGCCAGCGCCGCCGTCGAGGGCCGCTTCGTCTACCCGAGCGTGTCCCACGCCTGCATGGAGACCAATACGACCCTGGCCCGGTGGAACCAGGCCGACAGCACCGTCGAGCTGTGGACCTCGACCCAGGCGCCGTGGTTCATCGGCAAGGAGGTCTCCCAGCTGCTCGGGCTCGAGCACGACCAGGTGATCTTCCGCGAGATCGCCACCGGCGGCGGGTTCGGCTCGAAGTCCAAGGCATCCGAGCACGAGGTGCTGGCCGCGGCGCTCTCCCGCAAGGCGAACCGGCCGGTGCTGCTGAGCCTGACCCGCGAGGAGGAGCTCGGGGCCAACAAGCCGCGACACCGCTTCGAGACCTGGCTGCGCACGTCCGTCGACAAGGACGGCCTGGTCCGGCTCTACGAGAGCGACATCCGCGTCGACAACGGGTCCTACAACCACATGGGCCCTTCCGTGATGCGGGTCGGTGCGATCACCCTCGGGTCGATGTACCGCCCGGACGGCGCGCTCGTGGAGGCTCGCCTGATCGACACCGCCACGCAGCCCGGCGGGCAGTTCCGGGGATACGGCACGCCGCAGGTCTCGCTCGCGGCGGAGTCGCAGCTGGACGAGCTCGCCGACCGTCTGGGGCTCGACCCGCTGGAGATGCGGCTGCGCAACGTCAACCGCGAGTACGCGACCACCCTGTGCGGCTACGACGTGACGACCGCCCGCCTCGCCGACTGTCTCGACGCGGTGCGCACCGAGCTGGACTGGGATCGCCGCCGCGCCGATCCCCGCCCGGATCGCGGCGTCGGCGTCGCCGCCGGCAGCCACGGCAGCGGCGCCTATGCCTACGACCTGGCCAACCGCAGCGACGCCGCGATCGACGTCTTCGACGACGGCCGGGTCCGGGTCCGGTACGGCGGCTCCGACGCGGGCACCGGCCAGAGCACCATCCTGGCTCAGATCGCCGCCGACGAGCTGGGGGTCGACCTCGCCGACGTCGAGGTGCTGTCGATGGACAGCGAGCGGACGCCCTTCGAGCTCGGCGCCTGGTCCTCGCGCGGCACCCACATGACCGGCTCCTCCGTCGGCAAGGCGGCCTCCGAGGTGGCCGAGCGGCTGCGCGACCTGGCGCGTGCGAAGCTCGGTACGCAGGACGTCGTCCTGCGCGACGGCCAGGCGGTCGGGGCGGACGACGCCGTCGCGCTCGGCGACCTGGTCCGGCTCAGCGATGACGCCGTGGACGGCATGCTCTCCCACGAGACGATCTACCTGCTCGAGGGCACCGAGCCTCTCGCGCCGGGGAAGTCGACCGCCAACCTCTCGCCGACCTACGCCTACGCCGCCCACGGCGCCTATGTCGAGGTGGACCGTCGTACCGGCGCCGTCGAGCTGCTCGACTACGTGGCGGCCCACGACGTCGGCCGGGCGATCAACCCGACCGCGGTCGAGGGGCAGATCGCCGGCGGGGCGGTGATGGGGATCGGCGCGGCGCTCGGCGAGGAGCTGGTGCGCGAGGGCGGCCGGATCGTCAACACCAGCTACCTGCACTACGCGATGCCGCGCTCCGCGGACGTGCCGTCGGTGCGTCCGGTCATCGTCAACGCGCACGATCCCGCGGGCCCGTACGGCGCCAAGAGCGTGGGGGAGATGTCGATCATCCCGCCGGGTGCGGCGCTGGCCAATGCCGTGCACGACGCGGTGGGGGTGCGCATCCGTGAGCTGCCGCTGACGCCCGACAAGGTGATCACCGCGCTCGCCGAGAAGGAGGGCCGGCGTCGCCGGCACCGGATCTGGCGGCGTCCCGACCGCTGGTGGATCGCGTTGCTCCGCTGGCTCTATCCGCTGGGCCTGCACCACCTGCTGCACCGTTGGGGCACGAAGCTCGGCCACGGTGTCGGGAGCGGTGTCGGTGACCCGGAGAGCGTGACCTCGATCAGCGCCCCGGACGACCTACCGGTGATCTTGAAGGCCGCGGCCGAGGGCGCGCAGGTGATCGGTGGCGGCAGCGACGCGCTGGTGGAGCGGCGTCGTGAGGCGTCCCCGTCGACGGTGCTGATCTCGACGCGCAGCGTGATGACGCTCCGTGGTGTGACGTGGCCCGACGACGGTTCGCTGCGCATCGGCGCGGCGCTGACGCTGACCGAGCTCGCGGAGGCGACGCGTGAGCGGATCCCGGCGATCGCGGACGCCGTCGACTCGATCGCCTCCGCACAGATCCGCAATGTCGCGACGGTCGCGGGCAACCTGCTGCAGGAGAAGCGCTGCTGGTTCTTCCGCAGCGGATTCCCCTGCTACAAGCGCAACGGCGTGACCAGCCCGTGCTACGCCGTGATGGGTGACCACCGGTTCCAGCACGCTGTCATCGACGGCCACCGCTGCCAGGCGGTCACCCCGTCCGACCTGGCCACGGTGTTCACCGCGCTCGACGCGCGCGTCGAGCTGAGCACGTCGAACGGCCACCGCACGGTGCCGATCGGGGAGTTCTTCACCGGTCCCGGCGAGACGGCCCTGCGCCCCGACGAGGTCGTCGTGGAGATCGTGATTCCCGCTGCGGCCTGCAAGCGCCGCAGCGCCTTCCGCAAGCTCAACCTCTACACCGGTGACTTCGCCACTGCGTCGGCCGTGATCTCGGCGGAGATCGACGCGTCGGGGACCTGGCGTGACGCGCGGATCGCGCTGGGTGCGATCGCGCCCGTGCCGTGGCGTGCCGTCGAGGCGGAGGAGTGGCTGCGGGGGCGTACGGCGCCGACGGCCGCCCAGCTGCGCAAGGTGCTCGACCGTGAGCTGGACCGCGAGGCGCACCCGCTGCCCGGCAACGGCTGGAAGCTGGACGCGGTCGCCGGCCTGGCCGAGCACGTCCTGGAGTCGGTGACCTCGTGATCGACACGGTGGTGCCGGCACGCTCGTTCGTGCCGGCGTTCGTCGTGGAGGCCGGTGAGGTGCTGCGGATCGAGGACCTCGCCGGCCGGCAGGCGGCGGATGTGGTGTTGATGCCCGTCGACGATCCGCACGACCAGATGTCGTGCATCTACACGCAGCTCCTCAACCGGACCACCCGGATCACCCATGGTCACGTGATCTACTCGAAGGCGGCCCGTCCGTTGGCGACGGTGGTCGAGGACACCGTCGGCGTGCACTGGTTCGGCGGTGGCTGCTGCAGCGCCGAGACCAACGAGTTCCGCTATGGCAGCCCGGAGGGAGGGAGCTGCCGGGAGAACCTGGTCGAGAGCCTTGCCGGGCACATCGCGGGTCCGGCGGAGCTGGAGCTGGACGCGATCGCCTCGTTGTTCATGAACATCGCGATCGGTCCCGACGGAGGCCTGGAGATCGTGCTGCCGACCAGCCGGGCGGGCGACCACATCGACCTGCGTGCGGAGCGGTCGCTGCTCGTCGCGGTCTCGGCCTGCCCGCAGGAGCGCAACCCGTGCAACGGGTTCGAGCCTTCCGACATCGCACTGTCGACGTCGAATCCTTAGTACCGTACACTGTACGCGACTGAAGGAGTGGTGCCATGAGCCGGATCGTGCTGGGCGTGGGGGCATCCCACAGCACGCTGATGAACACACACTGGGACGAGGTCGACCACCTGCCGGCCGCCCACGAGTTCCGCGACGGGCTCGGCCGGGCGGCAGACGCCATCGCGGCAGCCCGGCCGGACGCCGTCGTCGTCATCGGCAGCAACCACTTCCGCGGGCTCTTCCTCGACCTGATGCCGTCGATCACGGTCGGCGTCGCCGAGGTGATCGGGGCCGGCGAGGCCCAGACTCCGTCCGGCCCGCTCCCGGTCGACCGGGAGCTGGCCAAGCACGTCGTGGACACGCTGGTCGACAGCTCGTTCGACCCGGCGTTCTCGCTGCGGCTGACCGTCGACCACGGCATCACGCACGGCCTCCAGCACCTGGTGCCCGCGCTCGACGTGCCGATCGTGCCGATCGTGCTCAACATGTTCGCGCCGCCGCTGATCTCGCTCGCGCGGGCCGAGGCCGTCGGTCGGACGCTGCGCACCGCGCTGGAGACCGACGGGCAGGACAAGCGGATCGTCGTCATCGCGTCCGGCGGCCTCTCGCACCGGCTGCCCTGGCCCGACTGGTCGCAGACGCTGTCCGACGACGACCGCTTCCTCGTGGAGGCCTGGCTCAACGGCCGCGAGCAGTGGAAGGAGTTCGAGGTCCGGCGTCGCGAGATCATCCGCGCCGCTCCCGCCCAGCTCAATCCCGCGTTCGACGCGGACTTCCTCGAGCAGCTCGCGGCCGGCGACCTGTCGCGCACCATCGCGAAGTCGAGCGACGAGATCGAGAAGGAGGCCGGCAACGGCGCCCAGGAGGTGCGCTCCTGGATCGCCATGGCGGCCGCCGTCGGCGCCGGCCGCGGCACCACCCTGGCCTACGCCCCGATGGACGAATGGCTGACCGGAATGGCAGTGGCTCTCTACGAGCCGCTCGACGAAGGAGACCGAGCATGACCCTGTGGACCCAGCTGAGCACGACGGACTACCGCCACGGCTTCATCGAGGCGGGCGGACTGCGCACCCGCTACGTGCGGGCCGGCGCCGGCGACCCCGTCATCATGCTGCACGGGACGAGTGGGCACCTCGAGGCCTTCGTCCGCAACCTGACCGTGCTGTCCGACGAGTTCGACTGCCACGCCGTGGACATGGTCGGGCACGGCTACACCGAGGGCCCGGATGCCGACTACCGTATCCCGCGCTACGTCGAGCATGTGCTCGCCTACATGGACGCCCAGGGCATCGCCAAGGCGCACTTCGTGGGGGAGTCGCTGGGTGGCTGGGTCGCCGGCCGGCTGGCAGCCGACCACCCCGAGCGTGTCGGCAGCCTGATCCTGGTCGCCCCCGGCGGCACGGTCGCGAACCCGCCGGTCATGGAGCGGATCCGCACCAGCACCCGGGCCGCGGTCGAGAGCGACGACGTGGCGCTGACCCGCCAGCGCCTCGAGCTGCTCATGTTCGACCCGGCCAATGTGTCCGAGGAGCTCGTCGAGGTTCGGCACGCGATCTACCACCGCCCCGAGTTCGTGGCCAGGATCGATCGCCTGCTGTGTCTGCAGACCATGGAGAACCGCGTCGAGGACCTCCTCTCGCCCGAGCAGATGGGCCGCATCAAGGCGCCCACCCGCATCGTGTGGGGCGCGGAGAACCCGTTCGGCGACGTACCCGAGGCTGAGCGCATGCACGCCTCGATCCCCGGCTCGGAGCTGGAGATCTATGGCGAGTGCGGGCACTGGCCGCAGCACGAGCACGCGGATCGCTTCAACAAGGAGGCCCGCGAGTTCTTCGGGCGGGGCGGCGCGCTCGCATGAGCCTGCCGATCGGCATCCGGCTGCCTCCCTGCGCTCCGGCCACCGAGGTGGCCCGGCTGGCCCGCCGGGCCGAGGAGCTCGGGTTCGCGCAGGTCTTCCTGCCCGACTCGCAGATGCTGTGGCGCGACGCCTTCCTCACGGCCTACGCCGTGGCCCTGCAGACGGAGTCGATCCGGATCGGCACCGCGGTCAGCAACGTCGTCACGCGGCACCCCAGCGTCGTGGCGGGTCTGACCCGGACCATCGGCGAGGCCGCGCCCGGCCGCTTCGACCTGGGCCTGGGCGTGGGTCACAGTTCCGTCGACCCGGTCGGCCTCAGGTCGAGCCGCCAGGCCGAGCTCCGGGCGGGGGTGGACGTGATCCGCTCCGTCCTCGCCGGCGACACGGTCGACTTCGGTCCGGTCAGCTCCCGGATGCGTGACCCGCATCCGGGAGTGCCGGTGCTCCTCGCCGCGAGCGGCCCGCGCAACCTCCAGTTGGCCGGGGAGATCGCCGACGGCGCGATCCTGCTCAGCGGGGTCTCGGAGTCGGCGGTCGCCCGCTCGCGTGGCCTCGTCGAGGCCGGTGCTCGTGAAGCCGGCAAGGCGCCCGCGGACGTGAAGATCATCGTCTCGGCGCATGCCAAGGTGACGGACGACATCGAGCGCGACGCCCGCATCCTCAAGCCGATCTGCGCCGGCATCGCCCAGCGCGGCGGCAGGACCGCCCTGCAGGCCGCCGGCATCGAGGCCGAGGTTCCGGCTGAGATCCCGGGTGTCTACCCGGACCTCGTGCACGCCGAGGACTGGGACCACGCGGTCGAGGTCTGCGGCGAGTGGATCAGCGACGACGACGCGGTGAGGTTCGCCCAGGAGTTCTGCCTGTTCGGCACCCCTGCCGAGATCGCGGCCAAGCTCGACCTGGTGGAGCGGGCCGGCGCCACGTCGGTCTTCATCCAGCACGTCGGGTCCTACGACCTGCCGCACGACCTCGTCGAGGCGGTCGGCGTGGAGGTGCTCGGGGTGCCCGCCCGCTGATGGCCGCGTCGACGCTCGAGGTCCTCGCCCACCGCGGTACGGCGGTCGCCGCCTCGGCGCGGGCGGGCGAGGGCGACGTGGTCCGGGCCGCGGCGCTGCTGAGCGCCGACACCCTGGCCTGCCTGGTGGTCGGCGCCGGCCACCCCACCGTGGGCCGCCTGCTCGACTCCCAGGAGCCGGTCGACACCGACCAGGCCTGGACGCCCCTGGGGGCGCCGGGAGTGCGGCGGAGCCGGACCGACGCACTGGTCGCCGACGTCACGGCGGTCCATGTCGACGAGCTGGATGCCGTCCACCCCGGGTCGGGCACCGTGCCCGGCGCCGCGGTGGTTCCGCTCGCCGTGCACCTCGGCGCCCGGGCGGACGTCGGCGGCCGCGACGTCCTCGCCGCGATCGCGGCGGGCTACGAGGTCACCGCGGTCGCGGCCGGCCTGCTGGGCGGGCCCCGGCTCTACCAGGCCTCCTGGTGGCCGGGTGCCGTGGCGGGACGCCTCGGCGCCGCGATGACGGCCTCCTGCCTGCTCGGCCTCGATACGGAGCGCACGGTCCAGGCGTTGGCGCTGGCGACCGCGTCGGCCGGCGGTCTGCTGAGCGAGGACGTCTTCGCCGACGGGCACTACGTGCTCCTCGGCGACGTGGCGGCCGCGGGCCTGCAGGCGGCCGTGCGCGCCGCGGCCGGCCTGCGCGCCTCACCCACACTCCTCGACGGGCCCGCCCGCCGCGCCTTCGCCGTACCGGTGGCCGGGGCGGTCGACGGTGCGGTCGACGGCGCGGTCGACGATCCACCTCGCATCGTCGAGGGGATGCACAAGGAGTTCCCCTGCTCGACCCCGCTGCAGGCGGTGATCCGCGGCCTGGTGGGGCTCGCGGAACGGTCCGGCCGCCCGGTGATCGGCGCCGCCTCCGCGATCGAGGTGACCCTGCCCGCCACGATGACGGCCTACATCTCGACCGATCGCGTCGTGGACGGTCCGCCCGAGGCGGCAGCGAGCCTGGCCTACTCGGTCGGGGCCGTCGCCCGGGGACGCGAGCGCGATGTCCGGTACTTCCGCGCCGCCGACCCCGCGACCGCCTTCGCGGGTGAGCTGAGGCTGGTGCCGGTCCCGTCGGCCGACGCGGTCGGGCTCGTCGTGACCTCGGCAGCGGGCGACGTCGTGCGACATCGCGAGCCGCTGCGGCGCGACGTCGACCCGGCGGAGGTCGTCGCCCGCAAGCTCGGCGTGCTCTTCGACGGTGACGCCTGCTGGACGGCGCTGCCCGGCGAGCTGATCGCCGGCCTCACGCCGCGCGGGTTGATCCGTCTCCTGTCCGACCTGCGCTGAGGTCGGACCGAGGGCGACGAAGCCTTCCCCTCACGCCGTCCTTTCATGTACGGTACAGCGTACGGAAAGGGGTCGGACCATGACCAGCACGATCGAACCGAGCACGACGACAGGCGTCCGCGCCGTCGCCGGGGTGCTCGGCACGCTCGTGGCGGTCTCGGTGCCGCCCTTCCTGGTCGGCACGCTCGCGATCCAGATGGGCCGGACCATGGCCTTCGGGGCGGGCGACGTCGCCACGGCGGTCGCCGGCTACTACGCGGTGTCGGCGCTGCTCTCGCCGTTCTCGGGCCGGTTCGTGGCGTGGTGCGGTCCGCTGGTCGCGCTGCGCCTGGCCGCGCTCGGCAGCATGCTCGGGCTGGTCGGCGTCGCGCTCGCCGGGGACGCGGCCGCTGTCGTCATCGCGCTGACCCTCATCGGGATCCCCAACTCCCTCGTGCAGCCGGCGTCCAACCAGATCCTCTCGGGCATCGGCCCCGGGCGGGTGCGGGCGATCGCCTTCGGCGCGGTGCAGTCCGCCATCCCGGCCGCGACCCTGATCGCCGGTGCGCTGCTCGCGGCGGTAGGTGGCACCGGCTCGTGGCGGGCGGCCGTCTGGGCGGTCGCCGTCCTGGTCGCGGCGGTCCAGCTGGCCATCCCGTTCGGGCGCGACGCCGTGGCCCGCGCGCCGCGGCTCCCGGCCGGCCCGGCCGTGCCCGGTACGACGCCGGTGCCGGTCGGCGGAGCGCCGCTGGTGGCGGCGCTGGTCGGCGGTGCCTTCCTGGGCTCCGTCGCGGCGACGACGCTGCCGTCGTTCCTGGCCGTCACCGGTCAGCACGCCGGGGTCTCCCCGCAGGTCGTGGGAGCGGTGCAGATCGCGGGGAGCCTGACCTGCATCGTGGCCCGGGTGCTCGCCTCGTGGACCGGCGGGCGCCACGAGGGCGCCGACTCGCTGCGCGCCGTGGGGTCCATGCTCGCCGGCGGCGCCCTCGGCTACGTCCTGCTGGGCACCGGCTCGGGCTGGGGCTTCCTGGTCGGTGCGCTCGCCGCCTACGGCCTCGGCTGGGGCTGGAACGGACTGTTCAACCTGAGCGTCACGCAGGCGCGCCCGCACAGCATCGCCGCCGTCACCGGACTGACCCAGGGCGGCGTCTTCTTCGGCGGCGTGTGCGGGCCGCTCCTGTTCGCCGCCGTCGCCGGCTCCGGCCGCTACGGACCGGCTTGGTACGTCATCGCGATCGCCGCGGCCGCATCCGCCGCGCTGATCGCCCATGCCAGACAACGTTGGGTGAGAAGCGGAGTAGTGACATGACCAACTGGGACGACGAGGGCGTCTTGGACCTGATGATCCGCGCGATGCGGGTCGAGGCCGACGGCGTGCTGAGCCTCGAGCTCGTCGATCCGGAGGGCGGGATCCTGCCCGCGTGGACGCCGGGGGCGCACATCGACCTTGGCCTGCCCGACGTGGTGCGCCAGTACTCGCTGTGCGGCGACCCCGCCGACCGGGACCGATACGTCGTGGGGGTGCTCGCCGAGCCGCAGTCGCGGGGCGGCTCGAGCTACATCCACGACGAGGCCCGTCCGGGCGACCTGGTCGAGGTCGGCGGTCCGCGCAACCACTTCGCGCTGGTGCCGGCCAAGCGCTACCTGTTCATCGCCGGCGGCATCGGCATCACGCCGATCCTGCCGATGATCCGCCAGGCCGAGGCCGAGCGGGTCCCGTGGCGGCTGGTGTACGGCGGCCGGACCCGCTCCTCGATGGCCTTCCGCGACCTCCTCGCCACCCATGGCGACCGGGTCCTGATCCAGCCCGAGGACGAGGCTGGGCGTCTCGACATCGCCGGCCTCCTGACCGACCCCGAGGAGGGCACGGCGGTCTACTGCTGCGGCCCCACCGGCCTCATCGACGCGGTCGAGGCCGCCTGCGAGGAGTGGCCCGAGGGCGCGCTCAACGTCGAGCGGTTCGCGGGCAAGGACCTCTCCGGGCTGGTGTCCGCGCCGGTGAAGGTGCGGTGCGCGAAGTCCGAGGTGACCGTCGACGTGGCCGCCGACGAGAGCATCCTCGACGCGCTCGAGACGGTCGGCATCAGCGTCGCGAACGCCTGCCGCGACGGGGTGTGCGGCTCGTGCGAGGTGCGCGTCCTGCAGGGCGAACCCGACCACCGCGACTCGTTCCGGGCGCCGGGGGAGAGCGACGACGCCCTGGCGGTCTGCGTCTCCCGGGCCCGCACGCCCGAGCTCGTCCTGGACATCTGAGTCCGGCGACGACATGAACCTGGAGGAAGGAAAGACGATGAGCCTCACCGAGAACGAGCAGTCGACGACCGACGCACCCGAGCGCAAGGCGGCCCGGCGGCGGGCCCCGGGCGAGGCCCCGCCCGCGCCGCGCCGAACCGCCGGCGAGCGCCGGCCCCGCGCGCGTCGGCGTGCCGCGTCCAACGAGCACGGCAACGACTGGTCGTCGTGGCCCCGGTACGACGCCGCGGAGCTCGGTTTCCGCGACTACTGGTACCCGGTGATGTGGGCCGAGCAGGTCGGCAAGAAGCCGGTCCCGGTCGAGCTGCTGGGGGAGCGGATCGTGCTGGTCCGCGAGAAGGACGAGATCTTCGGCCTGCACGACCGCTGCCCGCACCGCGGCGTGCCGCTGTCGCTGGGCCGGCGCCAGTACGAGGGCACGATCAGCTGCCCGTACCACGGCTGGACCTACGAGCTCGACAGCGGCCGGATGTGCGCGGCGCTGACCGACGGGCCGGACTCGCCGATCAACAACAAGGTCTCCGTGACGACGTACCCCGTCGAGCAGCGGCTCGGGCTGGTGTGGATCTACGTCGGCGACGCGCAGGGCGACGACGTGCCGCCGGTCGAGCGGGACATCCCGAACGAGCTGCTCGACAACGACTTCGTGATGGGCGGCCGCTGGGACATCCGCGAGGGCAACTGGCGCTTCGCGGCGGAGAACGGCTTCGACGAGGGGCACGCGAAGTACCTCCACAACACCGCGCTGTGGCGGCTGTTCAAGGTGATGCCGGCGTGGAACATGACGCGCATCGTCGAGGAGGACGGCTGGCTGATCCGGGTGCAGGACGAGGTGCACTGGGAGGCGGAGTTCCCGGGCCTCGGCACGTGGACCAACAAGCGCTGGTGGAAGCGGATGCCGCTGCCGGACGCCCCGGGCAAGGGCAAGCGGGTCAACCCGGTCATCAAGGGGCTCAACATCCCCGGCTTCGTGTCCTTCCGGCTGCCCGGCCTGCTGCGCGTCGCCTATCCGGAGTTCATCCACTTCGAGTGGTACGTCCCGGTCAACGAGGACCAGGTCCGCTACGTGCAGATCCTGGTGCGCTTCGAGAAGGGCGCGAAGGCGTCGATCTTCAAGGCGAAGTACCTCTCCGCGATCCGGTGGCTCTTCCACGGCCAGTTCACCGGCCAGGACGCCTGGATGGTCGACGTGATGAACGCGCCGCCCGAGAAGCTCTACCGCCCCGACCTGTCCCTGACCGCGATCCGTCGCCACATCGAGCAGGTCGAGCCGACCGTCCAGGTCGACCGCACGCCCGGCTCGAAGCGGCAGCCCCCGGCCGAGTGACCGACCCGAGAGGACTTTCGACGATGAACCTCCACCCCAAGGCTCTGCTCCGCATCGTGGCCGTGCTCGCCGTCCTGGCCGTGCTGCCGCGTCTGGTGCAGGCGGTGCTGCTGCGCCTGACCGGCACGGTCGTGCGCGACGTACGCCGCCAGGACCGGCCGGCCTCGCTGCGATGAGCGATGCCCGTCCCCGCCTCGCCGTCGAGTGGCGGGGCGAGGGGACGGCGGCCGCGCCGCCGCTGGTCGTGCTGCACGGCGGAGGCCCCGGCTGCCATGCCGCGGCGGACTTCCGGGCCCTGCTGCCCTTCCTGGCCGACCGGAAGCTGCTCCTGGTCGACCTGCCCGGCTACGGCGGCTCGCCCCTGCCCACGGTGCGCGGCCCGCGGATGGCGGGCTGCGCGGACACTCTGGCCGCGCTGCTCGACGACCGGGACCTGACCGGCTGTGACGTCGTCACGACGTCGCTGGGCGGGATCGTCGCGATGGTCCTGTCCGCACGCCGTCCGGACCTGGTCGGCCGGCTCGTCGCCTGCGGCAGCCAGCCGCTCCCGGCGCCGCCCGGCGTCGTCGCCGACCTGGGGCTGGGACCGCGGGCCCGCGCGGCGTACTACGAGGCGGGCGAGCCGAGCCCCGAACGGCTGCGCGCGACCGTGCTGGCGCTGGAGTGGCACGACCCGAGCCGGATCCCCGACGCGCTGGTCCGGATGCGGTACGCGGCGAGCGTCTCGCCCGCGAGCCGAGCCGTCGCGGCCGACCCGGGCCTGCTTGGCGAGCCGGACGACCTCACCGGTCTGCTCGACGAGGTCGGTGCCGAGACCCTGGTGCTGTGGGGCGAGCACGACCCGTTCGGCGAGCCGGCGTACGGCGCCTGGCTCGCGGACGGCCTGCCGCGCGGCTCCGCCGCGGTGATCCCCGGCGCCGCGCACCACCCCCAGGCCGAGTTCCCCGAGCGCACGGCCGACCTGGTGCGCGCCCACCTGTCCTAGAACCGAGTCCCAGAACCGAGGAGAGTCAGCATGACGTCACCTGACCCGAGCGCCGTACGGACCGCGATCGCCGCCGCGTGGGGCGAGATCGATCGCGACCGGCTGGCCGAGCTGGTCGTCGGTCTGGTCGACATCCCCTCGCCGACGGGGGAGGAGGGCGAGCTCGCACAGTGGGCCGCCGGACAGCTCGACGCCCACGGCATCCCCGCGCGCACCCAGTGGCTCGACGATCGGCAGGCCAATGCAGTCGGGGAGCTGGCCGGCACCGGCGGCGGCGAGGACGTGCTGCTCTACGCGCCCATCGACACCCTGACCGTCGGCGACGCGGACGAGGACGTCCCCTGGGTCGGGCCCGAGCTGCGCGAGGACATGCAGCCTCAGGCCCGGGTGCGCGGCGACCATGTGCTCGGCCTCGGTGCGTCGAACCCCAAGGGCCACGCCGCCTGTGTGATGGCCGCCGCCGAGGCGATCGCCGCCGCCGGGCTCGAGCTCCCGGGCAGCGTCCTGGTGGGTCTCGGCGCCGGCGGCATGCCGACCAACGGCCGGATCGAGCGCGGCCTGACCCGGCACAACGCCGGCCAGGGCGCCGGCTGCTCGTTCATGCTCGAGCAGGGTGTCTGGGCCGACCACGCCGTGATCGCCAAGCCGGGCTGGGCGGTCGCGTGGGAGGAGGTCGGCCTGTGCTGGTTCGAGGTCGAGGTGGAGGGCAACTTCTCCTACGTCGGCAGCCGGCACCGGATGCCGTACCGCAATGCCATCGCGGGCGCCTCCGTCGTCGTCCTCGAGCTCGAGGAGTGGTTCACGGTGTACGCCGACCGGCACACCGACGGCCTGGTCGCGCCGCAGGGCATCGTGTCGGCGATCGAGAGCGGCTGGCCCCGGATGTCGTCGGTCACGCCGGCCCTGTGCCGGTTCTACGTGGACCTGCGCACCAGCCCGCGCACGCCGCTCGCCGACGTCCGCCGCGAGTTCGGGGCGGCCGTCGACGAGATCCGCGCGCGGCATCCCGAGCTCGCGGTGCGCTGGCGCTCGCGGCTGACCATTCCCGGGACCGCCACGCCGATGGACGCCCCGGTCGTCGCGGCGGCCGTCGCCGCGTGGGAGGAGCTCGCCGGCGAGCCGCACCGTCCGATCATCGCGAACAGCGGTGCGACCGACGCCAACATCCTGCGGCAGAAGGGCCTGCCCACCGCGCGCATCGGCATGGACCGGATCGGTCCGGACGCGCCGCTGCCGCTGGACTTCCCCGCGGGCATGAACGTCGTCGACCTGCGAGAGGCTCAACGCCTCACCCGCCATCTGGTGCACACGGCCGTCACCCTGGCGAGCCGGCCGGTCGCTCCGCCCACGGCCTAGACAGGGCAGCGGTCCGCCGACGTCGGTCTCAGATGTCGTCGAAGGACCCGTCGCGCCCCTTGCCGGAGGCGAAGCGCCCCGCGCCGTCGACCCCGTCGGCGGCGAGTGACGCGAGGCCGATGGCGAGCTCGTGGCGCAGGGCCGCCTCCTCGGTGTCCGACCACTGCGCGCGGGCCGAGCGGCGGTCGCCCCGCAGACAGGTCTGCGGCATCCGGGCGATGTCGTGGGCGAGCGTCACCGCGGCCTCGCGGGCGGTGCCGGCCGGTACGACGCGGTTGACCAGGCCGATCTCGAGCGCCTCCCGCGCGTCGACGGGCCGCCCGGTGAGGATCAGGTCCATGGCCCGGCTGTGGCCGATCAGCCGCGGCAGCCGGATGGTGCCACCGTCGATGAGCGGCACGCCCCAGCGGCGGCAGAACACGCCGAGCGTCGTCCCCTCGTCGGCCACGCGCAGGTCGCACCACGCCGCGAGCTCGAGGCCACCGGCCACGGCGTGACCGTGGAGAGCGGCGATGACCGGCTTGTCGAGGTCCATCCGGGTCGGTCCCATCGGGCCGTCGCCCTCGGGGGAGACCCGGTTGGACCGCTCGGTGCCGACGCCCTTGAGGTCGGCGCCCGCGCAGAAGGACGGCCCGTCGCCCGCCAGGACGGCGACCTTCGCGTCCGACGCCTCGAACTCCCGGAAGGCGGCCGCCAGCTCCGCGGCCATCGGCCCGTCCACGGCGTTGTGCCGCTCGGGACGGGCCAGCACGATCGTGGTGACCTCGCCGTCGGTCTCGACCCGGACGTCGTTCATCGGTCTCCTCCGATCCCCCGACCGTCCTGTCGGGCCCGGGCCTGCGAGGACTCTGCCGGGGAAGCCCGACGACGTCAATCGAGAGCCGCGGGTGGTGCCAGCCGTGCTCCGACCGGGGTCGACGGCTTCGGCCGGAGCTCGGTCAGGCGACCAGCGGGGCCGGCGCCGGGTAGGCCGTCGTGACCAGCTCGTCCACCGCGTCCACCCAGGTACGCCGCAGCGCGCGCTCCCGTCCCGCGGCCCCCAGCAGCCGGCGGTGCGGGTCGGCGGCCACCGACGCGACGGCCCGCGCCAGGTCGCGGGAGTCCGCGGCGTCGTAGAGGATGCCGGTCTCGAGGTGGCTCACGACGTCACGCGCGCCGCCGGAGCGCGGCGCGACCACAGGGACACCGGACGCGCCGGCCTCGCGCAGGACGTGGCAGTCGGTCTCGTGCTCGCCGGGGTGCACCAGCAGGTCGAGGGTCGGCATCGCGATGGTCAGGTCGCCGACGCCGAGCGGGCCGGTGAACCGGGCGTCGGGCAGCCGGCGGGCCAGCCACTCCCGCTCGGGGCCGGCGCCGATCACCACGACACGGATGCCGGGCAGTGCGGCGAGCGCGGCCAGGCGGCGTACCCCGCCTGTCCGGTGCAGGCTGCCGACGTAGCCGACGACGACCCGTGCGTCGCCGGACTTCGCGCGCGACCACGACCGGTGCAGCCACGGGTCGCGCAGGGTCGGAGTGAAGGCGAGCGGGTCGACACCCGGCTCCCACAGCGTCGCGTGGACCCCGAGCTCGGCGGCGCGGCCGACCATCCACGGCGAGGTGACCAGCACCTGGTCGGCGCGCTCGGCGACCTTGAGTCGCCAGTAGTCCGCGGCGAGGTCGAGGACCGGCGACTGCTCGATGACGAGGGTGGGTACGCCGGCGCGACCAGCGTGCTTGAGCGCCTTGCGGCCGACCGCGCGGGGCGAGTGGACCTGGACGAGATCGGGCGCGAAGCCCTCGATCGCCTCCCGCACCTGCGCGCCGGTCGGCTCCAGCGGACGGACCCGGACCACGTCGCAGCCGCGATAGCTCGCGAGACCGGGACCGGGGGCGATGATCCGCACGGTGTGACCGCGATCGACCAGCCGGTCGGCGGTCGCCTTCAGGGTCGTGGTGGTGCAGTCCGGTGCCGGGTAGAACGACTCGGTGGCCAGGACGATCCGCATGGCTCGAGCGTGGCGCCGCCGGGTGGCCGGGACCTGCTCGCACCGTGTCCGTCACGTGGCGGACAGGCGAATCCTGGGTCCGGGGACCGTCCCGCTCAGGTGACGTTCTTGTCCTCCTTGGTCTGGGCCTCGACATCGGCGGCCAGGCCCTCCAGCTCCTTGCGGATCGCCGCGTCGGTCCCCTTGAAGTCGTTGAGGATGAGGATGCACTTCTCGCCGACGTCGCGCATCTCGTCGCCGTTGTTCTTCAACAGGGCCACCAGGATGGTGACCATGCCGCTGAAGGCCTCGAAGTGGCCGAAGGCGCCGCCCTGGGCTCCGACGATGCCCCGGGACCACGCTGACTGCTCGGGTCCGCCTTCGAGCTTGGTCGCGACGTCGTGGCAGTGGTCGCCGATCAGCTCGTAGCGTCCGGAGACCCGCTTCAGGGCCGCGTCGGTGACCTGGACGTTGACCCGCTGGCCGTTCACGTTGGTGTAGATCCCGTGCTCGCCGGCGTTGAGGAACTCGGTGGGGTTGACCAGGTCGAACGAGGTCGTGATCACCCGGTTCCTCCCCTCCGGCTGGGTCGCGCTCGTGACCGCCGTCTCGGCGCACGTCGCGAAGGCGGCCTCGGTCGCGTCGACGTCGTCGAGCAGGCCGGTGACCGCTTTCCAGAAGGAGGTGTCGAGCGCCTGGTAGGACGACCCATCCAGCGTGTACTGGTACGGCGCCGGCGGATCGGGCAGGAAGCCCTTGACGATCCCGTGCAGGGTGGAGGCCTTGCCGATCACGGTGGCGACGCCCTTGGGGAGCGACAGCAGGCCGCTGGCGTCGGCGATCGACTTGACCACGTCGAAGATCTCGCCGGCGCTGACCTCGTTGCCCTCGGAATAGGCGTGGAAGTCCGCCGTCGCGGTCTCGATCAGCTTGGAGAAGTCGCGGTGATAGCGGGCCCAGACCTGTGCTTCGCCCGCGACGAGGACGCCGCTGATGACGGCCAGGGCGTGCAGCCCGGTCATCACGTCGGAGATGCGGTTGGCGCCGTACAGCTCGCGGAGCCGGATGACCGCCATGCCGTCCAGGTCACCCAGCTCCGCCTCGATCTCGGAGATGTACTCGGGCACGAGGACGTTGCCGATCTCGGTCGTGGTCGCGGCCTCCTCGCCGGTGGTGCGCACCTCACCGGAGACCGAGAGCTCCTGCATCGCGTACTGGACCACGGAGACCTGGTCGTCGAAGTCCTCGGCCTTGGGCGCCTGCCCACCCTCGCCCTTGCTCAGCATCGGGGTCAGGTAGGTGTCGACCCCCTGCTTGATCTGCGTGTAGACCCCTGCTGCGTCGAAGTAGTCGAAGCCGAGGTCGGGATCGTCGCCGATGAGCCCGCCGTCCTTGGTCCAGTGGCCGCCGGGGTAGCTGACGTACAGCCGCTCGGACTGGTGCCGGATGGTGGGCCGCGGCGTGATGATCTCGAACCGGCCCTCCTTGCAGGACCCGTCCACCACGTTGGGCACGGCGCGCCGCAGATAGGCGTCGATCATGGCCTCGGCCAGCTTGTCGAGGTCGCCCGAGGTCGTGTAGGTGACGGAGCCCTCGAAGTTGCCGAAGTCGACGTCCTCGCCTGTCATGTCTTCTCCTGGAGGTGACGGTGCCCGAGCGGCAGGTGGTGGGATGCGGTCAGCGGTGGAAGGTGAAGGTCGCGTCGACCCCGAACGGGACCGCGGAGGGACCGCCGGTCGCCCCCGGCTCCCGGACCGCGGTCATCGGTGTGGCGACGTGCAGGAGCAGGGCCGCCGGCTCGGCGGGGGAGTCGAACACCCAGGTGCCCTGCCAGGTCGTCGCGGCGCCCTCAGGGGCCTTCGGTGTGCGGACGGCCTCGTCGCCCTCGAGGGCGACCGTGGCCGGCTGCCGCTCGACCCGGTAGCTGCCCCCGGTGGGGATCCACCGGACCTGCTCCGGCGCCGTGACGACCACGCCGACGGTGCTCCACACCCGCCCCTCCTCGGCCCAGCCGAGCTCGGGCAGGTACGGCGTGCGGGTCAGCGGGTCGATCCGGCAGTAGATGGATCCGGCTCCCGCGTCGATCGACCGGGCCTCCGGGGTGCGCCGGGCGTCGCAGCGCTCCCGGGGGCCGTAGGACACCGGTCCGTCCGGGTACAGCGCCGCGGCGCGGCCCGGGTCGACCTTCCCGGAGGCCATGACGGCGGTCTGGGTCTGGTCCTCGTAGGTCACCTCGATCCCGAGGTCGTCGCCGTCGCCCGCGACGACCGCGATGAGGGAGCCTTCGGGGAACACGCCCGACTCGCCGGTCTCGTGCAGGTCGACGTCCTGCTCACCGAGCTCGGTGCGCTCCCCGCCGGCGACCAGGGCGAGCGAGAAGACCGCCGGGTAGCCCAGCAGGTCGTCGTAGGAGAGGGAGGGGCGGAAGCTCCACGAGACGGGGACGATCGCCGCGTCCCCGGCCGCCCGGACGGAGCCGTCGCCGTCCCTGCCGACCCGCCGGGCCGCGATCTCGTCGAGGGGTGCCCCGGAGGCGAGCCGTACCGTCCCGATCGGCAGCTGGACCTCCGCCTCGTGGGCCATCGCCGTGCCGGAGGTGCCGTCGGCGACGAAGCCGGGATCGAGGGAGTCGCCACCGAGCCGGACGACGACGAGGGCGACGCCGGCGGCGATCGCCAGTACGGCGACGACGGCGACCGCCCACGCGGTTCTCCTGCTCCCGAGCATCGGGCGACCTTCCTGATCCATGCGACCCCCATGCGGACCTGCCTGCGTTTCTTGCCGCACGACGGCCCCGCCAAACCTGTCATCCTCCGGCACCTCGGTTACCTCGAGGTAGCCGGAGATATCTCACACCCCGCTAACACCGGCGTTGTCACGGATAGGCTTGTCGCTTGTGACTGACTCGCCCCTGACGCTGGCGCAGCCCGACGACGCGCACACGCGCGCCGAGTGGGAGGCCGCCACCGCCGCAGTACTGCGCAAGACGCGCAGGCTCGGCGACAACGACCCCGACAGCGCCGTGTGGGAGAAGCTGACCCGCACCACCCTCGACGGCATCGGCATCACGCCGCTGGGCCTGCCCGGCGGTCCGGCGAGTGCCGTCCGCCCGACCCGCCAGGGCACCTGGGACATCCGCAGCCTGGTCTCCGGTCCCGACGCCAAGGCGGCCAACGAGGCGGCCCTCGTCGACCTCGACGGCGGGGTCACCAGCCTGTGGCTGGCGGCCGACGCGGACACCGACGTCGCCGCGACGTTGCAGGACGTGCTCCTGGACCTGGCGCCCGTCGTCCTCGACGCGCCGTCGGCGACCACCGCGGCGGCGGAGGCCTTCTTGGCCCTGCCCGGTGCCAAGCACCCCGACAGCAACCTCGGCATCGACCCGCTCGGCGTCATGCTGCGCGACATCCCCCTGGCGGTCGACGAGGCCGTCGCCGAGCTGCGGACCCTGGCCGGCAAGGCCGACCAGCACGACATCCGGGCGATCGTCGTCGACGCGACGGCGGCCCACGACCTCGGTGCGAGCGATGCCCAGGAGCTCGGCTGGTCGATCGCGGTCGGCGTCGCCTACCTGCGCTGGCTGACCGACCACGGCCTCTCCGTCGCGGACGCCGCGAAGCAGGTCGAGTTCCGCTACGCGGCCACCGACGAGCAGTTCCCGACGATCGCCAAGCTGCGCGCGGCGCGCGTGCTCTGGGCGCGGGTGCTCGAGCTGTCCGAGGTCGCCGAGCCGGTCGCCCAGCGTCAGCACGCCGTCACCAGCCGGCCGATGCTCAGCAAGTACGACCCCTACGTCAACATGCTCCGCGGCACGGTCGCGGCCTTCGCCGCCGGCGTCGGCGGCGCCGACGCGGTCACCGTGCTGCCCTTCGACAGCGCCAACGGCCGCCCCGACGGCTTCGGCCGCCGGATCGCCCGCAACGTCAACCACCTGCTCATCGACGAGTCGCACGTCGCCGCGGTCGCCGACCCGGCCGGCGGCGCGTACGCCGTCGAGCAGCTCACCGCCGACCTGGCCGCGGCCGGCTGGGCCGAGTTCCAGCAGCTCGAGGCCGAGTGGGAGAGCGGTCACGACTTCGACCCGTTCCGCGCCCGGATCGCGGCCGTCGTCGAGAAGCGCGAGGCCGAGATCGCCCGGCGCAAGCGCCCGCTCACCGGGGTCAGCGAGTTCCCGAACCTCGGCGAGGCCCTCCCCGAGCGCCCCGCGGACCCGCTCAACGACCGGGTCCGCCGCTACGGCGCCTCCTTCGAGGCCCTGCGCGACGCGCCCGCCGCGAAGCCGGTCTTCCTCGCCACCCTCGGCACCGTCGCCCAGCACACCGCCCGCGCCACCTTCGTGAGCAACCTGCTCGCCGCCGGCGGCATCGCCGTCGAGGTCGCCGGCCCGACCACGGGCATCGACGACCTCACGAGCGCCTACGCCGGCCAGCCCGTCGTCTGCCTCGCCGGCACCGACGCCGCCTACGAGGAGTGGGGCGCCGCCGCCGCGGCCGCCCTGCGCGCGGCGGGTGCCACGCACGTCATCGTCGCGGGCAAGCCCACCGAGTACGTCGACGACAGCGCGGCGATGGGCATCGACGCGCTCGCCTTCCTGAACCGCACGAGGGAGAAGCTGAAGTGAACGAGCGAAGCGAGCGAGCCATCCAAAACGGGCCGTCTCTTTCTGGATCATCGGCGACCGACGCGAAGCGAGGTCGGCGATGACCATCCCCAAGAGCTTCGCGGGCCTGCCGCTCGCTCCCGAGCAGGCCGCCGCTGCCGCGCCGAACCCGCCGTCGGGCGAGCCGTGGCGCAGCCCCGAGGGCGTCGAGATCGCGCCGTCGTACGGCTCCGAGGACCTGGCCGGCCTCGACGCGCTCGACACCTACCCGGGACTGAGCCCGTTCCTGCGCGGGCCCTACCCGACGATGTACACGACGCAGCCGTGGACCATCCGGCAGTACGCCGGCTTCTCCACCGCCGAGGAGTCCAACGCCTTCTACCGCCGCAACCTCGCGGCCGGCCAGAAGGGTCTGTCGGTCGCCTTCGACCTCGCGACCCACCGCGGCTACGACTCCGACCACCCGCGGGTGCGCGGCGACGTCGGCATGGCCGGTGTCGCGATCGACTCGATCTACGACACCCGCACCCTCTTCGACGGCATCCCGCTCGACCAGATGTCCGTCTCCATGACGATGAACGGCGCGGTGCTCCCGGTGCTCGCGCTCTACATCGCGGCGGCCGAGGAGCAGGGGGTGAAGCCGGAGCAGCTCTCGGGGACCATCCAGAACGACATCCTCAAGGAGTTCATGGTCCGCAACACCTACATCTACCCGCCGGCGCCGTCGATGCGGATCATCTCCGACATCTTCGCGTTCACCAGCCAGCGGATGCCGCGGTTCAACTCGATCTCGATCTCCGGCTACCACATGCAGGAGGCCGGGGCGACCGCCGACCTCGAGCTCGCCTACACGCTCGCCGACGGCGTCGAGTACATCCGGGCCGGCCTCGAGTCGGGCCTGACCATCGACCAGTTCGCCCCTCGCCTCAGCTTCTTCTGGGCGATCGGCATGAACTTCTACATGGAGGTCGCCAAGATGCGCGCGGCCCGGGCGCTGTGGAGCCGGCTGGTGCGCCAGTTCGACCCGCAGAACCCCAAGTCGCTGTCGCTGCGCACCCACTCGCAGACCTCGGGCTGGTCGCTGACCGCGCAGGACGTCTTCAACAACGTGGGCCGCACCGCGATCGAGGCGATGGCCGCGACGCAGGGGCACACCCAGTCGCTGCACACCAACGCGTTGGACGAGGCGATCGCGCTGCCGACCGACTTCTCCGCCCGGATCGCCCGCAACACCCAGCTCCTGCTGCAGCAGGAGAGCGGGACGACCCAGACGATCGACCCGTGGGCCGGCTCGTACTACGTCGAGAAGCTGACCCACGACCTCGCCGAGCGCGCCTGGGCGCACATCCAGGAGGCCGAGGCCGCCGGCGGCATGGCCGCCGCGATCGAGCAGGGCATTCCCAAGATGCGCATCGAGGAGGCCGCCGCCCGCACCCAGGCGCGGATCGACTCCGGCGCGCAGAAGGTGATCGGCGTCAACACCTACCGGCTGGCCGTCGAGGACAAGCTGGACGTGCTCAAGGTCGACAACGACGACGTCTACCGCCAGCAGGTCGCCAAGCTGGAGCGGCTGCGCGCCGAGCGCGACGGCGCCGACGTCGAGTCGGCGCTGGAGGCGCTGACCCGCAGCGCCGACACCGGGGACGGCAACCTGCTCGACCTGGCCGTCGCCGCAGCCCGCGCCAAGGCGACGGTCGGTGAGATCTCCGACGCGATGGAGAAGGTCTACGGCCGGCACCAGGCGGTGATCCGTACCATCAGCGGTGTGTACCGGGACGAGGCCGACCTGGCCAACGACGGCGCGGGCGACTCGCTGGTCGCCCAGGCCCGCGCGGCGACCGACGAGTTCGCCGAGGCCGAGGGACGCCGCCCGCGCATCCTGGTCGCCAAGATGGGCCAGGACGGCCACGACCGTGGTCAGAAGGTCGTCGTGTCCGCCTTCGCCGATCTCGGCTTCGACGTCGACGTGGGGCCGCTGTTCTCCACGCCCGAGGAGGTCGCGCAGCAGGCGATCGACGCCGACGTGCACATCGTCGGTGTGTCGTCGCTCGCCGCCGGCCACCTGACCCTGCTGCCCGCGCTGAAGAAGGCGCTGGCCGAGCAGGGCCGTGACGACATCGTGGTCGTCATCGGCGGCGTGATCCCGCCGGACGACGTCCCGACCCTCAAGGAGATGGGCGCCGCCGCGGTGTTCCTTCCCGGCACGGTGATCGCGGAGTCGGCGCTCGACCTGCTCGCGAGGCTGCGCGAGTCCCTCGGGCACTGATGGCCGGGCTCTGATGCGGGTCGACGACCTGCTCGACGGTCTGCGTGCGGGTCACCGCGCCACCATGGCGCGGGCCATCACGCTCGTCGAGTCGACCGCGCCGCGGCACCGTGCGGCGGCCCGCGAGCTGTTGTTGGCGCTGGCGGGCGACGCGGCGACCCGGACCCCGGCGGTCCGGGTCGGCATCTCGGGCGTGCCCGGCGTCGGCAAGTCGACCTTCATCGAGGCACTCGGCGGCCAGCTGACCGCGGCGGGGCACAAGGTCGGGGTGCTCGCCGTCGACCCGTCCTCGGTGCGCACGGGCGGCTCGGTGCTCGGCGACAAGACCCGGATGGCCACGCTGTCGGCCGACCCGCACGCCTTCATCCGGCCCTCGCCGTCGGCTGGCACCCTCGGCGGCGTCGCCCGCGCGACCACGCAGGCGATGGCGGTCCTTGAGGCAGGCGGGTACGACGTCGTCCTGGTCGAGACCGTCGGCGTCGGCCAGTCCGAGGTCACCGTGTCCGGCATGGTCGACACGTTCTTGTTCCTCACGCTGGCGCGCACGGGCGACCAGCTGCAGGGCATCAAGAAGGGGATCCTCGAGATCGCCGACGTCATCGCGGTCAACAAGGCCGACCCCGACGACCCGGCTCGCGAGCAGGAGGCCCGGGTCGCGGCCCGCGAGCTCGCCGGCGCGCTGCGCCTGGTCCGCGGTCATGCCGAGTGGGCCCCGCCCGTGATCACCTGCTCCGGCCTCACCGGCGCCCGGGTCGACGAGGTGTGGGCCCAGGTGCTCCAGCACCGCGACCATCTCGGTGCCGACGGACTCGCCCACAAGCGCGCCGAGCAGCAGCTCGACTTCACCTGGGCGCTGGTCCGCGACGAGCTGGATCAGCGGCTGCGGCACAGCACCGGCGTCAAGGCCGTCCAGGCCGAGGTGCGGGCGGCCCTGCTCGCCGGCGAGCTGACCGCGCCGCTGGCCGCCGACCGCCTGCTGGCGGCGTACGACGGTTCCTGACCGGAGGCGCCGGCCGGGGTCCGCCCGGCGCGTCCCCGACACCGGGGCCGCGCCGTGGCAGGCATAGGCTGATGCGGTGGACGCATCGCTGGCTCTGATCGACTCCGTCGTAGCGAAGTACGCCGACGAGCTGGTCGAGCTGCGCCGTGACCTCCACCGCCACCCCGAGGTGTCCTGGCACGAGCAGCGCACCTCCGACCGGGTCGTCGAGCACCTCGAGCGGCACGGCTGGCGGATCAGTCGGATGCCCCGCAGCGGTGTCGTCGCCGACCTGGGCGAGGGCGGGACCACCGTCGGGCTCCGGGCCGACCTCGACGCCCTCCCCGTCGCCGACCTCACCACCGACCCGTGGCGCAGCGAGGTCGAGGGCGTCGCCCATGCCTGCGGGCACGACGTGCACACCAGCGCGCTCGTCGGAGCCGGGCACGCCCTGGCCGAGCTGCACGAGCGGGGCCTGCTGCGCGGCGGGGTGCGGCTGCTCTTCCAGCCGGCCGAGGAGGTCATGCCGGGCGGTGCCCGCCACCTGATCAACCACGGCGCCCTCACCGGCATCGACCGGATCTTCGCGCTGCACTGCGACCCGTCGGTCGACGTCGGCGTCGTCGGCCTGCGGTCGGGGCCGATCACGAGCGCGGCCGACCGGATCGACGTGCGCCTCGAGGGCAACGGCGGCCACACCTCGCGGCCGCACCTGACCGGGGACCTCACCTTCGCGCTCGCGAAGATCACCAGCGAGCTCCCGGCGGTGCTGAGCCGCCGGATGGACCCACGGGCCGGCGTCAGTGTCGTGTGGGGCGTGCTCCGCGCCGGCTCCGCCGCCAACGTGATCCCCGACCACGGGATCGCGAGCGGCACCGTGCGGATCCTCGACGCCGAGGCCTGGGCCGCGTGCGAGGCGGTGGTGCGTGAGGCCGTGCTCGACATCGTGCGGCCCTACGGCGTCACGGCCAGCGTCGACTACCTCCAAGGTGTCCCACCGGTGGTCAACGACCGGGTCAGCGTCGCGATGGTCGCCTCGACCGCCGACGAGATGCTGGGCCTGCACCACCGCACCGAGGTCGAGCAGAGCCTGGGTGGCGAGGACTTCGGCTGGTACCTCGAGCACGTCCCCGGCGCGATGTTCCGGCTCGGCACCCGCAGCCCCGGCGGCGCCACCTTCGACCTGCACCAGGGCGACTTCCAGGTCGACGAGGCGGCGATCGGGTACGGCGCCCGGATGCTGGCCGGAGCTGCCGTCACCGCCCTCGCGCAGGCCTGAGCCGTCCGGGTCCGCCCGGGGCGGGTTTCGGCGCGGGCCGGCCCGGCAAGGGTGCAGGCATGACCTCCACGACGCTGCCGCGCGCCCGTACCACCTCTCTCGCCACCTCTCTCGCCGCCGTCGCGCTCATCGGCGCGACCGCCGCGGTCCTCCCGGCCCCGGCGCAGGCGGCGGTGACCCTCGACTGCACGACCGGACCGGTCACCCTGGCCGACAGCACCGAGGACTACGTGCTGACCGGCGCCTGCACCGACGTGACCGTGACCGCGAGCGTCGTCACGGTGTCGCTGACGAGTGCCACCTCGCTGACGGTCACCGGCGCCAACGTCGAGGTGACCGCCGCGGGTGCGGTCGGCCCCGTCGCGGTGACCGGCGCCAACTCCTCGGTGGAGGCGGCCGCCGCGCCCGTCGTCCGGGTGCGGGCGAGCAATGTCGACATCGAGATCCCGGCGCTCGGCAAGGCCGTCCTGGTCGGCTCCAACAACGAGGTCGAGGCCGCCAAGGGCACCAAGGCGAAGATCAAGGGTTCCAACAACGAGGTGACCTACCGCAAGCTGCGCGAGGTCGTCGTCCGCGGCGCCAACAACACCGTCAAGGTCCGCACCGGCACCACCAAGGTCCGGGTCAAGGGCGCCAACAACGTGGTGCGGGTGCACCGCCGCGGCTGAGCCCGCGCGGCTCGGGCGTAGGAATCGCCGCTGAGGAGGCGATTCCTGCACCTGGCCGGCTACCCCTTGCGGTACGGCTCGCCGTCGGCCGCGGGGGGCCGGGAAGCCCCGACCAGGCCGGCGACGGCGATGATCGTGACGACGTACGGCAGCATCAGCATGAACTGGCTGGGCACGGGGGAGCCGAGCACCGACAGCACGCCGGACAGGTTCGTCGCGAAGCCGAAGAGCAGCGCGGCCAGGGTCGCCCGGACCGGGTCCCAACGGCCGAAGATGACGGCGGCGAGGGCGATATAGCCCGCGCCGTCGGTCATCTCCTGGCCGAACTGCGGCACGGAGACCAGCGTGTACGTCGCGCCACCGGCGCCGGCGATCAGGCCGGCGATGAGCAGCGTCGTGTAGCGGGTCCGGTTGACCTTGATGCCGACCGTGTCGGCGGCCTTCGGGTGCTCGCCGACCGCGCGGACCCGCAGTCCCCACTTGGTGCGGTAGAGCGCCCACGCGACGACCACGACGGCGGCGTACATCAGGTAGACCAGGATCGTCTGCCGGAACAGCACCGGGCCGATGACCGGGATCTGGCCGAGGAGCGGGATCGGGATCCGCCCGAAGTGGTCGGGGGCGTTGAGCTGGTCGGGGTGCTCGGCGAGCACCTGGCCGAACAGGAAGCTGGTCAGGCCGATCACCAGGACGTTGAGGACCACGCCGACGATGATCTGGTTGACGAAGTAGGTGATCGCGAAGAACCCCAGCACCAGGGCGACCAGGCCGCCGGCCAGCATCGCGGCGACCAGGCCGCCCCACGGCGAGCCGATCACGGTGCCGAAGATGGCGGCCGCGAAGGCGCCGAACAGCAGCTGACCGTCGATCGCGATGTTGACGACGCCCGCGCGCTCGCCGAGGACGCCGCCGAGGGCGCCGAAGACGAGGGGGACGGCGAGGGCGATCGAGCCGCCGAGCAGGCCGATGACCGGGACCGACTTGCCGGCCGCGGCCCAGGCGAGGAAGCCGACCATCGCGAGGACGGCGAAGAGCGCGACCAGCCACACCGGCGTACGGCGACCGCGGCTGACCAGCAGCGCCGACGCCGCCGTGAAGGCGGCGAGCAGGACCACGACCGTGGCGACCGTGGCGGTCGAGGGCACGGTGATCTCGGGCAGGTCGAAGAAGTCGGTGTCGGCGGCGAGCCGGAACGTCGTCTTGCCGGAGCGGGCCTTGAAGGCGATCAGAAGGGCGACCAGCAGCGTGACGACGCCGAGCATGATCGGCGCCTTGAGCGCGGTGCGCAGCGGGACGGCGGCGGGCTCCGACTCGTCGACGGGGACCGGGACCTTGGCGGTGGTGCTCATGCCGTGGCCTCCTTCGGGAGCCGGAAGATCGCTCGCACCAGTGGCGGAGCCGCGATGAACAAGACGATGAGCGACTGGATGACGAGCACGATCTCGACCGGGATGCCCTCGGCGGCCGCCATCGAGAAGCTGCCGGCCTTGAGGCCACCGAAGAGGAGACCGGCCGCCAGGATGCCCAGCGGTCGGGATCGTCCGAGCAGGGCGACGGTGATGGCGTCGAAGCCGATGCCGGCGTCGAGGTCGACGGTGATGCCGCTCGTGGCCGTGCCGAGGATCTGGTTGGCTCCGGCGAGGCCGACGAGGCCGCCGGCGATGAGCATCACGGTGATGTAGGTCCGGCCGACGTTGATGCCGGAGGCGCGGGCGGCGTCGGGGTTCTCCCCGACGGCACGGAACCGGAAGCCCATCGCCGACTTGTTGAGCAGCCACCACACCACGCCGACCGCGACCAGCGCGATCACGAACCCGAGGTGCAGGTTGAACCGGTCACCCAGCAGCTTCGGCAGGATCACCGACTCCGGCATCGGCTTCGACTTCGGGTTGAGCGAGCCCGGCGCCTGGAGCAGGCCCTGCTTGGAGAGCGCGTAGAAGACCAGGTAGTAGCCGACGTAGTTGAGCATGATCGTGACGATCACCTCGTGGGCGCCGCTCTGCGCCTTGAGGAAGCCCGCGATCCCGGCCCACAGGGCGCCGGCCAGGGCGCCGGCGAGGACGGCCAGGGGCAGGTGGAGGACCAGCGGCAGGTCCATGCCGATGCCGACCCAGCCGGCGGCGGCGCCGGCCAGCAGCATCTGGCCACGACCGCCGATGTTGAACAGCCCGGCACGGAAGGCGAGGCCGACGCCGAGACCCGCGAGGATCAGCGGGGCGGAGAACTTCAGGGTCTCCGTCAGCGGCTTGATCCGGCCCTCGAAGCCCTCGACGTTGGTGTTGTAGATCGCGCCGCGGAACAACGCCGAGTAGGCGTCGGAGATGGCCGTCCAGACCGCGCTGAAGAAGTCACCGGGACGAGACCCGATATAGCTGACCGTGTCGCGCACGTTCTCGTCGGTCAGCAGGATCATCAGCGAGCCGACCACGACCGCGAGGACGACCGACAGCACGGACACCAGCGCGTTGCCGAGCACGATCTCACGCAGGACGCCGCCGAAGCGGCCGGACTCGTGGCCGGACGGCGGCGGCTCCTTCGGGTCCGGCGTCTGCTCCTCGACGGAGGCGGGCTGGTTCTCGTCGTCGGTGCTCACGCGGCCGTCCCTTCGGGGCGCTCGCCGGCCATCATCAGGCCGAGGGTCTCGCGGGGCGTGTCCGCCGGCACGATGCCGACCACCTGCCCGCGGTAGAGGACCATGATCCGGTCGGACAGGGCGACGATCTCGTCCAGCTCGGTGGACACCAGGAGCACCGGTACGCCGGAGTCCCGGGTCGCCACGACCTGCTTGTGGATGAACTCGATGGAGCCGACGTCGACACCGCGGGTCGGCTGGGCGGCCACCAGCAGGCTGAGGTCGCGGGAGAGCTCGCGCGCGACGACGACCTTCTGCTGGTTGCCGCCGGAGAGCTGGTTGGCCTTGGCCTGGATGCCGGACGCGCGGACGTCGTACTCGACGAGCTTGCGCTGGGCGAACTCCTCGAGGACCCCGCTGCGGACCGTGCCGGCGGACACGAACGGCTTGCCATGGCTGCGGTTGAGCATCAGGTTCTCGGCGATGGTGAACTCGCCGACCAGGCCGTCGACCTGCCGGTCCTCGGGCACGAAGCCGACGCCGGCGTCGAGCACCTTGCGGACCGACCGCCCGACCAGCTCGTGCTCGCCCAGCCGGATCGAGCCGCGTACGTGGCTCTGCAGTCCCATGATCGCCTCGGTGAGCTCGGTCTGCCCGTTGCCCTGGACGCCGGCCACGCCGAGCACCTCGCCCCGGGCGATGGAGAAGCTGATGCCGTCGAGATGGGTGTGGCCGGTGTCGTCGAGCACCCGCAGGTCGCGGACGACGAGGACGTCCGGTCCGGGCTGGGCCGGCTCCTTGTGCACGGTCAGCTCGACCGGACGGCCGACCATGAGCGAGGCGAGCTCGGCGTTGGTGGCGGTGGGGCTGGCCTCGCCGACGACGGCGCCGCGCCGGATCACGGTGATCCGGTCGGCGATCGCGCGGACCTCGCGCAGCTTGTGGCTGATGAAGACGATCGCGGTGCCCGACTCGCGGAGCTGGCGCATGATGCCCATCAGCTCGTCGGTCTCCTGCGGGGTGAGCACCGCGGTCGGCTCGTCGAAGACGAGGACGCGGGCGTCGCGGGAGAGCGCCTTGATGATCTCGACGCGCTGCTGGACGCCGACGGGCAGGGTCTCGACCAGTGCGTCGGGGTCGACGTCGAACCCGAACCGCTGGGAGATCTCCCGCACCCGCTCGCGCGCGGCGCCGATGTCGAGGGTGCCGGCGAAGCCGGTGGCCTCGTTGCCGAGCATGACGTTCTCGGCGACGGTGAAGACCGGGACCAGCATGAAGTGCTGGTGGACCATGCCGATGCCGGCGGCCATCGCGTCGCCCGGGCCGGCGAACTTCCGTACCTCGCCGTCGAGGACGAGCTCGCCCTCGTCGGCCTGGTAGAGGCCGTAGAGGACGTTCATCAGGGTCGACTTGCCCGCGCCGTTCTCGCCGAGGAGGGCATGGATCTCGCCCTCGTCGACGGTGAGGGAGATCCGGTCGTTGGCGACCAGGGGGCCGAAGCGCTTGGTGATGCCCCGGAGTTCGAGCGTCATGGGGGAATCCTCTCGGAGCGGGGGTGCAGAAGCCAGCAAATGCGCCGGGAACACGACCGGCGCGTCCGACGCGAACGCCTCCGGGGGAGGTCGGAACCGACCTCCCCCGGAGGGTGTCTCCGCCCTGCCTGCCCTCAGCGCGTGGCCGAGGGGAGGCAGGCGCGCGTCACTGGTTGAGGTACGACGTCACCGGGATGCTGCCGTCGATGATGCCGGCCTTGACCTCGTCGAGCTCGGCCTGGAGCGTGTCGGAGATCTTGGACTCGAAGTTGTGGAACGGCGCGATGCCGACGCCGTCGTTCTCGAGCGTGCCGACGTACGCCTCGGGGTCGAACTCGTCGTTGCCCGCCGCCACGACGGCCTCGGTCGTCGAGATCTTCATGTTCTTCAGGATCGAGGTGAGCACCAGGTCCTGGGTCTTCGGGTCGGTCTCGTAGAAGTCGGCGTCGACACCGATCATCGCGACGTCCTTGCCGGAGTCGGCGATCGCGGTCAGCGCGCCCTGGTAGATCGGGCCACCGACCGGCAGGAGCACGTCGGCGTTCTGGTCGAGCAGGCCCTTGGCCGCGTTGGTCGCCTTCTCGTTGGCGTCGAAGCCACCGGTGAAGACGCCCTTGTCGTTGCCCTCCCAGCCGAAGAGCTTGACGTCCTTGCCCTTCTTCTCGTTGTAGTAGTCGACGCCCTGCTTGAAGCCGTCCATGAAGATCGTGACGGTCGGGAACGGCTGGCCGCCGTAGGTGCCGACGACACCGGTCTTGGTGTAGTCCGCCGCGGCGTAGCCGGCAAGGAAGGCGGCCTGCGCGGTGTCGTAGAGGATCGGCTTGATGTTGTCCGCGTCCTTGGTGCCGTCGAAGTCGTTGTCGGCCGCGTCGTCGATGAGGATGTACTCGATGTCCGGGTTGGCCTTGGCCGACTCCACGGTCGCCGCGGACAGCGCGAAGCCGACCGTCACGATGGCGTCACAGCCCTGGCCGACGAACTGCTCGAGCGCGCCCGCGTAGTCGTTCTCGTTCTTGGACTCGAACTCCTTGTACTCGCTGCCGAGCTCCTCGGCGGCGTCCTGCACGCCCTCGTAGCTGAGCTGGTTGAACGACTTGTCGTCGAAGCCGCCCGCGTCGGAGAGGATGCAGGGGAGGAAGTCGCTGCTCGCGCTGCCCTCCGAGCCCTTCTTGTCGTCGTCGGGGGCGTCGCCACAGGCAGCCAGGGCCGCGCTCGCCATCAGCGCCACGGCCGCGGCGGCCGTCGTCCTCTTCCAGGTCTTCACAGATGTCCTCCAGGTCGACGCCCGGCTCCGAGTCGCAGGGCAGGAAAAAAATGGTTCTGGTACTCCGGGGTGCATCCTCACCCACGGACCGCTCTGCGGGAAGCGCATTCGTCGAAACGGTTACCAACTTGGGACATTTCCCGTCGAGACCTGCCCATGCGGAAGATCCTCATGACGGCGATCCATGCTCTAGCGTGGCCGGGTGGTCGACTGGGACACCCTCACGCGGGCCGCGAGCGACATCGCGGCACGGGCCTACGCGCCCTACTCCGGCTACCGGGTGGGTGCGGCCGCGCTCGCCGACGACGGGCGCCTGGTGGTGGGCTGCAACGTCGAGAACGCGGCGTACGGCGTCACCCTGTGCGCCGAGTGCGGGCTCGTCTCGCAGCTGCACGCCACGGGCGGCGGCCGGCTGACCCACTTCGTGTGCGTCACCCTCGACGCGCGCGGCGCCGGCGAGGTGATCATGCCGTGCGGCCGCTGCCGCCAGCTGCTGTGGGAGGCCGGCGGTGCCGCGCTGGAGGTGCTGACACCGCAGGGCGTGCTGACGATGGACGCCGTGCTGCCGCAGGCGTTCGGCTCCGAGGATCTCGGGCGCGTGGTGCCTCCTGGTACAAACACACCGTGAGCAGCCAGAGCGCCCCGTCGGGCCCCCAGCACGACGCCGTCGAGGTGATCCACGCCAAGCGCGACGGACACCCCCTCAGCAGCAGCCAGATCGAGTGGATGGTCGACGCCTACACCCGCGCCGCCGTCGCCGACGAGCAGATGTCCGCGCTGCTGATGGCGATCCTCATCAACGGCATGGACCGTCGCGAGATCTCCGACTGGACCGCGGCGATGATCGCCTCCGGGGAGCGGATGGACTTCTCATCGCTCTCCCGCCCGACCGCGGACAAGCACTCCACCGGGGGAGTCGGCGACAAGATCACGCTGCCGCTCGCCCCGCTGGTCGCGGCCTGCGGGGTCGCCGTGCCCCAGCTGTCGGGGCGGGGCCTGGGCCACACCGGCGGCACCCTCGACAAGCTGGAGTCGATCCCCGGCTGGCGGGCGCTGCTCTCCAACGAGGAGATGCTCGCGCAGCTCGAGTCGGTCGGCGCGGTCATCTGCGCGGCGGGCGACGGCCTGGCGCCCGCCGACAAGAAGCTCTACGCGCTGCGCGACGTCACCGGCACCGTCGAGGCGATCCCGCTCATCGCGTCGTCGGTCATGAGCAAGAAGATCGCCGAGGGCACCGGCGCTCTCGTCCTCGACGTCAAGGTCGGCAGCGGCGCCTTCATGAAGGACGTCGACAAGGCGCGGGAGCTGGCCGAGGTGATGGTCGCGCTCGGCACCGACGCCGGCGTCCGCACGGTCGCGCTGCTCACCGACATGTCTGTGCCGCTCGGGTTCACCGCAGGCAACGCCATCGAGGTCGCCGAGTCGGTCGAGGTCCTCGCCGGCGGCGGTCCGGCCGACGTCGTCGAGCTCACCCTCGCCCTGGCCCGGGAGATGCTCGCGGGTGCCGGGCGCGACGACGTCGACCCCGCCGCCAAGCTCGCCGACGGCTCCGCGATGGACGCCTGGCGCGCGATGATCGCCGCGCAGGGCGGCGACCCGGACGCGGCGCTCCCGGTCGCGCGCGAGCAGCACGTCGTGACGGCACCGGCCGACGGCGTCCTGACCCGGCTCGACGCGCTGTCGGTCGGCGTCGCCGCTTGGCGGCTCGGCGCCGGCCGCGAGCGCAAGGAGGACCCGGTGCAGGCCGGTGCCGGCGTCGTCTGGCACGCCCGGCCGGGCGACGAGGTGCGGGCGGGCGCGCCGCTGTTCACCCTGCACACCGACACCCCCGAGCGCTTCGAGCGGGCGCTCGCCGCGCTCGAGGGCGGCTACGACGTGGCAGCGGCCGGGACGCCGTACGCGCCCCGGCCGCTGATCATCGACCGCGTCGACTGAGTCGACTGGTCAGGCGCGGTCCCGCGTGCGCCGGGCCAGCTCGGCCAGCGCGGCCGGGAAGATCGACGCCGGGGGCGTGACCAGGCCGGCGCCGACCTGGCCGACGCCGGCGACCTTGCCGGCCATGCCGGTGTTGATCTGGGGCAGGATGCCCGTGCGGCACACCGACGAGACGTCGATGCCGGTCGCGGCACCGGCGAAGTCGAGCACCGGGATCGGCCAGCGGTTGTTCTCGCTGATCGTGATCTCACGCATCCGGCGGCTGGTGGCCAGGGCGTCCGGGACGGTGCCGCCGACGAAGCGGACGATGGCGGGCGCCGCCGCCATCGCGAAGCCGCCGATCCCGGCGGTCTCGGTGATGGCGGAGTCGCCGATGTCGGGGTTCGCGTCGTCGGGGCCGTAGTCGCCCAGGAAGAGACCGTCGGCCAGCTGGGCCGGTCCGGTGAACCACTGGTCGCCGGTGCCGGACACCTGGATGCCGAAGTCGGTGCCGTTGCGGGCCATGGCGACGACCATCGTGGAACCCGGTACGTCGCGGGCGGCGTCGAGCGCGAGCTTGCAGGCCGGCATCGCGACGTTGAGGAAGAAGTGGTCGTTGCCGCCCATGAAGGCGAACGCCTCGGCGATCTCCTCGGTGGAGCGGGACGTGCGCACCAGCGACGGGGCGATGTCGCGCAGCAGCATCAGCGTGCCGGCCCGGTTGCGGTTGTGGGCCTCGTCGCCCATCTGCAGCATCTGGCCGAGGATCGCGGTCGCGTCGACCGGACCGGCGGCGGACACGGCCTCCCCGAGCAGCGGGCCGAGCACGTCGCGCATCCAGCGCAGCCGCTCGAGCACCTCGGGGCCGTAGGCGCCGTACCGCAGCACCTTGCCGAGGCCCTCGTTGAGCGAGCAGTAGGTGCGCCGGCCGGTGGCCGGGTCCTCGAGGACGAACATCCACATGGAGGGCGAGACCACGCCCGCCATCGGGCCCACCGCGCTGCGGTGGTGGCACGGCTCCAGCGACACCTCGGCGCCGGAGGCGAAGAGCGCCTCGGCGTCCTCGGGGTCCTCGACGAGACCCTCGAACGCGGCGGCGCCCATCAGCGCGCCGCGCAGCGGGCCGGAGGCGCGGGCCCACTCGATCGGCGGGCCGGCGTGCAGGAACTGGCCCTTCTCGAGGCCGAGCAGCTCGGACGCCGGGGCGACGCCGACGAGCATCGCCTGCACATCGAGCATCCGCGAGACCGCGAGCGCGTTGGCGTCGCGGCGCAGCGGGTCGGCGGCGACCGTGGCGAGGTCGTCGGCGGTGCCGTCCATCGGGGGCGTCCAGTCGACCCGCTCGACGGGCACGGCCTGGTCGGCGACGGCGGTGGCGAACATGTCGGCGCCGACGGCGGCGACGGCGGCAGGGGTCGCGCTGGGCAGGGAGGCGGTGGTCATCGGGCGACTCCGTTCACGAGAGCGATCGCGCGGCGGGTGGCTGCGGCGTTGGACAGGTGGACCTCGGCGCCGGCTGCGGCCAGCGCCTCGGCCTGGCGGGCCAGGCCCTGGGGGTCGGCCGAGGTGCCGACGCAGGCGACGACCACGGGGACGTCACGGATCGCGCGGGCCGCGGCGATCGCGGGGGCGAGCCCGGCGGCCGGGTCGTCCTCGGCCCCGTGCCCGAGGACGACGTCCATCAGGACGACGGCGGTCTCGGGGTCGGCGGCGACCTTGGCGAGGTGCTCCAGGCGCAGCGTCGGGTCGATCATCGGGTGCGCCCGGCCGCGGGTGAGGCCGTCGTCGCCGAAGTCGATCATCAGGTGGCCCGACTCGAGCAGGCTGCTGTCGAGGGCCAGGTCGGGCGAGAGCGGGATGTTGCTGCGGATCGGACCGAGCGTCTCCGCGGCGAGCAGCATCGCCTCGTCGCACAGCGTGCCGCCGACGAACAGGCCGCGTAGCGCGGTGCCGCCCGACGCGCTGCGCACGGCGGGGGTGCCCCACGTCGGCCAGGACGGTACGGCGACGCCGAGGTCGCCCAGCAGCGCCTCGACCTGCGTGGTGAGGTCGGGCTGGCCGGCGCCGAGCAGCGCGAAGCGCACCGGCGTGGTGAGGCCCGCGGCGTACTTCTCGACGGCGGCGGCCACCTCGGCCGCCGGCGGCTTGGACACGACGACGACCTGCTCGACCGTCGGGTCGGCGTCGAGCCGGTCCAGCGCGGTGGTGGTGGAGATGCCGCCGATCGCCGCCGACAGGTCGCGCCCGCCGACGCCGAGCGCGGCGGCAACACCGACGCCCGCGGCGTCGAGGAGCGCGAGGATCTGCTGGCAGCCGGTGCCCGAGGCCGCGACGATGCCGACGCTGCCCGGGGAGACGGTGTTGGCGAAGCCGAGGCCGACGCCGCCGACGACGGCTGTGCCGCAGTCGGGGCCCATCACGAGCAGGCCGCGGTCGCGGGCGATCCGCTTCATGGCGAGCTCCTGCTCGACCGGCACGTTGTCGCTGAAGATCATCACGTCGACGCCCGCGTCGAGCGCGTCCATCGCCTCGACGAGCGCCGAGGCACCGGGCACCGACACGAGTGCGAGGTCGCCGCCCGCGCGGCGCAGGGCCGAGCCCGTGGTGCGCGGGGGCGCGGTGACCTCGCCGCCGGACGAGCCCTTGCGCGCCGCCGCCAGCGCGGCGTCGACGGCCGCCAGCGCGGCGGACAGGGCCGACTCGTCGTCGAGCCGCAGCGCCACGACCATGTCGTTGGTGCTGGCTGCGGGCAGCGTGAAGCCCATGCCCTGCAGCACCTCCACGTTCAGCTCGGTCGCCATCGCCACCTGGGCGGCGGCGACGCCGGGCGTGGCGGCGACGTCCCGGCTGACCTGCAGCAGTGCCACGCTGTCTGCGTACGCACCGGGCCGGATCTCGACGTGCTCGACGGTCATCGAGTACTCCCTTCAAGGGCTTCGTTGGTGATTGCGGAAAGAACGTGCCGGGCGGAGAGGGCGAGGTGGGCGCCCAGGAGCATCCCGGCGCCGGAGGTGTGGCCGACGGCGAGCAGCGCTGCCACCGCCGCCGCGTCGCCGACGGCGAGGGCGGTGCGGAACGGCGTGATCGCCTCGCCGTCGACGGCGTGCCGCAGCAGGGTGGCGGACAGGCCGGTCGTGCGGGGGAGGTGCGCCCGCACGGCGTCGGCGATCGCGGTGGTGTCGCGGCCCCCCGCGCGGGTCGTCACCAGCCAGCCGCAGAGCACGTCGTCGCCGACCGGCGTCAGGCCGTCGCCGCGGCCGACGAGGGCGCGCACCCCCGCCGGGTCGCCGGCGACGAGCAGTTCCAGGGCCTCGGCCGGGAGCTGGTCCCGGGCGGGCGAGAGGTCGGCGGGGACGGCCGCCAGCCGCTGGGCGGCCGCGGGGGTCAGCGGCGGGGTGACGAAGGAGACCAGGCGGGCGACGCCCACGCTCAGCGGGCCGACCCGCAGCGTCCCGTCGCCGAGCGTGACGGGCGCTCCGACGGCGATGCCGGGCAGGTCGGGGAGCCGGGGGAGCGCCGTGGCGATCGCGCAGGGCACGTGGACGGCGCCGTGGGCGAGGACGCCGATGATCCGCCCGCCCACCTCGGCGTACACGGCCTGGCTCCCGGCGTGCACGACGGTGCCGGTCGCCGGGGGGCCGTGGAGCAGGCCGCGCAGCGCCGGTGAACCGGCTCCTCCGACCTGCGACTCGACCTGCGATGTGACCTGGTGCACCTCTGGGACGCTAACGGCTGGGTATCGTGCATCGAATGGTGAGCATTGCCAACGTGCGAGCAGAAGTCGGGCAAGAGTTGATAGCCACGGCGGGGGGCGGTATCGCGGACCATGGCGTCATGGATGTGGAGGAGCTCGCCGAGTCGCTCGCCCAGCTGGTGCTGGCCGGGGCGGATCTCGGTGACCTCGTCGCCGCGATCGGCGACGCCCTCGACGTCCAGGTCGCGGTGACCACGACCGACGGCAGGGAGCGCGCGGCGCGGATCGACGACGCCATGCGGGAGCGGATCACCGCCGCGGGCCTGACCGACGAGACCGGTCGGCTGCGGGTCGAGTGGCTGGGCGACCGGGGCGGCCACGAGGGCCAGCCGGTGACCGGGGCCCATGTCCACCGCGAGCCGCTCGCCGCGCCCAACCAGGCGCTCGGCCACCTGGTCGCGATCGCCGAGGAGGGGATGGTGCCGCAGCAGGTCGTCGCGTTGCAGCGCGCGGCCACCGCCGTGTCCCTCTCGATCACCCGCGAGCAGGCGGTCTCCGCGGTGGAGAACAAGTACCGGGGCGACTTCCTGCGCGACGTCTTCCTCGGCCGCGCGGGCTCCGACGAGTTCGTCAGCGAGCACGTGGTCGGCTTCGGCTGGGACCTGAGCGGCCCGACGATCGTGCTGGCCGCGCAGATCGACCCGCAGCCGTCGTACCAGCCGCCGGCCTCGGTCGAGGACCGCCGCCAGTGGCAGGAGCGGTTCGCCAACGCCTGGCGCCAGGTGGCCGCCTCGGTCGACCGCGCCATCCCGATCGCCGACTTCGGCTCCGAGGTGGTGGCGGTGCTGCCGGCCGAGGATCTGGAGGCCGCCGCGGTGCTGGTGCGACGCCTCGTGCACGCCGTCGCCGGCGACAAGGGCGGCGGCCGCCGCCCCTTCACCGCGGGCGTGGGCCGGGTCGCGTCGGTGCCGTCCGGCCTCCCCGACAGCTACAGCCAGGCCCGGCGGGCGCTCGAGGTCGGGCGCCGGTTCCGGGGCCCCAGCACCACCACCTGGTTCGACGACCTCGGGCTGCACCGCCTGATCGCGATGGTGCCCGACACCGAGGAGCTGCGGGCCTTCGCGCACGACGTGCTCGGCGAGCTGGCCGGGGCCACCGAGGAGGCGATCACGCTCCGCGAGACGCTGCAGGTGCTCCTCAACACGAACTTCAACGTGGCGGAGGCGGCGCGCACGCAGTTCTTCCACTACAACACCATGCGCTACCGGGTCGGGAAGCTGGAGCGGCTGCTCGGGCCGGTCGCCTCCGACCAGAACCTGCGTCTGGACGTCGCCGTGGCGCTCAAGGTGCTGGAGGTCGTCAGCAAATGACAGGGCGGAGCTGAATCGCAGGCAATGTTCGACAGCACTTTCCCAGGATCCTTTGGCGAAAGTGGCCAGTGAGGTGTGATCTCGCCCTCAATAGGTTGGGTTGTCTCGGTCGCCCTCAGGGGCGGAGCTCAACGCCCAGCACAGCCCCAGACACAGGAGGACTCAGATGTCGATGTTCAAGTGGGAGGTAGTGGATCCCGCGCCCGGCGAGCCGGTCGCGCCGAACCAGCGCCTGCCGTGGGGTCGCACCGTCGGCCTCGGCGCGCAGCATGTCGTCGCCATGTTCGGCGCGACCTTCGTGTTCCCGCTCGTCATGGGTCTCGACCCGAACCTGGCGATCATGTTCTCGGGCCTGTGCACGATCGGCTTCCTGCTGATCTGCGCGAACAAGGTCCCCAGCTACCTCGGCACCAGCGCGTCCTTCGTCGCCGGTGTGGCCGCGATCCGCACCCAGGGCGGCGACTCGGCCGACGTCACCGGCGCGATCCTGGTCGCCGGCCTGGTCCTGGCCGCGATCGGCGTGGCGGTGCACTTCGCGGGCTCCGGTCTCATCCACAAGCTGCTGCCGCCCGCCGTCACCGGCGCGGTGGTCATGCTGATCGGCTTCAACCTGGCGCCGGTCGTCGCGGGCACCTACTGGCCCCAGGACCAGTGGATCGCGCTGGCCACCGCCGCCTTCATGGTCTGCGCCTCGGTCCTGCTGCCCGGCTTCTGGTCGCGGATCGCGGTCTTCCTCGCGCTGATCTTCGGCTATGTCGTCTCGGTGCTCGCCGACAAGGTCTTCGGCCCGATCACCTCGGTCCTGCCGACCGGCCCCGAGGCCGTCGAGCACGACCGCGTCTCCTGGGCCGGCGTGAAGGCGGCCGACTGGATCGGCTTCCCGAGCGGCGACCTCGCCGACGGCGTCTCCGTCGTGCACGGCCCGAGCTTCTCGATGACCTTCATCCTGCTGGTCCTGCCGGGTGTGATCGCCCTCATCGCCGAGAACACCGGCCACGTCAAGGCGGTCGCCGAGATGACCGGCGACGATCTCGACCCCTACATGGGCCGGGCGATCGGCGCCGACGGTGCCGCGACCGCGTTCGCCAGCCTCTTCGGCGGCTCGCCGACCACGACGTACGCCGAGAACATCGGCGTCATGGGCGCCACCAAGGTCTACTCGACCGCGGCCTACTACGTCGCCGGCATCGTGGCGATCCTGCTCGGTCTCTGCCCGAAGTTCGGCGCCATCGTCAACGCCACCCCGGGCGGCGTGCTCGGCGGCATCACGGTCGTGCTCTACGGCATGATCGGCCTGGTCGGCGCGAAGATCTGGGTGGAGAACCGGGTCGACTTCGGCAACCCGGTCAACATGGTCGGCCTCGCCGCCGGCCTGATCGCCGGCATCGGCGGTGTCACGCTCAAGGTCACCGATGACTTCGAGCTCGGCGGCATCGCCCTCGGCACGATCCTCGTCATCGTCTTCTTCCACGCCGTGAAGGGACGCACCGCCGAAGCCACATCGGGAGAGGTGACCAAGAGGCTGTGAAGCCCGCACCATTCGACTACGTCCGGCCGGGGACCCTGGAGGAAGCCCTCCAGGCCCTGGCCGGGCACCCGGAAGCCAAGGTCCTCGCCGGGGGCCAGAGCCTCGTCCCGCTGCTCTCGATGCGGCTGGCGGCGCCGGCCGTGCTCGTCGACATCAACGAGCTGCCGGACCTCGACCACGTCCGGGTCGACGCCGAGGGCGTCCGGGTGGGAGCACTCGCCCGGCACGCCCGGGTGCTCGCCGACGCGGACGTGGCGCGGGTCCAGCCGCTGGTGACCAAGGCGCTCGCCAACGTCGCCCACGCCACCATCCGCAACCGCGGTACGACGGTCGGCTCGCTCGTCCACGCCGACGCCGCGGCGGAGATGCCGATGGTGCTCCAGCTCCTCGGCGGCTCGGTCGACGTGGTCGGCCCCGCCGGCCGCCGGACGATCCCGGTCGAGGAGCTGTACGTCGGCCCGCTCGAGTCCAGCCTGCACCACGACGAGATCGCGGTCGAGGCGTTCTTCCCGGCCCTCGCGGCGGACACCGGCGTGGCCTTCGAGGAGATAGCCCGCCGCCACGGCGACTACGCCATGTGCGGCGTCGCCGCCGTCGTCACCGTCGACGGCGACCGGGTCGTGGCGGCGAAGGCCGGCTATCTGTCGGTCTCGGACATCCCGGCCGTGGTCGACCTGACCGAGGCGCTCGGCGGTGAGCTCCGCGACGCGTCGCTGGCCCGCGCGGCGGAGGCGGCGCTCGCCGTACTCGAGCCGGAGACCGACATCCACGCGACGGCCGACTACCGCGCGCACCTGGCCACCGTGCTGACCGCGCGGGTCGTGACCGCCGCCTACGAGGACGCCCGCACCCGGGCGGGGGGAAGCAAGTGAGCGAGAACCAGCACGAGATCCGGCTGACGGTCAACGGCACCGACCACGACGTGGCGGTGCCCGCCCGGCGGCTGCTGTCCGACGCCCTGCGCCACGACCTGGGGTTCACCGGCACCCACGTCGGCTGCGAGCACGGCGTCTGCGGCGCCTGCACCGTGCTGGTCGACGGCCAGCCGATGCGCAGCTGCCTCATGTTCGCCGTCTCGGCCGCGGGCCACGACATCACGACCGTCGAGGGCCTGGCCCGGCCGGACGGCGAGCTCGGTCCGGTGCAGCAGGCGTTCCGCGAGTGCCACGGCCTCCAGTGCGGCTTCTGCACCCCCGGCTTCCTGACCACGATCACCGCCGGCATCGCCGAGAACCCCGAGCCCACCGAGGACGAGGCACGCGACATGATCGCCGGCAACCTGTGCCGCTGCACGGGCTACCAGAACATCGTCAAGGCCGTGTGCCGCGCCGCCGAGCTGGCCCGCGACGACCGCGCTCCTGAGGGCGGTGCCGCATGACCACCAAGATGATGGGGGCCAAGGTCCAGCGGGTCGAGGACGACCGCCTGGTCCGCGGCACCGGCCGGTACGTCGACGACGTCGCCCCGGACGCGCTCCACACCGCGGTGCTGCGCAGTCCCCACGCCCATGCCCGGATCCTGTCGATCGACGTCGACGCCGTGCTCGACGTCGAGGGTGTCCACGCCGTGTGGACCTACGACGACCTCGAGGGCGCGATGGCCGAGCCGCTGCCGCTGCTCATCCCGCACCCCACGCTGACCCACGGCCGCACGCAGTACGCGCTGGCCAAGGACGAGGTCAACTACGTCGGCGAGGCCATCGCCTTCGTCGTCGCCGACGACAGGTACGTCGCCGAGGACGCGCTCGCGCGGATCGCCGTCGAGTACGAGCTGCTGCCCGCGGTCGTCGGCATCGAGGCCGCGCGCGACGGCGCGCACCTCGTCCACGACGACGTGCCCGGCAACGTGGGCGCGCGCATGGAGCAGTCCAACGGCGACGCCGCCGCGGCGATCGCGGCCGCGCCCCGCACGCTCTCGCTCGACCTGCAGATCGAGCGCAGCGCCTGCATGCCGATGGAGGGCCGCGGCACCGTCGCCCGCTGGGACCCCGACCAGAACCGGCTCCAGGTGTGGACCTCGACCCAGACCTCCACCGGCGTCCGCGCCGCGGTGGCGGCCAAGCTCGGCCTCGACCTCGGCCAGGTCGACGTCATCACGCCCGACGTGGGCGGTGGCTTCGGCGTCAAGATCGTGCACCCGTGGCCCGAGGAGCTCCTCGTCCCGCTCGCCGCGCAGAAGCTCGGCCGCGCGGTGAAGTTCACCGAGGACCGGCGCGAGCACTTCATCTCCTCGGCCCACGAGCGGGCCCAGGTGCACCACGTCGAGGTCGGCTTCGACGACGACGGCCGGGTGCTGGGCCTCGACGTGCGCTTCTGGCACGACCACGGCGCGTACACGCCGTACGGCCTGATCGTCCCGATCATCACCTCGACCCAGTTGCTCGGCCCCTACAAGCCGGGCGCCTACCACGTGCAGTTCGACTCGCTCTACACGAACACGGTCATCGTCACGCCCTACCGCGGCGCGGGCCGGCCGCAGGGCTGCTTCGTGATGGAGCGGACGATGGACGCCATCGCCGCCGAGCTCGGCAAGGACCGCGCCGACGTCCGCGCGATCAACTTCATCCAGCCCGACGAGTTCCCCTACGAGCAGGGCCTGATCTTCCAGGACGGCCGCGAGCTGACGTACGACTCCGGCGACTACCCGGCGATGCTCGACAAGATCAAGGAGCTCGTCGACTGGGACGGCTTCGAGTCGTTCCGGGCGGCCAAGGCGGCCGAGGGCAAGCGGGTCGGGCTCGGCCTCGCCTGCTACGTCGAGGGCACCGGTGTCGGCCCCTACGAGGGCGCGCACGTGCACATCGAGACCTCGGGCAAGGTCAAGGTCGCCACCGGCCTGACCTCGCAGGGCCAGGGCCACCAGACCGCGTTCGCGCAGATCGTGGCCGACGAGCTCGGCGTACGGTTCGAGGACGTCGAGATCACGACCGGCGACACCCGCCGGATGGCGTACGCCGTGGGCACCTTCGCCTCGCGCGCCGCCGTGATGAGCGGCTCGGCGATCCACCTGGCCGCCAAGCGGACCAAGGAGAAGGCGCTGCGGATCGCGGCCGACGCGCTCGAGGCCGACGTCGACGACCTCGAGATCGTCGACGGCGTCGTCAGCGTCAAGGGCACCGACTCGTCCATCCCGCTGGGAACGATCGCGGTGCTGTCCAACCCGCTGCGCTACGCCTTCGACGAGGCCTCCAAGGCGGCCACGCAGTTCAACGTGGGCGACCCGACGAAGCCGCCGGTCGCCGAGGACGACGAGCCGGGCCTGGAGGGCACGGACTTCTACTCGCCGCCGCGCTCGACCTTCGCCTCCGGCATGCACGCCGTGATCGTCGAGACCGACGTCGAGACCGCCGAGATCCGGATCCTCAAGTACGCCGTCGTCCACGACTGCGGCCACCTGATCAACCCGATGATCGTCGAGGGCCAGATCCACGGCGGTGTCGCGCAGGGCATCGGCGGCGCGCTCTACGAGCGGATGGCCTACGACGAGTCCGGCCAGCTGCTCAACGCGTCCTTCATGGACTTCCTGATGCCGTACGTCACCGAGGTGCCGGCCAGTATCGAGATCGACCACCTGGAGACCCCGTCTCCGCTCAACCCGCTCGGCATCAAGGGTGCCGGGGAGGCCGGCGTGATCCCCGGGTCCGCAGCCTTCGCCGCCGCCATCGAGGACGCCGAGCGGCTGCCCATCACCGCCATGCCCATCTCGCCGTCGGAGCTGTTCGCACTCCGGGCGGCCCACGCTCAGGAGTCGAAGTGAAGATCTCCGGTCAGAACACCATCGCCGCGCCCGTCGACAAGGTCTGGGAGGCGATCCTCGACCCGCGCGTCCTCGTGGCGACCATCCCCGGCTGCGAGCGGCTGGAGGCGACCGGCGAGAACGCCTACGCGATGACCGTCAGCGCCGGCGTCGCGGCGATCAAGGGCACCTACTCGGGCTCCTGCGTGCTCGAGGACCTGCGCCAGGGCGAGGGCCTGACCATGAAGCTCAAGGGCGCGGGCGCCCCCGGCACGATCGATGCGACGGTGCTCGTCACGTTCGCGGGCTCGGGCGAGGAGACCGTGCTGTCCTACGACGCCGACGCGGTCGTCGGCGGCATGATCGGCGGCGTCGGCCAGCGGATGCTGACCAGCGTCTCGCGGCGGATGGCGGCCGAGTTCTTCGGCAACGTCGAGAAGGTCATCGCCAACGGGCTGCCTGCCGAGGTCGCCGCGGCCGAGCCGGCCGTGTCGGCGGAGGGCGCACCCGTCTTCGCGGCGGCCCCCAAGGCTGCTGGCGGCGCTGTCGGTGCCGTCGGTGGCGGCGAGTCCTTCCTGACGGGCGTAGCGGTCGGTGGCGGTCTCGTGCTCGCCGGCGTGATCGTCGGTGGCCTGCTGGGCCGTCGTCGATGACCTCCTCTGCCTCGATCTCGACCGACTCGACCGCGCGGGACCAGGCGGGCGCCGTACGACGCCGGGAGATCTCGGCGCGCGAGCTGCTCGACCTGCACCTGGACCGGATCGCCGAGCGCAACCCGGAGCTGAACGCGATCGTCTCGCTCGACGAGTCCCGTGCCCGGGAGGGCGCGGCGGCCGCTGATCAGGCGCTCGCCTCGGGCGCGGAGGTCGGTCCGCTGCACGGCCTGCCGTTCGCGTTCAAGGACACCCACGTGGTCGGCGGCTGGCGCACGACGTACGGCTCCACGGTGATGGCCGACAACGTGCCGTCGCAGGACGAGCTGATCGTCGAGCGGGTCCGCGGCGCGGGCGTGGTGACGATCGGCAAGACCAACGTGCCGGAGTTCGCCGCCGGCTCGCACACGTTCAACAAGGTCTTCGGGACCACCCTCAACCCGGTGGATCCCTCGCGGTCCGCGGGGGGCTCGAGCGGGGGAGCGGCCTGTGCCCTCGCCGCGGGCATGGTGCCGCTGGCCGACGGCTCCGACATGGGCGGCTCGCTGCGCAACCCCGCGTCCTTCTGCGGCGTCGTCGGCATGCGCCCGAGCCTGGGCCGGGTGCCCGAGTGGCCGCTCTACAACCAGTGGGAGTCCACGTCGGTCGGTGGGCCGATGGCCCGCAACGTCGGCGACCTCGCGCTGCTGCTCTCCGTCATGGCCGGCCCCGACCCGCGGGCGCCGCAGGCCCTGGGCGACCCGGGCGCCTCGTTCGCCTCTCCCGAGCCGGCCAAGTTGGCCGGCCTGCGGGTCGCGCTCAGCGTGGATCTCGGCGGAGCGCTGGAGGTCGACCACGAGGTCGCGGCGGTCGTCGAGGACGCCGGACGCGCGCTGGCCGCGGCCGGGGCATCCGTCGGGTCGGCGTACCCGGACCTGTCGCTGGCCGAGGACACCTTCCGCACCCTGCGCGCCTGGCACTTCCAGGCCAAGCTGGGGTCCTTGCTCGCGGCGCATCCCGACGCCTTCAAGCCGTCGCTGGCCGACAACATCCGCGCCGGCGAGTCGCTCACCGGTGCCGACATCGCCCGCGCCTACACGCAGCGCACCGCCCTGTCGGAGACGATGCGGCTGTTCTTCGGCGACCACGACGTGCTGGTGCTGCCGGTCTCCCAGGTCCCGCCGTTCCCGGCGACCCAGGAGTTCCCCAGCGAGATCAACGGCAAGCCGATGGCGACCTATCTCGACTGGATGCGCTCGGCGTACTTCATCACCGTCACCGGCTGCCCGGCCATCTCCGTGCCCTTCGGTACGACGGCCGACGGGCTCCCCGTCGGTGTCCAGCTCGTCGCCCGGCACGGTGCCGACCGGAAGCTGCTGGAGGTCGCGCTGGCGTTCGAGGGGCTCGCCGCCCGCTGACCTGCGGAACCCAGTAACACGCTGTCCACCCGACTGCCTGGCTGTTCTCAGCAGCCGAAGGCCCGAATCCGGCCCGTTCCTGCTGACCAGTGCCGGGTAGTCAGGTGGACAGCGTGTTGCTTTTCCCGAGCCGACCAGACCGCAGGCAACATCTGCCCACGAAGCCCGAATCCCTCGGCAGATCATGCCGTCGTGCGCAGCGATCTGGCTCACTTGAATGTGAGCCATGACAGCAAGGCGGATCAGGATCGGCATCGACACCGGCGGCACGTTCACCGACGTCGTGGCCTTCGACGAGGACAGCGGTGAGGTCGTCACGACCAAGACCCCGAGCACGCCGGGGAACCCGGCCGACGGGTTCCTGGCGGGGATCGACAAGGTGCTCGGGATCGCGGAGGCGGAGTTCGCCGACGTGGTCGCCGTCAGCCACGGCACCACGGTCGCGACCAACCAGCTCCTCGAGGGCAAGGTGGACGCGCTCGGGTTCGTCACCACGGAGGGCTACGAGGCGATGCTGGAGATCGCCCGCCAGTCCGTGCCGGACGGCTACGGCAACTCGTACTTCTGGGTGAAGCCCGACCGGATCGTGCCCCGTGACCTGGTCAAGGGCGTCGGTGGCCGGCTCGACTTCACCGGCGCGGAGATCCGCCCGTTCGACGAGGACGGCGCCCGCACGGTCGCCCGCTGGTTCAAGGCCAAGGGCATCGACACGCTGGGCGTCTGCTTCCTGCACGCGTACGCCAACCCGGCGCACGAGGAGCGGATGCGCGAGATCATCGCCGAGGAGCACCCCGACGCCGTCGTCTCGATCTCGAGCGAGGTGCTGCGCGAGTACCGCGAGTACGAGCGCTCGATGACCACCCTCGTCGACGCCGCGGTGAAGCCCAAGCTGAGCCGCTACGTCAACAACATCAAGGACCGGCTCGCCACCCAGGGTGGCCGGACCATCCCGTTCTACGTCATGAAGTCCAACGGCGGCGTGCTGTCGGCCGACGAGGTCGTGCACCAGCCGATCACCACCGTCCTGTCCGGCCCGGCGGCGGGCGCGCTCGGCGCGGCGCTGATCGCCAAGATCGCGGGCTTCGACAAGGTCCTCACCTCCGACGGCGGCGGTACGTCGACCGACGTGTCGGTCGTCATCGACGGTGAGCCCACGCTGACCACCGAGGGCAGTGTCGGCGTCTACCCGTCCAAGATCCCGATGATCGACGTCGTCACCGTCGGTGCCGGCGGCGGCTCCATCGCGTGGCTCTCGCCCGAGGGCACGCTCAAGGTCGGCCCCCACTCGGCCGGCGCCGACCCGGGCCCGATCTGCTACCGCAAGGGCGGCACGGACGTCACGATCACCGACGCGCACGTCTTCCTCGGCCGGATCCCTCCCCACCTGCTCGGTGGCGAGATCCCGCTCGACGTCGACGCCGCCACCTCGGCGATCCAGCAGCTGGCCGGCAAGCTCGGCATCTCGGCCGAGGCCTGCGCCACCGGCATCCTCGAGATCTCCGCATGGAACCAGGCCAACGCGCTGCGCCAGGTCACGGTCAAGCGCGGCCTCGACGTGCGCGACTTCGCCCTCACCACGTTCGGCGGATCGGGCTCCCTGCTGCTGTGCCGGCTGATGGACATCCTCAACGTCCCGACCGTGCTGGTCCCGCCGAACCCGGGCAACGTCTCCGCCTTCGGCCTGCTCACCGTCGACGTGAAGAACGACTACGTGCAGACCCACGTCGCGCTCCAGGAGAACGTCGACCCGGCCGACCTGCAGCGCGAGTACGACGCCCTCACCGAGCGGGCCGCGGCCGCGCTCACCAAGGAGGGCTTCGGGCAGGAGCAGCACGTCTTCGTGCGCACCGCCGACGTGCGCTACTTCGGCCAGGCCTTCGAGGTGCGGGTCGCCGTACCGGACGGCCCGATCACCGCGGACACCCTCACCGCGATCGCCGACCGCTTCCACGCCGAGCACCGGGTGCTCTACGGCTACGACTTCTCCGGCGACAGCTCGCAGCAGGTCGAGGTCGTCAACCTGCGCGTCTCCGGCGTCGGCCCGATCAAGCGGCCCGAGATCCTGCGCGCCGACGGCGCCAAGCCGCAGCCCCAGCAGACCGGCTCGCGCGCGGTCTGCTTCGACGCCGACGCCGGATACGTCGAGACGCCGATCTTCTGGCGCCCCGACCTGCCGGCGGGCCAGGTGCTCACCGGCCCGGTGATCATCGAGGAGTTCGGCTCGACCGTGCCCGTCCACCCCGGCTTCACCGCCCGGGTCGACGACTACGCCAACATCATCGTGACGCGCTCGGAGGAGAGCTGACATGTGCCTGAGCTGCCAGACCGTCTCTGTCCAGAACCCGGGTGCGCCGCGCTCGTTCACGCACGACGGTGACATCACCTCGCGCCGGGCGCCGACCGACTTCCCGTTCGGGACGCTGACCGCCGACGCCGGACGCAGCGCCGACCCCGTGCTCGTCGAGATCGTCCAGGGCTCGCTCGCCGCCGTCGAGCACGAGGTCGAGACCGCCATCGGCCGGACCAGCCGTTCGCCGATGATCCGCGACGCGCACGACTTCCGCGCCGGGATCCACGACCGGCTGCTGCGCAAGCTGACCGGCCGCTCGTACTCCGCGCTCGTGCACCCGGTCGCCCGGGACTTCCCGATCGAGGAGATGAACGAGGGCGACGTCTTCTTCCACAACGACGTCTACCTCTCCGAGGGTGGCATCGGCCACCTCCCCGACCTGTGCGTCACCGTCCCCGTGTTCGCCGGGGCGGAGGGGGAGCGGCGCGTCGTCGGCTTCATCCAGGCCTTCGGCCACCACGACGACATCGGCGGCGCGGTGCCCGGCTCGATGCCCTCGCACGCCACCAGCGTGTACGAGGAGGGCCTCGCCGTCCCCCCGATCAAGCTGTGGGACGCCGGTGTGCCCAACAAGGCCGCGCTGCGGATCATGACGCGCAACTCGCGGATGCCCGAGTCGCTGGCCGCCGACCTCGACGCCGAGTGCTCGGCCTGCCTGATGGGCGCCCGCCGCCTGGGCGAGCTCTTCGACCGCTACGGCATCGAGACCGTCGAGGCGTGCTTCGACGCCGTCATCGACCGGTCCACCGAGACCTACCGCCGCGAGATCCTCTCGAAGATCCCGGTCGGGACCTGGACCTGGGAGGACTACGCCGAGCACGACGGCGTCGACGACCCGAAGCTGCACACGCAGCGGATCACGCTGACCCGCACGTCGGCCGACGACCCGGACGGCGAGCGGCTGATCCTCGACTTCGCGGGCACCAGCGCGCAGGCCAAGGGCCCGATCAACCACTGCGGCGACTATGCCGACGGCGCCTTCCTCAAGAAGTGGCTCGCGCCGATCCTGCGCAACCTGGCCGACACTCCGGAGCGGATGGCGGAGCTCGACGTCAACGAGGGCGTGGTGCCGCTGATAGAGATGCGGTTCCCGCCGCCGGGCACGCTGCTCACGCCGGTCTTCCCGGCGCCGACCAACGCCCGTACGTTCGTCATCCTGCGCCTGCTCGGCGTGCTGGCCGGCGTGATCGCCAAGGCGGTCGACGGCAAGATGCCCGCCGACCAGGAGACGATCCGCTACACCGGCGTCTACGGCGAGGACCTCGAGGGCCGCTCGTATCTCATGCGCGAGGTGCTCGGCGGCGGCTCGGGTGGCCGCTACTACGCCGACGGCGAGGACACCATCCACGTCGTTCCGGACTCGCGGAACCTGCCCTCGGAGTTCACCGAGTCGCGCTTCCCGTTCGTCGTCGAGTCGCTCGGTCTGGCCGTGGACTCCGGCGGCGCCGGCCAGTTCCGCGGCGGCCTGGGCTACGAGAAGCACATCCGGATGCTCAAGGACGCGGACTTCATGTCCATCGCCGACCGCTCGATCCTGGCCTGCTGGGGCGTGAAGGGCGGCAAGGCGGGCAAGCCGTTCCAGGTCACCATCGACGCGGGTGGCCCGAACGAGCGCGAGGTCGACGCCCTCGCCGATGCCGAGCCGGTCAAGGCGGGTGAGGTCATCCGGATCCGCACCACCGGCGGTGGCGGCTGGGGCAACCCGCTCGAGCGGGACGCGGCGCTCGTGGTGCGCGACGTCGTGTGGCGCAAGGTCTCCCCGGAGGCCGCGCTGGCCGACTACGGCGTGGTGCTCACCGGCTCGCTGGACGACGACAGTCTCTCCTACGACGCCGCGGCCACCGAGGCGGAGCGGTCCGGCCGTCCGGCGCCGGCCACCGAGGACGCGTTCTTCGACCGCGGCCCGGGCTACGGCACCCTCTCCGGAGGCGCCGCCGCAGCCGCCGTGGACGTGCTCTGAGGCTCGTGTCCATGAAGGTCGCGATCCTCGGGGGATCCGGCAAGACCGGTCGCGCCGTCGGCGCGGCCCTGGCCCAGGCGGGCGTGGCGACACGCCCCCTGGGCCGGGCCGCGTTCGACGACCTGCCGGCCGCGCTGGCCGGTGCGGATGCCGTGCACGTCATCGCCCCCAACCTGCACGCCGACGAGCCGTCGTACGTCGCCGCGGTGCTCGCCGCCGCGTCGGAGGTCGGCGTCGGCCGGGTGAGCTACCACTCGGTGGCATCGCCCTACGTCCCGGCGATGCCGCACCATCTCGGCAAGGCCGTGTCGGAGGACATGGTCCGTCGCTCCGGGCTGGCCTGGACGATCCTGCAGCCCTGCGCGTACGTCCAGAACCTGCTGCCGGCACTGCGCGCGGCCCGGTCGGTCGGCGAGCTGAGCGTGCCCTACGCCGTCGACACGCCGTTCGGGATGGTCGACCTGCAGGACGTCGCGGCCGCGACCGCGGTGGTGCTCACCGCCGACGGCCACGTCGGCGCCACCTACGAGCTCGGGGGCCCGGCACTGGTGAGCGTCGCCGACGTCGCCGCGGCGGCCGGCCTCACGGCGGCGCGGGTGCCCGCGGAGGGCGACGTGCACCCCTGGCTCCAGGCGATGTTCGACTACTACGACGACCACGGACTGCCCACCGGCGGCGTGCCGCTGCGCGCCCTGCTCGGCCGTGCGCCCACCTCGGTCGCCGACGTGCTGGCGCGCGACCTGGCCTGAGGACCTCTGGCAGGTGTTGCCAGCCTTGACCGCCCGAGTTGGCTGTTCTCCACGATGAACGACGGTGATCGGGCTCACTAGGTTCGCTGCATGAGGATCCTGCTGGCGCTCGGCGGCAACGCGATGACGTCCCCGGACGGGAAGGCCCGGCCGGAGGACCAGATCGCGGCCGCGACCGAGGCGATGGAGGCCGTGGCCGACCTGGTCGCCGCCGGTGTCGACGTCGTCATCACCCACGGCAACGGCCCGCAGGTCGGCAACCTGCTCGTGAAGAACGAGATCGCCGCGCCCGTCGTACCGCCGGTCCCGCTGGACTGGTGCGGGGCCCAGACCCAGGGCACCCTCGGCAACATCTTGATGAACGCGCTGGACGGCGCCCTCGCCGCCCGCGGCCTCACCCGGCCGACGGCCGCACTGGTCACCCGGACCCGGGTCGACGCCGCGGACCCGGCGTTCGCCAAGCCGAGCAAGCCGGTCGGCCGCTACCTGTCCGCCGACGAGGCGCGCACCATGATCGAGCACGGCGAGACCTGGGAGGACCGCGGTGAGCGCGGGTGGCGGCGGATGGTCGCCTCGCCCGAGCCGCTCGAGGTCCTCGACGCGCCGGCGGCCGTCGCGCTGGTCGAGGCCGGCTTCGTCGTCGTCGCCAACGGCGGTGGCGGCATCCCGACCGTACGCCGACCCGACGGCTCCCTCGCCGGCGTCGAGGCGGTCATCGACAAGGACCTGGGCGCGGCCCTGCTCGCCCAGGCGATCGAGGTCGACCTCCTCGTCATCGCCACCGACGTCGCGCACGCCGTGCTCGGCTTCGGCACCCCCGAGGCCGCCGACATCGGCCAGGTCACCCTCGACCAGATGCGGGCCTACGCCGCCGACGGTCACTTCGCGGGTGGCTCGATGGGCCCCAAGGTCGACGCCGTCTGCCGCTTCGTCGCCGAGTCCGGGCAGCGGGGCGTCATCACCGACCTCAGCAGCATCCTCGCGGCCGCCGACGGTCGCGCCGGAACGATCGTCACCCCCAACTGAAGAACCCGAAAGGAAGCTTGACCATGCCTTCTGCCATCGAGGTCCGCAAGGTCCCGATCCACTCCGTCGCCGACGCCTCCGAGCTGGCCAAGCTCATCGACGAGGGCGTCTTCAAGGCCGACCGCGTCATCGCGATCATCGGCAAGACCGAGGGCAACGGCGGGGTGAACGACTACACCCGGATCATCGCCGACCGTGCCTTCCGCGAGGTGCTCGTCGACAAGGGTGCCCCGGCCGACCAGGTCAAGCAGGTCCCGATCGTGTGGTCGGGCGGCACCGACGGCGTCATCAGCCCCCACGCCACCATCTTCGCAACGGTCGACGTCGCCGAGGACGACCCGAGCCGCGAGGAGCAGCGCCTCACCGTCGGCTTCGCGATGAGTGAGCCGATCCTGCCCGAGGAGATCGGGTATGTCGCGATGATCGAGAAGGTCGCCGCGGGTGTGAAGGTCGCTATGGAGCGGGCCGGGATCACCGATGTCGCCGACGTGCACTACGTGCAGACCAAGACGCCGCTGCTCACCATCCACACCATCCGCGACGCGCACAGCCGCGGCAAGGAGGTCTGGACCGAGCACACCCACGAGTCGATGGACCTGTCCAACGGTGTCACCGGTCTCGGTATCGCGGTCGCGTTGGGTGAGATCGAGATGCCGACCGACGCGGATGTGATGAACAACCGTGACCTGTACTCGTCGGTCGCGTCGTGCTCCTCGGGCGTCGAGCTCGACGTGGCCCAGAT
>NZ_JAVFWN010000001.1 GCF_030929495.1 Nocardioides sp. LHD-245 | reverse complement strand
GCTGTCGAGGGCCTTGGCGATGACGGCCTTGACGGACTCGGCCTCGATCCGGGCCTGGGCGGGGTCGTAGACGCCGCAGGGCAGGTCGCAGTGGGCGGAGACCTCGACGGTCGGGGCGAACAGGCGCATGAGTGGGGCGATTCCTCTCGGTTGGGTACGACGGTGCGGCCGGTGTGCCGCGGGACGGAAGGACGGGGCTCAGCCCTCGACCGCACGCAGCGCGCGGCGGATCTCGGGGAGCGGCGCGGGCGCCCAGTAGTCGCGGTCGTGGTGGACCAGCGGCGCCGCCGCGGACCCCTCCTCGACCCGGTCGACCTCGAGCAGCACCAGCCAGGAGCCACCCGCCGGGAGGACGTGCGCCGGGCGGCCGTGGAAGGTCGCGACGGCCTCGGGCAGCACCAGCCCGCGCTCGTCCCGGGTCCAGCCCTGGGCCTCGGTGAAGCGCTCGGCCCGCCGGTCGGCGTACGCCCGCGCGAGGTCGGCCTGGGAGTCGGCCAGCAGGAACACGGAGAGCGTGTCGCGGCCGACGAGCTGCGGGCCGACGGTGCTGGCGCGGGCGAGTGAGAAGGACAGCAGCGGCGGGCTGGCGCTGACCGAGGCGACGCTGGACACCGTGGCTCCGACCGGGCCCTCCGCCGTCTCCCCGACCACGATCGCGACCCCCGCGGCGTGGCGCCGGAAGCCGGACTTGAACCGATCGGCCACTGATTGCGAGGCGGCGTGCGTCATCGACTCTCCCTTCACTCGAGGAGAGCATAGAACCTCAAGTGCGCTTGAGGTCCAGCCGACATGGCGTACCTCACACGTCGAAGTCTCAGCCCCGCCCGCTGATCCGGTCCCCCACCCGGGCGATCCACGACGTACGGCGCGCGCCTCGTGCCTCCTGCCGGTCCGCGAGCCCGTAGGCCCGGTAGAGGCCGTGGATGCCCAGCCAGCGCAGCGGCTCGGGCTCCCAGGCCCGGGCCCGCTGGTCCACCCAGGGCAGGGTGGTGCGCTCGGTCCGCTCCCCCGCGACCAGGTCGGCGAGAGTGCGCCCGGCGAGGTTCGTGGCGGTGACCCCGGTGCCGACGTACCCGCCGGCCCAGCCGAGGCCGCTCGCGGCGTCGTACCCGACGGTCGCGCGCCAGTTGCGCGGGACGCCGAGCACGCCGCTCCACGCGTGGGCGACCCTGATGTCGCGCAGCTGCGGGAACCACGCGCACAGGACGTCGCGCAGGTGCTGGACCGTGCGGTCGGGGATGTCGCCGTCGAGGTCGGTGCGCGAGGCGAAGCGGTAGGGGTGGCCGCGGCCGCCGATGGCGATCCGGCCGTCGGCGGTGCGCTGGGCGTAGGAGTAGACGTGGGCGAAGTCCTCGAGCGTGTCGTGGTGCCGCCAGCCGATGGCCGCCCAGGCGTCGTCGGGCAGCGGGTCGGTGACGATCATCGAGGAGTTCATCGGCACCCAGGTGCGCCGCTCGCCGGCCAGCCGGGCGGTGAACCCCTCGGTCGCCCGGATCACGTGACGCGCGCGGAGGGTGCCGCGATCGGTCTCGACCCGGCCGGGCACGATCGTGCGGACCGTCGTCCCCTCGTGGATCCGGACGCCGCGCTCGCGCACCGTGTCGGCCAGGCCCCGGGCGAGCTTCGCCGGGTGGATCCGCGCGCAGTGCGGCTCCCACAGCGCCACCCGTGTGCCGGCGACCCGGATCCGGGCGTCCGCCTCGTCCACGTCCAGCAGCCGCGCGCCCGTCTCCGGCCACCGCTGCGCGGTCTCGGCGGCGGCGCGGGCCCGGGTCGCCTGCGCGGCGTTGCGGGCGACCAGCAGGGTGCCGCCGCGGCGCACCTCGGCGTCGATGCCGTGCCGCTCCGCGACCCGGATCACCTCGTCGACGGCGTCGTTCATGGCGAGCTGGAAGCGCACGACCTCGGCCCGCGGGTGGGTGCCCGCGTAGCCGTCCAGCCCGCCGGTCACCGACGCCGAGAGCCACCCGCCGTTGCGCCCGGACGCGCCGTACCCGGCGAACTGCTGCTCGACCACCCGGATGTCGAGGTCGGGCCGCAGCGCGCGGAGGTAGTACCCGGTCCACAGCCCGGTGTAGCCCGCGCCGACCACGACGACGTCGACCTCCTCGTCGCCGCCGAGCGGGTCCCTCGGCTCGGGCAGGCCGAGGTCGGCCCACCAGTACGACACCCCGCCGGTCCTGCGCGCGCTGGTCACCGGGCGAGCCTAGTCATCTCGGTCTCAGAGGATGCTGACCACCACGTGCTGCCCGCCGGCCTGCGCGGCACGGTGCACCTCGAGGAGGCCCACGAACGCCTCGGCCAGCTCGGCACGCAGGGCGGCGGCGTCGCCGGACCAGATCCGCGGGTAGAGGTCCGCCGCGGCGAACGACGCGAAGTCCGCACCCGTCAGGACCGAGGGGAGGTCGATCGCCTCCAGCGCCGCCACGACCGCCGGCAGCTCGCCGTGCTCCGTGCAGCCGACGTAGTCCTCGGCCTCGAAGACGTGCACGCCGACCACCGCCTCGCTGAGCGGGTCTCCGGCGATCGGGGAGCTCGCGGAAGCCCCGGTCAGCAGGAAGTGCAGACCGTCCCACAGCTTGTCGAGATAGACCGTGGGCGCTCCCCCGGCCTCCAGCGCCTCCAGGGCGGCCCCGAGCTCGTCCGGAGCCGAGGCCACCAGGCGGTCGAGGGTCGCCTCGTTGACCAGCGTGTACGCCGCCTGCATGCCCACGACGCCGAGGGTACGAGACGACTGGGGCCCGGGCGCGGGCCGAAGGGGAGGGCATCGCGGTCGGGGGATCTCGAGGTCACCACGTCGTCCTCGGCGCCTCCGCGAACGCAGAAGGCCGGATCCTGTCGGATCCGGCCTTCTATCGCTGATGCCTTCGGTGGAGGTGAGGGGACTCGAACCCCTGACCCCCTGCATGCCATGCAGGTGCGCTACCAGCTGCGCCACACCCCCGGGGCCATCGCTTCCGCCCTGGGGGCCGAAGCAACGTCCGGAATACTAGCCAACGGACCCCACCGAGGTGAAATCGGGGTGCCTCACAGGTTGTACGCGGCGATCGCCCAGGTGCCCGTGGAGCGCTGCTCGAGTACGACGCGGGCGCAGTTGCCGAGGGCGCGCAGGTCGTGGGCCAGCTCGGCGGGCCAGCCCAGGAAGGCCACCAGGCCGGAGCGGGTGGCGGCGCCGTGGGAGACGGCGACGCCGGTCTCGCCGGGGCCGAGGGCAGCGGCCAGGTCGGTGACCGCAGCGGCGAAGCGGTCCGCCACCTCGCGTGTGGTCTCGGCGCCGGGGATGTCGTCCCACTCGCCGCGCTGGAAGCGGGCGAAGGCGGCAGGATCGCGGGCATCGAGCTCGGCGTGGGTGAGGCCCTGGTAGTCGCCGAGGCGGAACTCGCGCAACCGCTCGTCGTACGACGGCTCGAGCCCGGCCTCCTTCGCGACGGTCTCGGCGGTCAGCCGGGCCCGGGCGAGGTCGCTGGACCACACGAGGACGGGGTCGAGGGCCGCGACGAGGGGGGCGACGGCCTGCGCCTGCTCGACACCGACGGCGTCGAGCTCGACGTCGAGCTGGCCCTGGATGCGGCGCTCGGCGTTCCAGGCGGTCCGGCCGTGGCGGAGCAGGACGATGCGACGGCTCACTCGGCGCTCACTCCCCCGCCGACTCCCCGGCCGGGGGCAGGACCGGCCCGCGGACCTCGGCGGGGAGGTCGATGGTCGGGCAGTCGCGCCAGAGCCGCTCCAGCGCGTAGTACTCGCGCTCCTCGGAGTGCTGGACGTGGATCACGACGTCGCCGTAGTCGAGCAGCACCCAGCGGCCGTCGCGGTGGCCCTCCCGGCGGATCGGCTTGGCGTCGAGCTCGCGCAGCTTGTCCTCGATCTCCTCGACGATGGCGCGGACCTGTCGGTCGTTGGCGCCCGTCGCGAGCAGGAAGGCGTCGGTGATGGCGAGTTGCTCGCTGACGTCGAAGGCCAGCTGGTCGGTCGCCAGCTTGTCGGCTGCCGCGAGGGCGGCAGCGTGGACGAGCCGGACGGCGTGGTCGGTGGCGGTCATGGGGTTTCCGTTCCGGATGCGGCCGGGTAGAGGCCGTGCTTGGTGATGTACTGGACGACGCCGTCGGGGACGAGGTACCAGACCGGCTGGCCGGCCCGCTGTCGCTCACGGCAGTCGGTGGACGAGATCGCCAGGGCGGGGATCTCGACCATGGTGACCCGGTCGTGCGGGATCCGGGCGAGGGTGGCCGGGTCCATCTCCGCCCCCGGCCGGGTGCAGCCGACGAAGTGGGCCAGCTCGAAGAGCTCGTCGGCGTCGCGCCAGCTGAAGATGTCCGTCAGCGCGTCGGCACCGGTGATGAAGTAGAGATCCGCGTCGGGCCGCTCCGCGCGCAGGTCGCGCAGGGTGTCCCCGGTGTACGTCGGTCCGGCCCGGTCGATGTCGACCCGGCTGACCGTGAACCTCGGGTTGGCCGCGGTGGCCACCACGGTCATGAGGTAGCGGTGCTCGGCGGGCGAGACCTGCCGGTCCGCCTTCTGCCAGGGCTGGCCGGTGGGCACGAAGACGACCTCGTCGAGGTCGAACCAGCCCTGGACCTCGGAGGCCGCGACGAGGTGGCCGTGGTGGATGGGGTCGAAGGTGCCGCCCATCACCCCGATCCGGGTACGGCGTGACGCGCCCGTCACCGGCCCACGACTGTCTGTCCCGAGCTCAGCTGTGTTCGCGGCCGCCGCCGAACCACACCAGGCCGAGCAGCAGGAGGAGGAGGAAGGCCAGCACAGCGCCACCGACGAGCCACGGGTTCACGGCGGCCTCGCTGTGCTCCTCCGCGGCGCGGACGACGGCGAGGGCAGGCTGGCTGATCTGGCTGAGCATGGCGGCATCGTATCCAACCCGCGGCCGGATCCCCGCCTCGGCCGGACTTCAGGCCGTTAGCGCGGCGGCCCGGCGCGAAGACGCAGCGGAGATCGGCGGGGGCCGGGAAGGTCCGCGCCGCCCTCGATCGGCGACATGCTCGGCCGTGTTCAGTGGATCGCGAAGTCGACGCCGAGGAACAGCAGGGTGAAGCGGATGGTGCGGCCGACGAAGACCGTGGGCACGAAGGCCCACATCGGCATCTTCAGGATGCCGCCGATGGCCGCCATGGCCAGGAGCGGGGGGACGCCCACGGACGCGGCCAGGAACATGATCGCCGCGGCATACCAGGGGCGGCCCTGCATCCGGCCCATCCACTTGTCGTAGCTGGCCTTGATCTTCGGCCCGGAGAGCTTCTTCTGGGCCCACCTCGACTCCGAGCCGCGACGGGCGGCCTCGTAGACGATCACCTTGCCGACGGTCGCGCCGGCGCCGGCGGCGATGCCGAGCGAGATCGCGGCCGCCGTACCACCTTCGGCGGCCCCGGCACCGAGGATGTAGACCTCGATGGGCAGGAACGGGAGCAGGGCGGACGCGATGCTGAAGGCGAACGTCGTCAGCCACAGGATCATGCCGACGGCACCTCACGTGCCGGCACCGGCATCCCGAGCTGCAGGAGCCAGCGCAGCGAGACGCACTTGAGGACCAGCAGCCCGACCGCGATCACGATCCCGAGCCACACCCAGCCGCTCACGAGCAGGATGACGGCGAAGGCGCCCGAGTTGGCGGCCTTGCCGACACGCGACCAGTTCCACAGGTAGATCCGGCGGTCGATCACGTGGAAGTAGTTGGGGCTGCGGATCGGCCAGGCGAGGAAGGCCAGCGAGAGGTACATGTCGATGACCATGAACTCGAAGAGGTAGATCGCGATCGGGATCCCGATCCAGGTCATCGGCTCCTCGCTGATCCAGCCGCCGGGCTGGAGCCAGATCAGGCCGACGTAGAGAACCCCGCAGCTGAGCCGGTCGCACATCATGTCGATGACCGCACCCATCCGGGTCTCGCAGTCGCGCCAGCGCGCCCACTCCCCGTCGATGCTGTCGCCGACCCAGTAGGTGATCAGACCGATGACGATCCAGGTCAGGCTCTCGTCGTACGCCGCCCAGACCGCGATCGCGATCGTGATCACGGTGCGGACGAAGGTGATGATCGTGGCCCCGGTGAAGAGCCGTTCGTCGGACGGATCGGCGTAGATCCGGTCCGGAGAGCCTGCCATGGGCGCAACCTATCGCGGGACCCTCGCGGATCCGGGTATCGGGAGGTGAACGGGGAGGGGCGGCGCGATGCCGCTAGCGCACGTGACCGTCGCCGATGACGACGTACTTGGTCGAGGTCATCTCCGGCAGGCCCATCGGGCCCCGGGCGTGCAGCTTCTGGGTGCTGATGCCGATCTCGGCACCGAAGCCGAACTCGCCGCCGTCGGTGAACCGGGTCGAGGCGTTGACGAGCACCGCCGCGGAGTCGACCTCGGCGACGAACCGGCGCGACGCTCCCTGGTCCTCGGTCACGATGGCGTCGGAGTGACCGCTGGACCAGGCCCGGATGTGGTCCAGCGCCGCGTCGAGGTCGGGTACGACGCGAGCGGCGATGTCGAGCGAGAGGTACTCCCGCGCCCAGTCGTCGTCGGTGGCCGCGAGCACGCCGTCGTACCCGGCGAACGCGTCGTCGCCGTGGATCGTCACGTCGGCCTCCTGCAGCGCGGCGACCACGCGGGGCAGGAAGGCCTCGGCCACGTCGGCGTGGACGAGCAGGGACTCGGCGGCGTTGCAGACCGAGGTGCGGTGGGTCTTGGCGTTGAGGACGATGGCGAGTGCCTTGTCGAGGTCGGCCGCGCGGTCGACGTACACGTGGCAGTTGCCGACCCCGGTCTCGATCACGGGGACCGTGGACTCGTTGACGACCGACTGGATCAGGCCCGCTCCCCCACGCGGGATGAGCACGTCGACCTGGCCGCGGGCGCGCATCAGCGCCTTGACGCTGTCGTGCGTGTCGCCGGGCACGAGCTGGACGACGTCGGCCTCGAGACCCGACGCGGCGACCGCGTCCCGCAGCACCGCGACGATGGCCGCATTGCTCGACCGAGCCGACGAGCTGCCGCGCAGCAGCACGGCGTTGCCGGACTTCAGGCAGATGCCGGCCGCGTCGGCGGTCACATTGGGCCGGGCCTCGTAGATCATGCCGACGACGCCGAACGGGACCCGCACCTGACGCAGCTCCAGGCCGTTGGCCAGGACGCTGCCGCGCACCACCTCGCCGACCGGGTCGGCCAGGCCGGCGACGTCGCGCAGGCCCTGGGCCATGCCCTCGAGCCGCTCGGTCGTCAGCCGCAGCCGGTCGATGATGCTGGGCGGGGTGCCGTCACCCTCGGCGCGGGCGACGTCCTCGGCGTTGCCGGCGAGGATCTCGTCGGCGCGTGCCACCAGGGCATCGGCCATGGCATGCAGGGTGGCGTCCTTCTGGGCACGGGTCGCCAGGGCCAGCGCACGGCTGGCGACCCGGGCGCGCTGGGCGGCCTCACGGACCTCGACCTCGGCAGTCATGACACCAAGGATAGGAGCGTCACGCGCAGGGGCGGCTCTGGGGCTGGATGCCGGGCTTGTGAGTGATCCGGGTGCTGGCGAACATCTTCTGCCACTGGGCGTCGTAGGCCGCGACGACGGCGGGGTCGTGCACCTCGAAGGTCACCTCGTCGCTGCTCAGGCCGGGCGGCGACCAGTTCTCCGAGCCGGTCCACACCACCTGGGTGGCGGCGCCGCGGAAGGTGCCGTCGACGGTGACGTACTTGAGGTGGGAGTAGCAGCGGGAGCCGAACACGATGTCGTCGCCGGCGGTGGACAGCTTCTCGCCCCAGTCCCAGTCGGCGATCCGGACCGGGATGCCGGCCTTCCGCAGGATCCGGACGACCGGCCCGCTGACCACGGAGCCGACGACGGCGATGTCACAGCCCTCGGCGCGCATCGAGGACAGCTCTCGGGCCAGTGCCTCGCCGCGGCCGGCGTACCAGGCGTACATGTTGACCCGGACCACACTGTGCCCCTGACCGTCGCCGAAGCCGCCCGGCGCCGTGCAGTCGACCCGGCGCAGTCGCCGGAGCTGCGGGTCGCGGGTGGCGGCGCGTTCGACCCGGACTCGCTGGAAGTCGGCGCCGACGGTCTCGCTGTCGTACTCGAGGTGGCGCGGCGTGGCGGTCCTGTCCCTCTTGAGCTGCTCGAAGACCGTGGTCCACGCGGCGAAGAGGGCGTCGTCCCCGCTGATGGTGAGGGCGTCGTTCCACTGGCCCGCGGCGGCGCCGTACCCGAGGTTGCTGGAGCTGCTGATCACGACCGAGCGTGCGGCGCCGGTCTGGCTGAAGGAGTACACCTTCATGTGCAGGTTGCCGCTGCGCGAGCCGTTGCGGCAGGCGCTCGTGCAGATGTGGAGGAAGCTCTCCGCCTTGCGGTTGCCGCCGAGCCGCGCCTGCAGCCCGCGGATGGTCCTCCCGACGATGTTGTCGTTGACGACGATCTGGACGTGCACCCCGCGGCCGTGCGCCTTGAGCAGCAGCCGCGCGGTGTCGTTGCGGTCGATGTTGTACGTCGCGATCCGGATCGTCGATCCCGGCGGCGCGTGCCGGATCGCGGCGTGCACCCGCCGGACCACCTTGGTGCGCGCCTTGGACCCGCCCATCGGGTTGTTGAAGGTCGGCCCGGTCGTCGGCAGCCAGGTCTCGTCGGCGGTGGCCGCCGGGGCGGGGCCGACGAGGAGGGTGGCGAGCACCAAGAGCAGCGCGGCGACGGTCTTCACGCGAAGAACACTAAGCCACTGGATTTAATCGACAAAAGTTCTCGGGGAAAAGCAACGCGGGGCGCCGTACCGGAGTACGACGTCCCGCGCAACAACGCTCACCTCGTCGCCGCGGTCAACGGCCGGCAGCGTGGCGGACGGCGGCGAAGCCGCACCGGGCGACGCCCGTGGGGCCGAGCGTGCGAGGCCCCGGGCGGCGAGCCCGGTATCCGACACGCTCGGCCCGACGACTCAGCCCTTGCGCTTCTCGATCTCCGCGGTCACGGCCGGGAGGACGGCGTGCAGGTCGCCCACGACGCCGAAGTCGACGAGCTCGAAGATCGGCGCCTCCTCGTCCTTGTTGACGGCGACGATGGTCTTCGAGGTCTGCATGCCGGCCCGGTGCTGGATCGCGCCGGAGATGCCGTTGGCGACGTACAGCTGCGGCGAGACCACCTTGCCGGTCTGACCGACCTGGAAGGTGTGCGGCTTCCAGCCGGAGTCGACGGCGGCACGCGAGGCGCCGACGGCGGCACCGAGCGCGTCGGCGAGACCCTCGACCGCGGTGAAGTCACCGCCGGTGCCACGGCCGCCGGAGACCACGATCGCGGCCTCGGTCAGCTCGGGGCGGCCGGTGGCCTGACGCGGCTGGGCGGCGACGATCTGGGCGGTCTTGGCGGCGTCGGAGATCGTGGCGGCGAACTGCTCGACGGCGCCCGCGCCCGCACCCTCCTCGGGGGCGGCGGCGTTGGGCTTGACCGCGATGATCGGCGTGCCCTTGACGACCTTGGCGTCGACGGTGAAGTTGCCGGCGAAGACCGACTGGGTGGTGACGATCTCGCCACCGTCGACCTTGACGTCGACGGCGTCGGTGATCAGGCCCGAGGAGAGCTTGATCGCGAGGCGGCCGGCGATCTCCTTGCCCTCGGCCGAGGCCGGGATCAGGATCGCGGCGGGCGAGGACTTCTCGGCGAGCTGCTGAAGCACCTCGGCCTTGGGGGCCACGAGGTAGCCCTTGATCTCGGCGTCGTCGACGACGTAGACCTTGTCGGCGCCGTAGGCCTTGACCGCGTCGGCGGCCGCGGCGGCCTGGTCGGCACCGCCGATGAAGACGGCCGAGGGAGAGCCGATGCGCTTGGCGATCGCGAGCAGCTCGTAGGTGGGCTTGCGGACCGCGCCGTCGACGTGGTCGACCAGAACGAGAACTTCAGACATGTCTATTCGCTCCTGTGCAAATCTCGGTCGGCGCTTCTCAGATGAACTTCTTGGACGCGAGGAACTCGACCAACGCCGTGGCGCCCGACCCGTCCTCGTCCTTGACGATCTCGCCGGCCGTCCGCGGCGGGCGAGCGGTCACGTTGTCGACCTTCGTCCACGCGGCGTCGAGGCCGACCTCGGAGGCGTCCACGCCGATGTCGGCGAGAGTGAGCGACTCCAGCGGCTTCTTCTTCGCGGCCATGATGCCCTTGAAGGACGGGTAGCGGGCCTCGCCCGACTGGTCGGTGACCGAGAGGACGAGCGGCAGGGTGCCGCCGACGACCTCGGTCGCGGTGTCGCCGTCGCGCTTGATCCGGACCTGGTCGCCCTGGGTCTCGACGACGGCGGCGAGGGTGACCTGCGGCAGGCCGAGACGCTCGGCAAGCATCGCCGGGACGACGCTCAGACCGCCGTCGGTCGACGCGAGGCCACCGACGACGAGCTCCGGGACGCCGATCTTCTCGATCGCCTTGGCGAGCACGAGGGACGTGGCGACGGCGTCGGAGCCGGCGATCGCGTCGTCCTGCACATGGACGGCCTTGTCGGCCCCCATCTGCAGGGCCTTGCGCACGGCGGCCTCGGCCTCGGCCGGGCCGACGGTCAGCGCGGTGACGGTGATCTCCTCGTCGGCGCGCTTCTCCTTGATCTGCAGCGCCTGCTCGACGGCGTACTCGTCGAGCTCCGAGAGGAGTCCGTCGACGCCGACGCGGTCGACGGTGTTGTCCGCCTCGAACTTCCGGTCACCCGTGGCGTCGGGGACGTACTTCACAAGAACGACAATGTTGGAGAGAGTCATGGTGTGGCCGGACCGGCCCCTTCCTGTGCAACGTGAGCCCTACCGCGTTGGCCGGGCAGGGAACAACCTGTGGTCCGTTGAGGACAGCGTCTCGCAGGCTACCGTCCGGTCACCGCGGCCGGGGACCTCGTCCACGTGGCGTCGATCACGGCACCCTCACGGGCGCACGATCCGCTCGAGCACCCGCCCGATCACGAGGTAGACGACCGAGGCGAGGCCGTAGTTGAACAGCGCGGTCTTCACCACGGCGTTCTTGCCCTCGAACGCCTTGACCGGGTTGTCGAGGTCGAAGAAGCCCAGGTCGAAGATGTCGGCCAGGTCGCGGACCAGCTTGACCAGCCCGTTGTCCTGGTTGGCCTCGAGCGCGTAGGTGAAGGCCGCGACGGCCAGGATCAGGGCCAGCACCATGCAGACGATCCACACGACCCGCGCGATGTTGTCACGAACCCGCGCCACGGTCAGTGAGCGGCTCGGCCGCGCCGCCGACGGCTGCTCGGCGGCCGCGTCGGGCGCAGCGGGCCGGTCGTCGCTCGAGCTCACCGCCCTCACCGCCCTTCGAAGGTGGCCTTGCCCGGGCCGTTCTCGATGAAGGACTGCATGCCGGTGCGGCTGTCCTCGGTGGCGAAGATCGCGGCGAAGCTGTGCCGCTCGATCTGGAGAGCGGTCTCCAGATCGGTCTCCAGACCGCGGTCGACCGTCTCCTTGATCGCGCGCAGCGCGTACGGCGCCGCGGTGGCGAACCTCGACGCCCAGGCCACCGCCTCGGCGTACACGTCGGCGGCGGGGACGACACGGTCGACCAGTCCCATCGCGAGCGCCTCCTCGGCCTTCACGAAGCGGCCGGTGTAGAGCAGGTCCTTGGCCTTGCTCGGACCGATCAGGCGGGGCAGCCGCTGGGTGCCGCCCGCGCCCGGGATGATGCCCAGGAGGACCTCCGGCTGGCCGAGCACGGCGTTGTCGGCGGCGATGCGGATGTCGGCGGCCAGCGCCAGCTCGCAGCCACCGCCGAGGGCGTACCCGTTGACCGCGGCGACGACCGGCTTCGGGATCCGCGCGATCGCGTTGACGGCGTGCTGCAGCTTCTCCACGCGGTCGACCATGTCCGGATAGGACATGTCGGCCATCTCCTTGACGTCGTTGCCGGCGGCGAACACCTTCTCCCCGCCCCAGACGACGACGGCGCGGACGTCGCTGCGGTCGGTGGCCTCGGCCGCGGCGAGCGTGAGCTCGTCTTGGACCTGGATGCTGATCGCGTTCATCGCCTTGGCCCGGTCGAGCCGGATCGTCCCGACCCCGTCGGAGACCTCCAGGCGTACGAACTCCGCAGTCATCTGCTCCCTCTCGTCATCGGATCCGGCCCTCCGGCCCTGGGCCCCGTCCCGCATTCTGCCGCGTCCGGACCGCGCGGTCACCTGAACCCGCCACCTGGGCGCGCCGTGGGCGTGTCGAGGGCCTTGGGCACAATGGGCCGGGTGACCCCCGGCCTCTGGCGCACCCTCGGCGAGCAGGCCCCCCTGTGGCCGGGCCGCAACTGGCCGCTCGGGGCGACCTGGTCCCCGGAGTCGACCAACTTCGCCGTCTACTCCCCCGCCGCCACCGAGGTCTGGCTGTGCCTCCTCGACGACGACGGCGCCGGGACCGGCGGCGAGCGGCGGTTGCCGCTCACCGAGCAGTCCCTCGGCATCTGGCACGGGGCCGTGCCCGACGTCGCGCCCGGCACCCGCTACGGCTTCCGGGTCGACGGGCCGTGGGAGCCCGACGAGGGGCTGCGTTTCGATGCCCGCACCCTGCTGCTCGACCCGTACGGCCGCGCGGTCGCCGGCACCGAGGGCGCGGCGCAGAGCGTGGTCGTCGACCCGTCCTTCGACTGGGGCGACGACGCCCCGATGCGGCGGCGCTGGCGCGACACCGTGATCTACGAGCTGCACGTCAAGGGGTTCACCCGGCTCCACGACCGGATCCCCGAGGAGCTCCGGGGGACGTACGCCGGACTCGGGCATCCGGTCGTGACCGAGTACCTCCGCGACCTCGGCGTCACCGCCGTCGAGCTGCTGCCGGTCCAGCAGTTCTTCTCCGAGCCGGCGCTGCTCGAGCGCGGCACGGTCAACTACTGGGGCTACAACCCCATCAGCTACTTCGCCCCCGACGCGGCGTACTGCTCGACGGGCGACCGGGGCGGCCAGGTCACCGAGTTCAAGCAGATGGTGCGCTCCCTGCACGCCGCCGGCATCGAGGTGATCCTCGACGTCGTCTACAACCACACCGCGGAGGCCGGGGCCGACGGGCCGACGTACTCCTTCCGGGGGCTCGACGACCGCGGCTTCTACCGGCGGGTGCCGACGCCCGACGGGTACGACGACACGTACTGGGACGTCACCGGCTGCGGCAACACGGTCAACGCCGAGGACCCGCTGGCGCTGCGGCTGATCCTCGACTCGCTGCGGTACTGGGTCACCGAGATGCACGTCGACGGCTTCCGGTTCGACCTGATGTCGGCGCTGACCCGCACCGCCGGGCCGGACGCGGTCTCGGTCGACATGGCCTGCAAGCTGCTCATCGCCATCGGCCAGGACCCGGTGCTGCGGCATGTGAAGCTGATCGCCGAGCCGTGGGACACCTCGATGGACGGCTACCTCGTCGGCGGCATGCCGCCGCCGTGGGTCGAGTGGAACGACCAGTACCGCGACACCATCCGCGACTTCTGGCGCGGCCACTCCGACGGTCTCCACGCCGTCGCCACCCGGCTCGCCGGCTCCTCGGACCTCTACGCCGACGACGGCCGCTCGGCGTACAACTCGGTCAACTTCATCACCGCCCACGACGGCTTCACGGTGCGCGACCTCGTGTCGTACGACCAGAAGCACAACGAGGCCAACGGGGAGGACAACCGCGACGGCACCGACAACAACCGCTCGTGGAATCACGGCGTCGAGGGCGAGACCTCCGACCCCGACGTCGTGGCGCTGCGGCGCCGGCAGGTCGCCAACCTGATGGCCACGCTGTGCCTGTCCAACGGCGTGCCGATGCTGACTGCCGGCGACGAGCGCGGACGCACCCAGCACGGCAACAACAACGCCTACTGCCAGGACAACGAGATCTCCTGGGTCGACTGGCGCGCCGACGGCGAACCCGGTGCCTGGCTCGACGTCTACGAGGTCACCCGGGCTGCCCTGCAGCTACGGCGCGAGCACCACGCGTTGCGCCAGCGGCACTGGTTCGAGGGCCGGCCCGCCATCGTCGGCGGCCCCAAGGACCTCGCCTGGCTGCACCCCTCCGGTCGCGAGATGACCGACGACGACTGGCACGATGCCGGGCTGCGGACGATCGGGATGTTCGTGTCCGGCAAGCCCCTGCGCGAGCCCGGGCCGCGCGGCGAGCAGCAGATCGACACGTCCTTCCTGATCTGGTTCCACGCCGGCGCCGAGGACGTCGAGGTGCACCTGCCCGAGAACGACTGGGTCCGTGCGGGCTCGGTCGTCCTCTCGACCGATCCCGGCCTGCCCGCCGGCACCGAGGTCGCCGTCGGCGCGACGGTGCGCATCGGCGCGCGCAGCGTGGTCGTCATGCAGGAGTCGGAGCGGGCGGCGGGCTGAGCGCCGGGCGCGCTGGTGCATCACGGTATGTAGCCGAGCCGCCGCTTCCCCTGCGGAGCTCCGCTACAGAAGCGGCCCTTCGCCTACATACCGTGATGAAGCCGCAGCCCGCTGCCGCCTCAGGCCCCGACGAGCGTCAGTGCGGCATCCACGATCGCGTGCGCGTCGATGCCGTGGAGTGCCTGGGCGTCCGCGAGGCTCGAGGACTGGCCGAACTCGACCACGCCGAGGTTCCGAGTCCGGTCGCCGCGCACGCCCGCGAGGAAGGCGAGGGTGTGCGGGTGGCCGTCGAGCACCGTGACCAGCGGAGCCGGATGGGCCGCGGGCAGGAGCTCGCCGAGGATGCCGCTGTCCGGGCCGTCCTGGAAGGCGCGGAAGACCAGGTCGGGACTCGTCAGGCAGACCACGCCCACGCGCCGGCCGAGCCGCTCGAGCGTCGCGGCGGCGGCGATGACCTCGGGCATGATCGCGCCGACGCCGACGAGGGTGACCTCGTCACCGTCCGCGTGCGCGGCGCCGATCCGGTAGCCGCCCGCAATCACCTGTCGCCGCCGGCGCGCGAGCAGTGCGGGGTCGTCGGGGAGCTCGGCACCGGCCGGGTCGAGCGGCCGCGTCGACAGCCGGAAGTACGACGACGTCCCGCCCGGGCGGCCGACCTGGCCCATGGCGTGCAGCAGGCACCACTCCAGATCCTGCGGGAACGCCGGCTCCCACGCGACGCAGCCCGGCTGCTCGAGTCCGATCGACGGCGTGGTGATCGACTGGTGCGCGCCGCCCTCCGGGGCGAGCGTCACGCCGGAGGGCGTGCCGACGAGGATCGACTGCCCGCCCGCGTAGATGCCGTAGGACCACGGCTCCAGCGCCCGCGCGACGAACGGGTCGTAGAGCGTGGCGATCGGGATCAGCGGCCGCCCCCACCGGCTCCACGTGGTGCCCAGCTCGGCGGCCAGGCAGACCAGGTTGACCTCGGCGATCCCCAGCTCGATGTGCTGCCCGGTGTCCGCCTCGGCCCAGCGGAGCAGGCGCTCCGGGTCGTCGGAGAACCAGTCCTGGCGGTCGTGCGGCGCCCAGACGCCGCGCTTGTTGATCCAGCCGCCGAGGTTGGTGGAGGAGGCGACGTCGGGGCTGCACGTCACGATCCGCTCGGCGGTCTCCGGCGCGTCGCGGCCGAGGTCGGCGAGGATCCGGCCGAGTGCGGCCTGGGTGGAGATCGGCTTGCGGAACGGACGGCCCAGCTCGACGGGGAGGGCGGCGGGCTCCCCGATCTCGACCGCCGTACGCCGTAGCGCGCGCCCCCGCTCGGCGGCCAGCCGGCCGGCTGGCGACTCCGGCGCCGGGCGGGCCCACCGGCCCTCCGGGTCGACCCCGCAGGAGCGGGCGAGGGCGAGCATCTGCTCGCGCGTCAGCAGGGCCGAGTGGTTGGCGGGGTGCCCCTCGGTGGGCAGCCCTCGCCCCTTGATCGTGTAGGCGAAGATCACCGTCGGGCATCGGCTGTCGACCTCGGCGAAGGCGTCGACGAGCAGACCGAGGTCGTGGCCGCCGAGGTCGCGGACGGCGGCGGCGAGCTCCTCGGGGGCGAGCGAGGCGACCAGGGTGCGCAGGGCGGGCGACGCGTCCGGGCCGGCGACCCGGTCAGCCAGCTCCCCGGACGGGACCCGGAGGAGTCGCTGGTACTCCTCGTTGGGCATCGCCTCGAGCCGGGCCCGGAGGTCGGCCCCACCGGGCCGCTCGAACAGCGCCGAGATCCGCCGCCCCCACTTGAGGGTCATCGTCTGCCAGCCGGCGGCGGCGAACATGCCCCGCAGCCGCTCGGCCTGGATGTCCGGCACCACTCGGTCCAGGGACTGCCGGTTGAGGTCGACGATCCAGAGCACCTCGCCGAGCCGGCCCACGGCGGGGTCGGCGATCGCCTCCCACACCGCTCCCTCGTCGAGCTCGGCGTCACCGAGGAGGCTGATGAACCGTCCGGCGGGCGGCGTCGCGGCCGAGTGCGAGCTCAGGTAGCGGTGCGCGAGCGCCGCCCACAGCGGTGCGGTCGCGCCGATCCCGACCGAGCCGGTGGAGAAGTCCACCGGGTCCGGGTCCTTGAGCCGGCTCGGGTAGCTCTGCAGTCCGCCCTTCGCCCGCAGCCGGGGCAGGTACGACGGGTCCAGCTGCCCGAGCAGGTAGTTGATCGCGTGCAGCACCGGTGAGGCGTGCGGCTTGACCGAGACCCGGTCGAGCGCGGTCAGCTCGTGGAACCAGAGGGCGACCATGATGTCGACCATCGAGGCGGACGACGCCTGGTGACCGCCGACCTTGAGGCCGGACGGATCCGGCCTGTCGTGGTTGGCCGTGTCGACCATCGCCGCCGAGAGCCAGAGCACCCGGCGCGCGATCTCGCGCAGGGGGTCCAGCTCGGCGGCATCGGCGGCGGCGCTGTCGGCGAGGGGCGCGGCGGTCATCGGATCACCCGGCGCTCGCGTCCAGCGCCTGGGCGTAGTCGGCGATCAGGTCGGCGACGTCCTCGCAGCCGATGGAGAGGCGGATCAGGTTGTCCCGCTTCGGCATCGGATAGACGAGCGTGTGCACGTCGCCGAGGCTGACGGCGATCGCCGACAGCTCGAGCGCCGCAGCGAACCGGCCCATGGTGTCGACATCGCCGTGCAGCCGGATCGCCATCATGCCGCCGTACCCGTCGGGCAGGAGCTTGCGGGCGAGATCGTGGTGCGGGTGCGAGGGCAGGCCGGGGTAGCTGACGAGGGCGACCTCGGGCCGCGACTCGAGGAACTGGGCCACGGCCAGGGCATTCGTGCTGCTCGCGTTCATCCGCAGGCCGAGGGTCCTCATGCCGCGCAGGATCAGCCACGAGTTGAAGGGGCTGACGGCGGCGCCGAGCGCGTCGAGGTGGAACCGGACCTTGTCGACCAGGCTCTTGCGGCCGGCGACCACGCCCGCGACCGCGTCACCGTGGCCGCCGAGCCACTTCGTGGCGGAGTGCACCACCAGGTCCGCGCCGTGCTCGAGCGGACGCAGCAACCGCGGTGAGAGGAAGGTGTTGTCGACCACGAAGACCAGGTCGTGCTCCCGTGAGAGCGCGGCCAGGGCAGGCAGGTCGGCGACGTCCATGTGCGGGTTCGACAGCGACTCGATGAAGAGTGCCTTCGTGTTCGGGCGCACCGCCGCGGCGACGGCGTCGAGGTCGGTGACGTCGACGTGGGTGACCTCGATGCCGCGGGCCTTCAGGACGTCGTCGAGCAGCACCCGGGTGATGACGAAGAGGTCGGCGGACGCGACGCAGTGGTCGCCGGTCTCGAGCACCGAGAGCAGCGCCGTGGCGCAGGCGGCCATGCCGGAGGCGCCGACGGCGGCGTCCTCGGCCCCCTCCAGCGCGGCGAGCTTCTGCTCCAGCGCGTACGTCGTCGGGTTGCCCGTGCGGCTGTAGAAGAAGACGCCGGGATCCCACTCCAGCGCGCGGTCGACCGCGTCCTCCTTCTCCGCCGCGCTGTCGAAGGCGAAGGTCGCGGTCTGGTAGATCGGGGTGTTCAGGGCATGGGTGGTCGGATCGGTCGCCTCGCCGGCGTGGATGGAGAGCGTGTTCGGACCGAGTGATGCGGTGGTCATGGAGTGACTACTTCCTAGCGTGGGTCGGGGTGCGGAGGCGCCGGGTCAGTGGACCCGGGCGAGGAATTTGGCGGCGCGCTCGGTCGCCGGGTTCGCCAGCACGTCGCGCGGCGGGCCCTGCTCGATGACCTGGCCGTCGGCCATCACGACGAGCGCGTCGCCGACGTCGCGGGCGAACGCCATCTCGTGGGTCACCACGACCATGGTCATGCCGCCCTCGGCGAGGCCGCGCATGACGTCGAGGACGTCGCCGACCAGCTCCGGGTCGAGCGCACTGGTCGGTTCGTCGAAGAGCATCAGCCGCGGCTCCATCGCCAGTGCCCGGGCGATGGCGACCCGCTGCTGCTGGCCGCCGGACAGCTCGGCCGGGTAGGCGTTCGCCTTGTCGCCGAGGCCGACCTGCTGCAGCAGGCCGTGGGCCAGCTCGACGGCGTCGCGCTTCGTCAGCCCCCGCAGGTGCCGGGGTGCCTCGACGATGTTCTGGGTGACCGTCATGTGCGCGAAGAGGTTGAAGTGCTGGAACACCATGCCGGTGCGGGCACGCTGCCGGGCGACCTCCTGCGGGCGCAGCTCGTGGAGCCGGCCGCGATGCTCCCGGTAGCCGACGAGATCGCCCTCGACGTACAGGCGTCCGCTGTCGATGCGCTCGAGGTGGTTGATGCAGCGCAGGAAGGTCGACTTCCCGCTGCCGGACGGACCGACGATGACCTGCACCTGGCCGGCATCGACCTCGAGGTCGATCCCGCACAGCACCTCGTTGTTGCCGTAGCTCTTGCGGATCGCGCGCGCCGAGACGGCCGGCACGGGGGCGGTCGGGGTGCTCATCGGACCGCCTTCCGGACCCGCCGCGGCGCTCGGCCGCGGCGGGCGCGCACGGTGGCGATCCCGCTGCGCCCCCGGCCGAGCCGACGCTCCAGCAGGGACTGCAGGAAGGAGAACAGCGTGGTCAGGGCGAGGTACCAGATGCTGGCCACGACGAGCAGCTCGAGCGTGCGCAGGTTGACGGAGTAGATCGTCTCCACCGAGCCGAGCAGCTCCTGTACCGCGATGACGCTGGCCAGGGCGGAGTACTTCAGCATGCTCACGAACTCGTTGCCCAACGGCGGTACGGCGACCGGGATCGCCTGCGGGAGCACGATGCGGCGCATGGTCCGGCGCGGTTCCAGACCGAGCGCGGACGCCGCCTCCACCTGGCCGCGCCCGACCGAGGTGATCCCGGCGCGCACGATCTCGGCGATATAGGCACCCGAGTTCAGGCCGAGCCCGAGGATCGCCGCATTGAGCGGGGTCACCACGGAGTTCGACTCGACCGAGAAGAGGCTGACGTCGGTGAACGGGATCGTGAGGCCCAAAGTCGGGAAGACGATGCCGATGTTGAACCAGAAGACCAGCTGGACCAGGACCGGAGTGCCGCGGAAGAGCCAGATGTACGCGCCGGCGGTCCAGCGCAGCACCGGGTTGTCGGAGAGCCGGCCGATCGCGGCGACGACGCCGATGACCAGGCCGAAGGCCATGGATACGACCGTCAGCACCAGGGTCAGCCGGACCCCGTCCAGGATCACGGGGTCGAAGAGGTAGTCGGGGATCACCCCGAAGTCGAACTCCTCGTTGCCCGCGACCGTGATCGCCAGCCAGACGAGCAGCAGCACCAGCACGGCGCCGGCCACCATCCGGCCCGGATGGCGCACCGGAACCGCGCGGATCGCCTCGTCGACGTCTCCGGACGCGCCGCTCGGCCCGCCCGCCGGCGTACCCGTCGGGGTGCTCATCTCACTGGCTGCCGACAGCATTGACCACGCTCTTGTCGATCACGTTGTTGTCCAGGCCGTACTCGCTCATCACCTCGCCGTAGGTACCGTCGTCGATCAGCGACTGCAGGGCGGCCTGGATCGCGTCTCGCAGCTCGGCCGAGGACTTCGGGAAGGCCAGGCCGGCGAAGACCTCGTCGTAGACGCCCTCGAGGATCTCGAAGCCGTCCTGCCCCGCTGAGTTGACGGCGTACGAGCCGGCCAGGGTGTTGACGAGATAGGCGTCGGCACGCCCGTTGCGCATCGCGAGCATGGCGTCGGGATCGTCGGGGAGCTGGAGCATCTCGATCGGCGTGGAGCAGGTGGCGTTCTGGGTCGTCACCAGGGCGATCTGGGTGCTGCCCTTGGTGACCGCCACCGTCTTCCCGCACAGGCTGTCCAGATCACCGATCTCCTCGGGATTGCCCTTCTTCACCAGGATCGAGGTGCCGTCGCGGAACTGGGTGACGAAGTCGACCATCGCCTCGCGCTCCGCGGTGTCGTTGAGGTCGGTGGCGAAGTCGTACTGCTTGGACTGGATGCCGGGGATGATGGCGGCGAAGTCGATGACGTTCCACTCGATCGTCACGCCGAGGCGCTTCGCGACCTCCTCCATCAGGTCGTGGTCGAACCCGGTGAGCGTCTTGCCGTCCTTCTCGTAGAAGTCGACGGGCGGGTAGATCGAGGTGGCCACCTTGAGCTTGTTCGACTTCTGCACCGCGTCCGGCAGCTTGTCGCGCAGCGCGGCGACGACCGCGGACGGATCGGGCTCGTCCTGCTTCGCGTCGGAGGAGCCACAGGCGGTCGCGAGCGCGAGCAGCGCCGCGACGGCGAGAGCGGCGGGGAGACGAGTGCGGCTTCGGTTCATTGCGGATCTCCAGGTGGTGTCGGTCGGCCGTGTCCAACTGCCGGGGATGGGTGTTCCGAGATCTGGGCGGCGGCGGCCCTCAGGCTCGCCGTGAGGTCATCGAGGCGGTCGTCGAAGGCGACCGAGAACCCGGCGAGGCCGAGGGAGGCCAGCGGGTGGCCGTGACTGTCGAGGAGCGGGACCGCCAGGGAGGAGACGCCCTCGTCGAGGTCGTCTCGGCCGTAGGCGACGCCGGTGCGGCGTACCTCCTCCACGACGGTGCGCAGCGCGTCGGCGTCCGGGGTGGCCGAGGCGTGCCGGGGCAGCGGGCCCGCGAGCACCTGCTCGAGGCGCTCGGCCGGTCCGAAGGCCAACAGCACATAGCCGGAGGGGCAGGCGTGGTAGGGCAGCGTCGACCCGGCCCGGCCGTACAGCTCGACGACGTTCAGGCTCGCGACGTGCTCGAGGCAGATGACGTCGGCCGCGCCCGGGACGTTGAGGAAGACCGGCAGGTTGACCGCCGCCGCCAGCTTCTCCATCGCGGGCCGCGCCTCGCGCCGCAGGTCGAAGTCGTCGCTGGCGGCGCGGCCGAGGGCGGCGAGGTCGGGACCGAGCCGGTACTTCTTGGTCTCCTCGTCCTGGCGGACCATGCCGTCGAGCTGGAGGGTGTAGAGCAGCCGGAAGACCGTTGAGCGCCCGAGTCCGAGCTCGCGACCGAGATCCGAGGCGCCCAGCGGGCGGTCGGCCCGGGCGAGAGCGCGCAGCAGCGAGATCGCCTTCTGGACGCCCTCGACCTCGTAGCGCGGCATCGGGTCAGCCCGCCATCCGGATCACGATGTCCTCGCGACCGTGGGCCAGGATGTGGTCGCCGGCCGCGTAGAAGTCGTCCAGCTGCTCGGGGAGCACCTCGGCGAACAGGTTCCCGCGGATGCCCGTCTCGGTCACGATCCGCAGGTCGCCGTGCCCGTACCAGAGCGCGATCTCGGCGCCGTCGCCCTGGATCCGGTCCTGGTGGACATGCATCCCGGAGTACATGTTCTCGGGGAAGAAGTAGTAGACGATCTGTCCGCGCTTGGGCCACACCACGTGGTTCTCCAGGGGCAGGTCGACCGGCGGGCAGTACACGTAGAACTCCTGGCCCGAGTAGATCGAGTGGTAGCTCGCGCCGGTGACGGACTCCCCCAGCATCGCCCGCAGCGCCGTACACGTCTGCGGTGCGGACTCCTCGAGCAGCGCGGCCTGGAAGGTCTTGCCCTGGCCCGTGAACTCGATGTCGATCAGCGTCATGGATCTAGCCCTCGTTTCACTGTGCGAAACACCTGTGCGATATGCGCACGATGTGATCTGGACCATAGACCTCGACGACCGCCAGCGGAAGGGCCTCGCGGCAAGTCGCCATCGCCCGTAAGGGAAAAGTCACGGCGCCGAAACATGGCCCGCTGGCCGGTCGAAAACGCCACCGACCCGTCGCGTTCGAACGCGACGGGTCGGTGGCTCTCAGAGGTTCAGATGCGCCGGGTCGGTCAGGCCAGGGCGACGACCCCGAGCTCGGCGGGGGCGACCAGGAGCGGGTTCGCGGGGAGGACCCGGACGGTGTAGCCGAACGGGCCCGAGCGGCCGAGCGCGACCTCGCCGTCGAAGCGGTGCCGCCCGCCGTCGTACGACTCCACCAGCGCCAGCGGTACGACGGACGCGGCGACGATGTCGTCCTCGGCGTCGACCCGGCCGTGGACGAGCTGCACCTCGACGTCCTGCGGCGACAGCTCGCCGAGGGCTACGTAGGAACGGACGTGCAGCACCGCGCCGACCTCGGCGACGTCGCCGATGCCCTCGGCCTCGACGTGCTCGACCCGGACGCCGTCCCAGGCACCGCGCACCCGGGCCTTCCAGCCGGCGAGGTCGCGGGCGCCGTTCTCGACGGCCGCGAGCGCGCGGGCGTTGCGGGCCGCGGGCGCATAGAGCTTCTCGACGTAGTCGCGCACCATCCGGGTGGCGAGCACCTTGGGCCCGAGGTTGGCCCAGGTCGCTCGGAGCATCTCGACCCACCCCGCGGGCACGCCCTCGTGGTCGAGGTCGTAGAAGCGCGGCGCGACCTCGTTCTCGATCAGGTCGTAGAGCGCGGTCGCCTCCAGGTCGTCGCGCTGGTCGGAGTAGTCCGCCAGACCGTCGGCGGACGGGATCGGCCAGCCGAACTCCGGCTCGTACCACTCGTCCCACCAGCCGTCGAGGATCGACAGGTTGAGACCGCCGTTGAGCGCGGCCTTCATGCCGGACGTGCCGCACGCCTCGTAGGGGCGCAGCGGGTTGTTGAGCCACACGTCGCAGCCCGGGTAGAGCGGCTGCGCGAGCGCGATGTCGTAGTTGGGCAGGAACACGATCCGGTGCCGCACGTCCTCGGCGTCGGCGAACCGGACCAGCTCCTGGATCAGCCGCTTGCCGCCGTCGTCGGCGGGGTGCGCCTTGCCGGCGACGACCAGCTGGACCGGGCGCTCGGGGTGCAGCAGCAGCGCCTTGAGCCGGTCGGGGTCGCGCAGCATCAGCGTGAGTCGCTTGTACGACGGCACCCGCCGCGCGAAGCCGATCGTCAGCACGTCGGGGTCGAGGGCCTCCTCGATCCAGCCGAGCTCGGCCGGCGAGGCGCCGCGCTTCTCCCAGGACCTGCGCAGCCGGCGGCGGGCATCCTCGACGAGACGCTCCCGCAACCGTCGCTTGGTGCGCCACACGTCGGGGCCGGGCACCTTGTCGAAGGCCGCCCAGAACGCGGCGGCGTCGTCGCCGTGATAGTCGGCTCCCTGCGCCTCGGCGAGGGCCGCGACCTCGGGAGCCACCCAGGTGGGCGCGTGCACGCCGTTGGTGATCGAGGTGATCGGCACCTCGGCCTCGTCGAAGGCGGGCCACAGGCCGTTGAACATGCCGCGGCTGACGTGACCGTGCAGCTGCGAGACGCCGTTGGCGCGCTGGGCGAGCCGGAAGCCCATCACCGCCATGTTGAAGACGCCGGGGTCGCCGCCGTCGTAGTCCTCGGCGCCGAGGGCGAGCACCTGGTCGACGGGTACGCCGGGCGTGGCGCCGTGCTCGCCGAGGTACTGCTCGACCAGGGAGCGCGGGAACCGGTCGATGCCCGCGGGCACCGGGGTGTGCGTCGTGAAGACCGTGGACGCGCGGCCGGCCTCGAGCGCGGTCGCGAAGTCGACATCGCTCTCGGCGGTCAGCTCGCGGATCCGCTCGACGCCGAGGAAGCCCGCGTGGCCCTCGTTGGTGTGGAAGACCTCGGGCTCCGGCGCCCCGGTGATCCGGGCGAAGGCGCGCAGCGCCCGGACGCCGCCGACACCCAGCAGCAACTCCTGGCGCAGCCGGTGCTCGGTGTTGCCGCCGTACAGCCGGTCGGTGACGAGGCGGTAGGCCTCCGGGTTCTCCTCGACGTCGGTGTCGAGCAGCAGCAGCGGCACCCGGCCGACGCTGGCCACGAAGACGCGGGCGAGCAGGTCGGGGCCGTCCGGCAACCGGATCGCGATCGTGGTGCGGCTGCCGTCGTGCTCGTGCAGCAACGACAGCGGCAGCCCGTCGGGGTCGAGGACCGGGTAGCTCTCCTGCTGCCAGCCGTCGCGGGACAGGGCCTGCTTGAAGTAGCCGTGGCGGTAGAGCAGGCCGACGCCGACGATAGGCACGCCCAGGTCGCTCGCGGCCTTGAGGTGGTCGCCGGCCAGGATGCCGAGACCACCGGAGTACTGCGGCAGCACCGCCGTGATGCCGTACTCGGGCGAGAAGTACGCGATGGAGCGGGGCCAGGTGCCGTCCGGGGCGGCGGCCCGGGCGCGCTGGTACCACCGGTCCTCCGCGAGGTACGACGCCAGGTCGGCCCGCACCTCGGCCACCCGCCGCACATAGTCGTCGTCGGCCACCAGTTCGGACCACCGCTCGGCGCTCACCTCGCCCAGCAGCCGCAGCGGGTCATGCCCGACCTCCTGCCAGAGCTGGGCGTCGACCGCCTCGAACAGCGCCTGGGTGGGCGGGTGCCACGACCAGCGCAGGTTGGCCGCGAGCTCGCCCAGCGAGGCGAGCGCGTCGGGCAGGACGGGGCGGACCGTGAACCTCCGGATCGCACGCATGGACCGACGTTAGCCAATCGGACTTGAACGATCCAAGAGCGCGCCGCCCCGGACTCGCCGAGAGCCCGGTAGACGCGACCCCCGGTTGCGCGTAACGCCGGGCGGCCCATCTCCGTTGTGCCGGTACAGACGGGCGGGGTGGAGTCATGGGGGCCGCCCTGCCCGTCGTAGGCCTCCTTGATGGCGCGAGCGTGTCGCAGATCGAGGCGCACCGCTGCCGCGCTGCGCAGTTGCCGTGGCTGGGCTGGCCTGGCGGCCAGACGTCGCGGGCCTCGAGTCGCGGAGGTGAGCGGGGCCTAGGCTGGCGGGAATGAGCACGCCAGCCCCCCTCCGCCCGGTCCCCGAGCACCAGCGCCACGTCGCCGCCCTCCTCGCCGCCGGCCGCGGCCCGGACCGGCCCTGGCCCACCGAGCCGGTGCCGCTCGACCGGGCGCGCGGACGGGTGCTCGGCCAGACGGTCACCGCCCCCGAGCCGCTGCCGGCCTTCGACAACTCCGGCATGGACGGGTACGCCGTGCGCGCGGCCGAGGTCGCCGCCGCGACCCCGGACACCCCGGTGCGCCTGCCGGTCGGCGAGGACATCCCCGCCGGCGCCCCGGTCGGCGAGCTCGCGCCCGGCCAGGTCCGCCGGATCATGACCGGCGCCGCCGTCCCCGCCGGCGCCGACGCGGTCGTCGAGGTGGAGGCGACCGACGGCGGCACGGAGACGGTCGAGATCCGCGAGGCACGCCCCGTCGGCAGCTTCGTGCGCACCGCGGGCTCCGACGTCGCCGCCGGGACGGAGGTGCTGGCGGCGGGTACGACGCTCGGACCGGCCCAGCTCGGCGTCCTCGCCGCCTTCGGCGTCCGCGAGGTCGTCGTCCGGCGCCGCCCGCGGGTGCTCGTCGTGTCGACGGGCTCCGAGCTCGCCGAGGACCCGGCGCCCGGCTCGGGCCAGATCCGCGACGCCAACGGCGCGCTGCTCGCGGCAGCGGTCGAGGAGGCCGGTGGCGTCGCGGTGCGCAAGCTCTGGGTCGAGGACGACGTCCCGACCTTCCTCGCTCTCCTCGACGGCGAGCTGGCGGCGGGCGACGTCGACCTCGTGATCACCTCGGGCGGCGTCAGCGCCGGGGCCTACGAGGTGGTCAAGGACGGCCTGGGGCCGCGCGGGATCGAGTTCGTGAAGGTCGCGATGCAGCCCGGCATGCCCCAGGGATCCGGTCTCGTCGACCAGACGCCGGTGGTCTGCCTGCCCGGCAACCCGGTCAGCGCGCTCACCTCGTGGGAGGTGTTCGTCCGCCCCGCACTGCGGTCGGCTTTCGGGCACCCGCGCCCGCGGCGCACCGTGGTCCGGGCCACGCTCGCCGAGCCGCTCCAGCCGCTGCGGGGCAAGCGCCAGCTGCGGCGCGCCCGCCTCGACCGCGCCACCGGGACGGTCGCACCGTGGGGCCCGCCGGGCTCCGGCTTCCTCGGCTGGTTCGCCGGCGCCGACGCCCTCATCGACCTGCCCGCCGACGGCGCTCCCCTGGCGGCCGGCGACCCGGTCGACGTCTGGGACCTGACCTCCGACTAGACGCGACCCATCACGGACTCGATAGGTTCGAGCCATGGTCGGACGCATCCCCGTGATCGACGTCGAGCCGGTCCTCGCGGCCGGAACCAGCAACCCCACCGAGAACGCCCACCTGCCGGTCAAGGCCGGCCTGGGCGAGCCGTTCCCGGTCCGCGCGACCGTGTTCCGCGAGGGACACGACCGCCTCGGTGCGGAGGTGGTGCTGACCGGGCCGGACGGCGTACGACGACCACCGGTGCGGATGCAGGCGCTGCCGGCCCGCGACCGGTTCACCGTGGACCGCTACGAGGCGTGGGTGAGCGCCGACGCCGAGGGGCCATGGTCGTTCGAGATCCACGCCTGGTCGAGCCCGCTCGGCACCTGGTTCCACGACGCCGGGATCAAGATCCGCGCCGGTGTCGACGTCGAGCTGATGTTCGCCGAGGGCCGGCTGCTGTTCGAGCGCGCCCTCGCCGGGGGCGGGCTCACGAAGGCCGAGCAGAAGACCGTGCAGGCCGCGATCGCCGCGGCCGGTGACGAGGCCCGGCCGGTCGAGGCCCGGCTCGCGCAACTCGAGTCGCCCGAGGTGGTCACCGCGCTCGAGGCCCACCCGTTGCGCGACCTGCTCACCGTCGAGGGACCGTTCCCCGTGTTCGTCGACCGCTCGCGGGCGCTCTTCGGCAGCTGGTACGAGCTGTTCCCCCGCTCCGAGGGAGCGACCTACGACCCGGCGACCGGCGAGATCGCCAGCGGCACCTTCCGCACCGCCGCCGAGCGGCTGCCCGCGGTGGCCGCGATGGGCTTCGACGTGGTCTACCTGCCGCCGATCCACCCGATCGGCCAGGTCAACCGCAAGGGCCCCAACAACACCGTGCTGCCCGACGGCGAGGCCACTCCCCCGGACTGGAAGGGCTCTCCGTGGGCGATCGGGAGCAAGGACGGCGGCCACGACGCCGTCCACCCCGACCTCGGCACGATCAAGGACTTCGACGCCTTCGTCGCCGCGGCGAAGGCCCTCGACCTCGAGGTCGCCCTCGACCTCGCCCTGCAGTGCGCGCCCGACCACCCCTGGGTGGCGACCCACCCGGAGTGGTTCACCACCCGGGCCGACGGGTCGATCGCCTACGCCGAGAACCCACCGAAGAAGTACCAGGACATCTACCCGGTCAACTTCGACAACGACCCGGCCGGCATCTCCGCCGAGGTGCTGCGCGTCGTACGCCACTGGATGGCTCACGGCGTGCGGATCTTCCGGGTCGACAACCCGCACACCAAGCCGGTCGCGTTCTGGCAGTGGCTGCTGGCCGAGGTCCGGCGCACCGACCCCGACGTGCTCTTCCTCGCCGAGGCGTTCACGAAGCCGCCGATGCTGCAGACCCTCGGGGCGATCGGGTTCCACCAGTCCTACACGTACTTCACGTGGCGCACCGAGAAGGCCGACGTCGAGGACTACCTGCGCGAGGTGTCCCAGGAGTCGGCGCACCGGATCCGGCCGAACTTCTTCGTCAACACCCCCGACATCCTCCACGAGTTCCTGCAGTACGGCGGCGCGGGCGCCTTCCGGATCCGGGCCGTGCTGGCGGCGATGTCCTCCCCCAGCTGGGGCATGTACGCCGGGTACGAGCTCGGCGAGCACGTCGCGGTGCGGCCGGGCAGCGAGGAGTACCTCGACTCGGAGAAGTACCAGATCCGGGTCCGGGACTGGAGCGCCCCGAGCGAGCTGGCGCCGTACGTCACCCGGCTCAACGCGATCCGGCGGGCGCACCCCGCCCTCCAGCTGCTGCGCAACCTGCGCCTGCACGCTGCCGAGGACGACCATGTCGTCTGCTGGTCCAAGACCGACGCCCTCCCCGACGGGACCCGTGACCGGGTGATCGTGGTCCTCAGCCTCGACCCCCACCAGGTCCGCGAGTCGACGGTCCACCTCGACCTGGCCGCGCTCGGCCTCGAGCCGGGCACCTCGTTCGCCGTCCGCGACGAGCTGACGGGCAGCGAGTGGACCTGGGGCGAGCACAACTACGTCCGGCTCGATCCTGCCCAGCCGGCGCACATCCTGACCGTGAAGGGACACACCGCATGACCACGGCCGAGTCGATCGTCTTGAACGAGGAGCCGGAGTGGTTCCGGACGGCGGTGTTCTACGAAGTCCTGGTCCGCTCGTTCCGCGACTCCGACGCCGACGGGACGGGCGACTTCCGGGGCCTGACCGAGAAGCTCGACTACCTGCAGTGGCTCGGTGTCGACTGTCTGTGGGTGCCGCCGTTCTTCACCTCGCCGCTGCGCGACGGAGGGTACGACGTCGCCGACTACACCGGCATCCTCCCCGAGATCGGCACGGTCGACGACTTCCACGCCTTCCTCGACGCCGCCCACGAGCGCGGGATCCGGGTGATCATCGACTTCGTCATGAACCACACGAGTGACGCGCACCCGTGGTTCCAGGCGTCCCGCACCGACCCCGACGGCCCGTACGGCGACTTCTACGTCTGGTCCGACACCGACGAGCTCTACCAGGACGCGCGGATCATCTTCGTCGACACCGAGCCGTCGAACTGGACCTGGGACCAGACCCGCAACCAGTACTACTGGCACCGCTTCTTCCACCACCAGCCGGACCTGAACTTCGACAACCCCAAGGTCCACGACGCGATGCTGGAGGCGATGGCGTTCTGGCTCGACATGGGCCTCGACGGCTTCCGGCTCGACGCGGTGCCGTATCTCTACGAGCGCCCCGGCACCAACGGCGAGAACCTCCCCGAGACGCACGCGTTCCTCAAGAAGGTGCGCCGCTTCGTCGACGACAACTACCCGGGCCGGGTGCTGCTGTGCGAGGCGAACCAGTGGCCGACCGATGTGGTGGAGTACTTCGGCCCGGAGGAGGACGAGGCGGGCGACGTCGTCGGCACGGAGTGCCACATGGCCTTCCACTTCCCGGTGATGCCGCGCATCTTCATGGCGGTGCGCCGCGAGTCGCGCTTCCCGATCTCGGAGATCATGGACCAGACGCCGGACATCCCGGCCGGCTGCCAGTGGGGCATCTTCCTGCGCAACCACGACGAGCTGACCCTCGAGATGGTCGCCGACGAGGACCGCGACTACATGTGGGGCGAGTACGCCAAGGACCCGCGGATGAAGGCCAACATCGGCATCCGCCGGCGGCTCGCGCCGCTGCTCGACAACGACACCAACCAGATCGAGCTGTTCACCGCGCTGCTGCTCTCGCTGCCCGGCTCGCCCGTCCTCTACTACGGCGACGAGATCGGGATGGGCGACAACATCTGGCTGGGCGACCGCGACGGCGTCCGCACGCCGATGCAGTGGACCCCCGACCGCAACGCGGGCTTCTCCTCGGCCACGCCCGGCAAGCTGCACCTGCCCGCCATCCAGGACCCGGTCTACGGCTACCAGAGCGTCAATGTCGAGGCGCAGCTGGAGAACCCGTCCTCGCTGCTGCACTGGACCCGCCGGATGATCCACATCCGCCGCCAGCACGACGCCTTCGGGCTCGGCACCTTCAGCGACCTCGGTGGCTCCAACCCGACGGTGCTGTCGTACGTCCGCGAGCACGACTCCGCCCGCAGCGACGACGTCATCCTCTGCGTCAACAACCTCTCCCGCTTCCCGCAGCCGGTCGAGCTCGACCTGCGCCGGTTCGAGGGACGGGTCCCGGTCGAGCTGCTGGGCGGCGTGCCGTTCCCCCCGATCGGCGAGCTCCCGTATCTCCTGACGCTCAGCGGGCACGGCTTCTATTGGTTCCGACTGACGGATCCGGAGACGACAGGGAGGCCGGTGCTGTGAGCCCAGCCGATGTCCCCGTGTTCCTCGCCCCGTTCCTCGAGCGCAGCCGCTGGTTCGGTGGCAAGGGACGCGCGTTCACCGTCACCGGCACCCGGGAGCTGCTCCGGCTCGGCAGCTCCCCCGAGGTCGTCATGCTGCTGGTCGAGGTGAGTTACGACGGCACGGGCGAGCGCGACCTCTACCAGCTCCCGCTCGCCCTGTACGACGAGCCGCAGGGCCGGCTGGAGCACGCCCTGGTGGGCCGCTGGCCCGCCGGGCGCTCCGCCACGGAGGCCGGCGAGTCGGCCGGCGAGTCGGCCCGGACCGGGCTCCCGGCGTACGACGCGCCGCAGGACCGGGCCGCGATGGCGCACCTGCTGCGGGCGTTCGGCGAGCGGCCCGGCTTCGTGCGGCTGCCGGGCCACGATCTCGACCTGGACGCCCCGGGCAGTCTGTTCAGCGGCGAGCAGTCGAACTCGTCGGTGCTGTTCGGCGAGGACTCCGTGCTCAAGCTGTTCCGCAAGGTGACACCCGGCGAGAACCCCGACATCACCACGCACCGGGTGCTCACCGAGGTCGGGTCGCCGCACATCGCCCAGCTCTACGGCTGGATCGAGGTCGAGGACCTCCAGCTCGGGATGCTCCAGCAGTTCCTGCGCACCGCCAGCGACGGCTGGGACCTCGCGCTGGCCAGCGTCCGCGACCTGTTCGCCGAGGCCGACCTGCACGCCGAGGAGGTCGGCGGCGACTTCGCCGGCGAGGCTGCCCGTCTCGGCACCGCCCTGGCCGAGGTGCACGCCCAGCTGGCCGCGTCCTTCCCCGTCGCCGACGTGCCGGGCGCCGACCTGGCCGCGCCCATGGCCGCCCGGCTCGACGCCGCGGTCGAGGTCGTCCCCGAGCTCGCCGGGTACGCCGACGCCGCGCGCTCGATCTTCGCCGCCGTCGCGCGCCTGGAGGTCGTGTCCGTCCAGCGGATCCATGCCGACCTCCATCTCGGCCAGACCCTGCGCACCGTGGTCGGCTGGAAGCTGGTCGACTTCGAGGGCGAGCCGGCCCGCCCGCTCGCCGAGCGCCTGCTGCCCGACTCCCCCTGGCGCGACGTGGCCGGCATGCTCCGCTCGTTCGACTACGCGCCGCACGCGGTCGCCGAGTCGATGCCCGAGGAGGATCCCGACGTGCTGCACCAGCGCGGTGTCCGGGCCGACGAATGGGCCCGCCGCAACCGCAAGGCCTTCCTGGCGGCGTACTGCGGCGACGGTGGCCTGGGCCCCGCGGACCGGGCGCTGCTGACGGCGTACGTCGTCGACAAGGCCGTCTACGAGTGTGTCTACGAGGCGCGGAACCGACCGACCTGGCTGCCGATCCCGCTGGCGGGCGTGGCTCGGCTGACCGCGGGCTGACGCGTCAGGCGCCGCGGAGCGCGGCGTCGCACGACGGGGCGCCGCCCGGCTCGCGGGCGGCCGGATCCTCGAGGCCGGCGAGCAGGTCGCTCCAGCTGCCGAAGTCGGCCACCTTGGCGCGCGGTGGCACCGCGATCCGGACCTGGCCGCTGCCATAGTTGCGGTAGTCGATCTGCACGCGTATCGCACGCATGGTCGGCTCCGCCACGAGCCGGCGCAGTTCGCGCGGCACACCGCCCTTGGATGCCGCGAGCGCGTCCACGAGGTCGGCAGCCTCGTACTCGATGGACCTATAGCGCGGCCCCGCTCCGACATCCGCCACCGCACGGACCCGTGCTCGGGGATCGAGCGGCTTCCTCGTTGGTCCACCCAGCTGCGGGAGGGCCGCCGGCAGCGCCTCGTCCAGCCGGAGCTCGACCACCACCTGGTCGCCGAAGCCCTGCGGCCCAGTGGCGCCGGCGGGGAGCTCCAGGAAGCCGAGAGCGACCGGCTCGAGAAGCAGCAACGCCTGATAGGGCAGCCCCATCGGGCCGCCCTCCTCGGGGCCGCCGGTCATATGCATCCAGCAGTCCATCGGCCTGCCGTCCACCGTCGCCCGTACCCAGGTGTCCTCGCCGAGCAGGCGCAGCTCATAGCGGTCGTCCTCGCCCATCTCGATCGTGACCTCCGCCGCCAGCTGCTCGGCGTCGAAGCGTCCCTCGATCGGCGTCTCCCAGAAGCCTCCGCCGGTCCAGGACACGTCGAAGTCGGCATCCGGCTCCTCGAGCAGCCGCTGCTCGGCGGCGTCCACCAGCGCCTGGGCCTCGCGCTTGGTCCCCGGGACCACCTGTACGCCGGCCCCGTCGTCCCCCTCGCCGTCGCTGGCCTGATCGGCTCCGCCTCCGGCCCGGTCTTCGAGCCGACCCGCCTTGCCTGCGCTCAGCTCGTCGGTGAGCGCTTCGGGAACACCACAGGCCGCCAGGACGGAGGCGAGCGCCAGGGCACCGGTGAGCATGGTGAGGGAACGGACCCGGGAGCAGGAGGCCATGACGCATCCTCCCAGTTGTCGGGGCCGGGCGCCGGGTTTCGTGGCACCGGGCACCTGCACGGGATCTGCACGTCTCCCGCCCACCTCCCGCCCGGCCGGCGGCCTAGCGTGCGGGACATGAGGACCTCACCCACCTGGTACGCCGTCGGGCTGGTCGTCGCGCTCGGCACGACGCTCGTCATCGGCTTCGGCATCGCCGCCCTCGGCATCGTCGGGGACGGCGGCCCGCCCGACCTGCTGTACGCGGGCGCGCTCGCGGTCGGCGCCGTGGGCGTCGCGGTCGCCAGGCTGCGGCCGCACGGCATGGCGCTGGCGCTCGGCGCCACCGCCGTCGCCGTCCTCCTCGCCGGGGCGGTCGCCGTGGCCGCGGGGCTCGCCGAGGACGACCAGACACTCGACGTATTCTGGCTCAGCGCCGGCTTCGCCGGACTCTTCGGCCTCGCCGCGTGGGCGTTCGAGCGGTCGGACGGCGCACGGCACGTCGCCCGACCGAGGTGACGGGCGCCGCGCGAGCGAGCCGCCCGATCGGACCCGGCAGATCACCGGCCGCGGATGCACGCGAGCCAGAACCTGGCGTCGGTGAGGGCCGGGGTCGTCGTACGCCGTCGCCCCCTTCGTCCCACACGTCACACCGGGCGGGCACTTCCTGCACCTGTCGGGCGTTGCAATGCCCGACAAGTGCAGGAATCGCCGGTCGACCGGCGATTCCTGCAGCCGGTCACAACAGGTCCACCGGCTCCCGGTCACCGACACCCGGCACCGCGCAGTCGCGGTCCTCGACCGCGCAGTGCCAGGCCCAGCAGAGCTGCCCGGCACCGACGCCGACCAGCGCCGCGACGGCGAACCCGAGGGCGGAGCCGCCGATGACGGGGACGACGGCGACGGCCGTGACGGCGTTGAGGACCAGCGTGATGAAGGTGGCCATCGACACCACGGCACCCCGCCGGCCGGGGAAGCGGTCGAGCAGCATCAGCTGGAGGGTCGGGTAGGTGATGCCGTTGCCGAGTGAGATGAGCGAGACGCCGATGACGGCCCAGGGCATCCGGTCCCCGAGCGGCGTCGCGGCGACGACCACGGCGACCACCCCGCCCGCGAACGAGGTGGTGCATCCCCAGGAGATCAGGCGGCGGGCGGAGATCCGGCCGGCGGCGCGGCCGCACAGCCAGGAGCCGACCATCATCGCGCCGATCATCGGGACGAACAGCTTCCAGAAGTCGAGCTCGCCCTGCCCGAGGACGTCGACGACGAACACCGCGGCGCCGCCGATGTAGAGGAACTGGGCACCGAAGATCAGGGCCGTCGCCCAGCCGAGCCGGTGGAAGGCGCCCTCGCGCACGACCTGGACCAGGCCGCCGAGCACCGCACCGACCCGGAGCGGCACCCGCCGCTCACGTGGGTGGGTCTCGGGCAGCAGGAAGACGACGGCCAGCACCAGGAGGACGCCGAGTCCGGCCTGGAAGGCGAAGATCAGCGGCCAGGGGCCGACCTGGAGCAGCACCCCGCCGAGCAGGGGACCGATCGCGGGAGCGAGGCCGAAGATGATCGCGACCCGGCTCATCAGCCGCTGTGCCTGCGGTCCGTCGAACAGGTCACGGATCACGGTCCGGCTCACGATGGTGGCGCCACCGGCGCTCAGCCCCTGCAGTGCCCGGAACACGAGGAGCACCGGCAGGCTGTCGGCAAGCGCGCACCCGAGCGAGGCGAGGACGTAGACCACGATCCCGGCCGCCATCACCGGCCGGCGCCCGACGGCGTCGGAGAGCGGGCCGTGGAACACGCTCATCAGGGCGAAGGACCCGAGGTAGACGGTGACGATCAGCTGGAGCGCCTCGGTGCCGGCCCCGAGCTCGCGGCCCATCTCGGGGAACGCCGGGAACGGCGTGTCGATGCTGAACGGACCGATCATCGAGAGCGCCGCCAGGACCGCCGGGACGAGGACGGCGTATCGCCAGCCGATGCGTTCGCTCACTCGCGCATCATTCCCTACCGACTAGGTCGTGTCTCCCAGGGCGGCGCCGTCGCGAGCGGCGTTTGCGGCCGATCTGGCAAGGCGGGGACGCGAAGGCATGCCGGGTCGCACGTCGAGCGGCCCCAACGCAGCCAGATCGAGTCGGAAACGTCGCGCAGCAGGCGCGGACTTGGGAGACACGGCCTAGACTCGGGGAGATGCCGCCCGTTGAGCGCAGCACGTCCGCAACGACACTCGGGGAGGTCGACCTCCACCTGGTGGCGGAGGGTCGACACGAGCTCCTGTGGCAGGTCCTCGGCGCCCATGTCCACGACGCCGGCGAGGACGGCGGGGAGCCCGGGACCAACTTCGTCGTCTGGGCCCCGAACGCCCGCAACGTGAGCGTCGTCGGCGACTTCGACGGATGGGACGGCAACGCCCACCGGATGACGGCCGTCGGCTCGGGCCTCTGGGAGATCTTCGTCCCCGGGGTCGGTTCGGGCGCCTCCTACAAGTACGTCGTGGAAGGCGCCGACGGGATCTGGCGCCACAAGGCCGACCCGATGGCCTCCCACGCCGAGGTCCCTCCCGCGACCGCGTCACGCGTGTTCACCAGCCGCCACGTCTGGCAGGACGACGCCTGGCTCGCCGCCCGCGCGGACCGGCAACCCGTGCGCGAGCCGATGGCGACCTACGAGCTGCACCTCGGCTCGTGGAAGCGCCACCCCGACGGCTCCTTCTGGACCTACGACGAGCTGGCCGCGGATCTCCCCGCCTATCTCGCCGACCTCGGTTTCACCCACGTCGAGCTGATGCCGGTCATGCAGCACCCGTTCGGCGGCTCCTGGGGCTACCACGTCACCGGCTACTTCGCACCGGACGCGCGCTTCGGCGACCCCGACGGCTTCCGCCGCCTCGTCGACGCCCTCCACGCCGCCGGCATCGCCGTGATCCTCGACTGGGTCCCGGGCCACTTCGCGACGGACGAATGGGCGCTGGTCCGCTTCGACGGCACCCCTCTCTACGAGCACGCCGACCCGCAGCGCGGCTGGCACCCCGAGTGGGGCTCGCACATCTTCGACTTCGGCCGTCCCGAGGTCCGCAACTTCCTGGTCGCCAACGCTCTCTACTGGCTCGAGGAGTTCCACGTCGACGGCCTGCGCGTCGACGGGGTCGCCTCGATGCTCTACCTCGACTACGGCCGCAAGGACGGCGAGTGGTCCCCCAACAGGTACGGCGGCCACGAGCACCTGGAGGCGGTGCAGTTCCTGCAGGAGCTCAATGCCACCGCCTACAAGCGGGTGCCCGGCATCGTCACGATCGCCGAGGAGTCGACCGCGTGGCCGGGTGTGACGGGAGCGACGTCGGGCGGCGGGCTCGGCTTCGGGTTCAAGTGGAACATGGGCTGGATGCACGACAGCCTGCGCTATCTCGCGCACGACCCCGTGCACCGCGCGTACCACCACGGCGAGATGGCCTTCTCGCTCGTCTACGCCTTCTCCGAGAACTACGTGCTCCCCCTCAGCCACGACGAGGTGGTCCACGGCAAGGGCTCGCTGGTGCGCAAGATGCCCGGCGACCGCTGGCAGCAGCTCGCCACGCTGCGCGCCTATCTCGCCTCCATGTGGGCCCATCCCGGCAAGCAGCTGGTGATGATGGGCACCGAGCTGGGCCAGGAGACCGAGTGGGCCGAGGCCCGCGAGCTCGACTGGTGGCTGCTGCAGAAGCCCGAGCACGCGGGCATCCGCGACTTCGTGCGCGATCTCAACGCCCGCTACCGCGAGGAGCCCGCCCTGTGGCGCCTCGACAACGACCCGGCGGGATTCGCCTGGATCGACGCCCAGGACGCCGGGCACAACGTCTTCTCCTTCGTCCGCCGCTCCGGGGACGCCGGGACGCCGGACCTGGTCTGCGTCACCAACTTCGCGGCGGTCCCCCACGACTACCGGCTCGGGCTGCCGGTCGCCGGCGAGTGGGTCGAGCTGCTCAACACCGACGCCACGGCGTACGGCGGCAGCGGGGTCGGGAACCTCGGGGTCGTCCACGCGCGGGCGGCCGGGCCGCTGGAGTCCGGCGCCCCCGGCGGCAGTCCCGCGTACGCCGACCTGGTGGTGCCCCCTCTCGCCACCCTGTGGTTGCGCTCACCCGTAGGGTGACCCCGTGCCCGCGCCCGAGCCCGAGATCAGCCACCGGACGGTCGACGACGGCACCGCCCGGCTGACCTGGACCTCCGACCTCACCGAGCGCGGCTGGCAGGCCGCCGTCGACGTGGTGCGCCGCCAGGTGGCCGACGCCCTGACCGACCACGAGCGGGTCGAGGTCAAGGTCGCGATCGACGACACCGACGCGCAGCGGATCGCGACCTGGTCGGGGTTGCGGCGCGAGGGTGTGCAGCGGGGGCGGGCCGGTGACGTCGTGGTCTACGCCCGCCTGGTCGACGACACTCCCGTGCACGAGCCGGGTGGCTTCCGGGCTCTGCTCAACTCGTTCCTGCCGCGCAAGCGCGGGATCGGCCAGATGCTGATCCGCGACGCCGAGCTGGCCGGCGCGGACGGCCCCGCGCCGCGGGTGCTGATGTGCAACCTGACCTACAAGGCCGACTGGGACCTGCCCGGCGGCGTGGTCGAGGTGGGCGAGTCGCCGTGCGTCGCGGTGGCCCGTGAGGTCGAGGAGGAGCTCGACCTCACGATCGAGGCGGGTCCCCTCCTGCTCACCGACTGGCTGCCGCCCTGGGGCGGCTGGGACGACGCGCTCTGCCTGGTCTTCGACGGCGGCGTGCACCCCGCCTCGATCGTGCAGCAGGTCGTGCCACAGGCCCGGGAGATCAAGACCGCCGACTTCCTCACCCTCGCCGAGATCGACGAGCGCGCGGCCGACTTCACCGCCCGGCGGGTGCGGGCCGCCCTGGCGAGCCTGGCCGGGACGGGTCCGGCGTACACCGAGTCGGGTCGCTGAGGGTCGACGGTTCACCTACCGGAATCGTCGCGGATCCAGCGGATCCACGACGATTCCGGTAGGTGCGCGACGACACCGCCACCCCGAGCACGAGGACCGCTCCCCCGACGAGCTCGCCGGCCGAGGGCACCTCGTCGAGCAGCGCCCAGGCCGAGCCGATGGCGACCGGAGGGACGAGCAGGATCCACGGCACGACGGCCGCCGACGGGTTGCGGGAGAGCAGGCCGTTGAAGATGCCGTAGCCCACCAGCGACGCGAGAGCGGCGGTGTAGAGGGTCGACAGCGCGGCGCGGCCGCCGAAGGCGGCGATCCCGTCGGCCACCGCGGCCGGGCCGTCGAGCACGAGCGAGAGCAGCACCAGCGGCACGGGTACGACGAGCGCAGACCACACCGTGAGCGAGAGCCCGCCGGTCGCGCCCGAGGCCCGCGAGACGACATTGCCGATCGCCCACATCAGCGCGGCGGCCAGGCACAGCGCCAGCGCGAGCGCCGGGACGTGGCCGCCGCGACCGAGCCCGACGACCACCAGCCCGACGACGCCGAGCACGACCCCGAGGACCTGAGGCCGGGTCGGCCGCTCGTGCAGCGCCGCGGCGGCCAGCAGGATGGTCAGCACCACCTGGGCCTGCAGCACCAGGCCGGCCAGCCCGGGCGGCATCCCGGCGTCCATCGCGACGTACAGGAACGCGAACTGGCCCAGCGACATGAACAGGCCGACCGCCGCCACCGTGCGCCACGGCACCGGCGGCGGGTCCAGCAGGAAGACCGCCGGGAGGACCACGGCGAGGAAGCGGGCGGCGAGGAACAGCAGCGGGGGCACCTCGCCCATGCCCCAGTCGATGACGACGAAGTTGAAGCCCCAGATCACGGCCACGAGGGCGGCGAGGGACTGGTCGCGGCGGCTCACGCCGTCCAGCATCCCCGTCACAACGTTGAAGCACCAGCGAAGAGAAGTGCACTGGATGATGTAGCGTCGTTGCATGATCGACCTGGATGCGCTCGTCTCCCTCCGCGCGGTCGCCACCCACGGCTCCGTGGTCGGCGCCGCGGCGGCGACCGGCTACACCCCGAGCGCGATCTCGCAGCAGGTCAAGCGACTCGAGCGGCAGACCGGCGTCCCGCTGCTGGAGCGGGTCGGTCGCGGGGTGATGCTGACCAGCCATGGTCGCCACCTGGTCGACGCCGGCGAACGGGTCCTCGCCGACCTCGAGCTGCTCGAGACGTCCCTGCAGCAGCGGGCGGGCGTCGTCACCGGCCGGATCCGGCTGGCCGCCTTCTCCACCGCGATGCGCGGCCTGGTCGCCCCGATCGCGCGCAGCCTGCGCGACGCCCACCCCGGTCTCGCCCTCACCCTGCGCGAGGCGGAGCCCTGGGACGTCGTCGAGCTCGTCGCCAGCGGCCAGGTCGAGCTCGGCATCGTGCACCGCTGGGGCGGGGTCCCGCTCGCCGTGCCCGACCACGTCGCCGCCACTCCCCTGCCCGGCGACGTCGCCGACCTGATCGTCCACCGCGACGACCCGCTGGCCCGGCGCGACCGGGTCACGCCGCACGACCTCCTCGATGTCGGCTGGATCGCCACCCCCGAGAGCACGATCTGCCGCCAGTGGCTCTCCCGGATGTACGACGGCACCAGCCGTCCGCCGCGGATCGCGCATGTCTCGGCGGAGTTCGAGTCCCACCTGGCCCTGGTCCGCGCCGGGCTCGGGGTCGCGCTGATCCCCCGGATGGGACGCGCGGGGCTCGGCGACGACCTGGTCGCCGTACCGGTGGCCGAGCCGGAGCCGGTGCGCCTCATCGACGCCCTGCACCGGCGCACGATGGCCGACTCGCCTGCCGTGCGGGCGGTGCTGGACGCGTTCGCCCGGATCTGAGCCACGCACCTACCGAATTTGTCCTCAGAGCGGCCGGTTCTCGACAATTTCGGTAGGTGAACCGCCGTCCAGGGCGGCCCGGGCGAGGTACGTCGCGCCGGCGACCGCCGCGGGCATCACCAGGATGCCGCCCAGCGGCACCAGGAAGCAGGCCTGGACGCACACGCCGAACCCGAGCATCGCGCCGCGGTGGCGTCGCATCAGCGCGGCGCGGGCGGCCCGGTCCATGCCGCGCGCCTCGAGCGGACGCGACACGAGCTCGCCGGCGAGCAGGCGCCCGGCCACGACCAGGCCGAGCACCGCGCCGACGACGGTGCCGACGACGGGCAGCAGGCCGATCACGAAGACCCCGATCGCGGTGAGCAGGCCGAGGACGACGAGCACCAGCCCGTCGATCGCGCCGCGGCCCCAGCCGACACCCCGGTCCGGGACCTCGCCACCGAGCGAGAGCTCGACCTCCTTCCAGATCTTCTCGTAGAAGGGGTCGCCCACGGCGAGGGTGAGGCCGGTGAAGGTGACGATGGCGAGCATCGACGCACCGGCGAGCACCAGCAGGTAGAGCGCGCCGCGGAACAGGCCGCGCACCGACTCGTCCCAGTCGTCGGCGAACGGGGTGGCCCAGCCGACGACGTCGTCGGCGACGAAGACCAGGGTGACCAGGAGCGCCAGCACCACGACGCCGACGACCAGGGCGGGCAGGATGCCCAGCAGCATCAGCCGCGGCCGCTCCCGCCACAGACGCAGCCCGCGGAGCAGGAACCCGGCACCGCGCCCGAACCCCATGTCACCACGCAGCCAGGTCACGTCGGCCGGCAGCGTGGCGCACGGCCGCGCAGCGGCATGGTGCGCCGCCCGCGGGCCGAGCGGAGCGAGGTCCGTGCGGCAAGCAGCGTCTGCGACACGCTCGGCCCATCAGGTCACGTCGGCCGGCAGCGTGGCGCACGGCCGCGCAGCGGCACGGTGCGCCGCCCGCGGGCCGAGCGGAGCGAGGTCCGTGCGGCAAGCGGCGTCTGCGACACGCTCGGCTCATCAACTCAGAACAACGCGGAGGCGAGGGCCTGACGGCCCTTGAGCACCCGCGGATCGTCGTTGCCGACGGCCCCGAACAGGCCGACCAGGTGCTCGCGGGCCTTGTCGCGCTCCTTGCCGGCCGTGCGCCGGACCAGCTCGACGAGGCGCGCGAAGGCGTCCTCGACGTGGCCGCCGAGCATGTCGAGGTCGGCGACCAGGGTCTGGGCGTCGACGTCGTCGGGGTTCGCGGCGGCCGCCGCGCGGGCCGCGTTGAGGTCGGCGCCCTGGGTGCGCTGCAGCACCTTCGCCATCGCCAGTCCGGCCGCCGCCTCGTGGTCGACCGGGTTGGCGTCGACGAGCTTCTGGTACTCCGCGACGGCGGCGTCGATGTCGCCGGCCGCGAGCGCGTCCTGTGCCGGGACGTAGCGGGGATCGATGTCGGCCTCCTCGCCCTCGGCCACCTCGCCACCGGGAGCCGCACCGAAGGCGTTGGGCTGGTGCCGGCCGGTGATGCCCTGGGCGGTCAGCTGCTGCGCGAGCTGGTTGAACAGGGCCCGGATGTCGTCGATGGGCGCCGCGCCGGGGATCGGCTGCGTCGCCGGGCGACCGTCGAGCAGCACCAGCATCAGCGGCACCTGCGGGATCTGCATCGCCTGGGCGATCTGCGGCACCGCGTCCACGTCGATCGTCGCCGCGAGGAACCGGCCGTCGTACTCGTCGGCGACGGTCGCCACGTCGAGTGCGAGCTGGGCGCTCTCCGGAGACTGGGACGGCGAGGTGAAGACCAGCACGACCGGGGCGGTCATCGACGCCTCGAGCACCGACTGGAAGTTGGCCTCGTCGACCGCGACGGAGTAGGCCGACGTGGACCCGCCGCCACCGCCGGCGGGCGCACCCGGCGCGCCACCCGCGGGCGGCGGGGTCCGCTTGAGGGCGGACAGGTCGATCGCGCCGGGACGGGAGAACGGCTGCTGCGTCATGGGGGCAATCCTACGAAAGCGACCGAGGCGTCTCATCCGGAGGGGACGGGGACGTGCCGGATCGTGCTGTCGACGCCCGTGCCCTCATCGATAGCCCAGGTCGGCGGCGCAGGCGTGCGCGGCGTCGCGCAGCACCTGGACGATCCGCGGCAGCGCGTCGCGGGCGTAGCGCACGCTCGGCATCGAGACGCACAGGCCGGCGACGGCCTCGCCGTCCGCAGCACGCAGCGGTACGCCGACCGCGACGATGCCGCGCTCCGAGCGCCCTCGGTTGACGGCGAACCCGGCGCGCCGGATCCGGGCCAGCTCGGCGCCGAGCCGCGCCAGGTCGGGCCGGTCCTCGGGGTCCTCGTCGGCGAAGACCGACGGGAGGTCCTCCGGCGCGAGCTCGGCGAGGAGGAGCAGACCGGCCGACGTGCGGTGCACGGGGAAGACCACGCCCTCCCGTGAGCTGACCCGCAGGGCACGGCCGCACTCGACGCTCGCGATGCAGCGGGACGTGGCGCCCGCGCGGATGAACAGGTTGGCCGACTCGCCCAGGTCCCGGACCACCTGCCGCAGGTGCGGGAAGGCGGCCTCGCGCATCCGCGCGGTGAGGGAGCGCGAGTGCTCCGGCAGCCGCAGCACCGGCCCCACCCGGTAGGTGCGGCTCTCGTCCTGGATCGCGAAGTCCCGGTAGACCAGCATCGCCAGCAGCCGGTGCGCCGTCGACCGGGCCACCCCGAGCCGCGCCGCGACCTGGGTGACGCTGACCTTGCCCTCCATCTGCAGCATCACCGCGATCCGCAGCGCGTGGTCGACGCTGGACACCGCATAGGGCGGCGGGGTCCGCATCTCGGGATCCGACGACACGCGCATCTCTCCTCGGGTGGCGACATACCGCACTTGTTCTGGTCAGCAGAACATGGCGAGCCTGTGTTCGGCGATGGAGAACTCTTGCACACATGAGTGCGACCCATGCCCCCACTCCCGTCCGGCTCACCGCCGTCGACGGTCCCGACCAACCGGACGTGACACCCGCCCTGGAGGCCCTGTACCGCGGCTTCGAGCGAGAGCTCCTGGTGCCCCTGTGGACCGAGATCGGCGACCTCATGCCCGCCCAGCCGCGGTCCCGCGCGGTCCCCCACCGGTGGCGCTGGGACACCCTCCGCGCCCTGGCCGCCCAGGCAGGCGACATCGTCCCCGTCGGTCGAGGCGGCGAACGCCGCGCGATCGCGCTGGCCAACCCCGGGCTCGACGGGCGACCGTTCGCGACCCCGACCCTGTGGGCCGCGATCCAGTACCTCATGCCCGGCGAGGACGCGCCCGAGCACCGGCACACCCAGCACGCCTTCCGCTTCGTCGTCGAGGGCGAGGGCGTGTGGACCGTCGTCGGCGGCGACCCCGTCCCCATGCGCCGGGGCGACTTCCTGCCCCAGGCCGGCTGGAACTGGCACGCCCACCACAACGCCACCGCCGAGCCGATGGCCTGGATCGACGGCCTCGACATCCCGTTCCAGTACGCCACCGAGACCCAGTTCTTCGAGTTCGGGCGCGACACCGTCTCCGCCGCCGAACGGACCACGCCCGACCGGTCCCGCTCCGAGCGGCTCTGGGCGCACCCGGGTCTGCGGCCCCTCGGCGCCACGCCCGCGCCCCCGGCCGGTCCGGGTACGCCGCTGCTCGCCTACCGGTGGGAGCACACCGACCGGGCGTTGAACGACCAGCTCGCCGTCGAGAGCGAGGGCCACGGTGGGACCGTCGAGCCCGGACACGCGGCCGTCCGGTTCACCAACCCCGCCACCGGCGCCGACGTCCTGCCCACCATCCGGGCCGAGATGCACCGCATCGTCCGGGGTCACGAGACCGCACCCGTGCGCGAGACCGGATCGTCGGTCTACCAGGTGTTCGACGGCTCCGGCACCGTCACCGTGGGCGACCACGCCTGGACCGTCATCCGCGGCGACCTCTTCGTCGTCCCCTCCTGGCAGCCGTTCTCCGCCCGCTCCGAGGCCGGCACCACCGACTCCGACACCGGCGTCGGCGGCGGCACCCTCGACCTCTTCCGCTTCTGCGACGCACCCGTCTTCGAAGCGCTCCGGCTCAACCGACAGGACCTCACCTCATGACCAGGCTCGCCACCATCCGCACCGCCGCCGGCACCCGCGCGGTCCGCCTCGACCGTCGCGACGGACGCGACGTGCTGGTCGATCTCGGCCACGGCGACCTCGGCACCTATCTGGCGGCGGGATCGCCCGACCCGCTCCCCGACGCCGCGACGTACGACGTCGCGGGCGCGGATTTCGCGCCCGTCGTACCGCACCCGTCGAAGGTGATCTGCGTCGGACACAACTACACCAACCACATCAAGGAGATGGGCCGCGACCTCCCGGCCTATCCCACGCTCTTCCCGAAGTTCGCCGACACCCTCGTCGGTGCGCATGACGACATCGTCAAGCCCGCCGAGACCGACGCCCTCGACTGGGAGGTCGAGCTCGTCGTCGTCATCGGCGAGCAGGTACGACGGGCCACCGAGGCCGAGGCCGAGGCCGCGATCGCCGGCTTCACGGTGATGAACGACATCTCGGTCCGCGACTGGCAGTTCCGCACCATCGAATGGACCCAGGGCAAGATCTGGGACTCGAGCACCCCGGTCGGCCCCTACCTCGTGACCCCCGACGAGCTCCCCGGCGGTGTCCGCCCCGCCCTGGCGGTCACCACCACCGTGGACGGCCGGACCATGCAGTCCGACGACACCGCCACCCTGCTCTTCGACCCGGTCCACCTCGTCCGGTACGTCTCGACGATCACCCGGCTCAACCCCGGCGACCTCATCGCCACCGGCACCCCTGCCGGCGTCGGCCACGCCCGCGACCCGAAGGTCTACCTCGTCGGCGGCGAGACCGTCACCACGCACATCGAGGGCCTCGGCGCCTGCCGCAATCGGATCGTGAAGGAATGACCAGGACGCCGGCCGACCTCCTGCGCTGGATGCGCGAGGGGCAGGAGCTCTTCGACGCGACCGCGGCGCGGCTCGACGCCGCGGCCTGCGCCGCCCCCAGCACGCTGCCGACCTGGACCCGGGGCCACGTGCTCGCCCATGTCGCCGCCAATGCCGATGCCCTGCTCAACCTGGCCCGCTGGGCGAGCAGCGGGACCGAGATCCCGATGTACGCCTCCCCCGAGGAGCGGGCCGCGGGCATCGCCCGGGGCGGCGTGCTGCCCCCGGCGCGGCTCGCCGGCTGGCAGGCCCGCTCGGCGGACGCCCTGGCGGCCGCGCTGGGCGAGCTCACCGACGAGCAGTGGTGCCGCGAGGTGCGCACCGCCCAGGGCCGGACCGTGCCCGCGACCGAGATCCCCTGGCTGCGAACCCGAGAGGTCATGGTGCACGCCGTCGACCTCGACCTCGGAACGACCTTCGCGGACCTGCCGGCGGACGTCCTGGCGGCGTTGGACGCGGAGGTGAGCGCCCGCCGCGGCCCGGATCTGCCCGAGGTGACGGGCCCGCTCGCCGACCGGGTCGCCTGGCTGACCGGCCGGCCGCACCGTCCGGGCGGGCTGAGCCGACCGGACGGCACGCCGGCACCCGACCTGGGGCCGTGGCTGTGACACTGCCTGTTGTGCGCACCGCACGAGGCACGGGCTGAGAGGAGATCCCGGTGATGCACCAGATCGTGGAGGCGCAGGCCACCGCACCGGACCACGAGCCGCTCCACCAGTACGGGCGGCTGCGGACCAGCGATCCCGACGAGGCGCAGCACGTCGTCGCCGACGTGTACGAGCCGCACGTGCTCACCCCCGACCGCTCGACCACGCTCCGGGCCCGGATGAACGCCGTCCAGAGCGGCGAGCTGACGATCGGGTACCTGACCTACGGGCTCGCAGCCGGCATCGACCTCCCGCCGAACGACAGCTGGTACCACATCAACGTCACCCTGCGCGGCGACAGCACCGTGACCCGCTCGGACGGCTCCACGACCGCCACGACGGGCCGCAGGAGCGCGGCGGTGCTCCTGCCGCACCACCGCCAGGCCATCGCCTGGAACGCCGACACCGAGCAGCTCGCCGTACGCATCCCCCGCGAGGCGCTCGAGGCGCAGGTGGCCACGTTGCTCCAGCGGCCCGTCGACGGGCCACTGGAGCTCGGGCTGAACGTCGACCTCACCACGCCGGCCGGACGCGGACTGCTCCGGGCGCTGGACTTCGTCGTCTCCGAGTGGGACGCCGACGGCCTGATGGCGCACAACGCCCTGGCCCGCCGACAGCTGGAGTCGCTGGTGCTCAGCAGTCTCGTGCTGGCCTCGACCGGCCCGCACCAGAGCGTGCTGGAGGAGGAGTCCACCAGCCGGCCCGAGGTGGTCCGTGCGGTCTGCGAGCACATCGACGCCCGCGCCGCGGACCTCCCGACCCTGGCGGACCTCGTCGCCGTCGCGGGCGTCGGAGCCCGCACCCTGCAGAGCCAGTTCCGCGCCACGATGGGCTGCACACCGATCCAGTACCTGCGCCAGGAGCGGCTGCGCCGCGTCCGGGCGGAGCTGGACGCCCCGCGGTCGGCCACCGCGACGGTCACCGACGTGGCCACCCGCTGGGGGTTCTACCACCTCGGCCGGTTCTCCTCGACGTACCGGGCGACGTTCGGAGAGCTGCCCTCGCAGACCCTGGAGCGCGGCCTGCGCGGACACGTGCCGGGGCGGCCGGTCGACGACGACCGGCCGCCCCGCGACGTCGCGCTGCTCAGCCCAGCACCTGCACCAGGTGCTTGACCTCCTGGAACTCCTCCATCGCACGGTGCCCGTTGAGCCGGCCCAGGCCACTCTGCTTGACGCCGCCCTCCTCGAACTGGTCGAGCACGAGCGCCCAGGCGTTCAGCCACACGGTCCCCGCCTCCAGCGCGTCAGCCATCCGGAGCCCGCGCTGCCCGTCGGCCGTCCAGACCGAGGCCGCCAGGCCGAACTCGGTCGCGTTGGCCCGCGCCACCGCGTCCGCCTCGTCGTCGAACACCTCGAAGGTGGCGACCGGCCCGAACAGCTCACGCTGGACCAGCGGCGAGTCCACGTCGGCGACCTCCAGCAGCACCGGCCGGCAGTAGGCACCGTCGGCCAGCTCCGGCTCGTCCGGCACCCCGCCGGGCACCAGCACCGTGGCGTCCCCGAGGTGGTCCTCGACGAGGGCGGCCAGCCGGTCCCGGCTGGCCCGGTCGATCATCGGGCCCATCTGGGACTCCGGGTCGTCGCCGGGGCCGACCCGTACCGCGGCGAGCGCCCCCGCGAGCCGGGACCGCACCTCGTCGGCGACCCCGCGTTGCACCAGCACGCGGCTCCCGGTCATGCAGAACTGCCCGCTGAAGGTGGTGATGCCGGCGACGATGGTGCCGACCGCCCGGTCGAGGTCGGCGTCGTCGAAGACGATCATGGGCGTCTTGCCGCCGAGCTCGAGGGAGACCCGCTTGAGCCGTGGCGCGGCCGCCGCCATGATCTGGCGGCCGACCGCGGTGCTCCCGGTGTAGCTGATCACGTCCACCTCCGGGGAGTCGACGAGGTGCTTCGCGATGTCGCTGCCCGACTCGGTCACCATGTTGAGGACGCCCGGCGGCAGCGAGGGGCAGCCCGCCAGGATCTCGGCCAGGCGGGCGTTGACGAGTGCCGTCTGTGCCGCCATCTTGACCACGACGGTGCAGCCGGCCGCCAGCGCCGGGGCGAACGAGCGCACGGCCAGCACCACCGGTGAGTTCCAGGGCACGATCACCCCGGCGACACCGACGGGCACGGGGACCAATGTCGACAGCACGCCGGCCTTCGCCTGGTCGCCCCGTCCGCTCCCGGTGAGCGCCATCGCGGCGTAGTAGCGCAGCTTCGACGGCGTCAGGCTCAGCTCGAAGTGCGCCTCCGGCAGGATCTTGCCGTTCTCCAGAGCCAGCGCCAGGGCCAGCTCGTCGGTCGCGGCCTCGACCGCGTCGGCCATCTCGTTGAGGACCTTCGCCCGGAGCTGTCGGTCCCGCGTCCAGTCGGTGGTGGCGAAGGCGCGGCGCGCCGCGGCGACGGCCTGCTCGCCGAGGGGCAGCTGGGCGTCGTCGTACTCCCCCAGGATCGATCCGTCCGCGGGTGCGTGGGAGGTGGCCGTGACGCCGGAGGTCAGCCACCGTCCGTCGACGAGGTGGGCGGCGGGCACGTGCTCGAGGGTGAGGCTCATGTCGTGGGTTCCTTTCGGGAATCGGTGTGCGGGTGCGGGGGCCGACCGGTCCGGGGCCCTCGCCGAGCGGCCAGCGGGGTGGGACCCAGCCGGGTCCCCTCCGGGAGGGCCGTGAGCGAGACGACCTGGTCGACCAGGGCGCCGAGATCCGCACGGACGTCGGCGTCCAGCGGCGCGCCGGACAGCAGCCGGTCGGCGAGGAACAGCGGGTGGGGTGCGGTCAGCGCGCCGAACCAGGCCAGGACGTCGCGCAGGTGCCGCTCGGCGGCCAGCGCGTGCTCGGGAGCGGCCGCCACTGTCAGGATCGCCACCGGCCGCGTCCCGAAGGCCGCCACGGGGAGCTGGTCGAAGAGCAGCTTGAGCGTCGCCGGGAACGAGGCCCGGAAGACCGGGCTCGCCACCAGTACGCCGGACGCCGCCGCGACCTGCTCGGCGGCGTCCTCGGGCCACACGGTCGGGGTCAGCGGGCTCAGCCGGACCGCCCGCCACCCGGGGTGGCCGGTCGCGTGCTCCTCGGCCGCGTCCAGCGCCCGGGCGAGCTTCCCCGGGGGCGTCGGGCTCCCGTAGATCGTGAGGAGGGTCTTCACGACGCACCTCCGGTGGCGAGGAAGTCGCCGCGGAAGTAGAGCAAGGGCGTCGTGGCCGGCCCCGCCTCGAGGGTGCTGACCGCGGCGATCGCCAGCAGGTGGTCGCCCGCGTCCACCTCCCGGACCAGCTCGCACTCGATCCATGCGAGCAGCCCCTCGGGGCGCGGCAGACCGGTCGAGGACGGCCGCCAGGCGACGTCACGGAGCTTGTCGGTGCCGCTGCGGGCCAGGGCCCGCGCCAGCTCGTCCTGCCCCGCGGCCAGCACGCCCACCCCGAAGCGACCGTACTGCCGGATCCTCGGCCACGTCGTCGAGGTCCGCTGGACGCTGATCAGCACCTCGGGCGGGTCGAGGGAGAGCGCGCTGAACGCCTGGCAGGTGAAGCCGACCGGCTCCTCGTCGTGGAGCGAGGTGACGACGGTCAGGCCGGTGCAGAAGCGTCCCAGCACGTCCTTGTACGTCTCCGGGTCCGGAGCACCGCGACCCGGGGCCCGGCCGGAGCGCACGTCCTGCTCCGGCCCGGCCCGCAGTACGCCGGCCATGCTCACTCCCGCAGTCCCGCCTCGCGCATCAGCGGGAGCACGGCCTCGCCGAAGTAGGGCAGCTCCTCGACGTAGTCCAGGAAGCCGACCATCATGCCGCCGATCCCCGCCTGCTCGAGCTCGAGGAGCTGCTCGACGATCTGCTCCGGCGTGCCGATGAGCGGATAGCCGCCGTACCCGAGGATGAAGCGCTCCTGGAGCGCCTTGACCTTGTCGAACGAGCCGCTCTCGGAGCCCAGGCCGGCGGAGACCATCTTCGCGACGGCCCAGTCGCCCTTCTCGAGGATGTGGTCGAGGAGCTGCCGGGTCTCCTTCTCCGTGTCGCGGCAGATGATGTTCCCGTAGCCCAGGATGCCGAGGTCCCGGCCCTGCGCCTGCGCGATCCCGCGCACCTGTGCCGCCGTGGTGCGTGCCTCGTCCACATCGGCGAACGCGATGAAGTTGAAGTCGCACTCCCGGGCGCAGAACTCCAGCCCGGCGGGCGAGTTGCCGGCGTTGACCAGCACCGGCCACGGCTCCTGGATCGGCTTGGGATCCGACATCGCGTCCTTGATCTCGAAGAACTCGCCGGAGAAGTCGACCCGGTCCTGGGTCCACATCCGCTTGGCGATCTCGATCCACTCCGAGCCGAACCGGTAGCGGGAGTCGTGCTCACGCTGGGTGCCGCCGAACATCTCCATCTCGGCCTGGTACCAGCCCATGGTCATGTTGAGCCCGAAGCGCCCACCCGAGATGTGGTCCACCGTGACCGACTCCTTCGCCGCCACGATCGGGTGCTTGGTGGGCACGTGGGTGGTGGAGAAGACCATGATCTGCTCGGTCGCCTGCGCGATGCCGGCCGCCCACGTGTGGGTCTCGTAGTTCTCGCCGTTGAAGTTCGTGTCGCCGCCCATGCCGCGGTAGCGCGCCACCGGGAGCATCGCCTCGAAGCCCAGCCCGTCGGCGATCTGGGCGATCCGCTGGGTGTGCTCCCAGCTCAGCTCGTAGCTGCTCTCCGCATGGGTGGCCATCAGGCCGTGACTGCAGTTCGAACCGAAGATGCCGAGCTTCATCTTGTTCCGGTTGTACATCGCCACGCCACTGGCTCGTCGGGCCTCGACCAGCTCCTCGTAGGAGAGATCGGGGCGAACGGTGCTGACGGTCATTGCTCCTCCTTCGTCTGACGGCGCCGGCCAGGTGGCCTATGACAGCCGTCACCTTCACCGGGTCGCGCCACAGTAGGAGCGGTCCGGCGGGCCGGACTATCCGTCAACGCGCCCGGCGGATAGCCGCTTTGCGCAGCGGGAGGAGGCTCTCGTCAGTTGGGGACCCGGGGGCCACGCAGGCCGGAGCGCTGGACGACCCGCTGGATGGCGAGGTCGCGCTCGTCGGCTCGCCCGACGTACCTGATGTCGCGCAGGCCCTGCTCCTGGGCGGCGGACTCGAAGCAGAAGTGGCCGAAGCCCAGGATCCGGCCGTGCAGCGGCTTCTTCACCGAGATGTCGAGGATCCGGCTCAACGGCATGGTCGCCAGGCTCTGAGAGAGCACGCCGTGCACGCGGAACACGCGCATGTTCGTGATGACGAAGCGGTCGCGGAGCACGCCGAGCGCGACCCAGCCGGCGCGGGTCAGGAGGATCACCGCGACGATGATGAGGAACCAGGCGATCTGGACCGAGACGAACCAGCTCGCGACGAGCAGCACCGTCGCGAGTGTGGAGAGCAGGGCGGGCCGGACGTAGGCGAACCAGTGGTGGGTCACCTCGTCGACGACGACCTCACCCTCGTCGCGCAGCAGGTGCTTGCCGATCTTCGGGTCGCCGAGCCGGGCCACGAGGCCGGGGACGGCCCCGGAGACCGCGGGCAGGGAGGGCATGGCGGCGACGCGTCAGTCCATCGCGCCGACGAAGTCGATGACCCCGTCGAACGCCTTGGTCGCGAGATCCCAGCCGTTGGTCGCCGCCGACTTCGAGGTGTCGGCCAGGCCCGAGGGGTCGGTGAACATCCAGAACCCGAGGAACACGATCACCACGAGCGCGATCAGCTTCTTGGCGTCCATGTGCGGGCGTCTCCATCCAGGTGCGGGCGTGCCCGCGAGGGCACAGATCCCCACATTCGTACCAAAGGCACCACCTGCCACAGGGGAGGCGCGCCAGAGCCTTCTCAGGACCGACCCGTCCCGTTCGGACGCGACGGGTCGGCGCAGCTCAGGGGCAGACGGCGGTGCCGAGCCCGTTGGCCGGCGTCGCCTCCGGCGCCCGGCCGCCGCGCAGCCACGCGTCGAAGAAGCCGTCCAGGTCGCTCTCACCCGACACGGTCTTCGCCAGGGCCTGGAACTGCTCCACGGTCGCGTTGCCGTCGTGGTGCTCCGCGACCCACCGGCGCAGCAGCGCGTCGAAGTCGGCGACGCCGATCCGGTTGCGCAGCGCGGCCACCACCATGGCGCCCCGGTCGTAGACCGGCTCCGCGAAGATCTGGGCCGGCCCGGGGTTCGAGAGGTCGAGGGTCCAGAACGGGGACGTGGGCGTGCGGCAGGAGCGGGCCCACATCCGGTCGAGGTAGGTCTCGACGCTCACCCCGCCGTGCGCGGCGGCGTACTCGGCCTCCATATAGGTCGCGAAGCCCTCGTTGAGCCAGATGTCGCGCCAGCGCTGCACGGCCACGCTGTCGCCGAACCACTGGTGGGCCAGCTCGTGGACGACGACGCCGGGATAGATCCAGCGCCCGTACGTCGGCCGCGACTGGTTCTCGAGGGCGAAGCCGACGTCGAGGCCGGTCACCAGACCGCCCGTGGTGGCGAACGGGTAGGGCCCGAGCCGGGTCTGCAGCCAGTCGGTGATGCCGGCGGTGCGGGCGAGGGTGCGGCGCACCTGGCGGCGCTCTGCGGCGCCGATCCCCTTGGAGACCGCGTTGTAGAACGGGATGCCGGCGGCGGTGGTGCCCTGGTCGATGGCGTAGGAACCGGCGGCGAAGAAGGCGAGATAGGTCGCCATCGGGTCGGTCATCCGCCAGCGCGTGGTGGCCAGGCCACCCTTGACCTTGCGGCCCGCGCGCACGCCGTTGCTGACGACCTGCTTGCCCTTCGGCGCCGTGACCCGGATGTCGAAGGTCGCCTTGTCGCTGGGGTGGTCGTTGGACGGGAACCACCACGGCGCCATGTGCGGCTGGTTCATGGCGACGACCTCGGCGCCGTTCGCCAGCCAGTTGCGCTCACCGGCGTAGCCGAAGCGCGCCGGCCGCCCGGCGTACTTCACGACGACCTTGAACCGGGCGCCGGCCGCGATCGGCCGCTTGGGGGTGACCCGCAGCTCGTGCTTGCCCGCCCGGCGGAACTTCGCGGCCCGGTTGTCGACCCACACCGCGGTGGCCGGCAGCAGCAGGTCGAGGGAGAGGCTGCTCAGGTCGGCCGTCGCGGTCATGGTGATCGCGGTGCGACCGGTGAGCTTCCCGCTCGCGAAGTCGTAGCCCACCTTGATCCGGTAGTGCTGGGCGTCGGTGCCGCCGTTGCCGTCCTGCGGCCAGTACGGGTCGGTGCCTTCAGCCGCGCCGGGCCCGGGCTGCGCGGTGCGCTCGGACCGGTCGGGCTGCTCGGCCCGGGCGACGGGGAGGCCGGACATCGTGGTGAGGCCGGTCAGGCCCACCAACACGACGAGGAGCAGGACCAGTGGAGCGGAGAGTCGGCGCACCGGGTCAATGTACGCCGCGGGACCCGTCGGTAAACCACTTGCGGGACCGCCCGCGCGTCCTCCAGGGTGTCCTTGTCCGTCCGCGCGATCCCGCGGACCCGTCGAGAGGAGTGTGACATGTCGATCGCTGTCGTCGGCCTGCCCTCAGACCGCATCCTCTCGACCCCAAGGAACCACCGTGTCCCAGGAGAACCTCTCTCCCGACTCTGAGCTCGACCCCGATCTCGACCCCCGCTTCGTCTTCGACTACGTCGCCTACGACGACCTCGAGGACGGCCAGCGCTGGTCCACCTGGCTCGACGTCGAGCCGCTGTCCCGCGGTCCCGAGCCGCGCCCCGACTGGGTCGTCACGTCCCAGGGCGCGATCGACACCGACCTCGGCATCCTCAAGACGGGCAAGGAGGCCGACGTCTTCCTCCTCGACCGCACCGACCCGCACGACCCGGCGCAGAGCGTGGTGATGGCGGCGAAGCGCTACCGCTCCACCGAGCACCGCACCTTCCACCGGTCGGCGACCTACACCGAGGGCCGCAGCATGAAGCGCTCCCGCGACGAGCGGGCCATCAAGCGCAAGAGCACCTTCGGCCGCGAGGTCGCCGCCGGCGAGTGGGCGGTCTCGGAGTGGACCGCGCTCAACCGCTGCTGGTCGCTCGGCCTGCCGGTGCCCTATCCCGTGCAGATCGACGGCACCGAGATCCTGATGGAGTGGATCACCGTCGACGGCGAGACGGCCCCCCGGCTGGCGCAGACCCGGCCGGAGCCGGCGCTGCTGGCGTCGTACTTCGACCAGCTGCGCGCCGTCCTGCTCACCCTGGTCGAGGACGGGCTCGTGCACGGCGACCTGTCCGCCTACAACATCCTGGCCGCCGGCGAACGGCTGGTCGTCATCGACCTGCCGCAGCTGGTCGACCTGGCCGGCAACGCGCAGGGCTTCGACTTCCTGCTGCGCGACTGCACCAACGTGTGCGGGTGGTTCGCCCGCCGGGGCCTGGAGATCGATCCGCAGGAGCTGTTCGGCGAGCTGATGGCCCAAGCGTTCTGAGCCGTCGGGTCAGGAACCGCCCCGCCAGGCGGCCTCGAGCAGCGTCTCGAGGTCGCCTCGGGTCGGCGCGCGCGGGTTGCGGTACGGCGCCGCCAGGACCTCGTCCACGACGCGGGCGAGGTCGGCGTGGTCGACCCCCAGTGCGCGCAGGCCGTCGGGGACCCCGACCTGACGGGCGAGGTCACGCAGCGCGGCGGCGACGTCGTCCGTGTCGAGCGCGCGGCGCAGCACCGCGTCCGCCTCGGGCACGACGGGCAGGTTGTAGGCGGCGACGTGGGGCAGCACGATCGCGTGGGTCTCGGCGTGCGGCAGGTCGAGCATGCCGCCGAGGGCGTGGCACAGCTTGTGGTGCAGGCCCATCGTGGTCGCCCCGAGGCAGGCACCGCACAGCCAGGCGCCCTCCAGCGCCCGGCTCCGCGCGTCGGCGTCGGTGCCGTCCGCGACGACCACGGGCAGCGCGGAGGCCAGGTCGCGGACACCGCGCTCGGCCAGCGCGCTGACGACCGGCGTGCCGTCGGGGGCGTAGAGCGCCTCGACCGCGTGCGCGATCGCGTTCAGCCCGCTCGGCCCGGACACGGCGGCGGGCAGGGCGTGGGTGAGGTCCGGGTCGTAGACGACCGCGCGCGGCAGCACGACCGGGTCCCGGCCGGTCGTCTTCCGGCCGTCCTCGGTCAGCCCCCAGATCGGGGTCATCTCGGAGCCGGCGTAGGTCGTGGGGACGACCACGGACGGCAGGCCCAGGCGCAGTGACAGCGCCTTGGCCAGCCCGATCGTGGAGCCGCCGCCGATCGCGAGACAGCCGTCCGCGCCGGTCGCGGCGACCGCCGCCTCGGCAGCGGCGACGCTCGTCACCGGGACATGCATCCGGGCGCCGTCGAACGTGCCGGCCGCCCGGCCGCCGAGCAGCGCCGTGACCCGGGCCGCGAGGGCTCCCTGCCGCGGCGTCGAGAGGACGAGCACCCGGCGCAGGCCGAGACGATCGGTCTCCTCGGCCACCCGGTCGACGGCTCCGGCCCCGAAGACCACCCGCATGGGCTGGGCGTCATGGACGAACACGTCGCCAGTCTGCCGGACGACGTCAGTCGAGGAAGGATCGCACCAGATCGTGGTAGCCGGGCGGCTCCAGGAGGAACGAGTCGTGGCCCCAGGGCGAGGCCAGCTCGGTGTGGTCCACGCTGACGCCGCGAGCCGCCAGCCGGTCGCGGATCCGCAGCGAGTGAGCGGTCGGGAAGCGCCAGTCGGAGTCGAAGGAGACCAGCCGGAACCGCGTCTCCGGTACGGCGTCCGGGTGGGTGCCGAACGGGTCGAAGTAGTCCATCGGCCGGGTCAGGTGGAGATACGACAGCGCGTCGAACCGGTCCAGGAAGCTCTCGCCCTGGTGCTGGAGGTAGTGCTCCACCTCGAAGTCGCTGCCGAGGCGCCGGTCCAGGCCGGTGGTGTCGCGCCGGTGGCCGAACTTCGTGTCCAGCGACCCGTCGGAGACGTAGGTGATGTGGGCCATCATCCGGGCGATCTTGAGCCCGTGTCGCGGCGTGACGCCGTGCTCGGCGTACCGGCCGCCGTGGAAGTCGGGGTCCTCCATGATCGCGGCCCGCGCGACGGAGGAGAACGCGATGTTCTCGGTGGTCAGCCGGGAGCTCGCGGCCACCAGGACCGCGCGGTCGATCCGGTCGGGCTCCCGCAGCGCCCACTCGAGGATCTGCATGCCGCCCATCGAGCCGCCCACCGCCGCGTGCAACCGGTGGATGCCGAGGTGGTCGAGCAGCCGCCGGTGGACGGCGACGAAGTCGGCCATGTCGAGGACCGGGAAGTCCGGCCCGTAGGCGCGTCCGGTCGCCGGGTCGATCGAGGACGGCCCGGTGGTACCGGAGCAGCCGCCGAGCAGGTTGGCGCTCACGACGAAGAACCGGTCGGTGTCGACGGCCTTGCCGGGGCCGATCAGGTTGTCCCACCAGCCGCGCCGCTTGGCGCCGAGGTGCAGCCCGGCCGCGTGGGCGTCGCCGGTCAGCGCGTGGCACACCATCACCGCGTTGTCCCGCGCGGCGTCGAGCTCGCCATAGGTCTCGTAGGCGACCTCGACGTGCTCCAGCGTCGACCCGCCCGTCAGGACCAGCGGGTCGCGCTCGGTGGCGAGCACGACCCGCTGCGTCTCGACATATCCCATCGTCCCCACGGGCGATGAACCTACCGGCGCCTCACTTGGACGCGGCGAGGGCCTGCTCGAGGTCGGCGATGATGTCCTCGACGTTCTCGATGCCGATCGAGAGCCGGACCATGTCCTCGGGCACGCCGGCCGCCTCGAGCTCGTCGGGCGTGAGCTGCGAGTGGGTCGTCGTGGCGTTGTGGATCGCCAGCGACTTGGTGTCGCCGATGTTGGCGAGGTGGCTGAACAGGTCGAGGGCCTCGACGAACCGCTTGCCTCCGTCGCGCCCCGACTTCACGCCGAAGCTGACCAGGCCGCCGTACCCCTTGCCGGTGAAGGTGCGATCGGCGACGGCCTTGTAGGGGCTGTCCGCCAGGCCCGGGTAGCTCACCCAGGAGACCGCGTCGTGGCCCTGGAGGTACTCGGCGACGGCGAGCGCGTTGGCGCTGTGCCGCTCCATGCGCAGGTGGAGGGTCTCCAGGCCCTGCAGGAAGAGCCAGGAGTTGAGCGGCGCGACGGCGGCACCGGTGTTGCGCAGCAGCACGGTCCGGGCCCGAATGATGTAGGCGAGGTTGCCCACGGCCTCGGTCCAGACCACACCGTGGTAGGCGCCGTCGGGCTGGGTGAGACCGGGGAACCGCTCGGAGTGGGCCGCCCAGTCGAAGTTGCCCGAGTCGACGATGATGCCGCCGATGGAGGTGCCGTGGCCGCCGATGTACTTGGTCGCGGCGTGCACCGCCACGTCGGCGCCCTGGTCGAAGACCCGGGCGAGGTACGGCGTGGGCGCGGTGTTGTCGACGATCAGCGGCAGGCCCTGCGCATGGGCCGCGTCCGCCCAGGCCCGGACGTCGACCACGTTGATCTTCGGGTTGCCCACGGTCTCGGCGAAGACCAGCTTGGTCTTCTCGTCGACGTGCTTCGCGAGATCCTCCGGCTTCTCCGGGTCGACGAAGCGGACCTCGATGCCGAACTGCGGGAGCGTGTGCGCGAAGAGGGCGTAGGTGCCGCCGTAGAGCGTGGAGAGGGCGACGATGTTGTCGCCGGCATAGGTCAGGTTGAGCACGGCGTAGGTCGTCGCGGCAGAGCCGGAGGCGGTGGCGAGCGCGCCGACGCCGCCCTCGAGCTGGGTCAGCCGCTCCTCGAAGACCGACTGGGTCGGGTTCATGATCCGCGTGTAGATGTTGCCCGGCTCGGCGAGCGCGAACAGGTTGGCGGCGTGCTCGGTGTCGTTGAAGACGTACGACGTCGTCTGGTAAATCGGCACCGCCCGCGCGTTGGTGGCGGGGTCGGCCTGCTCCTGGCCGGCGTGGACGGCGAGGGTCTCGGGACGATAGGTCATCGGTGGCTCCTGTCGCTGGCCCCTGCGATCACACGGGGGGATGTCTCACCAAGATTAAAGTCATGTTAGGCACTAGACAAAAGGCATCCCACAGAGCAGACACCACCGGGGTAGCGTCCGGGCCGTGAGAAGCACCCGCGCCCGGAGCGTCGTCGTCGAGTGCCGTACCGACGACGACCGCGCCCTCGAGGCTGGGGCCGGCGCCGTGGCGACCGGACACGTCGCCGGCCTCGACATCGGCCGTACTCGGCTCTACACGCCCGGCGAGCTCTACGACGCGCCCGCGTACGCCGACTCCTTCGACAGCCGCGCCTACCACTGGGCGCTCGCGACCTCGGGGCCCGCCGACGCCCTCGCCGAGGTGCTGCATGACCAGGCGATCGACACCGCCCTCGGCAGCTGGGTCGCCGCGAGCGGGACGGGCGGGCTGGTCGGCGTGATGGGCGGTCACGCGGCCGACCGCGGTACCCCGGCGTACGACGACGCCGCGCGCCTCGGAGCCCTGCTCGGCCGCGACCACGTCGTCGCCACCGGCGGCGGGCCCGGCGCCATGGAGGCCGCCAACCTCGGCGGCCGGATGGCCGCCGCTCCCCCGGCCGCCCTCGCCGAGGCCCTGCGCCGGGTGGCCGACGTGCCGTCCTTCCGGCCCTCCGTGGACGACTGGGCCGCCGCCGCCCGGGAGGCACTCGCCCTTGCGCCGGACCCGAGCCCGTCGCTCGGCGTACCGACCTGGCACTACGGCCACGAGCCGCCGAACCTGTTCGCGACGGCGATCGCGAAGTACTTCCGCAACGCCCTGCGCGAGGCGATCCTGCTCATGGTCTGCGACGCGGGGATCGTGTTCCTGCCCGGTGCCGGCGGCACGGTGCAGGAGATCTTCCAGGACGCCTGCGAGAACTACTACGCCGCCGACGAGGACGTGGCGCCGATGGTGCTCGTGGGGCGCCGCTACTGGACCGAGGAGCTCCCGGCCTGGCCGCTGCTGCGGGCCCTCGCCCGGGGCCGCGCGATGGAGCAGCACGTCCATCTCGTCGACACGGTCGAGGAGGCCGCGGCGCTGGTCACGCCGCGCGGGCGCTGACCTCTCCCCCGGCCACCGCGCGGTAGTGCGCGACCAGCTGCTCGTTGATCGCGTACCAGGACCGGTCCTGCACCGCCCGCAGTGCGGTCGCGGCCATCCGGCCCCGCAGGTCGCTGTCGCCGGCCAGCCGAGCGACCGCGGCGGCCAGGTCCGTGCCGTCGCCGGGCCGGTAGAGCAGGCCGGAGGCGCCGTGCGCGACGACGTCGACCGGCCCGCCGGCCGCCGGGGCGACCACCGGGACGCCCGAGGCCAGCGCCTCCTGGGCCGCCTGGCAGTAGGTCTCGTAGCGACCCGTGTGGACGAAGAGGTCGAGGGAGGCGTAGGCCCGGCTCAGGTCGTCGCCGTGCAGCAGCCCGAGGAAGCTGGCCCGGTCGCCGAGCAGGCCGCGCAGGTGCTGTTCCTCGGGGCCCGCGCCGACGACCACCAGGGCGTAGCGCGGGTCGTCGGCGAGGTGCCGCAGCAGGTCGAGCTCCTTCTCCGCGGCCAGCCGGCCGACGTACCCGACGAGGAGCCGGCCGTCCGGCGCGATCCTGCGGCGCAGCTCCTCGTCGCGATGGCGCGGGTGGAAGGCGACCAGGTCGACGCCACGCCCCCAGCGATGCACCTCGGGTACGCCGAGCGCGCGGAGCTGGTCGATGCTCGCCGTCGACGGGGCGAGGGTGCGGTCGACGTGATGATGGATGCGGCGGGTCAGGCCCGCCGCCGCCCGCACCCCGCCCGGGACGTCGTACCGCTCGGCGAAGCCGACCAGGTCGGTCTGGTAGATCGCGACCGTGGGGATGCCCAGCTCGCCGGCGGCCCGGGCGGCCTGGTAGCCGAGGGTCGCGGGCGAGGCGATGTGGACGACATCGGGACGGAACCGGACCATCCGCTGGCGCAGCCGGCGACGGGTCTCCAGACCCAGCCGGAAGTCCGGGTAGAACGGCAGGTTCGCGCCCCGGGCGCGACGGACCCGGAATCCGGCGTACGTGTCCGGGCCGGTCGGCGCCACGAGCTCGGCGTCGTGACCCTCGGCCGCGAGGTGCTCGAGCACCCGGCGCACCGAGTTGGTCACTCCGTTGATCTGCGGGAGGAAGGACTCGGCGACCACCAGGACGCGGAGCTTGCTCATCGCCTCACTCATGACCTCAGCCATGACGCCGACGCTAGGGAGGACGCGCCAACGGGCCGTCACGATTGCGGAAGTGTCCGGCGACCCGTTCGTGAACGCCAGGAGTCGGCGATCCGCGCCTGCGCCCGGGCACGTGACCCACCTCGGTCCCGGCTCGTTGCCCGGTTCGTGGAGATCTCTCGCCGGAACCTGATCCGCAACGCCATCGCCGCCGGCGGCCTCGCTGCCGCCGCCACCGCGCTCCCGGGCGTGCTCCGCTCGGCCGCCGCAGCCGCGCCCACGGACCCCGCCACCCTCGGCCGGACCTACGTCCCCGGTCCCCCCGGGGCCCGCGGCTATCGCGCCGTCATCGCCGCCGCGGGCGAGCCGCACCGCCCGCGGACCGCTCTCGGCATCGTCGGCGACGCCGGTCGCGCCGCTCGCCGGCAGGGCCTGCTCTCCTTCGTCCAGCTCAGCGACATCCACATCGTCGACGCCCAGTCGCCGCTGCGCCTGGAGTGGACCGACCGGCTCGACGACCCCAGTCCGCTCCCCGCGCTTGGACTGTTCTCCTCGTCGTACCGGCCGCAGGAGATGCTGACCGGTCAGGTCGCCGACTCGATGGTGCGCGCGATCAACCGGATCGGCAGCGGACCGGTCACCGGCACTCCCTTCGCGCTGGCCATCCAGACCGGCGACAACTCCGACAACTCGCAGCTCAACGAGGTCCGCTGGAACATCACCACCCTCAACGGCGGCGCGATGCGGGTCGACTCCGGCCGCCTCAACAAGTGGGAGGGCGTCGCCGACAGCCTCAAGGCGACGTACGACGGCGCGTACTGGCACCCCGAGGGCAACCCGAGCGGCCGGCCCGTCGACCGCCCGCGCGCGGAGTACGGCTTCCCGGTCGTCCCGGGCCTGCTCGACGCCGCCCGCCGGCCGTTCACCGCCGAGGGCCTGTCCGTCCCGTGGTACTCCGTGTTCGGCAACCACGACGGCCTCGCGCAGGGCAACTTCCCCGCCTCCACGCTGCAGCTCAACCTGATCGCGCTCGGCATGCTCAAGATCATCTCGCCGCCGCACGGCCTCGATCCGGGCCAGCTGCTGGAGGACCTCACCAGCGACCCCGCCGCGCTGCTGACCAACCTGCTCGGCGGAGCCACCAGTGCGACCGTCCGGCTCGTGACCCCCGACCGGGACCGTCGCCTGCTCAACCGCAAGCAGATCGTGGAGCAGCACTTCGAGCTCGGCGGACTCCCCTTCGGTCACGGCTTCACGAGCACCAACCGGCAGCAGGGCACGGCGTACTACCACTTCGACCGGGACCGGTTCCGGTTCGTCGTCCTCGACACGGTGAACCCCAACGGCTACGCCGACGGCTCGCTCGACGCGACCCAGTTCGCCTGGCTCAGCTCGCTGCTCGCGCAGTCGGGCGACAAGATCGTGATGGTCTTCAGCCACCACACCTCCGACACCATGGGCAACCCGCTGATCGCCACCGGCGGCTCCCTCGAGACCCGGGTCACCGGCGGCGCCGTCCTCGACCGGCTGCTCGCCACCCCGTCGGTCGTCGCCTGGATCAACGGCCACACGCACCGCAACAAGGTCACCCCACGCCCCCGCCCGGGCGGGGGCGGCCTGTGGGAGATCACCACCGCCTCGCACATCGACTGGCCCCAGCAGTCTCGGATCATCGAGTTCGCCGACAACCTCGACGGCACCCTATCGATCTTCACCACCATGGTCGACCACGCCGGCCCCGCCTCCGCGGACGCCGGCACCGCCACCGCCGAGCAGCTCGCCGGCCTCGCCCGCGAGCTCGCGGCTAACGACTGGCACGACCACGACGGCGGGCTCGGCACCCTCGACGACCGCAACGTCGAGCTGCTGGTGACCAACCCGCTGGCTTAGGCGCCGCCGCCGCTTGTAACTAAGGGTTACAGCACGGATTTCGGTGCCATAGCGCCCGGGTAGGTGTCACAGCACCGAGGTAGATGACCGCGCACCTTCCGTACGGCGTCCGCCCTCGGCTGACGGGTGCACGACGGGTGCCGGACGCGACTACCCGGGTGTTGTTGCCACTACCCGGGCGCCGTTGCACCGAAATCCGTGCTGTAACCCTTAGTTACAAGCCGAGCCGGTGCGCGTGCGGGCACTCAGCTGAGGGGGGTGGCGGCGAGCTGGCCGCAGGCCGCGTCGATCTCGCTGCCCCGTGTGTCCCGCATCGTCGTCGCGATGCCCTTGGCCTCGAGGCGGCGGACGAACTCGTCCATGTCCTCCTCGCGCGAGCGGGTGAACTGCGAGCCCGGCACCTCGTTGAGCGGGATCGGGTTGATGTGGACCCAGCCGGTGCCACGGCCCTCCGCGGACAGTACGTCGGCGAGCAGGTCGGCCCGCCAGCCCTGGTCGTTGATGTCACGCATCAGGGCGTACTCGATCGAGACCCGGCGACCGGTCCTCTCGAAGTACTCGTAGGCGGCATCGACCGTCTCCGCGACGGAGAAGCGGGTGTTGATCGGCACCAGGTCGTTGCGCAGCTCGTCGTCGGGAGCGTGCAGGGACAGCGCGAGCGTGACGGGGATGCCCTCGCCGGCGAGCTGCCTGATCCGGGGCACCAGACCCACGGTCGAGACCGTCACGTGGCGCGCCGACAGGCCGAGCCCGGACGGGGCCGGCTCGGTGAGCCGGCGTACGGCGCCCAGGGTGGCCTTGTAGTTGGCGAGCGGCTCGCCCATGCCCATGAAGACGACGTTGGAGAGCCGGCCCGGCCCGCCGGCGACCTCGCCGCTGGCCATGGCTCGGGCGCCGACGACGACCTGGTGCACGATCTCGGCGGTCGACATGTTGCGCTGCAGGCCGCCCTGACCGGTCGCGCAGAACGGGCAGGCCATGCCGCAGCCGGCCTGGCTCGAGATGCAGATCGTGGCGCGGTCCTTGTAGCGCATCAGCACCGACTCGACCAGGGACCCGTCGAAGAGCTTCCACAGCGTCTTGACGGTCTTGCCCTGGTCGGCGCTCTGCTGCCGGATCGAGTCCATCAGGGGCGGCAGGAGGGCGTCGACCAGCTCGGCGCGCTGCGCCGCGGGCAGGTCGGTCATCTCGGCGGGGTCGTGGACCAGGCGGCCGAAGTAGTGCATGCCCAGCTGCTTGGCCCGGAAGCCGGGGAGCCCCATCTCGACCAGCAGGTCCTTGCGCTCCGCGTCGCTGAGGTCGGCCAGGTGCCGGGGTGGCTTCTTGCGTCCCCGGGGCTCGGCGAAGACGAGGGGAAGCGGGCGCGGCTGCGCGGCGGGCTGCTCGGACATGACCCTGCGATTCTCCCACCCGGGAGCGCGGGGGCCCAATCCCCCGGAATCGCCCCGGACTCGCCCCGCAGCGCGCCCGGAGAGGCTCAGGCGTCCTTGTTGAGCAGGAACCAGACCACGGCCACACCGACCGCCACCACCACGACCAGGGTCGAGACCATGCCGAGGAGCAGGTAGCGGCCGAACCGGCGGGTGTGTTGGGGCACGAGCATGCCGATCGGGACGACGAACATGAGCAGGACGAAGGGGAACAGCTCCTCGACCCGCTGGTAGCCGGCGACCCACTTGATGATGGCGGCGTACAGACCGGGGACGACGATGACCGCCACCATCCCGGTGAAGAAGCCGGCGAGCGGGAAGAACACGGGATGCCCGCGGTGGAACCAGTCGGGGCGCCGGGACCTGTCGTCCGGTGCATCCACCTCGCCGCCCGCGCGGCCGTCGCCTGCCTCAGTCATGTCCGGGCGATCGTAGCGGCCGGATACCAATGAGCCGGTATCAGCCGGCCGTCGGGACCGGAAGTCGTGGCGCGGCGAGAAAGTTCCGCGGCGTTGTCGATCTGCCGGTTCCCCGATCGACCGAGGGATGGAAGGGTCGAGACGCGACCCCCGACAACGACGGAGAACATCATGAAGTACATGCTCATCATGCGGGCCACCGACGAGGCCGAGGCGGCCTTCGCCGACAGCGACATCCCGTTCGAGGAGATCATGGAGTCGATGGGCCGATTCAACGACGAGATGGTCCAGGCCGGCGTCCTGATCGCTGCCGAGGGCCTCGATCCCGACCCGGCCACCGGCGTGGTCGTCGACTACTCCAGCCAGCCGCCGGTCGTCACCGACGGCCCGTACGGCGAGACCAAGGAGCTGTTCGGCGGGTACTGGATCGTCGACGTCGCTTCCCTGGAGGAGGCCACGGCGTGGGCGAAGCGGGCCCCGCTCGCCGGTCCCGGCATGAAGGCCGAGATCCGCCGGGTCAGCTCGATCGACGAGTTCCCGCAGGACAACGTGTGGATCCAGAAGGAGCGGGCCTGGCGCGAGGCGACCGGCCAGCTGTGACCGAGCCGTCCCGGGGTGCCGAGGGCCGGCGCGCCGTCGAGGCGGTCTGGCGGATCGAGTCCGCGCGGATCGTCGGCGCGCTGGCCCGGTACACCGGCGACTTCACCCTGGCCGAGGACCTCGCCCAGGAGGCGTTCGCCGAGGCGCTCGTCGCGTGGCCCCGCGACGGCGTCCCGGCGAGCCCGGCCGGCTGGCTGCTCACCGTGGGCCGGCGCCGCGCCATCGACGGATTCCGGCGCCGCGCCGCACGCGACGAGCGGTACGCCGTACTCGGTCACGAGCTGGCCGGCCGGGCCGCCGCGGCCGACGACGGCGACGTCGACCTGCTCGCCGACCCCGGCCACATCGACGACGACCTGCTCGCCCTCGTCTTCATCGCCTGCCACCCCACCCTCTCCCCCGAGTCGCAGGTGGCGCTCACCCTGCGCACCGTCGGCGGCCTGACCAGCGACGAGATCGCCCGCGCGTTCCTGGTGCCGACGGCGACCGTCCAGGCCCGGATCACCCGGGCGAAGAAGACGCTGGCGGCCGCCCGCGTCGCTTTCGTCGTCCCTTCCCCACCGGAGTGGCGCGACCGGCTGCGGGCGGTCCTCGGCGTCGTCTATGTCGTCTTCACGGAGGGCTCGTCGGCGACCTCCGGCGACGCCTGGATCCGGGCAGACCTGGCCCGCGAGGCGATCCGGATGTCCCGGGTGCTGGCCCGGCTGATGCCCGACGAGCCCGAGGTGCACGGGCTGCTCGCCCTGCTGGAGCTGACGGCCGCCCGGTTCCCCGCACGGACCACGCCGACCGGCGTGCCGGTGCTACTGGAGGACCAGGACCGCCGCCGTTGGGACCGGACGGCGATCCGCCGCGGCCTGGCCGCCCTGGACCGGGCCGAGCGGGTCGGCCAGGGCCTCGGCGCGTACGGCATCCAGGCCGCCATCGCCGCCTGCCATGCCCGCGCCACGTCGGTCGCGATGACCGACTGGGACCGGATCGTCTCGCTCTACGAGGCGCTCGGCCGGATCGCGCCCTCGCCGGTCGTGGAGCTCAACCGCGCGGTCGCCGTCTCGATGGCCTCGGGTCCCGCCGCCGCGCTCCCGGTCGTCGAGGCGCTGGCGGCGCGGGGTGCCCTCGCCGGCTCCCCGCTGCTCCCCGGGGTGCGCGGCGAGCTGCTGCGCCGGCTGGGCCGCACCGAGGACGCCCGTGCCGAGCTGCAGCGCGCCATGGACCTGTGCGGCAACGAGTCCGAGCGCGTCGTACTGGCCGGGAAGCTCGCCGACCTGTCCTCGACGGCGACGTGAGCGTCGCCCGGGAGCCGTCCCCGCAGGTGCAGCGCCTGCTGCTCGCGGCCTACGACGACGGCGGCTCCGCGGGCGCCACCTACCTGTGGAGCACCGTCACCCGGTCGCTCCTCCCCGACCTGTGCGCGATCCGCAGCGAGATGTGACCTCGCCGGGTGACACCGGCGCTCAGGTGAAGATGCCGTAGTGCAGCAGCAGCCAGATCGGGGCGATCGTGGCGAGCAGCGAGTCGAGGCGGTCCATCAGGCCGCCGTGGCCGGGGATCACCTGGCTCATGTCCTTGATGCCGAGATCGCGCTTGATGACCGACTCGCACAGGTCGCCGAGCGTGGCCATGACGACGGCGATCAGGCCGAGGGCCACTCCGATCCACCAGTCGCCGTCGAGCAGCCAGACGACCAGGGCGACGCCCGCGCCGACGGTGGCCAGAGCCGAGCCGGCGAAGCCCTCCCAGGACTTCTTGGGCGAGATGACCGGCGCCATCGGATGCTTGCCGAAGAGCACGCCGGCGACGTACCCGCCGATGTCGGACGCGATCGTCACCAGGATGAAGGTGATGATGCCCTTCACGCCCGGGTCGTCGAGGCCACCGCCGTCGCGGCCGCCCTCGGCGAGCATGAGCGCGACGAAGGAGCCCAGGAAGGGCACGTAGACCAGCGCGAAGACCGATGCGGTGGCGTTCTTGACGTAGCCGTCGATGCCGCGGCGCAGCAACCACAGCATGATCACCAGCGCGCTCACCGCGGTCGCCGTGACCAGGGCGGCGGAGCCCCACAGGTAGGCGACCACCACCATGACGACGCCACCGACCATCAGCGGCTGCTCGGGCAGGTCGATGTCCTTGGCGAGCAGGCCCTTGCGCAGCTCCCACATCGCCACGACCACGGCGATCGCGACGATCACCATGAACGCCGGCTTCCAGAACAGCAGGGAGGCGGCGATCGCGCTGAGCAGCACGACCGCGGAGCCGACCGCCGCCTTCAGGTCACGGCCGGCGCGGCCGTGGTCCTTGGTCGGGGCAGCACCGTCGGACGTCGAGGACATGTGGGGTGGGAGCGGATCGAGGTCAGACCTCGAGCAGCTCGGCTTCCTTGTTCTTGAGCAGCTCGTCGATCGCCTCGGTGTGCTTCTTGGTCAGACCGTCGAGGCGCTTCTCGGCACCGGTGACGTCGTCCTTGCCGACCTCGCCGTCCTTCTCGAGCTTCTCCAGGCTCTGCTTGGTCTTCTGGCGCACCTGGCGCACGGCGACCTTGCCGCCCTCGGCCTTCTCCTTGGCGAGCTTGATGAACTCCTTGCGGCGCTCCTCGGTCAGCTCGGGGAAGACGCAGCGCAGCTGCTTGCCGTCGCTCGACGGGTTCACGCCGAGGTCGGAGTCGCGGATCGCCTTCTCGACGTTGTTGATCGCACCCACGTCGTAGGGCGCGACGATGATGATCCGGGCCTCGGGCGCGGTGAACGACGCCAGCTGCTGCAGCGGCGTGGGCGTGCCGTAGTAGTCGACCAGGATCTTGCTGAACATGCTGGGGTGCGCGCGCCCGGCACGGATCGCCGCGAACTCCTCGCGGGTCGCGTCGACCGACTTGCCCATCTTCTGGTCGGCCTCGTTGAGGGTGTCGTTGATCACCGGTTCTCCTTCGTTGCCTTCTGCTCAGCCTGCGCTGACCCGCGTGCCGATCCTCTCACCCTGCACGACACGCAGGATGTTGCCCTCGGGCTCCATGCCGAACACGATCATCGGGAGCTTGTTCTCGCCGCACAGGGCGAACGCCGTCTGGTCCATGATCCGCAGACCCTGGGCGATGGCGTCGTCGTAGGTGAGCTCGTCGTACTTCACGGCGTTCGGGTCGACGTTCGGGTCTGCACTGTAGACGCCGTCGACGCCGCTCTTGGCGACCAGCACCACGTCGCACTTGCTCTCCAGCGCCCGCTGGACCGCGACCGTGTCGGTCGAGAAGTACGGGAGGCCCATGCCGGCGCCGAAGATGACCACGCGGCCCTTCTCCATGTGCCGGATCGCGCGACGGGGGATGTAGGGCTCGGCGACCTGGCCCATCGTGATCGCGGTCTGCACGCGGGTCTCCACGCCCTGCTTCTCCAGGAAGTCCTGGAGGGCGAGGCAGTTCATGACGATGCCGAGCATGCCCATGTAGTCGGCCCGGACCCGGTCCATGCCGCGCTGCTGCAGCTCGGCGCCACGGAAGAAGTTGCCGCCACCGGTGACGACGGCGATCTGGACGCCGGCATCCGCGACGGCCTTCACCTCGTGGGCGATCGCCTGCACGACATCGGGGTCGACCCCGACCTTGCCACCGCCGAACACCTCACCCGAGAGCTTCAGGAGGACTCGCTTGTAGCCGGCCACCAGGGTCCTTCCCGTCGTTCGTCCGTTCATCCTTCAGGCGGACCCGAGGCTACCGTGTCGGCACCCTGCTCAACGAACCCGCTGCACCCGCTTGCGGTAGTCCTCGCCGTTGTCGCCGTCGATGCCCGAGCTGCGGGTCCGGGCGATGTGGTCGATCTGCTCCTCGCCACCCTGGACCGGCTGGGCCTCGATGATCGTGTCACGCTCGAAGTCGTGGGACTTGTCGGTGTTGCGGTAGTAGCGGTAGAAGGCCCAGTACGTCGCCACCCCACCGGCGGGTCCCGCCGCGAGCAGCCACAGGCCGCCGTCGTCGGAGGCCTGCGCGAGGATGTCGGCGATCATGCGCTCGCCACCAGGATGGCACCCGCGATGCCCTCGAGGAACGTGCCGACCGTGAAGGCGGCGAGCAGCAGCTTGGGCTGCGAGACCGGGATGCTGCCCATCGTCTCCCCTGTCCGGGCGTTGACCGCGATGTAGTGGAGCAGCCCGTTGCTCTCCTGGCGGTAGGAGTAGAGCCACACCGGGAGGTACATCGACACCCACCGCGACCCGCCGACGTCGACCTGCTCCTGCTCCCAGCGCACGCCGCGGTCGAACCGGCCCAGTGACCCGCGGACCTCCGACCTGCCGATGGAGAGCAGCTGGTCCTCGAGGACCGGCTTCATCGCCTCCACGTTGACGTCGCGCTTCTCGCTGGTGAAACCGACGAGGTAGCTGGCGTTCCAGCGGACGGCGTTCTTGGTGTCGAAGGGCAGCACCGAGTTGACGATGTTATTGGTGTTCGCGGTGCCGAAGGACGCCCGCTCGGAGGAGCCCTCGACGGTGAGGTCGTCGACGGTGAAGCTGACCTGCCGGGAGAGCCGGTAGACGTCGGCGGCGTAGTAGGTCACCCGGTTGTCGCCCTGCTTCTCCGTCCACCGGCGGGTCTCGACCTCGCCCTTGCCCCAGTACTGCGACGCGGCCCGCGCGTCGATGACGAGATAGGGCAGGTAAACGCCCAGCACGTTCTCCGGGACGAACTCCTTCTTGAACCGCTTGTGGGCGAAGAGTCGCCGCTTCGAGGCGAACGCACGGATCTTCTCGACCGCCTCGTCCTTGGTCAGCCGGAAGGGCAGAACCGCGTCGGGGACGGCACCGTTGGGGATCTGCTGGTTGACGTTGAGCGTGTGCCGGCACCAGTGACACCGCGCGTTGAGGGCGTGGGCCGTGTCGACCACGACCTCCGCACCGCAGGCCTCACACTTGAAGGTGAGCATGTCGGCCGCGTCGGCCGCGATGTCTCCCGCGCCGCTGGCGATGACGGTGCCCTCGAGCTGGTCGATCCCCTCACCGAGGCCGAACTCCTCCTCGACCCGCGCCTCCTGCCACTCGTTGCGGCAGAAGAGGCAGATGAGCATGCCGGTCGAGCCGCGGAGCTGGACATCGGTCGAGCCGCACTTTGGGCACCGGTTGAGACCGTCCTTGAGGGACTCGTTGACGGTCTCGATGCTCGGCTTGGCCTCCGGGTCGGCCTTGGCCGCGGCGAGCTCCTCCTCGAGGGACAGTGGTGGTCCGTCGAAGGTGGGCTGTTGCGGCTCAGCGGGCTCCTGGGTCACAGACCGAGCGCCTTCGCCTTCGCCGCGTCGTAGTCGGCCTGCGTGATCAGCCCGGCGTCGAGCATCTCCTTGGCCCGCTTGAGCACGGCCATCGGGTCCTCCGCGGCCGGCTCGGCCGCGGCCGGCTCGGCCGCGGCCGCCGGAGCCGCGGGCGGGGCGGCCGGTGCCGCCGGGGCCTGGGCCGGCGGAACGGGCTGCTGGAGGCCGCCGAGGCCGATGCCACCGGCCGCCATGCCCATCCCGATCATCCCGCCGGGGCCGGCGTTCTCACCGGCCGCCTCCATGCCGGCGGCGACCGACGCCTGCAGGTTGGAGTTGCCGCGGGAACCGGACAGGGCATCGGCCCGCTGGACGTTCTTGAGCAGCTCACGCGTGTTGGCGTCGTACTCGATCGAGATGATCGCGGTCTTGACGATCTCCAGGCCGCGGTCGGTGCGCCACTGGTAGTTCTGCTCCACCGCGGCGGACAGCGACTGGGCGAACCCGATCGAGTCCTGCTGCAGGCGGGAGATCCGGTTCCCCTTGGCGGGGTCGTTGGTGTACATCGAGAACGCCGGGGCCAGGGAGCCGACGACCTCGTTGAACAGCTGCTCGCCGGCCGGGTTGTCGATGTCGGTGAAGTCGAAGGACTTGCGGCCGCCGATGACGTCGGCGGGCACGAAGTTGCGGATGAAGGTCAGCGGGTCGGTGATCTTCAGGGTGTAGGTGCCGCGAGTGATCGCGCCGACCTGGGTGTTGAGGAAGGCGTCGTCCCAGTAGATCTCCGACTGGGTGCCGAACTTGTTGTTGGGCAGCTCCTTGAGCGTCACGAAGACCGCGTTCTGCTGGGCCGACGGGCGGCCGCCGAACTTGAAGCGCTCCCAGCTCTGCTTGATGAGCGAGTCGACGAGGCCACCGCCGGTGAAGACCGACTGCGACGCGGGGTCGTCGGAGTTCCAGATGTAGGCGCCCGGCTCGGCGGCGAAGCCGGTGAACGCACCGTCCTCGAGGAGGACCAGTCCATAGCCCTCCGGCACGACAATCTTCGAGCCGTTGGTGATCACGCCCTCGGAGCCCTGGGTGTTGCTGCCCCGGCCGGCGTTCTGCCCCTTCGCGACGGCAGGGAAGACGGCCACGGTCGAGCCGATGCCGTCGGGGACGCCGTAGAAGTCGACCCACTGGTCGGCGAGGGTGCCGCCGATCGCGCCGATCGCAGCCTGAATGAGTCCCATTTGACGATCTCCTTCACCTGACACCGAAGTGCGCCCGCAAGCGCGGGACGCCGGTCCGACACATGTCCGATGGCCGGGCGCGACAAACCTACATCCTCGGCCGTACCGGGACAGGCGGAAAGAGGACCGGGAAAACGCCGACGGCCGGTGGTCACCCTGCGGTGACCACCGGCCGTCGATGCGGGTGAGCTACGCGCCGACCTCGAAGCGGGCGAACCGCTTCACGGTCGTGTTGGCGGCGTCGAGGACGGCCTTGACCGTCTTCTTCGACTCCGAGACCGACTCCTGCTCGAGCAGGACGATCTCCTTGAAGAAGCCGCCCAGGCGCCCCTCGACGATCTTGGCGACGGCAGCCTCCGGCTTGCCCTCCTCGATCGTCTTCTTGGTCAGGACGTCCTTCTCGGCGGCGACGATGTCCGCGGGGACCTCGTCGCGGGTGAGGTACTGCGCCTTGAGGGCGGCCACCTGCATGGCGGCGCCGCGGGCGGCGGTCTCGTCGCCGTCGTACTCGACGATGACGCCGACGGCCGGCGGGAGGTCGGCCGCACGCTTGTGCAGGTAGACCGCGACCGGGCCGTCGAAGTAGGCGACGTCGCCGAGCTCGATCTTCTCGCCGATGGTGATGGCGAGACCCTCGACGACCTGACCGACGGTGCTGTCGCCCAGCGGCAGCGCCTTCGCGGACTCGGTGTCGGTGGCCTTGCCCGCGGCGATCGCGTCGGCGATCTGCTGGGCGGCCTTGATGAACTCCTCGTTCTTGGCGACGAAGTCGGTCTCCGACTTCAGCTCGACGAGCGCGCCACCGGAGTTGGCCACCAGGCCCGCGGACGTCTCACGCTCGGCGCCGCGGGCGGCCGCCTTGGCGGCCCCCTTGACGCGGAGCAGCTCGACGGCCTTGTCGAAGTCGCCGTCGGTCTCGTCGAGCGCCTTCTTGCAGTCCATCATTCCGGCGCCGGTCAGCTCACGGAGCTTCTTGACGTCAGCAGCGGTGAATGCCATGGATCCTCGTTCGGTTTCTCGAAGGGGTGGACGTGGAGTGGCTCAGGCCTCGGCCGGAGCGTCGGCCGCGGGAGCCTCCTCGGCGGCAGGCGCCTCCTCGGCAACGGCCTCGGCGGCAGGCGCCTCCTCGACGACGGCCTCGGCGGCAGGCGCCTCCTCGACGACGGCCTCGGCGGCAGGCGCCTCTTCGACAGCGGCGTCGGCAGCGGCGGCCGGGGCCGTGTCACCTTCGAGAAGCTCGCGCTCCCACGCGGCCAGGGGCTCCTCGGCCGCCGGGCTCGCGGCGGAGCCGGCGCCGGAGCGGGACATGAGGCCGTCGGCCGCGGCATCGGCGATGACGCGGGTCAGCAGGCCCACCGCGCGGATGGCGTCGTCGTTGCCCGGGATCGGGAAGTCGACGTCGTCCGGGTCGCAGTTGGAGTCGAGGATGGCGATGATCGGGATGCGCAGCTTGCGCGCCTCCTCCACCGCGAGGTGCTCCTTGTTGGTGTCGACGATCCACACCGCCGACGGGACCCGGGACATCTCACGGATGCCGCCCAGGGTCTTCTCGAGCTTGGCGTGCTCCCGCTTCATCTGCAGGAGCTCCTTCTTGGTGCGGTTCGAGCCGGCCACGTCGTCGAAGTCGACGTCGTCGAGCTCCTTGAGGCGGTTGATCCGCTGGTTCATCGTCGCGAAGTTCGTGAGCATGCCGCCGAGCCAGCGCTGGTTGACGTAGGGCATGCCGACGCGGGTCGCCTGCTCGGCGATCGACTCCTGCGCCTGCTTCTTGGTGCCGATGAACATGATCGTGCCGCCCTTGGCCACGGTCTCCTTGACGAAGGCGTAGCTGCGGTCGATGTAGGCCAGCGACTGCTGCAGGTCGATGATGTAGATGCCGTTGCGGTCGGTGAGGATGAATCGCTTCATCTTCGGGTTCCAACGACGGGTCTGGTGTCCGAAGTGGACGCCGCTCTCGAGGAGCTGGCGCATGGTCACGACAGCCATGATTTCTCCTGTTTTCGTTTCTCAGTTGGGGCCTGTCGTCTGCACGCGATCCGACCGCGCGACCCGGGGGTCAGACGGACTGAGGATCGACGCCCACGGGCGACCGGAGCCGGAGGGGCCCCGTCGTGGTCTGCGGACGAGCGAATTCCGGTCCAGGGCGGACCGGTGCCTCTCAGCGTACGACGTCAGGCACTCGACGTACCAATCCGTGCCCTCGCCCCTCCCCAACCCCGGTCCTCCCCCGCGTCGTCCACAGACCGGGACGGCGCCCACCTCGCTCCGTCCCGGTCGGCACGCATGCTGCCGCCATGACTCGAGTCCTCGCGCTGGCCACGCTCCTCACACTGCTGGTCCCGTCCTCGGCCCGGGCCGAGGACCCGGTCGGCTTGTGGCCGCTCCAGCCGGTCCCGGAGGTGGTCCGCCACTTCGACCCGCCCGACTCCCCCTACGGCGCCGGCCACCGCGGCGTCGACCTGGCCGGACGCGTGGGCCAGCCGGTGCGGACCGCGCTGCCGGGGCAGGTGGTGTTCACCGGCCGGATCGCCGGGCGCGGGATCGTGGTGGTCGGGCACGGCGCCACCCGGACGACGTACGAGCCGGTGGCTTCCTCGGTCGCTGTCGGTGCCGACCTGCCGGCGGGAGCGGTGATCGGTGTGCTCGAGCTGGCGGGCTCGCACTGCATGCCCCGCGCTTGTCTGCACTGGGGCTGGATCGCCGGCGAGACCTACCTCGACCCGCTGCGGCTGGTCGGTGCCGGACCGGTGCGGCTCCTGCCGCTCTGGCGCGACGAGCCGTTCACCCGGAACGTCGGCCGACCTGACTTTGCTACGATTGCTACGCTGTTCGGAGCGAACCGATGAGCGCGATGACCGTCAGGAGCCGGGCCGTGGAGCGGATCCCCCACCGCGAGCTGCGCAACAACAGCGCGGAGATCCTGCGCCGGGTGGCCGCCGGGGAGTCCTTCGAGATCACCAATCACGGCCAGGTGGTCGCGATCCTGCGCCGGCCCGCCGCGGACGACCTCTGGCATGCCGAGATGGCGCGGCCCGCGACGAAGAGCCGAGGTTGGAACAGCATCAAGCGCGTCAAGGCGAAACGGCCGATGCAGGACGTGCTCGATGAGCTTCGCGAGGACCGGCTGTGAACGTCTATGTCGACACCTCAGCCGTCGTGAAGCTCATTGCTGACGAGGCCGAAAGCGACGCGCTCAGGGACTACTTGAACGGGTTCGACCCCAGGCGCGTCTTCTCCTCCGAACTCCTGGTGACCGAAGTCCGTCGAGCTGCGATGCGCAATGACGTCGAGCAGAGTCTGGCGACCGAGGTACTCGAGTCGATCAGCCTGTTCGAGATGACCTCTCCCCTGCTGCAGCACGCCGGCCTGCTGCCAGACCCCACCCTTCGTAGTCTGGATGCGATCCATCTGGCAACAGCGCTGCGGCACGGCGCGGACGTCCTGGTCTGCTACGACATCCGTCTCCGTACGGCTGCCGAACGACAAGGACTCGTCGCGATGTCCCCGGCATGATCCGGGGTCATGCCCGCGGATGCGCCTGCTGGTACGCCCGACGCAGCCGGTCGGTGGTGACGTGCGTGTAGCGCTGCGTGGTCGCCAAGGACGCGTGACCGAGCAGTTCCTGGACCGACCGCAGGTCGGCTCCGCCCTCGAGCAGGTGGGTGGCGGCGGTGTGGCGGAGCCCGTGCGGGCCGAGGTCCGGTGCGCCCGGGACGTCGGCGAGCCGCCGGTGCACCAGCGTGCGCACCGCCCGCTGGTCGATCCGGCCGCCACGGGCGCCGAGGAAGAGCGCGGGACCCGACCCCGGCCGCGCCAGCCCGGCACGCCCGTGGGCCAGCCACCGGTCGAGCGCCGTGGCCGCCGGCTGGCCGAAGGGAACGGTGCGCTCCTTGCGCCCCTTGCCGAACACCCGGACGACATTGCGATCGCGATCCAGGTCGTCGACGTCGAGGCCGCACAGCTCCCCGACCCGCATCCCGGTGGCGTACAACAGCTCGAGCATGGCGACGTCACGGAGCCCGACCGGGCTGCCGTCGTCGGCGAGCTCGGTCGCCGCGCCGATCAGCTGGGCGGCCTCGTCCACCCGCAGGACGTCCGGCAGGGTGTGGTGCGGCCGAGGAGAGCCGAGGGCCGAGCCGATGTCGCTCGGTATCCTCCCGGTCCGGGCCAGCCAGGCGGTGAACACTCGTGCCGCGGTGGCCCGGCGGGCGAGCGTGGTCCGCGACAGACCCAGGCTCTGCTGCTTGGCCAACCAGCTGCGCAGGCTCCGCAGGTCGAGGTCGGTCGCGTCGACGAGGCCCAGCCTGCCGGCATGCTCGAGGAGACCGGCGATGTCGCCCAGGTAGGCCCGCACGCTGTGCGGAGCCAGGTCGCGCTCGGCGACCAGATGACGCTCGTAGTCGCCGAGCATGCGCGCGAACGACTCCGGCAGCGCGGCCTGGGCGTCGTCGGTCATTGAGCGATCGTAGAGCGCACCTCCTCCCCCAGCCGCCAGCCCGACGGCAACCGCTCGACGTGTCCGTCGACGGCAAGACCGTCGAGAAGGAGCTCGACCTCCTCGATGCCGAGCCCCGCCACCCGCGCGATCGACGCCGCGGCGGCCGGCGAGGAGACCGGCACGGCGTCGAGGACCTGGCGGGCACGGATCGACAGCCGGTCGCGCGGCCCCTCGGGGGCGCGCCGGACGTCGAGGAGGTGCTCGCCCGAAGCGCCGAGCAGCTCCAGCACGTCGTCACCGCAGGTGACGAGCGAGGCGCCGCCCGCCCGGATCAGCTCATGCACCCCCTCGGAGGCCGCGCTGATGACCGACCCGGGCACGCCCATCACGGTGCGGTGCAACCGATCCGCCCAGGAGGCGGTGTTGAGCGCGCCGCTGCGCACGGCCGCCTCGACCACGACCGTGCCCTGCGTGAGAGCGGCGATGAGGCGGTTGCGGGCGAGGAACCGGATCCGCAGCGGCGCGGATCCGGGGGGCGCTTCGGACACCACCGCGTGGTGCTCGCCGAGATGGTCGAGCATCTGCTGGTGGGCGAGTGGATAGGCCCGGTCCACACCGCAGGCGAGGACCGCGACAGTGCGGCCGTCGGCGGTGACGGCGCCGCGATGTGCGGCGTAGTCGACACCGTGCGCGGCTCCCGAGACCACGGTCCGGCCGGCCGCGCCGAGGACGGCCGCCATGTCTCCCGCCACCTGATCGCCGTACGACGTCGAGGACCGCGAGCCCACCACGGCGACCGCGGGATCGAGCCGGTCGATCCGCAACGGGCCCCGCACCCAGAGCCCGACAGGGACGTCGCCGCGCGCATGCAGCATGCCGGCGCCGGACAGGTCGTCGAGTGGCGCGGGCCATTCGTCGTCGCCCGGGACCACGAACCGGATCCTGCGGCGCGCGGCCTCCTCGAGGACGCGCTCCGGCTGCGCACTCGCCAGCCGGCCCGCGGCCGCGACGAACTCGGACCGCAGGTCGGGCTGCTCCTTGAGGACCTCGAGGAACCGGACGCCGCCGAGCTCGCGGGTCAGGCCCAGGCACCGGACGTCCCCCGGCTCGGTGACGAGGTTGATCGTGGCGCGGGCGATCCGCTCCTCGTCGGAGACCGTCATGCGACGCCCTCCGCATCCGGCCGGGGCTGGAACATCGCGAGGTCGAGAGCCCGGCCGGACCGCAGGCGCAGAGCCGTGCGTACCTCGTCGACGTCGGGGCCGATGTCACGCCCGGCGCGGACCGAGCGCAGGTCGGCCACCGTCAGGGCCAGCCGGTGGACCCGCACGGCGCCGCGTGCGCTGAGCCGACCGCCGAGCAGTTCGGCGTCGACCAGGTGCTGAGCCTCGGACGGCAACGGCCAGGTGTCCTTGAGCCGGGGGCTCGGGATGTGGGCGTTCAACCGCCAGCTCCGCCCCGCGAATCGCTCCTCCTGCCGCCGCCGCGCGGCGGCGACCCGCTCACGCACGTCGGCCGACGACTCGACGGGGCAGAACGGGTCGTGGCTGGCGGGTGACGCCGGCTGCACATGGCGCACGATGTCGATCCGGTCGACGATCGGACCGGACATCCGTGCGCGGTAGGCGCGCCGCACGGTCTCGGCGCAGGTGCACCGGTTGGACCGCGCCGCCCGGGTGAAGTTGCCGCAGGGGCACGGATTGCTCGCCAGCACCAGGATGCCGCCCGCCGGCAGGGTGACCGACTCGTCGCGGCGAGCGACCGTGATGTCGCCGTTCTCGAGCGGCTGCCGCAACGCCTCGATGACGTCGGAGCGGAACAGGGGGAACTCGTCGAGGAAGAGCACACCGCAATGGGCGCGGCTGATCTCGCCCGGCTGCACCCGCCCGGAGCCGCCACCGACGACGCTCACCTTGCTGGCGTCGTGGTGGGGCGCGGCGAACGGGGGCCGGACCAGCATCCCGTGCCCCGGATCGAGCGCGCCCGCCAGCGAGTGCAGAGCGGTCAGCTCCAGCGACTCCTCCGGGGTCAGGTCCGGGAGGATGGTCGGCAGTCGCTCGGCCAGACTGGTCTTGCCGCATCCCTTGGGCCCGGACAGCTGCACCGGATGACCTCCGGCGGCGGCGACCTCGACGGCGTACTTCTCCTCGGCCAGCCCGCGCAGATCGGCGAGGTCGAGCTCGTCGAGTCGCTCGTCGCCCCGCCACGTGACCAGTCGCAGCCCGGTGGCGGCGGCGACGGGCGGCGCCGCGGGTGGCTCGTCGCCACCGAGCGACGCGACGACCTGACCGAGGGAGCGCACGCCGATGACCTCGAGGTCGGGCACCAGCATCGCCTCTCCGACCTGGGGCTCGGGCACGTAGAGGCGACGGGCGCCGCCCGCGGCTGCGGCCAGCGCCATGGGCAGCACACCCAACGCAGGACGAAGCCCACCGGCCAGGGTCAGCTCGCCGATGAAGGCGGTCCGGTCCAGCCAGGCGGACTCCAGCTGCCCGTCGGCCGCCAGCAGGCTGACGGCCATCGCGAGGTCGAAGTGTGTGCCGGACTTGCGCAGGTCGGCCGGCGAGAAGAGGACTGTGCATCGTTTGGTCGCGGGCCAGCGCAGGTCGGAGTTGATCAGGGCCATCCGGACCCGGTCGACGCCCTCGCGCAGGAGCGCGTCGGCGCGCCCGACGACCACCGTGGTGGGCTGCCCGACCGACACGTCGGTCTGGACGTCGATGAGGTGTCCGACGGCTCCGTCGAGCGCGACGCACCAGGCGGTGGCGAAGGGCATCAGGACAACCCCCGCACATGGTCGACGACCGAGGCCCCCTTGGGCGGGCGCAGCACCGCCACCAGATCGACCCGGATGCCGTCGGGACGGATCCCTCGTTCGATCATCCAGCGCTCACCCAAGCGTCGCAGCCGGTCGAGCTTGGCGTCGGTGATCGCCTCGTGGGGCGTGCCGGCGTCGAGCGAGGTCCGGGTCTTGACCTCGCACACCACGAGCGTCGCACCGTCGCGGAGCAGGAGGTCGACCTCGCCGTCGGAGCACCGCCAGTTGCGCTCCAGCAGTGTCATGCCGAGCGCTGTCAGGTAGCGGGCGGCCACGTCTTCGCCGTACGCGCCGATCGCCCGGCGGGCCTGTGCTGTCGTCGTCATGGGCCCAGGGTCCCCGGGGTCGGCGACGGCGACGCCGTACCGGGCATCGGCCTGTGTACGACGCGGTTCAGACGCCTGCCTGTGGAGGGCCGACGGCCCATCCCGATGCCGCTGGGACGGTCGAGGTCATCGATGCGGTCGACGTGGAGCCCGGCGTCCTAGGGCCGGTCATCGCGGGCAGCGAAGGAGCCGAGGATCTGTCGTGCATCACCAAGCTAGCCGCGCAGCGACGGCTGTCCGCAGCGGGGCTTCTTGAGCCCCAGCACGTCGACTCCGGCCACGGAGAGACCGGTCAGGTCGCCCAGCGGCCCGAGGATCAGGTTGTTGAGTCCCGTGATCAGCGGCCTCAAGACAGCCGTGGCGATCGGCATGATGTTGCCGAGAAGCGCGTTGACGATCGGGTCCACCAGGTAGCCGAGGAGTGGCAGCAGGATGTGGGTCGACACGTACTTCGTCGAGGAGACGGCCGGGTTGTAGTCGAGGCTGATGTCGGCTTCCTGCAGTCCCAGCGCCGAGGAGCCTGCCGAGTACGGCACGTTGTACTGCTTCGGCGGGAACGCGAGGGTGATCTCCGGCGGGGAGAGCGGGTCGGAGGGGTTGTTGATCCTGGCGATGAAGCCGATCCGGACCTCGGCCACCTTCACGCCGAGCGCGCCGAGGAGGTTGGCCGTGATCACCACCGGGACGTTCAGCGTCGTCTTGGCGAGCGCCCCCTGCATACCGAACTTCATCATGGGCGGGGCACAACTCAGATCGGTGAGCGTCGCCTTCCCGTAGGCCCCGTCGAGTGCCAGCGTCGCTCCCAGCCCCACCCTCACATCGGCGAGGGCGCCGAGCAGCGGTCCCAACAGCGGGAAGGAGGACGTGTTGAGGTTGGCGACCGTGCCGGTGAGATCCAGGTCGATCTGTGACGTCTCCTGGACGGTCCCCTTTCCGCCGCAGGCCGTCTGCGGCTTCTCGATGATGTTCAAGGAGCTGGTGAAGGCGGTGCCGAGGATGGGCAGACTGTTGACGCCCAGGTCGGGCAAGGAGACGGCATTGGTGCCGTTGGCGATCAGCGCGGACGTCGTGATCAGGTCCAGAACGTCGATCTCGCTGCTCAGGGCGGCATCCGCTCCCTGCGCGAGCCCGATGATGTCGCCGACCTTGATCGGCGGCAGTTGGGTGATGCCCAGTGCGACGGCATCCTCGATCAACTTCGCGCTGACCGCGTCGCCGTTCTTCTTCAGCGCCTCCGCGACCGCGAGGTAGAAGTCACCCAGGGTGACGCTGGTGTCGGCGAGCTCGTCGGCCGTGCCCGCATCGAGTGCGATGGCGATGTCCACGAGCGGGACCGTTGCGTCCAGGTTGAGCAGGCCTTGGTAGCCGACCGCTCCCAGCCCCAGGGTGTCACCGAGCAGCGGCCCGAGGAGAGCGGAGTCTCCTGAGCGCAGCTGGGCGGCGTACGAGCCCAGCGCGAAGCATGCGGACGTCTCTGCGCTGGCCACGGCGTAGCGGAAGGCTCCGCCCGAGCGGATGCCGGTGACGCCGCCGAACGCGAAGCCGGTCTTCGACTTGGCGAAGACCCTGACCGCTTCCGGGATGTCCACGTTGCTGGTCGTGCGCGTCCATCCGTCGGAACCTGTCTTCACGAACTCCCAGCACGCGCCGACCTCGCTCGGGACCGCGACCGAGTCCTTGGTCCGCGGGAACGCGCACGGCGCGGAGGTGAGCCGGTCACCGTAGCTGTCGTCGTTCCGCTTGATGCTCTCGGTGAGGGCCGTGGTGAAGTCGGCAGCTAGGTAACCGCTCACGGTGCTGCCGTTGAGCCGGCGCGCAAGATCCATGGCGCCGACGTCGGCGACGGCCTGCATGTCTCCGCGCACCACCCGCTGCTGGCCGAGGTCGACGGCGAAGGCTGCCGACACGACCAGCACGGGCGCCATCACGAGCGCCACGAAGACACCCGTCGCCCCCCGTTCGTCGCGGCGCCGGTCTCGGCGGCTCCCGAGCATCTCAACTCACCCGCGCGCTGGCCGTGTACCGGAGCTTGCCTCCGAAGCCGAAGGTGAATCCAGGGACCAGCGCATCATGGTCGACGACGACTGTCACCCAGACGCACTCGGCCCCTGACCCGCATTCCTTGGCGGCGGCGGCGGGATCGCTGCCGGGCGCGCGATAGCTGGTACCGATCTTGATGTCGCAGCCGCTGCAGGAGACGCCTTGTGACTGGAGCGCCGCGTCGACCGCCGCCCGGGCATCCGCGATCTTGGCGACCTCGGTCGTCTGCTGAGAGACCGCGCCGGCCCGCGCACCCTCCGCCGCGGCCTGGCTGACGGCCTGCCTGGCACTGAGGATGTCGCCGTAGTTGATGATGCCGAAGACCAGCGCCGCCAGCACGGGCAGGATCAGCGCGAACTCGACGGCCGCCGCCCCGCGTTCGCGGGACGACCCACCTGGCATACGACGCCTCATCGTGCCGGCCTCCCCCGGAATCGCTCCCATGACGCCCCCGAGCGGCGTTGAGCCTGAGGATAGTGGGGCGTGACACGCTCTGGCAGCAGTTCCTGGATCATTGTGCCCGGACGGCCCGGTCGGGGTAGTCCGGAGGGAGTAGTCCGAGGTGACTACGTGGCACCGTGCCGCGCTCCTCCCTGCGAACGGGACGATGTCCCGCCCTCGCACCGTCAATTCGGAGCATGGTCCATGGCGCGCCGAGGCCAGGGAGGGTCGCGGCGGTCGGCCTAATCTCGCCGCTACGGCCACGGAACCGCCTCCCGACCTCGCGACCGACGGCGAATTGGGCCGACAATCGAGGCGGGAGTCCTGGCTCGTTCTCCGGGCCGGCAGGGGGAGGCGGAGATGGATCGGCGACGGTGCGCGCGTCGCGGCGACGGGCGGAGAGCGGAGCGCGGCGCGGCAGCGGTCGAGTTCGCGCTCGTGGGCACACTGCTCGTCGTCCTCGTCTTCGGCATCCTGCAGTACGGCCTCTACTTCAACGACTCGCTCAATGCCCACCAGGGCGTCCGCGAGACCGCCCGGATGGCGGTGGTCGGCAAGAACCCCTCCGCATGCCGTACGACGACCGGCTGGTCCACGATCGCCTGCACCGCCGAGACCATGCTGGGGACCGCGCCGGGAGACACCTACGTCAACGTCTCCGCCCCCGACGGCTGGTCCCGGGGCAACTCCCTGCGCGTGTGCGTCCTCGTCAGGTCCCGGAGCGACTTCGGCATGCTGCCGCTCCCCAACGACGGCTATGTCCGCGCGAGCCTGCGGATGTCGATCGAGCAGGACACGACCAAGCCGCCCGGGAGCGGGACGGCGGACAGCGCGCCGAGCGGACAGAGCTGGTCATGGTGCGACTGAGGAAGGCCGAGGACGAACGCGGTGCCGTCGCCGTCCTGACGGCACTGCTGGCCGTCGTCCTGCTGGTGGCCGCGTCCTTCGTGATCGACCTCGGTCTCGCCCGGGACGTGCGCGGCCAGGCCCAGAACGCGGCCGACGCATCCGCCCTCGCCGCCGCCAACGTGCTCTACGGCGAGGACGGCGAGCCTGATCTCACGGCGGCGGTGAGCGCCGCGACGTCGTACGCGGCCAGGAACTTCGGCGTCGACCCCTCCGCCTGGGCCTCCTGCACCGACCCGGCCGCCCTGCCCGTCCCCTCGTCCTCACCGTGCGTCTCCTTCGACGACGCCGAGCGTCCGACCCGGGTCCGGGTGCGGGTGCCGAGCCGCCGCGTGCCGACGGCCTTCGCCGGCCTGGCCGGCGTCGACGAGGTCATCGTCGCCGCGTCCGCCACCGCACAGCTCGACCCCGGCGTCGTCTTCCGGTGCTCACTGTGCGTCCTCGGCGAGGGGCCGCACACCCTCGGCAACGGCGACGCCACGGTGACCGCCAGCAGCGTGCACTTCAACGGCAGCGTGTCGACCGGGCCCAACGGGCACGTCGAGGCCATCGGCCACCAGATCACCGTCGAGACCAGCGCCACGGGCAACTACGAGCCCAAGGCCGAGACCGTCTCGCAGCCGATGGGCGACCCGCTCGAGGACTTCGTCGTGCCTCCTCCGTCCGGATCCCCCCGGTCCGACCCGTGCACCGACGGCCCCGGTGTCTACGGCTCCCGCTCCTTCGGCAACAACGAGACCTGCGTCCTGACGCCCGGCCTCTACGTCCTGACCGGCGTCTGGGCGATGGGCAACAACACGGTCTTCCGAGGCTCCGGCGTCACGCTGTACGCCGTGTGCGGGAGCCCCGACGCCCCGCGAGCCTGCGCGCAGGGCGGTGAGCTCGGCGGCCAGTTCAACGCCAGCAACGGCGACGAGCTCACCCTGACCGCCGGGGCGAACGGCTTCGGCGATCTGGCGATCGTGTACGACCGCAACAACACCCAGTCGATCCACGTCCAGGGCAACGGCGAGACCAATATCGCGGGCAGCATCTACGCCCTCCGCTCGATGCTCTACGCGAACGGCAACTCCGGCAACGGCGTCACCAGCGGCTCGATCATCGTCGACAGCCTCTACATGAACGGCGAGAAGTCGCACCTGAAGGTCACCAACGGCCTGGACCGGGAATGGCGCCGACCTCCGGAAGGCCTGCACCTGAGCGAGTGAGCCTCCGGGCGGAGCTCAGGACTTCGGCAGCTCCAGGTCGGAGGTGGCGAGCTCCTCGACGTTGACGTCCTTGAAGGTGAGCACCTTGACGTTCTTGGCGAAGCGCGCCGGGCGGTACATGTCCCACACCCACGCGTCGGTGATCGTCACCTCGAAGAAGACGTCGCCGCCCTCGGAGCGGGCCTTCACATCGACCGTGTTACAGAGGTAGAACCGACGGTCGGTCTCGACGACGTACTTGAAGATGCCGACGACGTCGCGGTACTCCCGGTAGAGGTTCAGCTCCTGCTCGGTCTCGTACTTCTCGAGCTCCTCGGCACTCACGAAGCCGACTCTAGCCCTCCCCCCCAGGCAGCGGCTCGAGACCGGCCGCGCGTCGTACGTTGACGAACCGCATCCGATGGATCGGCGACGGTCCGTGCTCCTCCAGCGCGGCCGTGTGGGTCGCGGTGATGTAGCCCTTGTGCGTCTTGAAGTCGTACACCGGCCACTCCCGGTCGAGGTCGACCATCAGCCGATCGCGGGTCACCTTGGCCAGCACCGAGGCCGCGGCGACGCAGGCCGCGACCCGGTCGCCCTTCCAGACCGCGAGGCCGGGCGCTCCGAGGCCGTCGACGGGGAAGCCATCGGTCAGGACGTACGACGCCGGGAGGGCCAGCTTGGCGACAGCGCGGCGCAGCGCCTCGACGTTGGCGACGTGCATGCCGAGGCGGTCGCACTCGTCGTGAGGGATCACCACGACCGACCAGGCCAGCGCCCGCTTCACGACCTGGTCGTAGCAGCGCTCCCGCGCGGCGGGGGTCAGCAGCTTGGAGTCGGCCAGGCCCGGCACGATGCCGGCCTTGCCGGCCGGCAGGATCGCCGCCCCCGCCACCAGTGGGCCGGCGCAGGCACCGCGACCGGCCTCGTCGACCCCGGCGATCGGCTCGAAGCCGTGCCGGCGCAGGGCCCGCTCGTAGCCGTAGATGCCGGCGTCGCGGCGTACGGTCGCTCCTCTGGGCAGGGTGGACATGCCCCTCTCTCCCCTCCGGCTACGCCCCGGGGACGGCGTCGGCCTCTTCCGCCTTCTCCAGCAGGTCGGCCGGCGGGTCATCGGGGATGCCCTCGAACACCTCGGGCCGGCTGATCCAGCGCCACCGGTCACGGGGCCAGATCAGGGTGAAGACCTTGCCGACGACGAGGTCGGTGTCGACCCACGGACTCTGGGTGCAGGGATCCTCCTCCGCACCGCACAGGTGCGCGCGGGAGTCGGCCGAGTGGCCGCGGTTGTCGCCGAGGACGAGGAGCTTGCCCTTCGGGATCGGTCCGATCGTCCAGTCGCAGGGCCGCGCGATGGCCGTGTCCTCCGCGCTGACCCAGTCGCTGATCTCGGCGTTGCACTTGCCGGGGTCGGGGCCGAGATAGTCGGACTCGTCGATCGCCTTGCCGTTGACCATGATCCGGCCCTGCTCGTCGCAGCACTCGACGACATCGCCCTCGGTGCCGATCACGCGCTTCACGAGATGGCCGCCCGTCGGGTACAGCCCGACCTTGGAGAGCAGGCTCGCGAAGCCGGTCGGTCCCTGGCTGTCGGCCGATCCCAGCCACTCACCGGGGTCCTTGAAGACGACCACGTCGCCGCGGTGCGGGCTTCGGCCGAACCAGTAGGAGACCTTCTGGACGAGGATCCGGTCGTTCTTGACCAGCCCGGGCTCCATCGACTCCGACGGGATGTAGAAGGCCTGCATGAACAGCGCCTTGATGACGATCGCCAGACCCAGCGCCACCGCCAGCAGCAGGATGCTCTCCTGCCAGACCGGCAGGTGCTTGCGTTTGGGGGAAGCGGACCGGGAGGCCGCCCGATCGGTCGCCTCGGGGTCGGGGACCTCGGCGGCGGAGTCCGGTGCGGTGTCGTCGGTCGTCACGAGGTACGAGTCTAGGAGTGCGCCCCAGCGCGGACGCACGAAGGCCCGACCGAGACGGTCGGGCCTTCGTGAGAGGCGGTGCTGAGCCAGGCTCAGATCTCGCGGCGCTCCTTGATCTTGGCCTTCTTGCCGGTGAGGTTGCGCAGGTAGTAGAGCTTCGCGCGGCGCACGTCACCGCGGGTGACGACCTCGATCGCCTCGAAGATCGGCGAGTGCAGCGGGAAGGTCCGCTCGACGCCGACGCCGAAGGAGACCTTGCGGACGGTGAAGGTGCGGCCGACACCGGAGCCGTGGATGCGGATCACGACGCCCTGGAAGATCTGGACACGGGAACGGCTGCCCTCGATGACCTTGACGTGGACCTTGACGGTGTCACCGGCGCGGAAGTCGGGGACGTCGTCGCGCTTGGCGGCGTTGCCGAGGTCGGTGACCAGGGCGGGGCTCGGGTTGCTCATCGTTCTCCTCGCGAGTGCGCACAGGTCAGCCGCGGTTGTGGTGGGGTGGTGGTGAGAGGCGTGCGGTCGGCGGTTCCCCTGTGGCAGAAGCGTCCGCGCACCGACCAACGATCCTCCCACACGGCACCGGACTCCACGAAATCTGCCGGCAACGACGGGCTGCGAGGATGCGGGCATGGACTGGGCCGCGCACACCCACGAGGTGCGGCCCTGGCACCAGCGCACGCCCCGGGGGCCGCGGGAGGACCGACGGCTGCGGGAGATCGAGGTCGCGCTGCCGCCGTACGTCGCGGAGCTCGACCTGCCCATGGACCGCGCGCTGAGCGCCATGTCCAGCGCATGCGCCGGCGACCTGAGCCATCTCGACCTCGTGCACGGCCGAACCCTGCGCGCGCTCAACCACCTCCAACTGCGCACCGAGGCGGTGGACTCCTCGAAGATCGAGGACGTCGACGCCAGCCTGGCCGACTACGGCCGCGCACTGCTGGGAGTCGGGGCGAACGCCTCCGCGGTCTCCATGGCCTCGGCGACCGCCGCGCTCACCCGCATGATCCGGGACGCGGACACCACCCGATCGATCCGGCGGGAGGCCGTCGCGCGGGCGCACCACGACCTGTTCCGCCGTACGCCCTCGGAGGCGCATCGCGCCGGCCGGTTCCGGACGACGCAGAACTGGGTCGGCGGCAGCGACTGGTCCCCGCTCGGGGCACTGCACGTACCGCCGCCCCCGGACACCGTGCCGGGCTACCTCGACGACCTCTTCGCCTACGCCGACCGCGACGACGTGCCGCCGGTCGTCCAGGCGGCGGTCGTCCACGCCCAGTTCGAGTCGATCCACCCGTTCATCGACGGCAACGGCCGGATCGGGCGGGCTCTGATCCACGCGGTGCTGCGCCGGCGGCGGGCCACCCGTCACCTCACCGTGCCGATCGCGTCCGCCCTGGTGGCGCACCGCGAGCGGTACTTCGCGGCGCTCGCCGACTATCGCCGCGGCACAGCCGCCACGATGGTCGCGATGCTCGCCTCGGCCATCCGCATCGCGACGACCGAGTCCTGGGTGACGGCGACCCATCTGCACGAGATCCGCGCGGGTTGGGCGGTCGCGGTCGGCGGCTCACGGCCCGGCACCGCCCTGCACCGCGCCCTCGACCTGCTCACCGAGAACCCGATCGTCAACGCGGCGCTGGTGGCCGAGCACATCGAGGTCGCGGAGGAGGAGGCGGCGGCGCTGATCGACACGCTGACCGCCGCCGGCGTGCTGCGCCGGGCACCGCGCTCGCGCCGGGCGCCGGTGTGGCTGGCGGGCGCGGTCCTGGACGAGGTGGCCGACCTCGGCACGCGGATCCGGGCGTCGTCCCGGCAGCTGCGGGAGTCCTGAGCGGGGCAACAGGCCAGGCCCGCCCCGGGCGAGCCGGGACGGGCCTGCTGGTCGTACGACGGCGCTCAGTCGAGCGCGTAGCCCTCGCCGTGGAGGACCAGGTCGATGCCGGCGATCTCGTCCTCCTCCTTGGCCCGGAAGCCGATCGTCTTCTCGATCGCCGTGGCGAACACGAAGGTGACGACGAACGAGAACGCGATCACGGTGAGCGAGGAGAGCAACTGGGCCAGGAAGAGCTTGACCTCGCCCCCGAAGACCAGGCTGCCGCCGGTGAGCGCCTCGGCACCGAAGATGCCGACCCACAGGCAGCCGATGAAGCCGGCGACCAGGTGGATGCCCACCACGTCGAGCGTGTCGTCGAAGCCGAGCTTGAACTTCAGGTCGACCGCGAAGGCGCAGACGGCACCGGAGACCAGGCCGAGCACCATGGCCCAGACGGGCGTCAGGAACGCGCAGGCCGGGGTGATCGCGACCAGGCCGGTGACGATGCCGGACGCGGCGCCGACCGCGGTGGCCTTGCCGTCCTTGACCGCCTCCACGGCGATCCAGCCGAGCAGCGCCGCAGCCGGGGCGACCAGGGTGTTGAAGAAGATCAGCGAGGTCTGGCCCTCGTCGGCGCCGAACACGCCGGTGTTGAAGCCGTACCAGCCGAACCAGAGGATCGCGGCGCCGATGAGCACCAGCGGGACGTTGTGGGCGACGCTCTCCTCCTTGGAGAAGCCGATCTTGCGCTTGCCGAGGACCAGCGCGAGGGCGAGAGCGGCCGCACCTGCCGACTGGTGGATCACCGTGCCACCGGCCCAGTCCAGCGCACCCTGGCCGAGGCCCCAGACGTCGTTGGCGAGCCAGCCGTAGAACGTGCCCTCGGAGTCGACGCCCCAGATCCAGCGGAAGGTCGGGAACACGACGAAGGTCGTGAACAGCGCAGCGAAGAGCATCCACGGCCAGAACCGCGCGCGGTCGGCCACCGCACCTGAGACCAGCGCGACGGTGATGATGCAGAACGCCACGAGGAAGGCGTGGCCGCCGAAGGCGTTCGCCGCGTCACCGCCGCCGACGCCCGACATCAGGTCGGACATGCCGAAGTCCTGGAACGGATTGCCGAACAGCTTGCTGCCGCCGTCCGTGCCGTTGCCGGCGATCCCCGTGCCGCCGATCAGCACGTAGAGCAGCGTGACGACGGCGATCGAGCCGAAGCTCAGCATCATCATGGACACGACGGACTTCTGCTTGACCAGGCCGCCGTAGAAGAAGGCCAGACCAGGCGTCATGAACAGGACGAAGGCAGCACAGATGAGCTGCCACGCGAGTACGTCGGACATAAGCGAACCTCTGCTCTACTCGGGAATCCGTGGCGTGGGTCAGCAGCGTCGCTGTCCACGTCCGACCCAGAGCATCTCGGCGGGGCGTTTCGCCGGTGTCCGGATGAGATTTCCGGTGGGTTACAGGTGGCCCGGCTGTGTGTCGGCACGGTGACGCCGGGCGTCCTTGGTCAGCACGACGGCGCCCGGCGGTGCCGGGAGGTCCCGGCGCAGCCGGAACCCGGCCTTCTTGTACATGCGCTGGTTGCGGGCACTGGCCGCGCCCGTGAACAGGACGTACGACGCCACGCCGGCCGGCGCGACCGCCTGGATGTGCGCCAGCAGGACGCGACCCAGGCCGCTGCCCTGCAGGTCGGGAGCGACCATGATCCGGCCGATGTCCCAGACGTCTCCTGGCTCGCCGGTCGTACCGGGCTCGACCCGCCCGCGGACGGCGGCGACGAGCCGTCCGGCCCGCCGGACGACATAGGTGTCCCACTCCCCCAGCCAGGCGCGTACGTCGTCGAGCGACTCGTGCAGGGCGGGGATGTCGAGCATGTCGTTGGCGAGCGCCTCCTGGACCCAGCAGGCCCGCTGGAGGGTCAGCAGCTCGCCGGCGTCGCCGGGGGTGGCCCGGATGATCGGGGTGCCGTCGTCCAGCACCGACGGCGCCAGCAGGTCGGGGCGGCGCTCCGCGGTGCGTCGTACCGCCTGCTCGTGGCGCCAGGCCGCGACCCTGCCGTGGTCGCCGGAGCGCAGCACGGCGGGGACCTCGTGGCCGCGCCACGCGGGGGGCTTGGTGTAGACGGGGTACTCCAGCAGCCCGCTCGCGGCGTGCGACTCCTCGACCAGGGACGCGGCGTTGCCCATGAAGCCCGGCAACAGTCGGACGACGGCCTCGGTGATGGCCAACGCGGCCACCTCGCCGCCGTTGAGGACGTAGTCGCCGAGGCTGATCTCGCGGACCTCGGCGACCTCGCGGGCGTGGTCGATGACCCGCTGGTCGATGCCCTCGTAGCGGCCGCAGGCGAAGACGAGATGATCGCGGGTGGCGAGCTCCTCGGCGAGGCGCTGGTCGAACGGCTCGCCCGACGGGGTGGTGAAGACGACCGTGGTGCCCGGCGTGAGCAGCTCGTCGAGGGCCTCGCCCCACGGCTCGGGCTTCATGACCATCCCGGCGCCGCCGCCGTACGGGGTGTCGTCGACGGTGTGGTGCCGGTCGTGGGTCCAGCCGCGCAGGTCGTGGACGCCGAACGCGAGCAGGCCCTTGTCCGCGGCCTTGCCGGGCAGCGAGAGCTCGAGCGGCGCGAAGAAGTCGGGGAAGATCGAGACGTAGTCGAGCCTCACTCGTCGTCCGCCTCCTCGTCCGGGAACGGGCTGACCAGACCGGGGCGGTCGGCGATGACCACGCGGCCACCGGCGAGGTCGACCTCGGGCACCAGCGCGCTCACGAACGGCACCAGCGCCTCGCGCCGGTCGAGGGTCCTGATCCGGAGCAGGTCCTGGGCGCCGTGGGTGAGCCCGACGACCTCGCCGAGGTGGGTGCCGGCCACGTCGTACGCCGCGAGGCCGACCAGCTGGTGGTCGTAGAACTCCTCGGGGTCCTCCGGTGTCTCGTCGGCCGGTACGACGGCCCGCAGCACCGCACCGCGCGCCAACTCGGCAGCGGTGCGGTCGGGCAGCTCCGCGAAGCTCGCCAGCAGCACCCCCTGGTGCCAGCGGATCCGGCTCACGGTCAGGGTGCGCGCGGTGAACGCCGAGCCGCGGGGCGCCTCCACCTGGAGCACCGCCCCGACGGCGTACCGACGTTCGGGCTCGTCGGTGCGGACGTCGACGGTCACCTCGCCCCGGAGACCGTGCGGCTTACCGATCCGGCCGACCACGACCTCGATGCTCTCCACGCGTCCGAGATTAGGGGGTGGGGCCGGGAACGCCGAACGGGCGCCTCCCCGGAGGGAGACGCCCGTTCGAGCTGTCGTGCGTGGACTCAGCGACGGTCGGTGTCGACGAAGTCGATCCGGGTGCCGCTGTTGCCGGCGATCGCCGAGATCACGGTGCGGAAAGCGGTCGCCGTGCGGCCGCTCCGCCCGATCACCTTGCCGAGGTCGTCGGGGTGGACCCGGACCTCGAGCACGGAGCCGCGACGCAGCTGCTTGTCGCGCACGACCACGTCGTCGGGGTGGTCGACCACTCCGCGGACGAGGTGCTCCAGCGCGTCAGCCAGCATCGACTCAGGCCTCGGTCTCGGCAGCCGGAGCCTCGTCGGCCGGCGCCTCGGCCGGGGTCTCGGCGGCGGTCTCGGCAGCCGGAGCCTCCTCGACCTTGTCCGCCTTCTTCTCGGCCTTCTTCTTCGCGGTGGTCGCCGAAGCCTTGGGCTCGCTGGCGGCCTCCTTGAGGGCCTCGTTGAAGATCTCGAGCTTGTCGCGCTTGGGCTCCTTGACCTTCAGGGTGCCCTCGGCGCCGTCGATGCCCTTGAACTTCTGCCAGTCACCGGTGATCTCGAGGATGCGGGCGACGGCCTCGGAGGGCTGTGCGCCGACGCCGAGCCAGTACTGCGCCCGCTCGGAGACGACGTCGATGTACGACGGGTCCTCCTTGGGGTGGTACTTGCCGATCTCCTCGATCACCGCGCCGTCGCGCTTCTTGCGCGAGTCGACGATGACGATGCGGTACTGCGGAACCCGGACCTTGCCCAGGCGCTTCAGACGAATCTTGACGGCCACGTTTGTGGTGTCTCCTTGAGAACTGGTGGTGGGTGAGCCCGGGACCGCCAGGTGGGGAACACCGGGGCCCGGACTCGGACGGGTTCTGTCACCACCGGTTGAGAGGGACCGGAAGTCGCAGAACTCAGTCGGACAGTCTGCCACGTCGGGGCAGTCGGGCATAAATCAGGAGCCTCCTCCCGGCGACGCCGACGCATGATCCAGCCAGGAGATTCCGAAACCCGCTCGGCGGCGAGGAGGGGGGTGGGACGATGCTGCGATGTCACGCTCCCTGACTGGTTCGCGCTGGGGTTGGTCGAGCCTGTTTCTCAGCCTGCTCGCGGTCGCGGCACTCGCCGTGCCGGGCGTCGGCTATCTCACCGCCAGCCGAGCGGACGGACAGCCGCTCGGCGACTCGCCCCGACAGCTCCGCCTACCCGCCGACCGCACCTACGGCATCTACGTGACCGACGCCGACAACAGCGGATACTCCGTCGGCTGCGAGGCGAGCGACATCGACGGCCCGGTCGACTTCCGCAGACCATCGTGGTCGGTCTCCGGATCGGACATCGAGATGCTCGACCTCGTCTATGACACCGGAACCGGTCGGCTGACCATCTCCTGCTCCTCGGACGAGACGATCGAGACGCGACCTGTGCCGAACCACGTCGCGATGCTGATCGGGCTGCTGGTCGCCGGGACGCTCGGGTGCGTCGCGGTCGGGTGCGCGATCGCGTGGTTAGTGGCGCGCGGCGAGCGTCAGGCGACGACCTTGCCGCGCAGCACCACCCGGGACGGCTCGGCGAGCACGGACAGGTCCTCGACCGGGTTGCGCGGATAGACGACGAAGTCGGCCGGGTCGCCCTCGTCGAGCCCGGGGTTCCAGCCGAGCCAGGCCCGGCCGCGCCAGGAGGCGGCGGCGAGCACATACGCGTTGGGCAGGCCCATCGCGGCCATCGCCAGGATCTCCTCGTGGAGCACGCCGTGGCGCGACGAGCCACCCCCGTCACTGCCGACGTAGAGCGCCACGCCGGCGTCGTACGCGCTCATCAGGACCTCGCGGCGGGTGGCGTAGAGCGACTCCATCGTCGCGCTGTAGGCGGGGAACTTGTCGCGCCCGGTCTCGGCGAAGCCGGGGAACTTGCCGGTCTGCAGCACTGTCGGCACCAGCGCGACGCCGCCCGCCACCATCCGGTCCAGGTGCGCCGCGGTCAGCCCGGTGCCATGCTCGATGCAGTCGATGCCGGCGTCGAGGAGCGGGGAGAGCGAGTCGGCGCCGAAGCAGTGGGCGGTGACCTTGGCCCCCTGCGCGTGGGCGACCTGGATCGCCGCCGCGACGGCGTCGGCCGGGAACGACGGGGCGAGGTCGCCGTCGTCGCGGGAGATCCAGTCGCCGACGAGCTTCACCCAGCCGTCACCGTCGACGGCCTGCTCCGCGACCGCGTCCGCCAGCGCGTCGGGCTCGACCTCCTGGGCGTAGTTGCGGATGTAGCGCTTGGTCCGCGCCACGTGCCGCCCGCAGCGGATCAGCCGGGGCAGGTCCTCGCGCTCGTGCACCCACCGGGTGTCGGCCGGGGAGCCGCAGTCGCGGGTCAGCAGGACGCCGTTGTCGCGGTCGGCGATCGCGGTCCGCTCGATCTCCGCGTCGTCGACCGCTCCCCCGTCCTCGAGGCCGAGATGGTTGTGGGCGTCGACCAGGCCGGGCACGATCCACCCCTCGCCGGCGCCCTCGGCACCCGCCGGGCGCTCGTAGGTGATCCGCCCGTCAACGACGTACACCTCCCGCGCCTCGCCGTCGGGCAGGACCGGACCGGAGAACCTCAGCGCGCTCACGCGGGCGACGCTATCAACGCCGCCGAGACCGCCGGTGCCCCCTAACGAGGTCAGCGGCGTCAGAGGCGGGAGAGCAGCCAGGTCGGCGAGAGCGTCGTGGCACCGGCGCCGTGGACCCGGGCGTCCAGCGCCCGGTCGGCCGTCACCACCACGACCCGACCACCGCGCTCGGCCGCCTTGCGGGCCTCGGCGAGGATCGTGGTGTCGCCGTCCTTCGGGGCATGCACGGTGCGGACATGAGCATCCCGTCCCGCTCGGACGCCGCCCTTGGCCTGCCCCTCGAGCACCAGCACGACGACGTCGAACTCGACATCGGCGACGAGCAACTGCTCGTGGAGGCGCGCGGCCGCGCCGGCCCGGTCCTTCCACCAGCCGTCCGGGCGAGCGCCGACGACATTGGCGCCGTCGACGATGAGAATCGAACTCATCTCACCCCCTGGGATCGGCCCGCCATCGATTGGGCAGAGACTGCATGCCTGGACCCGGAAATCCTGCGGTTTGGTCCCCAACCGCAATACCGACAAGTCCAGTTGACTACTTGAGGAACTTGGAGAAGTCCTTCGGCAGCTGCAGGTTCTCGGCAGCCGCCTCGTAGTCGATGTCCTGGCCGATACCGAACGGGTTCGGCTTGGCCTCGTCGGCCTTCGCCTTCGCGGCAGCGGCATCCTGGGCCGCCTTGGCCGGGTTGCCGGAACGGCGGGCGCCCTTGCCCTTGGCCTGCTTCGCCTTCTGCTTGGCGCTGACCCGCTTGCCGCCGCCGGGGCCACCCGCGCCGGGCATCCCCGGCATGCCCGGCATCCCGGGCATCCCCCCGCCCCGCGCCATCTGCATCATCATCTTGCGCGCCTCGAAGAAGCGGTCGACGAGCTGGTTGACATCGGAGACGGTGCGGCCCGAGCCCTTGGCGATGCGGGCTCGGCGGGAGCCGTCGATGAGCTTGGGGTTGGCGCGCTCGGCGGGGGTCATCGAGCGGATGACCGCCTCGACCCGGTCGATCTCGCGGTCGTCGAAGTTCTCGAGCTGCTCGCGGATCTGGCCCATGCCGGGCAGCATCCCGAGGATCTTCTGCATCGAGCCGAGCTTCTTGAGCTGCTGCATCTGCGACAGGAAGTCGTCGAGCGTGAAGTCGCCGCCCGACAGCTTCTCGGCCGCCTTGAGCGCCTCCTCCTGGTCGAAGGCCTTCTCCGCCTGCTCGATCAGGGTGAGGACGTCGCCCATGTCGAGGATGCGCGAGGCCATCCGGTCGGGGTGGAAGACGTCGAAGTCGGTCATCTTCTCGCCGGAGGAGGCGAACATGACCGGCTTGCCGGTGACCTGGCGGATCGACAGCGCGGCGCCGCCGCGGGCGTCGCCGTCGAGCTTGGTGAGGACGACGCCGTCGTAGCCGACCCCGTCGAGGAAGGCCTGCGCGGTCACGAGCGCGTCCTGACCGATCATCGCGTCGACGACGAAGAGCACCTCGTCGGGCTGGACGGCGTCGCGGATGCCGGCGGCCTGGGCCATCATCTCGGCGTCGACGCCGAGGCGGCCGGCGGTGTCGACGATCACGACGTCGTGCAGCTTGCGCTTGGCCTCCTCGATGGAGGCCTTCGCGACGGAGACCGGGTCGCCGACTCCGTTGCCGGGCTCGGGCGCGTAGACCGGGACGCCGACCTTCTCGCCGTTGACCTGCAGCTGCTGGACGGCGTTGGGACGCTGGAGGTCGCACGCCACGAGCATCGGGGTCTTGCCCTGGTCCTTGAACCAGAGCGCGAGCTTGGCCGCGAGCGTGGTCTTGCCGGCACCCTGCAGGCCCGCCAGCATGACGACGGTCGGTCCCGACTTGGCGTAGCGCAGCCGCCGGGTCTCGCCGCCGAGGATCTCGACGAGCTCCTCGTTGACGATCTTGACGACCTGCTGGGCGGGGTTCAGCGCACCGCTGACCTCCTCGCCGCGGGCGCGCTCCTTGATCGCGGCGACGAACTCCTTGACGACCGGCAGAGCCACGTCCGCCTCGAGAAGGGCGATCCGGATCTCGCGGGCGGTCGCGTCGATGTCGGCCTCGGAGAGCCGTCCCTTGCCGCGCAGGTTCTTGAAGGTCGCGGTGAGGCGATCGGAAAGTGTGGCGAACAAGAGCGTTGCGTCCTCGTCGGAGTCGTCGGTGGAAGATCGAACACCGATCGTAGCCGCCGGTGCTCTGCCTATGCTGTCCGGATGACGACGATCGCGGTGTTCGCGGGCGCAGGACTCGCACTCCTGGTGCTCGTCGTGCTCGCCGGCCACCGCACCCTGCGCCAGGGCGCGCCGACCAGTGGCGGCATGGCCGACGGCCTGGGGAGCTTCATCGACGTCTTCGACCCGGCGCGGGCCCGGGCCGACCGCGACCTGAGGTCCCACGACAACCAGGGCACGGTGACGCCCGACCCGCACGACGACGACCGGCCCGTCCGCGTCGACCTGGCCAGCGGCGTGGTCAGGGTGCGGAGGACGCGCTGATCGCCTTCCGGACGGCGTGGGCGGCCTCGGCCGCCCGCGTCTCCGAAAGCGCCCCGGCCGCGACCTCCTGGACGTAGAACACGTCCACGGCCTGCGGCCCCAGCGTCGAGATGTGCGCCGAGCGCACGGTCATGTCGAGCGCTGCCAGTGCCGCGCTGACGACGTACACGACGCCGGGGCGGTCGGCGGCCCGGACCTCGATCACCGTCGCGTGATCACTCGCCTCCGGCCGTACGACGACCGCCGGGTCCAGTTCCCCGGCCACGTGCCGCACCGCCAGCCGAGCAGCCGGATCCACCCGGCGCGAGGTGATCGCGTCCAGCTGGTCGCCCAGGGCACGCGGGTCGAGGCCGGCCTCGGCGACGTCCCAGACCGAGACCGCGACGTCTCCCTGCGCCCACAGCCGGGCCGCACGTACCGCGACCCGGCGCAGCGCGAACACGGCGGCCACGTCGGCGAGCAGGCCGACCCGGTCGAGCGCCACGACGGTGACCCGTGAGCCGTCGGGGACCGGCGCATGTCGGTCGCTTCGCTCCCCACGGGCCTCACCCTCCACCACGATCGAGATCTCGCCGGCGACGACGCCGACCGGGATCGGGATCTCCTCGACGGTGAACGCCGGCGGCGCGCTCCCCTGCTCGAGCGCGGCTCGCGCCCGCCGGGACAGGTCGAGGACCAGGCCGGCCCGCCACGAGGACCATGCCTTGGGTGAGGCCGCCTTGGCGTCGGCCTCCGCCAGCGCGGTCAGCAGTGCCAGGGCCTCCAGGCTGCCGACGTGCTCGAGCAGGGCGTCGATCGTGGCGGGGTCGTCGGGGTCGCGGGTGGTGGCGATGTCCGCGAGGAGGAGGTGCCGACGCACCAGGAGGGCGATCAGGTCGCTCTCGTCCGCGGCGAACCCCATCCGCGTGGCGATACCACGGGCGAGCGGCTCGCCGGCGACGCTGTGCTCGGTCAGGTCCCCCTTCCCGATGTCGTGCAGCAGCGCGGCCACGACCAGGACGTCGGGCCGTGCCACGTCGCGGATCAGGGCGGACGCCTCGACACAGGTCTCCACGACGTGTCGGTCGACGGTGAAGCGGTGGATCGGCGAGGCGTGCGGCAGCAGCCGGATCCGCTCCCACTCGGGCAGGATCCGCACCAGGGCCCCGGTCTCCTCCAGGGTCTCCCACACCGGCAGCAGGCCGGGCCCGGCCGCGAGCAGCCGGACCAGCTGCCGGCGCGCCTCCTCGGGCCAGGGCTCGGGCAGCGGAGGACACTCCCGGACCAGCCGTGCCGCCGTCGGCGGGGCCAGCACGACATCTCGCTCCGCGGCCTCGGCGGCGGCCCGCAGCAGCAGCGTCGGGTCCTGGGCGGGCCGCGCGCCGCGGTCGAGGACGATCTCGCCGCGGGACATCGCGACGCCCGGGGCGACCCGCTCCAGCTCGGGCCGGCGCGGCCGGCCCGCCCGGGGCTGCCGCAGCACGTCGTCGGTACGGCGCCAGGCCAGCCGCGACAGGTGGGTCACCCGACGGCCGACCTCGCGCACGTAGCGCTGGGCCGCGACCTCGTCCGGCAGCCCGAGCCCCTCGGCGAGCGGTGCCCAGTGCTCGGGCGCGATCCGGTCGCTCGCGCGGCCGGCGGCCTCGTGGAGCAGGTCGCGCACGTCGAGGAGCTGCTGACGACAACGCTCCAGGTCGGCCGCGGGCACATCCACCAGCCAGGTGGCGGTGAGGCTCTTGAGCACGGTCGCGTCGCGCAGGCCGCCCTCGGCCTCCTTGACATCAGGCAGTGAGAGGTGCGCCAGCTCGCCGACGAGGCGGTGCCGGCCGCGGACCAGCTCGCGCAGCTCGGGCAGCCGCTGCCGAGCCTGGCGCCGCCAGTGGGCCAGCGTCGTCGTGCGCAGCCGCAGGGCGACGCTGTGGTCCCCCGCGACGTGGCGCACGTCGAGCAGGCCCGACGCCACCCGGACATCGCCCTCCGCGGCCGTGAGCATCTCCGGCAGGGTGCGGACGGCGTGATCGAGCCTCGCGCCGGAGTCCCACAACGGGTACCAGACCTGACCGGCCAGCGCGGTCCACCGCTCCTCGTCGACGCCCTCGTCGGCCACGAGGACCACGTCGAGGTCGGAGTACGGCGCCAGCTCGCCCCGTCCGTAGCCGCCGACCGCCACCAGGGCCACCCCCGCGTCGGGGCCCGCCGCGCCGGCGTACGCGCCGCGGCAGAGGGAGTCGGCGACCTCCGTCCGCCCAGCGCGGTCAGCAGCGGTCATGCTCGCCCGCCCCGTCGGCGCGGGGCGGGCCCGCTTGCCACGCACCAACCGAATTCGTCGTCATCTGACCGATCTGGGAACGAAATCGGTTGGTGCGCGGTCGACACTCAGAGCGCGGCCGCGTCCGTGTCGCCGGTGCGGACCCGCACCACCGACTCGACCGGGCTCACCCAGACCTTGCCGTCGCCGATCCGGCCGGTGTGGGCCGTCTTGGTGATGATGCCGACGGTGTCGGCCGCGTCGGCGTCGTCGACGACGATCTCGATCCGGATCTTCGGGACCAGCGCGATGTCGTACTCCGCGCCCCGGTAGACCTCGGTGTGGCCCTTCTGCCGGCCGTAGCCGCTGACCTCGCTGACCGTCATGCCGGTGACGCCGAACGCCTCGAGCGCCTCCCGGACGTCCTCCCATTTGTGCGGCTTGATGACCGCGGTGACCAGCTTCATGCGCTTACCTCCGAAGGGGTGGACGTGCTCAGGAGCGAGGTACGACGAGCGGCGCCGCCGGTGGTGAGATCGTAGGCCGCCTCGCCGTGCTCGGCGAAGTCGATCCCGTCGACCTCGTCCTCCTCCGGAAGGCGCAGTCCCACGACCGCCCTGACCAGCAGGGCGACGATCAACGTCGCGACGCCCGACCAGATCATCGCGAACAGCGCGACCGCGATCTGGACGACGAGCTGCTTCGCACCACCGCCGGTGAGCAGACCACCCTCGTCGGCGGCGAGGAAGCCGACGCCGATGGTGCCGACCAGGCCGCCGACGAGGTGGACGCCCACGACGTCGAGCGAGTCGTCGAACCCGAACCGGTACTTCAGGCCGACCGCCAGGGCGCAGACGCCACCGGCGACGAGTCCGAGCACGATCGCGCTCCAGGGCACCAGGTTGCCGCAGGCCGGGGTGATCGCGACCAGGCCGGCGACGACGCCGGACGCGGCGCCGAGGGAGGTCGCGTGGCCGTCGCGGAGCTTCTCCACGAGCAGCCAGCCCATCATCGCCGCGCAGGTGGCCAGCGTCGTGTTGAGCCAGACCAGTCCGGTCTCGGTCGTGTAGGCGTCGAGGTTGACGATCGAGCCGACGTTGAAGCCGAACCAGCCGAACCAGAGCAGGCCGGCGCCGATCATGGTCAGGGTCAGGTTGTGCGGCTTCATCGGCTCCTTGCCGAAGCCGAGCCGTCGGCCGAGCAGGAGCGCGAGGACCAGGCCCGCGACACCGGCGTTGATGTGGACCACGGTGCCGCCGGCGTAGTCGATCGGCGCGACGGCGGCACCGCCTTCCCCGGCGAAGAGCAGGTCGGCGAGGCCGTTCTCGACGCCGCTGAGGAAGCCGCCGCCCCACACCATGTGCGCGAGCGGGAAGTACGAGAGGGTCACCCAGATCGGCAGGAACACCAGCCACGCGGAGAACTTCATCCGGTCCGCCACCGCACCACTGATCAACGCGGCGGTGATCACCGCGAAGGTCAGCTGGAAGGCGACGAACACGTAGTTCGCGGGATCCGTGCTCTCGAGCCCGAACTGCGTGAACGGGTTGGAGAAGAGCTTGCCGATCTCCTTGCCCGTCGCGCCGTCAGCGGTGGCGAAGGTCGTGCTGTACGACATCGACCAACCCCACAGGGCGTACACGATGCCCACCACGCCGAGGGCGCTGAAGGACATCATCATCATGTTGAGCACCGACTTGGTCCGGCTCATGCCGCCGTAGAAGAGCGCGAGGCCCGGGGCGGTCATCAGCAGGACGAGCGAGGCCGACACCAGCATCCAGGTGTAGTAGCCGTTTTCCATGCCCGAACCATCGGCTGCGAACGTTTCGGAACGTGTCGTGGCGTGTTTCGGGCCGGTTACGTGCGAGGAGCGGCCGGGACGGGGCGGCGAGCGCCCACGGAGCCGGGCTGCCCGTCGTACCCGGCATTCGGGTCGCGTCCGTGCCCGAGACCCGACCCGAATGCCGGGTACGACGACGCGATCAGCCGAGGAGCGCGTCGACGAACGCCGCCGCGTCGAACGGCGCGAGGTCGTCGGGGCCCTCCCCCAGGCCGACCAGCTTGACGGGTACGCCGAGCTGGCGCTGCACGGCGATCACGATGCCGCCCTTGGCGGAGCCGTCGAGCTTGGTGAGCACGATGCCGGTCACGTCGACGACCTCGGAGAAGACCTTGGCCTGGATCAGGCCGTTCTGGCCGGTGGTCGCGTCGAGGACGAGCAGCACCTCGGTGACGGGCGACTGCTTCTCGATGACCCGCTTGACCTTGCCGAGCTCGTCCATCAGGCCCTGCTTGTTCTGCAGCCGACCGGCGGTGTCGACCACGACGGTGTCGACCCCGCGGTCGACGCCCTCCTTGACCGCGTCGAAGGCGACGCTGGCGGGGTCGCCGCCCTCGGGGCCGCGGACGACCTCGACGCCGACCCGCTCGCCCCACGTGGCGAGTTGCTCGGTCGCCGCGGCCCGGAAGGTGTCGGCGGCGGCGAGGAGCGCCGTACGGTCGTCGGCGACCAGGATCCGAGCCAGCTTGCCGACCGTGGTGGTCTTGCCGGTGCCGTTGACGCCGACGACCAGCACCACGCCCGGTGCGTCGCCCTCGCCGCTCACCTTGAGCGCACGGTCCATGGTGGGGTCGACGAGGTTGATCAGCTCCTCGCGCAGCACCGTGCGTACGTCGGCCGTCTGACCGCCCTCGACCCGCAGCCTCGCACGCAGCCGCTCCACGAGCTCCTGGGTGGGCGCGACACCGATGTCGGCGGCGAGGAGCAGGTCCTCGATGGCCTCCCACGTGTCCTCGTCCAGCTTCTCGCGGCTGAGCAGGCCGAGCAGACCCCGGCCCAGCGCGTTGGAGCCGGCGAGCCGCTGCCGGAGCCGGACCAGCCGCGAGGCCGGCTTCTCCGGGGTCTCCAGGCTCGGCGCGATCGGCTCGGCAGGGACCTCGACCGCGGGGGCCTCGGCGGTCGGCGCGCCGACCGCGTCGGCGGCGTCGGCGGCGTCATCGGTGGCCGGCGTCGCGGCCGGCGGGGCGATGACGTCGGTGGTCGAGTCGGGCGTGCTCGACCCGCGCCGGGTCCGGGTCCCGACGAGGCCGGCGATCGCGAGGACGCCGACGACGGCGATCCCGATGACGAGGTAGAGCCACTCCTGCATGCGCTCATCCCATCACGCCGCCCGGCGCCGGCCGCAACGGGTGCGGCGTGGCGCCCTGCGCGGCCACCCGCCATCGCGGGTGACGGGGCTCAGCGGAGGCGCTGCAGGTCCCGCTCGTCGTCCTCCAGGACCGGCGCGGCCTCGACGGCCCGGCCCATCGCGTCACCCAGCCACGGGACGACGGGCATCTTCTCGCCGCGGTGCGGATAAGCCACGTAGAGGGCCACGGCTGCCGAGACCACGAGGCTCAGCACGACCGCGAGGCCGACGAACAGCACTTCGACTCCTCCGAGTAGGGATCGCTCTGTGTCCCATCCTGCACCCCCGGTCCAAGGGAGCGGCCGCCTGCTCCCCGCCGGGCGCGGGAGGAGCGGCGGAGGTCACCCCAGCAGGGGCTCGACGGCCGCGCGGATGACGGCGGGGATCGGGGTCGAGGGGCGCGCCGGATCGGTGGCGTCGACGTACACGTGGACGAAGCGGCCCTCGGCGGACGCGAGCGCGCCCGCGCCGTCGGGGTCGCCCTGGAAGAGCCCGATCCGGTAGACGACCGACGACGTGCCGAGCCGCTCGACCGCGAGACCGAGGTCGATCGGGCGGGGATAGCCCATCTCGGCGAAGTAGCGACAGGACACCTCGGCGACCAGGCCGATCGCCGGGAGCCTGCGGATGTCGGTGCCGGTCGCCTCGTGCAGGTGGGCGTTGACCGCGGTGTCGATCAGGTCGAAGTAGCGGGCGTTGTTGAGGTGCCCGTAGACGTCGTCGTCGGACCAGCGGGTGGTGGCCGTCCGCCAGGCGAGGTACGACGACCGGTCGGGGCGGGTGCGGTCGGGGGTGCTCATGCCGACTCGTCGTCGCGCAGCCGCTGGCTGATCACCGCCGAGACCCCGTCGCCGCGCATCGTGACGCCGTAGAGCGCGTCGCCGACCTCCATGGTCCGCTTCTGGTGGGTGATCACGAGCAGCTGGGAGTTCTCGCGCAGCTCCTCGTAGATCTCCAGCAGCCGCCCGAGGTTGGTGTCGTCGAGGGCGGCCTCGACCTCGTCGAGGATGTAGAACGGCGAGGGCCGGGCCTTGAACAGCGCGACCAGGAAGGCGACCGCGACGAGTGACCGCTCACCACCCGAGAGCAGGGAGAGGCGCTTGACCTTCTTGCCGGGCGGGCGGGCCTCGACCTCGATGCCGGTCGTCAGCATGTCGGAGGGGTCGGTCAGGACCAGCCGGCCCTCGCCGCCCGGGAACAGCCGCGCGAAAGTCTGGTCGAAGGCCGCCGTGACGTCGGCGTACGCCTCGGTGAAGACCTGCTCGACCTTGACGTCGACGTCCTTGACGATGTCGAGGAGGTCCTTGCGGGTGGCCCGCAGGTCCTCGAGCTGCTCGGAGAGGAACTGGTGCCGCTCCTCCATCGCGGTGAACTCCTCGAGCGCCAGCGGGTTGACCCGGCCGAGCATGCCCAGGGCCTTCTCGGCGCTCCGCAGCCGCTTGGCCTGCTCCTCGCGGACATAGGGCACGGTCCGCGGCGCGGGCTCGACGTCACCGCTCTCGCCGGTAGCGCCGTCGCCGCCGTCACCGCCATCGACCCCATCGCCCGGGGCCTGGTCGGCGGGAGGCTCGAGGACGGGCACCGGCTGGTCGGGGCCGTAGTCGGCGACCAGCCCCGCGGGCTCGAGACCGAGCTCCTCGAGCGCCTTGGTCTCGATCTGCTCGATGCGCATCCGCTGCTGGGCGCGGGCCATCTCGTCACGGTGCACGGAGGAGACCAGCTCCTGGTGCTCCCGGTCGAGGTCGCGCAGTGCCTGCCGGACGGACATCAGCTCCTGCTCGCGGCCGCGGCGGGAGTCCTCGACGGACTGTCGGCGCCGGGTGGCCTCCTCGACGGACGTCTCGAGCCGGGCGAGCACGTAGCCCACCGCGGTGGCGACCGCCTGGCCGGCACGTCCCTCGGCGATCAGCCGGGCGCGGCGCTCGGCGGCGCGTGCCCGGGCCTGGCGCTCCGCCTCGGCCGCCTTGCGCATCTGGTCGACCCGGCCGTGGAGGGCACGGGCGCGCTCCTCGGAGGTCCGCAGGGCCAGCCGGGACTCCATCTCGGTCTGTCGAGCGGTCCGGGTCGCCTCCACCAGGCGCTCCTGCTCGGTGGTGTCCGGCTCCTCCTCGGTGTCCTCCTCGGCGCTCGCCAGCCGCTGCTCGAGCTCGGCGAGGCCGACCAGGGCCTGCTCGCGCGAGGTCTCGGCCTGGGCGATCGCCTCGGTCATCCGCTCGGCCTCGGCGCGGGCGGCGCGAGCCAGCGATCCGTGCTGGCCCAGCTCCTCGGCGACCGCCGCGAGAGTGGCGTCGGACTCGTGCAGCCGGGCGAGGGCGACGTCGGCACGCTGACGGGCCTCGTCGCGCTCGCTCTCGAGCCGGGCGAGGTCGAAGCCCAGCCGCTCGGACGACGCGACGGCCTCGGCCAGCGACTCCGTGGCCTCGTCGACGGCGGCCTGGATCTCGATCAGGCTCTGGGTGGCGTGGGAGCCGCCGGAGGCGAAGTGGGCGCCGAGCAGGTCGCCGTCGCGGGTGACCGCGACGACGTCGGCCAGGTCGGCGACGAGCGCACGGGCGGCCTCGAGGTCGTCGACGACCGCGATCTTGCGCAGCAGCCGGTTGAGGGAGGGCCGGACCTGGGCGGGGCACTCGACCACGTCGACGGCGTACGACGTGCCGGGGGGCAGCGCGGGCCACGCGGCCGTGGTCTCGGCCTCTCCCCCGCCGAGCAGCAGCCCGGCCCGGCCGAGGTCGTCGGCCTTGAGATGGTCGATGACGGCGACCGCGGTGGCGGCGTCCGTGACGGCGACGGCGTCGGCGGCGGCACCGAGCGCCGCGGCCACGGCGCCTTCGTAGCCGGCTCGCACGGCGACCAGGGCCGCGACGGAGCCGAGCAGGCCGGAGATCGTGTCGGAGGCGGCGAGCAGCGCGCCGGCGCCGTCCTTGCGGGCCAGGCCCAGCTCGAGGGCCTCCTTGCGGGCACTGAGGCCGGCCTTGTCACGGTCGGCCTGCTGGGCCTCGGCGCGGACCTTGGTGAGCCGCTCGTCGAGATCGTCGAGCGCGGCCACGGCCGCCTCGTGCTCGGCGTCGAGGCCCTCCTCGCCGGCGTCGAGCCCGGCGACCCTGGTCTCGAGGGCGGTGAAGTCACGCTGGGAGCGCTCGGCACGGGCCGTGGCGTCGGCGCGGGCGGCCTCGAGGCGGCCGATCTCCTCCTCCGCGGCGCTGGCCCGCGAGCGCAGCGTGTTGACCTGGCCGTGCAGGCGGGCCAGCCCCTCGCGACGGTCGGCCGCGGCGCGCAGCAGGCCGGCGACCCGGCGCTCCTCGGCGGCCGCGGCCTCCTCGGCGGCGCGGCGGGTGGCGACGGCGCGCTCGAGCGCGGTCTGCTGCTCGGCGACCTGCCCGGCGATCTGGGCCTCCTGGGCGGCCAGCCGCTCCGCCTCGGCCTCGATCTCGTCGGGGTCGCGACCGGAGCCGGCCGGGTCGCCGTCGGCCTCCGCCCCGGCGGCGTTGCGCACCCGCTCGGCGGCCAGGCTCTGGGTGCCCCGGAAGCGCTCACGCAGGGCGGTCAGCGAGGAGAGGGTCTCCTGGGCGGCGGAGAGCGCCGGCAGGTCCTCGCGCAGCGCGGCCTCCAGCGTCGCCTCCTGCTCGCGCGCGGTCGTGATGCCGCCCTCGACCTCCGCGCGCCGGGCGAGCAGCACGCTCTCGTCGGCGAGCTCCTGCTCCAACGAGGTCCGCGCGGTCACCAGGTCGTCGGCCAGCAGGCGCGCCTTGGCGTCGCGGACGTCGGCCTGGACCGTCGCCGCGCGCCGCGCCACCTCGGCCTGCCGGCCCAGCGGCTTGAGCTGGCGCCGGATCTCGCTGAGCAGGTCGTTGAGCCGGTTGAGGTTGCCCTCGGTGGAGTCGAGCTTGCGGAGCGCCTTCTCCTTGCGCTTGCGATGCTTGAGGACACCCGCGGCCTCCTCGATGAACCCGCGCCGGTCCTCCGGCGTCGCGTGCAGGATCTGGTCGAGCTGGCCCTGGCCGACGATGACGTGCATCTCACGGCCGATGCCGGAGTCGCTGAGCAGCTCCTGCACGTCGAGCAGCCGGCAGGTGGTGCCGTTGATGGCGTACTCGGAGCCGCCGGTGCGGAACATGGTCCGGCTGATGGTGACCTCGGAGTACTCGATCGGCAGCGCGCCGTCGGAGTTGTCGATGGTCAGCACCACCTCGGCGCGACCGAGCGGCGGCCGCCCGGACGTGCCGGCGAAGATGACGTCGTCCATCTTGCCGCCGCGCAGGCTCTTGGCGCTCGCCTCGCCCATGACCCACGCCAGGGCGTCGACGACATTGGACTTGCCGGAGCCGTTGGGACCGACGATGCAGGTGATGCCGGGCTCGAGCTGGAGGGTGGTCGCGGACGCGAAGGACTTGAACCCCTTGAGGGTCAGGCTCTTCAGATACACGCAGTCTCCCTTCGGGGTCGGTCAGTGGGTCCGACGCGGGGGAAGCTCGGCCGTCTCAGGCTACCTCCCCGGGTCGACGGATCCGTGCACCCCGAGAGGCTCGTGGGAGGCGTCGTCCGCGTGCGCGATGTGGCCGAGCTGGCGCCAGACCAGGGCGAGCGTGACCCCGGAGCCGACGAACGCGAACCAGAACGGCGCCATCACGCCGCCGTGCTCGGCGATGACGCCGCCCAGGCCGCTGCCGATCACCGTGCCGCCGTAGATCGACACGCTGTAGACCGAGCCGACCCGCCCCTGGTACGCCGTCGGCACGGCCCGCTGCCGGACGGCCTGCGACAGGGTGCCCCAGACGAACGCGTAGACCCCGAAGCCGAACATGATGAGGACGGCGATCCACGGCACCCGGGTGAGCGCGAACCCGAGGTGCATGAGCACCTCCAACGCCAGGCAGGCCCGCATCAGGGTCGCCAGCGGGACGTGCCGCTCGAGCCAGCCGTAGAGGAAGGTGCCCACGAGGCCGCCGGTCGCGGAGGCCGCGGTGAGCAGGCCGTAGCCGACCGGGCCCATGTGCAGGACGTCGAGGGAGTACAGCACCAGCATCGCCCAGGCCGCGGCCCAGGTGATGTTGAAGGTGACGATCACCAGGGCGAGGGTCCGCACCGGCGGGTGCCCGACGAGCCAGCGCACCCCGTCGGCGATGTCGCGCACCACATGGGTGTCGACCTCGCCGCGGACCGGGCCGGGCGGGAGCGCGATCCGGGACACCAGGACGATGCCGAGCAGGCCGCACCCGATCTGGGCGCCGAAGGGCACCGCCATCCCGACCGCGAACAGGGCGGCGCCGATCGGCGCGCCCGCGAACTGGTTGAGCGTGATGAACCCGGCCTGCAGGCGCGCGTTGGCGATTCCGAGATCCGCCCTGTCGACGAGCATCGGCAAGAAGGTGCGGTAGGCGGTGTCGGCGAAGACCTCCGCCGTCCCGAGCAGGAACATCGCGGCGAGCACCACCGCGATGCTCACCGCCTGAACGAGGATGGCGAGGCACAGCGCGCCGAGGACGACCATGCGGAGCAGGTTGGCCACCATGACCATCCGCTTGCGGTCGACCCGGTCGGCGACCGCGCCCGCGAGCAGGCCGAACAGCAGCCAAGGCAGCCCCACGAGCAGCATCGCCATCGAGACGAGCGCCGGGGACCGGGTCTGCGAGGCGACCAGCAGCGGCCCGGCGGCGAGCGCGATCCCGTCGCCCAGGTTGCTCACCCAGGCCGACATCAGCAGCCCGCGGAAGCCCGGTCCCAGCCGCGCCGGTGCGACTGTCTCGATCACCCTGCTCACGAAGTCAGGACGCTAGGCCGCGGGCAGACCCCACGGCCAGTCGTTTTCGGTGTGGCCGCCAGGCGACCTTCAGCTCCGCGGCCCGAGCGCAGCGAGGACCGGGCGGCGAGCTCGATATGCGACGCGCTCGGCCGCCCATGGAGTCCTGGTCAGGCCGGCTGCATCTCCGCATCGCCGGTCAAGATCTCGGCCGCGCGGGCCGACATCAGCTTGTCGTTCTCCTCGGAGAGGCGGAGGACGAGGGACTCCAGCTCAGCGACCCGGTTGCGCAGCCGAGCGTTGTCGACGGCGAGACGGGGGTCGCGGAGGTCGCTGTTCAGGTGACCGATCAGCGCCTTGGCCATGAAGTTGAGCCTTCCGGTTCGACAGGGTGACGGCCCTTGGGGGCCGTCTCCAAGAGTCCCACTTCAACGCAGCCGGGTCAAACCTCGGGGGCGTCCTCTCCCCTGCCCGGTGGAGACAGGGTGCGGAGCGGACGGAGTGCCGGGAAGGCCGCGATCGCCGCAACGGGGAAGGCCCGGCGAACCGGGCCTTCCCGGCACGTTCCTGGGGACGCGCCTCAGCAGCTGTGGCGGACCTCGCCGGTGCAGCTGTCGCGCCCGGCGCCGCCGTAGACGACGTCGACGCCCTTGCCGCCCTTGAGGACGTCGTTGCCACCGCGACCGCGGATGACGTCGTCACCGGCCCGGCCCTTGATGGTCTCGCCCTTGTCACTGCCGAGCAGGGTGTCGTTGCCGGCACCACCGCTGTAGGACTGCAGGCCCTTCAGCCGGACGGCGTTGCCGCCCGCCCAGCTGGCCAGGCCGGACGCGACATCGATGCGAACCGGGGTGGTCAGCGGAGCGAGGCTGAAGGAGTCGACGCCCGAGCCGCCCTTGATCAGCGACGTGGCGACCGTGTTGAGGCCGGGCTCGGCGGGCTCGCCCGTCGCGGGCTGCGGCGCGGCCACGATGAACGCGTCCTCGCCCTTGCCGCCCTTGATCTCGCCCGACGTGCGGTCGAAGACGACCGTGTCGTCGCCGGCGTTCATCCGCAGGGTGCTGGTGAGGTAGGTGGCGTAGACGATGTCGTCTCCGGCGCCCGCGTGGATGTCGGCCACCGGGACCTTCACCGTGATGGTGTCGTCGCCGTCGCCGCCGAACACGACGTCGTTGCCGGCGAGCACGCTCACCTTGTCGTCGCCCGCTCCCGCGTCGACCCGGTCGTCGCCGGCGCCGCCGTCGATCGTGTCGTTGCCGTCGCCGCCCGTGATGGTGTCGTTGCCCGCACCACCGAGGACGGCGTCGTTGCCGCCGAGCACGCTGACGGTGTCGTTGCCGGCCCCGGCATCGACCCAGTCGTTGCCGGCACCGGTGGTGATGACGTCGTCGCCGTCGCCACCGCAGACGGTGTCGTTGCCGCCGAGGCCGTTGAAGGTGTCGTTCCCGGCGTCGAGGAACACCACGTCGTCGCCGGCGGTGCCGTTGAGGACGTCGTCGCCGGGCGTGCCGAGGATGGTCACGGCCTTGCCGTTGCACAGGGGCGGGTCGGCGGCGTAGGCCGTCCCGGGAACGACGGTCGTGGCCCACAGGGCACCACCCGTCACGAGCGCGAGCGCGCCCGCCGTACGCCGAAGATTCGCGTGCATGGTTCGTACTCCTTGGCTGTCGTCGAACATGACACCCAGCACAGCGGATCGCGGCGACCGAGGATTACACCCGACGTGGCCGGGGAAGACACCCGGGACACGCGGGCCCGGGTGTAATGGATCGACCATCCGGCCCGCTCACCGTGGTGTGTCAGGATCGATGGCGGTGGGCGAGCTGGGCGACGTCCCCGAGCTCCCCACCGTCCGCACCCTGACCACCGAGCGAGGAGGCGTCCTGAGTTCGCGGGAGCCCCAGCGCACCGTCGATCCGCTCGGCGAGCCGCTGGCACGGGCCCTCGACGGCGACGAGGACGCGTTCGGCGAGGTCTGGCGCCTGCTCCACCCGCCGCTGCTCCGCTACCTGCGGGTCCGTGACCGTGACACGGCCGAGGACATCGCCGCAGAGACCTGGCTGCACGTCGTCCGCGACCTGTCGCGGTTCGCGGGCGGCCCCGCGGAGTTCCGGGCCTGGGTGTTCACGCTGGGGCGGCACCGGGCCATCGACGCCGGACGGGCCCGGGCCGCGCGGCCGAGCACGCCGACGGCCGAGGTCATCGACATCGGCACGGCGCCGAGCGCGGAGGCCGCGGCCCTGGAACGGGTCGACACCGACGCGGCCGTCCGCCTGGTGGCCAGCCTGCCACCGGCCCAGGCGGAGATGGTGATGCTGCGGGTGGTGGCGGGCCTCTCGGTGGCCGAGGTCGCGGTGATCGTCGGCAAGAAGCCCGGGACGGTGGCGGTCAACGTCCACCGGGCACTGAAGAAGCTGGCCCGCACGCATCGGGCCCGGAGAGGCGAGGGGGTGAACACGAGATGAGCAGGGAACCGGACGGTCTGGACGAGTTCGAGGAATCCGCGCTGGTCCGAGCGCTGCGCGCCCCCGGCACCCTCGAGGAGCTCGCCGGCGAGGAGCGCTTCGTGGCCGCCTTCCGACGCGCCCGTCGCTCCCCTGTCCGCGGCGGGCGGGTGATCGGCCGGATCGGCGTCAGCGGCGCGGCGCTGCTGGCGGCCGTGACCCTCACCGGTGGCGTCGCGGCCGCCGCCTACACCCAGCGCCTGCCGCACTCCGTGCAGGCCATCGCCCACGACGCCTTCGGGGGGGTCGGGGTGCCGCCGGAGCGCGCCGTGGCGACGCCCCCCGAGCCGCGCACCGCCCGCCCCGCCCCCGAGCCGTCGGCGAGCGAGCAGGCCGGCGCGCGGCGCAGCCCGAGCGCCGCCCGCTCCCCGCGCGCCGGCGACCGGGACTCCCCCGCGGTCGAGTCGTCCGTGGAGACCGCGCCCGGCGACGCCGTGGACACGGCCGCGCCCGATCCGAGCGGGAGCGCCTCCGAGTCGGCCGGCACGGCCACCGACCCGACCACCGACCCGACCAGTGACACCTCCTCCGACACCGCGCCCAGCGGCCCGTCGACAACGCCCCCCGACCCGCCGGTCACGGTGCCGACCAGCGTCTCGGTGACCACCTCCGTCCGCCGGGTCGTCACCGGCGGCCGGGCCAGCGTCACCGGCCTGGTCCTCGACGACGGCGAGCCGGTGGTCGGCGAGCAGGTCGACCTGTTCCAGCGATCGGCCGCGGGCCGCTGGAGCGAGATCGCCTCCGCGGTGACCGGCGCCGACGGTGCCGCCACCTTCGCCACGGGCAGCCTGGCCGAGAACGCCTTCTTCCGGATCCGGGTCGAGGTCGACACCGACGGTGACGACGAGCCCGACCGCGTGCTGCAGTCCCGCAAGCGCCGGATCGGGGTACAGCCAGCGCTCACCCTGAGCGCGACCGGCCCGGTCGTCTCTGTCCACACCCTCGGCGCGGGGCCCGGCGACGCGTTCACGGTCAGCCGTCGCGCGACCGACGGCCGGCTGGTCCGGATCGGCATCCGCCAGATCGACGACCAGGGGGGCGCGAGCATCGACCTGTCGTCCTACACCGGGCGGGTCCGGATCCTGGTCCGGGTGCTGCGCACCTCGACCCACACGGCGGTCAAGCGGTGGGTCACGGTCCGGGTGCCGCGCGAGCCCAAGGCACCGCAGACGCCTACGCCGACCCCGTCCTCGACGCCGTCGTCCTCACCGAGCGCGGAACCGTCTGGCAGCGCGGGCAGAAGTACGACGACCGGTTCATGAACGCGACCCGGCGGATCGGCGTACCGCACCGGTCGCAGGGCTCGGCCTCGCGGCCGTAGGCGTGCAGTGAGCGGTCGAAGTAGCCCGACTCGCCGTTGACGTTGACGTAGAGCGCGTCGAAGGACGTGCCGCCCTGGGCCAGCGCCTCGTTCATCACGTCACGGGCGTGGCCGAGCAGCTCGACCGCCTGACGGCGGGTGAGTCGGTCGCCGGGACGCTCGCCGTGCAGGCGGGCGCGCCAGAGCGCCTCGTCGGCGTAGATGTTGCCGACGCCGGAGATCAGTCCCTGGTCGAGCAGCAGCCGCTTCACGCCCGAGGTGCGGGCGCGCAGGCGCGCGACGAACGCGGCGTCGTCGAACTCGGGGTCGAGCGGATCGCGGGCGATGTGGGCGATCTCGGGCGGCAGGTCGGCGCCGCCGGCCGAGACGGACAGGCCGCCGAACATGCGCTGGTCGACGAACCGCAGCTCGCGGCCGTGCGCGGTGCCGGTCAGTGCGAAGCGGACCCGCAGGTGCCGCTCCGCGGGGGCCGACGTCGGCTGGACGAGGAGCTGGCCACTCATCCCGAGATGTCCCAGGATCGCGTCGCCGTCGTCAAGTGGGAGCCAGAGGTACTTGCCGCGCCGGCGGGCGCCGACGATGCGGCGGTCGATCAGCGCCGCGGCGAAGCCGGAGGCGCCGGCCGGGTGGCGCCGGACCGGACGGTCGTGCAGGACGTCGACCGCCGCGATGGTGGCGCCGACGACGTGGCGCTCGAGGCCGGCGCGGACGACCTCGACCTCGGGGAGCTCGGGCATCGGGGGCGGGCCGGGATCAGCTGCCGGAGCCGTGCAGGCGGCCGTCGGCGTCGAGGCCGAGCGCGGTGGCGATCTCGCCGTACGCCGTCTCGGCCGCGCCCTGCTCGGCCTCCTTCTTCGAGCGGCCGGTGCCGTTGCCGTAGAGCTTGTCGCCGACGCGCACCTGGGCGGTGAAGGTCTTCATGTGGTCGGGCCCGTCGTCCTCGATGACGTACTCCGGGACGCCGAGCGACTGGTCGGCGGACAGCTCCTGGAGGGAGGTCTTCCAGTCCAGGCCGGCACCCAGGGCGGACGCCGCCTCGATGAGCGGGTCGAAGAGCCGGTGCACGACGGTGGAGGACACGTCGATGCCGCCGCTGAGGTGGATCGCGCCGATGACCGCCTCGACCGTGTCGGACAGGATCGAGGCCTTGTCGCGACCGCCGGTCGCCTCCTCGCCGCGACCGAGCTTGATGTGGGCGCCGAGCCCGATGTCACGAGCGACGCCGGCCAGCGCGCGGGCGTTGACGACCGCTGCGCGCAGCTTGGCGAGCCGGCCCTCGGAGAGGTCCGGATGAGCCAGGTAGAGCGTCTCGGTCACGACGACACCGAGCACCGAGTCGCCGAGGAACTCCAGCCGCTCGTTGGTCGGCAGGCCGCCGTTCTCGTAGGCGTAGGACCGATGGGTCATCGCGCGTTCGAGCAGCTCGGGGTCCAGGACCGGATCCCCGAGCGCCCGACGCAGCTCGACGTAGTTGGTGATGCCGCTGGCCTTCGCCCGGTTGGGGTCAGAGGACCTGACGACGGTCGGCGCGCGCGCCGTACTGGCCGCAGGTGCCGCAGGCGCGGTGCGGGAGGTGCTTGGCACCACACGCCGGGTTGGCGCAGGTGACCAGCACCGGGGCGACAGCCTTCCACTGCGAGCGACGGTGACGCGTGTTGCTGCGCGACATCTTCCGCTTCGGAACAGCCACTGTCTTCTCCTTGGTTCGGGTGCGCTCGGGTCGAGCGCCTCTTCAGTCCGTGGGGTCTTGCCTGAGCTCGGTCAGCGCCGCCCAGCGCGGGTCGATCGCAGCCTCGTGCGTGTGGTCCGGCTCGTCCGCCAGTCGCGCGCCGCATTCGGTGCACAACCCGGGACAGTCGTCCTGGCACAAGGGCTGGAACGGCAGTGCGAGCACCACCGCGTCCCGCAGCACGGTCTCCAGGTCGAGCAGGTCGTCCTGGAGCATGCTGACCTCGTCGTCCTCCTCGGCTCCCTCGGAGTCACGGATGTCGTCGTAGACGAACAGCTCCTGGAACGTCACCTCGACGTCGTCGTGGATCGGCTCCAGGCACCGTACGCACTCACCCTCCAGGGCGGCCGAGGCCGTCCCGGTGACGAGCACGCCTTCCATGACCGCCTCCAGGCGCAGGTCGAGCTCGACCGGCGCGCCCTCGGGGACGGAGAGGACTTCGATGCCCAGATCTGCTGGTGCCGGCACTGTCCGCGACACCTGACGCTGGGACCCCGGGCGGCGGCCGAGCTCGCGAGTGTCGAGCACGAGCGGCGCTCTCGGGTCCAGAGTGTTCAGGGGTTCGCTTCCAGGTCCGGGCACAACAGATCAGAGCAATCGTAGTGGGGCGCCCTGGGGCGGGCCAAATCAGGCGTGCCGGGGGCCGAGCTTCTGGGCGAGTCGCGCGTGCACCGCGGGCGGCACCAGCTCGGCGACCTCGCCGCCGAGCGAGGCGACCTCCTTGACCAGGCTGGACGACACATAGCCCAGGCTCGCGGTGGTCGGGATGAAGACCGTCTCGACGCCGCTGAGGTGCGCGTTCATCTGGGCCATCGGCAGCTCGTACTCGTAGTCGTTGCCGCCGCGCAGGCCCTTGACGATGGCCTGGGCGTCGATCTCCTTGCAGAAGTCGACGATCAGGCCGGTGAAGCCCATCACGGTGACGTTCGGCAGGTCGGCGCAGGCCTCGCGGAGCATCTCCAGCCGCTCCTCGGGGTCGAAGAGCCGCGACTTGGAGACATTGGTCCCGGTCGCCACGACCAGCTCGTCGAAGAGCGCCGAGGCCCGCCGGAAGATGTCGAGATGGCCGTTCGTGACCGGGTCGAAGGAGCCGGGACACACCGCGCGGGTCATGGGGCGAGGCTATCGGTGGGGCTCGCCTCGGCCAGCCACAGGTGGGTCTCGCCGTACTTCCTGAGCCGGCGCTTGCCCGCGAGCGGCAGCACACCGGCCGGCCAGCCGGGCTCCGGGCTGCGTCGCGAGCGCTCGACGACGACCAGCGCACCGGCCGCGAGCCAGCCCTGGCCGGCCAGGAGCGCGAGGTCGCCCCCGACCGTCGCCTCGTCGAGGGGATAGGGCGGGTCCATGAAGACCAGGTCGAAGGGGACCCGCGCCGGCTCGGCCAGGACGGCGGCGACGGGGCGGGCCACCACCTCGGCCGCCTCGCAGCCGATGGAGCGGGCGTTGCCCCGGATCAGGTCGGCCGTGCGCCGGTCGGACTCGACGAGCGTGACCGCCTCGGCACCGCGCGACCAGGCCTCCAGCCCGATCGCGCCGGAGCCGGCGTACAGGTCGAGGAGGCGCAGACCGCGCAGTGAGCCGGCCCAGGCCTCGATCGCGGAGAACAGCGCCTCGCGGACCCGGTCGCTGGTGGGCCGGGTCTGGTCGCCCTTGGGGGTCTGGAGGCGGCGGCCGCCCGCGACCCCGGCGATGATGCGGGTCATCGCGGCATCCTCATGACTTGTCGACGAAATCGGCCAGCTGCGAGCGTTCGAGGGCCCGCACGGCGTCCGCGAGCCCCGGAGCCTGCTCCAGCTCGGCGTCGGCGTCGAGCAGGCCCTCGGCGGCCTGCCGGGCGGCGACGATGGTGTCCTCGTCGCGCAGCACGCGGAGGTTCTCCAGGCTGGAGCGTCCGCCTGCCTGCGAGGCGCCCAGGACGTCGCCCTCGCGCCGCATCTCCAGGTCGATCCGGCTCAGCACGAAGCCGTCGGTGGTCGACGCGACCGCTTCCAGCCGTTCACGGGAGGGCGACTCGGCCTCCGTGTGCGTGACCAGCAGGGTCAGGCCCGGCAGTCCGCCCCGGCCGACCCGGCCGCGGAGCTGGTGGAGTTGGGAGATGCCGAACCTGTCGGCGTCCAGGATCACCATCGTGGTGGCGTTGTGGACGTCGACGCCGACCTCGATGACCGTCGTCGACACGAGGACGTCGAGGTCGCCGGCGGCGAACGCACGCATCGTGGCGTCCTTCTCGTCGGCGGGCAGCCGGCCGTGCAGGCGGCCGATGCGCAGCCCGGCGAGCGGACCGCCGCCGAGTCGCTCGACGACCTCCTCCACGGCCGCCGCGGGCGGCTTGGGGGCCGGCTGCTCGGCGCCGTCGTCGTCGGGATCGGCCAGGTCGACGGCGTCGACCTGGCCGGCCTCGGCCTCGTCGCCGGAGATCCGCGGGCACACGACGTAGACCTGGTGCCCCTTGCCGACCTCCTCGCGGACCCGCTCCCAGACCCGGCCGATCCAGCCCGGCTGCTCGGCCAGCGGGACGACATTGGTCTGGATCGGCGCGCGGCCGGCCGGCAGCTCGCTCAGGGTCGAGGTCTCGAGGTCGCCGAAGACGGTCATCGCGACGGTGCGCGGGATCGGGGTCGCCGTCATCACGAGCAGGTGCGGCGGCGCGGAGGCCTTGTCGGTGAGCGCCGCCCGCTGCTCGACGCCGAACCGGTGCTGCTCGTCGACGACGACGAGGCCGAGGTCGGCGAAGAGGACGTTGTCCTGGAGGAGCGCGTGGGTGCCGATCACGAGGCCGGCCTCGCCGGTGACGATCCGGGACAACGGGCCGGTGCGCTGGGTCTTGTTCATCGATCCGGTGAGCAGCTCGACGCGGGTGCCCTCCCCCGTGCCGAAGATGGTGCCACCGTCGGCGAGGTCGCCGAGCATGGTGACGATCGAGCGGTAGTGCTGCTGGGCGAGCACCTCGGTCGGGGCGAGCAGCGCGGCCTGGCCACCGGAGTCGACCACCCGCAGCATCGCCCGCAGCGCCACCAGCGTCTTGCCGGAGCCGACCTCGCCCTGGAGCAGCCGGTTCATCGGGTGCGGCTGCGCCAGGTCGTCCTCGATCCGGTGGCCGACCTCGACCTGCCCGGCGGTCAGCTCGAACGGCAGCCGGTCGTCGAAGGCCTTCAGCACGGCGCCGTCGCCGCCGGTGCGGGCGGTCGCGCCCTCGGCGCGGCGTGCTCGCCGGCGCCGGCCGAGCACCAGCTGGGTGACCAGCGCCTCCTCGAAGCGGAACCGGTGGTGGGCGCGCGCGACCTGCTCGCGGTCATCGGGCTGGTGGACCCAGTCGTAGGCGTCCTGGATGCCGAGCACGTCGTACTCGTCGCGGACGGCGTCGGGCAGCAGCTCGGCCACCGGCTCCATCACCTGGCGCGCGAAGGTCACGGCCCGGGCGATGTCCCAGGTCTCGACGCCCTTGGTGAGCGGGTAGATCGGGAAGAGCGGCCCGAAGTCGAGCACGTCCTCGACGCCGTCTCCCCCGCCCTCGGCCTCGTCGCCCATGCCGAAGATCGTCATCGCCGGGTTGACCAGCTGCCACTGGTCGCGGAACCGGTCGGCCTTGCCGAGGAAGACGCCGCGGTTGCCCTGGGCGACCCGGCGCGCCTGCCAGCCGGCGGTGCCCTGGTTCTTGGCGAAGAAGGTCATCCTCAGGCGCGGGCCGCCGGTGCGCAGCACCGCCTCGACCCGGTACGCCGGGCGGCCGGTCCGGCGGTCCTTGTAGGTCTTGATCTCGCACTCGGCGATCTCGCCGACGACGCACAGCAGCTGCCCGATCCGCAGGTTGTCGATGCGGGTCAGCGACCCGGTCTCGAGGTAGCGGCGCGGGAAGTGGCGCAGCAGGTCGCCGACGGTCTCGATGCCGAGTCCCTCGGCGAACCGCTTGCGCTTGGCGGGCGTGGTCGCGCCCAGGACCGCGGTCACGGACGATGCGAAGTCGATAGCCACCAGAACCTCATTCGACGGACATGAGGAGCGGGTACCGCTCCTGCCCACCGTCGTACACCACGACGTCGACATGGGGGTGGAACTCCTCCACCCAGGCCGTCGCCCGATCGGCCAGCCCGGCGCTGTCCGCACCGCTCACGATCGTGACCAGCTCACCACCCGCGGCCAGGAGACGGTCGAGGACGACGAGGGCGACGGAGCCGAGGTCGTCGCCGACGACGGCGAAGTCGCCGGCGATGACGCCGAGAGCGTCGCCGGGCTCGCAGGGACCGGCCATGGTCATCGCCTGCCGGGCGGCGATCGTGACCGCGCCGTGCCGGACGTGGCGGGCGGTCGCGGTCATCTCGGTCACGTCCTGGTCGAACGCGCGGCCCGGCTCGTGGACGGCGACAGCGGCCAGGCCCTGCACCTGCGTGTGGGTCGGGATCACCGCGACCCGCAGGCCCGCGGCACCGTGGTCTGCCTCGGCGGTGCTCGCCGCGGCGAGCGCGGCGCGGATCGTCGGCTCGTCGTTGGGCAGGACCACGACCTCGCGAGCGCCGCAGGCCGCGATCGCCTCCAGCAGCTCGCCGGTCGAGGGGCGGCGCCCGGGCCCGCCGCGGACCACCTCCGCCCCGGCCTCCTCGAACAGCGCGGCCAGACCCGGGCCGGCCGCGACGGCGACGACCCGGCGCCCGGCGAGCGTGGGCGGCACCGGCGTCTCCGCCGCCGCCTTCTGGGCGATCTGCTCGGCGAAGTGGGTGACCCGGATCCGGTGCGGGCGGCCGACCGACAGACCGGCCTCGATCGCGGCGCCGACGTCGTCGGTGTGGACGTGCACGTTCCACAGGCCGTCGCGGCCCACCACCACGACCGAGTCGCCGAGCGTGCCGAGCCGCTCGCGGAGCCCCGGAGCGACCGTGTCGTCGGTGTCGAGGAGGTACATCACCTCATAGGCAGGGCCGTCCGCGCTCAGCTCGTCGGCACCCGGTCCGACGTGGGGCACCGGGATGACGTGGCTGCCCAGCGGGGCCGTCACGGGGATCGGGCGGCGACCGGTCAGCACCGTCTCGGCGGCGTCGAGGATCACCGACAGGCCGCGCCCACCGGCATCGACCACGCCTGCCTGGGCGAGGACGTCGAGCTGCTCGGGGGTGCGCCCCAGGGCCTCCCGGGCAGCCGCGGCCGCCGCGGTGAGGACGTCGCTGCTGCGCGCTGCGGGGGCATCGGCCGCCGTCGTACCGGCCGCCGCGGCGGCGCGCATCACGGTCAGCATGGTGCCCTCGACCGGCTCCCCCACGGCGGCGTAGCTGGCCGCGGAGGCCTGCTGCAGCGCCTCCGCCATCACGACCGCGTTGCGCTCGTCGGCGCGCGCGGTGCCGATCCGGCGGGCGGCCGCGCCCAGCATCTCGCTGAGGATCACGCCGGAGTTGCCGCGGGCGCCGAGGAGTGCGCCGCGCGCCATCGCCGAGAGCGGCGCGTCGACCTCGCTCACCAGGTCCGGGCTGTCGGCGTGCTCGCCGAGGGCGGCGCGGATCGCATCACGGGCGGCGACGACGGTGAGATACATGTTGGTGCCGGTGTCGCCGTCGGGCACCGGGTAGACGTTGAGCGCGTCGACCTCCTCGCGTGCGCCCGCCAGGGCGTCCACGGCGATGTCGACGAACCGGACGACCGACGCCAGCGCGATGCCGCTGCGCCGCTCCCCGGGCGCCGTCCGCTCGTCCATCGAGGTCACCCTAGGGCACGTGCCGCGGGCTCCGCCGATTTCGGTCCGCACGGTCGCGTCGGCTATTCTCGTCCGGTTGCCCGAAGCGCCCTCTGCGCGCCCGGCGTACAAGACTTAGTGACGAGCAATCTCCAGGAGTGACAACCATGGCCGCCGTGTGCGACATCTGCGACAAGAAGCCGACGTTCGGCAACAACCGGCCGTGGTCGCGCAAGATCACCAAGCGTCGCTTCGACCCCAACATCCAGCGTGTGCGCGCCGTGGTCAACGGCACCCCCAAGCGCCTCAACGTCTGCACCGGCTGCATCAAGGCCGGCAAGGTCACCCGCTGACCTGATCTCTCACCGACCCGTCGCGTTCGAACGCGACGGGTCGGTGTGTTTTTGCGCGGCCGGCGCAGATGAGGTTCGCCGTCGAGGTTCGTCTGGGCCGGGTCGGCGCGTCCAGGAGCTTCATCTGCGCCGGGTCGGCGCCTCCGGGAGCTTCATCTGCGCCGGGTCGGCGCGTCCGGGAGCTTCATCTGCGCCGGGTCGGTCAAAAATGAGTCCAGCCGGTGGGGCCGTCGTAGGCGCCGCCGTCGACCGTGACGGGCAGGTCGGCCCGGGTGCCGACCGAGCCGATCCGGGTCCAGCCGTCGGGCAGGGTGACGCCGGACGGGAAGGTGGCGAGCAGGGGGTGGTCCTCCCCGCCGCCGAGGATGAACTGCAGCGGGTCGGCGCCGGTCGCCTGACCGACGGCCAGGAGCGGCTCGGGGATCTCGAAGGCGCCGGTCTCGACGTCGATGCTGACCCCGGAGTCGTCGGCGAGGTGCCGGGCCTCGGCCAGCAGTCCGTCGGACACGTCGATCATCGCGGTGGCCCCGGCCTCGGCGGCGATCGGCCCGGCGTCGTACGGCGGCGCGGGGCGTCGGTAGGCGTCGACGAGCACGCGGGGCGAGCGGAAGCCCCGCCCGAGCACCGCGAGGCCGCCGGCGGACCAGCCCTGACGCCCGCACAGGGCCAGGACGTCGCCGGGCGCGGCGCCCGAGCGCAGCACCGGGGACACGGCGCAGGCGCCGATCACAGTCACGGCGACGACGATCTCGTCGGCCCGGGTGACGTCGCCGCCGACCAGGCCGGCGCCGACGAGCGCGCACTCCTCGGCGAAACCGCGGGTGAAGTCGAGTGCCCACGCGGCGGGGAGATCGGCGGGGGCGGCGAGCCCCACGGTCAGCCACTGGGCCCGGCCACCCATCGCATTGATGTCGGACAGGTTCTGGGCCGCGGCCCGGTGGCCGACATCGACCGCCTCGGCCCAGTCACGACGGAAGTGTCGTCCCTCCACCATCAGATCCGTCGAGACGACGACATGGCCCTTGCGGACCCGGAGCACAGCGGCGTCGTCGCCCGGGCCGAGCAGCACGTCCTCCCCCGGCGCCGTCGCGGCGACCACCTCGCTGATCCGGCCGATCAGGCCGAACTCGCCGAGATCCGCCAGGGTCGGGTCACGGTCGGTCGCATCTGCCATGGCTCCATCCCACCAGACGACCGCAGGGGCAGACGGCACCGGCTCGCGGGTTCTGTTCCCAGGGGGTGCGCGGTAGGTTGAGGCGTCCGACCAACTCATCCGGCGGGAGCGTGACCCCATGGTGGTGCAGGCCTACATCCTGATCCAGACCGATGTCGGCAAGGCGGCCGAGGTCGCCCGCGAGGTGGGCGCGATCGCCGGCGTCACGCTGGCCGAGGACGTCACGGGTCCCTACGACGTCATCGTGCGCGCCGAGGCCCGCAACGTCGACGAGCTCGGCAAGCTCGTGGTCTCCAAGGTGCAGAACCTCGAAGGCATCACCCGCACCCTCACCTGCCCCGTCGTCCACATCTGATCGTTGCCCCGCTCCTCCCGGGGCCGCCTCGTCCCGCTCGCGGCTCTCCTCACGCTGCCCCTGAGCCTGTCGGCGTGCGGCGGACCGGTCGAGGTCGACATCCCCCGGCAGTCCGCGGCGGACCGGGCCGCCTGTGCCGCCTTCGCGGCCGACCTGCCCGACTCGCTCGCCGACGAGGAGCAGGTCTCCATCGAGCCGGCCGACGCCCCCGCAGCGGCGTACGGCGACCCGGCGATCGTGGTCCGCTGCGGCGTCGCGAAGCCCGCCGGATTCGACCTCACCGCGTCCTGCGAGTCCGCCGACGGTGTCGGCTACTACATCCCCGACCAGCAGTACGACGACCAGGGGCTCGACCTCACCCTGACCGCGGCCGGCTACCGCCCCCGGGTCGAGGTCACCATCCCGTCGCGCTACCGGCCCAACGCGGGTCCGGCGGCCATGACCGTGCTGGCGCCCCTGATCAAGAAGCACCTCACGCTGGTCGACGACTGCGACTGAGCCCCACCGGGCCGGGCGCGACCGATACGCCCACCTGTACCTAGCGCAGGCCGGTGTCGCGCCGGAGGGCCAGCGTCAGCAGCCGGTCGACGAGCTCGCCGTACGGCACTCCCGTCGCCGCCCACATCTGCGGGAACATCGACAGCGGCGTGAAGCCCGGCATCGTGTTGAGCTCGTTGACGACCAGCGAGCCGTCCGGCATGAGGAAGAAGTCGACGCGGGCCAGCCCCTCGCAGCCGACCGCGGTGAACGCCTGCGCGGCCATCGCCCGCATCCGCTCCTGGACGCCGTCGGGCAGGACCGCGGGCACATCGAGCTCGGTGTGCTCCTCGGGGAGGTACTTGGCCTCGAAGTCGTAGAACTCGTGTTCGCCGGTGATCCGGATCTCCGCCGGCAGGCTGGTGTCGACGCCGCCGTCGAGCGCCGCGAGGACCCCGCACTCGACCTCCCGGGCGCCCTCGGCGGAGACCTCGACGAGGACCTTCGGATCGTGCGCGAGCGCGCCCTCCAGGGCCGCGTCGAACTCGTCGGGTGTGTGCGCCTTGGCGATGCCGATGCTCGAGCCGCCCCGGGCGGGCTTGACGAAGAGGGGGTAGCCGAGCACGGCGACGCGCTCGCGCACGGCCTGCGGGTCGGCGGCCCACTGGCGGGCGGTGACGGTCTCGCTCGGCATCACCGGCAGGCCGGCGTCGTGCAGCACGATCTTCATGAACGCCTTGTCCATGCTGACCGCGGAGGCGAGGACCCCCGAGCCGACGTACCGGACGTCGGACATCTCGAAGAGGCCCTGGATCGTGCCGTCCTCGCCCCAGGGGCCGTGCAGGAGCGGGAAGACGACGTCGACCTCGCCCAACGCGTGCGGCGCCTGCGACGGCTCGCTGACGACGAGGTCCGTGCCGTCGGTCGTGCGGGCCAGGCTGACGGAGGCCCGGTCGCCGTCGACCGCGGGCAGCTGACCGGGGCCGGTGATCCGGTGGCGTTGCGGGTCGTCCGCCTCGAGCACCCACCGGCCGTCGGTGGCGATGCCGATCGGGATGACGTCGTACTTCTCGCGGTCGATGGCCTGCAGCACGCTCCCCGCCGTCACGCACGAGATGGCGTGCTCACTGGAGCGGCCGCCGAAGACGACAGCGACGCGGACACGGCGGCCGGTGGGAGAGCTCATCGGCGATGACCCTACCTTTGGGACATGGCCGCTCCTGCGCACGACCCGTCCACGACTGCCCCGGCGCTGCGTCCCGCCACGCTCGCGGTGACCGCCGGCCGGCCGCCGCACGGACCCGACCAGCCGTTGAACGTGCCGATCACGATGACCTCGACGTACGGCGCGACAGGCGATCTGGAGTACGGGCGCTTCGGCAACCCGACGTGGTCGGCGTTCGAGGAGACGCTGGGCGCGCTGGAGGGCGGTCGGGCCCTGGCGTTCTCGTCGGGCATGGCGGCGGTGACGACGATCCTCGACCTGGTCGGCGCCGGTGGCAGCGTGATCGCGCCACGGCACGCCTACAACGGTTCGGTGACCGCGCTCGCCGACGCCGAGGCGCGGGGTCGGCTGCGCGCGACTCTGGTCGACACCAGCGACACCGCGGCCGTGATCGCGGCGCTGCGGGCCGACGAGGACGTGGCCCTGCTCTGGCTCGAGTCGCCGACCAACCCCGCGCTGGAGATCGCCGACATCCCCGCGCTGTGCGCCGTCGCGCGGGAGCTCGGTGTCCGGGTCGTGGTCGACAACACCTTCGCGACTCCCCTGCTGCAGCAGCCGCTGTCGCTCGGCGCCGACATCGTCGTGCACTCGGCGACGAAGTACATCGCCGGCCACAGCGACGTCCTGATGGGCGCGATCGTCGTGGCCGACGACGAGGTGTACGCCGCCCTCAAGGGCCGGCGTGACCTCGCCGGTGCCGTGCCGGGGCCGTTCGAGACCTGGCTGGCCCTGCGCGGCCTGCGCACCCTGCACGTACGTCTGGAGCGCGCCGCCGCCAACGCCGCCGAGCTGGCCCGCCGCCTCGCCGACCATCGGGCCGTCGAGGAGGTGCGCTACCCCGGGTTCGGCGCGATCGTGGCACCTGTCCTGGCCGGCGGCGCGGACGCCGGGGACTTCCTGGTCCGCGCGACGTCGCTGTGGGTGCACGCGACCTCCCTGGGCGGTGTCGAGTCGACCTTCGAGCGGCGGCGCCGCTGGAAGCTCGAGCCGGCCACCATCCCCGAGGGCCTGGTCCGGCTGTCCGTCGGCATCGAGGACGTCGAGGACCTGTGGGCCGACCTGAAGCAGGCCCTCGACCGGATCGACGCGTGAGCACCGTGGCCGACCTCGCCACGCGGCTGCGCGACGATCTCCGCTCGGCGCTGCGCGCGCGCGACCTCGCCACCGTCAAGGTGCTGCGCACGATGGTGGCCGCGATCGCCAACGCCGAGGCGGTGCCGGTGTCCGACACGGGAGCGGCCCGGCCCGCGGGCGCGGGGACGATCGCCGGCGCCACCTCCGGTCTGGGCTCCGCCGAGGCGCCCCGGCGCGAGCTCACCGACGACGACGTCCGCGCCCTCGTCGCGGGCGAGCGGGACGACCTCCTCGCCGCGGCGGCGCAGTCCGAGGCGCACGCACCCGACCGCGCGCGCGAGCTGCGGGCCGCCGCGGACCTGCTGTCGGCGTACCTCTAGCCGCCGGGCGGAGGCAGCCGGGCGGGGCAGCGTGGCGCGAGGAACGAGCGACACGCTCGCGCCATCCAGCTCAGCTCAGCTCGGCCTTGGTGTCGCGCGAGATGAACGCGTCCATCAGCTGCGAGGTGGTGAGCCGGCCCTGGACGACCTCGTCGACGGCGTCGACGATGGGTGCCTCGATGCCGGACCGGACCGCGAGGGCGCGCAGCGAGGAACAGGACTTCGCCCCTTCGGCGACCTGACGGGTCGAGGCGTAGATCTGCTCGACGGTCATCCCCTGACCGAGCTTCTCGCCGAAGGTGCGGTTGCGCGACAGCGGCGAGGAGCAGGTCGCGACGAGGTCGCCGAGGCCGGCGAGGCCCATCAGGGTGAGCGGGTTGGCGCCGAGATTCATGGCGAGCCGGGCGGTCTCGGCGAGGCCGCGGGTGATCAGCGAGGCGGTGGTGTTGTCGCCGAAGCCCTGGCCCACCGCCATGCCGACGCAGAGGGCCACGACGTTCTTGTAGGCGCCGCCGTACTCGCAGCCGAGGACGTCGACGCTGGTGTAGGGCCGGAACGCCGGCGAGTGCACCCGCTGCTGGAGCATCGTCGCGACGGACTCGTCGGCGCACGCGACGACCGAGGCGGCCGGCTCGCGGCGGGCGATCTCGCGGGCCAGGTTGGGGCCGCTGACGACAGCGATCCGGTCCGCGCCGATGTCGCCGACCTCCGCGATCACCTCCGACATCCGCTTGAGGGTGCCGAGCTCGACGCCCTTCATCAGCGAGACCAGCACGGCATCCTTGTCGACGTACGGCAGGAAGGCCGGGAGGTTGTCGCGCAGGGACTGCGACGGCACCGCGAGGACGACGACGTCGGCGCCCGCGAGGGCCCGCTCCGGGTCGTGGGTGGCGGTGATGGTGCGCGGCAGCTCGATGCCCGCGAGGTACTCGACGTTCTCGTGCCGCTCGTTGACCGCCGCCGCCACCTCCTCGCGCCGCGCCCAGATGCACACGTCGTTGCCGGCGTCGGCCAGCACGATCGAGAATGCCGTGCCCCACGAGCCGGCACCGAGTACCGCGACCTTGTTGCCCATCAGCTCGCCGCCTTCTTGTTCCTCTTGAACCGGTCGCCGTGCACGGCCATGTCGTAACGCTCCGCGGGCGCGGTCTCTCCGCGCACCAGCTCGAGCTCGTGGGTGATCGCGGTCATGATCCGGTCGGTGGCCTCGTTGACGACCGCGATCGTCGGCTCCTTCGCCCGCAGGTCGTCGAGCCGGACGGGCGGCCCGACACGCATCACGACCCTGCGGCGCGGGACGACGTGCGGGCGCTTGGTGTACGGCGCCAGGATCTCGTGCGCCCCCCACTGTCCGACCGGGATCACCGGACAGCCGGTCTCGAGCGCGATCCGGGCCGCGCCCGACTTGCCCTTCATCGGCCACATGCCGGGATCACGGGTGATGGTGGCCTCGGGATAGATGACGACGCACTGGCCGGAGCGGACCGCCTCCACCCCCGCGGCGTAGGCACCGACCGCGTCCTTCGTCTCGCGCTTGACGGGGATCTGACCGGCCCCACGCAGGAAGAAGCCCAGCGCCGGGTTGTCGAAGAGCCCCGACTTCGCGAGATAGCGGGGCAGGTAGCCGTGGTCGTAGACGAGGTGCGCCGCCGTCAGCGGGTCGACGTGCGAGATGTGGTTGAGAGCGATGATGAAGCCGCCGGAGGCAGGGATGTTCTCGCCGCCGATCCACTCGCGTCGGGTGGCCGCCAGGAGCGCCGGCTTGAGGATGGGGACGGCGATGTCGAAGGCCCAGCCCCGCTTCTCCTGCAGCTTCCGAACGGTCACGAGAATGCAGGCTACCGGTCGCCCCGGGCCACCACGACGAGGTCCGCGCGGGCCCTGCGAGGATTCATGTGTGTTCACACATCCGGGCTCCTTCGCCGTGCTGCTGCCAGTGAAGTCGCCGGGCACGGGCAAGTCCCGGCTGTCGACCCTGCCGGACCAGCACCGCGCACGGCTCGCGGCGGCGTTCGCTGTCGACGTCGTCGACGCGTGCCTGCGCGCCGACGGCGTCGCGGGGGTCCTGGTGGTCAGCGACGACGGCGCATTCGCGACGCGGCTGGCCGCGCGGGGCGCCGCGACCTGCGCGGACCCGGGAGGCGGCCTGAACGCCGCTCTGCGGCACGCGGCGGCGTACCTGCGCACCCGGCGGCCGGACCTGCGCCCCGTGGCCCTCTGCGGCGACCTGCCGGCACTGCTTCCGTCCGACCTGGCCGCGGCACTCGCGGATGCGAGATCCCGCCGCGGCCCGTGCTTCGTCCGCGACGCCGACGGAACGGGAACCACGCTCTACAGCGCGGAGTACGCCGACTTCGAACCCCGCTTCGGACCGGGCTCCGCAGCCGCCCATGCCGGATCGGGGGCCCGGCCGCTGGCCGGCGAGCTGCCGACCCTGCGCCGCGACGTCGACGACGTCGACGGACTGGCCGCCGCCATCGCCCTGGGGACGGGCCCATCGTCGGCCGAGGTGCTCCGCGCGATCGGGCTCCTCCCGCAATGACGAACGGGCCGTACTCCTTGCGGAGTACGGCCCGTTCGGCGTCATCGTCGAAGCAGGCGTCAGGCCTTCTTCGCGGTCTTCTTGGCCGGAGCCTTCTTGGCGGGAGCCTTCTTGGCAGGCGCCTTCTTCGCCGGAGCCGCCTTCTTGGCCGGAGCCTTCTTGGCAGGCGCCTTCTTCGCCGGAGCCGCCTTCTTGGCCGGAGCCTTCTTGGCAGGCGCCTTCTTCGCCGGAGCCGCCTTCTTGGCCGGAGCTGCCTTCTTGGCGGCAGCGGCGGCCTTCTTGGCCGGAGCGGCAGCCTTCTTGACCGCGGTGGTCGCGGCCTTCTTGGCGGGAGCAGCGGCCTTCTTTGCGGGCTTCGGCAGCGGCGCGAGCTTCTTCGCACCGGAGACGACGTTCTTCAGGTCAGCGCCGGCGCTGAACTTCGGAACGGACTTCTTCTTGGTCTTCACACGCTCGCCGGTCTGCGGGTTGCGGACCCAGCGGGCGTTGCGAACGGCCTTCTCGAAGGAGCCGAAGCCGGTGATGGCGACCTTCTCGCCCTTGGCGACCTGCCGGGTGATCGTGTCGAGAACCGCGTCGAGTGCGTGAGCCGCGTCCTTGCGGCTGCCCTCGAAACGGTCGGCCAGCGCGTCGATCAACTGAGACTTGTTCACTACCTGTCCTTCCGAAACGCCGCGCTGGGCGTCCCTTGTGCTGATGCGGCCGAGCCCTCGCCCAGCCGTCCTTTCATGGGAACGCTAGGCACTACCAGGCACAGTCACAATCACCACGCCGAAGTTCTTGCGTCTTTTTTCGTGATTTGGGCGCTATTTCGGCCCATTCGGCCGTCCTCGGCGCCCCTCGAGCCCCCTACGGGCGATCTCGGCGAATGCCGCAATGACGACGGGCCGACCCGCGGATGTCGCGAATCGGCCCGTCGTAGAGCGGTTTCAGGCGTGCTGGGTGACCGGCTTCCAGCTCGGTCGACCGGACTCGTACGACGCGATGTCGGCCTCGTGGCCGAGCGTGATGCCGATGTCGTCGAGGCCTTCGAGCAGGCGCCAGCGGGTGTAGTCGTCGATGTCGAAGGAGTCCTCGACCTCGCCGCCCGGCGTGGTCACCGTCTTGCTCTCGAGGTCGACGGTGATCTGGCCGCCAGGGTTGTCCTCGAGGTAGACCCACAGCCGCTCGACGACCTTCTCGTCGATCTGCCCGGCCACCAGGCCCGCCTTGCCGGAGTTGCCGCGGAAGATGTCGGCGAAGCGGGAGGACAGGACCACCTTGAAGCCGTAGTTCTGCAGCGCCCAGACCGCGTGCTCGCGCGAGGATCCGGTGCCGAAGTCGGGACCGGCCACGAGCACGGAACCCGAGCTGTAGGCGGCGTTGTTGAGCACGAAGTCCGGGTCGTTGCGCCACGCGGCGAAGAGTCCGTCCTCGAAGCCCGTGCGGGTCACGCGCTTGAGGTAGACCGCCGGGATGATCTGGTCGGTGTCGACGTTGCCGCGGCGCAGCGGGACGCCGACGCCGGTGTGGGTGGTGAACTTCTCCATGGTTCAGATCTCCGTTCGTACCGGGGTTTCAGACCGTGGCCGGCACGAGGTCGGCGGGCGAGGACAGGGTGCCGCGCACCGCGGTGGCGGTGGCGACGGGCACGGACACCAGGTGGGTGCGGCCACCCTTGCCCTGGCGGCCCTCGAAGTTGCGGTTGGACGTGGACGCGCTGCGCTCCTGCGGGGCCAGGGTGTCGGGGTTCATGCCCAGGCACATCGAGCAGCCGGCGCCACGCCACTCGGCGCCGGCCTCGACGAAGACCTTGTCGAGGCCCTCCTCGATCGCCTGGTTGCGCACCCGGACCGAGCCGGGCACGACCAGGAACCGCGTTCCGTCGGCGACCTTGTGTCCCTTGATGATCTCGGCCGCGAGCCGCAGGTCCTCGATCCGGCCGTTGGTGCAGGAGCCGACGAAGACCGTGTCGACCTTGATCTCGCGCATCGGCGTACCGGCCTGGAGGCCCATGTACTCGAGCGCCTTCTCGGTCGCGACCTTGTCGGTGGCCTCCTCGAAGTCCTCGGGACTCGGGACGTTGGCGCCCAGCGGGACGCCCTGGCCGGGGTTGGTGCCCCACGTGACGAACGGCGTGACATCGGCCGCCTCGATCACGATCTCCTTGTCGAAGTGGGCGTCCGCGTCGGTGACCAGCGTCTTCCAGTGCGCGACCGCGGCATCCCAGTCGGCGCCCTTCGGCGCCTCCGGCTTGCCCTCGATGTAGTCGAAGGTGGTCTGGTCGGGGGCGATCAGGCCGGCCTTGGCACCCCACTCGATGGACATGTTGCAGACCGTCATCCGGCCCTCCATCGAGAGCTCCTCGATGGCCTGGCCGCGGTACTCCACGATGAAGCCCTGGCCACCACCGGTGCCCGTCTGGGCGATCAGGTAGAGGATCAGGTCCTTGGACGTCACGCCCGCGGGGAGCGACCCGTTGACGGTGACGGCCATGGTCTTCGGCTTGGCCTGGGGCAGGGTCTGGGTGGCGAGCACGTGCTCGACCTCCGAGGTCCCGATGCCGAAGGCGATCGAGCCGAACGCACCGTGGGTGCTGGTGTGCGAGTCGCCGCACACGATCGTCATGCCGGGCTGGGTCAGGCCGAGCTGCGGGCCGACGACGTGGACGATGCCCTGCTCGACATCGCCGAGCGGATGCAGCCGGACGCCGAACTCCTCGGCGTTCCTGCGCAGCGTGTCGACCTGGGTCTTGCTGACCGGGTCGGCGATCGGCTTGTCCCAGTCGATGGTGGGGACGTTGTGGTCCTCGGTCGCGAGCGTCAGGTCGGGACGGCGGACTTGCCGCCCGGCCAGGCGCAGGCCGTCGAAGGCCTGGGGGCTGGTGACCTCGTGGATGAGGTGGAGGTCGATGTAGAGGAGGTCCGGCTCCCCCGGGGTCGAACGGACGACGTGCTCGTCCCACACCTTCTCCGCCAGGGTCTTGCCCATGACTCGCTCCTCATCGTTCGGTTCCTCGACGGCACGGCTGCCACCGACCGTGACGGAGCCTACTCTTGCATCCCAGGATCCGAGACGGCAGTATTGCCATATGGACAACTCGAGCGGCGTCGGCGTACTCGACAAGGCGGCCCTGGTGCTCACCGCACTGGAGTCCGGGCCGGCCACGCTGGCCGGACTCGTGGCGGGCACGGGCCTGGCCCGACCGACGGCGCACCGGCTCGCGGTCGCGCTGGAGCACCACCGCCTGGTGGCCCGCGACATGCAGGGCAGGTTCGTGCTCGGCCCGCGCCTGGCCGAGCTGTCGGCCGCCGCGGGCGAGGACCGGCTGCTCGCGACCGCGGGGCCCGTGCTCGCGCGGCTGCGCGACATCACGGGCGAGTCCGCCCAGCTATGGCGGCGCCAGGGCGACCACCGCGTGTGTGTCGCCGCGGCGGAGCGGCCCTCGGGGCTGCGCGACACCATCCCGATCGGCTCACAGCTCACCATGCGCGCCGGCTCGGCCGCGCAGGTGCTGCTCGCGTGGGACGACCCGGAGCGGATCCACCGCGGTCTGCAGAACTCGGCGTTCTCCGCGGCCGAGCTCTCCGCGATCCGCCGCCGCGGCTGGGCGCAGTCGGTCGGCGAGCGCGAGCAGGGCGTCGCCTCGGTGTCGGCCCCGGTCCGCTCCCCCGGCGGCAAGGTGATCGCCGCGGTCTCGGTCTCCGGTCCGCTGGAGCGCCTCTCCCGCCAGCCCGGCCGGATGCACGCACCTGCCGTGCTCGCCGCCGCCGAGCGGCTCTCGGAGTCGCTGCGCCGCGCCGCAGCGGAGTGAGCAATCACCGACCCGTCGCGTTCGAACGCGACGGGTCGGTCAGAACAGGGCGTCCTGGCGTTCCAGGTCGAGCAGGAGCTGCTTGCGGTCCAGCCCGCCGGCGTACCCGGTGAGCGTGCCGTTGGCGCCGATCACCCGGTGGCACGGGATCACGATCGGGATCGGGTTGGCCCCGTTGGCGGTACCGACCGCCCGCGAGGCGGCGTTGGTCTTGCCGAGGCGCAGTGCGATCTCGCCGTACGACGCGGTCGCGCCGTACTCGATCCCGAGCAGCTGGGCCCAGACCGAGCGCTGCCACTGACTGCCCGCCGGCGCGAGCGGCAGGTCGAACTCGGTCCGGTCGCCGGCGAAGTACTCGGCGAGCTGACGCGCCGCGGCGACGAGGACCGGCGCGTCGTCGGCGCGATCGCCGAGCGGGCGCCCGGTGCCGTCACGGAACGGCGAGAACTCGATGGCCGTGATCGCGCCGGCCTGCTCGACGATCCGTAGCGGCCCGATGGGCGATTCGATGACGATCCACATGATCAGCTCATCCTTCCAGCGTCTCGGACAGTGACGTCCACAGGTGAAGGAGGGCGTAGGAGCGCCAGGGCGCCCATCCCTCGGGGGTGATCTCGGTACTCGGGTCGGCGTCGCCGTGCCGGGCGAGGGCGTTGCGCACCCCGACGTCGGTCGGCAGCCACACGTCGGGGTGGCCGAGCGCACGCAGGGCGATGTAGTCGGCGGTCCAGGGGCCGACGCCGGACAGCGCGAGCAGCCTGCGTCGGACCTCACCCCGGTCGGGGCCCCGGTCGAGCACGACGTCACCCGCGGCGATCGCCGCGCAGAGCCCGACGAGCGCCCGCCCACGGGCGCGGGGCATCCGGAACTCCTCGGGTGCCAGCGCCGCCACGGTCGCGGCGTCCGGGAACAGATGGGTGAGGCCCTCGATCCTCGTCGCCACCGGCCGGCCATGGGCGGCGACGAGCCGGGCGGCGGCCGTCCGCGCCGCGACCACGGTGACCTGCTGGCCGAGGACCGCACGGACGGCGACCTCGGCCCCGTCGACGTGGCCCGGCACCCGCAGCCCCGGGCGCGCCGCCACGAGCGGGGCGAGCAGCGGATCGGCGGCGAGGTGGGCGTCGACCGCGATCGGGTCGGCATCGGCGTCGAGCAGCGCCCGCATCCGCGCCAGCGCGGCCGTGGTGTCGCGCAGGTCGTCGAGCATCAACCGCAGCGGCAGGTACGACGACCCGACTCCCCCGACATCGCCGAGCTCGACCCGGGCGACTCCCGGCCCGTGTGGGAGGTCGAGGGTGCGGGCGTACCAGCCGGCGCCGTCCTCGCCGACCTGGGCGACCTCGACGCCGGGCACCGCGCGATCGGCCAGAAAGCGGAGCAGGGCACTGCCCCGGAACGGCGTACGCACGGCGATGCGCAGGTCGATCGCGCCCGGGACCTGGCTGCCCGCAGGCTTCCTGCGACTGCGCAGCTGGCTCGGCGCGGCGTCGTACACCTCGAGCATCGTGTCGTTGAACTGCCGCACGCTGGAGAAGCCGGATGCGAACGCGACGTCGGCGAGGCCGAGCGTCGTGCTCTCGACGAGCGCGCGAGCGGTCTGCGCGCGCTGGGTGCGGGCGAGCGCGAGCGGGCCGGCACCGAGCTCGCTGGTCAGCAGTCGCGACAGGTGACGCGAGGTGTAGCCGAGGCGCGCCGCCAGGCCCTCCACACCCTCGCGGTCGACGACGCCATCGGCGATCAGCCGCATCGCGCGGCCGGCGACCGTGGCCGCGACGTCCCACTCCGGGCTGCCGGGCGTCGCGTCGGGCAGGCAGCGCTTGCACGCGCGATAGCCGGCCGCCTGGGCGGCCGCGGCGGTGCGGTGGAAGGAGACGTTGCGGGAGGCGGGCGTCCGTGCCGGGCAGGACGGGCGGCAGTAGATGCCGGTCGAGCGGACGGCGGTGTAGAAGACACCGTCGAAGCGGCGGTCGCGCGACTGGACGGCCGAGTAGCAGTGCTCGAAGTCGAGCCGCTCCGGCGCGGTCACTGTGCTCTCCATGTCCCCCATCCTGCCGGGCCCCACCGACAGTCTCTCGCGGAAATCGGACATGACGGTCACGCCTGCAGCTCTCGTTCTGCCACGCTGGGGGCATGGCCGATGCTCCGCTCACCCCCCTGGACCTGCTGATCAAGTCCCAGCAGGTGGCGCTCAAGCTCACCACCGATGTCCTGCGGGGCGTCCGCGACACCGCGGTCACGGGCGTCACCCGGCCCGACGAGCTCGCCCAGCAGGTCGGCGAGCTCGCCGGCGCCGTCGCGGGGATGGCCGGAGCCGTGACCAGTCTGGCCGGCTCGACCGCCCAGCCGCTGCAGGACTTCATCGTCCGCCAGCGCGAGCTCGCCGACACCGTCCACACGCTCGCCGAGGCCCAGGCTCAGCTCGCCGACGTGGTCGCGACGCTCGCCGAGCGGCATGCGGAGGCGGTGGCAGCGCTGGAGAAGGTCACCGCACCGATCTTCGCGATCGTGGGGACGGAGCCCACCCCTCCGAGGACGCGCGCGGCGAAGGGGGCGTCGGCGCAGCGAAGGACCACGGCCGGCGGCTGAGCCCATACGGGTCCCGGTCAGCGGAGCAGCAGCAGGACCAGCACGCCCACCATCGCCACGCCGATCCCGAACACGACGGCGCGGGCGACGTCCACCCGCGGCGCGGTGCCCGGTTCCTCCCCTGCCCGGAGCCGACGAACCAGGTCCAGTCCGCCGGCGTCGGCGAAGGTCGTGTCGAAGTCGCTACCGGTCTGGGGGTCGTACGCGTCGTACCCGGTCTCCTCGCCGACGATACGCACCACCGCGGCGACCGCGGCGTGGAAGGCGTCCGGGTCCGACTGGTCCCAGTACGGGAACGACACGAAGGCGCTGTCGTCGTGCAGGCTCACCTGGACCCCACCTTCGGTCGCAGTGAGCGTGCCGACGAGAGTGCCGTCGGCAGTCGGCTCGAAGCGGTTCCAGCCCCCGAGGGTGCCGGCGACGCGGACCCCGATCCGATCCAGCACGCGCATCCCCGCGGCCCGACCCTCCGGCGACAGCGGGACGTCGGCGAGTGCGGCCAGTTCGAGCGCGTCGAGGACGTCGTCCCAGTCCTGCCCGTCGGCTCGGGCAGCCAGCGTGATGTCGTAGCTCACGGCACCATCCTCGCAAAACGCACTCGGGCCCGGTCCTGATGGACCGGGCCCGAATCTGTACCCCCGACCGGATTCGAACCGGCGCTACCTACGTGAGAGGCAGGCGTGCTAGGCCGCTACACAACGGGGGCATGTCGCTCTGTCGAGCAACCTGCGGAACTCTACCGATCCGACTTTCGCAGCGCCAAATCGGCGTCTGCTCCTGCCTTCTCGCGAGAACTCGCTGGTCTACTAGGACTCGAACCTAGACTAACTGGACCAGAACCAGTCGTGCTGCCAATTACACCATAGACCACTGCTGCGTCGGCCCGCTCCCGGAGGACCGGGCCGACTCGGAACATTACACAAGCCCGCGGCGCGGCTCCAAAATGGCCCCGCCATCGGCCTCTCCGGTGCGGTTCGCGACGCCCAGCCGGCGCGCTGCCCAGACGGCGAGCAGCAGATAGCTGATCGACTGCACCAGCGTGACCGGGACGGCCCACCAGCTCCCGCCGGTGGGGTTGAGTGCCTCGGTCATGTCGCTGAACGCGAGGGCGAGGCCGAAGGCCAGGAAGTTGTTGAGGACGTGCATCGCGATGGCCGCCTCGAGGCCGCCGGTCAGGATCACCAGCAGGCCGGCCACCACACCGAAGGCGAGCCGGTCGAAGAAGATCGGCGCGTCCTGGCCGAGACCGTGGGCGAGCGCGAACAGCAGCGCGGGTACGCCGACCGCGACCGCCGCGCTCACACGCGACCCGAAACGGGCGGTGAGGCCGCCGAACGCCTGCGCGAGGTACCCGCGGAAGACGTACTCCTCCCCCGCCGCCTGCAGCGGCGTGAGCAGCAGCACCACGAGCAGGAAGTCACGCACCGTCGGGGTCCAGGGGTTCGCGCCGCCGGCCGTGTCGATGGTGCCGGCGCCCTGGTCGGGCAGCACGCTGGAGACGGCGACGGTGAGGGCGAGCGCGACGACGGCGAGGCCGAGACAGACGACGAGCCACCGCCACCGCAGCCGCCCCACGACCGACGCGACCAGGCCCGGCCGCTGGTGGTGCAGCAGGAGCGCGACGACCAGCACGGCCGGGATCGCGAGGGCCCAGCCCAGGTTGACGTAGGCCAGGAAGGCCGGCGTGACCGGGTCGCCGCCCAGCCGGTCGGCGATCTCGTAGGTGTCGCGCGAGGTCAGCAGGAAGAAGACGGCGAAGAACGCCGTGAGCAGGAACTGCCCGGCGAAGAAGAGCACCGCGACCAGCGCCACACCGACGAGGGGGCGCCAGGCGCCGCCCGGCCCGCGCAGGTGGAGCTCGTCGTACCGCAGTCCGGCCGGGCCGGCGCCGCCCTCCTCAGCCGAGGGCACGCTGCAGCCGCCCGAGGCTGCGATCACGACCGAGGAGCTCCAGCGACTCGAACAGCGGCGGGGAGATCCGCTTGCCGGTCACGGCGACCCGGACCGGGCCGAAGGCGTTGCGGGGCTTGAGGCCCAGGCCCTCGACCAGCGCGGCCTGCAGAGCGGCCTGGATCGCGTCGGTCGACCAGGTCGGCAACGCCGCCAGGGCGTCGTACGACGCCTGCAGGACGGGGATCCCGGACTCCCCGATCTGCTTGGCGGCGTCCTCGGGGTCGACCGTGAAGGCGTCCTCGTCGACGAAGAGGAAGCCCAGCATCGCGCTGGCCTCGGCCAGCTTGTTGATCCGCTCGGCCACGAGCGGCATCGCGAGCTCCAGCAGCTGCGCGTCCGCGTCGGTCACCGGATCGGCCACGACGCCGTCGCGCTTGAGGAACGGCAGGGCCCGGTGGGTGATCTCGTCCGTCGACAGCAGCCGCATGTGGGCAGCGTTGATGGCGTCGCACTTCTTGAGGTCGAAGCGCGCCGGGTTGGCGACGACGTCCTTGATGTCGAACGCCTCGACCATCTCCTCCAGGCTGAAGACGTCGCGGTCGGCCGCGATCGCCCAGCCCAGCAGGGCGAGGTAGTTGAGCAGTCCCTCCGGCAGATAGCCCTGGTCGCGGTAGGCCAGCGCGTGCGCCTCCGGGTCGCGCTTGGAGAGCTTCTTGTTGCCCTCGCCCATGACATAGGGCAGGTGGCCGAACTCCGGCGTCGCCGTGGCGATGCCGATCTCCTTGAGCGCCTCGTAGAGCGCGATCTGGCGGGGCGTCGAGGACAGCAGGTCCTCGCCGCGCAGCACGTGGGTGATCTCCATCAGCGCGTCGTCGACGGGGTTGACCAGTGTGTAGAGCGGGTCGCCGTTGGCGCGGCACAGCGCGAAGTCGGGGACGAACTCGGTCTCGAAGCTGACCTCGCCGCGGACCAGGTCGTTCCACGTGATGGAGCCGTCGGGCATCCGGAACCGGACGACCGGCCGGCGTCCGTCGGCCTCGAACGCCGCGACCTGCTCGGCGGTCAGCTCGCGGCAGAAGCCGTCGTAGCCCTGCACCTTGGAACCGGCCGCCTTGCGGCGCGCGGTGGCCTCGTCGGTGGTGCAGTAGCAGTCGTAGGTGAAGCTGCTGTCCTTCAGCCGGGCCAGCGCATCGGCGTACTTGTCGCCGCGCTCGCTCTGGAAGTACGGCGCGTGCGGGCCGCCGACCTCCGGGCCCTCGTCCCAGTCGAGCCCGAGCCAGCGCATCAGGTCGATGATCGAGCTCAGCGACTCGTCGGTGCTGCGCTCCTTGTCGGTGTCCTCGATGCGGAAGACGAAGGTGCCGCCGTGGTGGCGTGCGAACGCCCAGTTGAAGAGCGCGGTGCGGACCAGGCCGACGTGGGGGCTGCCGGTCGGCGACGGGGCCATCCTCACTCGCACAGGCGCGGACGTGGTCGGATCGGTTGTGCTCATGCGCGTGCTTCCACCTTGTTCGTGAGGGTTCCGAGACCGTCGATCGAGACTTCCACCTCGTCACCGACCTGCAGGGGGCCGACACCCTCGGGGGTGCCGGTGAGGATGACGTCACCGGGCAGCAGCGTCATCACGCCGGACACGTAGGCGATCAGCGCGGGGACGTCGAAGACCATGTCGGCCGTCGTACCGTCCTGGACGACGTCGCCGTTGAGGAAGGTCTGGATCCGCCGGCCCTCGGTGAAGTCGTGGGGGTCGAGGTCGGTCTCGATCCACGGCCCGAGCGGGCAGAACGAGTCGAAGCCCTTGGCCCGGGTGAACCGGCCGTCGGCGCGCTGCAGGTCGCGGGCGGTGACGTCGTTGGCGAGCGTGTAGCCGTGGATCACGTCTGTCGCCTGCTCGACGGGAACGTCGCGGCAGATCCGGCCGATGACGACGGCGAGCTCGCCCTCGTAGTGGACCTCCTGGCTCTGCCGCGGGTAGAGGATCGCGTCGTTCGGCCCGACCACGCTGGTGTTGGGCTTGAGGAACATCACCGGCTCGGCGGGCACCTCGTTGCCGAGCTCGGCGGCGTGCGCAGCGTAGTTGCGGCCGATGCCGATCACCTTGCTGCGCGGCAGGACCGGCGCCAGCAGGCGCACGTCCGCGAGGCGGTACTCCTTCTCGAGGAGCTTGATCCCGACGTAGAGCGGGTCGCCGGCGAGGCCGACGATCACCGCGTCGTCGGCGGGCTGTCCGTACTGGTCGATCTCGCCGGTCAGGACGCCGTACGACGGCTCCTCGCCTGTGGTGAATCTGACGATGCGCACCCGGCGAGCCTATCGACCTAGGCTTGCCGGTCGTGAATGCGCAGGACGTGGTGCTCGCCGCCGCCGAGTGGCGCGAGCGGGTGGCCGCACACGCCGCGCGCATCGACGCCTACGTCGCCCCGCACCTCGCCCGCCGCGAGGTGCGCGAGAAGCACCCGGTCTTCGACTTCCTGTTCACCTACTACTCCTACCGTCCCGCCCAGCTGCGTCGCTGGCACCCGGGGTTCGGCGTCGCCCTGGAGGACGCGGCGGAGTACGCGGACCTGAAGGGCTACGGAGTCGTGCGCCCCGCACCGACCGCCGGCTCGGCCTCACCCAGCCCGGTGGCGGTGACGGCCGAGTATGTCGCCTCGCAGCGCCCCCTCGTCGAGTCGCTCCACCGCCTGCTCACCGCGACCGCGGCCCGCGCGCCGCACTTCGGCTGCTTCGGCCTGCACGAGTGGGCCATGGTCTACCGCCTCGCCGACGACGAGACCCGCCACGCCGACTGGCCGCTGCGCCTCGGCCCCGCCGGCACCGACGAGGTCGTCGAGGGCCACCGCATCACGTGCTCCCACTTCGACGCCTACCGCTTCTTCACCCCGCCCGCGCGACCGCTCAACACGCTGCGCCCAGGTCGCGACGACCGGCCCGCGTTCGAGCAGCCCGGCTGCCTGCACGCCGGCATGGACCTCTACAAGCACGCCTTCCGGCTGTCCCCCATGATCGGCTCCGACCTCGTCGCCGACTGCTTCGAGCTGGCCTGGGACATCCGCACGCTCGACATGCGCGCGGCACCCTACGACCTGCGGGACCTGGGCTTCGAGCCGGTCCCGATCGAGACGGCCGAGGGCAAGGCGGCGTACGCCGAGGCGCAGCGCGGGTTCGCCGAGCGAGGCGCTCCGCTCCGGGCCCGGCTCATCGAGGAGTGCAAGCGACTGCTTGCCGCCGCCGAGCCAGAGTGAGTTCGCGTATTGAAGCAAAGGTACTGAGGAACGCGTGAAAGGGCATGGCGCCAAGCGGGAACACGAACCGTTCGAGGTTGGTCGTGCCTCGGTCACATTCAGCGTGCCCCGCACATGGAGGCTACTCAGCAATGGGGCAGACCTTTCCCTCGCCCGTCCAGTGTTCGGCAACCCCATGCGCAGACCCCATGCGCAGACACTTATCCGTGAGTCACGGTGCGAGACACAAACTCCACGGCCTCCGCGACCGGGACGTGCTCCCAGATGCGGACCACCGTCCAACCTGCCTCCCGGAGTGCAGCGTCGTGCTCGCGGTCACGCTCAACGTTGCGCGCCAACTTCGGCGTCCAATAGTCGGCATTCGATCTCGGCTGAGTGCCGTGCTCGGGACAGCTGTGCCAGTAGCAGCCGTCCACGAACACGGCGACCTTCGCCCTCGTGAACACAAGGTCGGGCCTCGCCTTCACGTCGCCTAGGTCGAGCCGGTAGTCCTTGCGGAAGCGATAGCCAGCGGCGTGCAGTGCGGACCGGAGAGCAATCTCTGGTTTGGTATCGGCTCGGCGATTCCCAACCATCGACGTTCGAGTGCCAGCACTCGTAGCCCACGACCTTCGGGTCATGCAGCCCAACCTATGGCCAGCGTCAGATGTGAGCGAACGTGGCGTCGTACTCGTTCGCCATCCGCACGATCATCGAGCCGTAGTGGAAGTGGTCGCCCTTCTTCGGCGCCGGCGCATCCTCCAGCAGGGCTACGGGTGATCCATCGTTGACCAGATCGAGCACTGTGATGCCGATGGCGTCGAAGCCCGTGCCCTTGTTGTTACTGCGCCTCGGGATCTCGGCCACCTTGTCAAGCACACGCTGAGTGTCGCTCGGCTGCTTGTGTAGGGAGATCTCGGGATCGAGGCCGCGAGCAATGTCCTTCGAGTTGATGATCGGAGAGACGAACGTGTCCGCGTGGTTGACCTGCACGTAGGCGATGGCGAGTGCCTGCACCGATGCCCCATGCACGCACAGGTGCGAGGAGTTGAGCTCGTCATAGAGCCTCGGCAGCGACTTTACATGCGCCGTCATGCACGCCTTGGCCTCCAGCGCGACCAATACCGCTCCGACAGGTGCGACCGGGAGATCCGGTAGCTTGTCGAGCTGCTTCTGCTCCTCGACGGTGAGCACGATCTTGTACTGGTCCACGAGCGACTTGAAGGATGGACCCTTGTCCGGCACGTCACCGTTGGGTCGAGCGATCACCAGGTCGAGATCCTTCTTGCGCCCGGTACCGTAGTCACGCATCTCGTGGTTGACCCCAAGGATCACCTTGCCGCTCGCGGCGTGAGCCTGCATGAGAGACGACGTGCGGAGGAGATCGAACGCGACTCCCCAACACCCAACCTTGGAGTGCCGGTCAGATCTGGAGTGGTACTGCCAGCGAACGCCGTTCTTGTCTGGTGGACCGATCTCGGTCAAGTACCTCGTCAAGATCTCCGGTCCATGCACGAAGGCGAGGCTAGCTCACCTTCGCCACAGGGATCGGTAGAACCGCGCTGCCGAACTTGTTCGACCACGCCGTCTCGCGGTAGCGGGCAACGTCGTCACGGAAGCCCTCGAAGCGTCCGAGGTTGCCCTGCGACAAACGGTTCTGGAAGCCGTTGATCGCGCGAGCACTTAGCGGAGCGGCCTCGCTGAGATCGACCACGGACGACAAATGCTCGTACGACGCGAGGAGAGGGAACTCGGAGATCGCCACCTTGTGCGCCTTGCCGTTCTCTCCCCATGCCGCCGTAGGCCAGCGGTGACTCACCTCGGAGCCGTCGAGATCGATCACCAGGTCACCCGGCTCATCGAGCCGCCCTGCGACCCACTCAGCCACCCGCGTGGTCACCGCATTGCCGACCAGTTTCCAACGAGGTCCGTTCTTCCTCGCCGTGGTCGTCACGTTGGTCCAGCCACGCTCAAAGCCCTGCATCGCCTCGGCATCCTCGACACTTGGGGTGACGAACAGGCGGTCGTCAGGGGCACCCGGCACCCAGATCGCCGGGGGCGACGGGATGCCGACCGTAGAGCCACCCTTGAGGGTCGGCACAGCGTCCTGCGCCCAGCCAAGCCCTCCCTTGCCCTCAGTCCAGTAGAAGCCGAACGCATCGGCCTTGAGGTCCGTCTCCGGTCGCTCCCCAGCCTCATCAGCGAACAGGACACGTCGGGGGTCATCGGTCGCCGATGCCAGCAGGATCACGCGACGACGACGTTGCGGCACACCCGTGAACCGAGAGTCCACCACTCGGTAGGCCCAGCGGTAGCCGAGCGACTCGATCTCCCGCACGAGGTAGGCCATCGCCTTGCCCTTGTCGAGCGTGAGCATGTTCGGTACGTTCTCGATCATCAGCCAGGGCAGCCGGTGCTTGCTTGCAGCCGTCAAGCGCAGCGCCTCGAAGACGTTGGAGACCAGTCCAGACGCCTCGCCCGTGATCCCAGCCGTGCGGCCGGCCTGCGACAGGTCGGTGCAGGGAAAGCCTGCGGAGAGCAGATCAAGGCCCCTCGGCAGGTCTCGCAACTCGCGCACGTCGGGGTGAAGCTCAACATCGGGGAACCGCGCTCGGAGCACGTCCTGGGCGGGCTCCCACCACTCACACAGGAGGCTCGTCTCGACCCCGTCCCCGAGGGCGCGGCGGAACCCCTGCTCAATGCCACCGATACCGGCGAACAGTCCCGCGATCCTCAACCTCGGCCTCCTAACCTGACTTGCTGAGAACCGTAGCCGGATCCGCCGACAAAACTCGAGTCTCCGCGCCGCGCCCTGTGGATGAGGAGCAGTCCTCCAACTTGTGAACCCTTCTCGTTCGGCTCAGGGCTCGAAGAACTAGATCACCAATGGGTGCCGTACAGGAGTTCATTCTTGCCCTTGCCGTCATCCGACCGCCGCCACAGGGTCTCGGTGCGGCGCCGTACGACCTGCGGGACCTGGGCTTCGAGCTGGTCCGGATCGAGACGGCCAAGGGCAAGGCGGCGTGCGCCGAGGCGCAGCGCGGGTTCGTCGAGCGAGGTGCTCCGCTCCGGGTCCGGCTGGTCGAGGAGTGCGCGCGCCTGCTCAGGCCCCAGGCCTAGGTGAAGTTCCTCGTGACGGTCGAGGTGGACGTGCGACGGCCTCAGGACGGCGGCACCGTTCGGCACCAGGGCACAGTGGCGCTGATCCCAACGCGGCAGCCCGCAAATGCGGAGGCGCTGTGGATCGTCGTCGCCCTACGCTCGCGTCATGGCTCACTTCCACCTCAGCTCGCGCCTCAACCGGGCCTCGATCTCCACGCACGGCCTCGATTGGTCCCGCATGGGCGCCGCGCCGGGGATCGCGGGCAGCGACGGGCCCGAGGTGGAGGGCTGCTTCCTCTGCGACGAGGGAGAGGTGGACTGGTTCATCCGGATCAACAACACGGGTGGTCCGGTGGACCTGTGGCAGGTCGACGGCGTCGCGGACGACGACCTCGTTGAGTTCGACACCGGCTACTCGTACCTGCCCGAGCGGATACCGCCGCGCCAGGTGCGACTCGTGCGGACCGACATCCCCCCGGTCGCGTTCTCCTGACCCAGCCCCGGTAGGGCCAGGCCGGGTCAGGCCGCCTCAGGCCGGGACCGGCACCGCGTCCCGCTCGGCGGCCGCAGCCCTCTCCCGGCCCCACGCCCGCCACGCGATCCGGCCGACGAGCGCCAGCCACCCGACGATCAGCGCGACGTCGAGGACGATGGGCAGGTCGGCCACCGCGCCGACGACGGTGACGGCGTTGACCAGGATGACCAGGCCGCCGACCATGGCGCCCATCGGCGCGTGCGGGAGGCGGCCGGCCAGACGGGCGGCGATCGGGGCGACGAGGACGCCGCCGAGGACCAGGCCGAGGACGGGCAGCCACGGGATGTCCTGGTGCGCGGCGCCGGTGACGAAGCCGGACGAGACGGAGAGGGCGACGACGAACTCGGCGGCGTTGGTGGTGCCGACCACCCGCCGCGGCTCGTGGCTGGTCACGGTCATCAGGCTGGGGGTCACGACGGGACCCCAGCCACCGCCGCCGGTGGCGTCGACGAAGCCGCCGAGCAGGCCGATCGGCGAGAGCCAGCGAGCGGTGTGGCCGGACTTCGGCACCGGGATGATCCGTAGGCCGAAGCCGAAGCGGACCAGGATCACCAGGCCGAAGAAGATCAGCAGGCCGGCCATCGACGACTTCGCCGCCTCCAGGCTGATCGAGGTGAGGATGACAGCGCCGAGGAAGCCACCGACCGCGCCCGGCAGGGCCACGCGCACCAGCACCTGGGGATCGACGTTGCCTGCCCGCCAGTGCGAGATCCCCGAGACGAAGGTCGTCGGGAGCTTCGCCGCGTGGGTCGCGGCACTCGCCGTGGCCGGGGCGACTCCGAGGGCCAGCAGCACCGTCGCCGAGGTCACGCCGAAGCCCATGCCGAGCGTGCCGTCGACGAGTTGGGCGAGCCCGCCCGCGAGCGCGAATGCCGCGACCAACCACATGTCAGGCCCTCGAATCAGTAATGGTTATAAACACTACCGATCAAGGCTACATACAAGACCTTGCACTGTCGACTCGCCAGACGGCGGCAAGACGGGCGGGCGCCGGGCGGATCAGCGCGCGGCGATCCCGTCGTACATCACCGCGCGGATCGCGGCACTGAGCCGCGCCTGCCGCTCCGGGGCGGGATCACGCAGGCCCACGAGGACCGAGCCGAGGATCATCCCGTTGATGGCCTGCGCCGTGGGCTCGACGTCGAGCTCGGCCCGCAGGTAGCCGAGCCGCACCCCGTGCTCGAGGTACGCCGCTGTGAGCGGCGTGGTCGTGGCGAACAGGTCGAGCATCCGCTCGCGCATGGCGTCGTCGATGCCGGCGGCGGACAGCAGCAGCTGGGGCACCCGCGGGTCGTCACTGAAGATCCGGGCGAGGGCGGCGCCGATCCGTTCGGTCTGGGCCCGGTATCCCTCCAGCGTGGTGACGGCCTCCGGCGCATTGTCCGCGCCGAGCGCATCGACGATGCGGCCGATCAGGTCGTCGATGACGTGCTCGACGATGTCGCGCTTGTTCTCGAAGTAGCGGTAGAAGGTGCCGTGCCCGATGCCGAGCCGCGCGGCGATGTCGGCGATGCCGGTCGCGTGGTAGCCCTGCTCGGCGAAGCAGGTGAACGCGGCCTCGATGATCTCGCGCCGGGTCTCGGCCTTGCGCCTCTCCAGCCGCGAGAGCCCCTCCGTGGTCGCCGTCATGACATCGGAGCCTATTGCAGATCGGCAGAACTGACGATACGTTCCGTAACTGACATCTCATTCCGCTTTGTCCTTCAGGATCGGCAGGAGGCCCGCATGGGGCGCGCACTGGTCATCGGCTGCGGCGGCACGCTGGGCTTCGCGTGGAGCGCCGCCGTCCTCGCCGAGCTCGAGCGACAGGGCTGGGAGCCCCGCACCCCCGACGTCCTCATCGGTACGTCGGCAGGGGCTGAGCTGGTCGCGCTGCTCGGCTCCGGCGTGGCCGGCAGCGCGATCCACGACGGCGGCGACCGGCTCGTCGCCGCGCACCTGTCCTCACCCCGCGCCCCGGGTGCCCTGCCCGGCCCGCCCCGGCCCACCTGGCCCGGCCTCGGCCTCACCCGCGCCGCCCTGACCGGACGGGCGGACCTGCTGGCCGGGCTCGCCGGCCTGCTCCCCCGCGGCGGCGGGGACGCGCAGTGGCTGGTCGACCTCGGCGACGCCCTGGCCGACCCGGCGACCGGCTGGTCGAGGCACCCGCAGACCTGGCTGGTCGCGGCCGACACCCGCACCGGACAACGCGTGCCGCTCGGCCACCCCGGTGCGCCGAAGGCCGACCTGGGACAGGCGATCGCGGCCTCCTGGGCGATCCCCGGCTGGTTCCCGCCGGTGCGCATCGGCGGCCGGGCCCTCCTCGACGGCGGGGCCGTCTCCCCCACCTCCGCCGACCTCCTGCTCCCCCAGGTCCACGACGGCCGGATCGACGAGGTCGTCGTGGTCGCCCCCATGTCCAGCCCGGGCGCCGCACCCGCCCGCGGACCCGCCCGGGTCGAGCGGCTGCTGCGCCGCCCGATGTCCCGGCGGGTCGACCGGGAGGTCGCCGCGCTGCGTGCCGCCGGCGCCCGGGTCGCCCGGATCGAGCCGACCCTCGCCGACCTCGACGCCATGGGCGCGAACTTCATGGACGGAGCCCGCGTCGAGCAGGTCCGCGCCACGGCCGCCCGCACCACCCCCGATCTGGTCGCGCAACACCTGCGCGACCAGATCACATCCCCGGAGGTACCCCGATGACGCGACCGACCCCGATCGACCTCGCCGGCGCGCATGTCGCGATCACCGGCGGCGCCCGCGGCATCGGCCGCGCCACGGTCCAGGCCTTCGTGGCCCGCGGCGCGAAGGTCTCGTTCGGCGACCTCGACACGACGACCGCGCGCGCCACCGCCGACGAGACCGGGGCGAGCGCCCATCTCCTCGACGTCGCCGACCGGGCGTCGTACGACGCCTTCGTGAGCGCCGCCGAGGCGGAGCACGGCCCGGTCGACGTCCTCGTCAACAACGCCGGCGTGATGCCCAACGGCCCCTTCCTCGACATGGATCCCGCGCTGGACCGGCTGATGATTGAGGTCAACGTCCACGGCGTCCTGCACGGCATGCGCCGGGTGCTGCCCGGCATGGTCGAGCGCCGGCGCGGTCACGTCGTCAACGTCGCCTCGCTGGCCGGCAGGTTCCCGATCCCGGGACTCGCGGTCTACAACGCCAGCAAGTTCGCCGTCGTCGGCCTCACCGCCGCGACCCGCCTGGAGATGGCGCCCCACGGCGTCACGCTCACCGCCGTGCTGCCGTCCGCGGTCGACACCGATCTCGCCTCGGGACTCGACATGAGGCCCATCCCCAAGGTGAGCCCGCAGCGGATCGCGGAGGCGGTGGTCGGCTCCGTCGGCGGTCGCGAGGCCGAGATCGCCGTCCCCCGGTACGTCGGCGCGCTCGCCACCGGCGCCCATCTGGTGCCCGTGCCGCTCCTCGACCGGTTCCGCCGGCTGATGCGCGACGACCGCGCCCTCCGCCCCGACCACGCCGCCCGCACGACCTACACCGAGCGTCTCGCCGACGCCGCCACCGAGAGGACCACCCGATGAGCAGTCTCCACGCCCCCGGCGTCCACGACGCCGTCATCGTCGGCGCCGGCTTCGGCGGCATGGGCGCCGCGATCGAGCTGCAGCGTCAGGGGTACGACGACCTGGTGATCCTCGAGCGCGAGGACGACCTCGGCGGCACCTGGCATGTCAACCGCTACCCCGGTCTCGCGGTGGACATCCCGAGCTCGACGTACTCCTACTCGTTCGAGCCGAACCCCCACTGGTCGCGACTGTTCGCTCCCGGGCCGGAGCTGAAGAGGTACGCGCTGCACGTCGCCGACAAGTACGACCTGCGCCGCCACATGCGCTTCGGCACCGTCGTCGAGGGCGCGCGCTGGGACGAGGAGACCTCCGCGTGGGAGGTCACGATCGCCGGCGGCGAGGTCGTGCGCGGCCGCTTCCTGCTGACCGCGACCGGCTTCCTGTCCCAGCCCAGGCTGCCGGACATCCCGGGCGTCGAGGACTTCGCGGGCACCGTCGTGCACACGACGCGCTGGGACGACGCCATCGAGCTCGAGGGCAAGCGGGTCGGCATCATCGGCACCGGCGCCACCGCCGTGCAGCTGATCCCCGAGCTGGCGAAGGTGGCCGACCATCTGACCGTCTACCAGCGCACGCCGATCTACGTGAGCCCCAAGCTGGACGGGCCGGTGCCCGGCGTCGTGCGCGGCGCGTTCGCGAAGGTGCCGCTGACCCAGAAGGCCACGCGTCTGGTCGGGACCTCGATCCTCGAGGTGATGATGGTCGCCGGTGTGCTGCACTTCCGCGACCTGCCCTGGGCGAACGCGGTCGGCAAGCGGGTGTGCGCGGCCCATCTCAAGCGACAGGTCAAGGACCCGGAGCTGCGGGCCAGGCTCACGCCCGACTACGACTTCGGCTGCAAGCGGCCGACCTTCTCCAACACCTACTACCCGACGTTCACCAAGCCGCACGTCGACCTGGAGACCACGTCGATCGACCACGTCGACGCCGGGGGCATCGTCACCGCCGACGGCAACCGGGTCGACCTCGACGTCCTCGTGCTCGCCACCGGCTTCAACCTGTGGGACGTGAACTTCCCGGCCGTGCAGATCGTCGGCCGCGAGGACCGCGACCTCGGCAGGTGGTGGCGCGACAACCGCTTCTGCGCCTACGAGGGCATCACCGTCCCGCGGTTCCCCAACTTCTTCTCGCTCAACAGCCCCTACTCCTACTCGGGCCTGTCGTACTTCACCACGATCGAGACCCAGATGGCGCACATGGGGCGGGTGCTGACGGCGATGCGGGAGCGCGGTGCCGACGTCGTGGAGGTCACCGAGGAGGCCAACGACCGGTTCCTGGACCGGATGACCGGCCTCCTCGGCAACTCCGTCTTCAACGCGGGCAGCTGCGCCACCGCTCGGAGCTACTACTTCAACCAGCACGGTGAGGCGGTGCTGCTGCGCCCGACGTCCACGTTGAGCGCGGCCCGCGAGGCCACCCGCTTCCCGCTGGACGACTACACGTTCACCGCCGCGAGGGTCGCCGCGTCGGCCTCCTGAGGCGCGTCGGTCATGACCCGGTGCCGGGTCTCGGCCATGAGCAGCACACACACCACACTGAGGGCGCCGAAGGCCGCGAGCATCCAGCCGATGGCGCTGGTGTTGCCGGCCTCCGCGAAGTCGGAGGCGAGGTACGGCGCCGTGCCGCCGCCGATCACACCCGCCAGGTTGTAGGCCATCCCGGCGCCGGTGTAGCGGTACTCGGTGCGGAACATCTCGGGGAGCATGGCGCCGGCCGGGCCGTAGGAGACGGCGAAGATGGCGAGGGTGCCGAACAGGCCGATCGCGAACGCCGTCGCCGTGCCGCGGTCGAGGATCGGGAAGAGCGCGAAGCCCCACGGGACGGCGACCAGGCAGGAGGCGAGAACGACCTTCTTGCGGCCGATCCGGTCACTGAACACGGCGGACAGCGTGATCATCACGCCGAACACCACGGCACCGACGACGCCCATGGTGAGCACGGACGCGCGGGACAGGCCGACCACGGTGGTGCCGTACGACGTCAGGAACGCGGTGCCGACGTAGAAGAACGCGAACAGCATCGCGAGGGATCCACCGCCGAGGAGGATCTCCCTCCACTGGTTGCGCAGCGCCGCGGCGAGCGGTCCCTGGGTGCTGGCGCGGGTGCGCGTGGTCTCGCGGAACATCGGGGTCTCCTCGACCTTCAGCCGCACGTAGAGACCGATCATCACCAGCAGCGCGCTGGCGACGAAGGGCACCCGCCAGCCCCACTCGATGAACGCCGGGCTGGTCTCGCCGACCACCCGGTTCACGAGCAGGAAGGTGCCGCTGGAGAGCGCGAACGCGATCGCGGGGCCCAGTTGCGGGAACGCCGCGTAGAGACCGCGCCTGTTCGGCGGGGCGTACTCCGCCGCGAGCAGGGTCGCGCCCGCCCACTCCCCACCGACGGCCAGGCCCTGGAGGAAGCGCAGGATGACCAGCAGGATCGGCGCGGCGACGCCGATCGTCGCGGCACCGGGCAGGAGGCCGATGGCGACGGTCGCGGCGCCCATCAGCAGCAGGGTGCTGATCAGGGTCCTCTTGCGGCCGAGACGGTCACCGAAGTGCCCGAAGCCGATCGCGCCCAGCGGGCGGGCGATGAACGCCACTGCGAACGTGGCGAACGAGGCCACGCTCGCGGCGGAGTCGCCCAGCGCCGGGAAGAACACCGTCGGGAACACCAGCGCCGCGGCGGTGCCGTAGATGAAGAAGTCGTAGAACTCGATGGTCGTGCCCGCGCAGCTCGCGAAGGCGACGCGCCGCATCGGGGTCGGTCGTTCGGACATGGAATCCACTCCTCGGGTTCGGTCGATCGCCGGGAGTGTGAGTCGGGCCACAGGCGGCCCGAACCCCTCGAAGGAGGTACTACCTCCCAAGGAGGGTGCCGTCGTTGCCGCCTGTGACCGCAGTCACCTACCGTGGAGGACATGTCCCTCGACCTCGCCCAGGAGGCGCCGACCGACGGCGGTCGGCTGCTGCGCACGCTGACGGCGTTCCGCGCGACCGGGCACAGCGACATGGCCTTCGGCGGTCCGGTCGTGGACAACGGCACCGCTCTCGCCATCACCGGTCTGCACAGTGCCCAGACCCGCGCCCTGCAGGGGCTGCGGGTGCGCTCGGGCTACGGCCTCGGCGGCAAGGCGCTGCTGATGGGCCGGCCGGTCTCGGTGACCAACTACTACGACGCCCGCGGCATCACCCACCAGTACGACGGTCCGGTGCGCGCCGAGCAGCTCGAGACCGTGACGGCGTTGCCGATCGTCGTCGACCGCTCACCGCGGATGATCGTCTACGTCGGCCATCGCGCCCAGGTCGTGCTCGGCGACGTCTGGTACGACGCCTTCCTGCCGCTCGTGCGACGCCTCGAGCGCGAGATCGCCGTCGACGACGAGGTACGCCGCCGCGTCGGCGCGTTGCGCGGCCTCGGCCAGGCGCCCACCCCCGCCGCGCCACGCGAGGTGCAGCTGACCCGCGCCGACCTGCGCGACATCTCCGACGAGCTCGCCGACCTCGCCTCGCTCGTCGAGGACGAGGCGCTGCGAGCCCGTCTCGTGGAGGTGCGCAACCGGGTCGAGCACGGCCGCTCCCCCGCGTCGGCACCCGCCGCGCGTCGTACTCCCGGCGTGCCGACGGGCCTGGCCGCCCGCGAGGTCGACGTCCTCGCCCAGGTCGCACTCGGCCAGAGCAACCGCGAGGTCGCCGCCTCCCTCGGCCTGGTCGAGAGCACCGTGAAGTCCTACCTCAAGAACGCGATGCGCAAGCTCCACGCGACCAACCGGGTCCACGCCGTCCGGCTGGCGCGGGAGGCGGGCGTCATCGACTGACCGGCCGCGCGCCGTCGATGAGGACGGTGCACAGGGTGTCGACGTTGCGGGTCGCCGGGTCGCCCAGGATGTCGGCGCGCCGCCCGGGGTCGGCCAGCGCGGTGATCGCGGTGAAGATCAGCCAGGTCATGCCGGCGGGCGAGACGTCGCCGCGGAGGGACCCGTCGGCCTGGCCGCGCCGGATGACCATGTGCCAGATCGCGATACACCGCTGGCCGTCGGCGACCAGCGACTCGGCGCCGGGCTCGCGGCGCACCTGCATGAGCTCGCGGACCATCGTGAGGTGGTCGAACGGGTGCGTCATGCTCACCGTCGTCGCCGCGCGGATCAGGTTCTCCAGCCGGACCACGCCGGTGCCCGGCATGCGGGAAGCCGCCTGCAGCTGCGGGACCAGGGCCGCGAAGTAGCGCTTGCCGACCGCGATCAACAGCTCGTCCTTGCTGGCGAAGTGGTTGTAGATCGAGGGCGCACGCATGCCTGCGGCATCGGCGATGACGCGCATCGACGCGCCGCGGCTGCCGTGGGTCGCGAAGGACTCCGCGGCGGCATCCAGGATCCGGTCGGCCGGGTTGGTCGTCGGCTTGCCGCGCGGTCGGCCGCGCGGTCGCATCGTGTCGTCGTTCATCGGACTCCGCATCCTAGGCCTTGACAGACTAACGATCGTTAGTAAACCCTGACACTCCGCCCTAACCAAGCATTTGCTTTGTCGAAGGAGTGTTGGATGGACCACATCGACCGCGCGAGCGTCGACCTCGACGCCCTGTTCCGACCCGAACGCGTGGCGGTGATCGGGGCCTCGGACGCCGAGGGACGCCCGACGACGCTGAACTGGCGCCGGGTCGCCGCGTGGGCCGACCGGGTCGGCGCGGAGGCCGTGCCCGTCCACCCACGGCGCGCGGTCGTCGACGGGATCACGGCGTACCGGTCGATCGAGGACATCCCCGGCCGGGTCGACGTCGCGATCGTTCTCATCGGCGACGTCGACTCGGTGCTGCCCGGCATCGCCGCCAAGGGCGTGGGCTTCGTCGTGCTCTTCGCCGCGGGGTACGCCGAGACCGGTCCCGACGGCGAACGGCGGCAGACCGAGCTGGTCCGCTCGCTGCGCGCCGCGGGCGTGCGCGCACTCGGCCCGAACACCAACCTGAACCTCTTCGAGGAGTTCCGCACCGACCTGCCCGGCCGGCCGATCGCGCTGATCACCCAGAGCGGCCACCAGGGGCGCCCGGTGTTCCAGGGCCAGGAGCTCGGCATCCGGTTCAGCCACTGGGCGCCGACCGGCAACGAGGCCGACCTCAACGCCGCGCACTTCGTCGACTACTTCGCGCACGAGGAGGAGACCGGGGCGATCGCGCTCTACCTCGAGGGCTTCGCCGACGGGACGGCGTTCCGCCGCGCGGCGCGCGCCGCCGCGCGCCGCGGCGTCCCGTTGGTAGCGGTCAAGGTGGGCCGGACCGAGCTCGGCCGCTCCTGGGCCATGTCGCACACCGGCCACCTGGCAGGTGCGGACGACGTCGCCTCGGCGGTACTGCGCCAGTACGGCGTCGCCCGGGTCGACGGCCTCGACGAGCTCCTCGACACCGCCGCGCTCTTCGCCCGAGCCGGCGAGCCTCCGCACGCGGGCGTCTGCGTCTACGCCATCAGCGGCGGCACCAGCGCGCACCTGGCCGACCTGCTCGGCGCGGCCGGGCTCGAGCTGCCTGAGCTGAGCGCGGAGACCGTCACCGCGCTGCGCCAGTGGATCCCGGACTACCTGCGGGTGAGCAACCCGGTCGACAACGGCGGACACCCGGTGGGCGACTGGCGCGGCCGACGCATCCTGGAGACGATCCTGGCCGACCCTGCCGTCGGCATCCTGGTCGTCCCGATCACCGGCGCCTTCCCGCCGATGAGCGACACGCTCGTCGCCGACCTGGTCGCCGTCGCGGAGACCACCGACAAGCCGATCTGCGTCATCTGGGGCTCGCCCTCCGGCACCGAGGACGCCTACCGCCGGGTGCTGCTCGGCTCCCGGCTCCCGGTCTTCCGCACCTTCGGCAACTGCGTGTCCGCGATCCGCGCGCTCGCCGACCATCTGGAGTTCCGCGAGCGGGCGCACGAGCTGCCGGCGATCCCCGACCCGCCGCGGGCCTCCCCCGGCGCCGAGCGCCAGCTCACCGAGCTCGGCGCCAAGAGCCTGCTCGCCGAGCACGGCATCCCGGTCTCGCGCGACGTGCTCTGCACCGATGCGGACGAGGTGGTCCACGCGATCGAGCGGCACGACGGCCCCGTCGTACTGAAGGCCGTCGTCGACGGACTGGCGCACAAGTCCGACCTCGGCCTGGTCCGGCTCGGGATCGCCGACGGCGCCCCGGGACGTGCCGCCGTCGCGGACTTCGAGCGGATCGTCGCCGACCTCCCCGACGGCGACCTCGCCGGCATCCTCGTCAGCGAGCAGGTCCGCGGCGGGGTCGAGATGGTCGTGGGCGTCGCGCCCGACCCCGTCTTCGGCCCCACCGTCATGCTCGGCGTGGGTGGCGTGGCGGTCGAGCTCTACCGCGATGTCTCCTTCCGGGTGCCGCCCTTCGACCGGGCCGAGGTGCACCGGATGGTCGCGGAGCTGACCGGCGCGGCCCTGCTCACCGGCTTCCGCGGCTCCCCACCGGTCGATCTCGAGCCGCTCGTCGACGTCGTCATGGCGGTACAGCGCCTGGCCGCCGACGGGGTCGTCACCGAGCTCGACATCAATCCCCTCATCGTCCTGCCCGACCGCGTCGTCGCCGTCGATGCACTCGCCTCGATCCCCGACCAGCACGAGAACGCCGGAGCCGTCGCATGACCACCCCAGGAGCCACCTTGTCCCCCACCACCGATCCCGCCGCTGCAGGCGCCGCCGCGATCGAGGTGCGCGGCGTCGGCAAGAGGTACGGAACCCGCGACGCCGTCGTCGCCCTCGACGGCGTCGACCTCACCGTGCGCCGGGGCGAGTTCGTCTGCCTCGTCGGCCCCTCCGGCTGCGGCAAGTCGACCCTGCTGCGGATGATGGCCGGCCTGCACCGGCCCAGCGAGGGCGAGGTGCTCGTCCACCACGAGGGCACCCGGCGTACGCCGACCGCGATGGTGTTCCAGGACTACGGGATCTTCCCCTGGAAGTCGGTGCGCGCCAACGTCCGGTTCGGCCTCGACGTCGCCGGCGCCTCCCGCGCCGAGGCCACCCGCACCGTGGATTCCTGGCTCGCCCGGCTCGGGCTCGCGGACTTCGCCGACGCCTACCCAGCCACGCTGTCGGGCGGGATGCGCCAGCGGGTCTCCATCGCGCGCGCCCTGGCGGTCGAGCCGGAGGTGCTGCTGCTCGACGAGCCGTTCGCGGCGCTCGACGCCCAGCTGCGCACCGTGCTCCAGGAGGAGCTCCTCACCCTCTGGCAGAGCGATCGGCGCACGGTCGTGTTCGTGACCCACAGCCTCGAGGAGGCCATCCTGCTCGGGGACCGGGTCGTCGTCATGTCCGCCCGGCCCGGCCGGATCCTCGCCGACCTCCCAGTGCCGCTCGATCGGCCCCGTTCGGCGGAGACGCGCGGCGAGCCGGCGTTCGCCGCACTGGAGCAACAGCTCTGGACACTGCTGCGCGACGAGGTCTCCCGCACCTTCGACGGCCGGAGCGCAACGTGAGCGCGACGGTGGTGGTCCGGCCCACGGCCGCCGAGATCGACCCAGTGCGGACGGCTCGCCGGCGCCGTCGCCTGGAGCGGGCGCTCGCCGTCCTCACCCCGCTGGTCGTGCTCGTCGCCTGGGAGGTCGCCGCCCGCACCGGCGCCATCCCGGTGCGCTTCTTCCCCGCACCGACGATGATCGTGTCGACCGCCGGCGACATGGTCCGCAGCGGTGTCCTGCTCGACGACCTGGCCGCGACGCTGCGGCGCGTGGTGATCGGCTTCGTCGCCGGCTCCGCCGCCGGTGCCGCCGCCGGCCTCGCGCTCGGGCTCTCGGGACTGGTCCGCGCCGCCTTCGACCCCTTCCTGTCCGCCCTGTACACCGTGCCCAAGCTCGCTCTGCTCCCGCTGCTGCTGCTCATCTTCGGACTCGGCGAGACGCCCCTCGTGCTGCTGGTGGCCCTCGCGGTCTTCTTTCCGACCTGGATCACCTGCATGGCGGGCGTCACCGCCATCCCGGAGGGCTATCGCGAGGCGGCCCGGGCCTTCGGCGCCAGCCGATGGGACATGTTCCGCCATGTGCTGTGGCCGGCGTTCCTCCCCCAGCTCTTCGTCGCCCTCCGCCTCTCGGTCGGCGTCGCCATCCTCGTCATCGTCGGCGCCGAGTTCGTCCAGGGCAACAGCGGAGTCGGCTTCCGGATCTGGCACAGCTGGTCGCTCTTCCAGGCCCGCCCGATGTACGTCGGCATCTGCGTCATCGCCCTTCTCGGGCTGCTCTGCACCACGTTGGTCACCGCTCTCGGACGTCGCCTGCTGCCGTGGGCGCAGCCGACGGACCGCCGGTGACCACGCTCTCCTCCTCGACCCCAGCAAAGGAACCCACGTGTTGACACGAAAGCTCGCCCTGCTCCTCGCCGGCCTCCTCGGCGGCGTCCTGCTCGCCGCGTGCGGCTCGTCGGACGACGCCGCCGACAAGAGCACCGTCAAGGTCGCCATCTCCGCCAAGCTCGAGGCGTTCGCCCCCCTGCTGGTCGGCATGGAGCTCGACAGCTACGCCGACCAGGACCTCGACGTCGAGATCGTGACCGCCGCACCCAGCGATGCGATGGTCCTGCTCGCGACCGGCGAGGTGGACGCCGTCTTCAGCGCGCCGAGCGCCGCGTTCTTCAACGCCGTCTCGGGCGGCTCCCCCATCAAGATCGTGGCGCCCGGCATGTTCCCGCCCGACGACAGCCGCTCCGGCCTCTGGGTCAGCAAGGACCTCGCGCCGAACGGCACCTTCGACCCGGAGCGGTTGCGCGGCGAGACCGTCGCGACCGCCGTCGGCAACGGCGCACCGGTCTCGATGGTGCTGGAGGAGGAGCTCGAGCGCAGCGGCATCTCCGCCGCCGACGTGACCTTCCAGACGATGGGCGCCACCGACATCCTTCTCGCGCTGGAGAGCGGTGCGGTCAAGGCCGGCTGGCTCTCCGACCCGGTGTGGCTGGAGGCGGAGAAGTCCGACAAGCTCACCTTCGCCTTCGGGCAGCCCGAGGACATCACCATGGGCGCGGTGCTCTTCGGCCCCAACCTGCTGGAGAAGGACCGCGACAAGGGCGCGCGCCTGCTCGCCGGGATGCGCAGCGCCATCGCCGACCACCTCCAGGGGACCTACCACGACGACCCCGACGTCCGGGCGGCGCTGGTGAAGCAGCTGGAGATCTCCGAGGCCCAGCTCGACCAGCTGCCCGAGCTGGTCTTCCCGCCCGACCTGGTCTACCCGGCCGGTCTCACCGACCGCTACCAGGCGACGTACGCCCGGCAGAAGGATGTGCTGGTCTACTCCGACCCGCTCGCCGAGAACGAGGTCATCGACGACGAGCTCGCGAAGTAGCCGCCCGGTGAGCACGATCTACATCCACGAGGAGATCGACATCATCGGCGCCCGCCGCGCCGACTACATGGAGCACATGACGTCCGGTTGGGACGCCGAGGCACGCGGCGAGCGTGGCATGCGCTGCTTCGGGGTGTGGGCGACCGTCGGCAGCACCGGCCGCTGGCCGAGCGTCGTCAACATGTGGGAGCTGGACGGCTGGGAGGGACTCGCCGCGAACTTCGCCCACGAGCTCTCTCACGACTCCCTCCAGGACCCCACCCTGGCCCGCTGGTGGTCCGCGGCCGCCGAGCTCCGCTCCGGCGGGCGTGACCGGATCCTGCTGCCCGCCGACTACAGCCCGACGGTCGCGACGCTGAGCGCGGACCTGCCGCCCGCCGTCTGCCACCTGCACGAGGTGGTGACCGTGGCGCGGGGGAAGGCCCCCGACTACCTGTCACTGCTGGCCGACGAGTGGCTCGGCACGGCGCTCGCCGCCGGCCTCGGGCTCACCGGCGCCTACCGCACCGCGATGGTCTCCGACAGCGAGGTGATCGTGGTGTGGTCGGTCGCCGACTGGCCCCGCTGGGCGGAGATCGAGATGTTCCTCGACCGCGGCCCCGCCGTCGACCGGTGGCGCGAGCGCACCGCCGACCTCGTCCTGTCCGACCAGCGCACCCTGCTGTGCGCCGCCCCGCTGTCGCCGCTGCGTACCGGCCGGCAGCCCTGATCCGCGAGAGAGGATCCTCCGTGACCCACCCGTACCTGCTGGACGGAATCCGTGTCGTCGAGTGCACCCTGCTGGAGCCCGGAGCCCTGGCCATGACCCTCGGCGACCTGGGCGCCGACGTGATCAAGGTCGAGCCGCCCGGCGGCGACTACATCCGCCGGCTGGGCTGGCCCATCGTCGAGGGACACTCGCTGCTGCACTGGCACGTCAACCGGGGCAAGCGCTCGATCCGGCTCGACCTGCGCTCCCCCGACGGCCCCGAGGTCTTCCTCGACCTGGTGGCGCGCGCCGACGTCGTCGTCGAGGGCATGCGGCCCGGTGCCCTCGAACGGCGCGGCCTGGGCTACGACCGGCTCCGCGAGGTGAACCCGGCGATCGTGCTCTGCTCGCTGTCCGGCTTCGGCATCGACGGGCCCTACCGCGACCTGCCCTCGCACGGCGTCGGCTTCGACGCCTGGGCCGGTCTGGCCGCGCCCGCGGTCGACGACCAGGGATTCACCTACATCCCCGAGCACACGGGCACCGGCACCAAGGTCGGGCCTCTGTGGGGTGCGCTCGCAGCCGTGTCCGCGGTGCTGCGTGCGCGTCGTACCGGCGAGGGGTGCCATCTCGACATCTCGCAGAGCGACGCGGCAGCCTTCAGCAACTGGCTGCCGATCGAGGGGCACCGCGCGTACGAGCGGCCCGAGCCCGAGGTGACCGGCAACCCGGCCGACGACGGCGCCCGGCGGCGTCCGGGGCCGGGCGGCATGGAGGAGGCGGTGCGCTACCAGTACTACCGCTCGGCCGACGGGCACGTCCTCTTCCAGGCCTCCGAGCAGGAGTTCTGGCGCAACTTCTGCGTCGCCTGCGACCGGCTCGACCTCTACGAGGGCCGCGAGGGCCAGCGGTACGGCGACCACGCGACCGGCGACCGCGACCTGCGTGCCGAGCTGCGCGACCTGTTCGCCTCCCGGACGACCGCCGAGTGGGTCGAGCTCGGCCTCGCGATCGACTGCCCCATCGCCCCGGTCAACGACGCCGCCGGGATCGGCCGCGACCCCCAGTTCGCGCACCGGATGCCGTGGTGGCCGGCGGCCGAGCACGGTGCCGACCTGCTGCCCACGCCGGTCAACGTCGTCGGCGAGCCGCGCCGCCCACCCCGGCGGGCACCCGAGGTCGGGGCGGACACCGAGGAGGTGCTCGCCGAGCTCGGGTACGCCGGCGAGCGGGTCGCGTCGCTGCGCCGCTCGGGCGCCATCTAGGAGGAGCGGGCCGTGCCCCAGCAGGAGGAGCGCCGCGTCGCCGTGGTCACCGGGGCGAGCCGCGGGCTCGGCAAGGGCATCGCGCTCGCCCTGGGCGAGGCCGGGTACGTCGTCTACGTCACCGGCCGCACCGTCGATGCCGGCACACACGACCTCGGCGGCACCGTCGGCGAGACCGCCCGGGAGGTGACCGGGCGCGGCGGCACCGGCGTCGCCGTCGCTTGCGACCACCGCGACGACGGGGCCGTCGCCGCCGTGGTCGCCCGGGTCGGGACCGAGCAGGGCCGGCTCGACCTGCTGGTCAACAACGCGTTCGCCGTACCCGACGGGGTGACCTCGGCCCGAGGCTTCTGGGAGAAGCCGCTCGACGCCGCGATGATGTTCGACGTCGGGCTGCGCTCGACGTACACGATGACCTGGCACGCCGCTCCGCTGCTGCTGGCATCGGCGCCCCGGTCCCCGCTCGTCGTCAACGTCTCCGGCTTCGGGGCGGTCTGCTACCTGCACGGGCCGGCCTACGGCGCGGTCAAGGCGGGCGTCGACAAGATGACGCACGACATGGCGGTCGACCTCGACGGCACCGGCGTCAGCGTCGTCGCCCTCTGGCCGGGTCTCCTGCGCACCGAGCGCACGATGCGGGTGGTCGACGGCGACCCGGAGCTCTACCGCGACTCGCTGCCGATCATGGAGCACCCCGAGCTCACCGGTCGCGCGATCGCCGCGCTCGACGCCGGTCTGCCGGCCGCCAAGCAGCGGCGGTCCGGGCGGGCGCTCATCGGCGCGGAGCTCGCGACCGAGCTGGGTGTGACCGACGTCGACGGGCGCGTGCCGGTCTCGCGGCGCTCGCTGCTGGGCGGACCCCTGGCCTACAGCGACGCGGTCGTGCGGTAGCCGGCTCAGCCCCCCAGCGCGTTGGGATTGCGCCACTGCCGCTCGAACGGCAGCCGCCAGGCGTACGGCGCGACGAGCTGGTGGATCTGGTTGGGTCCCCAGCTGCCCTGCCGATAGGGCCGCACGACGGGCGGGTTGTCGAGCAGGGGCTGGGAGACCTCCCACAGCCGCTCGATGCCCTCCGCGGAGGTGAACAGCGTCTGGTCGCCGCGCGCGGCGTCGTAGATGAGCCGCTCGTAGGCCTCCAGCACCGAGCCCGCCCAGGTGGTGTCGCCCATCGCGAACTGCATGGAGAGCTTGTCGAGCTTCATGCCCGGGCCGGGGCGCTTGCCGTAGAACGACAGCGACATCTTCGCCTTGTCGGCCAGGTCGAAGGTCAGGTGGTCGGGGCCGTGGTCGCCGACGCCGGAGTTGTGCGGGAACATCGAGCGCGGGGGCTCCTTGAACGCGATCGAGATGATCCGCGCGCCCTCGGCCAGCCGCTTGCCGGTGCGCAGGTAGAACGGGACGCCGGCCCAGCGCCAGTTGTCGATGAAGCACTTGAGGGCGATGAAGGTCTCGGTCTCCGACTCGGGCGCGACGCCCGCGATGTCGCGATAGCCCTCGTACTGACCGCGGACGACGTTGGCGGGGTCGATCGGCATCATCGAGCGGAAGACCTTGTTCTTCTCGTCGTTGATCGCGTCGGGGGCCAGCGAGGTCGGCGGCTCCATCGCGGTGAACGCGAGCACCTGGAACAGGTGGGTCACCACCATGTCGCGGTAGGCGCCGGTCGACTCGTAGAAGTCGGCCCGCTGCTCGAGCCCCAGCTCCTCGGGGACGTCGATCTGGACGTGGTCGATGTTGTTGCGGTGCCAGATCGGCTCGAAGAGGCCGTTGGCGAACCGGAAGGCGAGGATGTTCTGCGCCGCCTCCTTCCCGAGGAAGTGGTCGATCCGGTAGATCTGCGACTCGTCGAAGGTCCGGTGCAGCTCGGCGTTGAGCTTCCTGGCCGACACGAGATCGACGCCGAAGGGCTTCTCCATGATGATCCGGCCACCCTGGGCCAGCCCGGCGTCGTCGATCGTCTTGACGACGGTCGGCGCCGCCTTGGGCGGGACGCTGAGGTAGTGCAGCCGCACCCGGTCGCCGTCCCAGTCCGCCTCGGCCTTCTCGACGGCGGCGCGCAGCCCGGAGGTGCCCTCCGTGCCGGGCGCCCAGGTCAGCAGCTTGGCGAACTCCGGCCAGGCGGCCATGTCGCCGTCGTCACCGGAGAACTCCATCACCGCCTCGTGCACGAAGTCCACGAAGGACTCCGTGGTGTGCTCGTCGAGCGAGGTGCCGACGATGCGCAGCTGCGGCAGCAGCCCGGTCTCGAACAGGTGCAGCATCCCCGGCAGCAGCTTGCGGCGCGCGAGGTCGCCCGTCGCGCCGAACAGCACGACCGTCACCGGCTTCTGGGTCTTCGGTGCCATGTCGTCCACAGTGCCTCCTCGGTGTTACCGCCACGATAACGAGAGGCGTCCGGCGGCGGGTGTCGCGCGTCGCACCGGACATCCCTGTCGTGAATTCGCCCGCGACACGACCGTTGTGTCCGGTACGACGATCAGGCCAGCCGTGCGCGGAGGCCGTCGAGGACGAGAGCGAGCCCGAGGGTGAAGTCCGGGTCCGATTCGTCCTGGTGGGAGAGCACGAAGCGGACCAGGGTGCGCGCGCCGACCCGGGTCAGGGCGTCGTCGGCACCGGCGCGCTCGAGGGCCGCCCGGAGCGGGCGCTCCAGCGCCTCGGCATCCGAGCGGTGCACGCCGGCGATGAGCAGGGCGCCGTCGCGGTGGCGGCGCATCGCGTCGCGCAGGCCCAGGCAGAGCAGGTGCGCCTCGGCGTCCCAGGCCATGATCTCGGCGGGGCGGCGACCACGTCGGAGGATCTCGTCGGCGATGGCGGCGAGCAGGGCGTCCTTGTTGGTGAAGTGATGGTAGAGCGCACCCGGCTGGACGCCGAGGTCGCCGGCGAGACGGCGCATCGACAGGGCGTCGAGGCCGTGCTCGTCGAGCACCTCGATCGCCCGCTCGACCACGTCCCTGCGCCGATACCGCACTCCCGCACTCCCCTCGTCCGAACCCGCCGCCGGTGGACCCCCGTTGACCTGAGTCCCGCGATCAGCCTAACCTGAACACTGTTCAACTGCGCGCCACCGCGCTCCCCCGGACCCCGAGAGTGACCCCGATGAACCGCCGTACCCCGACCACCGACGTCGCCCTGATCGCCGGCTTCGCCGCGCTCATCGCGGTGTGCGCCATCCTGCCCGACATCAAGACCGGCGTCGGCGTCCCCTACTCGCTGCAGACCTTCGGCGTGCTCCTCGCCGGCGCGGTCCTCGGGCCCCTCCGCGGGTTCCTGTGCGTCGTCCTCTACCTGGTGGCGGGCCTGGTGCTGCCGATCTACTCCGGGGGCGCCTCCGGCATCTCGCACTACAGCGGCGTGACCGCGGGCTACCTCGTGGCGTTCCCGCTCGCCGCGGCACTGTGCGGCTACCTCGTCTACCGCAACCGCCAGAACGCCACCCAGTTCACGCTCGTGTTCACCTGCGGCCTGCTCAGCAGCTTCGTGTTCGTGCACACCCTCGGGCCGCTCAACCTGGCCTGGCGCGCGGACCTCAGCCTCAAGGAGGCGTTCAGCTTCGACGCCGCCTACTTCCCCGGCGACATCGCCAAGAACGTCGTGATGGCCCTCATCGCCACCGCCGTGCACCGTGCCTTCCCGGACCTCGCCGCCCGGCGCCCGGCCGCGACCACCACGGACGAGCCGGCGACGCAGTCCGCGTGAGCCGGATCGAGCTCGACCGGGTCGGCGTCCGGGCGGCGACGCCCGGCGGCCCGGTCCCCGAGGTCACCGTGCTGCGGGAGACCACGCTCGACCTCACCGAGCAGCGGATCGCCCTGATCGGCCCCAACGGCTCGGGCAAGTCGACGCTCGCGCGCCTGGTCAACGGCCTGGTCGAGCCCACCTCCGGCCGCGTCCTGGTCGACGGGCTCGACGTGGCCAAGAAGGGTCGCGAGGTACGCCGCCGGGTCGGCTTCGTGTTCACCGACCCCAGCGCGCAGCTGGTGATGCCCACGGTCGTCGAGGACGTCGCGCTCTCCCTGCGCCACCAGGTCCGCGCCCGGGAGGCGCGCACCGCCGCCGCGCGCGCCGTGCTGGCGTCGTACGGCCTGGACGAGCTGGCGGACCGCAGCGTGCACACGCTCTCCGGCGGTCAGCGGCAGCTGCTCGCGCTCGCGGGCGTGCTCGCCACCGACCCGGCCGTGCTGGTCGCCGACGAGCCCACCACGCTGCTCGACCTGCGCAACGCCCGGATGATCGGCGACCTGCTGTTCGGGCTCCCCCAGCAGCTGGTGCTGGCCACCCACGACCTCGACCTCGCCCTGCGCTGCGACCGGGCCCTGCTGATCGACGACGGCGCGGTGGTGGCCGACGGCGCGCCCGCCGAGGTGGTCGCCCGCTACCGCGCGACGGTGGGTTGAGCCGATGGCCGCGAGCCCGCTCGGGGACTATCAACCGGGCACCACCGTCTTCCACCGGCTGCCCGTCGGCGCCAAGCTCCTCGGCCTGCTGGTGCTCAGCGTCGTCGCGGTGGCCTTCCGCGGCGTCACGACGACCGGCGCCCTGCTCGCGCTGGCCGGACTCAGCTGCGTAGTCGCAGGCGTCCGCCTCGGCCGGGCGGCCCGTGCCCTGCGCGGCGTCCTGGTCGCGATGACCCTGCTGGCGGCGTACCAGACCTGGCAGCGGGGCGGCGAACACGCCTTCGTCGTGGTCGGCGCACTGGTCGCGCTCGTCCTCCTGGCGACCGTGTTCACCACGACCACCTCGGTGGAGCGGATGGTGGACGCGATCACCCGCTGGCTCGGCCCGTTCCGCCGCCGCGGCGTCAACCCGGAGCTGGTCGCGCTCGCCTTCTCGTTGATGATCCGCGGCATCCCGCTCACCCTCGCCATCGCCGGCGAGACCCGGGACGCCGCCCGGGCCCGCGGACTCGAGCGCAGCCCGCGGGCCTACCTGACGCCCCTGGTGATCCGGGTCGTCGCCCACGCGCGGGCCACCGGCGACGCGCTGCACGCCCGCGGCCTCGGCGACGACTGACGCACGGGCGGGACTCCCCAACGCAGGCCGATCGGGCTATCCTGAGCCACCTGAACACTGTTCAGGAACCGATCCGGATCTGCCCAGGGAGCACCCATGAGCGTGCAGTTCGACCAGCTGGCCACCCGCATCCTCGACGGGGGCGCGGCCTCCGCGACCGACGCGCTCGCCGTCCTGCGCGCCTCGGACGCGGACCTGATGGCCGTGGTCGCCGCGGCCGGGCGGCTGCGCCGCGCGCACTTCGGCAACACCGTGAAGGTCAACTACCTGGTCAACCTCAAGTCCGGGCTGTGCCCCGAGAACTGCAACTACTGCTCGCAGGCACTCGGCTCCGACGCGCCGATCCTCAAGTACTCCTGGCTCTCCAAGGACGAGACCCTCCAGCAGGCCGGCGCCGGCCTGCGCGGCGGGGCCACCCGGGTGTGCATGGTCTCGTCGGGCCGCGGCCCCTCGAACCGCGACATCGAGAAGGTCGCCGAGATGACCGAGGCCCTCAAGGACGAGTACCCCGACGTCGAGGTCTGCGCCTGTCTCGGCCTGCTCAAGGACGGTCAGGCCGAGCGGCTCAAGAAGGCCGGCGTCGACGCCTACAACCACAACATCAACACCGCCGCGTCGCACCACGACACGATCGTCCAGACCCACACGTACGACGACCGGGTCGACACCATCGACAGGGCCAAGTCCGCCGGGCTGTCCCCCTGCTCGGGCCTGATCGCCGGGCTCGGCGAGACCGACGAGCAGCTCATCGAGGCGCTGTTCGCGCTCAAGGACCTCGGGTCCGACTCGATCCCGGTCAACTTCCTGATGCCCTTCGACGGGACACCGTTCGAGGACACCTGGGAGCTCTCCCCCACCCGCTGCGTCAAGATCCTGGCGATGGCCCGGTTCGTCTGCCCCGACAAGGAGCTGCGGATCGCCGGCGGCCGCGAGCTGCACCTGCGCTCGCTCCAGGCGATAGCGCTGCACGTCGCGAACTCGATCTTCCTCGGCGACTACCTCACCTCGGAGGGCCAGGAGGCCAGGGCCGACATCGAGATGATCCGCGACAACGGCTTCGTCGTCCTCGGCACCGAGGACGAGCCCGTCGCGCCGACCGGGGCCGAGCACGACCCGGCGATCCGTCGCCGCGGCGCGGGCACCGAGGTCGCGGCGAACGCCTGAGTCCCGATGACCCTCACCGCCACCGACGAGCTGCTCGCCTTCGACCGCGAGCACCTCTGGCACCCCTACACCTCGATGACCGAGCCCACCCCGGTCCGCCTGGTGACGGCGGCCCGCGGGTGCGAACTCGAGGTCGACGGTCGCTGGGTCGTCGACGGGATGTCGTCGTGGTGGTCGGCCATCCACGGCTACCGGCACCCGGTCCTCGACGCCGCGCTCGCGGAGCAGGCCGGCCGGTTCAGCCACGTGATGTTCGGCGGGCTCACCCACACGCCCGCGGTCGAGCTGGGCCGGCGGCTGGTCGCGATCACGCCGGCCCCCCTCGAGCGGGTGTTCCTCGCCGACTCCGGCTCGGTGTCGGTCGAGGTCGCGCTCAAGATGGTGCTGCAGTACCAGCGCGGTCGCGGCCGGCCCGGGCGTACCCGGATGCTCACCGTCCTCGGCGGCTACCACGGCGACACCTTCGACTGCATGAGTGTCACGGACCCGGTCGGCGGCATGCACGCGATGTGGCAGGGACTGCTGCCCGACCAGGTCTTCGGACCGCGACCCCCGGCGTACGACGCCGACGCGGCCACGATCTCCTCCTGGGCGGCCGAGCTGCGTGAGCTCGCCGCGCGGCATGCGCACGAGCTCGCGGGCGTCATCGTGGAGCCGCTGCTGCAGGGCGCCGGCGGCATGCACCCCTATCCCGCCGCGTGCCTGCGGGTCTTCCGCGAGATCGCCGACGAGCACGGACTGCTGCTGGTCTTCGACGAGATCGCGACCGGCTTCGGGCGCACCGGGCACCTGTTCGTCAGCGAGCTCGTCACACCGGACCTCCTCTGTGTCGGCAAGGCGCTGACCGGCGGCTACCTCACGCTGGCGGCCGTGCTGACCACGGACGAGGTGGCGCGCGGGATCTCCACGAGCGAATCGGGCGTGCTCATGCACGGGCCGACGTTCATGGGCAACCCGCTGGCCTGCTCGGTCGCGAGCGCGTCGATCGACCTGCTGCTCTCCGGCGACTGGGCGGGCCGGGTCGGCACGATCGGCGAGCGACTTGCGTCCGGGCTGGCCCCGCTGCGCTCGGCACCGGGCGTGAGCGACGTGCGGACCATCGGCGCGGTCGGCGTCGTCCGTCTCGACCACCCGGTCGACGTCGTCGCGGCCACCGACGCCGCGCTGGCGGCGGGCGTGTGGCTGCGGCCGTTCCGCGATCTCGTCTACGCGATGCCGCCGTACGTGGCCGAGCCCGACGCGATCGACCGCCTGCTCGGCGGCATCACCGCGGCGGTGGCCGCCGGATGAGCGCCTGGGAGAGCTGGCTGGCCGCCGAGGCCGCCGCGCGCGAGGCCGCGGGACTGACCCGCCGGCTGCGGCCGCGGACCGCCGGGGACACGACGATCGATCTCGCAGGCAACGACTACCTCGGACTGGCGCGCGATGCCGACGTGTGCCGGGCCGCCGCGGACGCTGCGCTGGTCTGGGGTGCCGGCGCCGGCGCCTCGCGGCTGGTCACCGGCACGCTGAGACTCCACGACGAGCTCGAGACCGAGCTGGCGGCGTACCTCGGGCAGCCGGCTGCGCTCGTCTTCTCGACGGGCTACCACGCCAACCTCGCCGTCGTGACCGCGCTCGCCGACCGCACCACCCGGGTGCTCTCCGACGCGCACATCCACGCCTCGCTGGTCGACGCTGTCCGGCTCTCCCGCGCGCGGCTGAGCGTCGTGCCGCACAGCGACGTCGCGGCGGTGCGATCCGGCCTGGTCGCCGCCGCGGTCGCCGGAGAACGCACCCTGGTCCTGGCCGAGTCGGTCTACTCCGTGCTCGGCGACGCCGCACCGCTGGTCGAGCTGGCCGCGCTCTGCGCGGAGTACGACGCCCTCCTGGTCGTCGACGAGGCGCACGGCCTGGGCGTGCACGGACCCGGGCTCGTCGCGACGTCGGGTCTCGCGGGACTCCCCCACGTGGTGGTCACGGCGACCCTGTCGAAGTCGCTCGGCGCCCAGGGGGGTGCCGTCCTGGGCCCGGTCGCGCTGCGCGAGCACCTGGTCAACCGGGCGCGGCCGTTCATCTTCGACACGGGCCTGGCGCCGGCGCCGGCCGCGGGTGCGCTGGCGGCGCTCCGCGCCCTGCGCGCCCGGCCCACGCTGGGGGCGACGGTGCGGACCCGCATCGCCGGGCTGGCCGACGCGCTCGGCGTCGTCGCGCCCGCCGGGGCTGTGCTGTCGGTCCCGATGTCGTCGCCCCAGGCCGCGGTCGCCGCCCAGGCCGCCGCGGCGGATGCGGGGCTGCGGGTGGGCTGCTTCCGACCGCCGTCGGTCCCCGACGGCATCTCGCGACTGCGGATCACCGCCGGCGCCGGCGTACCGGACGACGACTGGGCGCGAGCCCTGGCGGTGCTCGCCGCCCTCGTGAAGGAGCACCAGTGACCCGCGTCGTCGTCGTGACCGGGACGGACACCGGCGTCGGAAAGACCATCGCCACCGCGACCCTCGCCGCCCGCGCACTCGCCGCCGGGGAGCGGGTGCTGGTCGTGAAGCCGGTACAGACCGGCATCGGCCCGGACAGCCCCGAGCCGGCCGACGTGGACACGGTCTCGGCGCTGGCTGCCGTCGACGTCCAGGAGCTCGCGCGACTGCGCGAGCCGCTCGCCCCCGACACCGCCGCCCGCCTCCAGGGCGTGTCGATCCCGACCGTGCGCGAGCACGTCACCCGGATCCGGGAGCTGCTTCCGGCGTACGACCGGGTGATCGTCGAGGGCGCCGGCGGCCTGCTGGTGCGCCTCGACGCGGAGGGCGGCACCCTCCTCGACCTCGCCCGCGACCTCACCTTCGCACTGCGGCGAGCGGAGGGATCGCCCGTGGAGGTGGTCGTCGTGTGCCGAGCCGGTCTCGGCACCCTCAACCACACCGAGCTGACCGTCACCGCCCTGCGCGCGGTCCAGGTCGAGCCCGCCGGCCTGATCATCGGCAGCTGGCCCGCGGAGCCGGGCGTCGCCGAGACCTGCAACCGCACGGACCTGCCCCGCGTCACCGGTGTCCCGCTGCTCGCCGTCCTCCCGGCGGGCGCCGGCGCGCTCGCCCCGGAGGCGTTCGGCGCGGCCGCGCCGACCTGGTTCGTCTGAGCCCGGATCCAGGCTGAGCCTGGATCCACGCCGGCGTCACCAGAGCGGCGGGCGGCGATCCCTCCACGGCGCGGCGGCCTCGACCTGGGCGGCGAGCGAGATCAGCAGCTCCTCCTCGGCGGGACGGGCGGCGAGCATGACGCCGACCGGGAGCCCCTCGGGGGTCTGGTGGAGCGGCAGCGAGACGGCCGGCATGCCGGTGACGTTCCAGGCCGAGGTCCACGGCGTGAACCGCTTCTGGGCCTCGAAGTCGGCGGCCGGGTCCGCGTCGTCGCGCAGCGCCCCCACGGGGAGGGGCGGGGTGGCGAGGGTCGGCGTGAGCACGATGTCGTACGGCGCCAGGGCCACCAGCGCGTCGGCCGCATAGCGGCGCATCGCCCCGAGCGCCAGGCCGAACTCCGGTCCCGACACCGCCTCGCCGCGCTCGCCGAGCCAGCGGGTCAGCGGCCGGATCCGCCGGCGCTGCTCGGGCTCCAGCGGCACGGTGGACAGCGCGGTGAGGACCGCCCAGCAGGTCTCGAAGACGCCGACCGCCTCGGGCGGCAGCGGGACGGGCACGTCCTCGACCGCGTGGCCGAGCGAGGCGAGCAGCCGGGTCGCGTCGTCGTACGCGCGCTGGACCTCGGGGTGCACCTCGGCCTCCGCGATCACCGGCGTGTCGAAGCAGGCGATCCGCAGCCGACCGGGATCGCGCCCGGCCGCGGAGAGGAAGGTGCCGGCCGGCTCCGGTGCCCAGGCGGGGTCGCCCGCGCGACGGCCGGCGAGGACGTCGAGGAGGGCGGCGGCGTCGGCCACGGTGCGGGCGATCGGACCCGCGACGGCCAGCCCGACCGGGTCGCCGTACATCGGGAAGCCGCTGATCCGGCCCCTGGTCGGCTTGAGCCCGACCAGGCCGCAGCAGGACGCGGGGATCCGGATCGACCCGCCGCCGTCGGAGCCCTGGGCGACCGGGACCAGGCCGGCCGCGACCGCCGCGGCCGCGCCGCCGGACGAGCCGCCCGCCATCCGCGTGGTGTCCCACGGCGTGACGGCCGGCGGGCGACCCTCCGGCTCGGTGTAGCAGGGCGAGCCGAACTCCGGGGTGCTGGTCTTGCCGAGGCTGACCATCCCCGCGCCCTCGATCGCCAGCGTGACACCGTCGGAGATCTCGGGGACGTAGCCGGCGAAGGCGGGCGACCCGAAGGAGGTGGGGACGCCGCGGGTCAGGTTGAGGTCCTTGATCGCGGTCGGTACGCCGGCCAGCGGAGATGCGCCGTCGCCCACCGGCCCCACCGCCGCGACCTCGCGGGCCCGGTGCCGCGCGGCATCGGGGTCGAGGTGCACGAACGCGCCGTCGACGTACTCCTGCGGGAGACGCGCGGCGCGTTCGAGGTAGTGCTCGGTGAGCTCGACGGGGCTGATCTCGCCGGTGCGGATCAGCGCCCCCTGCTCCAGGGCGGTCAGGTCGTGGAGTTCGGCCACGCCCCGAGGCTATCCAGCCTCAGGCGGCGGTGACCGCGGGGGTGAACTCGGTGAGGCGGGCGAGGGCGTCGAGGAGCTTGGTCCGGACCTCGGCGTCGGTCGTGGGGTCGACGTCGATCGCCGACTGCGAGACCGTGACGTCCTCGACCACGAGGGCGCCGGCGATGCCGGCCGAGCGGGCGGTGTCGCCGTGGGCCCACTTGCCGCCGTACGGCGTCGGGGTGGCGCCGATGACGCCGAACGGCTTGCCCACGATCGCGCCGGCACCGTAGGGCCGCGAGAGCCAGTCGATGGCGTTGTTGAGGACGGCCGGCATGGTGCCGTTGTACTCGGGGGTCACCGCGAGCACACGGTCCGCGGAGGCGACCCGGTCGCGCAGGGCGCGGGCGGTCGCGGGGGCGCCCGCGCCGTCCGGGCCGTCGAGGTCCTCGTTGTAGAACGGGATCTGGTCGAGGCCGTCGACGATGTCGAGGGTGACGCCGGCGGGCGACTCGTCGCGCAGGATCTCGGCGATCCTGCGGTTGACGGAGCCGGCCCGCAGGCTTCCGACGAGGACGGCGACGTGGGTGGTCGGGGTGTCAGTCATGACAGGCGAAACGGACCGTGGTCCGCTTGTATTCCGCCGCTCGGCAGTTTTTCTCCGGACCCGGGCACCCGCCTCGCCTGGCTCACGGAACCCGGGCGGTCGTCGGTGCGAACGCCTAGGGTTGACGGACCATGTCGCGACCCCTCCCACTGCTCACCGGCGCGCCGCCCGCCGAGCGCGCCGACGCGGCGCGCAACCGGGCGGCGCTGCTGGAAGCGGCGGCCGAGCTGATGGCCGGTTGCGGGGTCGCGGCGCTGACCATGGACGCCGTGGCCACCCGCGCGGGAGTCGGCAAGGGCACGGTGTTCCGGCGCTTCGGCAGCCGGGAGGGCCTGATGGCCTCACTGCTCAACCACCGCGAGGCGGAGTGGCAGGCCGGGGTGATCAGCGGGCCGCCGCCCCTCGGCCCGGGCGCGGACCCGCTCGACCGGTTGCTCGCTTTCGGTGCGTCCCGGCTGCGGCTGCACCGCGACCAGGCCGCGCTGATCGAGGCGGCCGGGGCCGTCTGGGGCGAGAACCACGCGGTGCTCGGCTTCGCCGCCCTGCACGTGCGCCTGTTGCTGGCCGAGCTCGGCGTCGAGGGCGATCTGCGCTATCTCGCCACCGCCCTCATCGCGCCGCTCGGCGTCCCGGTGCTGCGCCAGCAGATCGACCACGGCCAGATGACCGAAGCGCAGGTCCTCGATGGCTGGACCGAGCTGGTCCGCCGCGTGGTGTGACCCTCACCTGCCCTCAGCCCGCACCTGGTGCGGGCCGAGGGCAGGTCAAGCGCCTCTCGCCGGGCAGCGGGGGCAGCTTCGGGGCGCTCCGGTCCAGCCGCGGCGCTGGAGCACCCGGGCGACCCAGAGCGCGGTCCGGCACGGATCGCCGAACACCAGGCCGTAGGTGACCCGGAGCGTTATGGCGTCGCTGGTCGCGACCTCCGCCAGGTCGCGCCGGGCGTCGTCGTCGCGGGCTCGGGCGCCGTCGTGGTACGCGCGGCCGTCGAGCTCGATCACGACGCCGTACTCCTCGTGCCGGAGGTCCTGATCGGTCCGGCTCCCGGTGGCGCGGCTGATGTGCTGGCGCCGACCGCCCGGCAGGCCGTGGGCACGCTCGACCAGATGGAGGTAGCCGCGCTCGAGCACCGAGCAGGCGCCCTGCTCGAGATCGTCGATCATGCCGGCGACGAGGGCGCGGCGGGTGACCTTGACCCGTTCGGCGAGGGCGGCCCGCAGCATGCGGGGCACGACCTCGCGCGTGAAGCAGGCCCGGGTGAGGGCGGCGTACGCGCCCGCGACGTCGTCCGCCCGGATCCGGGCCTCCAGCACGTCGATGGTCGCGTGCGGCGGCACCATCCGAGGCGGACGCCGACGCCAGTCGACCCGGGACGCCAGGTGCGCGCTGCGGTGGACCACCACCCCGGCGATCGGGCGCAGGGTGCGGTCGGGACCGACGCACACGTGGATCATCGACGGCTCGCCGCCCGGCATCGCGGACTCGTGGGACAGCGCGGCCGGGGCGTAGGCGAACAGCGCCACCCACTCACGCTGGCGCCTGGTCAGGACACCGGTGTGGTCGACGTACACGCCGGGCTCGACCTGGCGCAGCTCTCGGCGCCGGGTCATCCGGGCGATGTCGTGATCGGTGCCGCCGAGGTCGAGGAGCTGCCCGCGGGTCACCACGCCGTCCTGCTCGCGGCGCAGGATGACCTCGAGTCGCGGGTCGGAGAAGTCGAGGTGGCGTGGCATGGTCGCATGCTGGCACCGACGAGCACTCCACTCCAGCGGGTACCGGCCTACCTGTGGACAACCCGCCCGACGAGCCATTCGACCTGCGCTCAGCACGCAGCTGGTGCGGGCCGGGAGCAGGTGTCAGCTCCGGTGGCGACGCAGCAGGCCGTAGGTGAGGCTGTCGGCCAGCGCCTCCCACGAGGCCTCGATGACGTTGGCGCCGACGCCCACGGTCACCCAGGTCGACGCACCGTCCGTGGTCTCGATCAGCACCCGGGTGATCGCGTCGGTGCCGTGCCCCTGGTCGAGGATGCGGACCTTGAAGTCGATCAGCTCGAACTGCGCGATCTCGGGGTAGGCCTGCTCGATCGCCGCGCGCAGCGCCTGGTCGAGCGCGTTGACCGGGCCGTTGCCCTCGCCCGTGACGACATAGCGCACGCCGGCGGCCGTGAGCTTCACGGTCGCCTCGGAGACCGCCTCCTCGCCCGGTGCGGCATGGGTGAGGGTCTCGGTGATCACCCGCCAGCTCTCGACGTCGAAGTACGACGGCCGCCGGCCGTCCACCTCCTCGGCGAGCAGCAGCTCGAAGGAGGCGTCTGCGGCCTCGAAGGTGTAGCCGCGGGACTCCAGCTCCTTGACCCGGCCCGTCACCCGGGTGACCAGCTCCGGGTTGTCGGAGAGGTCGAAGCCGAGCTCCTTGCCCTTGAGCTCGATGGTCGCGCGACCGGCCATGTCGGAGACCAGCAGTCGCATGTCGTTGCCGACACCCGCCGGGTCCATGTGCTGGTAGAGGTCCGGGTCGACCTTGATCGCGCTGGCGTGCAGTCCCGCCTTGTGGGCGAAGGCCGAGGCGCCGACGTACGGCTGGCGGGCGGCCGGCGGGACGTTGGTCACCTCGGCGACCGCGTGGGCGATCCGGGTCGCCTCGCGCAGCAGGCCCGGCGGCAGCACCTGCCGGTCGAGCTTGAGCTCGAGGTTGGCGACGACATTGATCAGGTCGGCGTTGCCGGTGCGCTCGCCGTAGCCGTTGATGCAGCCCTGCACGTGCGTCGCGCCGGCGTCGACGGCGGCCAGCGTGTTGGCGACGGCCAGGCCGGTGTCGTTGTGGCAGTGGATGCCGACCCGGACCTGGGCGTTCTCGACGACGTCGTGCACCACGTCGGACACCCAGCCCGGCAGCATCCCGCCGTTGGTGTCGCAGAGCGCGATCACGTCCGCGCCCGCGTCGTACGCCGTCCGGAGCACCTCGAGCGCGTAGGACCGGTCAAGGCGGTAGCCGTCGAAGAAGTGCTCGGCGTCGAGGAAGACCTGCTGCCCCTCGGCGCGCAGGTGGCCGACGGTGTCGCGGATCATCGCGAGGTTCTCCTCGGGCGTGGTCCGCAGCGCCTTCTCGACGTGGCCCACGTGCGACTTCGCGACCAGGGTCACCACGCCGGCGCCGCTGTCGCGCAGCGCCGCGACCTGCGGGTCGTCGGCCGCCAGCAGGCCCGCGCGCCGGGTGGAGCCGAAGGCCGCGAGGCGCGCGTGCTCGAGGTCGAGCTCGAGCGCCGCGCGGCGGAAGAACTCGGTGTCCTTCGGGTTCGCTCCCGGCCAGCCACCCTCGATGTACCCCACGCCGAGCCCGTCCAGGTGCCGCGCGATCGCGAGCTTGTCCGCCACGGTCGGGTTGAGCCCCTCCTGCTGCATGCCGTCGCGCAGGGTCGTGTCGTAGACGTGGAAGGAGCCGTGCAGGTCCAGAGGAAGGTCGCGCTGCTGGGTCATCGGGGTCTCTCGGGTGAGGGGGCCGGGCAAAACAAAAGCCTCCTGGGAACAGGAGGCCGGCGCGTCTGACGGGGTCAGACGCGCTAGGTAATGATCGTGGCGAGCGTGGTCACGCGGTTCATTCTGCCACGATCGCGAGACGGACGTCTCAGAGTCCGAACGGCCCGCCGGTCCAGGGCACCCAGTTGACGCCACTGCCGGCGGCGAGCGCGCCCAGGCCCCCGGCGACCGCGAGCAGCATGGCGCAGGTGAGCAGCCACGGCACCGGGCGCCGCGACAGCGGGTCGAGGGCCCGGGAGACCGGGAGGCGGAACCGGGTGCTGCCCGGGCCCGACCACAGGGCGAGCCCGAGCGTCGTGCCGCAGGCCAGCAGGGTGCTCGGGACGTCGAGCTGGAGGGCGTAGCCGAGCAGGCCGGCCGCAACGCCCAGACCGGCGCTCCAGGTCACCAGGACGAGGGTGCCGGTCACGCCACGGAGGAGATGCCACGGACTGGTGGTGAGCCAGCGCAGGCCGTCGTACCACTTGACCCCGCGGACGGTACGCCGCTCGGCGACCGCCGACGTCGCCAGCGAGCCGGCGCGCAGCAGCCATACCGCGAGCACGACCACCACGGTCGCCACCCACGGAGCGGCCGCGAAGCCCGCGCCGAGACCCAGCGCACCGAGGCCGACGGCGACCCAGCGCCGGATCCGCTCGGCGAGCGGCGGCCGCGGCTGCGGGGCGAACGGGTGCTCGGGATCCCACGCCTGGTCGAACTGCTCCTCCAGCCGGGTCATCGCGGCAGCGGGCGGCGGCGGGGGCAGCGCCGGCTGCGGAGGCGCCGGGGATGGCGGGGTTGACGGGGTTGACGGGGTTGGCGGGGTCGGCGGTGCGAGGCCCGACGGCAGCGGCGTCGGCGGGGTGACCTCGGTCGGCAGCGCGCGGGTGCCGGGGACCCGCGACTCCGGCACCGTCGGCGGCGTGACCGGGCCGGGCTCGACCGGGGCGTCCGCCTGCCCCGCCAGCGCCAGCGGCAGCGTGAAGTCGTCGGCCGCGGGGGCGGCCGCGGCGAAGAGCGCACCCGGCGGCGGAGCGGCCGGCAGGTCGGGCCGGGTGCTCAGCGGGCGCAGCCAGGCCAGCAGCTCCTCGAGCAGCGGCCGCTCCAGCGGCTCCGGGTCGAGGGCGGCGGCCAGCACCTCGGCGAGAGGGCTCTCGATGCCGCTCAGGTCGTGCTGCCCGCGACGGGTGCGGTCCATGACGGCCATCGCCGGCCCGCGGCCGTACGGCGCCCGGCCGCTCGCGGCGTACGCGACCGTCGCCGCCCAGGCGTGCACGTCGGCGGCGGGAGTCGCCTCGTCGCCGTACAGGATCTCGGGAGCGAGGTAGCCCGGCGTGCCGAGCAGCCAGCCGGTCTGGGTGAGCCGGATGTCGTCGGCGACGCGGGCGAGCCCGAAGTCGATCAGGATGGGGGTGCGTCCCTCCATGAGCACGTTGCCCGGCTTGACGTCGCGGTGCAGCACCCCGGCGCCGTGCACCGCCGCCAATCCCTCCGCGAGACAACCCGCCAGCCACAGCAGGTCGCGGCCGACGATCGGGCCCTCGGCCGCCACGTGGCCGTGCAGGGAGAGTCCCGGCACATAGCGGGTGACGACATAGGGCACGTCGGCCCACGGGTCGGCGTCGAGCATCTCCGCGACCCAGGGGCTGCGCACCCGGGTCAGCGAGCCGACCTCACGGGCCAGCCGGTGCCGCGCCTCCTGGTCGCCGACGATCTGCGGGCGCAGCACCTTGAGCGCGACCCGCTGCCCGTCGGGGCCCTGAGCGAGGTGGACGATGCCCATCCCGCCCTCGCCGAGCCGGGTCAGCAACGCATAGCGACCCACCTGCGTGGGCGCGCTGCTCTCGGGGCGGATCGTCACACCGCGAGGCTACCCGCGAGCGTCGAGCTCGGCGATCAGGCGCTTCGGGGCGACGCGCCGGTACGACGCATCGGCCAGCTCGGCGATCTCCGCCCAGTCGACGCCGGGGCCGGCGAGGTCGATCGCGCGCCCGCCGTAGGGACCGTAGTAGGCGGGCACGAAGAAGCGCTCGTCCTCGTCGAGGGCTGGCAGGTCGACCGCGTCGGGAGTGAAGATGAACGCGCTCGGCACCATCCGGCGCTCTCCCGACCGGATCTTCTCACTGCCGCCGAAGGCCGCGAAGATCTTGCCCGCGCGAAACGTCGGCCGGCCATGGCTGATCCTCTCCTCGGCGCCCGGCAGGGCCAGGCAGATCGCCCGGAGCTCGGCGAGCCCCGGGTCGTCGTCGGAGAACATGATCGGGTGCGCCACCGGTCCAGTATCGGCCCGGCACCGCGGTCCCTGCCACCGGCACCCCGCCCGGGCCGCCGTCTCAGCGCAGCCGGCCGGCGCGGTACTCGGCGACGAAGCTCTCGATCGCCCGGTTCGCCTCGCGCAGCCCGCTGCCCGTCTCGCGGCGGTACTGCTTCACCGCGTGCACCACCTGCTCGGCGCGGATGAACCCCAGCACCTCGTCCGAGGGGCGGAGCGGCCCGGGTGTCGGGGTGCCCGCCGTCGCGACGGGGTACGGCGAGGTGTGCCCGGCCTGCGCGTAGAGCCAGTTGACGTGCTCTTCGAGCTTGGCGATGCGCGCTTCCAGGTAGGAGTCCATGGCCCGACCCTACGGAGTCGCCGGCGGGCGGGCCGGGAGCACATGGCGCTCCACGCCGTCGGTGACGACGGTGGCGGACGCGCCGACCGTGGCTGATCCGCTCCTCGGCGTCAGGCAGATCTCCCGGAGGTCGGAGAGCCCCGGATCGTCGTTGCTGAACACGATCGGGGTGCCATGGGCCCACCCCGTCAGTCGAGCAGTGCGCCGGGGCGGATCGCCACCTCGAACGGCACCGTGGCGGTCCAGGTCTGGTCGGCCGCGACATCGGCGATCTCGACGTACCGACCCTCACGCAGCTCCCAGGCGACCAGCCGGAGCTCCGTCGGATCGACGATCCAGTACGCCGGCACGCCCGCCCGCTCGTAGCGGCTGAACTTCGTGGTCAGGTCGTAGAGGCGGTTGGACGGGGAGAGCACCTCCACCGTGAGCAGCGGGACGCCCTCGAAGTAGCGGTCCGGCACCCGCGGCGTGACGAACACGTCGGGCTCGACCCACGTGATGTCGTCGATGATGGCGCCGCCCGGACCCTGGAGCGCCCAGAGCCCCGGCGGCGCGGCGTCGTTGAGCACCTGCCACAGGCGCGAGGCGATGTAGACGTGTCGCAGGTCAGCGGGCGCCAACGCGATCAGCATCCCGTCGATGAGCTCGTAGCGCGGGGTCGGCCCCTCCCCGTCCGGCTCGTCGGGCAGGTCGAACAGGTCGGCGACCGTGACCGGTCCCCGCGGCGCCCAGCCGAGCTCTGCCTCCAGCGTCACATCCACCATCGTGCCCCATCCTCCCGAGCGATGCCATGGAGTGAGCGTGGCACGACCGTCCGTCACCGGCAGGACCTCTCCACAGGCTCCGGCCGGGTCGGTCCGATGCCGATCAGGAGATGCGGTGCATCCAGCCGAACGTGTCGTCGGCCCGGCCGAGCTGGACGTCGACCAGCGCCTGCCGGATCCGCATCGTGAGGTCCTGGCCGGCGGGCGCGGCGGTCTCGCCGCCCTCCCACTTGAGCGCGCCGACCGGCGTCACCACGGCGGCGGTGCCGCAGGCGAAGATCTCGGTGATCCGGCCGCTGGCCACTCCCTCGCGCCACTCGTCGATGCCGAACCGCCGCTCGGTGACGTGGTGGCCCATCTTGCCGGCCAGCTCGATGATCGAGGAGCGGGTGATGCCCTCGAGGATCGTGCCGGTCTCGGGGGTGACGATCGAGCCGTCGTCGAACACGAAGTACATGTTCATCCCGCCGAGCTCCTCGACGTACCTGCCCTCCTGGGCGTCGAGGAAGACGACCTGGTCGCAACCCTGGGCGGAGGCCTCCTGCTGGGCGACCAGGGAGGAGGCGTAGTTGCCGCCGGTCTTGGCCGCGCCCATGCCGCCGCGACCGGCCCGGGTGTATTCCTCGGTGAGCCACAGCGTGACCGGCTTGACGCCGCCCTTGAAGTAGGCGCCGGCCGGGCTGGCGATCACCATGAAGGTGACGTGCTGCGCCGGGCGCACGCCGAGGAACGTCTCGGAGGCGAACATGAACGGGCGCAGGTAGAGGCTCTTCTCGCCGCCGTCGGGATTGCCGGGGACCCAGCGGGCGTCGACCTTGACGAGCTCCTCGACGGCCTGGATGAAGTCGGGCACCTCCAGCACCGGCAGCGCTAGGCGGTGGCTGGAGCGGATCATCCGCTCGGCGTTGGCCTCGGGCCGGAACAGCCACAGCGAGTCGTCGTCGTGACGGTAGGCCTTCATGCCCTCGAAGGTCTCCTGCGCGTAGTGCAGGACCGCGGCGGCGGGGTCGAGCGTGATCGGGCCGTAGGGCGTGATCCGCGCGTCGTACCAACCCTGCTCGGGGGTCCACTCGACCGTGAGCATGTGGTCGGAGAAGTGCGAACCGAAGCCGGGGTTGGCCAGGATCTCCGCGAGGCGGGAGTCGTCGGTCGGGTTCGCAGAGAGGGTCGTCGTGATCTGCATGGTCATCAGGTTAGTCCTCGTTAACGCGGGTCGGCAGTGGGCATCTGCCCGCGTTCCGGAGGAGAGCGCTCCGGAGCGGGCTCAGCCGGCTACTCGCGCGGCGACAGCGTCGCCCACCTCGGGCGTGCTCCGCCGCTGGTTCGGGGTGCGCGCCTCGAGATCCGCCAGCACGGCCGCCTCGATCCGCGCCGCCGCCTCGGGGTGGCCGAGGTGGTCGAGCAGGAGCGCGCCGGAGAGGATCGCCGCGGTGGGGTCGGCGATGAGCTGACCGGCGATGTCGGGGGCGGAGCCGTGCACGGGCTCGAACATGGACGGCGAGGTGCGGTCGGGGTTGACGTTGCCGGAGGCCGCGAGGCCGATGCCTCCGCTGATCGCGGCGGCGAGGTCAGTGACGATGTCACCGAACAGGTTGTCGGTCACGATGACGTCGAAGCGCTGCGGGTCGGTCGTCAGGTAGATCATGACGGCGTCGATGTGGCTGTAGTCCGTGGTGACGTCCGGGTACTCCTCGGCCACCTGCTGGAACAGGCGCCACCAGACCTGGCCCGCGTGGACGAGCACATTGGTCTTGTGGACGAGGGTGAGCCGCTTGCGGGGACGCCGCTGCGCCCGCTCGAAGGCGTCGCGGATGACCCGCTCGACGCCGAACGCGGTGTTGACCGAGACCTCGGTGGCGACCTCGGCCGGCGTACCGACGCGCAGCGCACCGCCGTTGCCGGTGTAGGGGCCCTCGGTGCCCTCGCGGACGACCACGAAGTCGACGGGTCCCTGGGCGAGCACCTCCGCGGACAGCGGCGAGACCGAACCCGGGTAGATGCGCGAGGGACGCAGGTTGACGTAGTGGTCGAGCGTGAAGCGGAGCTTGAGCAGCAGGCCGCGCTCGAGGATGCCCGGCGGCAGGTTCGGGTCGTTGGGCTTGCCGCCGACCGCGCCGAGCAGCAGCGCGTCCTGGCCGCGGATCTCCTCCAGCACGCTGTCCGGCAGGACCTCGCCGGTGCGCAGGTAGCGCTCGGCACCGAGGTCGTACTGGGTCGCGGCGAACTTCAGGTCCGCCGGCGCGGCGACCTCGAGCACCTTGAGCGCCTCGGCGGTCACCTCGGGCCCGATCCCGTCGCCGGGAATGACGCCGAGAGCGACCTGGCCGGTGGTGACGGGGGCTGCAGCGGAGGTGTCGTTCATGGGAGGAAACCTAGTTGTCGTCGGGGCGGGCGTCGTCGCCGTCTCGCAGGACAGTACCCGGGAAGCCGACGGCCTCACGGTGCGAGGGCTGCGCCGGATCGTGGCGGGCCGGGCCCCACTCGGAGTCGTCGGCGGTGAGCGTGGCGTAGCCGGTGGGATTGGTGCGGCGGACGCCGGTGGTGGTGCTGGTGGCGGTGCTGGACATGGCTGGTCTCCGTGGGACGGGACCCGTCGAGACGATCTGCGGCGGGCCGGGGATGGTGGTCCGAGGGGCCCGCGCGGTTCAGGGGATCGCCGCAGTCACCGCGGCGAGGTGGCCTCTCTCAGGCCTCGCCGCGGCGCACGATTACGAGAAGGGCGCTCCGCATGATGGAAGGACTCTACGCCGCCGCGGCGCTGCTGTCTCGGATTTCGTCCACCATGCGGTCGTGTCGGCTGCAGGAATCACCGGACCACGATCCGAGACCTGTGTCCCGTTCCTTGATCGCCGGGTGAGACTCGGGGCATGAGCGCGCCTCCCGAGCTGCCCGACGTGGTCCACCGCGCTTTCGACGCGTCGCGTCGTGCCGGCTACGTGTCCTTCTGCCGCAACGAGACCGGCCGACTCCTGGCCGCCCTCGCCGCGACCCGCGAGGGCACCATGGCCGAGTTCGGCACCGGCTGCGGAGTCGGCACCGCCTGGCTGCGCTCCGGCGTCCGCAACGACAAGGCCCGGATCCTCACCGCCGAGCTGAACCCGAAGCTCGCCGCCGCCGCGATCGAGACCTTCGACGACGACCCGCTGGTCGACGTACTCCAGGCGGACTGGTCCACCCTTCTGGACAAGGGCCCGTTCTCACTGCTCTTCCTCGACTCCGGGGACCCGTCGGCGGTGGGCGTCGACAAGATCGCCGACCTCGTCGAGCCCGGCGGGATCGTGGTGCTCGACGACTTCGTGCCGTGCGAGATGTGGCCGCCCATCACCGGGGGGAGGGTCGACACCCTGCGCGAGGAATGGCTCACCGACGAGCGGTTCACCACCGTCGAGGTGCTGGTCGCCGCCGACGCCTCGGCGCTGATCGCGACCCGTCGCTGAGGCTCAGTCCCGCGTCCCGTCGCCGCCGGTCCTGCGCTCGTCGTTGGCGAGGTTGCGGGCACTGGTCGACCGCCCGAGGGCACGCACCTCGGCATCCATCCGCGGCAGCAGGTCGGGGACCAGCTTGAGGATGGGGCGGTTGCCGGCGGCGGAGTTGATCACGTTGCGGTTCAGCCCGGCGCCCCGGACCCACCCCGGGCAGTAGACGTGCCGTGAGCGCTTGTCGACGCCCTTGACGAACGCCCGCACGCACGCCTCGACGCCGGTGGTCCGGTTCAACGGCGGCGGCAGCCTGCTCAGCAGCTCCCGGAAGGTCGGCAGGTCGCTCTTGGCGTCCTGCACGAGCGGGGTGTCGATCCACGACATGTGGGCCGAGCCGACGGCGATGCCCTGGTGGGCGACCTCCAGCCGCAGCGCGTTGGCGAGGTGCTCGGCCCCCGCCTTGCTGGCGTTGTACGCCGCCAGGCCGGGCGCCGCGGCGAAGGCGGCCAGCGAGGAGACCACCAGCAGATAGCCCCTGCTCTCCGCCAGCGCCGGCACCGACGCCCGCGCGGTGTTGAAGACGCCCACGATGTTGATGTCGATGGTGCGCTGGAAGGTCGCCGGGTCGATCGCCAGCACCGAGCCGTAGCTGGCGATCCCCGCATTGGCCAGCACCGTGTCGATCCGCCCGAACCGCTCGCGCGTCGTCGCCACGGCCGCCTCCATCGCGGCCAGGTCGCACACGTCGGCCACGATCCCCTCACACCGGTCCGCGCCGATCGCCGCGACGGCGTCGGCGAGCGCCGGGGCATCGAGATCGGTCAGGGCCAGTCGCGCGCCCCGCGCCGCCAGCGCCTTCGCGGTCTCGAGCCCGATCCCGCGGGCGCCACCGGTGATGAGGATGACCTGGTCCCTGATCGCCATGGACGCAGTGTCGCAGAAACCCGCGTCCCGGCGTCCCGAACGCCTCGGGTACGCCGAGCAGCAGGTCTCAGCCCCCGGCGATCGAGCGTGTCCGGCTCAGGCCTCGCCGGGCTGCGCCCGCCGGACCACGATCCGGGTCCAGGCGCCGAGGTAGACCCGGGCGTCGGGCGCGATCTCGCGCTTCTCCCCCACCGGCACCGGGTCCGTGGGCAGTGGACCCACCGCGGAGCCGAGGTAGGTGCCGTTGGACGAGCCGAGGTCCTCCACCCACCAGCGGCTGCCGTCGGTGGTCAGCTGGCAGTGACGGCGGCTGATGCCGTTGTCGGTCCCGAGGTCGATGTCGGGGTGGATGCCGCGGCTGCGCGAGGTGCGGCCGACGAGGACCGAGGTGGTCTTGAGGAGGACGACGGTGGGCACGCCCGCGGACGGCAGCGGATCGGTCGACTCCTGGTCGGCGTACCAGTCCGGGTCGATCCAGACCTCCGCCACCCACGCGTCGGTCAGGGGCGGCGCGAGGGACGTCTCCACGGCGGGCGCCGACGGTCGGTGCGCGTCGGCGGTGCCGGCGTCGTCGGCGCCCGCCGGGGTGCCGAGGTCGAGGACCGAGGGCGTGACCGGACGCGGCATCGACCCGGTCGTGAAGTCGTAGCCGCAGGCCTCGCAGAACAGCGCATTGGGCGGGTTGGCCGCCTGACAGTTGGGGCACTCCGCGGTGGTCGGCGCCGCCGGGGCAGCCGGCTCGGCCGCTCCGGGCGCCGGTGTGCCGCTCGGGGCGGAGGGAGCGGCGAGCCCGTCCGGGGCAGGCGCGCCACCGCCCGCCGTGATCGGCAGGCCGCAGACGTCGCAGTAGTCGTCCGAGGCCGACTCGTGCCCGGACGGGCAGGTGCTCATGAGGTCGGCTCCTTGCGGATCCGCGTCGTCTTGGTGGACGCCGTGTCGAGGGCCATCTCGTCGGCCTTCTCGACCGCCCGCTTGAGCCGGACCGTGCCGGTCTCCTCGTTGTCGACCTCGACCACCTTGCGCAGCTTGGAGGTGGCCTCGTCGTTGCCGGTCTCGGCGGCGAGCTGGACGGCCCGGCCCAGCTTGGTGGTCGCGGTCGCGTCGTCGCCCGCGGCCTTGGCGGCCAGCCCCTCCTGGATGACCTGGGCCAGCTCGGCCTGGCCGGTGTAGTGCGCGACCTGCTGGTCGATCCGCGTGGTGAGCTCGGAGTTGTTGGACCAGGTCGCCTTCACCAGGCCCTGGGCCACGACGTCGCTGCCGAGGGCGAGTTGGACACGGGCGGCGAGCTGCTCCTGGCCGATCGCCTTGGCCGGGACCCGTACGGCGACGTGGTAGTCGCGGGACTCGTCGGACCAGGCGCCGGTCGGGTAGTCGCCGGTCAGCGGGTTGACCGGCGTCCGGCGGTTGGTGAGGTCCTCGACCGTGGGCGAGACCTGGCGCACGAAGAGGACCTCGGCGCCCTGGGGCGTCCACACCCGCAGCGACGCGTCGGCGACCCCGCGGGCCATGGCGTTGCGCATGATCTCCTGGAACTGGGCCTTCATCTCGGCGGGGCTCGGGATGATGTCGACCGTGCCGAGGAGGGCCTGCGCGATCCGGCGGATCTCGGCGACCTGCCAGTCGGTGCCCGCGCCGCGGCAGTCGGCCTGGTAGTAGCCGGTCGCCCGATTGATCGCATCGTCGAGGCGACCGGGGCGCTCGCGGTTCTCCCCGTCGGTGAGCAGCAGCACGTGACGCTGGGTGACCGCACTGACGGACGAGAAGAGCTGGCCGGCGAGGTCGAGCCAGGTGCTGATCGCCGTACCGCCGCTGCCGACGAAGCGATCGATGGCCGTGGAGGCGTCGTGCCGGGTACGGGCGTCCATCTGCACCATGCCCGGGCCGTTGGAGACCTGCGGGTAGGCGAGCATCGCGCGGTCGGCACCGGCGATGACGGCGAAGTAGGTGCCGTCGACGATCTCGGCGAGCGCGGCCTGGGCCCCCTCCTTCGCGGCGGCCATCGTCGCCGGGCCCATCGAGCCCGAGGTGTCGACGATGATGATCTCGCCCGCGCTGCCCGCTCCGGACTGCCCCGCCGTCCCGGCACCCTGGCAGGTGACGGTGACGATCGCGTTGACGTCGGTCCCACCATCGGGCAGGAACTCGTTCTGGTAGACGGCGGCGCTGAACTCAGCCATCGCTCGGCTCTCCTCCTCGGGTCGTCGTTGAGTGGTCATTGTGCCCCAGCGCGGTGACCGGTCCGGTGACCTCGACCCGGGCCAGGGCGGCGGTGATGTTGTCGTGCCCGCCGGACGCGTTCGCGAACGCGACCAGGGCGAGAGCAAGGGCAAGCGGGTCGGCCGTGCCGGCGGCACGGACCTGCGCGGCGAGCGCGTCCGGCTCCGAGGCGTAGTTCCACAGACCGTCGGAGCAGGCCAGGAGCCACCCACTCTCCGCGACGTCCAGAGAGCCCACGGTGGGCTTCTGGTCCTCGGAGTCGCGGCCCAGCCACTTCGTGATCGCATGGGCCTGCGGCCCGGTCTCGGCGACCTCGCGGGCCACGCCGGCGGCGATCTGGGCCTGGGCGACCGAGTCGTCGACGGTGAGCTGGACCGGCGTGCCGGCGTCGGGGAGCCAGTAGGAGCGGGAGTCACCGATGTTGGCCCAGGTGATCCGGCGTCCCTCGAGCACGGCCGCGGTGAAGGTGGCCGACGCGGGATTGGGTGAGTCGGGGTCGGTGACCGCCACGATCGCCGTGTTGGCGGCGGCCGCGGCGTCGGTGAGCACCTTGCGTACGGCGGCGTCACGGCTCTGCGGCGTACCCATCCCCGCCGGCAGCGGCATCCGCAGCACCTCGCGGGCGGCGCGGGCGCCGGCCAACGACGCGACGTCGGAGTCGATGGAGTTGGAGACGCCGTCCATCACGATGAGCACCGCCCGCGAGCCCGGCTCGGCACCGGCGAGCAGCGCCATGGCGTCCTCGTTGCGGCCCTTGCGGATCGCCTTGTCACACACTCCGGCGACCCACGGCGCGGGCTGCTCCTGGAAGTGATCCCGCTCGCTGGGGGCCTTGGTGCCGCATTCGAGGCAGTAGAGGTCGGGGCCGACCTCTCCCCCGCACTCCGCGCACGGCCGCCGGCCGGCGGGCGCCGGCGGATCGGGCAGGGCCGCCGCCGGCTTGCGGGTCGGGGCGCTGATCGGGGCGTCGCCGAGGGGGTGGTCGCCGGCCCCGACCACCACCGGTGCGGGCGCGCCGGCCGAGGCGCCGAGCTGCGCGCCGCAGTTCTCGCAGAAACGGGCGCCGGGGGCCAACGCGGCGCTGCAGGACGGACAGTTCACGTGAGACTCCAGTTCCGCACGGAGTTGGCGCGGTTGACGAGATCGACGCGCTCCTTGAGGTCGACCGCGTCGCGGGCCAGCATGCGCAGGGCGTTCTCGAGCCCGTCGCGGACGCCGGACTCGGTCGCCTCGACCGCGCCGATCCGGGCGCCGGCGGGCAGCTTCGCGCTGCTCACGACGGGCAGCGCCTCGCTGAGGATCCGGACGGTGAACCGCTGCCGGGTCTGCTGGTCGACGCTGGACGCGTCGATCGTGCCCATCGCCTGGTCCAGGACCGCGATGTCCTGCGGGCTACCGGAGAGCAGCACCTCGGCCCGCTGCTGGCGACTCTCGGTGTAGCCGCGGCTGGTCGTCGGCACCAGGTCGAGGGCGGCTACCGCGCCCGGGGTGTCCTTGCGTCCCGCCCGCACCCGGGCCATGCCGAACGCGGCGGGCGGGACGTAGGCGGCGTCGGTCGACGCGCACACGAGGTAGAGCCCCTCGGCCACCTCGGGCAGCCCGCCGCGCTCGCAGGCGAACGCGAGCGCCAGCTTGGGCGCGAGCTCACCGGGCACCTGCTGGTAGACAGCGTTGAACGACGCCTTCGCGGTCTCCCAGTCACCCGCCTGGACCGCGGCGAGACCCTCGATCCACAGCGCCCGCCACTCCCACGGGTCGTCGGCGAGGAGCTTCTGCGCGTGGGTCTTCGCGAGCACCGGGTCACCGAGGTCGAGGGCGGCCCGGGCGCGGGCCAGCCACACCTCGGCGGTGTCCTCGGGCGCGGACTCGAGGTCCTTGAGTCGCTGCCGGGGGTCGTCCTCGCCGATCGTGCTCAGCCATCCGTACTGGGCGTCGGTGGTGTCGGTGCGCAGGTCGGGCAGCTGACTCCACTCGGTGATCGGCCGCGCGGTCGCGGGCGACTCGAAGAGCACCGAGGCGGCGGAGGTCGAGGCGGTGCCCTGCCGCTTGCGGGCGACCACCTCGCGCAGCACGCCCAGGACCTGGGTGCGCATCTCGTCGACGGAGGCGAACCGGTCGGCCGGATCGGGCGCGCAGCACTTGGCGATCAGCTGGTAGAGCGAGTCGTACTGCTGGAACAGCGGCGTCGTGTCGACCGGCGGCAGGCTGTGGAGGTAGGTGCCCTGGTAGCCCCGGAACTCCATGCACAGCACGACCAGCGTGCGGCCGATCGTGTAGATGTCGGACGCCACCGACGGGCCCACCTCGGCGACCTCCGGTGCCTGGTACCCGACCGTGCCGTAGATCGCCGACTCCTCGTCGTCGATGCGGCGTACGCCGCCCAGGTCGATCAGCTTCATCGCGTCGCCGACCTGGATCATGTTGTCGGGCTTGAAGTCGCAGTAGACGAGCCCGAGGTCGTTGAGGTACTGGAACGCCGGGAGCAGCTCGAGGATGTAGGCCAGGGCCTGGTCCACCGGCAGCGGGTCGTAGACGCCGTTGTTGGCCGTCATCCGCTGCTTGAGGATCTGCTTGAGCGACTTGCCGCCGACGTACTCCATGACGATGTAGCCGGCGCCTTCGTGCGTGACGAAGTTGTAGATCTCGACGATGAGCGGGTGCTCGACCTGCGCGAGGAACTGCTGCTCGGCGATCGCCGCGGCCAGCGCGTCGGGGTCGCCGGAGTTGAGCAGGCCCTTGAGCACGACCCAGCGGTTGGAGACGTTGCGGTCGCGGGCGAGGTAGATCCAGCCGAGGCCGCCGTGGGCGAGCGCACCCGCGACCTCGTACTGGCCGGCGACGAGGTCGCCCTGCTGCAGCTTGGGCGTGAAGGAGAACTGCTGGCCGCAGTTGGGGCAGAAGCCCTCGCTGCGGCCGGGCTGGCCGTCGATGCCGCGACCGACGGCGTTGCCGCACTTGGCGCAGCTGCGCTTGTCCTCGGGCACCTGCGGGTTCGCCATGATCGCCTTGGCGGCGTCGACCGGCGGGGCGGGAGGGACGACGGTCAGCCCGGCGCCGATCCGCGCGGACCGCATCCGCTGCGACCCGGTGCGCGTGCGCCGGGTGGAGGTGCTGCCGGCGGCACCCGCGCGCTTGGAGCCGATCGCCGCGGACTGGACCCGGCTGGCGGCCGTCGCGGAGGTGCCCTCGCGGCCCGACAGCGGCTGGGACTCGGCGATCGCGGTCGCCTCGGCCACTTTGGCGCCCGGGACGGCGGGCGTGCCGCACACATCGCAGTAGCCGTCGAGGATGGTGCCGGTGCAGCCCGGCTGCTGGCAGGTCGAGGCCGCGACACTGGCCGGGTTGCCGGAGGCGACCGCGGCCGCGATCGGGGCCTTGACCGTGGCGGTCTCGCCGACCGGCGACGCGGCGGGACTCGTCGTACCGCCGTCGCCGGGCATGCCGCACACGTCGCAGTAGCCGTCGACGATGCTGCCGGTGCAGCCGGGTTGGGTGCAGGCACCTGTGCTCATGCTGTCGTCTCCTTGATCAGCCAGGTCTGGTACGTCGTGACGAGCTGCTTCGCGATCGCCAGCGGGGACGGGCGCCGCTCGAGCAGGCCACGCGCGGCCTGCTCGCTCGCGACGAGGTCGGGATGGTCGGCGACGCCGGACGCGCGCGCCTTGGCGGCGTACGCGTCGAGGAGCGCCACCAGCTCGGTGTGCTCGTCGAGAGCCGCGGCGTAGGCGTGCTGGGCGACCTCGAGCGCCTGCGAGACGCGGTCGAGCCGCTCGAGGTAGGGCCCGATGGCGTCCGGCGTGACCGGCACCGGACCGAGGGCGTCGACGTCGGGTACGGCGTAGCGCGGCGCCGGATCGACCGTCGTGACGCAGGTCGCGGCCAGCTTCTGCAGCGCGGCCGCCCGCGCCTCCAGGTCGCTGCGCAGCTCGCGCGCCGAGATGACCTGGTCACGGGCGTCGCGGCGCCGGGCGTTGCCGACGATGAGGTCGCGCTCGAAGGTCGTCGCCTCGGCCTCGAGCGGGCCGAGCATGCCGCCGACGTCGCCGCCGCGCTCGGCCTTCGCGGTGATGGCCTCCAGCCGCGACATCAGCCCGGCGAGTCGCTGGACCGCGGAGTCCCGGGTCAGGGCCGGCTCCAGGCCGACCTGGTCGCGGATCCGCTCGAGCTGCGCACGCAGCTCACGGATCCGGGCCGCCGACGCGTCCGCGCCCGGCACCAGCGCCAACCGGTTGCGCAGCTGCCCGGTCAGCGCGTCGCAGAGCCGACCCGCCTCGGGCAGCGACACCGCCAGCCCGCCCGGCAGCTCGGTCGCCCCGTCGAGCCGGCCCCAGATCAGCGCCGAGATCCGCTCCCGCTCCTGCTGCAGCACCCGGCCGCCGTCCCAGGTCGCGAAGACCAGCTGGTGCCGATCCGAGATCGCCTTCCACAGCGCCAGCGCCAGGGACATGTCGCCCGCCAGCTCGCCTCCGCGACCGGCTCCCAACGCGGCCTGGTCGAGCTCGTCGAGCTCGGAGCGGCGGACCCGGAGCCAGGTGTCGAGCTCGCCCAGGTAGGTCTGGATCGCGGCAGGGTCCAGCGCGTCCCCGAGCTTGCCCGGGGCGGTGGGTGCCGTGGTCGCCATGGTCGCCTGCACGCTCACCGGCCGTAGGCGGGTTGGAACGGCAGCGGGTCGACGCCCTGGAGGTCGGGACGCAGCCACCGGTCGTACGACTTCTGCCAGCTGCCGTCGGAGCGCATCTCCTCGAGCACGGCGTTGATGAACGCGACGAGGTCGGTGTCCTCGATGTTGGCTCCGATGCCGTAGGGCTCGTCGGTGAACGGCTCCTGCGGCGGGACCTCGGCGTAGAGCTTGTCCTGTGCCGCGAGGCCGGCGAGCACCGTGTCGTCACCGGTGATCGCGTCGACCCGACCCTGCTGGAACTTCACCAGGCAGCCGGTGTGGGTGAGGGCGGTCTCCGCCTTGGCCTCGGGCTGCTCCTCCCGGATGTTGTCGATGCTCGTGGTGCCGCTCGGGGCGCAGACGGTGACCCCCGCGAGGTCCTGCGGCCCCTGGTACGTGTCGGCCAGGTCGGAGCGCAGCAGCACCTTCTGGCCGGCGTGGTAGTACTCCGCCGAGAACGCGATCTCCTGCCAGCGGGTGCAGTTGATCGTCATGTTGCGCGAGACGAGGTCGATCTCGCGGTCCTGCAGCAGGCCGATGCGATCGCCCGCGTTGATGACGCGCTTCTGCAGCTTCACGCCCAGCTCGTCGGCGATGCGCTGGGCGATGTCGATGTCGAAGCCCTCGATCTCGTTGGTCGACGGGTTGCGCGAGCCGAGCAGGAGGGTGTCGCCGGAGACGCCCACCTTGAGCACGCCTGCGTCCCGGATCCGCTTCACCGCGTCGCCACCGTCGCGGCTCGGAGCATAGGAGCGCAGGTCCGCGTCGGTCGTCTCGCAGGACGCGGGGCTGGGCTCGGCCGCCGCGGGCGCCTCGTACGTCGGCACCTTTGTGGCGTCGTACGAGCAGCCGGCGAGTGCCAGCAGCCCGAGGACCGCGGCGGCCACCCCCAGGCGGGAACGGGGCTGCTTCATGAGAACTCCCTCCGTCGCTCGCCGATACCTCGGGCAACGCTCACCGCGGCGGCGACGCCCAGCAGCACGGTCAACCCGCTGAGAACGAGCGCGAGCCATCGTCCACTGCGCAGGTCGTCGATCGCGCTCGCACTGGCCTTCTCGACGTCCTTGGCCAACATCTCGTCGAAGCGGTCGAACGGCGCCGTGGCGCCTGTGCTCTCGTCGACCGACGTGGCGATGACCACGGCCTCCTCCCAACGGTTGGAGTCGTCGAGCTCCACGATCTGCTGGTGGCGCTCGGCGTAGGTGTTCCACTCGCCGATGTCGTCCGCGGGCACATTCTTCTCGACCACCTGGGCCTTCTCGCCCCAGGTCTTCTCGTTGTCCGCCCCCGACCCTCGCTTGATCAGCCGAAGGCTCTCGTTGGCCTTGGCGTCGTTGGCGGCGGTCCGTGCGGTGGCGCTGGAGACGGCCTCCGCGAACTCTCCGTCCCGCAGCGAGTCGTTCGAGTTGTCCCTGAGCCACGCCCCGACGACCGTCACCAGAGTCACCGCGGCGACGATCGCCGCAGCGATGGCCAGCCCCTTGTTGAAACGTCGGCGGAAGGTGCGCGCCAGCTCCCGGTTGAGCCACCACAGCGCGGCGAGCACGAGGATCCCGAGGAGGAGGAGCCAGACCGGGTGCTGCCCGTTCATCGCCCCGTCGGCGCGGTCGGTGTTGGCCTCGACCAACGCATCCAGCACCGGGATCGCCTCGTTCCGGAGCTGGTCGCTGGCCGTGGTCTGGTAGCCGGCGCCCACCGGGAAGCCCTGCCGGTTGTTGGCTCGGGCCTGGGCGATGTAGGTCGCGTAGTCGTCGACCAGCTCGTTGAGCGTGGCCAGCGCCCTGCGGTCGGCCGGCTGCGCCTCGGCGGCGTCCGCGATCCGGCGCAGCACCCCGTCGATGGCCTCGTCGTACTCCGCACGCTGGTCGGTGTTCTCGAGGCCGCCGACCAGGAAGGCGTTGGTGGCAAGAGCATCCGCACGCAGGAGGGACGACTGGATCTCCTGGACCCGCACCAGCTGCTCGGTGTCGTCGGCCGCGCGCCCGTCGGCCTGCCAGCCGACGAACTGCAGCAGCGCGCTCACGATGCCGAACACGATGGCCACGCTCATGCCGATCAGCTGCCAGCGGTTGAGCAGCGCCGGTGTGTCGACGTACGACGGGGCGGGCTGGGCTGCCCCTGCCGGCGCCGGCGCGGCGGGGGCCGGTGCGGTGGCGGGCGGCGGTGGGGCGGCCGCGGGGGTTGCGGTCTGGCTCACGACTCCTCCTGGGGGGTCTCGGCCTCGGGGTCCATCGGCGTACGGGCGGTCGTGGCGTCGTCGCCGAACGGGTCGACCGGTTCGGCGGGCGGTGCGTCGGCGGGGGCGACGACCTCGCCCGCGTCCTGGCCCTCGCCCGCGGAGGCGGGCTGGCCGTTGGGGTCCACGACGAGATCCTCGGGCTCAAGAGCCCGTAGCTGCTCCAGCGTCGGCTCGGTGACCTCGCGCAGTCGCCAGGCGTGGTGGCCGATCGCGGCCTCCATCAGGTTGCGCACGAAGCGGGCGTTGCCGAAGGACGGTCCCCGCTCGGTGGCCGCGAGGATCTCGCGCAGGCGAGTCAGGACGGGCTCTCCGGCGTCGTAGTCGGCACCCTCGACCATGGAGGCGAAGATCGCGGCGAGCTCGTCGTCGGTGTAGTCGGCGAAGTCGATGGTGGTCCGGAACCGGCTCTCCAGACCCGGGTTCTCGGAGATGAAGATGGCCATGGGGAGCGGGTAGCCGGCGACGATGACCACGAGGTCGTCGCGCTTGTCCTCCATCTCCTTGACCAGGGTGTCGATGGCCTCCTTGCCGTACTGGTCACCCGACAGCGAGTACGCCTCGTCGATGAACAGCACGCCGCCCTCGGCCGACTTCACGACCTCCACCGTCTTGGCGGCGGTCTGGCCGAGATAGCCGGCGACCAGCTCGGAGCGGTCCACCTCGACCAGCTGGCCCTTGGAGAGCAGGCCCAGCGCGCGGTAGATGCCCGCGACGAGGCGCGCGACCGTGGTCTTGCCGGTGCCGGGGTTGCCGTTGAAGACCAGGTGCCGGGTGATCGTCGGGCTCTCCAGGCCGGCCTGCTTGCGCAGGCCCTCGACCCGCAGCACGGCCGCCTGGCGGTGGATCTCGCCCTTGACGTTGGCCAGCCCGATCAGCCCGTCGAGCTCGGCGAGCAGCTCCTCGACCGTCTTGGTCGGCTCCTCGGGCTTCGCCTCCTCCACCGGTGGCGTCGCCGGCTCCGCCGCCTGGGTCTGTACGCCGTCGGCGGGCCGCGGTGCATCCGTCGGCGTGCCGCCGTCGCCGCCGATGCCGGAACCGATGCCGGAGCCAGCGGCGGGGTCGACGGCGGGGTCGCCCGGCAGGCTCGGGACGGCGTTGTCGAGGGCACCCAGCTGGCGGCGTACCTGCTCACCGACGCGACGTACCTGGTCGAGCATCTGGTCGCCCAGCCCGGGCACCGGCTGGCGCGCGGGCAGGTCGAAGGCCCCCGGCGAATCGGCGGGCGGCGTGAGGCCGCGGGCCGGGCCGGTCGAGCCCCCGAGCTGAGCGGTCGTGACGGTCGTGGCCGCACCGATGGCATCGGGACCGGGCTCCCCCAGCCGCGAGCCGGCGATGGCCACATCGGCCAGCGCGCCGGCGTAGTCCGCCGACTCCGCGGACCTCTCCAGCAGCAGCTGGGACATCAGGGGGGTGGGACCGGCACGGAACCTGTTGCCGCGCTTGGCGGCGAGCATGTGCTCCTCCGCCGAGCGCTCGCGTCCGGTCTGCGCGCACCAGTCGACGAAGGCGCCCCGGGAGCGCTCGGACACGGTGGCCGCGACGGCCTCGCCCTCGGCACGGGCGACCGTCTCGTCGAGCCCGGCGGCGCGGGCCGCGACGACGAGGGCGTCGAGGGCTTCGGTGAGGGTCGTCATGGAGCACCTAGCGTGAGGTCGGGGCCGCCCGAGGACGAGTGGCCGAACTTGGCGTCGAGGAAGCGGCTGTGCGCGATCAACGCCTGGGCGTCGGCGCGATTGGCGGCGTCGAGGATCTGGTCCATCGTCACGCCGAGCAGCTCGAGGGCCTCGATGAGGATGAGCAGTGCGGTCTTCGGCCCGTCGATCGGCCGGGTGTCGGCCCAGTCGCGCGGCAGCCGGAGGTAGGACTGCAGCGCCTCGGGGAGATAGTCGGTGGCCGTCGCGACCACCGAGTAGCTCTCCTCACTGCCCAGCCCGAGCTGGCTCAGCCGCGGCAGGGTCTGGTTGATCGTGCGCGCGATCCGTTGCACACGCGACACCACGACCGGCGGGGCGTTGTTGTCGGTGAGCATGGCGTACACCTGGTTCAGTGCCGCGCGGATGTCCTGCTCGGTCGGTGCCGGCGGCACGACGTACGCCGGCTCCTGCGCCGTCTCCCGAGATCTGCGCCACCACGACCTCAGCCCCACCCCAACCTCGAAACCATCAGCCTCGTCCTGTCTCCCGGGACTCAGCCGATGTCCAGCGTGCCGGCGGCGTTGCGCGCGTCGTGCTGCTGGACCCGGTCGAGATAGGCCTTCGACTTCTGGACCTCGTTCTCGAGGACGCCGATCGTGGTCGACATGTTGTCGAGCGCCTTGAGCTTGAACTCGTCGATCGAGTCCATGGTGGCGTAGATGTTGGCGAACGCCGCCTGCAGCTGCTCGATGCCGATGGTCGAGGACGCGGCCTGCTCCTGGATCGCCGCGGAGTTCTCCTTGAGCATCTCCGAGGTGCGCTGGATCATCGCCGAGGTCGTCGTGTTGAGCGCCGTGATCTGGTCGAGGACCAGCTTCTGGTTGCTCAGCGCCTGGGCGACGATGACCGCCGTGCGCAGGGCGGAGATGGTCGTCGTCGTGGCCCGGTCGACGCCCTTGATCAGCTCGATGTTGTTCTTGATGATGATGTCGATCGCCAGGTAGGCCTGGATCGACACCGCGAGCTGGGTGAGCAGGTCCTGGTGCTTCTGCCGGACATAGAAGAGCACGTCCTGCGACAGCGTCTTGGCGGTCTCGGGGTCGCTCAGCTCCAGCTCGGCGATCTTGGCCGACAGCTTCGCGTCGAGCTTCTCCGCGACGTAGATGTACTGGTTGAGGCGGCCCATCACGCCCCAGAGGTTGGTCTTCTCCAGGTTCAGCGCGACGTTGTCGCGGGTGAGCTCGTCCTGGCCGCTGCGCAGCGAGTGCAGGATGCCGTTGAGCTGGCTCTGCGAGGACTGGTACTTGCGGAAGTAGTCCTCGATCTTGTCGTTGAAGGGCAGCTTGTCCCACCACTTCTTCACGCCGGTCGCCTGGCCCGGGTCGAGGTCCTCGACCGTACGACGCAGCTCGAGCAGCGTCTTGCCGACGGTCGAGCCCTGGGCGATGCCCCCCGACTTGAGCGCGGTGACCGGCTTGTCGAGCATCCGGTTGGACGTCTCGGCCGCCTTGCGGATGTCGGCGTCGCCCATGGTGCGGACGTTCTCGGCCTGCTTGGCGAACTCCGGGCTGCCCGCCTTCGTGGACGTCAGCGAGGTCAGGAAGTTGTCGACCTTGGCGTCGAGCTCGGGCACCATGGTCGCCTCGACCTGCGGTGCCATCTTGGGCGCCTGCGTCTCCACGACCGGGGCGGGAGCCTCCGGTGCGGTCAGCGTGATCGCGGGCTCGGGAGGGGCGAGCGGGGTGGGCTCGGGCGCGGCAGCCGGGGAACCGTCGGTGGTCATGGCCCCGAGCCTATCCAGCGAACCCCCGCCTCATGCAGGGTCAGTGGGGCAATTCAGGGTCCGGACCAGGGATCCCACCGACCTGCGACGACGGCAGGGCCACGATGAACCACGGCATCATCCACTGCGCGACGGGGCCGATGGTGAGGGCGTAGACGACCGTGCCGAGGCCCAGGGTGCCGCCGAGGAGCACGCCGATCACGACGACAGTGACCTCGATCCCGGTGCGGACCAGCCGGATCGAGAGTCCGGTACGACGCGCGAGGCCGGTCATCAGGCCGTCGCGCGGGCCACGTCCGAGCTGGGCGCCGATGTAGAGGGCGGTGGCGAGGCCGCAGAGCAGGATGCCGCCGGCCGTCAGCGCGATCCGGGCGGCGATGTGGTCGGGCGCGTCGAACATCGAGAGCGTGGCGTCGGCCGCGACGCCGACCACGATCGCGTTGGAGATGGTGCCGAGACCGGGCTTCTCGCGCAGCGGGATCCACAGGATCAGCACCGCGAAGCTGAACAGCACGACGGCCTGCCCGAGCGTGATCGGCACGTGCCGGATGAAGCCGGAGTGCAGCACGTCCCACGGCGCGAGGCCGATGTCGCCGAGCACCATCAGGGCCAGGCTGACGCCGTAGAGCCACAGGCCGACGTACAGCTGGACGAGGCGACGGGGCAGACGGCCGGCGCGGAGCTGGGCGACCGGCCCGAGATCGGCGAGCTGGACGGTGACCCGCGAGGCAGGGGCGGCGAGGGACATGGCTCCAGGATGACCGAGATTGGACTGTCGAGAAATAGCCAATCGTGATCCAATGGTCTGCATGGACCAGACCACGTCGCTGTCGGCCGCCCGGCTCGCCGTCCTGGTCGAGGGGTTCGACCGCTCCCCCGCCTACGCCGGCCTCGCCGACGCGCTGCGCGAGCTGATCGGCGACGGCCGGATCGGCTACGGCACCCGGCTGCCGAGCGAGCGCGACCTGACCGAGGCGCTCGGCGTCTCACGCACCACCGTCACCCGCGCGTACGCGGTGCTGCGCGACTCCGCCTACGCCGAGGCGCGCCAGGGCGCCGGGACCTTCACCCGCCTGCCCGGCGGCCGGATCCGGGCGCTCGACCGGGCGCTGTGGCCCAGCGACGTCGGCAACGGCGTGATCGACCTCGTCTGCGCGGCCGCCACGGCTCCCCCGGGCATCGCCGCGGTCTACGCCGAGGCGGCGGCCGACCTGCCCGCCCACCTCGGCGGGCACGGCTACTTCCCCGCGGGAATGCCCGACCTGCAGGCCGCCATCGCCGCGACGTACGACGCGCGCGGGCTGCCCACCGCACCCGAGCAGATCATCGTCACGCCCGGCGCGCTCGCGGCGACGGCCGTGGTCGGCAGCGCGCTGGCGGGCCCGCGGGACCGGGTGCTGGTGGAGTCCCCGACCTATCCCAACGCCGTGCAGGCGCTGCGGGCGGGAGGCGGCCGGATCGCCACCATCGCGCTCGACCCGTACGGGTGGGATCTCGACGCCGTCGCCGCCACCCTGGCGCGGCACCGGCCGCGACTGGTCTCCGCGATGCCCGACTTCCACAACCCGACCGGCCTGGTGATGGGCGAGGCGGATCGGGAGCGGTACGCCGGCCTCCTGGCCGGGACCGACGCCGTCGCCGTCGTCGACGAGGCGCACTACCTGCTGCCGCTCGACGGCGACGCCGGGGCCGGTACCCCGTTCGCCGCCCACGCGCCGGAGTCGATCTGCGTCGGCAGCGCCAGCAAGAGCATCTGGGGCGGCCTGCGACTGGGCTGGATCCGGGCTCCGCACGCCCTCGTCGACCGGCTCACCCGGGCGCGCGTCGGCCTCGACCTCGGCGTCCCCGTCCTGGAGCAGCTGGTGCTCACCCGGCTACTGACCGGCGACCTCGACGCGGTCGTCCGCGGCCAGCGGGCCCGGCTGCGCGAGCAGCGCGACGCGATGACCGACGCGCTGGCCGAGCACCTCCCGGACTGGGAGTTCCGGATGCCCGGCGGGGGGATGGTCCTGTGGTGCCACCTTCCCCGGGCCGGGGCGACGGCCCTGTCCACCGAGGCCGAGCGCCACGGCGTACTCCTCGCTCCCGGCCCGTCCTTCGCTCCCGCGGGCGGGCTCGACCGCTACCTCCGGCTGCCCTACGCGATCGCCGCTCCGCAGCTCGTCGAGGCGGTACGCCGGATCGCGGACGCCTGGGCGGTCGTCACCTCGGGCCGGGTCGGCCTGCCGACGCCGCCATCAGGCACCGAGCCGGTCCTCGTCGCCTGACCCCCGTTGAGTTGCCCCTACCTCGCCGTTGAGTTGCCCCGAAGTCTCCCTTGAGTTGCCGCCAACTCGACCATGAGATGGCGGCAACTCAACAGCGAGGATCCGGCAACTCAACGGCGAGTTCGGGGCAAGTCAACTCAGACCAGGTCGACCGCGCGGATCGACGTCGCCTCGATGGCCGACTCGATCTGGGCGAGGGCGTCGGCGGGGATGGCGGAGTCGACGGACAGCGCGACGAGAGCCTCGCCGCCCTTCGTCTCGCGGGAGACCTGCATCCCGGCGATGTTGACGGCCGCCTCCCCCAGGATCTGGCCGACGGTGCCGACCATCCCGGGCCGGTCGACGTACGTGAAGAACGCGAGGTGCTCGGTGGGCTCGATGTCGACGACATAGCCGTTGACCTCGACCAGCCGCTCCTTCTGCGCGATGCCGACCAGGGTGCCGCTCACCGACACCTGGGTGCCGTCGGCGAGCGTGCCGCGCAGCGTGATCAGGTTGCGGTGGTCACCGCTCTCGCCGTCGAGGACCAGGCGTACGGCGATGCCGCGCTCGGCCGCCAGCAGCGGGGCGTTGACGTAGGAGACCTGATCCTCGACGACGCTGCCGAAGACGCCCTTGAGGGCCGCGAGCTCGAGCACCTTGACGTCGTGGTCGGCGATCTCGCCGCTGACCTCGACGTCGAGCTGCTGGGCGACCTCGCCGGCGACCGCGGTGAAGATCTGGCCGAGCTTCTCGGTGAGCGGGATGCCGGGGCGCACGTCCTCGGCGATCACGCCGCCCTGGACGTTGACGGCGTCGGGCACCAGCTCGCCGGAGAGGGCGAGCCGGACCGACTTGGCGACGGCGATGCCGGCCTTCTCCTGGGCCTCGTCCGTCGAGGCGCCGAGGTGCGGCGTGGCGACGACGTTCTCGAGCTCGAAGAGCGGGCTGTCGGTGCAGGGCTCCTTCGCGAACACGTCGAGGCCGGCCGCCGCGATCCGGCCGGTCTTGAGGGCGTCGTAGAGGGCGTCCTCGTCGACGATGCCGCCACGCGCGGCGTTGACGAGCACCAGCGAGGGCTTGGCTCCGGCGAGCGCGTCGGCGTCGATGAGGCCGACGGTCTCGGCGGTCTTGGGCAGGTGGACCGACATGAAGTCCGACTCGGCCATCAGCGTGTCGAGGTCGACGAGACGGACACCGACCTGGGCCGCGCGGCCGGCCTGGACGTAGGGGTCGTAGGCGATGACGTTCATGCCGAAGGCCGCGAGCCGCTGGGCGACGAGGACGCCGATCCGGCCCAGGCCGACGATGCCGACGGTCTTCTCGAACAGCTCGATGCCGGTGTACTTCGACCGCTTCCACTCCCCGTCCCGCAGCGCAGCGTGGGCGGGCGAGACGTGGCGGGCGGCCGCGAGCATCAGCGCGACCGCGAGCTCGGCGGCCGAGATGATGTTGGACGTCGGCGCGTTGACGACCATGACGCCGGACTGGGTCGCCGCCTTCACGTCGACGTTGTCGAGGCCCACGCCTGCGCGCGCCACGACCTTGAGCCGCCTGGCGACGGCGAGCGCCTCCGCGTCGACCCTGGTCGCGGAGCGGACCAGGATCGCGTCGACGTCGGCGATGGCGGGCAGCAGCTCGGCGCGGTCCGCGCCGTTGCAGTGCCGGATCTCGAAGTCCGGGCCGAGCGCCTCCACGGTGGCGGGGCTCAGCTCTTCGGCGATGAGGACGACGGGGCGTGCGGTCGTGGCAGTCACAGCGGGGTCCTTCGCAGGATGTGCGGAATCGAGTCGGGCGCACGGCGCTGTGCGGGCGTTGCCAGCCTACTCCCACGCGCCAGGCTCCGCAGGCATGTCCGCCCCCCGCACGCGGGGGCCGCGCGGTCGGGCTCAGGCCTCGAAGAGCGCCTGGCCGACGTACTCGCCCTCACCGGTCCCGGGCGGGACGGCGAACAGCGCCTGACCGGTGAACCGGAGGTACTCCATGAGGGCGTCGGAGGACGACATCGCCCGTTGCAGCGGGATGAAGTGGGTGCGCGGATCGCGGAGGTAGGCGATGAAGAACAGGCCGGCGTCGAGGCCGCCGACGTCGTTGCTGCCGTCGACGAAGTTGTAGCCGCGACGCAGGATCCGCACGCCCTCGTTGACCTCGGGATGCACCACCCGGACGTGGGCGTCGACCGGGATGATCGGGCCCGCGCTGCCTGCCATCGCGAAGTCCGGGTCGGTGAACTCCTCGCCACCCGACAGCGGCGCCCCGGTGCCCTTGGTGCGCCCCACGAACTGCTCCTGAGCCTCCAGCGACTGCCGGTCCCAGACCTCGATCGTCATGTTGATCCGCCGGGTGACCAGGTAGGAGCCGCCGGCGAGCCAGGCCGCCCTCGGGTCGTCGTCGGCCCCCACCCACACGTGGGTGTCGAGCGCCGCGGCCTCCTCGGCCTTGACGTTGGCGGTCCCGTCCTTGAACCCGAACAGGTTGCGCGGCGTGGACTGGCTCGTGGAGGTCGTCGACGTCCGGCCGAAGCCGAGCTGGGACCAGCGCACGGTCGTCGTACCGAACCCGATGCGGACGAGGTTGCGGATCGCGTGCACCGCGACCTGCGGATCGTCGGCGCAGGCCTGGATGCAGAGGTCGCCGTCGCTGCGGGCGGGTTCGAGGACGTCGCCGGAGAAGCGCGGCAGCCGCTCGAGCGCGTCCGGGCGCCGCTCGGCGATCCCGAACCTGTCGTTGCCGTCGGCGTCGGTGAAGAGCCCGGGCCCGAAGCCGAAGGTGATGGTGAGCCTGCTGGGCGGCAGGTCCAGCGCCTCGCCGGTGTCGTCCGGTGGCGCATTGCCCGCGCCGTCGACGGCGCCGACCGGGCCGGCCGAGCGGCCGGTCGTCATCCGCGCGGCGGCGTCCGTCCAGGCCTTCAGCAGGGCGACGAGCTGGTCGCGGTCGTCGGTCGTGACGTCGAGCGCCACGAAGTGCAGCCGGTCCTGGGCGGGCGTGACGATCCCCGACTGACGCGCCCCGTGGAAGGGGTACGACGCCACGGGGGCGCCGCTCTTGACGGTGTCGGGCGCGGAGAGCCGACCGGCCGCGAAGGCACCGGCCACCCCTGCGGCCGCGCCCACGCTGAGGCCGCCACCGAGGAGACCGCGCCTGCTGACGCGGGAGCTCCCGCTCAGGAGGCCACCGCCGCGGTGAGCTTCGAGAGCGGCTCGGACAGCGCGTTGACCGCGTCGGTCATCTTCTTGGTGTCGTCCTTGGTCAGCGCGGTGTAGAGGACGAAGCCCTCGCCGTCGCGGTACTCGTCGAGCAGCGTCTGCAGGGCGGCGAACTTGCCCGTCAGCTCCTCGGCCAGCGCGGCGTCCTTGGTCTCCAGCAGGCCCTGGACGCCCTCGTAGGCGACCCGGGCACCGTCGACGTTGGCCTGGAAGTCCCACAGGTCGGTGTGCGACCAGGCCTCCTCCTCGCCGGTGATCTTGCCGTTGGCGACCTCCTCGAGCAGGCCGATGGAGCCGTTGGCGATGTCGGTGATCGAGTAGGTCAGCGCGTCGGCGCCGGTGGCCTGGATCCGCTGGTCGAGCTCCTCGGTGTTGACGAGCAGGTCGTCGGCGTACGTCGCGCGCTCCTGCTCGGTCAGGGCCGTGTAGCCCTTCGCGTCCTGGGGCCACAGGTCCTTCTCGATCCGGTGCCAGCCGGTCCATTCCTCGCCGGCCGCGAAGTCGACGTCGGCCTCGCGGGCATCGGTCTTGGGGTCGAGATCGCCGAACGACTCCGCCACGGTCTCGATCCGCTCCCAGTGCTCGCGGGCGACCGGGTAGAGCTGGCGCGCCTGGTCGTCGGCGTTACCGGACTTGTAGAACTCGACGAAGTCACGGGTCCTCACCAGCAGCTGGGCGGACTGGTCCTGCACGTAGGCACGGTAGTTGTCCTGTGCCTGGTCGATGAGCTCCTGGTCCGAGGCGCTCACCTCCTGCGCGTCCTCGGTGTGGGTCACGGTGAACGCCGCCCGGATGCCCTCGCCGACCATGCCCGGCTTGCAGGCGGTGAAGTACTCGCCCTCGGGGGCGTTGACGGTGAGCTTCTTGGTCAGGTTCGGGCCGATGTTCTCGACCTCGCCGACGATGCGCAGGCCGTCGCCGCCGAGCAGGTAGAACTCGGTGACGTCCGAGCCGGTGTTGGTCACCTCGAAGGTCAGCGTCCCGGCCGGGGCCTCGCTGGTGGACAGCTCACAGGCGTCCCCACTCGAGCTGACCGTGAGCGCGCGGGCGTTCCCGCCCTTCTCGTCGCGGTCGCCGGACGCGTTCTCGGTGCAGGCGGCGAGTGCGGGCACGACGGCCAGGGCGGCCACGGAGGCGAGCAGGGTCTTGCGCATGGATCAGTGCTCCTGAGTCTGGAGGGCGGGCCGGAAGATGCGGGTACGGAAGAGGAAGAGCGCGCCGACCGGGACGACGTACAGCAGCCAGGCGGCCGCCTCGAGCTTCGTCGTGGCGGGCGAGAAGTTGAAGACGCCCTTGAGCAGGGTGCCGTACCAGGAGGACGGCGGTACGAGGTCGGAGACATCGAAGGCCAGGTTGTGCAGGCCCGGCAGGATGCCGGCCTCCTGCAGGTCGTGGATGCCGTAGGCGAGGACGCCGCCGGCGACCACGATCAGGAAGGCGCCGGTCCAGGTGAAGAACACGCTCAGGTTGAGCCGGATCGCGCCGCGGTAGATGAGGTAGCCGAGCGCGACGGCCACCAGGATGCCGAGCAGGGCCCCGAGCAGCGGCTCCCAGGTCGGCGTGACCGCACCGGCGGTCTCACGGGTGCCGGCCTGGGTCGCGGCCCAGAGGAAGAGCGCCGTCTCCAGACCCTCGCGACCGACGGCGAGCATCGCGACGACGGCCAGCGACCAGCGGCCGCCCTCGGCAGCGCGGTCGATCTGGCCGCGCAGCTCGGCACCGAGGCCGCGCGCCGCGGCGGACATCCAGAAGATCATCCAGGTCACGAACGCCACGGCGACCAGGGAGAGGGTGCCGCCGATCGCCTCCTGCGCCTCGAAGGTCAGCCCGCGCGGACCGAAGGTCAACGCCGCGCCGAACGCGAGTGCCACGGTCACGGCGAGCGCGACGCCCGCCCAGATCCGCGGGAGGAGCTCCCGGCGTCCCGACTTCACGAGATAGGCCACCAGGATGCTGACGACCAGCGCGGCCTCGAGGCCCTCACGCAGTCCGATCAGGAAGTTGGCGAGCACAAGCGGCCAATGTACGCCTGTTTGCTTAGCCTGGCCTCACTTGCTTCGACATGACCTGGGTCACAGCGGCGCACTAGGCTGGCCGTCAGGGATTCGAGGAGCGTGCGAAGGAGCCAGACATGCGGGTTTTCACGACGTTCGAGGAGCTGACCGAGGCGGCGGGCACCGATCTCGGGACCAGCGACTGGGTCACCGTCGACCAGCGCCGGGTCAACCAGTTCGCCGACGCGACCGGCGATCATCAGTGGATCCACGTCGACCTCGAGCGCGCCAAGGACGGGCCCTTCGGGGGCACCATCGCCCACGGCTACCTCACGCTCTCCCTGGTGCCGTGGCTCGGCAGCCAGGTGTTCACGCTGCGCACCCCGGGCGCCAAGCTCAACTACGGCGTCAACAAGGTCCGCTTCCCCACGCCCCTGCTGGTCGGCAAGCGGATCCGGCTGCACGTCACTCTCGGCGAGGTCGTCGACATCGCCAGCGGCAAGCAGCTCACGGTGCGCCACACCGTCGAGATCGAGGGCGAGGAGAAGCCGGCCTGCGTGGCCGAGACGGTGGTGCTGTTGCTTGTCTAGGGCCTCCCGCCCAGGCCGCGTGCTCGGGCGCGCAGGCTCAGGCAGACTCGCGCGACTCCCAGGCCTGCGCCAGCGCCTGCTCGAACAGCTCGGTGGGCTGGGCGCCGGAGATGCCGAAGCGGCCGTCGAGGACGAAGAACGGCACCCCGCTGGAGCCGTACGCCCGCGCCTGCGCGACGTCGGCCATCACCTCGTCGCGGAACTCGTCACTGCCGAGCACGCCCTCGACCCGGTCGGCGTCGAGCCCGGCCGCGGCGGCCGCGCGGCGCAGCACGTCGTGGTCGCCCAGGGACTCGCCGCGGGTGAAGTACGCCGCCAGCAGCTCCTCGAGCAGCGCCTGCTGCCGCCCCTCCGCCAGGGCCAGGTGGAGCAGGCGGTGGGCGGTCAGGGTGCGGGCGTGGAGAGCGTCGGCATGGGAGAAGTGCAGGCCCTCCGCGGCGGCGACCTCGTCGGCCCGCGCCATCATCTCCCGGGTGGCCGCCTCGTCGGCGCCGAACTTGCGGCCCAGCACCTGCACCGTCGTCTCGGTGCCGACGTCGGGGGCGAACGGGTCCAGCTCGTAGGAGCGGTAGACCACCTCGACCTCGTCGCGGTGCTCGAACGAGGCGAGCGCCCGCTCCAGCCGGCGCTTGCCGATGTAGCACCACGGACACACGACGTCGGCCCAGATCTCGATACGCACGAGGCTCCAACCCGGCGTACCCCTGATTGCTTCCCCTAGGGGCCGTCGGGGTCGGCTCAGGGGCGGGTCAAGGGATCTGCCCGAAGCGGCGCGGGGGGCCGCGACGACAGGCTTCGGGTCATGATCACCGTCGAGTCCCTCAGCAAGTCGTACGGCAGCTTCGTCGCCGTCGACGACGTCTCCTTCACCGCGCGGCCCGGCCGCGTCACCGGCTTCCTCGGGCCCAACGGCGCCGGCAAGTCCACCACCATGCGGGTGATGGTCGGCCTGACCGCCCCCGGCACCGGCGAGGTCCGGCTCCTCGGACGCCGGTTCGCCGACCTGCCCGACCCGGGGCGCGAGGTCGGCGTCCTGCTGGACGCCTCGGCCCAGCACGCCGGGCGTACCGGGCGGGAGATCCTCACCATCGCCGCCCTCACCATGGGCCTGCCCCGCGCCCGGGTCGACGAGATGCTGGAGCGGGTCAGCCTGACGCCCGACGAGGCCAGTCGTCGGGTCCGCAACTACTCCCTCGGCATGCGGCAACGGCTCGGCATCGGCACGGCGCTGCTCGGCAACCCCGAGGTACTGATCCTCGACGAGCCCGCCAACGGCCTCGACCCCGCCGGCATCCGCTGGATGCGCGACCTGCTGCGCGACTTCGCCGACCAGGGCGGCACCGTGCTGCTGTCCTCGCATCTGCTGCACGAGATCGAGGTCGTCGCCGACGACCTGGTCGTCATCGGCAACGGCCGGATCGTCGCGCAGGGCACCAAGGAGGAGCTGCTGGCCGGTGCCGGCACCCTGGTGCGCGCGGCCGATGGCGCGGCGCTCGCGACCGCGCTCGGTGCCGCCGGCATCACCGCGCGTCCGACGTCCGGCGGCGCGGTGCTCGCCGAGGCCGACCTGACCCGGGTCGGCCAGACCGCCTTCGCCGCCGGCATCGCCGTCACCGAGCTCCGGGCCGCCGACGGGGCGGGCCTGGAGGAGATGTTCCTGGCCCTGACCGCCGAGAGCCAGCGCGAGACCGTCAACCACACCTCGACCACCGAAGGAGCAGCGGCATGACCGCCACGACCGTCGACGCCGTCCCGGACGTCGCCACCACCGCCACCCGGACCCGTCCCGCGCCGGCTCCGACGCCCTTCCGGCGGGTGCTGCGCGTCGAGCTGCGCAAGATGTTCGACACCAGGTCCGGCTTCTGGCTGATGGCCAGCATCGTGATCCTCTCGGTGATCGCGACCGGGGCCACGATCATCTTCGGTGATCGCGACACGCTCAGCTTCGAGGACTTCGCCGCCGCGATCGGCTCCCCCATGTCGATCGTGCTGCCGATCATCGGTGTGCTCGCGGTGACCAGCGAATGGAGCCAGCGCACCGCGCTGACGACCTTCACGCTCGTCCCCCACCGGAGCCGGGTGCTCGGCGCCAAGCTGGTCAACACCCTCGCCATCGGTGCGGTCTCCATGTTCGTCGCGCTCGGTGTCGGTGCCCTCGGCAACCTGCTCACGGCCGTGATCAGCGGGTCGGACACGCAGTGGGACATCAGCCTCGGCGCGTTCTCGCAGATCGTGCTGGCCAACGAGCTCGGCATGCTGCTCGGCTTCGCGCTCGGACTGCTCTTCCGCAGCTCCCCCGCCGCGATCGTCGGCTACTTCGTGATGAACCTGGTGCTGCCCGGCCTGTCCGGTGCGCTCGGCGCCGCCCAGGAGTGGTGGGCCGACAACTCCGGCTGGTTCGACCCCAACGAGTCGCGCTTCCTGCTCTTCGACGGCGGCCTCGGCGGCCAGGAGTGGGCTCAGCTCGCCGTGACCTCGGCCCTGTGGATCGCGCTGCCGTTGCTCATCGGGACGCGGCTGGTGCTCCGCTCCGAGGTCAAGTAGCCCCACCCGGCTCAGACTTAACCGCAGGGTGCACCGACCCGGCGCAGATTGAACTTTCGAAAGTTCAATCTGCGCCGGGTCAGTTCGACTTCGGGTTCAGTCTGAGCCGGGTCGGCGCCATCTCGGGTTCAGTCTGAGCCGGGTCGATGGGGTAGATGCCCAAGATGGGTGAGTCGCGCGCCACGGGATCGTGTCACCGTCGGATGTCGTCTCGGGCCGAGCAACCTGGGGAGCACCGTGCGCCGACACCGTCAGATCCGGATCCAGTTGGCGGTCCTGCTGACCGCGGCCGCCACCGCCCTGACCCTGGTCACGAGCGGCGGGCCACCCGCCCTGGCGCAGCCGGCCCACCAGCCGCTCATCCCGTCCGTGGTGCCGGCGACCACGCCGAACATCCTCGACGGCAGGACCCTGGCGATCGCCGAGGTCGGGCGCAAGGTGTTCGTGGGCGGCACCTTCACCGTGACGCAGAACCCCGGCACGAGCGCACCGCTACCGACGCCGTACCTCTTCGCCTATGACCGGGTCACGGGCGTCGTCGACCCGACCTTCGTGCCCGCCCTGGACGGCAGCGTCAACGCACTCGTGCCGTCCGCCGACGGCACGGCGCTCTACGTCGCCGGCACCTTCAAGCTGGCCGGCACGGCCAAGGTCCGCAACATCATCAAGATCGACACGAACACCGGCGCGCTGGTCACCGCCTTCAAGAACCCCAGCCCCAACGGCGGGATCCTCGACATCGCGCTGGTCGGGAACCGGCTGCTGCTGGCAGGCAGCTTCACGACGGTGGCCACGCTGCCCCGGGCCGGCCTGGCCTCGCTGGACGCGACGACGGGCGCGGTCGACGACTACCTGAAGGTCGCGGTCGACACCAACCACAACTGGCCCTCCGGTACGGCGAAGGCGCCGGTCGGCGTCGCCAAGCTGGCCGCCAGCCCGGACGGCTCCCGGGTGGTCGCGATCGGCAACTTCAAGCACGCCGACGGCCTCGACCGCGATCAGGTCATGCTGATCCGGCTCGGTGCCGACAACGCGTACGTCGATCCCGACTGGAAGACGTTGCGCTACACCCCGGCCTGCCAGAAGAACGCCTTCGACTCCTACATGCGCGACGTCGACTTCTCCCCCGACGGCGCCTACTTCGTGATCGCGACCAGCGGGGCCGGCTACAACGGCACGCTGTGCGACTCCGCGGCCCGCTTCGACGTCGCCGTCACCGGGCAGGCCGTCGAGCCCACCTGGCAGGCCGCGACCGGCGCGGACTCGCTGCTCTCGGTCGCCGTCGCCGACAACGCCGTCTACGTCGGCGGGCACCAGAAGTGGATGAATGCCATCCAGAGCGGCTCCGACGAGCAGGCCGGGCAGGTGCCGCGTCCCGGCCTCGCGGCACTCGACCCGCAGAACGGCGTACCGCTCTCGTGGAACCCGGGCCGGCACCCCCGCGGCGTCGGTGCCGAGGAGCTGCTCGCGACCGACAACGGCCTCTACGTCGGCAGTGACACGCAGTACGTCGGCAACAGCCAGTACCGCCGTGAGCGGCTCGCCTTCTTCCCCGTGGAGGGCGGCTCCGCACCGGTCGCCCAGGCCGATCCGGTCCTCCCCCGCAGCCTGTACCGCCTGTCCGGCACGACCGTCACGGCTCGCCAGTTCACCGGCAGCTCCGCGACCCCGCCCACAACGGTGACCACGACGGGTGGGGGCAACTGGAGCAACGCGCGCGGCGCGTTCATGATCGGCTCGAGGCTGGTCTACGGATGGACCGACGGCAAGCTGCACCACCGCACGTTCGACGGCACGGCGTTCGGCCCCGACACCGTGATCGACCCCTACAACGACCCGCTGTGGAGCACGGTGACCACGAGCGGCGGATCGCAGACCTACCGTGGCCGCGTGCCCGGGCTGTACGGGCAGATGTCCTCGGTGACCGGCCTCGCGTACGCCGACGGGCGCCTCTACTACACCCGCCAACTGCAGGGGAAGGTGTTCTGGCGGTGGTTCTCGCCGGAGAGCATGGTCCTCGGCGCGCAGGAGTTCACGGTGGCGTCGTCGACCTTCCCGCTGCTCCAGGACGTCCGCAACCTGGTGTATGCCGACGGGCAGCTGTGGGCCGGCATGTCGACCAACCAGCTCTGGCGCCTGCCGGTCACCGACGGCGTGGTCGGCGGCTCGTGGACCCGCGTGAGCGGCACCGGGATCGACGCGAGCCCCCAGTGGTCCAGCGGCACCATGTTCCTCGGGCCGCTCGCCAACCTGGCGCCGACGGCATCCTTCGCCAGCTCCTGCTCCGGGCAGACATGCGCCTTCGACGGCCGGGCGTCCGGCGACGAGGACGGCACCGTGACGTCGTACGCCTGGACGTTCGGCGACGGTGGCACCGCCACCGGCGCGCGTCCCGACCACGTGTACGCCGCGCCCGGGTCCTACGACGTCACCCTCACCGTCACCGACGACGACGGCGCCACCGGCACCAGCACCCAGCCGGTCGTCATCGAGGGCGGCACCAGTCAGGTCGGGTTCCGCGACGCGACCGGCAAGGTCACGAACGCGACCAGCGTCGCGACGCCCATCCCCGCCACGGTCCAGGCGGGCGACGGCCTGGTCGCCGTCGTCTCGGCGGCCACGACCGCGGTGCCGGCGGCACCACCGGGCTGGACCCAGGTCGGCTCCCCGGCCGCCACGGACGCGCTCACCACCGTCGTCTGGCAGCGGGTCGCGGCGCCGGACGACGCCGGGCGCAACGTCTCGGTCGGCTTCGGCGCCACCGCGGTCAAGGCGAGCCTCGTGGTCCTGGCCTACTCCGGGACGTCCGCGAGCGGCCCGGTGGTCGCGATGGCCGGCAGCGGCGAGACCACCGCGACCACGGCGCACCACAGCCCGGCGGTGACCACCCCGGGAGACTGGGTGGTCACCGTCTGGTCGGACCGCTCGTCCACGACGACAGCCTTCACCGAGCCCGCCGGGTCCACCCTGCGCCAACGGCTGATCGGCGCCGGCGGCGGCCACGTCGACACCCTGGTGGCCGACACCGGCGGTCCGGTCGCGGGCGGCCAGTACGGCGATCAGGTCGCCACCGCCGACGCCGCGGCGAAGGGGACGAGCGTCACGATCGCGCTCCACTGACGTCTCCCTGCGCTAACGTCATTCGTTCCGTGGGTTAGAGCCCACGGAACGAATGACGTTACGGAGCTCCTGTGGACCTGACCTCGACCTGGTGGTTCTGGGCGATCCTGTCGGCGGTGTTCGCCGCGTTGACGGCGATCTTCGCCAAGGTGGGCGTGAAGGAGATCGACTCCGACGTCGCCACCTTCATCCGCACCATCGTGATCCTGCTGACCCTCGGCCTGATCCTGCTGACGCTCGGCAAGTTCCACTCCCCCGGCGAGATCAGCGCCCGGACCTGGGTGTTCCTCGTCCTGTCCGGACTCGCCACCGGAGCGTCCTGGATCTGCTACTTCCGGGCCCTCAAGCTCGGTGACGCGTCGCTCGTCGCACCGGTCGACAAGCTCAGCGTCATCCTGGTCGCGGTCTTCGGCGTCACGCTGCTGGGTGAGCGCCTGTCGGCGCTGCAGTGGGGCGGCGTCGCCCTCGTCGGCGCCGGCGCCGTGCTACTCGTGCTCAGCGGCTGAGCCGTCGCCGGTCCCGGCCCCTGCGTGCGGGCGGGCTCAGCCGACGCCGTGGGTGCCACCCGACGCCGACACCCCCGGCCCTGACGGGTCCGGGGGTGTCGTACGGATGACGTCGCGGCAGGCTCGACTCCGCGAGGAGGGTCAGCGCGCGGCCGAGCCCTCGGTGTAGTCGTCGTCGCTCTGCGCCCACGAGAAGTGCGAGCGCAGGGTCTTGCCGACGGCCTCGATCGGGTGCTGGGCACCCTTCTCGCGCAGCGCCACGAACTCCGGCGCACCGGCGTCCTGGTCGGCGATGAAGCGCTCGGCGAACGCGCCGCTCTGGATGTCGGCGAGGACGGCCTGCATGTTCTCCTTGACGCGCGCGTCGATGACGCGCGGGCCGGAGACGTAGTCGCCGTACTCGGCGGTGTCGGAGACGGACCAGCGCTGCTTGGCGATGCCGCCCTCCCACATCAGGTCGACGATGAGCTTGAGCTCGTGGAGGACCTCGAAGTAGGCGATCTCACCCTGGTAGCCGGCCTCGGTGAGGGTCTCGTAGCCGTACTGGACCAGCTGCGAGACTCCACCGCAGAGGACCGACTGCTCACCGAACAGGTCGGTCTCGGTCTCCTCGGTGAAGGTGGTCTTGATGACGCCGGCGCGGGTGCCACCGATGCCCTTCGCGTAGGACTTCGCGAGATCCCAGGCCTTGCCCGAGGCGTCCTGCTCGACGGCGATGATGTCCGGGATGCCGCGGCCGGCGACGTACTCGCGGCGCACGGTGTGGCCCGGGGCCTTCGGTGCGACGAGGATGACGTCGACGCCGGCCGGGGGCTGGATGTAGCCGAAGCGGATGTTGAAGCCGTGGCCGAAGACCAGGGTGTCGCCCTCGGCGAGCGCCGGCGCGATGTCGTCGGCGTACAGGTGACGCTGCACCTGGTCGGGGGCGAGGATGACGATGACGTCGGCCTCCTCCGCCGCCTCGCGCGGGGTGAGGACCCGCAGGCCCTCCTCCTCGGCCTTGGCGCGGCTCTTCGAGCCCTCCTTGAGGCCGACGCGCACGTCGACGCCGGAGTCGCGCAGGTTCAGCGCGTGGGCGTGGCCCTGGCTGCCGTAACCGATGACGGCGACGTGCTTGCCCTGGATGAGGGACAGGTCGGCGTCGTCGTCGTAGTAGATCTCAGCCACGTCGGGCTTCTCCTTGCTGGTTGGGGCTGGTTGGGCTCGGTGATGATGGTTGGGATGGTGCTGGACTGCGAGAGTGGTTCAGGCGTGGGCGGCCGGCGGGACCGGGACGGCGACGGGCTTGCCGCGCTCCGAGATGGAGCGCGGTCCGCGGCCGATGGCCACCATGCCGGACTGCACGAGCTCGCGGATCCCGAAGGGCTCCAGCACGCGCAGGAAGTCGGCGATCTTGCCGTCGTTGCCGACGATCTGCATGGTGATCGCGTCCGAGGCGACATCGATGACCTTCGCCCGGAAGAGCTGGACGACGTCGAGGACCTCGCCACGGTTCTCGGCGGTGGCACCGACCTTGACGAGCACCAGCTCGCGGGTGACCGACGCGGACGCGTCGAGCTCCACGATCTTGATGACCTCCACCAGCTTGTTGAGCTGCTTGGTCACTTGCTCCAGCGGCGAGGACTCCACGTTGACGACGATGGTCATCCGGGAGATCTCGGCGTGCTCGGTCGGGCCGACCGCGAGGGACTCGATGTTGAAGCCGCGACGGCTGAACAGCGCCGAGATCCGGGCCAGGACGCCGGGCTTGTCCTCGACGAGGACGGACAGGGTGTGCTTCGCCATCAGAGATCGTCCTCGTCGAACTGGGGCGCGAGGTCCCGCGCGTACTTGATGTCGTCGTTGCTGGTGCCGGCGGCGACCATCGGCCACACCATCGCGTCGCGGTGGACCCGGAAGTCGACGACCACGGGGACGTCGTTGATCTCCATCGCCTTGCGGATGGTGGCGTCGACATCGTCGGGCGACTCGCACGCCAGGCCCACGCAGCCGTAGGCGTCGGCGAGCTTGACGAAGTCGGGGATGCGCCGGTCCGGGCCCGTGTGCAGGTCCGTGTTGGAGTAGCGCGAGTTGTAGAACAGGGTCTGCCACTGGCGGACCATGCCCAGCGACTCGTTGTTGATGACCGCCACCTTGATCGGGATGTTGTTGATCGCGCAGGTGGCGAGCTCCTGGTTGGTCATCTGGAAGCAGCCGTCGCCGTCGACCGACCACACGGTCTGGTCGGGCATGGCGACCTTCGCGCCCATCGCCGCCGGGACCGAGAAGCCCATGGTGCCGAGACCACCCGAGTTGATCCAGGTGTTGGGGCGCTCGTAGCCGACGTAGTGGGCGGCCCACATCTGGTGCTGGCCGACGCCCGCGGTGTAGATCGTGTCGGGGCCGGAGATCGCGCCGAGGCGCTCGAGGACGTACTGCGGCGCGAGGCCGCCGTCGGCCGGCCGGTCGTAGCCCAGCGGGTACTTCTGCTTCACCCCGGCGCAGAAGGCCACCCAGCCCTCGTAGTCGCCGGTGTTGCCGGCCTCCTGCTCGGTGCGCAGGGTGGTGACCAGGTCGACCAGCACCTCACGGACGTCACCCACGATCGGCACGTCGGCGAAGCGGTTCTTGCCGATCTCGGCGGGGTCGATGTCGGCATGGATGACCTTCGCGCCGGGCGCGAACGAGTCGAGGTTGCCGGTGACTCTGTCGTCGAAGCGGGCGCCGAGGCTGATGATCAGGTCGCTCTTCTGCAGCGCCGCGACCGCCGCCACGGTGCCGTGCATGCCGGGCATGCCGAGGTGCTGGGGGTGGCTGTCGGGGAACGCGCCGCGCGCCATCAGCGTCGTGATCACCGGGATGCCGGTGAGCTCGGCGAGGGCCAGCAGCTCCTTGGACGCGCCGGAGCGGATGGTGCCGCCGCCGACGTAGAGGACCGGCTTGCGGGACTCGAGGATCAGCCGCGCCGCCTCGCGGATCTGCTTGGCGTGCGGCCGGGTCACCGGGCGGTAACCCGGCAGGTTGAGCTGCGTGGGCCACCGGAACGACGTGGTGGACTGCAGCGCCGACTTGGTGACGTCGACCAGGACCGGACCCGGCCGCCCCGTCGAGGCGATGTGGAACGCCTCGGCGACCTTGGTCGGGATCTCCGCGGGGTCGGTCACGAGGAAGCTGTGCTTGGTGATCGGCATCGTGATGCCGCGGATGTCCGCCTCCTGGAAGGCGTCGGTGCCGATCAGCGAGGCGCCGACCTGGCCGGTGATGGCGACCAGCGGGAGCGAGTCCATGTGGGCGTCCGCGAGCGGCGTGACCAGGTTGGTCGCGCCCGGGCCGGAGGTCGCCATGCACACGCCGACCCTGCCCGAAGCGGCGGCGTACCCCTGGGCGGCGTGGCCCGCGCCCTGCTCGTGACGAACCAGGATGTGGCGGATGCTGCTGTCCATCAGCGGGTCGTACGCCGGGAGGATCGCGCCGCCCGGGATGCCGAAGATGTCGGTGACACCGGCTGCCTCGAGGGACCGGACCAGGCTCTGTGCTCCGGTGATGCCCTCTGCCTGGGAATCGGCGCCCGAGGCCTGCTGCTCACTCATCCGAGTCGTTCCTTGTCTCTGCTGTGGTGGCTACGTCGTACTCAACAAAAAACCCCTCGGTTGCTGGGCAACGAGGGGTGGACGCGCTGGCGTTCGTCTGACGGAAGTCCTGGTCAGGCTCAGCTGGCGCGTCCGGAGGGTACGAGAATCAGGTCAAGCATGGACTCACCGTAGCCGCCGCACGTCGTGCCGTCGAACCAGTGTCGCACTTCGTCCCAGATCGCAAGACGCCGGTCTCAGATTCCGTCCACGGCGCGGAGGGCCGCGAGCGCCTCCGGAAGGCCGTCGAGCGCCCGGCTCGCGGACGCCTCGACGCGGGCGACGACGACCGCCGGCGCGCCGGCCGACCAGAGGTGCCCGGCGAGCAGGAGAGCGTCGCGGTGATCGCCGAGCCGGCCCTGGATGTCCTTGCCCAGCCGGCCCGGCCGCGCCGCCTCGTCGGTGCCCACCGCATCCGCGACGTGGCGCAGCCGGCGCGCCGCCTTGCGGACCTCGTGCGACGTCTCGCCCTCCGCCGCGCGATCGAGGACCCGCCGGATCTCGCGTCGCAGGACCCGCCCTGCCTCCGTGGCGGCCGGTCGGTCGGCACGCGAGGTCAGCGGCACGCTCCGCGCCCAGTCGCGCAGCAGACGATCGAGGGCGGTGGCGTCCGGTGTGGCGTGCCACTCGACCAGGACCGCGTGGGCGCCGTCGTGGGCGGCCACGAGCGGGGCGACGAGGACCGGCTCCAGGTCGGGACGCCCGACCTGCGCCAGCACCCGCCGACAGTCCTCCGCCCGCACCTCCAGGTCGCGCCCGGCGCCCAGCAGCGCGCCGTACGACGCCAGGCGGTCGCGCAGCAGGCGGGCCGGCCGCTTCTCGACGTAGCCCCCGAAGGCGGCCAGCACGTTGCGGAGCCGGCGGACCGACGTGCGCAGGCGGTGGACCGCGTCGGGCTCGTCGGCGAGCGCCGGTCCCCGTCCGCCGCGGAGATCGGCGAGCAGGCCGCCGACGACGTCGGTCAGCAGCTCGCTTGCCGGAGCGTCGGCCACATCTCCCAGTGTGGACGGACACCACCCCCGCAGCGAGTCAACGGAAGCGAGCCGGACTGGCCCGGTCGCGCGGCGTCAGGTGGGCGAGCTGGTCGCCTGGCTCACGGCGCACCGGTGCTCCAGGCTCAGGGCAGCACCACCTCTCCCACCGGACCCGGGTTGAAGGCGATCTCCCACCGGTAGCCGTCGGGATCGGCGAAATAGCCGGAGTAGCCACCCCAGTCGCGCTGCTCGGCCGGGTGCACCAACGACGCGCCGGCCGCGCGCGCCGCCTCGAGCACCTCGTCGACGCCCGCCGGTGTCGGCAGGTTGTGGGCGATGGTCAGCGGGGCGACGCCGGGGCCGGTCATCGTCGCTCCGACCTCCGCCTCGAAATGGCTGCGCTCCCACAACGACAGGACCAGGAGCTGGCCCGCCTTGAACATCAACACCTCGCCCGGCACGTCGAGCTCGGGCGTCCAGCCGAGACCGTCGCGGTAGAAGCGCCGGCTGGCGTCGAGGTCGTCCACCGCCAGGGTGAGGAAGCTGATCCGTTGATCCATGGGTCGACTCAAGCAGCACCCTCCGACAGGGGCCGCGACCACCCTCGACCGTTGTGGAGAACTTACTCCCGCGTCGTACGTCCGCCCTGCTCGGACCGCCGGTCCTGGCCGTGGCCGCTGACCCGGGCGGACCACTAGGTTCGTCCCGTGACGACCGGCCCCACCGAGCCCGCAGCCCCACCGTCCCGCTCCCGCTTCCGGGCCGCTCCCTGGCTGGTCGCCGGCGCGCCCCGCGGGGTGCTCGCCGTCGTCGGTGCCGTGCTGCTCGCCCTCGGGCTGTTCCTGTTCGTCCGGCCGCTGACCGCGGTCGGGTTCCTGGGGATCTACCTAGCGGTGAGCTGTCTGCTGTCCGGCCTCGCCGAGCTCGCCGACCGCACCCACGAACAGGACGGGCAGGACGGGCGGGAGGGTGCCGACCGGTTCCGGGTCGCCACCGGCGTCTGGTGGCTGCTCGCCGGCCTCACCGGGCTGGCGTGGTGGGGCCGCGACGTCGACCTCTTCGCCCCGGCCGCCGGCGTGGTCCTGCTGGTCTCCGGTGGTCTCGCCGTGCTCCGCCTCGCCCGGGGCCGGACCTGGACCCTCGCGGTGGGCGCGCTGGTCGGCCTCGCCGAGATCCTGTTCGGCGTCCTCGCCCTGACCTGGCCCGACGCGACCCTGATCGTGGTCGGCATCCTGTTCGGCGGGCGGACGGCCGTCTTCGGCACGTCCCTCCTCGTCCGCGGGCTGCTCGGCCCCCGTCGACGCGTCCCCGGTCCGCCCGGTCGCGCCCGGACCGTCCTGCGGGTCGTGCTGGCCACCGCCGTCCTGGCGGCGGCGGTCGGGACCGCGTGGGTCAGCCACACCCTGCGCGACGGGGCGCCCGTGCTCGACGGGTTCTACGACACTCCCGCGGCGCTGCCGGACGAGCCGGGCGTGCTGATCCGCACCGCGCCGTACGACGGCGACCTGCCGCGGGGCATGACCGGCACCCGGATCTACTACACGACCACCGACGCGGACGGGGAGGTCATCCCCAGCACCGGCGTCCTCGCCGTGCCGGAGCGGGCCACGGGGCCGTTGCCCCTCGTCACCTGGGCCCACGGCACGGTGGGCATCGCCCGCGCCTGTGCGCCGTCCACGGGCCCGGACGTCCTCACGCCCGATCACCAGCCCGGCGCCGACCGTCTCGCCGAGCTCGGCTGGGCATTCGTGTCGAGCGACTACCCGGGGATGGGCGCCGAGGGCGCCACGCCGTATCTCGTCGGTGAGGGCGAGGGCCGCGCCGTCCTCGACGCGGCCCGCGCCGCCGGACAGGTCGAGGGGGTGGAGCTCGACGGGCGGACGGTGGTCTGGGGACACTCCCAGGGCGGTCACGGCGCCCTGTGGGCGGGACAGCTCGCACCGTCGTACGCGCCCGACCTCGACGTCGTGGGCACGGCCGCGCTGTCGCCCGCCAGCAACCCGCGGGCCATCGCCGACCGCGTGGCCGCGCGTCCCGGCGCGCTGGGCGCGAGCCTGGGCATCGCCTTCGTGGCCCAGGCGTACGCCGACTACTACGCCGACCTCAGCCTGACCGATGCTGCGCCGCCATCGGCGCGGACGCTGATCCGGGAGGCGGCCTCGCGCTGCACCGGCGAGGGCGGCACGCTCGTCACCATCCTCACCGGGCTCTCGGTCGCCCGCGACACCCCGCTGATCCGGTCGGGCGCGCTCGACGGCCGGTTCGGTCGACGCCTGGAGGAGAACATCCCGGCCGGGCCGTGGGCGGCGCCGCTCTTCGTCGGACAGGGCGAGCAGGACGAGGTCATCGCGTTCCGGATCAACCAGGACTACGTCGCGGACCTGTGCGCCCAGGGCATCGACGTCGAGTTCCACGGCTACCCGGGCGGCACCCACATGAGCGTGCTGAAGGCGGGCTCGGCGCTCGACGACGACGTCGTCGCCTGGACCCAGGACCGCCTCGCCGGGCGGCCGGCGCGGCCGAACTGTCCCTAGCCGACGAGGTCCAGGCTGCGGCGCTGACGCCCCGCGTCGTCGAAGTTCGCGGGGTCCAGCCACCGCTCGTGAGCGGAGCGCACGGCCGGCCACTCGGTGTCGATGACGGAGAACCAGTCCGTGTCGCGGTTGCGGCCCTGGGTGACCATGTGATTGCGGAACCGGCCCTCCTCGACGAACCCGAGCCGCCGCGCCGCCCGGCGCGAGGGCTCGTTGCGGCTGTCGCACTTCCACTCGAAGCGCCGGTAGCCGAGCTCGTCGAACGCATGCCGCATCATCAGGTGGATCGCCTCGGTCGCGGCACGGGTGCGCTGGAGAGCGCGGCCGAAGAGGACGCCGCCGACCTCGACCTGACCGTGGGCCGGCTCGATCCTGAGGTACGACGCGATGCCGGCCGCCGTGCCCGCCGCCTCGCCCTCCAGCGGGACGAGCGCGAAGGTCACCAGCGCCGGGTCATCGAGGTGCGCGGCAAGGTGCATCCACAGCTCCGGCAGCGAGGCCGGCCGCGGGATCGGCCGGTAGGTCCACAGATCGGCGTCGCCGTCGCCGCAGGTCGCGGCGAAGAGCTCGGCGTAGCGCGCGGAGGACAGCGGTTCCACGGCGACGTAGCGGCCCTGCAGCACGACCGGCTCCGGCCGCGGCCGGTGCTCCCAGCCGGGCACCGGCTCGCCGACGCCCTGGCCGTGCTCGTTGGTCGCGCCCATCGTCGTCGCTCGCTCCGCTCACTGGTAGGACACGAACCGCACGCGCGGCCGGATCTGGTGGACGGCCTTCGCGCCCATCCGGTGGACGTCCTCGTCGTAGAACAGCTTGAAGCCCATGGCGAAGATGTCGGGCCGGGCGACGGCGCGGTAGGTGTCGAGCTTCTGGCCACGGGTGCCGAAGCCGTCGACGTGCTGAATCAGCTGCAGGCCGTCGCGCGGCTCGATCCGCCCGATGTGGCGCACCATCGAGGTGCGGAACTGGTGGACGATGAACAGCTTCTCGGGCAGGTCGTGGGCGACGACGAGGTCCGAGAGCCAGGCGCTGGTCCGGTTGACCTCACCCGCGCCGACGCCGCCGATCACGCGCCCCGGCACCTGGTGGCGCCGCATCCGCCACTCCGGGTCGATGGCCAGCCCGACGTGCGGCTCCTCGAGCGCCCACGACCAGCGCCGCGCCACCGTCAGGAAGTCGGAGCGGCCGGTCTGGATGTCGAGGACCAGCAGCGCGCCGAGCTCACGGGCCGCCTCGACGTACCGGCGGACCTGAGCCTTGCGGACGTCGTGGCTGAAATCGCCGTCCTTGCCCGGGTGGGCGTCGGCGATGCTGACGATCAGCTCGAACACCGGGCGCACCGGGCGTCCCGGGCGCTCGAACGGGCCGGCCGCCCGCAGCAGCCGCCGGAAGGCCCTCCGCGGCGAGGTCTCGCCGAGGACGCCGAGGGCACCGGTGCCGGGCGTGCCGTAGTAGGCCACGAGCATCCCGCGGTCCGGCAGCACCCGCTCGGCCTGCCAGCGGGCCGTGCCGTCGCCGAGCGCCGGCGGCCCGGGTGGAGCGGGCGGTGCGGGAGACGCGGGCTGGGCGCCCTGCGGGGACTCCGGAGCCGTCGGGGCGGTCAGCAGCCGCAGCACACCGGAGTCGTCGCGCGCACCGTGCCCGGGGTCGGTGACGGCGGCCAGGATCAGCGCCAGCCCCACGATGACGACCGCGGCGACGCGGTGGGGAGCGCTCACCAACGCCCGCGCAGGTCGGCGTCGGCCGGGGAGGTCACCGGGTCGGTCGTGTCGCGCACGAAGACCGCGGCGATCGAGCCGCCGCGCTCGTCGTACGCGTCGCGGAGGGCCCGCCAGGCGGCGAGGTTCGGGTGGTCGGCCTCGGTGCAGGCCGCGGCCGGGGCGAGGGCGGTGATCGCCTCGTCGAGCTGTTGCGGACTCACCTGGAGCGTCGCGGTCGAGCCGTCGTGCTTGAGGACCGTCGCCAGGACGACGGCCGGCAGACCGTGCATCCCGCCCGGGGCGTTGACATGCCCGAACTCGCCGTCGAGCGCGAGGCCGTAGCCGACCGGCTGCTGCCAGCCCTCGATCTGCTCCCCGAGCCGCACCCGGATCCGGCCCAGCCCCGCGAGCGTCCCCCACTCGTCGAGCGGGTCGAAGTCGTAGGCGGGCAGCCCGTCGATGCTGGTGCGGTTCTTGCGGCGCCGGTAGTCGGCGGAGCCCTCGACCCCCTTGCGACCGAAGTACCGCGGCAGGAGGTCCCGCTCGCCGGCGTAGTCCATGAGCGGTACGCCGTAGCCGCAGGCGTCGGAGATCCGGTCGATGTCGACCACGATCACCGCGCGGGCGCCGGGCAGGTCGTCGAAGCGGGCCGCGAGCGCGGCGTACGCGGCGTCGTAGCGCGTCACCACCCGTCCCCGGCCGTGGAAGCGGACGACATTGGGCGCACCGTCGAACGCGCAGAACATCACGACGATGCGGCCGTTCTCGCGCACGTGGGCGATCGTCTCGCTGCCGCTGCCCGACGTGTCGACCCAGGCGAAGGTGCGGTCGTCGAGAAGACCGAAGGTGCCGGGGATGCCGCGCGGGGACACATTGACGTGACCGTCGTCCGCCAACGGCGCCGTCCCCACGAAGAAGACGTGCTGCCGCTCGACGAAGGCGCGCAGGCGCCCGTCGACCCGCTCGTACACCTTGCCCATGCGCCGGATCAGCCCCGGTCAGTCCGGGACGCGGCGGTAGGCGCCGTCGGAGGCGGCGGTCGCCATCGACGCGTAGGCGCGCAGCGCGGCGGAGACGTAGCGGTCGCGGTCGAGGGGCGTGTAGGGCTTGTCGCGCTTCTCCTGGAGCACCCGGCGCTCGGCGAGGACGTGCTCGTCGACGTCGAGGTGGATGCTCCGGTTGGGGATGTCGATGGAGATCGGGTCACCGTCCTCCACCAGCGCGATCAGGCCGCCACCGGCCGCCTCGGGCGAGACGTGCCCGATCGAGAGGCCGCTCGTGCCGCCGGAGAACCGGCCGTCGGTGATGAGCGCACACGTCGCGCCCAGCCCGCGTCCCTTGAGGAAGGCCGTCGGGTAGAGCATCTCCTGCATGCCGGGGCCGCCCTTGGGGCCCTCGTAGCGGATGACCACGACGTGCCCGGCCTCCACCTTCTTGCCGAGGATGCCCTCGACGGCGGCGTCCTGGGACTCGAAGACGATCGCGGTGCCGTGGAAGACCAGGGCCTCCTCGGCCACGCCGGCGGTCTTGACGACGCAGCCGTCGACGGCGATGTTGCCGCTGAGGATCGCCAGGCCGCCGTCGGCGGAGTAGGCGTGCTCGACGTCGCGGATGCAGCCCTCGGCGGCGTCGGTGTCGAGCGTTCCCCAGCGGTTCTCGGTCGAGAACGGCTCGGTCGTACGGACGCCGCCCGGGGCGGCCTGGAACAGCTCGAGCGCCTCGGCCGACGGCGACTCCCCGCGGATGTCCCACGTGCCGAGCCACTCGTCGAGGTCGGCCGCGTGGACGGAGTGGACGTTCTCGTGGAGCGCCCCGCCGCGGCGCAACTCGCCGAGCAGGGCGGGGATGCCGCCGGCGCGGTGGACGTCCTCCATGTGGAACTTCGGCGAGTTCGGCGCGACCTTGGACAGGCACGGCACCCGTCGCGAGATGGCGTCGATGTCGTGGACGCTGAAGTCGAGCTCGGCCTCGCGAGCGGCCGCCAGCAGGTGCAGCACGGTGTTGGTCGAGCCGCCCATCGCGACGTCGAGCGCGACCGCGTTCTCGAACGCCTCCCGGGTGGCGATATTGCGCGGCAGGACCGACTCGTCGTCGTCCTCGTAGTAGCGGCGGCACAGGTCCATGACGACCCGGCCGGCCTCCTCGAAGAGCGCGCGGCGCTTGGCATGGGTGGCCAGCGTCGAGCCGTTGCCCGGCAGCGACAGCCCGATCGCCTCGGTCAGGCAGTTCATCGAGTTGGCGGTGAACATGCCCGAGCAGGAGCCGCACGTCGGACAGGCGGAGCGCTCGATCACGTCGAGCTGCTCGTCACTGACCGCGTCGTTGGCCGAGGCCGACATCGCGTCGACCAGGTCGAGCTTGCTGTGCACGATGCCCTCGATGGCGGTCGTCTTGCCGGCCTCCATCGGGCCACCGGACACGAAGATGACCGGGATGTTGAGCCGCAGCGCGGCGAGCAGCATGCCGGGGGTGATCTTGTCGCAGTTGGAGATGCACACGATCGCGTCGGCGCAGTGCGCCTGGACCATGTACTCGACCGCGTCGGCGATCAGCTCGCGGCTCGGCAGCGAGTAGAGCATGCCGCCGTGGCCCATCGCGATGCCGTCGTCGACGGCGATGGTGTTGAACTCCTTGGCGACGCCGCCGTTGGCGACGATCGACTCCGCGACGATCTGGCCGACGTTGCGCAGGTGGACGTGACCGGGAACGAACTCGGTGAACGAGTTGGCGATGGCGATGATCGGCTTGCCGAAGTCCGAGTCGGTCATGCCGGTCGCGCGCCACAGGGCACGCGCGCCGGCCATGTTGCGGCCCGAGGTGGACGTCGCGGAACGGAGGGTGGGCATGGACCAAGGCTACGCCTGTGGGCCACGCCACCCGGAGGGATCTCAGCATGAGCCCACCAGTTCGGTGGGATCTCGTCAATGGTGTGGATCGGATGAACCTGGTTGATGCGATCGGCGCCATTGACCGCCAACCGGTGGTTTCAGGATCAGCCCGGCCTCAGAAGGAACCGACCTTGACCGACATGACGTCGGGCAGGTCGGCCACGATCTGCCGCCAGCTCTCGCCGTCGTCGGCCGAGGCCCAGACCGAGCCGTTGCGGGCGCCGAAGTAGAGCCCGGCCGGGTCGTGGGAGTCGACGCCCATGGCGTCGCGCATGACACCGACGTAGAACGCGTCGGGCAGCCCGGCGTCGTACGCCGTCCAGGACTCGCCCGCGTCGTCGGAGCGCCAGACCCGGGCCCGCGCGTCGGGCGGGTAGCGGCGCTCGCCACCGCCGAGAGGGAACACCCAGATCGTGTCGGGCCGGTGCGGGTGGACGACGATCGGGAATCCGAAGTCGCTGGGCAGGCTGTCGCCGATCGAGGTCCACGACCCGCCCTCGTCGTCGGAGCGGTAGACACCGCCGTGGTTCTGGGCGTAGAGCCGCTCGGGCCGCGAGGGGTGGCGGGTCACCTTGTGGACGCACTGGCCGAACTCGGGGTAGCGCTGGTCCTCGGGGAGGAAGTCGGCACGGATGCCCTGGTTGCGCGGCGACCACGAGGCGCCGCCGTCGGTGGTGCGGTAGACGCCGCCGGTCGAGATGGCGACGGTCAGGGACGCCGGGTCGGTGGGGTGCGGGAGCACGGTGTGGAAGGCCTGCCCACCGAAGCCCGCGCCCCACTCGGCGCGGTGAGGGTGGGTCCACAGCGCCTCCTCGAGGGCGAAGCTCGCCCCGCCGTCGCGGGAGGTGAAGACCGCACCCGGCTCGGTGCCGGCGTGCAGGACGCCGTCCTCGGCACCGGGCACGACCTGCCAGATCCGCTCGACGGTGGCGCCCGCCCCTTCGGGGAAGCGCACCGCCCCGTTGGGCGTCTCGTGCCACGTGTCGCCGAGATCGTCGGACCAGCGCAGCTGGGGCCCCAGCCAGCTCGACGAGGCGCCGGCGAACAGCCGTGGCGCCGGGCCGCGGGTGTCGACCAGGCAGGAGTAGACCTCCTCCATGTCGTGATGGGGACCCGTGAACCGCCAGTCCTGCCGGTCCGCCGAGCGGCCCACCCACAGCCCCTTGCGCGTCCCCACCATGAGGATCGTCGTCATCCCAGCCTCCGCTCGTCGTCGTTCCTCCTACTGTGACCCCGGCCACCGCCCGAAGTCATCGCCCGGGGCGCGGCGATTCCTTGAGTCCGTAGCCGCCACGGATGTACGCGCGCGCCGCGCGGGTGAGGCTGGGGTCATGACGACGCTGGTGGCCACCCTGGTCCTCGTCCCCGACCGCAGCGACGAGGTGCTGACCCGACTGCGGAGCGAGGTCGCGCCCTGGCTGCGGCGGCTGCCGGGGTTCGTGACCAGCCGGTGGCTGCTGGCCGCCGACCACGACCGCTGCACGGTCCTCGTGGAGCTGGCCGGCGCCGACGCCGTCCCGGCGCTCGACGCGGCGCTCCGGCCCGGCGTCCACGACACGGCCCGGTCGTGGTGGTGCGAGCGACTCGAGACGGTCGAGGACCTCGGCCTGGCGACCCGCCCCAGCATCACTCTGTGATCCGGCACGAGCTCGTCGTCGCTTCGCTCCGCCGCGCTGCCGCGCACGCCGTCGAGTCCGGCGGATGGTCAGATTCGCATGGCGGCAACACCGCCGGCTCGCCTGCTCAGCCGGGGCCGCGGTCGTCGACATAGGCGGCCAGCTCACCCCGCTCGCCACAGCCGGTGCGCTGCAGCAGCCGGCCGACATGGGTCTCGACCGTGCGGACCGAGAGATAGAGCCGATCCGCGATCTGCTTGTTCTGCAGGCCCTCGGCGACCAGCTCGAGGACGTCGTGCTCCCGGGCGGTGATCCCGAGCCGCTGGAGGTGCACCGGCACCCGCTGCGCGCCCGCCGCCTTGCGAGGCACGGCGAAGCCGGCGTCCCGCATCGCGACCCGGCAGCCGGACGCGGCCTCGGTGAGGCCGTAGCCGACCAGGCCGTCGAGGCAGTGCCGGAACCACGGCTCAGGCGTACCCCACCCGTCGCGGGCGGCGGCGGTCGCGACGAGCAGCCGGGCGTGGAGCTCCGGCCACGGCTCCCGGCCGGGCAGGCCCCACTCGGCGTCGGCGAACACCCGCTCGGCCTCGGCGGCGTCGCCCGCGCGGCCCCTGGCGATCGCGTCGGCGTAGCGCAGCGCGAAGCTGTTGTGCGGGCTGTTCGCCTGCGGCCCGGTCCGCACCTCCTCCCGGGCGGCGGCGCCGTCGCCGGTGAGCGCGGTCTCCAGGAGCGCCCAGAAGCCGCGCAGGGAGAACGGCATGCTCGGTGAGCGGCGGTGGTACTCCATCGCCGTGGCGAGCTGGGCCCGCGCCTCGTCGTACCTGCCGTGGGCGAGGGCGACGAAGGACCGGATGTGGCCGGGGACGCCGACCGCGCGCAGCGCCTCGTCCATCGGCAGCCCACCGGCCACCGCGACGTCGGCCTCCATCGCTTCGTCCCGGCCGGCGAGTCCGTGGGTCGCGGCCCGCAGGAGGTACGCCGTCGCGAGGTCCGGCAGCCGGAGCCGGTCCATCATCGCGATGGCGTTGTCGACGGCGGCCAAGGCCTCGTCGAGCTCGAGATAGCGGACCCGGACCAGATTGAGCTCGATCTCGATCCGGGCAGCGGTCGCGATCGCGCCGACGTCCAGTGCGGCCCGTCGCGCCGCGACCAGGCGGTCCTCCGTCGGCCGGCGAGCAGCCAGGTCGAGCGACCCGAGCGCGGCGAGCAGCCGGCAGCGCCACAGCGGCAGGTCCTGCGCCTCGGCCAGCCGGTAGCCGGACTCGAACGCGTCCTCGGCCGCCACGAAGTCGCGGGCCCGGGCCGCCCGCCCGAGCACCTCCCACGCCTCGCAGGCGATCTCGGGACGGTCCTCCCCGACCGCGGCGAGCGCGGCGGAGGCCCGCTCGGCCGCGGCGACGTCGTCCTCCCGGCCCAACGCCAGCCGGGCGGCCAGGACGTCCTCCTGAGCGGGATCGTGCCCGGCCACACTCGCGAGCATCGCGTCCGCCTCGTCCCACTGGCCGCCGGCGAGCAGGGCCCGCGCCAGCCGGAGGCGTACGGCGGCCAACCGGCCGGGCTCCGCCACGAGCTCCGCGGCCAGGCGCTCCCCCGCCGCCAGGGCCCGTGGTACGTCGCCCGCGAGGGCGTGCACCTCGACCTCGGCCTCGCGGGCGCGGCTCTCCAGCCCGCTGCCGGGCGGGCAGCGGCGCAGCGCGCGGCGGATCGCCTCGCCGGCGCTGACCAGCGCGCCCCTGTCGATCGCGTCGCGGGCGGTGGCCAGCCAGAGCTCCGCGGCCCGGGTGTCGTCGCCGGCTGCCTCGAACAGCTCGGCGAGCTGGTGGTGGTCCTCGGCGGCGACGGCCTGGTCCGTCGTCCGGTCGGCGAGGGCGGCGGCCAGCAGGCCCGCCAGCCGAGACCGCTCCGGGGCCAGCAGGCCCGTCAACACGGCCTCACGGGTGAGAGCATGCCGGAACGCGAACCCGTCGGGCGGCGCGGCGACGACCAGGCGCTGGTCCCGCAGCTCGCGCAGCGCCTCGGCCACCGCACTGTCGGAGAGCTCGAGCGCGGCGGCCACCAGCCTCCAGTCGAACTCGGGTCCGAGCATCGCCGCCGCCGTCGCGACCTCCCGCGCGGCCGGACCGACCTCGGCCAAGCGCCCCTCGACGGAGCGGGCGAACGGGCGCGGCACCATCACCGGCAACGGCCCGGCGAGCCCCCAGACCCCGTCCTGCTCGGCGAGCACTCCGGCATCGTGCAGATCCGCGAGCATCTCCTCCACCAGAAGCGGGTAGCCCGCGCAGTAGCGCTGCAGCCAGCCGACGACCTCGACCGGCGGCTCCGCGCCCAGGCAGGCACCGGCGACCGCGGTCACCTCGTCGTCGGCCATCGGCAGCACGTCGACCGTCTCGGCGGAGCGCCGCCGCTCCAGCTCGAGGACCAGCTCACTGGCCGCCGGCGACTCGTGCAGCCGGCTGGTCACGACCACGACGAGCGGGACGGCGCGGGCGTTGTCCCCGAGATACTCGACCAGCGCCAGGGTCTCGGGGTCGGCCCAGTGCAGGTCCTCGATCACCAGCACCATGCCCGGTGCCGGCACCGTCTGCGCAAGGCGCAGGATGCCCTCCCCCAGCAGCATCACCGACGAGACGCCGTCGGCCGCCACCGGACCGAGCTGGGGCGCGAGCCGCGCGAGCGTGGGCAGGTACGGCGCCAGCAGCCGGTCGTCGGGGACCTCATGGGTGCGCAGCCACGCGAGCAGGGCCTCGCTGAGCGGGCGCAGCGGGGTCGGCGTACCCGAGGGGACGGCGCGGCCGGACAGCACCTCCAGGCCCTGGTCGGCGGCGTCGGCGGCCAACGCGGTGGCGAGCCGGGACTTGCCGACGCCGGGATCACCGCGGAGGACCCAGAGCCCGCCCCGACCGTCGCGCAGGCCGTCGAGCGCCGACCGCAGGCGCGCGCGTTCGGCGGTCCGAGAGACGAGCACGGGCGAGCGCACGTCGGCATCGTAGAGCCTTCGCCGGTCGCGACCCCGCGTTGTCTCCGCGTTGTCTCCGTGCCGGCTGCGTGGTGGCTGGGTGGTGGCCGGCGTTGGTTCGGTGGTGTGCGCGGATGTGACCGACCCCGGCCCGCGGCGAACGTAGGTGTCACCAGCCCACCCCCCGGGCTCCGACGAAAGGCACCACCATGCGCAAGCAGCTTCTCGGACTGACCACGGCGGCCCTCGCCGTGGGCACCCTGTCCTTCGGTCTCGCCACCCCGGCCCAGGCCGATGCCTGGAAGACGTCGACGAAGGTCCCCTTCCCCAACGGCACGATGACCGACGTCGACGTGGTCTCGACCGGCGACGGCGATGCGGTCGCGGCCGCCATCGTCGACGGCGCGGTCCACGCCTACACGGCCACCGACGGCGTCTGGTCCGGCCACGCCGTCGTCCGCAGCGACGTCGATGCGACGAAGCTCGTCCTGGCCAGCAACGGCCGGGGGGCCGCGGCTGTCGGCTGGGTCGAGAACGTCGCCGGCGTCGACCGCCTGCGGGTCAGCCGGCAGACCGGTCCGGCGAGCTGGACCGGCCTGAACCTCATGACGCCCTCCGGCACCGACGTCGTCGGACAGCCCCAGCTCGGGGTCGCCGGCGACGGCCTGGTCATCGCCGCCGCGACGGTCGACGGCGAGGACATCGACAACAAGCTGCTCGTGACCGAGTGGCCGCAGGGTGCCGGGCCGGGTGCGCCGAAGACTCTCTCCGCGAGCGACGCCTGGAACCCGGCCCTGGACGTGAACTCCAAGGGCGAGGCGCTGATCGCCTACAACTACACCGGCCTGATCAACAACGTGATGACGGTGAGCCGCCGTACCCCCGGCCAGGGCTGGAACCTCGGCGACAGCACGTCCAACTCCGGCAACATCGCCGCGGGCCCCGAGGTCGCGATCAGCGAGAACGGCAAGGGCCAGGTCATCTACTCCGTGGTGTCCAACGCCTACTACCGTGCCGAGACCAGCCCGGTCCTCACCGACGGTACGGCGCTGCCCGGTCACCTCGTCTCCCTCGACGAGGACTTCGCCTCGGAGCCGAGCGTCGACATCGACGACGAGGGGAAGGCCCTGTTCGCCTACGTCGTGGCCAAGGACGGCACGAAGTCGATCCGCTACGCCACCGCGGCCGACGGCGCGTACCCGGGCAACCCGGCGACGCTCACCGGAACCCTTCCGGACGCACAGCGCCCGATCGCCCTGACCGGTGCGGGTGGTCTGCGCGCCATCCAGCACAGCGGCAACAGCCGGGTGGTGACCCACTACCGCACGTCCCAGGTCCAGCCGTTCGTCCCGATCACCAGCGAGCAGGGCCACCTCCCGGACACCGCCGCCGACGTCGATGCCGGAGGCAACCTGGTCACCATCGGTCTCAAGCCGCTCGAGGGTGCCTTCGCCCGGTTCCTGGACGCCGGCGGCCCGTCGCTCGCGCTCAGCCAGCCGGGTGCCGCCACCACCCTGTCCACGTCGATCCCGTTGGCGTGGTCCGTGACGGACTCCCTCTCCGGCCTGCAGCCCGGGACGGACATCTACGCGACCTCGGCCGCCTGGAACCAGGCCCAGCACGGCGCTCCGGCGGTCGTGATCGACAACGCCCCGGGGAACTCGGCCGCCTTCCCGGCCGTCCTCGGCACCAGCTACTGCTTCCAGGCCCGGGCCACCGACACCGCGGGCAACGGCACGACCACCCAGAAGCGCTGCACCACGGTGCCGCTCGACGACACCGCCCTGACCGGCAAGAAGTGGAAGCGGATCGCCCAGGCCGGCGCCTTCAACGACACCGCCACCACCGCCAAGAAGAAGGGCCGCAAGCTCGCCCTCTCCGGCATCCAGGCCAAGCACCTGTCCCTCATGGTCACCAAGGCCAAGAAGGGCGGCAAGATCAAGGTCACCTGGAACGGCACCCTGCTGAAGAAGATCAGCCTGAAGGGCACCGGCCGGGCGACCGTCGCCCTCGCCGACTTCGCCGGCGTCCAGGGCGGCACGCTCAAGATCAAGGTGATCAGCAAGAACGGCCGCAAGGTCACCATCGACGGGCTCGTCGCCGCCAAGTAGCCGGCACCCGGCCCCACGGCGCCACCGCGCGCGTCGACCGCGGACGCGCGGATCTGCAGGGTCCTCCGAGACGACCTCCGGAAAAACCTGCAAGGTCCGCGCGTCCTGTCGCTCCTACCCCCGTCGAACAACGCCCCCGGGCACCGCGCCCACCCTCCACGAAAGGCACCACGATGCGCACCCAGCTCCTCGGACTGACCGCGGCGGCCCTCGCCGCCGGCACCCTGTCCCTCGGCGTCGCCACCCCGGCCCAGGCCGTGGGCGGCATCGACGGCGGCAACATCAGCGGTTCCGGCGACGTACCCAACTCCGTCGATGTGGCCGCCTTCGGCTCCGGCGACGCCGTCGCCGCCTGGGCCCGCGAGGTCCCCGGTGGCACCAAGGTGTACGCCGCGATCGCCACCGACGGCGTCTGGGGCGCGGCGAAGGCGGTCACGGCCGCTGCCGTCACCGACGCTCACGACGTCCGCGTGGCCGCCAACGACGCCGGCGACCTCGCGGTGGTGTGGAACCAGACCACCGGCGGTGAGCACAAGGTGCGGGGGTCGCGTTACCTCCCCAACGGCAGCTGGGACGGCTCGACCCTGCTCAGCCCCGCCGTCGACGTCGAGACGGTCGAGTGGATCGACGCCGCCATCGACGGCGCCGGCCGGGTGCACCTCGCCTACGAGGCCGAGAACGACGGCGCCCACCGCGTGTCCGCCACGATGTGGGCCAAGGGCGGCACCCCCCAGTTCACCACCTTCGGAGCGCACACCTTCCGGCCTTCGATCGACGCCAACCCGGCCGGCGATGTCCTGATGTCGTACTTCACCGACGACGACGGCGACCAGGTCATGGTCACGCGACGCAACGCGAGCGTGGGCTGGCTCGGCCCGAAGCCCGTCCTGTGGAACGGCGACCTGTCCGAGGAGACCGTGGCGAGGCTCGCGGACGACGGCCGCGGCGCGGTCCTGGTCGGCGGCTGGGAGGACGCCGGTGCGCGAGCCGTCGTGACGCGGGTCGACGCCGCCGGTGGGCTCGGCGGCGGCGAACTGGTCTCCCCCATCGGCGTCGGCACCGCCTTCCGGGACCTCTCGGTCAGCCCCAACGGGACGATGCAGGTCACCTGGACCGCCTTCGAGAACGGCACGACCTACGTCATCCGCTCCGCGGTGGCCAAGCCGAACCAGACCTTCGGCGGGGCCGGTGTCGCGGAGCCGAAGACCGTCACCAACCAGCGCCACCTCAACCTGGTCTCCGACCGGACCGCGCAGGTGATCGTCCACAACGATGCCGAGAAGCTCACCCTGCGCCACCGGACGAACCCGGTCTTCCTCTTCAACGAGTACGACGCCGGTGCCACCGACGGCCCGTTCGCCGCCGACATGGACCGCGAGGGCAACGTGGTCGCCGCCGGCATCGTCGAGAACGGCTTCTCGTCGTACGTCGAGGCGGACTTCCTCGACGTCGCCGGCCCCATCGCCCAGGTCACCGCACCGGGCACCTCGGTCTCCTCGCCCGGCTTCGACGTCGCCTGGAACGTCACCGACTCGCTGTCCGGCGTGAAGAGCAGCGACGTCATGGTTCGCTCGGCTGCGTGGAACGGCGGCTTCGGGGGCCAGCAGGTCATGGCGAACAACACCACCACCACCGCGCAGGCCTTCGCCGGGACGTTCGGCAGCACGTACTGCTTCGAGGTCCAGGGCGTCGACATGGCCGGCAACCTCGGCTTCCGCTCGGGCGAGCGCTGCACCACGGTCCCGCTCGACGACACCGCCCTGACCGGCAAGAAGTGGAAGCGGATCGCCCAGGCCGGCGCCTTCAACGACACCGCCACCACCGCCAAGAAGAAGGGCCGCAAGCTCGCCCTCTCCGGCATCCAGGCCAAGCACCTGTCCCTCATGGTCACCAAGGCCAAGAAGGGCGGCAAGATCAAGGTCACCTGGAACGGCACCCTGCTGAAGAAGATCAGCCTGAAGGGCACCGGCCGGGCGACCGTCGCCCTCGCCGACTTCGCCGGCGTCCAGGGCGGCACGCTCAAGATCAAGGTGATCAGCAAGAACGGCCGCAAGGTCACCATCGACGGGCTCGTCGCCGCCAAGTAGCCCGCCGGCCCGCGAGGGACGCGAACCGCCGATCCGTTGGGGGGATCGGCGGTTCGTCGCGTCCGAGGACGCACGATTAACGTGTGCCCGTGCACCCGACGTCGCGCCACGGCCCGCCGCTGGGCCTGGCGATCGGCCTCGTCGTGCTGGGGATCGCGTCGGTGCAGCTCGGCGCCGGGTTCGCGAAGCTCCTCTTCGACGACATCGCACCCAACGGCGTGGTGTGGCTGCGGCTGGCGACCAGCGCGGTGGTGCTCCTGCTGTGGGCCCGTCCCCGGCTGCGGGGACGCAGCCGGGACGACTGGCTGGTCGCGGCACGGTACGGCGCCTGCCTCGGCGCGATGAACTGGGGCATCTATCAGTCCTTCTCACGGATCCCGATCGGCGTCGCGGTGACCATCGAGTTCATCGGTCCGCTGGTGCTCGCCGCGATCGGCTTCCGTCGCCCCCGCGACCTCGGCTGGGTCGCGCTGGCGGCGATCGGGGTGCTCCTGCTGGGCTTCGAGCGCGGCCATCTCGACCCGATCGGCGTCGCGTACGCCGTCCTCGCCGGCGCGGCCTGGGCCGGCTACATCCTGTCCAGTGCCGCCACCGGTCGGCGGTGGGAGGGCGTCGACGGGCTGGGCGTGGCCAGTCTTGTCGCGGTCGCCCTGCTCACCCCGCTGCTGCTCACCGTCGACACCGCCGACCTGGCCGACCAACGGGTGCTGCTGCTCGGCGCCGCCGTCGGCCTGCTCAGCTCGGTGGTGCCCTACAGCGCCGAGCTGGCCGCCCTGCGGACCCTGCCGGCCGCGACCTTCGGGGTCCTGATGAGCCTCGAGCCCGCGGCCGCCGCCCTGGCCGGCCTCGCCGTGGTCGGCGAGTCGCTCGCACCCGTGCAGTGGGTGGCGATCGGCTGCGTCGTGGTCGCCAGCGTGGGCGCGACCCGCGCCACCCGGACCGCGGTTCACCCAGATGTCACCCCGACGTGACCCGCGCCTCGCCTGCCGGTCGTAGCGTGGAGATCCCATCCCCCATCCGGAGTCGACACCCCCATGTCACTGCCTGATCACCTCATCCGCCTCACCCACACCTGGTCCGACGCCCTTCAGCAGCGGGCCCGCCGCAACGCCATGGTCGCGCTCACCGCATGCACCCGGCGCCGCGCCGAGCGTGAGGACGTCGAGGCCTTCCTCGCCGCCCGTGCCGACGCCCGTCGTACCCCTGTGATCGAGAGCTCCGTCTCGCTGCAGGCCTGACCGTCCCGCCGTTCCGGCCCGGGTCCGGCAGAATCGACCCATGTCGACCTCCGCTCCCCGGCCCGAGCAGCGCGTCCGGTCCGCGTCGATCGCCTTCCGCGACATCCTGTCCGACGACGGGACCCACGTTCGTGCCTGGACCAACGACCCCGACGGGGAGATCGACGGCCCGACCGTCGTGCTCTGCAACGGACTCGGCACGAACCCCCACCTGTGGCCCTGGCTGCTCGAGCCCGACTGCGGGGTGCGCGTGGTGTCGTGGAACCACCGCGGCGTCGGCGGGTCGGAGCGTCCGGCCGACCCGAAACACGTCGAGATCGAGCACTTCGTCCAGGACGGCCTCTCCGTCATGGACCACTTCGGCATCGACAGTGCGGTCCTCATGGGCTGGTCGATGGGTGTCAACACCGCCTTCGAGATGACCTATCGCCACCCCGAGCGGGTGCGCGGCATCTTCGCCATGTGCGGAGTCCCGGGCGACACCTTCGCCACCATGCTCGGTCCGCTGCACCTGCCCCGCCTGCTGGCCCGGGCGGTGACGGTCAACGCGTGCCGCGTCGCCAAGCACACGGGGTGGGCGGTCAACCCGCTCCTCCGTCGGCTCCCGGTCAACGCCGCCGCCGTCCGGCTGCTGGGACGCACCGGGTTCCTGTTCCCCGTCGCCGATCCCGAGGCCGCGGCGCTCGGCCTGCGGGAGTTCGTCACCACACCGGTCGACTGGTACGCCCACCTCGCGATCAGCACCTCACGGCATCCTCGGGTGCGGCTGAGCCGGATCGAGGTGCCGACCATGTTCGTATCGGCGACCTGGGACATCCTGGCCGGCGCCCGCGACATGGCGAGCGCGTCGCGGCGCCTGGCCGCGCGCGGCCAGGACAGCACGTACGTCGAGCTGCGTGGCTCGCACTTCGTGCAGCTGGAGCAGCCCGAGCGGGTGCACGGCCTGCTGCTGGAGTTCCTGGGCGGACTCGCGTGAGGCGCCCGGCCGGCCGCGTCGCCGCCGGGCTCTCGGCCCTGACGCTCCTCGCCGCGGGCTGCGGTCAGGGCGGCAACGTGAGCACCGTCGACGTGATGGGCACTGCGACGGCGGCGCCGACCGGATCGGTCGTCGACGGCAAGGTCATCTTCACCATCGACGGCGTTCCGGACGTCGTCGCGACGGTCGCGACCGGGCTGGCGACACCGTGGGGCGTCGACTTCCTGCCCGACGGCCGTGGCGTGGTGACCGAGCGCGACAGCGGGCGGGTGCTCCTCGTGACCCCGCCGGAGGTCCCCGGCCACGGCGAGACCAGCGACGAGGAGGGCGAGGTCGTCGAGATCGGCCGGATCCCCGAGACCGCGCCGGGCGGCGAGGCCGGTCTGCTCGGCGTCGCCGTCTCCCCCGGCTTCGCCACCGACGCGCTGATCTACTTCTACGTCACCACCGACGAGGACAACCGCGTGGTGCGTGCGAAGCTCGACGGCGACGAGCTCGGCGCGACCGAGCCGGTCCTGACCGGCATCCCCGACGGGCGGATCCACGACGGCGGACGGCTCGCCTTCGGCCCCGACGGCTTCCTCTACGTCACCACCGGCGAGATCGGCGACGACCAGCTCGCGCGCGACCGGGCGTCGATGGCCGGGAAGATCCTGCGGATCACCGCCGATGGCGAGCCCGCTCCCGGCAACCCGTTCGGTGACGCCGTCTGGTCCTGGGGGCACCGCAACGTGCAGGGCCTGGCCTTCGACGACGAGGCTCTGCTGTGGGCCTCGGAGTTCGGCGACAGCAAGGCCGACGAGCTCAACCGGATCGTGCCCGGCCAGGACTACGGCTGGCCGGTCGTGGAGGGCACCGGCGGGCCGGCGAAGTACACCCGGCCGGAGCTGACCTGGTCGACCGACGAGGCGTCGCCCTCGGGCCTCGCCTACGCCGGCGGCTACCTGTGGATGGCGGCCCTCAACGGCGAGCGGCTGTGGCGGATCAAGGTCGCCGACGGCCAGGTGAGCGACCCGACGGCGTACTTCGCCGGGAAGGGCGGGACCGGCGACTACGGGCGGCTGCGGACCGTCGTCCGCGCGCCCGACGGCCGGCTCTGGCTGACCACCAGCAACGAGGACGGCCGCGGCGACCCGGCCGCCGACGACGACCGGATCCTGCTCATCGAGCCGTAGCCGCGGGCACGCGGGCGTTTACCCCGGGTCGGCCGGGGAAGGAGGCCCTGCGTTCACCCCTGGCCGACTCGGGACCTCGTGCTCACGTGGTCGGTCTCTACCGATGAAGGAGCTCCACATGCGTAGGCTCGTCTCCGCTGGCGTCGTCGCGATCACCGCGGTCGCCCTCGCCACGCCGGCCCTGACGTCCGCCGCCACCGCGGCCCCCGGCACCGACGGCCCGGTCGTCGCGGCGAAGGTCAAGGCCGGCAACAAGATCAAGGTCAAGAAGTCCGCCGACGGCGTCCAGCCCGGCATCAGCAAGCTGGTCCTGACCGCCACGAAGCTCCGTGGCTCGGGCAAGGCGAAGTTCACCATCGCCGGTGACAACGGCGTGACCCTCAAGGGCAAGGCCAAGGCCAAGAAGGGCAAGGCCAAGTACACGGTTCCGGCCCTCGGCACCGGCCACTACAAGGTGAAGGTCAAGTTCAAGAAGCAGAAGGGCAAGACCAAGTTCGAGGTCTACGACTCGGCCCTGACCGTCAGCACCACGACGCTGACCTGCGACATCAGCACCCCCGCGAGCAGCACGCCGCTCTCCGGCAGCGTGAAGTACAAGGGCGGGCCCGCGACGACCGGCTACGTCGACTTCTACCAGAACGGCAACGTCGCCGGCGGCTCGCAGTCGCCGTCCTTCCTGGGCTTCGAGTCGTTCTACCCGGCCGGCTCCGGCCAGTTCAACGCCGGGACGGACTTCTGCCGCGAGATCACCTCGGGCACCGGCCTCGCCGGCGGCAACCTGGCCCCGTTCGGCCCGGGCACGTACACCTTCCAGGCGTACTACACCAAGGACGCGGGCTACGACGACTACATCTCGTCGAACTTCCTCACGGTGACCGTCGTTCCCTGATCGACGGGTCCACCCGGCTCCACACCTGCGGCCCGGTCCCCCATGGGGGCCGGGCCGTCGGCGTTGGGTCAGCGGGGCGCGGGCTCCGGGGCGATCCGGGCGCGGCGGGCCGCCCGGCGCAGCGTGACCAGCACGGCCGGACCGAGCAGCACGATGGCGAGCGCGTTGGTGATCGCGCGCCCGGTGTCCCAGCCGCCGGTCGAGGTCAGCAGGGTGTAGACGACGAAGTGGTGCAGGTTGTCGAGCAGCGGAGCGCCCGGGAGGTAGGAGATCTCGGTGGAGTCCTGGCCCGGCACCTGCACGCCCGCCATGAACGGCCATCCCTGGAGGTTCATCAGGAGCCCGTAGAGATAGGCCGACACCACGCCGTACGCCGTGAGCAGGGCGATCTCACCGCGACCGCGGACCCGGCGCGGCAGCAGGCCGGCACCCATGCCTACCCAGGCGGCGACGAGCATCTGGAAGGGCAGCCACGGACCGACCCCGGCCGTCATCAGCGCCGAGGCGAACAACGACGTGCACCCGAGCACGAACCCGAAGCCGGCACCGAAGACCCGGCCGCCGAGGATCAGCAGGAAGAAGACCAGCTCCAGGCCCGCCGTGCCGGCACTGGCCAGGCGCAGCACGGCGTTGACCGCGCTGAGGACGCCGAGCACCGCGAGCACCCGCGCGTCCATGCCGCCCTCGCTCATCTCGGCGAGGACCACGCCGAGGATCACCGGCAGCAACAGGAGGAAGAGGAAGGGCGGGTCGACCCGCCCGGCGTCGGGCGAGACGTCGAGGAGCAGCGGCCAGGCCAGCATGAGCAGCCCGATCACCGAGGTGATCGCGAGCACCGCGCCCGAGCGCAGCCGGAGCGGCACCGCGGCCGGGCGGCCCCGCTCGGTGGACCCGGTCACGACGGGACGCCGGTGGCCCCGGCGGCCAGCCGCTCGGCAACGTCGTCGACAGCCAGCCAGCCCGCACCGAGGACCTTGGTGACCTGCGGGGCGAAGGCGGGCGACTCCGAGACGCCACGGTCGACCGGACCGGCTGACACGACCTCGCCCTCGGCGAGGACGACCAGGTCGTCGGCCACCTGGGCGACGAACTCGACGTCATGGGTGGCGACGAGGACGGCGCGACGTGCTCCGGGATCGCGGGCGAGCTCGCGGAGCAGGCCGGCGAGTGCCCGCTTGGCCGGGTAGTCCAGGCCGCGGGTCGGCTCGTCGAGCAGCAGCACGGGCGGGCGCGCGGTCAACACGATCGCCACCGCCAGCGCGAGCCGCTGGCCCTCGGAGAGGTCGCGGGGGTGCTGGTCCGGGTCGATGCCGGGGGCCAGGCGGTCGAGCAGGTCGCGGCAGGTCCCCGCGGACGCGGCCGCCGACAGGTCGGCCGCACCGCACTCGGCGGCGACCGTCTCGAGATAGAGCAGGTCCGCCGGGCTCTGCGGCACCAGCCCGGTGGTGGCCCGCCGCTGCTCGGGCCGGAGGCCCGCCGGGTCCGCACCGGCGACCCGGACCGTCCCGGAGCCGGCGGCATGGCGGCCTTGGAGGGCCCACAGGAGTGTCGACTTCCCGGCGCCGTTGCGGCCCATCAGCGCGGTGACCGAGCCGGGCCGCAGCGTGAGGTCGACCTCCTGCAGCACCGGTGTCCGGCCGTGGCTCAGCACCAGCCGGCGTACGTCGACCAGGGGGGAGCCTGCGTCGGCAGGTCGCTCCCGACGCGGCGGGTCCCCCAGCCGGGCCCGCAGTTCGGGCGCCCGTCGCCGGGCGTCACGGACCGTGAGCGGCAGCGGTTCCCAGCCGGACAGCCGGCCCAGCTCGACGAGCGGCGGGGCGATCGGGGCGTCGCGGAGGACCTCCGCCGGGTCGCCGATGCGCAGCGTGCCGGGGCGCGCGGGATCGCCGCCGAGCAGGCAGAGCCGGTCGGCGAAGGGCACCACCCGCTCCAGCCGGTGCTCGGCGACCAGGACCGAGACCCCGAGGTCGTGGACCAGCCGGGTCAGCGTCGCCAGCACGTCCTCCGCGGCCGTGGGGTCGAGCGCCGAGGTCGGCTCGTCGAGCACCAGGAGCCGCGGGTGGGTGGTCAGCACGGCGCCGATCGCCACCCGCTGCTGCTGACCGCCCGAGAGGGTGCGCAGGTCGCGGTGTCTCAGCTCGGCGATGCCGAGCAGGTCGAGGGTCTCCTCGACCCGGCGGCGCATCGTCGCGGACGGCAGTCCGAGCTGCTCCATGCCGAACGCCAGCTCCTCCTCCACCGTGTCGGTGACGAACCAGGCGGCGGGATTCTGGCCGACGTACCCGATGGCGTGGGCGCGCTCCCGGGCCGGCTGCTCGATGATGCCGGCTCCGTCCAGGAGCACGTCGCCGGTCAGGGTGCCGCCGGTGTAGGACGGCACCAGGCCGGCCACGACGCCGAGCAGCGTGGACTTGCCGACGCCGGTGGGACCGGCGAGGACGACCAGCTCGCCGTCGGCCACGGTGAGGTCGACCCCGTCGAGGACGGTGGCCCGGGCACCCGTCTCGGGGTCGTCGTAGGCGAAAGTGATCGCGCGCAGCTCCAGCATCAGACCAGCGCCTCCTCGCGGCGCCGCGCGGTCACCGGCAGCGGGGCCGCCCACACCGGGAGCACCGCGACCAGTGCGGCGACCAGGGCGAGCAGCGACACGTCGGGACGGACCAGAACGCCGGGGTGCGCGATCAGCGTCTCCCAGCGCTGGAGCGCCCACATCCCCGCACCTGCGGCGATCCCGGACGCGGCGACCACGATCTCGGGGACCTGCCAGCGGTCAGGGCGGTAGCGGGTGCGCTGCACCCGTCGGCCGGCCAGCGCGAAGCCGCCGAGCGCGACGAGCGTGCCGACGGCGAGCATCGGGAGGGCGAGGACCCGCGGCGCGGTGCTGTCGAGGAAGGCGTAGACGCCGACGCAGACGCCCAGCAGCCCGGCGATGATCAGCGCGCCGGTGCCGCGCCGCTGGGCGGCGGTCAGCTCACCGGTGCGGCCGTACCCGCGGGCGTCCATCCCGGCGGCCAGGGCCAGCGAGCGGTCGAAGGAGTCCTCGAGGATCGGGACCAGCAGCCGTCGTACTCCGCGGATCCGGCGGAACCGACCCTGCGGTCCCCCGCGCAACTGCTGCGCGGCCCGCACCCGCCGCGCGCTGTCGGCGAGCTGCGGGACGACGCTGATGGCGACCGTCATCGCCGTACCGATCTCGTAGAGGGCGGGCGGCAGCGACTTCATCAGCCGCTTCGGGTTGGCCAGGGCATTGGCCGCGCCGACCGCGATGAGCAGGGTCGCCAGGCGCAGGCCCTCGTACGTCGCGGCGAGCAGCTCCTCGCGGGTGAACGGGCCGAGCAGCGAGATGCCCGCGGCCCAGTCCGGCAGCGGGATCGTGGGCAGGGTGAGGAGCACGTGGCCGGGCACGTCGCCGCCGAGCACGACCCGGAACAGGATCCGGACCACGACCACGACCACGCCGAGCCACACGTAGAGCCGGAACGAGCGCGCCCACGGCTGGTCGGAGCGACAGGTCAGCACGACGAGGGTGATCACGCCGAGCAGGACCAGCAGCAGGAGCGGGTTGGTGGTGCAGGACGCCGCGACCGCGAGCCCCACCGCCCACGCCCACCAGGCCACGGGGTGCAGGTCCCGGGCCAGCCTCATCGCCCCGCGCCCATCGTTCAGGCCCGGCGGCGGAGGACCGGGACGGCCGCAGCCGCGCCCAGCACGACGACGACCAGGCCGATGCCCAGCCAGGCCGGGAATCCGCCGTCGTCCTTCTCGTCCACGTCCGCGGACGTCGCCTCGGGGCCGTCCGTGATCTCGTCGATCGACGGCACGCCAGTGCTCGCGCTCGCGCTCGGCACAGCGGTCGGTGTCGCCGACGTGGCCGCGTCCGAGGGCGACGCCGACGGGTCGGTCGCACTCGGCGTCGTCCCCGCGCTGGGACTCGGGGTCGGAGACGCGGAGGTCGCGCTCGCCGACGGCGCCGGCTTGGGCGTGGGCTTCTTGGTGGCAGCGGACGGCTTCTTCTTGTCGCCGCTGCCCGCCCCGCCTGCGGCGGACGGCGTCGGCGAGGGCTTGGGCTCCGCGATCCGCGGCGTCGGCGCCACGTCGGGCGGGGTTGCCCGGCCACCGCCCTGGTGCCAGGCGAACGCGAGATACCCGCCATCCGGGACCCGGAGGCCACCGACGCCGCGGGCGGCATACGTCCAGGTCCCCGACCTCCCGTCGGACCACCACAGGCTCCAGTAGGCGTCGGTCTCCGTGCAGTCGCCGTCGGACGGGCTGCCGTTGACCTTGCACACGAAGCCGTTCATGCCGGCGGCCTGGCTGTACTCGATCGTGTAGCCGGCGTCCGCGAAGTTGCCGGCCGCTGTGCCACCACCGTCCGCGTCACAGCCGGCGCTGATGCCGGCGCCGAGCTGGTTGGAGTCGACGACGACGGTGATGCCGGTCGCGCCCCCGCAGGCCGCCGCAGAGGCGGAACCCTGCGGGAGCAGCACGGCAGTGGCCGCGACGAGGATCGTCGCGGCCGCCGCGCGCAGAGAGCTGCCGAGGGTCATCAACGGACCCGGGTCGTGGCCTTGCCCTTGCGGTCGGGGAACGCGCCGACCACCTTGACCTTGGCCTTGCCCTTCTTCTTGACCTTGACCTTGACCTTCGCGACGCCCTTGGCGTTGGCCGTCCCGGTCGCGGTCTTCTTGCCGACCTTGACGGTGACCGGCTCGCCGGCCGCGAGACCCTTGACCTTGATCGTGGCCTTCTTCTTCGCCTTGATGGTCGACGGGACCTTGACCTTGAGCTTGGTGGCGTCGAGTGCCTTGACGGTCGTCGTCGTGCTGCCGCCGAGGTACGTCACCGTGACCGCGTGGTCGGCGGTGCCGGCCGGGACCGCGAAGGTCGCCGAGGCCGGGGAAATCAGCCGCTGAGGAGCCCCCAGGCCGGTCACGCAGACCTGCTGGCCGGCGCGGGCGCCCGCGAGCGCGATGCTCGTCGTCGTACCGGCGTCGACGAACGTGGTGGGAACGGTGGGCTGTGCCGCCGGGAGGTACGCGAGGCCGGCCAGGGCCTGGGCACTGGCGAGAGTCCACTCCTCCGTCACCTCGGCCGGGACGCCGCCCGCGTCGACAGCCTCCTTCAGCGTCACGGCGGAGTAGGCGATGGCGCCGTGGTCGGCGTCGAGACCACGGCCGCAGCCGGCCAGTGCGACGACCTCGTGAGCGGCGATCCAGCTCGACGCCCGCGCCGCGCGCTCGGTCTCGCCGGACGCGCCCAGGGCCCAGGCGGCCAGTCCGGTGGTGTTGGCGTTGTCGGGCGTGTAGAAGGCGTCCGTCGGGTCGCCGCTGTCCCCGAATCCGCCGGTGGCGCCCTGCTTCGACTTCAGGAACGCGACAGCGGATGAGATGGCCGAGGCAGTCGCCGGCGTGGCCGGCGCGGCGCGCAGCGCCAGGAGGCTGTAGGCGGTGTAGTCGATGTCCTGGCCACCGGCACAGCTCCAGCCCCAGGCGCCGTCGGCGCACTGGTCGTCGATGAGCGCCTCCGTCGCCACGCCCGCGTCGTCGCTGCCGGCCGCGTTCAGCGCGAGTACTGCCCACGCCTGGCCGTAGACGCCACTGTCACCGAGCCGCCCCTCGGCGTCGAGCGCGCCTTCGGTGTCGGCCACGAGATCGAGACCGGCGGCGTCGCGGGGGTCCTGCTCCATGGCGGCGTAGAAGTAGGCCGCCTTCGCCGTGCTGGCGTCGCGGTCGAAGGCACCGGCCAGGTAGTCCGCCAGACCGCCGTCGACGCCGGCTACGAGCCCGCCGACCCGCGCCGGGGTGTCGAGACCGGTCGCGTCGAGGCTCAGGGCGTAGTCCATGGTGACGCTGACGTTGCCGTCGATCAGGCCGCCGGCAACGCGACCGTCCAGCCACGCTGCGGCAGCGCTCGCCTCGGCGCTCGGGGCGGCGGGCGCTGCATGGGTCGCCGGCACGGGCGCGACGGCCATCAGGCCGCCGGCGACGACGGCACCGCCGGCGACGGCAGCGACCGTGCGGCGTACGAGAGAACGGGGGGACATGTGGGGCCTTCCCGCTGCACGACAGCGGGCGGGCCCAGATTCCTGTGCCGCTGACCCGCTGCTTTCCACGACAGCGTTGTGTCAGGACGCGCCGCGGCAGGTGCTCCGGCTCACCGCTCCCACGACTGATGTCGTAGAGGCGGTCCACGGTTGCGGGTCAGCGCCGGGATCGGACCGGCTTCCCCCACCACGGGCGTGTTCTCGATGTGTCCTGCGGAGTCTAACTCCGCGGATCCGGGTCGTCGTCATCGGGAAGGACGGCGAGACCGAGGGAGCGAGCGGCGGCGCGGAGTCGCCGGTCGAAGGTGGCGACCGCTGCCCGGGCATGCTGTGCGGTCAACAGGACACAGCAATCCGGCATCTTGAGACCTGTCGAAGCCCGGAGCACCGCAAGCCGAGGTGCCGCGCCACCCGGCAAAGGCAGCTCCGTGACGCCGACTCGAGACAGGTGCATCAAGGTCTGTTCGACTCGCCCCACCCTTGCCGGACCGACCAGCACCTCCGCAAGGTTCACCGAACCGATCACCAACTCGCGATCGAGGTGCTCTGCAAGGAGGCTCTTCGCAGCCTGGTGGTGAGAGTCGCGTTCGTCCGTCACGGCGATGAGCACGTTCGCGTCAAGTGCGATCAATCGGGCCACTCAGCCCGCAGAGCATCGAGATAGCCCGGCTCATAGACGCCCGTCAGCGAACCTGCGAGTTGCTCCAGCGCCCGACGCCGCGCGAGCGCCTTCTCGTCGAGCTCGACCTCGATCGCGTGGAACCCGACCTCGACCAAGTGAGCCAGCAGCCGCGCTGGCCGGTCCCGGTCCTCCGGCCACTTGCGCGCCGCGGCCTCGAGCGCAGCGGTGACCGCGTCGGTCTCGGTGATCGCGTGGCGCGGGCGGACGGTGGGCATGCGCCAAGTGTAACACCGGATGACCGGTGTCACACCTGACGCGAGCCCGGCGTCAGGAGAGCTTCTCGAGCACCAGCTCGCGGACCCGGCCGGCGTCGGCCTGGCCGCGCATCTCCTTCATCACCGCGCCGATGAGGGCGCCCGCCGCGGCGAGCTTGCCGTCGCGGATCTTGTCGGCGATGTCGGGGTTCTCGGCGATCGCCTTGTCGACGGCCGCGGACAGCGCACCCTCGTCGGAGACGACGGCCAGACCGCGGGCGGCGATGATCTCCTCGGGCGTGCCCTCGCCGGCGAGCAGGCCGTCGAAGACCTGGCGAGCCAGCTTGTCGTTGATCGTCTTGGCGTCGACGAGCGCCTGCACCGCGGCCACCTGGGCCGGGGTGACGGCGAGCTCGGTGAGCTCGACGCCGGCGTCGTTGGCCCGCCGGGCGAGCTCGGTGAGCCACCACTTGCGCGCGGCCTGGGGGGCGGCGCCGGCCGCGACGGTCTGCTCGACGAGGTCGAGCGCACCGGCACCGACGGTGTCGCGCATCTCGAGGTCGGTGAAGCCCCACTCCCCCTGCAGCCGGGTGCGCTTCACGGCCGGGTTCTCGGGCAGCGTCGCGCGCAGCTCCTCGACCCACTCACGGCTCGGCGCGACCGGGACGAGGTCGGGCTCGGGGAAGTAGCGGTAGTCCTCGGCGTCGGACTTCTCGCGGCCCGACGAGGTGGTCCCGTCGTTCTCGTGGAAGTGCCGGGTCTCTTGGAGGACCGACCCACCGGCGTCGAGGATGCCCGCGTGCCGGGACATCTCGAAGCGCACCGCGCGCTCGACGGAGCGCAGCGAGTTGACGTTCTTGGTCTCCGACCGTGTGCCCAGGACGCCGGAGCCCTTGGGCGCCAGCGACAGGTTGACATCGGCTCGGATCGAGCCCTGGTCCATCCGGGCGTCGGAGACGCCGAGCGCGACGATCAGGTCGCGGATGGCGGACACGTAGGCCTTCGCGACCAGCGGGGCCTTGTCGCCCGTGCCGAGGATCGGCTTGGTGACGATCTCGATGAGGGGGATGCCGGCCCGGTTGTAGTCGACCAGCGAGTAGTCGGCGCCGTGGATCCGGCCGTCGGAGCCACCGACGTGGCTGGACTTGCCGGTGTCCTCCTCCATGTGGGCGCGCTCGATCTCGATCCGGAAGGTCTCGCCCTCGCCCCCGTTCTCATCGGGCACCGTGACGTCGAGGTAGCCCTCGAAGGCGATCGGCTCGTCGTACTGGGAGGTCTGGAAGTTCTTCGGCATGTCCGGGTAGAAGTAGTTCTTCCGGGCGAAGCGGCACCACTCGGCGATCTCGCAGTTGAGCGCGAGCCCGATCCGGATCGCCGACTCGACGGCCTTGCCGTTGACCACCGGCATCGCGCCGGGCAGCCCCAGGCAGGTCGGGCAGACCTGCGTGTTGGGCTCGCCGCCGAAGACGGCCGGGCAGCCGCAGAACATCTTGGTGTTGGTGTTGAGCTCGACGTGGATCTCCAGGCCCAGGGCCGGGTCGAACCTCTCGACGACCTCGTCGAACGGAACCAGCGTCTCGCTCATCGCGGACCCTCCAGCGTCGGAGCCTCGCCGAGGATGGGACCACCCCAGCGCTGGGTCAGCGCGGCCTCGACGGCCGCACCCACCCGGTAGAGCCGGTCGTCGGCGAGCGCCGGGGCCAGCACCTGGAAGCCGACCGGGAGCCCGTCCTCGGCGGCGAGGCCGGCGGGGACCGAGATGCCCGGGACGCCGGCCAGGTTGGCCGGGATCGTCGCGAGGTCCTGCAGGTACATCGCCAGCGGGTCGTCGAGCTTCTCCCCCAGCGGGAAGGCCGTCGTCGGCGACGTCGGGGAGACCAACACGTCGACCCCCTCGAAGGCGGCCGCGAAGTCGCGCGAGATGAGCGTGCGGACCTTCTGCGCCTGACCGTAGTAGGCGTCGTAGTAGCCGCTCGAGAGGGCGTAGGTGCCGATCATGATCCGGCGCTTCACCTCGTCGCCGAAGCCGGCGTCGCGGGTGGCCTTCATGACCGCCTCGGCCGACGGGTCGCCCTCGGGCACGACACGCAGGCCGTAGCGCATGGCGTCGAACTTGGCGAGGTTGGACGAGCACTCCGCCGGCAGGATCAGGTAGTAGGTCGCCATGGCGTGCACGAAGGTCGGGCAGGACACCTCGGTGACCTCGGCGCCCAGCTCCTTCAGCAGGTCGACCGTCTCGGCGAAGCGCTCCATCACGCCGGGCTGCCAGCCGTCGCCGGCGAGCTCCTTGATCACGCCGACGCGCAGGCCCGCGAGGTCGCCCTTCGCACCTTCGCGCGCGGCCGCGACATAGGAGCCGACGGGGGCGTCGACGGAGGTGGAGTCGAGGGGGTCGTGGCCGGCGATCAGCTCGTGCAGCAGCGCGGAGTCGAGGACGGTCCGGGTGACCGGGCCGACCTGGTCGAGGCTGTTGGCGAGCGCGACCAGGCCGTAGCGCGAGACGCCGCCGTAGGTCGGCTTCACGCCGACCGTGCCGGTCACGGCGCCGGGCTGGCGGATCGAACCGCCGGTGTCGGTGCCGAGGGCCAGGGGCGCCTCGAAGGCCGCCACGGCCGCGGCCGAGCCGCCACCGGAGCCGCCCGGGATCCGGGTCTGGTCCCACGGGTTGCGGGTCGGACCGTACGCCGAGTGCTCGGTCGAGGAGCCCATCGCGAACTCGTCCATATTGGTCTTGCCGAGGATCGGCAGACCCGCCTCCTTGATCCGGCGCACCACCGTGGCGTCGTACGGCGGCACCCAGCCCTCGAGGATCTTCGAGCCGCACGTCGTGGGCAGGCCCTGCGTGGCCAGCACGTCCTTGACCGCGATCGGGACGCCGTCGAGCAGGTGCCGGCTCTGGCCCGCGGCCCGGCGTGCGTCGGACGCGGCCGCCTGCGCCAGCGCGCCCTCGGCGTCGACGTGGAGGAAGGCGTGCACGCCGGACTCGGCGGTGCCGTCCACGGCGGCGATCCGGTCGAGGTGCGCCCGGGTCAGCTCGACCGAGGTGGTCTCACCGGCAGCCAGGGCGCCGGCCAGCTCGGCGGCGGTCTTCTTGATCAGCTCGCTCACTGCTCGTCCCCCAGGATCCGCGGGACTCGGAACCGCTGCTCCTCTGCCTCCGGCGCGCCGGAGAGCGCCTGCTCGGCCGTCAGGCCGGGCACGACGACGTCGTCGCGGAAGACGTTGGTCAGCGGGATCGGGTGCGAGGTCGGCGGCACGTCGTCGCCGGCCACACCGCTGATGGACGCGACCGACTCGAGGATCACGTTGAGCTGGGGGGCGAGGTGGTCCAGCTCGGCGTCGTCGAGGTCGATCCGGGCGAGATCGGCCAGGTGGGCCACCTCGTCGCGGGTGAGTTGAGACATGCCCGCGATTCTAGGCGCCAGGGACCACCCTAGAATCCGGCGGGTGCACGCCCTCGCTCCCGTTCCGCGCCGCCTCCCGCAGCGCGTGGTCGTGGCCGGCTCTCCGGGCGAGCAGCTGTCGGCCTACCTGACGAGGCTCGCGGCCGCCCTCGACGTACCGCTGGTCCCGCTCGCCGAGCTGTCCGGGCCGGCCGAGGTGGCCCGGCTCGCCGCGTTCGACGGCTGGGTGACGACCGCCGACGAGGAGTGGGCGCGTCCCCAGCTCCTCGGACGGGCGGAGCTGCTCCTCCAGGTCGAGCTGGAGGCGGCCGGCTTCGCCGGACGGGTACGCCGGACACTGCGCCGGATCCGCTCCGAGGCCCGCGCTCCCGACCTCGGCTGGGTCGCCTCGGCCCCGTTCGAGCATCCCGGCCTGGAGATCGTCCGGCTGCCGGACGCCGACGCCGCCGACCGCTGGCTGCGCGAGCTCGCCTGACCTCAGGCGAGGTGGCTCCGCAGGAACCGCCCGGTCCGCTCCATCGACAGGCTCCACTGCGGACCGAACGCGTGCTCCTCGCCGGGGTAGGTCCGCAGCGTCACGTCGACACCGGCCTGCTCCATCAGTCGGGTCGTCACCCGGCTCCACCGGATCGGGCAGGAGTCGTCGGAGGTGCCGTGATGGATGAGCACCGGCTCCGTGACATCGCCGAAGTAGGTGCGGGCGCTGATGCCCTGCCAGAACGACGGCGCCGCGGCCGGCTCGCCGTAGCGTCGCAGGATCTGGCGGGACGCCCCGTCCCGCGCCGGGTCGGGGCGGATCCACCGCTCGAAGTTGTCGACGGCGTCGGAGCTCACCGGTGCGAACACCACGGCCGCATCGACCAGGCCGGGCTGCACGGCGAGTGCGTTGTAGACGACGCCGCCGCCCATCGACCGCCCCACCAGGGCGACCCGGTCATCGTCGACGGGGCCGTCCCAGGCACGGAGCGCGACAACCGCGTTGACCACGTCCTCGGTGTAGCCCAGCCGCATGTCGAGACCGTCGCTCGGGTCGGCGTCCGAGCCGGCGTGGCCGCGGTAGTCGACATGCAGCGCGACGTACCCGTGGTCTCCGAACCAGGACCGCTCCCGGGTCATCCCCTGCCCGTTGACGTAGACGGCGGGATCGATGTACCCGTGGGCGAGCACGACCGCCGGGAACGGTCCCGGCCCGTCCGGCACCGCCAGTCGGCCCGAGACCGTCAGGCCACCGCTGCGATAGGTGACGGCGTACTGCCGGTGCCGCCCGGTCCGTGCCACCTCCTTACCCAGGCGCAGTCGTCCGCCGTCGAAGGCTCGCTGCGCGAGCGCCGGCAGCGACACCGGGTGAGGTACGGCGCCGGCGGGCTCCTCGCTCGGGGCGGCGGCGCCGCTCGGGGCGGACGGGCGAGGTGGCGACGGGACCGGGTCGGCGCCTGGATCCTCCCCGTCGGAGCACCCGGCGACCGCAGACGCCAGGACGACCACCGGCACGACCCGACGCAGCCACCTCACCGGGCCAGTGTGCCTCGAAACGGCGGATCCGGCGCTCTCAGCCGGCCATCTGCCCGATGCGGATCCTGTTGCCGAACGGGTCACGGATGCCGAAGTCGGTGCCGTAGTCCTTGGCGCTGATCTCGTCGGTGACGTCCACCCCCTTGGCGACCAGGTCGTCGTACATCGCCTGGGCGTCGTCGGTGGCGAGCGCGACCCAGCCGCCTGCCGCGCCGCGGGTCAGCAGGTCGCGGACCTGGCCCGCGGTCGCGTCGTCCATCGAGGGCGGACCGGGCCGCTCCAGGAGGAGCTCGCGATCGGGATCGCCCGGCACGCCGACGGTGAGCCAGCGCATGAACCCGAGATCGGCATCGGTGCGCACCTCCATGCCGAGCACACCGACGTAGAAGTCGACGGCCTGGTCCTGGTCGAGCACGAAGATCGAGGAGAGTCTGGTGTGAGTCAGCATGCGCCCACGCTAGGCGGGCCGCGAGTGCGGCGTTGTGCCGAAACTGCTCGGCCTGTCCCACGCCTTGGCGAAACAGGTCGGGACGACGCCCGGCGGGGCCGGCACCGCCGCACGGTAAGCAGAGGGAGGGACGCCGACAATCCGCCCGAAGGTCCGGGTGAACGTGGCGAGGTTGGACCAGCCGACCGCGACGCAGATCTCCTGGACCGGCTCGTCGGTGGTCCGCAGCAGCGCCATCGCCCGCTCGATCCGCCGGCGCTGGAGGTACCGGTAGGGCGTCTCCCCGAAGGCCGCCCGGAAGCTGCGGATGAAGTGGGCCGGAGAGCAGTGGGCGACCCGGGCCAGCGCGTCGACGTCGAGCGGCTCGGCGTACGAGCGGTCCATCAGGTCGCGGGCCCGCAGGAGCAGCCGGTTGTTGCGCTCGCGCTCCGCCTGGGCGGCAGGGACGACAGGGGTGACCACCGTCGTCACTCCCCCTCCGGGCCGTCCTCCACGACGGGTGGGCCGTTCTGCAGCAGGTCCTTGAACCCGTCCTCGTCGAGCACCGGGACACCCAGCGACTCGGCCTTCTCGGCCTTGGAGCCCGCGTTGTCGCCGACGACGACGAAGTCGGTCTTCTTCGACACCGAGCCGGCGGCCTTGCCGCCGCGGGACAGGATCGCCTCCTTGGCGGAGTCGCGGGAGAAGTCCTGCAGCGAGCCGGTCACCACGACGGTGAGGCCGTCGAGGGTGCGCGCGACGGACTCGTCGCGCTCGTCGGCCATGGACACGCCGGCGGCGGTCCACTTCTCGACGATCGCCACGTGCCACGGCACCTGGAACCACTCGATCACGGCGGCGGCGATCGTCGGGCCGACGCCCTCGGCCGCGGCGAGCTGCTCCTCGGTGGCCGCCCGGATGGCGGCCATCGAGCCGAACTCCTGCGCGAGCGCGCGGGAGGCGCTGGGCCCGGTGTGCCGGATCGAGAGCGCGACGATGACCCGCCACAGCGCGACGTCCTTGCGCGCGTCGAGGTTGGCGAGCAGCTTCTCGCCGTTGGCGCTGAGCTGGGGACCGTCCTCGTCCTTCTTCGGCGCGCGGGTGAACAGCTCGGTGGCCCGCAGCTTGTCGGCATCGAGGTCGAACACGTCGCCCTCGTTGGTGATCACGCCGGCGTCGAGCAGGGCCACAGCGGCCTCGTAGCCCAGGCCCTCGATGTCGAAGGCGTTGCGGCTCGCCACGAAGAAGACCCGCTCGCGCACCTGGCCCGGGCACTTCTCGTGGTTGGGGCAGCGCCGGTCCTTGTCGCCCTCCTTCTGCTCGACCAGCTCGGTCGCGCACGCCGGGCAGGACGTCGGGGCCACCCACGGCTCGAGCCCGTCGGGCCGCAGTGGCAGCACCGGGCCGACGATCTCGGGGATCACGTCGCCGGCCTTGCGCAGGATGACGGTGTCCCCCGGCCGCACGTCCTTGCGCTCGACCTCGTGGAAGTTGTGCAGCGTGGCGTTCTCCACCGTGGAGCCGGCGACCTTGGTCGGCTCCATGACGCCGTACGGCGTGACGCGGCCGGTGCGGCCGACGTTGACCGCGATGTCCAGCAGCTTGGTGTTGACCTCCTCCGGCGGGTACTTGAAGGCGATCGCCCACCGCGGCGCCCGGCTCGTGGAGCCCAGCCGGCGCTGCAGGGTGACGTCGTCGACCTTCACCACGACGCCGTCGATCTCGTAGGGCACGATCGAGTGCCGGTTGTCGCCGGCGTGCTCGATGTAGTCCTGGACCTCGGCGAGCGTGGGCAGCACCCGCACCTGCTCGGAGACCGGCAGTCCCCAGGCGGCCAGTGCCTCGTAGGCCTGCGACTGCGCGCGCGGCTCGAAGCCCTGGCGAGCACCGATGCCGTGGCAGACCATGCCCAGCGCGCGGGTGGCGGTGACTCGCGGGTCCTTCTGCCGCAGCGACCCGGCGGCCGCGTTGCGCGGGTTGGCGAAGGCCGCCTTGCCGGCCTCGGTCATCGTCACGTTGAGCGCCTCGAACGCCTCGGCCGGGAGGAACACCTCACCGCGCACCTCGACCAGGTCGGGCACCGGGAACTCGTCGGTGCCGGTCAGCCGGTGCGGCACCGACGCGATGGTCTTGACGTTGGGCGTGACGTCCTCGCCGGTGCGCCCGTCGCCCCGGGTCAACGCGCGGACCAGGCGGCCGTTCTCGTAGAGGATGTTGATCGCCAGGCCGTCGACCTTGAGCTCGCACAGCAGCGCCGCGTCGGTGATCCCGTCCCGGCCGAGGCGGGCGTACCAGGCGCCCAGCTCCTCGAAGGAGAAGGCGTTGTCGAGGCTCTCCATCCGCTGGAGGTGATCGACGGCGGTGAACTCCGTCGACACCGCGCCGCCGACCTTCTGCGTGGGCGAGTCGGGCGTTCGCAGCTCGGCGTACTCGCCCTCCAGCTCCTCGAGGCGTCGCATCCGGGCGTCGAAATCGGCGTCGGACAGCGTCGGCTGGTCGAGCACGTAGTAGCGCCAGCGCGCCTCCTCCACCTCGTCGACGAGGGTGGCGTGCTCGTCGCGGGCCGAGGGCGGTACGACGGGGAGGTCGGCCTGGGTCATGGGGACATCTTGCCGCGTCCCACCGACGGTGCGGTGAGGGCCGGCCGGTGGTCCGGGTCCACGGCCCGGACGGCTGTCGGTGGTCCCCGGCAGAGTCGGGAGTGCGGGACGGGGAGGTCGAGTTGACAGAACGAAACCGTTCCGTACCATCTATTGAAACGAAACCGTTCCGTTCCATCTGATTCCGGAGGCCGCCGTGTCCCCCCGCAAGCCGAGCTCCCCCGAAGCACCGACCCGACCCCGGGTCGAGGGAGACCGCGAGCAGGAGATCCTCGACGCCACCCTCGACGTCCTCGTGGACGTCGGCTACGACCGGCTCACGATGGACGCTGTCGCCACCCGGGCGAAGGCGTCCAAGGCCACGCTGTACCGCAAGTGGGACGGCAAGGCACCGCTCGTCATCGACGCCCTCATGTCGCAGAAGACGCCGGTGGAGGTCCCGCCCGACACCGGCAGCCTCCGCGGCGACCTGCTCGCGATGTTCTGCGGGCACGGGGGCCTCACCGACCAGCACCAGACCGCGATCCTCGGCAGCGTCGTCACCGCGATCGGACGCGACCCGGAGTTCGCCGCGGCGTTCCGGGAGCGTTTCATCGCTCCGAAGGTCGCGGTGGGCCGGCAGGTCTACCAGCGCGCCCACGATCGCGGCGAGCTGCGCGACGACATCGATCTGGACATCCTCACCGCGGCGCTGCCCGGCATCGTGCTGCACCGCGGCTTCCTCCTCGGCGACCCGCCGACCGCCGACCTGATCGCCCGCGTCGTCGACCAGGTCATCCTCCCGGCAGCCACTCGCGGCTGACCTCTCCACGCACCACCCAACTCCTCACACTCAAGGAACCCTTGTGGCCGAAATGACCGCCTCCGACCTGCCCGAGAAGGAGCAGGCCGCGCCCGCCGTGAAGCATGCCGGCTGGGCGCTCGTCCTGATCTGCGTGGCGCAGCTGATGGTGGTGCTCGACAGCACCATCGCCAACATCGCGCTGCCCTACATCGGCACCGACCTCTCGATCGACCCGTCGAACCTGTCGTGGGTCGTCACCGGGTACGCCCTGGCCTTCGGCGGCCTGCTGCTGCTCGGCGGCCGCCTCGGCGACCTGTACGGCCGTCGCCGGGTGTTCATGGCCGGTGTCGCCCTGTTCGCGGTCGCCTCGGCGCTGGGCGGCATCGCCCAGAACGAGGCCATGCTGCTCGGCTCGCGAGGCCTGCAGGGCCTCGGCGCCGCCCTCGCGTCGCCGACCGCGCTGGCCCTGATCACGACGACCTTCCCGGCCGGGCCGGCCCGCAACCGCGCCTTCTCCGTGTTCGCCGCGATGTCCGGCATCGGCGCCGCGATCGGCCTGGTGCTCGGCGGCTGGCTGACCGACCTCGACCCCGGCTGGGGCTGGCGGCTGACCTTCCTCATCAACGTCCCGATCGGCCTCGCGGCGGCGTACTTCGCGCCCCGGCTGCTGCCCGACACCGACCACCACGCCGGCACCCTCGATCTGCCCGGCGCCGTCCTCGGCACCGGCGGCCTGCTGGCCCTGGTCTACGGCATCACCCGCACCAGCAACGTCGACCCCGGCACCGTCACGGCCGCCAACCCGCACGGCACCAGCTACGGCTGGGGCGACCCGCTCGCCGTCACCGCGATGGTCGTCGGTGTCGTCGCCCTGATCGCGTTCGTCCTCATCGAGACCCGGATCAAGCACCCGCTCATGCCGCTGTCGATCTTCGCCAGCCGGACCCGCGCGGTGGCGTTCGTGGCCATGATGGTGACCCCGGCCGCGATGTTCGCGATGTTCTTCTTCCTCTCCCTCTACGTCCAGAACATCATGGGCTACTCACCGCTCAAGACCGGCTTCGCGTTCCTGCCCTTCGCGGTCGGCATGGTGTTCGGCGCGACGCTGTCCTCGAAGCTCGCCTCCAAGGTCGACCCACGCTTCCTCGCCGGCACCGGCACCATCCTCGCCGGGTTCGCGCTCTTCATGTTCTCGCGCCTGGAGTTCGGCCAGGAGAGCTACTGGACCGACATCGCGCCGTTCGTCGTCCTGATGTCACTCGGCATGGGCCTGACCTTCGTGCCGATGACGCTGACCGCGGTGCACGGCGTGCGCACCCAGGACGCCGGCATCGGCTCCGGCGTGCTCAACACCATGCAGCAGGTCGGCGGCGCGCTCGGGCTCGCGACCCTCTCGGCTGTCGCCTCGCATTACACGACCGAGAAGCTCGGCGGCCTGATGGCGGACAACCCCAACGACCCGCTCAACGCGGGCGCGGCGTTCGCCGACGGCGCGACCCATGCCTTCCTCGTGGGCGCGTTCATGATCTGGGGCGCGTCCCTGGTCATCTGGCTGCTGCTCAACGTCAAGCACACCGAGCTCGCGGGCGACGCGCCCGAGGGCGTCCACGTGGGCTGATCCCCGGCGGCCCAGGGCCCCACCAAACCGCTCGATCGATCGGTTTGGTGGGGTTTTCCGCATTCCCGAGCGATCGAACCGCTCGATCGAACGATCTGAACACCGAGCTCAGCTCTGGAACCACGACAGGTCGACGCCCTCGGCGAACTCCCGCGTCGTGACCAGGTTGTCCGCGGCGTAGCCGACGGCGAGGGACTCGTAGTCGGCACCGGGAGAGCCGAAACGGCCGTTGCGCGGCAGCGCGGTGATCCGCGGCGAACGGACGGTCGCGATCACGACCGCGTCGTCGGTACGCCGGATCGCGATCGCCGCGCCCGGCTGCCAGCCGCGCACGACGCCGCGTCTGGTCTCACAGTGCCACTCCGCGCCGCACGTCGGCACGGCCGGGCTGTCCTGCGGCACCAGCACCACGGTGACCGTGCGGTCCGGGGAGGTCAGCTCGGCGCCGACCGCGCCCGCGCCGTACGCCGTCGTGTCGGCCGGTCGCCCGCCGTCCTCCGGCTCGCTCACGCCGTCCTCAAGCATCCACTGCGCGACGGCCTCGGGTGTCGTCGGGACCGGGTCCCCGCGGGTGTCGTCCTCGGGCCACTTCGGCAGGTCCGCGTCGACCATCTCCTGGGTCGTGGTCGCGGAGAGCCGGTCGTCGGTGAGCAGCCGGACCAGGTCGTCGTCGATGTCCAGCGGCAGGTCCTGGGCGCGAGGGTCGCCCTCGATCAGCGCGCCGGCGTAGGTCACGCTGCGCCGTTCGCCGTCGGCGGTCTCGAACGCCAGCGTGAGGATGCCCGGGTCCTCCTCGGGCTCCTCCTCCTGCCAGGACAGGACGAAGCCGCCGCCGTGGTCGCTCCACGCGGAGCAGTCGTGGGTGTCGCCGCACTCCGCGTCGTCGCGGGCGTCGGTCTCCCCCACCGTGACGTACAGATAGTGGGAGTCGCCCCGCTCCCCCGGCGGGCGGAACCGGATCTCCACGCCGAGCGGGTCCGCGACGTCGTAGCGCGGGTTGACCTCGAAGGAGGTCGGGCGCAGGCCCAGGACCTCGACCGTGACGGCGGCGATCGCCTTCTTCGTCGCGGGTGCGGGGTCGTCGTCCGGGCCGGCGAACAGCTTGCCGAGCGCGACCACCCCGCTGAGCAGCACGAAGACGACGAACGCCGCGACCATGCTCTTGAGCAGGAACCCCCGGGTACTCACCCGGTCAGCCTGACACGGACCTCGCGACGGCCCGTGCCAGCTCAAGAGCCCGGCGGGCGACCTCCGGGGTGGCGCCGGCGAGGCCACAGGACGGCGACACCGCCAGCGAGGGGCCGACCACCTCCGGGTCGAGCCCGAGCAGGTCGAGCCAGCGCAGCACACGGTCGACGAGCACCTTGTCGCCCGGCAGGACATCGGTCGTGGGCACGACGCCGGCCACGACCGTGTCCCCGGCCTCCAGCGCCTCGGCGGCGGCGTCGTGACCGTCGGCGTCCAGCAGGTCGAGATCGAGCATCACCCCCCGGGCACCGGCACCGCGCAGCAGCCCGATCGGCACGCCGGGCGCGCAGCAGTGCACCCACGGCGTCGCGCCGGCCGATGCCGCTGCCTCGAGCACCCAGGCCAGCGCCTCACTGACCTCGGGCGGGTGGACGGTGCGGTGCCTGCCGAACCCCGAGGCCGTCGGTACGCCGCCGGCCAGCACGATCGGCAGGGCCGGCTCGTCGACCTGGAGGATGAGCTCCGTGGCGCCCGGCAGCCGACGGCGGACGTCGGCGAGATGGTCGCCCACGGCCACCGCGAGGGCTTGCGCCAGGTCCCGGCGGGCTCCGTGATCGGCCAGGATCTTGTCGCCCCGCGGCCGCTCGACGGTGGCGGCCAAGGTCCAGGGGCCGGCGACCTGCACCTTGAACGGCCCGGCGTGGCCGGCGGCGCGCTCCTCGAGCGCGTCGAGGTCCTGGGCGAGCAGGCTGCGGGCTCGGCGCTGGTCGAGCGGGGGCGCACCGGACGTGCCGGTGAGCCGCCAGCCCTCGGGCTGCAGGTCGGCGTCGAGCTCGGTGACCAGGCCCAGGGTGCGACCGGTCAGGCCGGCGCCCGCGCCACGGCCGGGCACCTCGGGCACGAAGGCCAGCCCGTGCTCGTCGGCCGTGAGCTCGCCGAGGACGATCGCGAGCGCCTCGTCGTAGTCGTGCTGGGTGTCGCCGGGGAAGGAGCCGACGCCCGTGCCCCGGGTCACCCGGTCACCCGCCGGGTGCCCGTGATGGTGGCCGAGCCGACGACCCGCGTGCCGTCGTACACGACGACGGCCTGGCCGGGGGCGATGCCGTGGGCGTGCTCGAGCAGGTCGACCCGCAGGAAGCCGTCGCCCACGTGGACGACCGCCCGGTGCTCGGCGCCGTGGGCGCGCAGCTGCACAGTGACGCCGTCTCCGTCGAGGACGGAGCCGGTGGCGATCGGGCGGCCGCACCAGCGGATCCGGTCGCCCTCGACCCGGTCGACGGCGAGCCGCTCGCGCGGACCGACGGTCACGGTGCCGGAGACGGGCTCGATGTCGAGGACGTAGCGGGCACGGCCGTCGGGCGCGGGATGCCCGAGGCGCAGGCCCTTGCGCTGGCCGATGGTGAACCCGTAGGTGCCCTCGTGATGCCCGAGCACCTCGCCGGTCGCGTCGTCGCGGATCTCGCCGCCCTGGTTGGGGGCGCGGTCGCCGAGCTTCTCGCGCAGCCAGCCGGTGCTGTCGCCGTCGGCGACGAAGCAGATGTCGTGGCTGTCGGGCTTGTCGGCGACCAGCAGGCCCCGGGCAGCCGCCTCGGCCCGCACCTGCGGCTTCGGGGTGCCCCCCAGCGGGAAGAGCGAGTGGCGCAGCTGCTGCTCGTCGAGAACCCCGAGCACGTACGACTGGTCCTTGGCGCCGTCGACGGCGCGGTGCAGCTCGACACCGCCGTCGGCGCTCGGACGGACGGCGGCGTAGTGCCCGGTGGCCACGGCGTCGAAGCCCAGCGCCAGCGCCTTGTCGAGGACCGCGGCGAACTTGATCTTCTCGTTGCAGCGCAGGCACGGGTTCGGCGTCTGCCCGGCCGCGTAGGTGTCCATGAAGTCCTCGACCACATCGGTGTGGAACCGGTCGGAGAGGTCCCAGACGTAGAACGGGATGCCGATCACGTCGGCCGCGCGGCGCGCGTCGTTGGCGTCCTCGATCGTGCAGCAGCCGCGGGCGCCCGTGCGGTACGACTTCGGGTTGCGCGAGAGCGCCAGGTGGATGCCGGTCACCTCGTGCCCCGCCTCGGCGGCGCGGGCGGCGGCGACGGCGGAGTCCACTCCCCCGGACATGGCGGCGACGACCTTCACGTGACGAGCACCGACCAGATCAGGCGCGCGCCGCGCGGGCGCGCTCGACGCACGCTCCGATGGCCTCGGCGACCGCCGCGACGTCGGCCGCGGTGCTGGTGTGACCGAGGCTGAAGCGCAGCGAGCTGCGGGCCTCGTCACTCGTGCGGCCCATCGCGAGCAGCACGTGCGACGGCTGCGGCACGCCGGCCGAGCAGGCCGATCCGGTCGAGCACTCGATGCCCCGGGCGTCGAGCAGCATGAGCAGCGAGTCGCCCTCGCAGCCGGGGAAGCTCAGGTGTGCGTTGCCGGGCAGCCGGTCGACGGGGTCGCCGTTGAGGACGGCATCCGGAACGGCTCGTCGTACGGCGGCCACGAGCTCGTCGCGCAGGGCGACCAGCCGGGCGGCGTGCTCGGTCTGCTGCTTGACCGCGAGCTCCACGGCGGCGGCGAAGCCGGCGATGGCCGGCACGTCGAGGGTGCCGCTGCGCACGTCGCGCTCCTGGCCGCCGCCGTGCACCAGCGCGGCCAGCTGGACCTCGCGCCGGACGATCAGCGCGCCGACGCCCTGCGGGCCGCCGACCTTGTGCCCCGACAGCGACAGCGCGTCGACCCCGGCGGAGGCGAAGTCGACCGGCGTCGCGCCGACCGCCTGGACGGCATCGGTGTGGACCGGGATCGCGTGCGGGCGCGCGAGCGCCACGACGTCGTCGACGGGCTGGAGGGTGCCGACCTCGTTGTTGGCCCACATCACGGTGACCAGGGCGACCGAGGCGGGGTCACGCTCCACCGTCGCCCGCAGCGCCGCCACGTCGAGGCGGCCCTGCCCGTCGACCGGCAGCAGCTCGACCTGGGCTCCCTCGTGCTCCTCGAGCCAGGCCAGCGCGTCGAGCACCGCGTGGTGCTCGACCGCGGTCGCCAGGATCCGGGTCCGTGCCGGGTCGGCGTCACGACGCGACCAGTAGAGCCCCTTGACCGCCAGGTTGTCGGCCTCGGTGCCCCCGGAGGTGAAGACGACCTCGCCCGGGCGGCACCCGAGCGCCTGGGCGACCGTCTCCCGTGACTCCTCCACCACCCGCCGGGCACGGCGCCCCGAAGCGTGCAGCGAGCTGGCGTTGCCGACCTCCCGCAGCCGGGCGGTCATCGCCTCCACCGCGACGTCGGTCATCGGCGTCGTCGCGGCGTGGTCGAGGTAGACCGTCCGGGAGTCGTTCATGGCGTCTCCAAGATTACGACCCACCCGCGCGAGCCACCTATCCGGCCCGTCCGGCCCGTCCGGTCTCGCCCCGGCCGTCGGGCGGCTCCCGTCCGGGCGTCCGTCCGGGCGCTACCGTGGCCCGCGTGAGCGACGGTCCCGAGCTGGTGGTCGCGGGAGCCGGGATCTCCGGTCTCGCGCTCGCCGCCGGACTCGCGCGGGCCGGCTCCAGCTATCGCGTCCGGCTGCTGGACGAACGGCCGGCGCTGGGCAGCACCGGCGGCGCGATCACGCTGTGGCCCGCGGCCCTGGCCGCGCTGGATCGGATCGGCACCGGCGCGGACGTCCGGGCGGCGGGTCACCCCGTGGGCGCGGGCACGGTCCGCACCAACTCGGGCCGGACGCTGCGCACCCTCGACCACGACCGCACCACGGCCGCACTCGGCGAGGCGCCGGTGGCGGTGCGACGAGGTGCCCTCGTCGAGATCCTGCATGCCCGGGTCGCGCCCGGCACGGTGACCTTCGACGCCGCCGTGCGCGGCTACGAGCGCACCGACGGCGGCGTCCGGGTGCTGACCTCGACCGCCCCGATCGCCGCGCGGGCGCTCGTCGGCGCCGACGGGTACCGCTCGCGGGTGGCCCGCGCCCTTCACCCCGGCCTGGCCGAGAGGTACGCCGGCTACCCGGCGTGGCGCGGCCTGACCCGGGCCGCGGGGCTGGACGCCGTCCAGCTGTGGGGTGCGCACCAGGAGTTCGGCGTGGTCCCGCTCGGCGACGACGTCGCCTACTGGTTCGCGACCGTCCGCGAACCCGCGGAGGGCGCGGCCGACGACGAGCTGGCCCACCTGGCAGCGGCCTTCCGGGGCTGGCCGGATCCGGTCGCCCGGGTGCTCGCCGGCACCGACCCGGACGCGGTCAGCCGCAACGACGTGATGGATCGCCAGCCCCTCCGGCGTTGGCGCGACGGTCCGGTGGTGGTGATCGGCGACGCGGCACACCCGATGCGCCCGCACCTGGGGCAGGGCGGCGGCCAGGCGCTCGTCGACGCGGCTCTCCTCGCGTCGCTGCTCGCCGACGCCGGCTCCCCGGAGGAGGCGTTCGCGGCGTTCGAGGCCCGGCGTCGCCGTACGACGGGACGGGTGGTGCGGGCCTCCCGGGCCGCCGCGCGGGCGGTCGATGCCCCCGCCGCCGTGCACCGCCTGTCGGCGCTGGTACCGGACGCGCTCCTGCTGCGGGCACTCGCGGCGATCGGCGGGTCCCGCAGCTGAGTCAGGAGCCGGGTCAACTACCGAATCTGCTGCCGGGCGGCCCGCTCAGCGACAGATCCGGTCGTTGCATCGAGCGAGGAGTCGCCCGTCAGAGGATGACGAGGGCGTCGCGGTGGATGAGCTCGCGCTCGTATGCCGCCCCGAGCTCGCGCTTGAGCTCCTTGGACGAGCGGCCGAGCAGCGGGGGCATCTCGGCGGCGTCGAAGTTGACCAGGCCGCGTGCCACGACGGTGCCGTCGGGGTCGAGCAGGTCGACGGGGTCACCGGCACCGAAGTCGCCCTGGACACCGGTCACGCCGGCAGCCAGCAGCGACGCACGGCGCTCGACGACGGCCCGGACCGCTCCCGCGTCGAGGACGAGGGAGCCCTTGGCCTCGGTGGCGTGGCGCAACCACAGCAGCCGCGTCGGCCGGCGCCTGCCGGTGGCGTGGAACAGGGTCCCGACCCGCCTGCCGGCCAACGCCTCGCCCGCCCGATCGGCCGAGGTGAGGACGACCGGGATGCCGGAGCCGGTCGCGATCGCGGCGGCGTCGACCTTGGTCGCCATCCCACCGGTGCCGAGACCCGCCGCGCCAGGGGATCCCACGACCACGTGGTCGAGATCGGCGGCAGCACGCACGTCGGGGATCAGCTGTGCCCCCGGACGCGTCGGCGGTCCGTCGTACAGGCCGTCGACGTCGGAGAGCAGTACCAGCAGGTCGGCGTGGACCAGGTGGGCGACGAGCGCCGCGAGCCGGTCGTTGTCGCCGAACCTGATCTCGGTGGTCGCGACGGTGTCGTTCTCGTTGACGATCGGGATCACGCCGAGCTCCAGCAGCTGGGCGAAGGTCTGGTGGGCGTTGCGGTAGTGGGAGCGGCGGGTGACGTCGTCGAGGGTGAGCAGCACCTGCCCGGCGATCAGCCCGTGGCGGGCCAGCTCCTCGGTGTAGCGGTGCACGAGCAGCCCCTGGCCGACGCTCGCCGCGGCCTGCTGCGCGGCGAGGCCGCGCGGCCGCCTCCGGAGGCCGAGCGGGGCCAGGCCGGCGGCGATCGCGCCCGAGGACACCAGCACGACCTCGGCGCCCCGGGCCCGTGCGGCGGCGAGGACGTCGACGAGGTCACGCATTCGGTCCGGGTCGATGCCCCCGGACGCGGTGGTCAGCGACGACGAGCCGACCTTGACGACGATGCGGCGGGCCGCGGTGACGGCCGCCCGGTCACTCACCGGGGTCGTCCTGGAGCCAGTCGTCGTCGGTGGCCGCCTTGAGGTCCGGGTCCTGCTCGGAGCCGATCTCGTAGGAGCTCGGGCCGTACACGTCGGGCTGGTCGATGCGGCGCGCGACGTCGGCCCGGGTCTCGCCCTCCGCCCGGTCGCCCAGGTGCTCCTGGATCTCGCGACGGCGGGTGGCGGCGGGACGCTGCTCGTGGAAGCGGTCGTCCTCACCGCGGCGCGACAGGTTCTCCGCCCCTGCGTCGATGCCGGGGCGGAAGTCGAAGACGACCGAGTCGTCGGTGGACCCGATGAGGACGGCGTCGCCCTCCTCGGCGCCCAGGGCGAGCAGCTTCGCCTCGACTCCGAGCCGGTCGAGCCGGTCGGCGAGGTAGCCGACCGCCTCGTCGTTGCTGAAGTCGGTCTGCCGCACCCAGCGCTCCGGCTTGGTGCCGACCACCCGCCAGCCGGCGCCGGTGCGCTTGACCGTGAAGCCGTCGTCGTCGACCGCCTTGGGGCGTACGACGATCCGCGCGGGGATCTCCGAGGCCTTCTCGCGCCGGGCCTCGGACACGATCTCGGCCATGGCGTAGATCAGCTCCCGGGTGCCCTCCCCCGAGACGGCGGAGAGCTCGAAGACCCGCAGCCCGCGCGCGCGGAGCTCGTCGACCACCAGCTCCGCGATGCCGCGGCCGTCGGGCACGTCGACCTTGTTGAGCGCCACGAGACGGGGCCGGTCGTCCAGACCGCCGTACCGGCGCAGCTCGTCCTCGATCACGTCGAGGTCGTCGACCGGGTTGCGGCCCGGCTCGAGGGTCGCGGTGTCGAGGACGTGGACGATCGCGGCGCACCGTTCGATGTGGCGCAGGAAGTCGTGGCCGAGACCACGGCCCTCCGCGGCGCCCTCGATCAGCCCGGGGACATCGGCGACCGTGAACACCGTCTCGCCGGCGGTGACCACGCCCAGGTTGGGGACGAGGGTGGTGAACGGGTAGTCGGCGATCTTGGGCCGCGCCCGGGAGATCGCCGCGATCAGGCTGGACTTGCCGGCGCTGGGGTACCCGACCAGGCCGACGTCGGCGACCACCTTGAGCTCGAGGACGACCTCCAGCTCGTCGCCGGGCTCGCCGAGCAGCGCGAAGCCGGGCGCCTTGCGCGACTTCGAGGCCAGCGCCGCGTTGCCGAGCCCGCCCCGCCCGCCCTGCGCGATCACCAGCTCGGCGCCGGCGGTGACCAGGTCGGCGACGACCTCGCCGTTGCGCTGCTTGACCACCGTGCCCGCCGGCACCGGGAGCACCAGGTCGGCCCCGTGGGCGCCGTTGCGCCGGTCGCCGGCACCGTGGCCGCCGTGCTCGGCCTTGCGGCGCGGGCTGTGGTGGTAGTCGAGCAGCGTGGTCACGTCGGGGTCGACGCGCAGGATGACCGATCCGCCGGGACCACCGTTGCCGCCGTCGGGGCCGCCGAGCGGCTTGAACTTCTCACGATGCACGGACGCGACGCCGTTGCCCCCGCGACCCGCGGACACGGAGAGGATGACGCGGTCGACGAAGGTGGGGACGGCCATGAGGATCAGTCTTTCAGTAGAAAATGGTCGAAGGGCGCCCCGAACCGGGACGCCCTTCGAAGCCGCGGGTCAAGCGAGCGTCAGCTCACTCACCCGGGACGATGTTGACGACCTTGCGGCCGCGCTTGCGACCGAACTCGACCGCGCCGGGGACCAGCGCGAACAGCGTGTCGTCGCCACCACGACCCACGCCGGAGCCCGGGTGGAAGTGGGTGCCGCGCTGGCGCACGATGATCTCGCCGGCGTTGACGAGCTGGCCGCCGAAGCGCTTCACGCCGAGGCGCTGGGCGTTGGAGTCGCGGCCGTTCTTGGTGGACGCCGCGCCCTTCTTGTGTGCCATGTTTCAGTCCTTCGGAGTGTGTCGAGCCCGGTGGGGACTCAGAGCTTGATGTCGGTGACCTTGACCTGGGTGTACTTCTGGCGGTGACCCTGGCGCTTCTTGTAGCCGGTCTTGTTCTTGTACTTCTGGATGATGATCTTCGGGCCCTTGGTGGCGCCGAGGACCTCGACCGTCACGGCCGCCTTGTCGAGGCCGGTGGCCGTCACCTTCTCGCCGTCGACGGCGAGCACGACCGGGAGGGTCAGGGTGTCGCCGACCGGGGTGGAGACCTGGTCGATCTCGATGACGTCGCCGACAGCGACCTTCTCCTGCTTCGCGCCTGCGCGCACGATCGCGTACACCACCGGGCTCCTTCTGGTTCAACGTCTGGGTCTACGGCACACTGCGGATCCCACGTCGCGAGCTACGTCGCGCGATGCCGGGTGCCAGCAGAACGGAGCGCCTCGGCGGCGCACCGACGAACAATGTTACGGGCCGTGCCGGATTCCGCCAAAACCACGGCTCCCGGCACGGCCCGGGCGGGTGGCTAACGCTTGCGTGAGCCACCCTTGCGCTTGATCGGGACGTGCTCGACGTGCGGCTCCTCCGTCGGATCGGCCGCGGGCTCCTCCGCCGGCTCGGCCACCGGATCGGCCGCCGTCGGCTCCGGGGTCGCGTCGGCCGGCGGACCCGCGGGACGGGTGGCCGCACGGCGCCGGGTCCGGGTCACCACGGTCGTGGTGGCCACGGGAGCCGGCTCGGGCTCCGGCTCGGGCTCCGGCTGCTGGGCCTCCGGCTCGGGCTCGGGCTCGGGCTCGGGCTGCTGGGCCTGCGGCTCGGGCTGCGGCTCGGGCTCCGTCGGAGTCGCCTCCACCGGAACGGTCTCCCTTGCCTCGACGGCCTCGACGGCCTCGGCCACGACGGGCTCGACCGGCTGCTCGTCCTCGGCGTGCTCGCGCTCGTCGCCGGCCGGCTTGGCCATCGCGGCGATGTCCTTCGGGGACGGCACCGCCTTCGGGGTCTCGGTGGCCGGCTCGGCCTGGTTGGCGCCCTTGCCCTTGCGACGGCGGCTGCCGCGGCGGGACTCCTCCGGCTCGCCGCCCCCGCGCTTGGGCTCGACCGGGAGGTCGTGGACCAGGATGCCGCGGCCCTGGCAGTGGGTGCAGGTCTCGCTGAACGCCTCGAGCAGCCCGGTGCCGATCCGCTTGCGGGTCATCTGGACCAGGCCGAGCGAGGTGACCTCGGCGACCTGGTGCCGGGTGCGGTCGCGGCCCAGGCACTCGACCATGCGGCGCAGCACGAGGTCGCGGTTGGACTCGAGCACCATGTCGATGAAGTCGACCACGATGATGCCGCCGATGTCGCGCAGCCGGAGCTGGCGCACGATCTCCTCGGCCGCCTCGAGGTTGTTCTTGGTGACCGTCTCCTCGAGGTTGCCGCCCGAGCCGGTGAACTTGCCGGTGTTCACGTCGACCACGGTCATCGCCTCGGTGCGGTCGATGATCAGCGAGCCGCCGGAGGGCAGCCAGACCTTGCGGTCCAGGCCCTTGGCGATCTGCTCGTCGATGCGGTACGTCGCGAACAGGTCCGCGACGCCGTCGCCAGCCTCGTGGTGCTCGAGTCGCTCCGCGAGGTCGGGCGCCACCTGGTCGACGTACTCCTGGACGGTGCTCCAGGCGTCGTCGCCCTGGACGACCAGCTTGGCGAAGTCCTCGGTGAACAGGTCGCGGACCACCTTGAGGGTGAGGTCCGGCTCGCCGTAGAGCAGCTGCGGGGCGTTGCCCTTGGCGACCTTGCCCTCGATGTCCTCCCAGCGCGCCTTGAGCCGCTCGACGTCGCGGGTCAGCTCGTCCTCCGAGGCGCCCTCGGCGGCGGTGCGCACGATGACGCCGGCGGTGTCGGGGACGATCTCCTTGAGGAGCGTCTTGAGCCGCGAGCGCTCGGTGTCGGGCAGCTTGCGGGAGATGCCGGAGGTGGTCCCGTCGGGCACGTAGACCAGGAAGCGGCCGGCGAGGCTGACCTGGCTGGTGAGCCGGGCACCCTTGTGACCGATCGGGTCCTTGGTGACCTGCACCAGCACGGTCTGGCCCGACTGCAGCACCGACTCGATCTTGCGCGGCTCGCCATCCTTGTGGCCCAGCGCGGACCAGTTGACCTCGCCGGCGTACAGCACCGCGTTGCGGCCCTTGCCGATGTCGACGAACGCGGCCTCCATGGAGGGCAGCACGTTCTGCACGCGACCGAGGTAGACGTTGCCGATCAGCGAGGTCTGCGACTCGCGGGCGACGTAGTGCTCGACGAGGACCTTGTCCTCGAGCACGGCGATCTGGGTGAGGTCCTTGCGCTGTCGGACCGCCATCACCCGCTCGACCGACTCGCGGCGGGCCAGGAACTCGGCCTCGCTCACGATCGGCGCCCGGCGACGGCCAGCCTCGCGACCCTCCCGGCGGCGCTGCTTCTTGGCCTCGAGGCGGGTCGAGCCGGAGATGGACGTGATCTCGTCGTCCGACGACCGCGGCTTGCGGACCCGGGTGACGGTGTTCTCGGGGTCGTCGCCCTCGCCCTCGCCGCCCTCACCGGCGCGACGGCGCCGACGGCGCCGACGCGACGAGGATGAACCGCCGGCTCCGGAGGTGCCCTCGCCGTCCTCGGCGTCGTCACTGTCCGCGGTCGCCGCGTCGCCGTCCGCCGTCTCGGCGCCGTCGGTGTCGTCGTTGTCGCCGGCGGACTCGCCGCCCTCGGCCTCCTCGCCGTCGGCACCGGCGGCCGGCTTGCGACGGCGTCGGCCTCCGCGGCGACGGCGGCGGCGGGCGTTGCCGGATCCGGAGCCGGACTCCTCGTCGTCCTCGTCACCGCCTTCGGTCTCGGCGGCGTCAGTCTCGGCGGCGTCGGCCTCCGGCTCAGGTGCGGCCTCGGCCTCGGGGGCCTCGTCCTCGACGGTGTCGGCCTCGAGCTCCGGAGCCTCGGCGGTCTCGCCGTCGGTCTCGGCGGTGTCGCCATCCGTCTCGGCGGTGTCGCCATCGGTCTCGGCGGTGTCGCCATCCGTCTCGTCGACGGTCTCGTCGTCTTCCTCGGCGACCGGCTCCTCAGCGGGTACGACGGGAGCCCGGAAGAGCACGGCGGTGGCGGCGCCCGGGGCGGCGACGTCATCGACAGCGGAGTCCGCCGCGAGCTCCGTGGTGAGCTCGAGCTGCTCGGAGGTCGGCTCGGCCTCGGTCTTCGCCTTGGCCCGCGACGTGGTCTTCTTCGCGGTCGTCTTCTTGGCTGCGGTCTTCTTCGCGGGGGCCTTCTTGGCGGCCGTCTTCTTGGCCGCCGTCTTCTTCGCGGCCGCCTTCTTCGCGGGGGCCTTCTTGGCCGCGGTCTTCTTGGCGGCCGTCTTCTTGGCCGCGGCCCTCTTGGCCGTCGGCTTCTCGGACTTCTCCGCGGGCGGGGAAGCGTCCGTCGCAGCGTCGGCCGGCTTCGCGGTCGGGATGTCGGTGGGCGCGTCGGTCATTGCGCTACTCCTCCACCCGGGCGCGCTCTCACGTGCCCGGGGTGTCGTCGGCGCACGCGCGGGGCGGCGCCACAAGCCTTCGTGGGACGACACCCTCCGCGGCCTTGCGTCGCCGGAGGCGAGCCCCTCGCCTGCCGCGGTCGCGGTGCGCGTCGCGTCGGGCGGTGGGTCCGTCTCCACCGTGCCGGGCGGCCTGTCACCTGCCGTCCGGCGAGAACGTCGTCGATCTCGCCGCACGCTGCCCCTGGGGGGACGCGCGCGGAGTTAGATCTGTGGCGAGTATCGCACACGGCCGTCACCCCGCCGTCATCCCTGCGCCGCCAGCGCGTCGCCGCCGGGGCTCAACGAGGCGCGAGCGGATCCCCGATCGCACCGGTCGCCCGGTCCAGGACGCCCTGCGCGACGCGGGTCAGCAGCCCGGTCGCCGACACCTCCTCGCCGCCCGCCTGGCGCAGCCCCGTCAGCACGTCGTCGGGGCGCACCGCGGGGACGGTGTGCTCCAGGAGCAGGTCCAGGTCGCCATCGGCCGTCACGGCGAGCCGTACGACCGCGGCCCGACAGTCGAAGGACCGCAGCCCCTTCTTCGTCATCCGCTCCACGATCACCGAGTCGGTCGCCAGGAAGGCCGCAACGGCCTCCACCGCACGCCCGTCGGAGGTGTCGCCCAGATCGATCACCCAGTGGCTGGCCGTCAGCAGGTCGGACAGCGACCCGGCGACGGTCTGCGCGGCATCGACGACCGCGACGACGTCGAGCCCGTCGGGCAGGACGGCGTCCAGGGCGGCACCGACCTCGCCCGGCTCCCGGACCTCCGCGAGCCCGAGCTCGACGTACTCCGACTCGCTGGCGGCTCCGGTCGGCGAGGCGCCGGCGTACGAGATCCGCGGGTGGGGATGGAAACCGGACGAGTACGCCATCGGGATCCCGGCCCGGACGACCGCGCGCTCGATGGCGCGGCTGACGTCGCGGTGGCTGGTGAAGCGCAGTCGGCCGCGTTTGGCGTACCGGATCCGGATCCGCTGGACCGGCGGTGCCTGCTGTTCGGGCTGCTGACGACTCACTCGGGGAGGTTACCGAGTCCGCTCGGCGTACCGGGCAGCCGGCACCCGGAGCACCCCGCCCGCCCGGTCTTCGGCCTGGCACGCCCGGAATGGCGACGCCGGTGACGCCCGGTGCCCTAATCTCGCCTCGTCCGACGCAACCGACCGGAACCCTCGGAGGCTCCCTTGCTCACGCTCGATTGCCCGACCCAGTCCTACGACTGGGGATCTGCTGAGGCCATCCCCGGGTTCCAGCGTCGGCAGCCGAACGGCGACCCGGTGGCTGAGGTGTGGGTCGGCACCCACCCTCTCGGCACGGCCCAGTTCGTCGACGAGCAGGGTGAGCGGCGCCCCCTGACCGACACCGCCGGCCAGCTGGACTTCATGCTCAAGGTCCTCGCCGCGAGCCGACCGCTCTCGATCCAGGCGCACCCCAACGCCGCTCAGGCACGAGCCGGCTTCGAGGCCGAAGAAGCGCGCGGCATCCCGATGGACTCCCCCACGCGGGTGTTCAAGGACCCGTACCCGAAGCCCGAGATGGTCTACGCCCTCTCCACGTTCGACACACTCGTCGGCTTCCGGCCGACGGCCGAGATCCTGCGAGTCCTGATGCCGCTGGGTCACCCCACCGCGAAGGCGCTGACGAAGCAGCTGCGGGAGACCCCGGGGTTCGCGGGCATAGTCCGGCTGGTCGAGCGCCTGCTGGCCGCGCCGCCGGCGGCCGACACGGTCGCCGAGATCGTGGAGCAGTGCCGCGCAGCGCTGGCCGAGGGCATCGACATCAAGCGGGCCTACGCGACAGCGGTCGAGATCGAGGCCCACCACCCCGGCGACGTCGGGGTGATCGTCTCCCTGCTGCTCAACCGTCTGACGCTGCAGCCAGGCGAGGCGGCGTACCTGGGTACCGGCATCATCCACGCCCACCTCAGCGGCATGTGCCTGGAGGTGATGGTGTCGTCCGACAACGTGCTGCGCGCCGGCCTGACCTCGAAGCACGTCGACCCCGCGGGCCTGGTCTCCTGTCTGGAGGAGGGGATGTCCCGGGTCGCTCGGGTCACCCCCCAGCTCTTCGGTACGTCGACCGACGTGTTCAGCCCCACCCGCGAGTTCGCGCTCTCGGTGACGCAGAGCTCCCAGGCCGACCCGGCCGGGGCGGTCCTCCCCCACCGCGGGCCACGCCTGCTGGTGTGCACCGGCGGTGAGGTGGCGGTCCTCAACGCCCGCGACGAGATGCTCCACCTGCGCCGAGGCGATGCGGCGTACGCCGGCGACAGCGACGGCGAGCTGCGCATCATCGGCACCGGCGAGGTCGCCCAGGCCTACGCACCGGCGGGGGCCGCCGGCCGTCTGGACGACCTGCTGTAAGGAGAACGAGAAGGGGCTGGTTCGGGGCGCTGACGCACTAGCCCGGGTCGGGAATCGCCGGACGCCCCCTGGGCGGGTACCGGTGAAGCTGCGTCTATCCTCGATGCCATGGTTGAGTCAGAACGTGGCGAACGTCCGCGCATCGGCATCCTCGTCGTTGCCTATAACGCGGAGGCGACCCTCGAGGCGACACTCGATCGCATTCCCGCCGACTTCCGGTCGCAGATCGCCGAGATCATCGTTGCCGACGACGCGTCTGCCGACGACACTTTCGGGGCCGGTGTTCGATGGCGGAGAGACAACCCGGAGATGGCGACATTGGTCATCCGTCACCTGGAGAACCGCGGCTACGGCGGCAACCAGAAGGCGGGATACGAACTCGCGATCGACCGCGAACTGGACATCGTCGTCATGCTGCACGCCGATGGCCAGTACGCCCCAGAGTTCCTTCCCCAGATGGTCGCACCGATCATCAACGGCGAGGCTGACGCTGTCTTTGGGTCACGAATGATGGACAAGGGCGCCGCGCGCAAGGGGGGCATGCCCCTCTACAAGTACGTCGGCAACAAGATCCTGACGCGGGTCGAGAACTCCCTGCTGGGCACGGACCTGTCTGAGTTCCACAGCGGGTACCGCGCGTACTCCGTGGCCGCTCTCGCTGCTGTTCCGTTCATGGAGAACACCGACGAGTTCGATTTCGACACCCAGATCATCGTGCAGCTCGTGGACGCAGGAAAACGCATCGTCGAGATTCCGATCCCGACCTACTACGGCGACGAGATCTGCTACGTCGACGGCATGAAGTACGCCAAGGACGTCGTCAAGGATGTCGTGCAGTACCGCACGTCCAAGATGGGCTTCGGGACGGCACGCTGGATCTCGAACGCGACCGAGTACGGACTGAAGGAAGAGGAAGGTTCCTCGCACACCGCGATCCTGCGACTGCTGCGGGAGATTCCCCCAGGGAAGGTTCTCGACGTCGGGTGTTCTTCTGGCCTTCTCTCGGGCCAGATCCGGGACATGGGCCACACCGTGGTCGGCGTCGACCACGCCGAGGAGCCCGGGGTGCGCGATCGACTGGACGAGTTCTTCCTCGCCGATCTCGACGAAGGACTGCCGGAGGTCGGCTCGGACTTCGACGTGGTGATCGCCGCCGACGTGATCGAACACGTCCGCAGACCCGAGCAACTGCTTGAGGAGATGGCGAGCAAGCTAGGCTCCGACGGCCGCCTGATCATCTCCACACCGAACTTCGGTCACTGGTACCCGCGCTTCCGGGTCGCTTCAGGCAACTTCGACTACGACCGGCGCGGGATTCTCGACGAGACCCACCTCCGGTTCTTCACCCGCAAGGGGCTGCAACGCGTCTTCGAGTTGGCCAAGCTTCGCGTTGAGTCGCTGGACTACACCGGTCTGCCCTTCACGGTGCTCCAGCCCGGCCGGGTCGGCGCCAAGGCGAAGATGCTCAACCGTGCGGACCACTGGCTGGTGAAGACCCGACCCACACTCTTCGGCTACCAGTTCGTCGCAGTCCTTCGGCCGAAGAACTTCGAGAGCAAGACGCATGAGTGACGCGGGCACAAGGCCCGCGTTCGTCCATCCCGTCTCGTCCACCGCGTGGTGGGTCGTCCACGTCGCATCGATCCTTCCCGTGGCCTGGGCCAATCGCCGGTTCACGCTGTTCCAAGACGACTTCTTGTTCCTGGATCAGGCGCGCTTTGCGCCCCTCGCCGCGGGGCGATACCCAGACCAGGGGCTCACCATCGAGTACCTCGGCCGCGACCTGTTCGGACACTTCTCGCCGGTGGCGCGGCTCCTTTTCTGGGTTCTGGGGCGGACCGGCGACTTCCAGGTCGGCGCATACCTGATGGTGCTAGGTCTGTTCTCGGCCGCGGTCTTCGCGACCGGTTACCTCCTCAAGACGATTCTCGGCCGCTCCGCAGAGGCTGCGGCGCTCCTTCTCGCCGTCTGCGGGGGCCTGGTCCTCGTGCGGCTCACCTCGTGGACCACGGCAAGTTTCAACATGTTGCCCGCGTTCGCCCTGGGCGCGTTGTGCCTGGCTTGGGCGTTCACGTTCCTGCGAGGAACGGGAGGGCCGCGCTATGCCGTCGCGTCGGTAGCCGCGTTTGCCGCAGCACAGCTCGACTACGAGCTGGCGATACTGCTCCCCGTCATCGTAGGCACGTGGTGGCTGGCGGTCCGCTGGCCAGAGCTCGGCGTACGTCAGGGTCTCCTTGAGCTGCGGTCGCACCTGGGTTACTGGCTAGCCCTCGCTGCCGTAGGCCTCGCCGCGGCCGTGAACTACGCGACCAACTACGCGACGCCGCTAACCCACCCCAGCACGGCCGAGATTCTCGCGACCGTACGACATTCCCTGCTGCAGGGTCTGTTGCCCGCGTCCTTCGGAGTCTTCCAGCCCGACCGCGGTGTCTCCGCGTTGGGAGCTGCGGCGCTTGTCCTCTGGGCGCTCGTGATAGGTGTCGCCGCACGCCATCGTGGGGCCCGCGTCCTCGGCTGCATCTGCGTCGCCATGGTTGCTTGGTTGATGAGCGTCCTTGTGCTCGCATGGGGGCGGACAGCGATCAACGGGGTCTACGTCGGGATCGACTTGTTCTACGCAGTCGTCCCGTTGCTTGGGCTGCTCGTCGGCGTTGCCGAAGGCATCCGTCTCCCACCGAGCAAGCCGGGTCCGATCCACGCAACGCGTCGGCGAACCGTCCTGCTCGCGGTCGCTGTCGTGGCTTCGTTGTCAGTCGTGGGTACGCAGTTGCAGGCCGCGCGGGCGACCGATGCCAACGGAACACAGGCGACCACGCGGGAGGCGGCATCCAACTTCGAGCGAGGTTTGGACCGCTACGGCGCGGCCGCCACCGTAGCGAGCGGCCCCGTGGACAACCTGATCGTGTGGCCACAGCTGGCGCCGTACAACGACTTTCAGCGGAGTCTGGGTGTGCTCTGGCCGGACGTCCGCTGGAACTCAGACGGATCGAACCTGTTGCGGGTAACGCCGAGCGGTGAACTCGTGCCGGTGGAATTCGAACCGGCGGGCAGTGCGGATGTGGCCGGAGCCGTGGCCAAGGCCGGAGCCGTGGCCAAGGCCGGTGCGCGGCCGAAGGGCGATGGTCGTTGCTGGGTGATGAGGACATCGAGGTCGCGTATCGATGTTCCCTATCGCGGTCAACCTCCAGCCACACCGGCTGTGACCGTACGAGCGTGGGTCAGTCAGACAACAGCATTGGAGCCGCAGGTGATCCACGCACAGGGCAATCCGGTGGCGGCGACCTCCGCGCGAACGACGTGGGCGCAGGGCGAGGTGAGCGCCGTCTTCATGCCGCCGGTCGATTCGGTCGGATCGTTCCGGTTCGTTGGGTTGCGACCGGGGACGACGTTGTGCCTCGATTCGCTCGAAGTCGGGTCCTTGGTCGACCGCTGACGCTTGTTCTGAGCGCTCTGGATGGATCGTTTCGTGGGCTGCGACAAGGGGCGTGAGCCCTATGCGGACTTGATGCGATCAGCGCTGGCGGGTAAGGACCAGGTTGACCTGACCGCTCGCGCCGGCCGTGTCACACAGGGCGACGACGTCGCGTGGCTTGCGCCGGGCGAGGTCGTTCTCGACCTGGACCCGGACATCGAAGCCGGACTCCTCGTAGTCCCGCAGCACCACGACGGGGTCGAGTCCCCGCTCACGGAGCGCAGCAGGCCAGAACTCGGCGACAATGACCGCCTCCGGGCTGCGGGCAAGCATTCCGCTCATTCCGGCGATGGTGTCGCCCTCGAATCCCTGCACGTCGATCTTGATCAGGTCGAACACAGCGTCGGGCAGCACCTCGTCGAGGGCAGCCGCCGGCGCGACCATCGCACCGGCGGCACCGACGGAGGCACGGGTGTCGCCGAGGTTGCTCTCGGCCGTGGTCAGCGTGACGATCCGCTCGCCGGCGGAGAGCGCTATGGCGTGGGTTGTGATGTCCGCCTCCGAGGCCCACGCGTTGAGCGCCAACACCTGGCTCGTGACGGGGTGCGGCTCGAACGCGTGAATCACGGCGCCGGGGCACCGCGCGGCGACGTACATGGAGAAGTACCCGACGTTGGCGCCCACGTCGAGGAAGCGCAACCCCTTGCGGAAGAACTGCGTGAGCAGGGCCGCCTCCTCCGGCTCCCAGTCGCCGTTGCGCTCAAGGTAGGGCCGGATCACGCCGTCCGAGGCCGGAATCATCAGCATCCCCGCCTCGGTCGGCAAGGTGACCAAGGCCTCGCCCTGGTAGGGCGGAGGGATCGCCGGACCGACCGGCCGAGACGTGCGGAAGGACGGGAGACGTCGGCTCATGACGGTGCTTGCTCCTTTGTTGACGTCGGGGCGGCAAACCTACGCGCAAGCCGGCGACCCCACTCCATCCCAGGACGCTCGACGGTGTGGTAACTCACCGAAGCGAAGATCAAGGTGAGCAGGAGAATCAGCGGAAGTCGCCACTCGTAGCCGGCCGGAGCCGGGCCAAATCGGAACGGTCCGCGCTCGTAGACCGCGAGAATGATCGGAAAATGCCATAGATAGATGCTGTAGCTTCGCTCCCCCAGCCACGTGCTGACCGTCCGCAAGGGTGAGGGCCTGAACTCGCCCGGGTAGGCGGCCAGTACCAGCGCCGGCACCATGAGCAGCATCAGCAGGAAGTCGTAGGCAGCGAAGAACCAGCCGTTGGTGTAGTTGGAGCCCTCCTCCACCCAGCGCAACAGCAACAGGCTGGGCACGGCGAGCAGCAAGAACCCAGTCGTACTCATCCGCGGGATCCGGCGGTAGAGCCAGCCCATATGTCCCTTGACGACCAGCCAGCGCGCGCCGATGCCGAGCGCGAAGACAGCCAGCGCACCGATGAACTGGCGAGCGATGAACAGGCTCTGGATACCCGGGTCGAGCATGGTCGTCCCGAAGTAGAACTCCCGCAGCCCGTCACCGGCAAAGGCCACCAGCGCACGCCAGCCGATGCCGATGCCCGCGATCGTGACGAGCGAGATGACCGGCGCGTACCGGACCGCGATCGCCAGAATCGGCAGGAAGGCATAGAGAAGCATCTCGATGGTCAGCGTCCACAGGGCACCATTGACGTTGAGCGAACTCGACGTGCCGGGCGTGAGGTAGTGCATGAAGCTGTAGGACGCCGCCACCTGCTTCGCACCTTGCTCGCTGAATACCTGATGGGTGCGAGCGAAGAACAGGAAGAGGATCGTGAGGTTCACGTAGTAAGCCGGTGCGATCCGGAAGAAGCGCCGGATCGCATAGATCCGCAGGTCGGCGCGGCGCTCCTGCCAGAATGTCTCGGCCAGCAGGTAGCCGCTCAGCATGAAGAAGAGGCTGACGCCCCAGTTGCCGAAGCCCTCGACCAACCAGTAGCCCGGGAACCGGGGCATGGACGACAACGACCAACTGTGGTGGAAAACCACCGTCAGCGCGGCCACGCCGCGCAGCGCCTCGATCCCGGGCAGCCACTTCTTCTGGGTGCCCGGGTGCTGGTGCTCAGACACGAGCGGGATAGTTGCCGGTACGGATGGTCAACGCCGGGTAGCGCCCACCGAGAGACGAGGCCACGCCGCCACGGTCGTGGATGTTGACAGCCTCCGGCGCCCGCCCGAAGTACTCCTCAAGCGTGGCGCCGATCTGGAACGGATCCGCGTCGAGGGTCCGGGTGAAGCCGCGGTAGCGCAGTTCGACGGCGTCTTCCGAGCCGCTGGCCGCCACCGTGCAGTGGACCAGGTCGTCCGCGCCCGGCGTAGGCGGCAGCCAGCCGACGTCGACGACATAGCCGAACTTGCTGCCGGCACGCCGGATGATCGCGTCGATGCCGTAGAGCTGGGCCTCGTCCAGGATCCCCGACGATGCGAACGCCCGGACCTGGGAGCGGAACGTCGGGTAGCGCAGGTCGATGATCCGCTCGTTCTCGGGAACGGAGGTGTGCTCGCCGCTGACCAAGCCGGCCTCCAGACTGGACCCTCGACCGGCGTGGTAGACGAACACGCCCGGCGCCAACGCGATCCGGTAGCCAGCCGCGAGGCTGCGCAGGCTCCAGTCGGTCTCCTCACAGTATCCGCGGCCGAAGACGGGATCCATCACGCCCACGTCCCGGATCACGTTGGCCGGAATGAGGACACAGAACGAGATACCCGCCGGGATGTCCATGACCGCGTCGCCGTAGTGCTCGGCGAGGGCACCGCTGATGAAGTCGACGACATCCTGGTCCGCCAGATGACGGTCCGGGTCATCGTTCTCGATGGAGTACATCGAGACGTTGTTGGACCATGCCGTCACCGAGCCGACACCCTCGGCCTGAGCCGCGCGCAGGAGCTGGCTCACGACATGGGCCGGGTAGATCACATCACTGTTGGAGATGATGACGTAGTCGTACCCCTTCTCGACACCGGCGAGGAGCCCGAGGGACACATTTCGCGGGATGCCGAGATTGCGGGGCGTCCGGTAGTAGCCGATGTCGCGCGCCCGACACATCGCCGCCAGCCGGGCGCTGAATCCGGGGGCGGGACTGGCGTCGTCCAGCACCACGACGTCGACGTCCACCTCGGAGCGGTCGATCCGTGCGGCGGAGTCCAGCGTGCGCTCGATGAAGGCCTCCCCGTTGAAGGCGGTGATCGCCAAGAGCACCTTGGGACGCGGAGACGTCACTTCGCCAACCTCGATCGCACGCCGCGGGCCACCCGGCCGGCGGCACGGGCCGAGCGGAAGGCGCGAGATCCCTCGATCTCCTCGAGTTCCTTGATGCGTGCAGCCAGCTGGCGGTTGCGCAACTGGGCCTTCTGGAGCGCAGTGGTCGCCTTGACCAGCTCCTTGTTCATCGACGTCAGGCGCTTGGTCAGGTCGATGACGCGAGCATTGGCGACCTCGACGTCGCGCAATGCCTGCTCGAGAGAAACGCCATCCAGGTCGAACGTGTTCGTCACCTCGTCGGATGCTGCCTGGTCGGCCATGTCACTCCTTGTTCCGGATCTTCTTGCCGGCGATCTTGGCTCCGGCACTACGGTCGGGACTCGGCCGCTTCCGAGGCGGCTCGACGCGGGGGGGCTCAGAGAGCAGACGCCGGTAGGCATGCACGAGGTGCTCGGCAGTGGCCTCCCATCGGTAGGTCGTGCCGGCCTTCAAGGTCGCGGCGACCTGCTCGGCTGCGAGATCCGGCGATGTCAGGAGCTCATCGCACGCCGTCGCAAGCGCGGCGGGGTCCCACGACGTCGACGCGACCGGAAGCCCCGGTAGCACCTCGGCAAGGGGACCGAAACGCGTATAGACCGTCGGCGTACCGAAACGCGCGGCCTCGAAGGGGACCAGACCGAACCCCTCCGCCGAGGTCGGGTACAGGCAGATCTCCGCGTGGCGCAGCAGCCAGTTGCGCTCTTCGCTGGTGACGTCGGGAATCGTGATGATGCCGTCGCTGCCGAATCCCTCGGCGGCCTCCAGCACCCGGCTCGACCCCTCCGGAACCGCGACACCGGCCAGGACGAGGCCGAGGTCCGGATGACGCTCCTGGAGCAGTTTGTGGGTCCGGATCGCAAGGTCGCGGTTCTTGTGCGAGTAGTTGGCGCCGAGCACGACCAGGAACCGACGGGCGACCCAACCGCGAGCCGCGAGCTCACTCGGGAACGACTCCTCCTCGTCGCCTGTCAGGTGATCAGTGCCGTTCTCGACCACGAACAACCGCTCGTCGACGATCGGCAGTCGCTCCTGGCGCAGGTCCTCGGCGACGTCGTGGGAGATCACGACCACGCCATCGGCGTACGCCACCCCGTCACGGATGTTGTCGCGATATCCCAGCCACTTGCCGCGCTCCGCCGCATAGGCGCCGATGCTGTAGGCGATCAGATCCTGGATCGTCACGACGACGCGGTCGCCGACGCCCCGCCAGTTGGCCCACGGCACCTTGCCCGGCTGGAACGGCCGGTGCACGACGTCCGCGCGCGGCGTCTTGGGTGGGAACCTGAGTCCGTCGGTCGCCAGCACCTTCACCTTGGGGTGGCTGAGAACCTTCTCCGCATAGCGTGGGATCGGCCCCCCCAGTCCAGCACCGACCCAGTTGACATCGTCACGGCGGGCGAGTGCGTCGATGAGCGCAAGGGTCTGAACCTGGGTGCCGTTCTCGACAGGTCCGAGACAGGTCGCGTCGATCACGATCCGAAGCCCGTTGGCCTTCGCCGCCGCGGTGCCGAGCACGAGGGCCAGCGGAGAGGTCGAGTCGCGCATCTGGTCACGGAACAGCTCGGGGAAGAAGGGATGGAGCTCGCGGAGGCGGCGCACGTTGGGCCGCACCTGGAGCGGCGCCTCGCCCCAGCGCTGGTCCTCCCACGGGCGCGAGACGAAGGTGGAAGGGTCGAGCATCGACCTCATGCCGCGGCGAGACGCCCGCAGCATCATCTCGACGAGCGCGAGCTCCGGATCGTCGGCGAAGGCCGCGGACGGCCCCCCCGTGATCATGACCGTGTCCCGCGACACCAGTGTCGCGGGACCGGCGACAGCGTGGATGGGCGCGGGCCGGACAGCAGGGTCCCGCGTCCTGAGCAGCCGGGTCAGGCTCGTCTCGTCGTGTCCTTCGATGGCGTGACGTCGGGCGAGGTTGCGGTGCGGGAAGCTCAGGTGACCAGCAGCGTTGCACAGGAAGGAGACCGATGCGACCCTCAGGTCGCCGGACATGATCTCCCGACTGGTCACGAAGCCGTCCCGCGGAACGAGCACCGGCCCGGTGACGACCAGGAGCGGGTTCGCGCCGGCCGATGCCACCTCATGGACGACTGCGCCGAAGGACGGCGCGAGGACCGTACGCAGTCGAGGATGCTCCGGCAGGCCCAGGTCATCGTTCGTCGCCACCACGACATCGGAGATGTCGGAGACCTCGAGAAGCCGGGTGATGGTCGGTAGCCAACTGGCCGGAGGACCACCGGTCCAGACGACCGCCGTGATCTCGCGAATCATGGCTTCCCGCTCCTCATCAGCCAAGGAAGCCACCCTTCCTCAGCCACGTCGAAAGGTCGGCGCTGCCGCCCTCGAAACTCCAGCGAGGCTCCCAACCGAGGTCAGCCCGGGTCCGGCTGACGTCCGCCACCGCATGGCGCACATCCCCGTCACGGAACTTGCCCGAGATCTGGGGCATGGGCGCGTCGTACATCTGCGCGATCATCTGCGCCGCGTCCAGGATCGTCGTCACAGCGCCGGTGCCCACATCGAGCGTACGGTGTTCCTCAGCAGCGGGGGGGCGTTCGATGCAGGCGTGCAGGGCGCTCACCACGTCGTCGATGTGGACGAAGTCGCGACCGATGAGGCCGTCCTCGTACACGTCGAGCGTCTCACCACGCGATGCCAGACGATGGAAGAGGGTGACGATCCCGGTGTAGGGATTGTGCGGCGACTGGCCAGGACCGTAGACATTCTGCAGCCGCAGCACCGACACGGGTACCGAGAAGGCGTCGGCCCAGTTGCCCAGGATCAGTTCCTGGGCAAGCTTGGTCGACCCGTAGACGCTGGCCGGGTTCGGCTGCGTGGTCGCGGCGTCCGTCGGCCGCGCGACCGCAGCGCCACCTCCAGGCCCGCGGTGATCCCAGTCGCCGCGCTCAAGCTGGGCGTGACTGCGCGGCGGCGGATTGAAGACGTTGCCCTCTGCATCGAGCCAGGCGCCCTCGCCGTACACGGCTCGGCTGGAAGTGAGCACCACGTGCCCGGGGAGCACGTCGTGGCGCACGAACGCGTCCAGCATCGTCGTCGTGCCGACGACGTTGGACATGGCGTGCCGGGTCGACTCGGTGAGCGACTGGCCCGTGCCCGTCTCGGCCGCGAGATGGACGACCAGCTCGGGTCGGACCGACTCCAGGATCCGGTCCCAGGCCGCGGCATCCGTGACATCGGCCGTCACCAGCTCGACGCCGTCCGGCAGTGCCTCGGGACGCTGCTGGCCCGGGTGGACCTGCTCCAGGAGGCTGTCGACGGCGACCACGCGCGACCCACGCTCAAGGAGACCGGGGCTCAGCGCGCAGCCGATGAATCCGGCGCCGCCCGTGACGATCACCCCGGGACTGAGCTGCTCACTGTTCACCGGCCGAAGACTACAGGCCGAGCCGCCGCACCCCGGCATCCCTACTCCCGTGCCGCGACCTCAACGCGACGCTCCGAACGGACGACGTGACCCGTGCTCTGGAGTGGCGAGACCCCGATCCGGGCTCGGAGTCGTGGGCTTGCCAACGGCTCCTGAGAAGCACTTGGCGATCAGTCTCGCGGCGCGGACTAGGGTGTCGCCGGTGAGCGATCCCTACGGTCAGAACCCTCCCGGCCAGAGCCCCCCGGGTCCGGATCCGTACGGCCAGAGCCCGGCCGGCCCGAACCCCTACGGCCAGCCGCCCGCACCGCCGCCGTACCCCGGTGGGACCGGTGGCGGTTACGGTGCGCCCGGCAGCTTCCCCGGCGGCTCCGACCCGATGCCGCCGAAGACGGACGGCATCTCGATCGCCGCCCTCGTCACGAGCCTGCTCTGCTGCCTGGCTCCGATCGGGGTCGTCCTCGGGATCGTGGGCCTGTCCCGCACGAAGGGTGGCCGGCGCAAGGGCCGCGGATTCGCGATCGCGGGCATCGCGGTCGGCGTGCTGATGTCGATCGTCTCGGCGGTCGTGGGCGCCGCGATCTTCATCTTCGCCGAGTCCCTCGTCACGCCGGGCAACGCCGAGGTCGGCCAGTGCATCGACGTCGACGAGGACGACAGCGTGGTCCTCCTGCGCAAGAAGGACTGCACCGAGGAGCACGACGCCGAGATCGTCGGCATCGCCGAGGTCACCTCCGAGAACCGCAGCGACATCGAGAACGGCTTGGTCTCCTACTGCTCCACGGCCATCGACCCCGACGACCTCGCCAAGCTCGCTCCCTACGCCTCCGACATCGCCGCGGTCATCGAGGACCCCGACGACGTCAGCGTCGGCGACCACCTGGTGTGCTACGTCGAGCCCGACGACGAGCTGACCGAGCCGATCCTCTGACCGACCGGCCGACGCGATGACGAACCCGTACGACGGCGGCTACCCGTCGTACCAGCCGAGCCCGAACCCGTACGACGGCCTGCCCCCCCACGGCCGGCCGTCCGGCGTACGACGGGCTGTCGATCGCCGCCCTCGTCTGCTCCCTGTCCTGCTGCGCCGCACCGGTCGGGATCGGGCTCGGGATCGCCGGCATCATCCGCACCGGCGGCGGACGGAGGTCGGGACGATGGGCCGCCGTCACCGGCCTCGTGGTCGGCATCGTCGTCCTGCTGGCCGGCATCGGGTTCCTGGTCTTCGCCGGGATCATGGGCAGCCGCACGGTGTGGGAGGACGAGGCCGTGGCCGGCCAGTGCCTCGACCTCGACTTCCTCGACGACCCGGTCAAGGCGTCCTGCGGGGACGCGCATACCGGCGAGGTGATCTGGGCGGGCCGGTTCGACGACGACCTGGTGGCCCTGTACGACGACGACGATGTGTCGTGGTTCGAGTTCTGCGGGAGCCTCCCCGGGCTGGAGCAGACCTATCTCGACGCCCTCCGGAGCGGCGACTACGTCCCACGGGTCGAGATCGACGCGTTCGACGAGGACGAGCCGGAGCGTGGGGACGCCTTCTTCTGCTACCTCAAGCGGGGCGACGGCGACGAGATCACCGGTCGGCTGCTCGACATCGCCGGGACGACGGGCACCTAGGCGAGGATCCCGAGCCGGCGCGACCGCCTGATGGGGTCCACACCGGCTGCCGCCGACCTCCTGACGCCGGCTGCCGGCTCCCCCGAGCGTGACCCCGGGTGCGGGTGACGCGTTCATCCGCTAGCCGAGCGCCGGGACGGGGGCGAGCTCGGCCGATGCGGGGATCGAGCAGCGAGGAGACGGCGTGAGCGGACTGACCCCACCCGGAGGAGCGTTCGGCGAGGAGCCCGTCTCTCCCCCACCGCCACCTCCCCCTCCCGCGACCCTGCCGTCGTTCGCCTCCTACGCCGGTTCAGGCGTGAGGGGCACCGTGCCGGTGCCGACGGACAGGGGGCTGGGCTGGACCGGATTCGGGCTGGCCGTGATCTTCTGCGTGCCGCTCCTGCCGCTGGCCGGCGTGGTGATCGCGATCATCGCGTTGGCCAGGCAACACTTCCGGCCGCGCTGGGTAGCCGTGCTGGCCATGGCGATCGGCGCCGCTGGCACCCTGCTCCAGGTCGCGATGGCGCCGAGCGTTGTCGAGGACCTGCGCGAAGGCGCCAACGAGAGCATCGAGCAGGAGACCCAGGAGGCACGCGACTCGGGCGAGCCACGCGAAGTGCCCACCCTCAAGCTCCGCACCGGGGACTGCTTCAACTCCACGGTCCTGCGGGAGTTGTCCGGTAGCGAGGCGGTCGAGACCGAGACCGTCACCCTGCTTCCCTGTGATCGCCCGCACGACCTGGAGGTCTTCAAGGTCATCGAGATGCCCGGCGACGACTTCCCCGGCCAACGGGCGATAGACCAACGCGGCGCGCGCTGCGTCCAGGCCTTCGAGACATTCGTCGGCAAGCCCTACGGCAGCTCACGCTACGAGGTCTACTACAACTTCCCCACACCGCGCTCGTGGCGCCTTCTTGGCGACCGCAAAGTCAGTTGCCTCGCCGGTCATCCGCGCAAGCAGGTCACCGGGACATTGGCCGACCGCCGCCGCTGATCAGCGGAGCTCGCGTGCCAGTGCCTCGCGCTCGATCGCAGCCAGCCAGGTCACCAGATTGGCCCGGCACGTCGCCTCGACCTGCCGCGGGAAGAGCCCGCCGTCCGGGAGGGTGACGGTCCACCGCAGCAGCACGCCGTCGCCGTCCGGCAGGACCTCGCCTCGCTGTACGCCCGCCGGCTTCCGACCGCGCCACGACTCGGTGGTGATCTCCTCGCCCGGTCGCGCCGCGACGACGCGGGCCCGCACCCGGAATCGGAGCAGCCCCACCCGGATCGCGACGACCGACTCCGCCCCCGGCGCGCCGGGCTGACCGGTGGCGGAGAGGAGCCGACACTGCGGCGAGAGCCGCTGGTAGTACGCCGGGTCCGTCGCGAGCGTCCAGACGACAGCGGGCGGAGCGGCGATGGACCGCTCCTCGGTGACGACGACGGGCGTGCCCATGCTCAGACGACGCTGAGCGGGAGCAGCTTCTGCCCGGTCGGACCGATCTGGATCTCGGTGCCCATCTCGGGGCACACCCCGCAGTCGTAGCACGGCGTCCAGCGACAGTCCTCGACCTCGACGTCGGAGGATCCATCGGCCACCGCGAGGGCGTCCTCCCAGTCGGCCCACAGCCAGTCCTTGTCGAGGCCCGAGTCGAGGTGGTCCCAGGGCAGCACCTCGTCGTACTCCCGCTCGCGGGTGGTGTACCAGGCGAGGTCGACGCCGGTGCCCTCGAGCGCGGTCGCCGCGGAGGCGGCCCAGCGCTCGAAGGAGAAGTGCTCGGACCAGCCGTCGAAGCGGCCGCCGTCGCGCCAGACCTGCTCGATGATCCGGCCGACGCGGCGGTCGCCGCGGGACAGCAGGCCCTCGATGATGCCGGGCTGGCCGTCGTGGTAGCGGAAGCCGATCGCCTTGCCGTAGCGCCGGTCGGCGCGCACGGTGTCGCGCAGCTCCTGCAGGCGCCGGTCGGTGGTCTCGACATCGAGCTGGGCGGCCCACTGGAAGGGCGTGTGCGGCTTGGGCACGAAACCGCCGATGGAGACCGTGCACCGGATGTCGTTGCGGCCGGAGACCTCGCGGCCGGTCGCGATCACGCGCTTGGCGAGCTCGGCGATCTGGAGGACGTCCTCGTCCTGCTCCGTCGGCAGGCCGACCATGAAGTAGAGCTTCACCTGCCGCCAACCGTGGGAGTACGCCGTCGCGACGGTGCGGATCAGGTCCTCCTCGGTGACCATCTTGTTGATCACCTTGCGCATCCGCTCGCTGCCGCCCTCGGGGGCGAAGGTCAGGCCGGAGCGGCGACCGTTGCGGGAGAACTCGTTGGCCAGCGTGATGTTGAACGCGTCGACCCGGGTGGAGGGCAGCGAGAGCGAGACGTTCGAGCCCTCGTAGCGGTCGGCCAGGCCGGTGGCGACGTCGCCGATCTCGGTGTGGTCGGCGGAGCTCAGGGAGAGGAGGCCGACCTCCTCGAAGCCGGTCTTCTTGATGCCGTTGTCGACCATCGCGCCGATGGTCTCGAGCGACCGCTCACGCACCGGGCGGGTGATCATGCCGGCCTGGCAGAACCGGCAGCCGCGGGTGCAGCCGCGGAAGATCTCGACGGAGAACCGCTCGTGGACGGTCTCGGCGAGCGGCACCAGCGGGTTGCGCGGGTAGGGCCACTGGTCGAGGTCCATCAGCGTGTGCTTGCGGACCCGGTCGGGAGCCTCCGGGTGGTTGGGTACGACGGCCGCGATCGCCCCGCTGTCGTCGTACGACACGTCGTAGAACCGCGGCACGTAGACCGTCCCGGAGACGGCGAGCCGGCGCAGCAGCTCGGTGCGGCCACCGGGGCGATCCTCGCCCTTCCACTCGCGCACGACCTCGGAGATCTTGAGGACGACCTCCTCACCGTCGCCGAGGACGGCGGCGTCGACGAAGTCGGCGATCGGCTCCGGGTTGAAGGCGGCGTGCCCGCCCGCGACGACCACCGGGTGCGACTCGTCGCGGTCGACGGCGTGCAGCGGGATGCCGGCGAGGTCGAGCGCGGTGAGCAGGTTGGTGTAACCGAGCTCGGTCGAGAAGCTCACGCCGAACAGGTCGAAGGCGCCGACCGGGCGGTGGCTGTCGACCGTGAACTGCGGGATCTGCTGCTCGCGCAGCACCTTCTCCATGTCCGGCCACACGGCGTAGGTGCGCTCGGCGAGGATCCACTCGCGCTCGTTGAGCACCTCGTAGAGGATCTGGACGCCCTGGTTGGGCAGGCCGACCTCGTAGGCGTCGGGGTACATCAGCACCCAGCGGACCTCGGCGGAGTCCCACTCCTTGGTGACCATGTTGAGCTCGCCGCCGACGTACTGGATCGGCTTGGACACCGAGAGCAGGTGGGGCTCCAGCCGGGGGAAGACGGATGCGACGGACTCGACGGACATGACGCCGATTCTACGGCGCCGCGGGCGTCCGCCCGACATCGTCGCTAGGCGCCTTTTGTAGGATTCCGGCCATGAGCGCCTCCACCTCCGGAAGACTCGGGTGGACGGTCTTCGCCCCGCCCCTGGCCGCGATCGTGCTGGCGATCAGCTGGGGAACCCACCCCGCGCCCTTCGCGGCGAGTCTCATCGGGGTCGCGCTGATCGCCGCCGTACTGGCCGCGGTCCACCACGCCGAGGTGGTCGCGCACAAGGTCGGCGAGCCCTTCGGATCGCTCCTCCTGGCGGTCGCGGTCACCGTGATCGAGGTCGGCCTGATCGTGATGCTCATGGTCTCCGGGAGCGGCGACACCTCCACCCTGGCCCGCGACACCGTCTTCGCCGCGGTGATGATCACCGTCAACGGCATCGTCGGACTCGCCCTCGTCGTCGGCGCCGTCCGGCACCACCTGGCGACCTTCAACCCCGAGGGCACCGGCTCCGCACTGGCGACGGTGATCACGCTCGCCGGCCTGACACTCGTCGTCCCGACGTTCACGACCAGCGAGTCCGGTCCCGTGCTCACCGGCGGGCAGCTCACGTTCGCGGCGCTCGCCTCGCTCGTGCTCTACGGCTCGTTCGTCTTCACCCAGACCGTGCGGCACCGCGACTTCTTCCTCCCCAACACGACGTCCACACCGGGAGGCTGGACCGCCGACAACGACGGCGACGGCGACGACCACGCGGACCCGCCGAGCGACCGGGAGGCGTGGACGTCGGTCGGTCTGCTCGTCCTCTCGCTGGTCACCGTGGTCGGTCTGGCCAAGGTCGAGTCCTACTCCATCGAGGACGCCGTCGACTGGCTCGGCTTCCCCCACGCCGTGGTCGGCGTGGTGATCGCCATGCTCGTCCTCGCGCCCGAGACCATCGCGGCGGTGCGGGCGGCCGCACGCCAGCGCGTCCAGATCAGCCTCAACCTCGCCTACGGCTCGGCGATGGCGTCGATCGGCCTCACGATCCCGGCGATCGCCATCGCCTCGATCTGGCTCGAGGGCGACCTGGCGCTGGGCCTGGAGCCGCTCCAGCTGGTGCTGCTCGTGCTGTCGTCGATGGTCGGCATCCTCACCGTCGTCCCGGGTCGAGCCAAACCGCTCAACGGGGTCGTGCACCTGCTGCTGCTCGCCGCCTTCCTGCTGCTCACGGTCTCGCCGTGACCGCTCGCCGCTCCGCCGTCGCGGCCGGCACCGCCGCGCTCCTGGTGCTGGCTCTCGCCGGCTGCGGCTCCGGCGACACCCCCGGCAGCGGCGGCGACGGCGACGGCGACGGCGACCGGATCGTGCTCACGCCCGCGAAGGACGGGGGCTCCGGGGCCCAACCCGTCGGCAACCCGGTCGGCGACGGCACCAGCCCCGAGGTCGAGGGCTACCGGATGACCGACGTACACCTGTCCGGCGCCGAGGGCTCGGGCGACGTCTCGTTCCGGATCCTGGCGCCGTCCGGGCAGCCGCTGCTGACCTACACCGAGGAGCAGACCAAGCTGCTCCACCTGTACGTCGTGCGCGACGACCTCGCGCAGTTCCGGCACCTGCACCCGACCCTGGCTCAGGACGGCACCTGGACCGCGCGCGTCGACCTGGGCTCACCGGGGCGGTGGCGGGTGGTCGCGGAGTTCATCCCGGAGGGCTCGACGACGCCGCTCGTGGCCGGCACGACGCTGCGCGTCGCGGGCGCGTGGACCCGGGTCGAGGTGCCTCGTGGTGACGAGGCCGCGACGGGCGACGACGGCGTCGTCCGGGCCCGACTGCTCGCGTCCGGTGAGATCGGCCCCAACGGCCGTCTCCGACTGCGGCTCACCGACGCCGACGGCGAGCCGGTCGCACTCGGCAGCTACCTCGGCGCCAGCGCCCACCTGACCGGGTTCGCCGCCGATTCGCGCGGCTTCGTGCACGTGCACCCGTACGGCGCGCCCGAGGTCACCGACGACGGGACCGTGCTGACCTTCCACACGGTCTTCACCGAGCCCGGCGACTACCGGCTGTTCCTGCAGGTGCGGGTCGACGGGCTGCTGCACCAGGTCGCCGTGACCGCCCCGGTCGGCTCGTAGTGGTCGCTGTTCGTGCTGGTGGCCGTCAGTCCACGTCCAGATCGACGGTCGTCACCGGGCTGGTGAACGCGTCGACCCGGATGCTCACCTGCAGCCTCCAGGCGCCGGCGTGCGGGAACACCACGTCGGCGGTGTAGGTGCCCGAGCCGCTCGGGACCACGGGGACCTCGCCGAGGTCGACCCGCGCGGAGCGCAGCGCGACCGCCGGGGCGTCGTACAGGTCGAGGGGGTCGCCGGCGAGGTTCTGCACCTGCAGGATCAGTCGGCGCTGCAGTCCCGGACCGGGGTCGAGGACGGCCAGCACCTTCAGGTCGTCGCCGGCGACACCGGTGACGACCCCGGTGTCGGCGGTCGGCGCCTGCCCGGGCGCGGTCCCGCCCGGCGGCTTCTGGGTGAGGAAGCCGGTGACGCCGAGGACGGCGACGAGGAGCATCGCCTCGGCGAGGACGGTACGCCGGACCAGGCCGCTGGCCCGGCGGCGCTGGTCGTGTCCGCCGTCGCCGCCGACGCGGGGCACCAGGCGGAAGCGGTTGTAGGCCGCGATCGCGACGACGACGAGGACCACCGCCACCTTGACGAGCAACAGCCGGCCGTAGGTCTCCTCCACCAGCCTGGCCCAGGAGCCGACGATCCGCCAGCCGAGGAGCACGCCGGTGAGCGCCATCGCGGCGAGGAGGCCCGCCGCGAGGGCCGAGAACCGGGTGAGGAGCCGGGCGGCGTCCTTCGGCCGCCCCGCGATCGCGGGCAGGGTGAGGACCAGGCCGACGAGTCCGCCGAGCCACACCGCGCCGGCGCTGAGGTGCAGCGCGTCGGTGACGACGAGGAGGGTGCTCGGCTCGTAGGCCCGGGTGTGGCCGACCAGGGCGGGCGACCAGACGGCGAGCGCGGTGACGAGGTCGACCACCAGCGACGACCGGGCCTGGCCGGCCGCCCACGCGGCGACGCCGAGGCCCGCGACCTGGAGGGCCAGCACCTGCAGATCGTCTTGCACCAGGCCCGGGTCGAAGGACCCCGGGTCGAGGACGCCGCCGATTCCCGAGCCCAGCTGGTAGGCGCCGGCGAGGGGGACGGCGGCCGCGGCGGCCAGGACCGCCACGAGCGCGCTGCCCCGGAGCACGCGAACCAGGCGACGGCGTACCTGCTCGGAGAGCCGGACCCCCCGCGCGGTCCAGCTCAGGAAGACCGCGAGCCCGCCGGCGAGCAGCAGGGCGGCGTAGTCGAGTCCCTGGACGATCCCCTGTACGACGGGCACCGCGCCCGCGTCGGCCGGGCCGGTCTCGGGCGGCACGACTTTGGGGCTCGGCGCGCCGACGTGGAAGGTCAGTGATCCCGCGATCGGGTGGCCGTCGGCGGAGACGGCGCGCCAGGTGACGACATAGGTCCCGTCGGCGAGCTCTCCGGGCAGCCGGCCGGTCACCTCGGGGCCCTGGGCGGACGGCTCGATGTCGATCCGCCTGCCCTGGGCGTCGAAGGCGAGCAGACCGTCCGGCACGAGCTGCACCGGCTCGTCGAAGGTGAAGGTGACCGAGGACGGCGCCTCCGGCAGTACGGCGCCCTCGGCGGGGTCCGTGGAGACGAGGGTGGCGTGTGCCGACGCGGGCCCCGCCGTCCCGAGCACCGCCAGGACGGCGGCCAGGACGGCCATCAGGAGCGCGAGGTGCGCCAGCACACGCCTGGTCACGTCGGGACTCAGCCCTTCTTGCCCGAGCGGGCGAGGGCCAGGCCACCGAGGGCGAGACCACCGAGACCGGCGACCAGGCCGCCGACCGCGAGGCCGTTGCCGCCGTCGTCCGACGCCTCGTCGGCCTTGGCGTCGGCCCCGCCGTCCGCCGCGCCGTCCTCGGCGTCACCGTCGGTCGCGGCACCGCCGTGGTGGCCCTCGCCGGTCGCCTCGGTGACGGTCAGCACCGGAGCCGGGCTCCCGAGCTCCTCCGGGTCCTGGCCCTCGGCGGCGGTCTCGGTCCAGCCGGTCTCGCCCTTCTCGCAGGTCTGCACCACCGGGAACGCGAGGGTGTCGCCCGCCGCCTCGGGCAGCTGGACCGAGAGCGCGACCGTGTCGCGGAAGCCGTCGGGCAGCGGCGCCTTGGCCGTGTAGACGACCTGAGCGGTGCGCTCGGTGATCTCGTTGCCATGAGCGTCCGTGACCGGCTCGGCGAGCTGCTCGTCGACCTTCTCGACGGTCCAGTTCGGGTTGACCGTCGGCGTGACGACCGGGATCGACTCCGGCATCTGGATGGCCAGCTTCGTGGTCGGTGAACCCTCGCAGCCGTGGCCCACGCTGAAGGTGAGCACGGCGTAGGCGCCGGCGGCGGTCGTGTCCGGCATGACGGTGACGTGCGCACCGGCCGCGCCGGCGGTCAGGGCGACGATGCCCAGGGAGGTGCCCAGCGCGGCACTCGCGCCGAGGGTGGACAGGGTGGAGCGTCGGATCTGCATGGATGTCTCTTTCGTGACTCGGATGGCGTCGTGCCAGGAAGGGCTGTGGGCAGCGACGATCCGCCCGGCCTCCGATCCGGAGTCGGCGAGGTCAGGCAGGCGTCGCGCGCAGGGCCGGCGGGCCGCGCGTCGGCGCGAGGGCCCGCGTGTGCTGGGCGGTCCGCAGGCGACGGACCGGGGTCGTCCGCGTGCGCCGCAGGACGGGCGGGGGTACGACGCCCGGGTCGGTCCAGCGCAGCAGCACCTCGACCGCCCGCCGGCGCAGCACCCACATCGTCCCTGTGACCGCGGCCGCCACCACGTGGGCGGCCAGCATCGCCGGGGTCAGCCCGAGCAGGGCCGACATCGCGTGCCCGTGACCGTGCGCCTCCGGGGCCAGCGTGACCAGCCACGCGTGCCCGAGCAGCTGCGCGGCGACGAGTCCGGGCAGGACCAGCCGGATGTGCGCGCGGCCGCGCAGCACGAGCCGGCCGGCGGCGTACACGAGGGCGGCGAAGACCGTCAGCCACCACAGCGACGGCACCGCTCCCCCGGCCGCCAGGTGGGCCAGGACGAGTGCCGTGACGCTCTCGAGGCTGCCGAGGGCCGCGAGCGGCGCCACGCGGCGGCGCGGGGCTCGGCGTACGGTCAGCACGGCCCCATCCTGCCGGATGCGTGGTCGGCGGCGTACGGCGCAACTACCCGAATTGTCGTCACCCGGCCGAGATGACGACGAATTCGGTAGGTGCGCCGCCGCCAGATCAGCCCCGGACCAGCACCCGCTGCTGCGGTGCCAGCCGGGAGGCCGGGGCAGACAGGGTCCGCAGGTGGATGTTCTGGAGCAGCCCGATCGCGAGCATGCCGGCGAACATCGACGAGCCGCCGTACGACACGAACGGCAGCGGGACGCCGGTGACGGGCATGATGCCGAGGCACATCCCGATGTTCTGGAAGGCCTGGAAGCCGAACCAGCAGGCGATGCCGGCGGCGGCGATCCGGCCGAAGACGTCGTCGGTACGGGTGGCGATCCGCAGCGCGCGCCACAGCACGACGCCCAGGAGGAGGACGACCACGGCCGCCCCGAGCAGGCCGAGCTCCTCGCCCGCGACGGTGAACACGAAGTCGGTGTGCTGCTCGGGGACGAAGCCCGACTGGGTCTGCGAGCCCTGGAAGAGCCCTTGCCCGAAGAGTCCGCCGTTGCCGACCGCGATCCGGGCCTGCTCGACGTTGTAGCCCGCGCCCTTCGGGTCGAGCGCCGGGTTGGTGAAGGCGAGGAAGCGGTCGACCTGGTAGTCCTTCAACAACCCGCTCGACACGGCCACCACGGCGGCCGCGACGCCGCCGCCGGCCAGCAGGCCCAGCCAGCGCCGGTGGGCGCCGGACGCGGCGATCACGCCGAAGACGGTGGCGGTGAGCACGAGCATGGTGCCGAGGTCGGGCTGGGCGAGGATCAACACGGCCGGCACGCCCGCGACGAGCAGCATGAGGAGCACGTCGCCGGTGCCGACCCGGTCGCGCCAGCGGCCCTCGCTGCGCTCGGCCACGACCAGCGCCATCCCGACGACGACGGCGAGCTTGGCCAGCTCCGAGGGCTGGATCGACAGCCCACCGAGCATCAGCCAGGAGCGGGAGCCGTTGATCGTCGAGCCCATGACGAGGACGAGGACCAGCCCGCCCACGGCGAGCAGGTAGCCGATCGGCGCGAGGATCCGGACCCAGCGGTGGTCGGTCACGACGACCAGCGCCATCAGACCGAGCCCGATCACCACGTTGACGACCTGCTTGACCAGGAACGCCCGGGTGTCGCCGCCGGTGAGGTGGTCGCGCTCGAGCGTGGCCGACCAGATCAGCAGGCAGCCGAGCAGCGAGAGGACGAGCACGGCACCCAGCAGGACCAGGTCGAGGTCGGCCCACCGGAGCCGGCCGACCCGCCGCGAGGCCGTCGTACGACGGGTGCTGCCCTGGATCCGGTTGCTCATCACTCGCCCTCCTTCGAGCCCTTCGCCCGCGCCGGCGGCAGGATCGAGCCGTCGTCGCCGAAGGTCGGCAGCTGCGCCGGCGGCCGGCCACCGGGGATCGCGGCCTTCGCCAGGTCCACCTGGTCGCCGTCGACGCCGTACAGCGCCTCCCAGATGGCCCGGATGCCGTCACCGGTGGACCCGGAGCCGGTGCCGCCCTGGCTCATCATCATCACGACGACGTAGTCCTCGGTGTAGGACGCGACCCAGCCCGTCGACTGCTTGCCGTAGACCTCGGCGGAGCCGGTCTTGGCGCGGATCTTGACCTTGTCGAGCGGGAAGCCGGCGAGCTTCCAGTTCATCGTGCCGCGGCTCGCGACGCCCTGGAGCGCCTCGTCGACGTATCTCAGCACGGAGGCGGGGATCTTGAGCCTGCGGTCCTTCTTGGGCTCGATCTCGCGGATCACCTTGCCCTCGGGCGACACGACCGCCTTGCCGACCCGGGGCTCCCAGAGCGTGCCGCCGTTGGCGATCGCGGCGTACCCACGGGCCAGCTGCAGCGGCGTGACGATCGTGTCGCCCTGCCCGATCGCGAAGTTGGCGGCGTCGGGCAGCCGGTACTTCCAGCCCTCGACGCAGAACTCCCGGGAGAACTTGTAGACGAAGTCGGAGGTGTCGGCGTCCTGCGGCCTCTTGGCGATCCCGCAGTAGTAGTCCTTCATCGACTCGTAGTAGTCGCGCTTCCACGTGCGGTCGGCGACCCGGCCCGAGGCCTCACCCGGCAGGTCGACGCCGGTGCGCTCGCCGAAGCCGAACCTCTCCGCCTGCTCGACGAGCGGGTCCTTGGCGTCGACGTCGTCGGGGTCGGAGCCGTACTTCTGCCAGAAGTTCATGCCGACCTGGAAGAAGAAGGTGTTGCAGGAGACCTCGAGCGCCTTGGCGAAGTCGATCGAGCCGTACGCCGCCGACTCGTGGTTGTGGAACGCGCGGTTGCCGATCTGCACGGCCGAGGGGCAGCCGAGCACGGTGGACGGCGTGTACCCGTGGGTGAGCGCCCCGACGGTCATGAACGGCTTCCACGTCGAGCCGGGCGCGAACTGCCCCTGGAAGGAACGCGCGAGCAACGGCGTGCCGGCGGCCTCGGAGTAGAGCCGCTGGAGCTGCTTGTCGGTGATGCCGCCGACCCACACCGAGGGGTCGTAGGTCGGCTGGCTGGCCATGGCGACGATCCGGCCGGTCTTCGTCTCCATCACGACCGCGGCGCCGGAGTCGGCCTCGAAGTTGCGCTTGGTGACCGGGTCCCGTGTGCTGCGCTGCGTGGCGATCATCGCCGCGAGCTGCTCCTCGACCACGCTCTGCACCTTCGCGTCGATGGAGGTGACGAGGGTGTCGCCGGGCTGCGCCGCCAGACCGGACACGTCCTCGCGGACCCGCCCCTGGGAGTCGACCGCGACCTGGTCGTAGCCGGGCTGCCCGCGCAGCCACTCGTCGTACTCCTTCTCGACGCCGGCGCGGCCCACCACGGAGGCGCCGTTGACGGAGCTGTCGCCGGCGCCCTCGGCGGACTCCAGCTCGTCCTTGGTGATCGGGCTGAGGTAGCCGAGCACGTGGGCCGCGTTGATGCCGTACGGCGAGGGGTACTGCCGCAGGCTCTGCCGGTCGACGACCACGCCCGGGAAGTCCTCCGGCTGCTCGAGGATCCGCAGTGCCGCGCCCTCCTTCACGTCGCGTGCGACGGGCACCGGCTGGTAGGGGGACCCGTTCCAGCACTCGCCGGCGACCGCGCCGGTGTCACCGCAGAGCAGGAGCTTGGTCTCGATCGCCGCGACGTCCACCCCGATCGCCGCGCTGGTGCGGCTGAGCAGCTCGGCGCGGTCGGCGGCCGACATCCTGCCGAGCATCGTCCGGTCGATCGACACGACCCAGGTCAGCCGGTTGGTGACCAGCGGCCGGCCCATCGCGTCGACGATCAGCCCGCGCTGCGGCTGCACCACGATCTCGCGCACGGACTGTGAGGCGGCCTTGCCCTGGTAGCGCTCCCCCGAGACGACCTGCAGGTAGTAGAGGCGCACACCGAGGGTGGCGAGCAGGGAGAAGACGAGGGTCTGGATGACGATCAGGCGCAGCCGGCTGCGGTGCGAGGCGGCGGCGGGACGGGCCGGGCGGGCGGGCATCAGGCGCGGACCCGGATCCGCTGGGAGGCTCGCGGGAGCCCGTCGTGGGCCGCGCGGCGGACCAGCCCCAGCGTCGCCGGGACGACGACCAGGGCGGCCACGACGTCGAGCAGGAGCGCGATCAGGGCGACCGGCAGCAGGTCGCCGACCGCGGCGGCGGAGTCGCCGAGCAGGAGGCCGGACAGCGCGAACACCGAGGTGCCGACGAAGGAGCCGCCCGCGGCCGCGGCCAGGGCGAGCGGCAGCGGCGGGCGACGGGTGCCGAGCCGCCCGAACCGGCTCCCGGCACCGGCGCCACCGGGGTCGCCGGCGTTGTCGTGGACGAGGCGCCCCACGACGTACCCGACGACCATGAGGGCCAGCGCCCAGCGGCCCGCGAGGTGGTCGGCGGGCGGGGCGATGTCGAGCAGCAGGCCGGCCCAGAAGCCGGTGAGGGTGGCGAACCGGGTGTCGGTCGCGACGGCGGTCGCGACGACCACCAGCAGCACCAGGTCGGGGACGACGCCGAGGCCGCCGACGTCCCAGGCGAAGTGCGGGAGCACCGTCACCTGCAGCAGCAACGCGGCGAGCACCGCGACGAGGGTGGCGATCAGCCGGCCGCGGCGGTTCACGAGCGGTAGCTCCCGTCGGCCTCGATCACGCGACCCTCGGTGCCGGAGGGCACGACGACGCCGACCAGGTCGAGCGCGGTGAAGTCGACGCCGGGCGTGATGACGGCGCGGTACGACGTGTCGCGCAGGGACTCGTAGACCTTGCCGATCGTGCCGATCGGCACGCCGGCGACGTACGGCGAGCCACCCTCGCTGCCCCACGTCACGATCGGCTGGCCGACCTTCGGGACGACATTGCGGTCGGCGAGCTCCATCTCCAGGCGGTCGTCGGTGCCGAGGGTGCCGTGTCCGCTGACGAAGCCGAGCTCCATGTTGTCGCCGATCCGGCCGCCCACCCGCGAGCTGTCGTCGACGATCAGCAGCACGGTGGCGGTGTGCGCGGTCACCGAGGTGATCCGACCGACCAGACCCTCCGCGGCCACCACGGTCATGTCGGGGCGCAGTCCGGCGTCGGAGCCGGCGTCGAGGGTGACGGTGCTGGAGAACGACTGCGCGGGCCCGATCGCGATCACCCGCGCCGGCACCAGCGCGTAGCCGAGGTCGCCGGCCATGGCACGCAGCCCCTCGAGCTGGGCGAGCCGCTGGTCGTCGTACCCGGCCTTGCCGAGCCGGCCGCGCAGGTCGGCGTTCTCGGCCTCGAGCCGCCGGACGTCGTCACGCAGGCCGCCGTTGGTGCGCAGCGCGCCGGGCAGGTCGACCAGCGGCCGCACGACGGTCGAGACCCCGGCCTGGACCGGGCCGACGATCTCGCCGACCACCCGGCGGACCGGGTCGACCGGCGAGCTGTCGCCGCCGGCCTTGTCGACGACCATGAGCGCCGCGCAGGCGAGGACGAGCGCGAGCACCAGTGAGCGCGGAGGGCGACCGGAGTCACGCTCGGGGTCGCGCGAGGTGCTGGTACGCCGGACCGGCGCCTTGGGGGGACGGGTGTCGATCGCCATCGCCCTAGAACCGTCGCTGGTTGGTGACGAGCACCTGCTGGAGGGCCTCGAACTCCTCGACGCAGCGCCCCGCGCCCATCGCGACCGAGACCAGCGGGTCCTCGGCGACGTGGACGGGCATGCCGGTCTCGTGCCGGATCCGCTCGTCGAGGCCGCGCAGCAGCGCTCCCCCGCCGGTGAGCACGATGCCGCGGTCCATGATGTCGCCGGCGAGCTCCGGCGGGGTCTGGTCGAGGGTGACCCGCACCGCGTCGACGATGGCGTGCAGCGGCTCCTCGAGCGCGTGCCGGATGTCGGCACCGGTGACCTCGACCGTGCGCGGCAGGCCGGTGACCATGTCACGGCCACGGACCTCGCCCGCGGGCTCGCCGGGGCGCGGGAACGCGGAGCCGAGGGTGATCTTGACGTCCTCGGCGGTGCGCTCGCCGAGCATCACGCCGTGCTCCTTCTTCATCCACGCGATGATCGCGGCGTCGAGGTCGTCGCCGGCGGTGCGTACCGAGAGGGACGTGACGATGCCGCCGAGCGAGATGACGGCGACCTCGGTCGTGCCGCCGCCGACGTCGACGATCATGTTGCCCGTCGCCTCGTGCACCGGCAGCCCGGCTCCGATGGCGGCGGCCATCGGCTCCTCGACGACGTACACGCGGCGGGCGCCGGCCTGGTAGCCGGCCTCCTTGACCGCACGCTGCTCGACCGGCGTGATCGAGCTCGGCACGCAGATGACCATGCGGGGCTTGGCGAAGTAGCGGCGGCGGTGCACGCGCGCGATGAAGTGGCGCAGCATCTGCTCGGTCGCCTCGAAGTCGGCGATCACCCCGTCGCGCAGCGGGCGCAGCGCGGTGATGTTGTCCGGAGTGCGACCCAGCATCTGCTTGGCCTGGTGACCGACCGCGATCACCTCGCCGGTGCTGTCGTTGAGCGCGACGACACTCGGCTCGTCGAGGAGGACCCCACGGCGGCGGACGTAGACGAGCGTGTTGGCGGTGCCGAGGTCCACGGCCATGTCACGGCCGATGATGGAGTTCGCCCTCACGCTTCCTCGCAAGACGTCACCGGGCCGGTCGAGCGACAGGTCCGTCCGCGCGCGTCGGGGAAGCCGGCCCGCTCCCCTCGTGGTGCGAGGAGTGCGCCGGGGAGGCCGACGAGCGCACGATCCGCCGGTCTCCGCTTGCGAGCGTAAGGAACGCACGAGGTCTGGCCGCGCAGGCACGCCGGTACGGCGCGGCGAGTCTCAGGAGTCACACCCGTCACAGCGGGCAGGCAGTTCCTGCGCTTGTCAGGCGTTGCAACCCCTGACAAGCGCATGAATCCCCGGCCGACCGGGGATTCATGCAGCGGCGCGGGTCAGAGCTTGGGGAACCACAGCGCGATCTCGCGCGCCGCCGACTCGGGTGAGTCCGAGCCGTGGACCAGGTTCTCCCGGTTGGAGAGGGACAGGTCGCCGCGGATGGTGCCGGGCGCCGCCTTGCGCCCGTCGGTCGCGCCGTTGAGCGCTCGGACCACCTCGATCGCCTCGTCGCCCTCGAGCACCAGCGCCACGAGCGGTCCGCTGGTCACGAACGTGCGCAGCGGCGGGTAGAAGTCGCGCTCGACGTGCTCGGCGTAGTGGGCGTCGGCCATCGCCGCGTCGATGTGGCGCTGCTCCAGGGCCACGATGCTCAGGCCCTTGGCCTCGAACCGGGCCAGCACGTTGCCGACCAGGCCACGCCGGACCGCGTCGGGCTTGAGCAGGACGAGAGTGCGTTGGGTCACGGCGGTGACCCTAGCCTGGATGCTGGGTACGTTGGGCCGGTGGGCCGACCCTGGGACCCGGACGCACCGGGCGTGCTGCGCCTGCCGTCGGGCCGGCTGGTCCGCGGTCGTGGCCTGCGCCGGCCCCTGCCCGCCGGGCCGCTTCCCGAGTTCGGTCTCTACCTGCTGGGCCGCCGGCCGCCGCCGGTCGCGTGGGCCGAGCGCTGGACGCGCTGGCCGGACTTCCGCCTGCCCGCCGACCCCGCGGATCTCCGCGCCGCGCTCGGCGAGGTGCTGGACCGGGCGGCCGGCGAGCGGGTCGAGGTCGCCTGCGCGGGCGGTCGGGGCCGGACCGGGACGGCGCTGGCCTGCCTCGCCGTCCTCGACGGCGTGCCGGCGGCGGAGGCGGTGCCCTGGATCCGCCAGCGGTACGACGCCCGCGCGGTCGAGACGCCCTTCCAGGCCCGGTTCGTGCGGCGGTTCAGCGGCGGTCCAGCGACCGCGCGATGACCTTGTTGGCCGAGCGCTGGAACGCCCGGACGATCGCGTCGAGGGTGAGTCGGCGCAGGGTGCTGATCGTGTCCTCCAGCTGCTCGGCGTCCTCGCGGGACGGGTGGTCGCTGGCGCGGCGCCAGGGCTCGACGACTTCGTCGCGCAGCACGGTGGTGAGCTCCTCGGCCAGTGCCGACATGTGCCGGTCGATGGCGGCGCCGGCGGCGCGCATGCCGGCGACCGGGATGTCGACCTCGAGCAGCTGGACCGCGACGTCGAACCCGTGGACCGGCGTGTAGCGCACCCCGCCGCGCTCGTCGGTCGCCACGCGGAGCAGGCCGAAGTCCTCGATCAGCCGCACCTCGTCGTCGGCGAGCCGGCGCCCGGCGTGCCGGTCGAGCTGGCGGCGGGTCAGCTCCTGCGGCTCCCCCACGGTCCAGGACGTGAGCATCGCGCGCTGGACGGCGAGGTCCTCGACGCCGGCGTCGGCGGGCAGGGAGGCGAGGTACCTCTCGATCGCCTGGAGCGTGAAGCCGTGCCCCTGCAGCGCGCGGATCATCTCCAGGCGCGCGAGGTGCGTGTCGTCGTACCAGGCCATCCGGCCGCGGCGCGCGGGCGGCGGCAGCAGGCCGAGGCTGGCGTAGTAGCGGGTGGTCCGCACGGTCAGGCCGGCCGCCGCGGCCAGCTCGTCGACGGTCCGCAGGGCCCCGTCGTCATCGGCCCGGGAGGCCGCGCCGACCCCGGCAGCAGTGCTCATGACTGTCACAGTACGACTGTCATTTCTTCGGTGCAACGCGAGGATCGCCGCGGGGGTTGACGCAGGTCACATCGGCATGGACAGTACGGGTGTGACAGTTCTACTGTCATCGTGCCCTCGCTCCGGGCACCTCGCGACCGTCGACGGGAGTCCCATGCCGGCCCACAGCGCTCCGCGGGTCCTCCCGGCCCTCGGCCGACCGCTGGCCGAGGTCGTGGCGCTGCTCCGGTTCGCCCATCGCATGTTCGCGGCCGTCGTCTCGTCGATCTCCGGGCGACGCTTCCCCCTCGCGGAGACGGTCGTGCAGACCTGGTACGCGATCCGGGTCTGCACGCTGCCCGCGCTCGCGGTCTCGGTCCCCTTCGGCATCATCTTGGCGCTGCAGGTCGGGGTGCTCGCCCAGGAGGTCGGTGCCGTGGCGTTCACCGGGGCGGGCAACACGCTCGCCGTCGTCCGGCAGGCCTCGCCCCTGATCACCGCCCTCATGCTGTCGGGCGTCGCCGGCTCCGCCATCTGCGCCGACCTCGGCTCGCGGCGGATCCGCGAGGAGATCGACGCGATGGAGGTCATGGGGCTGTCGGTGATGGAGCGGCTGGTCGTGCCGCGGATGTTCGCGATCGTCGCGGTCGCGGTGCTGCTCAACGGCGTGGTCATGTTCTTCACGATCATGACCACGTTGTCGGTCAGCGTGGTCCTCCAGGACCTGCCCCCCGGCAGCTACCTCGCCTCCGTGACGACCCTCGCCCAGCTCTCCGACCTGTGGCTGTCCCTGGCCAAGGCGGCGATCTTCGCGGTCATCTGCGCCGTCGTGGCGTCGTACAAGGGACTGCGTGCGGACCGCGGCCCGACCGGGGTGGGCGAGGCAGTCACGAGTGCCGTCGTCACCAACTTCGTGCTGCTGTTCGCCGCCAACTTCGTGATCTCCCAGGTCTACAGCACCTTCGCGGGAGGCCCGATCGGATGAGCCCTTCCGTGACGACCATCGAGGAGACCGTCGACAAGGCCGTCGTCGGCCCGCTCGCCGGCATCGGACTGCAGCTGGTCCTGGCCTGGCGCGCGGTCGCCGGACTGCCGATCGCCGTGACCCGCTACCGGCACGAGGTCCAGCGGGTGCTGGCCGAGGTCACCCTCGGCTCCGGCATCTTCCTGGTCGGCGGCGGGGTCGTCGGCGTCGTGCTCCTGCTGTCGACGCTGACCGGCACCGAGGTCGGCCTGGAGGGCTACCAGGGCCTCGACGTGATCGGCCTGGCGCCGCTGACCGGCTTCATCTCCGGCTACGCCAACACCCGCGAGCTCGCACCGATGGTGGCCGCGCTCGGCTTCGCCGCGCGGATCGGCTGCGGCTTCACCTCGCGGCTCGGCGCGATGCGGATCAGCGAGGAGATCGACGCGCTGGAGTCGATGGCGATCCGGCCGATCCCCTACCTGATCAGCACCCGGCTGGTCGCCGCGTGGATCGTCGTCCTGCCGCTCTACCTGATCGGCCTGGTCGGCACCTATGTCGCCACCGACCTGATGGTCACCACGTTCTACGGTCAGTCCGCCGGCACCTACGACCACTACTTCCGGACCTTCGTCGCGCCGATCGACGTCATCTACTCCGCGATCAAGGTCGTCGTGCTCACCACGGTGGTCACCCTCATCCACTGCTACCACGGCTTCACCGCCACCGGCGGTCCCGAGGGGGTCGGCCGCGCCACCGGCCGCGCGATCCGGGCCAGCATCATCTCGCTCACCGTCGTCGACATCCTGCTGACGCTGCTCCTGTGGGGCGCCGACCAGCAGGTGCAGATCTCGGGATGACGCCATGAGCGAGTTCCTGTTCGCCCACGCGAAGGCGGCGCCGCGCATCCTGCGGCTGCGCCTCGCCGCAGCCGGCGTGGCCGGGCTCGTGCTGGTGGGCGCCCTCGCCGGCATCCTCGGCCTGCAGACCCTCGGCGTGCTCAGCCACGACGTGCGCGTGACGGTCGAGCTCCCGACGGTCGGCGACACGCTCGGCATCAACTCCGACGTGAAGTACGACGGGCTTCGGGTCGGCCGCGTGGTCGAGGTCGACCCCGCGGGGCCGAGCGCCCAGGTGCTGGTCGCCCCGGAGCACGCGGCCCTCATCCCGGCCGCCGTCACCGCCCGGGTGCTGCCGGGCACCCTCTTCGGCAACGAGTACGTCGACCTGGTGGCCGCCGCCACGACGACCACGCCCGCCACCACCACCGCCACCACCACCGCCACCGCGAGCGCCACCGCCAGCGCCGGCCACCTGACCGACGGCGCCGTCGTACCGGCCGACACCTCGACGGCGACGCTGCGGCTGATGGACACCTTCTCCGCGACCCAGCGGCTGCTCGCGGCCGTCGACCCCGCCCAGTGGGACGTGGCCCTGTCCCAGCTCGCCGCCGCCCTGGACGGCCGCGGCGCCCGGATCGCGGAGCTGGTCCGCGACGGCAACGGCTTCCTCGGCCGGTGGGCCGAGCTCCATCCGCAGGTCCGCACGGACCTCGACCTGCTCGCCCGGGATGTCGATCTGGTCGCCGACGTCGAGCCGCGGCTGGTGCGGGCCCTGCGCGACACCCGGCCGCTGGCGCGCACCCTGGTCCGCCGGCACACCGAGGTCTCGCGGCTGCTCACCGGCCTGCCCGCCCTGCTCGACGGCGAGGCCGGCGTCACCACCTTCCTGCGGGAGAACGGCGCCTCGACCGCGCGCCTGCTCAACGCCACCGCGGCCAACCTGGAGGTCTTCGCCGAGCGGTACCCCGCCTTCGCCGAGCTGCTGCGCAAGGTCCCGGTGCTGCTGCGCAACGGCGCCGCCGCGGTGAAGAACGGCCGGATCCAGATGGAGGGGGTCCTCGCACCCCAGCTCCTCGACCCGTATGACGCGAGCGACCCGAGGGACTGCCCGGCCTATCGGGGTCTCCCCGGCCCGTGCGGAGGTGGGAGATGAGCCGTCAGCTCAGCGAGCTGCGCCGCCACCGCGGTGCCGTGCTCGGCGTCGTCGGGTTCGCCCTCGTCGCCGTCGTCCTGACCAGCATGGTCGCCGGCACCCTGTCCCGCGCCCAGCGCGGCGACGCCATCACGGTCACCGCGGTGTTCCGCGACGCCACCGGGCTGCGCGCGGGGGACGACGTCCGGATCGCCGGGGTCCGGGTCGGCCGGGTCACCGCCACCCGGCTCGGCGGCGGTGACGAGCGCGGCCTGGCCGTGGTCACCCTGAGCGTCGCCGCCGGCCAGCGCCTGCACGACGACGTCATCGCCTCGGTCGACTACCTCAACCTGATGGGCCAGCGCTACGTCGCCCTGAGCCGCCCCGACCGGACCGCGGCGGCCGCGGCGCTGGCCGACGGCGCCCGGATCCCCCTCGACCGGACCCGGCCGGCGCTCGACCTGACCGCGATGTTCAACGCCTTCGAGCCGATCTTCGAGCTGCTGCAGCCCGCCGACGTCAACCAGCTGGCCACCAACATCGTGGAGGTGCTCCAGGGGCAGGGCCCGACCCTGCGGCACCTGCTCGACCAGACGGCCGAGCTCACCTCCGGCATCGTCGACCGCGACGCCGCCCTCGCGAAGGTCGTCGACAACGTCACCCTCGTCCTGGACACCACCGATCAGCACCGCACCGAGATCACCCGGCTCGTCGACGGTCTCGCGTCCCTCACCGGCGGTCTCGCCCAAGACCGCGACCGCATCGCGACCAGCCTCGACGCACTCGCCCGGCTGTCGGCCACGACCGCCGACCTGGTCGACGAGGTCCGCGGCCCCGCCGTCGACGTCGCCGTGCTGAGCAACCCGTGGTTCCGCTACCTCGCCGGCCGCACCGACCTGCTGGTGCAGACCGGCGCCGCAGTGCCCCGGCAGCTCGACACCTACCTGCGCACCCTCGGCTACGGCAGCTACCTCAACGTCTACGTCTGCACCCTCGCCGCCGCCGGGCCCGGCGTCCCGGTCAAGCTCGACCTCGGCATCACGGGCAACAGGCACTCGAAGAGGTGTCGCTGATGGTCACCCTCCGACGGCTCGCCCGGCCGCTGCGCGTCGTCGCGGCGCTGCTCGTGATCGGCCTGCTGCTGCTCGGCGTCCGGGCCCTCGCGGGCGATCCCGCGTACCACGCCCGACTGCGGCACGCCGCCGGGATCGAGCCGGGCGACGACGTACGCATGGCGGGGCTGAGGATCGGCGAGGTCACCGCCGTGAGCGCCGACCGGGACCAGGTCGACGTCCGCTTCACCCTCACCGGATCACCCGAGGACCTCGGCGTCACCGAGGACAGCAGCGTGCAGGTGAAGCTGCTGTCCATCCTCGGCGAGCGCTTCCTCTCCCTCGCCCCGGGGTCGGGCGGACCGCTCGGCGACGACAGCACGATCGCCGTGGAGCACGCCGTCGACAGCTACACCATCGAGCAGTTCTGGCTCGAGTCGACGCCGCAGGTCGAGGCGCTGGACCTCGACCGCGTGCGAGCGGCGGTCGACGTCCTGGCCACCGACCTCGATCTCGCGCCCGACGCGCTGCGCGACGCCCTCGACGGGATCGCCGGCGTCTCGGCCCTGGCCACCGGCCGCGAGCAGCAGCTCGACGCACTGCTGTCCTCGGTCCGCCGGGTGACGGATCTGGTGCTCAGCCAGACCGACCAGCTCGATCGGGTGCTCGCCGACGGCACGACCGTCCTGCTCATGGTCCAGCAGCGCAAGGCGACCCTGCGCGCCCTGCTGGCCGACGCCCGCCGGTTCGTCACCGGGCTGACGGCGCTCGTCCGCGCGAGCGCGCCGCACCTCGAGCCCGCGCTGCGCGACCTGCGGGCGGTGCTGCGCGTCCTCGACGAGCACCGCGCCCAGCTCGACCGCACCCTCCAGCTCGCCGGCCCCACGATGCGGGTCTTCACCAACGCCACCGGCGACGGGCCCTGGCTCGGCGTCAACGCGCCCTGGGCGATCATCCCGGACGACCTGGTCTGCTCGATCACGCCGGAGGACTGCAGGTGACCCGGCGCCACGTCCTCCTCGCGGCCGGCGCGGTCCTCGCCCTGGTCCTCCTCCTCTCCGGCGTCCGGCTGCTGGGCTGGCTCGGGGGCGACGACCCCGACGAGCTCGTCGTGACCGCCGACTTCGCCGACACCACGGGCGTGTACGCCGGCAACGACGTCACCTATCTCGGGGTCAAGGTCGGTGAGATCGCCCGGATCGAGCCGCGGGGCGCCACCATGCGTGTCGTCCTGCACCTCGTCCCGGGCACCCGGGTGCCGCGGGACGCCGGCGCCCAGATCCTCCAGGGCTCGCTCGTCACCGACCGGTACGTCGAGCTCGGCCCGGCCTGGACCGAGGGCCCGACGCTGGCGTCCGGCGCCCACATCGACGTCGACCACACCCGGGCGCCCGCCACGGTCGACGAGATCGCGAAGGCGATCGACGACCTCGTGCTGGCCCTCGACGGCGGCCCGGGCGCCCAGGGCGGCCCCGGCCTGGGCGACGTCCTGGCCACCACCGCCCGGGCCCTCGACGGCAACGGCCCGCACCTGCGCGCCGCGCTGGCGGAGAGCCGCGACGCCCTCGCGATGGTCAACGCCAAGGACGGCGACCTCACCGCGGTCACCGACAACCTCGTCGCTCTCGTCGACACCCTCGCGGAGCGGGACCTCGCCCTGCGTGACTTCACCCGCGCGGCGGCGGATACCGGCGCGGTCCTCGCCGAGCAGCGCCAGGAGCTGGTCGCGACACTCGACGGTCTCGACGAGCTCACCGGGCTGGCCGACCGGTTCCTGGAGGACAACGGCGAGGTCCTCGGCGACGACCTCGCGGGGCTGGCCGACGTGGTCGCGGTGGTCCGCTCGCGCCAGGACTCCCTCGAGGAGGCCTTCGACACCATGCCGACGATGGCCGAGAACTTCGCCCGCGCCTACGACTGGGACCTCGGCCGCCTGCGGGTCCAGTTCGCCTTCAGCGCCGGCCCGTTCTCCGCCGCCTTCCGCGACCACACCTGCCGGGTCTTCGCCGGCGCGCTGGCGGGCGAGACCGGCAACCGGCTGTGCGGCCTGCTGTTCGACGGCCAGGGCACCGGCATCCTCGACCCGCTCCTCGACGGCGTCTACGACGGACTTCCGGGAGGGATCCCGTGATCGGCCTCCGGCGCGTGGCCGCCGCGGCGATGCTGCTCCTCGGCGCCCTCACGGCCGGTTGCGGGCTCACCCTGGAGGACGTCCCGCTGCCGGGCCTGGTCCGGGGACCGACGTACCAGGTGACGATCGAGTTCGCCGACGCCCTCAACCTCCCGGTCGACGCACCCGTGAAGCTCGACGGCGCCACCGTCGGCCAGGTGACCGCCGTCGAGGCGGGCGACTACGTCGCCGAGGTCGAGCTCGCCGTGTCGACCGCGGTCCGGCTGCGTGACTCCTCGCGGGCGGAGATCCGGCTGACGTCACCGATGGGCACCGCCTTCGTGCAGCTGTTCCCCGGCGAGACGGGAGCGGTCATCGCCGACGGCGCGACCCTCGCGGTGGCCGCGACCGGCAGCGCCCCCGACGTGACCGATCTGCTCAGCGCGCTGTCGACCGTGGTGACGGGCGGCAGCTTCGCGGACATCTCCACGATCATCGACCAGCTCAACCTCGCGCTGACCGGCAACGCCGGCGACGTACGCCGCCTGCTGGGCCGGCTCGACACGGCCGTCACCGACCTCAACGCCGACTTCCCCCGCGTCGACCGGCTGACCGCTGCGCTCGACCGGCTCACCACGCGGCTGGCCGGGGACCTGCCCGCGATCACTCGCTCGCTCACCGACCTCGCCGACCTGGTCACGACCTTCGACCAGCAGCGCGAGCAGCTCGTGGCGGCGATGGCGTCGCTGAGCCGCTTCGAGGCCGTCGCCACGCCCCTCACCCAGGCGGTGCGCTCCGATCTCGTCGCCCAGCTGGAGGACATGCGGCCGGTGGTGCGGTCCCTGCTCGGAGGCCGCGCCGACATCGACGGCGTGATGGCCGGGCTGGTCGCCTTCGCCGAGGGCAGCGACCGGGCGGCCCCCGGCGACTTCGCGAACTTCGACCTGACCTTCCTGCTCGACCTGAAGGCACTCACCTCGACCGGGCGTGCGCCGTGAGCCGGCCCCCGAGCCCCGCGGAGACGGCCGCCTCCGGCGCCCGGATGTGGCGCCGCCGGATCCGGGTCGCGCAGAGCCTGATCCTGGTGATCCTCGTCGCGGGCGTCGTCTACGTCACCGACACCGTCGTCGGCGGCTCCCTCTTCCACCATCCCATGACCGTCACCGTCGAGCTGCCGCAGGCGGCCGGGCTGCACGAGGGCTCCGTGGTCACCTACCGCGGACAGCGGATCGGCGAGGTGAGCGACGTGCGCCTCAGCGCCGAGGTGGGCGTGGGCGTCGTCGCCACCCTGAAGATCGAGTCCGGCGTCCGCGTCCCGCGCGACAGTGCGATGGAGGTGCGCAACCTGTCGGCGGTCGGTGAGCAGTACCTCGACGTGCGTCCCACGACCGACCGGGGGCCCTATCTCGCGGACGGGGCGACCGTGCCCGTGTCCGCCACGAGCGTCCCGCTGGGTGTGCCGGAGGTGCTCGCCCACGCCCAGGAGCTGATGTCCCACCTCGACGTCGCCGACGTGCGGACCATCGCCACCGAGACCGCCGCGATCTTCGGCGACAGCGACCAGGACGTCGACCTGCGCGCCCTGGCGATCGAGCTGGAGAGCGCGTTCGCGATGCTGCGCCGGCTCGAACCCGACCTGACCCGGCTGGCCCGGCGGGCCGAGACTCCGCTGACCACGGTGGCCGAGCTGTCCCCCCAGATCCGCCGGCTCTCCGCCGATCTCGAGGCGGTCGCGCAGGCGCTCGCCACGGCCACGCCCGCCATCCGGAGCACGGTCGCCCAGGCGATCGACCTGCTGCCGCGGCTCCAGCGCTGGTGGCGCCGCGCGGCGCCCGACCTGCGCCGGATGCTCCGCGACGGCGTACCGGTCACGGAGATGGCGGCACGTCACCTCCGCGGCCTCCAGCACTGGCTGGACTGGGCACCCCTCCAGGCGGACGTGATGGCCGGCAGCACCCGCGACGGCAGCGGTCGGGTGCTCCTGGTCCCCCGGATCCTCAAGAACTGCGTCTACGACCGCAGCGTCCAGCGCGACGTCCAGGACACCAGCCGTCGCGAGCCGCGCACCGACGTCCGGTGCACCGACCCGCCGCCCGGCACCCAGGGCCGTGGCTCCGCGGAGGTCCCCCAGCAGTAGTCCCGTCCCCACCCGACCGACCGAGAGGAACACCGATGAGCACCGACACCCTGGCGATCCGTGCCGAGATCGAGCAGGAGATCGCCGGCCTCACCCTGCCCGCCGCGCTGGCTCGCACCGTCGCGGCGGAGGGCGAGCGCCCGGCGTACTCCGACAAGGTCGGCGTCGACCTGTCCGCCGGCTACGCGCCCGGCTGGCGCACCGTCGGCTGGGCCACGCTGCGCGAACAGGCGCTCGACGTCGCGGGCGCGCTCGTGGCCGCCGGTGTCCGGCCCGGCGACCGGGTCGCGCTGATGGCGAGCAACCGGATCGAGCACGTCGTCGCCGACCTCGGCGCGGTCCACGCCGCCGCGGTCTCCATGTCGGTCTACAACACGCTCTCCCCCGACCAGGTCGCCTACGTCGCCGGGCACGCAGAGCCCACCGTCGCCGTCCTCGAGAACGCCGACCACCTCGCCCGGTGGGAGCGCGCCCTCGGCGCGTCGGACTCGCTGCGGACGATCGTCCTCATCGACGCCGAGCCGCCCGCCGGCGACGACAGGTTCGTCACCTGGGACGCCTTCGCCGCGTCCGGGGCGGCGTGGCGGGCTGAGCACGCGGCCGAGCTCGAGGCTCGCGCGGCCGGGATCGCACCCGACGACCCACTGACGATCCTCTACACGTCGGGCACGACCGGGAACCCCAAAGGCGTCGTGCTCACCCACCACGCGGTGCTCTACGAGTGCGCATGCTCGCTGCGGGTCGCCGCGACGACCGGGCACAACGACTTCATCTCCTATCTGCCGTTCGCGCACATCGCGGAGCGCACCCTCGGCATGTACATCCCCCAGGTCAACGGCGCCCACATCCACCTGATCGCCGACCCGGCACTGCTGCTCGGCGCCCTCGGCGAGGTCCATCCGACGCGCTTCTTCGGCGTCCCGCGGGTGTGGGAGAAGATCAAGACCGGCATCTCCGCCAAGCTCGCCGCCGAGACCGACCCGGAGAAGAGGGCGCAGGTGGAGGGCGCGCTCGCGATCGGCCTCGAGTACGTCGAGGCGCAGCAGGCCGGCGGCAGCATCTCTCCCGACCTCGAGGCCCGCTTCCAGGCTGCCGACGCCGGACTGCTGGCCTTCCTCCGCGCCCTCCTCGGCCTGGACCGCTGCGAGTGGGCTGCCTCCGCCGCGGCGCCGATGCCGCTCGAGGTCGCGAGGTTCTTCGCCGGTCTCGGCATGCGCATCTACGACGTCTACGGCATGACCGAGACCTGTGCGGCCGTCACGTCCTGCGGCCCCGACCAGTTCCGCCTCGGCACGGTCGGCCGGGCGCTGCCCGGCATCGAGATCACGCTCGGCGAGGACGGCGAGATCCTGGCCCGCGGCCCGGTCGTCTCGCAGGGCTACTACCGACAGCCGGACGCGACGGCCGCGCTCATCGACGCCGACGGCTGGGTCCACACCGGCGACATCGGCGAGCTCGACGAGGACGGCTTCCTCAAGGTCGTCGACAGGAAGAAGGAGATGATCATCACCTCCTCCGGCAAGAACATCGCGCCCTCCAACATCGAGAACCACCTCAAGGAGAGCCCGATCGTCGGTCACGCGCTCGTCTTCGGCGAGGGCCGCCCGTACGTCGTCGCGATGCTCACGCTCGACGCCGAGATCGCGCCCCTGGTCGCCGCCCAGCTCGGGATCCCCACCGGCACGTCGCTGGCCGAGCTCGCCCAGCACCCCGCCATGCTCGCCGTCGCCCAGCAGTCCGTCGACGCCACCAACGAGCGGCTCTCCCGGCCCGAGCAGGTCAAGGCCTGGGAGCTGCTCCCGGTGGAGTGGACGGCGGAGTCGGAGGAGCTGACCCCGACCCTCAAGCTCAAGCGGCGCGTCGTACACGCCAAGTACGCCGACGTGCTGGAGCGGCTCTACACCTGACCGGGGAACCACGCACCTACCGGATTCGTCGCGAATCGGGCCGATCAACGACGAATTCGGGTGGTGCGCCGCGCCGCGCCTCGACCGCGAGCGCGGGGGCGAGATCGCCCTTCGGCCCGACGACGACCTCCGCCAGGCCGAGCCAGCCGGCGAGCCGCGCGAGCTCGGCGGCGAGCTCGGCCGCGGTCTCGGCCGGCGCGTGCGGCTCCGCCCAGGCCGACTGCACGAGGAGGCGGGACGTCGGGCGGTCGGCCTTGAGGTCGACCCGTCCGACGATCCGGTCGCCCAGGAGGAACGGGAGCACGTAGTAGCCGTGCACCCGCCGCTCGGCCGGGGTGTAGATCTCGATGCGGTAGAAGAAGTCGAACAGCGCCTCCCCCCGGTCGCGCTCCCACACCACCGGGTCGAAGGGGCTCAGCAGGGCCCGGGCGCCGACCCGGCGCGGAAGGCGCGCGTCGCGGTGGAGGTACGCCGGGCGCCGCCAGCCCTGCACGACGACCGGCTCGAGCTCGCCGGCGGCGACCAGCTCGTCGATCGCGACCCGCGCCTCGCCCACCCGGATCCGGTAGTAGTCGGCCAGGCAGTGGGCCGACGCGACGCCGTGGGACCGCGCCGCACGGCGGACCAGCTCGACGTGGGCCTGAGCCGCCGGAAGCTCCGGGGCGTCGAGCACGGTCGCGGGCAGGACCCGCTCGGGCAGGTCGTAGCGGATCTCGAACTGGCTGGTGCGGTCGGCGATGGCGAGCGCGCCGGTCATGTAGAGGTAGTCGAGCATCCGCCGGGTGCGTGACCAGTTCCAGCCCCAGTGGTCCTTCGACCGGGGCAGCCCGTCGTCGAGCTCGCGGGCGGTGCTGGCCCCGCGCTCGGTGATCTCGGCGAGCAGCGCCCCCTCCAGCACGTCGCCCTCGTCGACCGCGAACCACTTGCCGCGCCGGGCGCGGTAGTCGGCCATCCGGTGGCGCATGGCGGGCCACAGCTCGACAGGCATGAACGCCTGCACATGGGCCCAGTACTCCACCACCCGCCGCCGGCGCCCGCTGGCCGCCCGGCGGAGCAGGTCGACGTCGTAGGCGCCCATCCGGGAGTACAGCGGCATGAAGTGCGCGCGCTGCAGCACGTTGACGCTGTCGACCTGGAGCACGCCGATGCGGGCCAGGGTGCGGTCGAAGGTGCGCAGGGTCGGGGCCGTGTGGGCGGGGTCGAGGAAGCCCTGCGCCGCCAACGCGATCCGGCGGGCCTGCGGGAGCGACAGCGACTGCGTGGTGGGCACGGGGCCACCCTAGGAGCCGGCGCCGACAGCCCGGCGTCGCCCGGGGCTACTCCAGCTCGACCAGCTTGGCGCGCACGGCGTACATGACCGCCTCCATCCGCGAGTGCAGCTGGAGCTTCTCCAAGATGTTGCGGACGTGGTTCTTGACGGTGTTCTCGCTGATGGCCAGCTGGGCCGCGACGTCGCGGTTGCTGAGGCCGCGGGCGACGAAGCGGAGCACCTCCAGCTCACGTTCGGTGAGCTTGAGGGCCTGGCCCGTCGAGCGGTCGGGCTTGGACATCGTCTTGAACTCGTCGATCAGCTTGGCGGCCATCGACGGGCTGATCAGCGACTGGCCGTCGGCGACGACGCGGACGCCCTGGGCCACCTCCTCGATGGACGAGTCCTTGAGGAGGTAGCCCGAGGCGCCGCTCTTGACCGCCTCGTAGAGGTCGGTCTCGTCGTCGGACATGGTCAGCATGATGATCTTCGTCGTCGGGACGGCTTCCTTGATGGCGACGCAGGCCTCGATCCCGGACTGCTTCGGCATCCGGACGTCCAGCAGCACCACGTCGGGAGCGGTGCCGACGACGACCGCGACGCCGTCGACGCCGTTGCTCGCCTCGCCGACGACCTCGATGCCGTCCTCGATGGCCAGGAGCATGGTCAGCCCGCGCCGGAAGAGCTCCTGGTCGTCGACCACCACCACACGTACCGGCTCGCTCACGGGCGGACCCGGTGCTGCGGTTGCCGGCGAAGTCCCACTCGCCACTGCGGCATCATGACACGACCTCCCGAGAGCCTGCCGGTCCGGACCACGCTTCAGCCGTCGTTGCTCCCGAGGTCGAGCGAGATGACCCCGTAGTCGTAGCCGCGGCGCCGGTAGACCACGGCCGGCCGCTCGCTCTCCTTGTCGACGAACAGGTAGAAGTCATGACCGACCAGCTCCATCTCGTAGAGGGCCTGGTCGAGAGTCATCGGAGCCGCCGGGTGCGTCTTCTCCCGCACTACCAGCGGACCGTCGCCGGTGACCGTGATCGGGCCGACCTGGCGGTCGATCGCGACCTCCTCCTCGACCTCCTCGACCACCGTGGCCGGCACGTCGGAGAGGGCCCGGCCGACCGAGACCGGCGTACGACGGCCGCGGTGCACCCGCCGCCGGTCGGCCGCCTTGCGCATCTGCGCGGCCATCTTGTCGAGGGCGAGGTCGAGCGCACCCATCTTGTCGTCGGCGGCGGCCTCGGCCCGGATCACCGGCCCCTTGGAGAAGGCCGTCAGCTCGACGTGCACCGCCTGGTCGTGCTGGCGGGGGTTGGGTTCGCAGTCCACCTCCACATGGACCCGGATGATCCGGTGATCGTGCTTCTCCAGCTTGGTGAGCTTCTCAGCGGCATGCTCCCGGAACCGGTCCGAGATCTCGCAGTGCCGTCCGGTGACCACAACATCCATCAGATACCTCCAAGGGAATTTCGGTGTGATGGCTTCTCCTGCCGCCCCGGCAGGAAGTGCGAGTGCTGGCCCACTTGTCGACCAGCAGGGAAAAGGCAGAACTGCCCGGCGCTCGTGCCGGCCGCTGCCGCGAAGGCGGGACCTACCGAACCCGACCGCGCGCGCGGCAGCGTGTCGCACGGCGGCGAAGCCGCGTCGAAGGCCTGCCGCCATGCAAAGGCGGGACCTACCGAACCCGACCGCGCGCGCGGCAGCGTGTCGCACGGCGGCGAAGCCGCGTCGAAGGCCTGCCGCCACGCGAAGGCGGGACCTACCGAACCCGACCGCGCGCGCGGCAGCGTGTCGCACGGCGGCGAAGCCGCGTCGTGCGAAGCCCGCGGTCCGAAGCGAAGCGAGGACCGTGCGGCGAGCACGACATGCGACACGCTCGCGCCAGGAGAAGGAGCCCGCCCGGCCGACCTGGTCTTCGTCCCCACACCCGCCTGCTGAGGCTTCCGCAGCTTGTTGCCACTACCGGCCTTCTCCCGGGACCGGACGCATCTGACGTCCGGGCCGAGGCAGGACTGACGACTAAGCCGCACCGTGATCACCGGCCCGAGGGCCGGCTTACGTGGACCGTTTCGCCTGCGACTGGCATCGGCTTGCCGCGTCCGACCGGGCTCGCGCCCGGTCTGAGCGACGCAACCACGGACCCGGGCGGACTCCATGACCAGACGTTAGTCCGTCGCTGGTGACGACGAAAGGCTTCACCCGAAGTTCAGCGCCGGGACACCACTCCCGCCGCCGGCCGACCTCCGCCGGGTGGCCGCGACCACCGCCGCCGCGAGCACGGGGACCCCGGCGGCCTCGAGGGCGCGCTGCGCCTCGCGGAGGGTGGCGCCGGTGGTGAGGACGTCGTCGCACACGACGACGTGAGCGCGGGGGCAGCGCCGGGCGAGGCGGCGTACGGCGGCCGCGGGAGCCGTCATCGAGCCGGCCAGGTTGGCGGCCCGGCCGGCCGCGTCGAGGCCGGCCTGGTCGATGACGCCCGGCCGGAGGCGGAGCAGGGGCGCGGTGACGGTGCGGGGTCCCAGCACCCGCGCGGCCGCACGGGTCATGACCAGGGTCGGGTCGTGGCCGCGTTGTCGCACGGTCGCGGCCCGGGAGGGCACCGGCACCAGGACCAGCGGGCCCGCCGCCGTGGCGGCGGCGTCCGCCACGGCCACGGCCAGGAGCTCGCCGAGCGGCGCCGCGAGGGCGAGCACCCGGCGTTCCTTGTGGGCGAGGACGAGCGCACGCAGGACGCCGTCGTAGGTGCCGGCCGCGTACGGCGGCACCAGCCCGTCGGGGCACGGCGTCGGCCGGCGCGGGCTCGCCTCCACGGGCAGGGCCGCCCGGCAGCGGTCGCACAGCGGCCGCCCCGGCCGCTCGCAGCCCACGCAACGAGAGCCGAGTACCAGGTCGACGAAGCCGTCGGCGAGGAGCGGCAGCGTTCTCACCCACGCCACCCCAGCAGCGCCGCACTCCTCGCCGCAAGCGGGTGGCGCGCACCTGTGGAGAAGCGGCCAGCGGAGAAGCGGGTCAGCCGGCGTAGTCGAGCTGGGTCAGCTCCGGGTCGGAGGCGTGCCGCTCCTGGCGGACGACGTCGACGTACTGGTCGGCGTACACGGCCAGCATCGGGGCGTCCTCGACCGGCGAGGCCGCGAGACCACGGACCTTGCCGGTGACGATGGTCGACATGACGTCGACCCCGACGGTGGCCCCGTCGGCGGCGACGACGTCCACCTCGTAGAGCTTGCCCGGTGCGGTCGCGGTGAGCAGGCCCAGCCGGATCGGGCCGCTCCAGGCGAGGTCGGTGATATTGCTGCCCTCGGCCTCGCGGACGACGAACGGCCGCCCGACCCGCTGGACCTGGCCCCGGCCGCCGATCAGGACCCGGGCTCCCACCACCCGGTCACCCTCGGCGGAGCGGACGATCCCCACGAGGCGGGTGCCGTCGCGACTCACGACCAGCCCGCGGGCGCGGGTGCCGGTGATCCCCGGCACCCGTACGGCACGCACCACGTCCTCGTCCTGCTCGTCGTAGAGCCACACCACCGCTCCCTCGCGACGCCGCTCCAGCACCCAGAGCCGGTCGGCGTGGTCGAAGGCCGGCCGGGCGTAGCGGCCGCCGGACAGCAGGGTCTGCGCCGCCGGCTCGGCGGCCGACCGCTGCAGCCGCGCCAGCCGGACCCGGCCGCCGTCGAGATCGACCGCGGCCGCCTGCTGGTTGTCGAGGGTGACCGCCACGGCGTCCAGCCCCGCGCCCTCGTCGCCGAACACGCCGCTGACCGGCGTCAGCCCGCCGTCGACGTTGCCGGTGACCAGGCGGCCCTGGCTCACCCCGAAGAGAGTGCGGCCGCCGCCCGGACCGGCAGGGCCGAGCACCGCCGCCGCCTCGACGGAGTACTGCGAGACGCCGCCCGGCAGGGGCAGGTCGGTGCCGTCGATGCTGACCCGCAGCGCGGTCACCGACGGATCCTGGCGCAGCGTCCACGCCAGCTGGGCGAGCATCAGCTCGGCCTGCTGGGCCGTGATCGCCTGGGGCTCCCCCACGAGGGCGATGTCGGCGACTCCGGCGTCGTCCACCGGCACGGACAGGCCGATGGTCAGCCCGGACGGCAGGAACGAGCGCACCACGCCCTGCGCCCGCGGCGGGGGCCCGGCGAGCAGGGCCGAGACCAGGCTGGTGGCGAGCTGGTCGCCCTCGGGGACGAACACGGGCTCGGGGACGAGGATCTGCGCGATCGGGTCGAAGTAGTAGAGCGAGACCTGTCGATGGCGCTGCCGGAACCACCCCGCCGGTACGACGAGCGCGTCCGGCGGGTCCGCGATCCGGTACTGCCCGTCCTCGATGCTGACCCGGAAGCCCAGGGTGAGCTCGTCGGTCGCCACCGCCCCCTGCCACGCGCCGACCGAGTCGAGCCGGTCGGCGGCGGTCAGCCGGACCGAGACCGTGCCCGCGCTCTCCCGCACGGGCAGCGATTCGCTGTAGATGATCGTCTCCCGCTCCGGATCCCAGGCCGCGGCGGCCTCGGCGGTGAGGTACTCCTTGGCGACGCTGGTCTGCACCGGCCAGGCCGTCATCGCGTCGAGGAAGCCGGCGACGACCTCGGTCCGCGACGCGCCCGAGAGCGGCGGACGGGCGTCGATGTCGCTCGCGCGGCGGGTGGCGCCCTGGTCGGCGCCGCCACCCTCGACCACCGGGCCGGAGGTCGGCAGCGAGGTGCAGCCGCACAGGACCAGGGCCAGCACGGCGACCAGCACAGGGCTCACCCGGGCGACGATCCGGTGCGGCGCGGCGGGCGTCATCGTCCCTCCTCCGGACCCGCGACGACGCCGCCCCGCACGACCACGGCCCCCGTGTCGCTCGACGCGGCGTCCTCGGGCACCAGCGGCAGCGGGCTGTGGCGCAGGGTCCCGCCGGCGTGCCGCGGCACGGTGAGCCGGAACTGCGCGCCCTGACCGGTCCGCCCCCACGCCTGCAGCCAGCCGCCGTGCAGGTGGGCGTCCTCCTGGGCGATCGCGAGCCCCAGGCCGGTGCCGCCGCTGGTCCGGGTGCGCGCCGGGTCCGAGCGCCAGAACCGGTTGAACACCATCGAGGCCTCCCCCGGTGCCAGGCCGATGCCGTGGTCGCGCACCGTGATCGCCGCCGACTCGTCGTCCGAGGCGAGCCGCACGAGGACGGCTTCGGTGGGGTCGTCGGCCAGGGCGTGGTCGATGGCGTTGGTGACCAGGTTCCGCACGATCCGCTCGATGCGGCGTACGTCGACGTCGGCCCGGACCGGCACGTCCGGCTCCGCCACGAGCACCCGCAGTCCGCGCTGGTCGGCCAGCGGGCGCGCGGCGTCGACCACCCGCCGTACCAGGTCGCCGAGGTTGACGTTCTCGGTGGCGAGGACGGCGGCGCCGGCGTCGAACCGGCTGATCTCCAGCAGGTCCACGAGCAGGTTCTCGAACCGGTCGAGCTCGGCCTGCATCAGCTCGGCGGAGCGGGCCGTGGCGGGGTCGAAGCTCGCCCGGGCGTCGTGGAGCACGTCGGAGGCCATCCGGACCGTGGTCAGCGGCGTGCGCAGCTCGTGGGACACGTCGGACACGAACCGGCGCTGGACCCAGCTCAGCTCCTCCAGCTGGCGGATCTGGCGCTGCAGGCTGGTCGCCATCTGGTTGAAGGAGTAGGCCAGGCGGGCGATGTCGTCCTCACCGGTCACCTGGAGCCGTTCTTGGAGCCGGCCGGCAGCGAGCCGCTCGGCGACCTCGCGGGCCATCCGGATCGGGCTGACCACCTGCCGGGTCACCAGCCAGGTCACCCCCGCGACCAGCACCAGGAGCAGCACCGCGGCGGTCAGCAGGGCCCGGGTCACCAGGCTGAGGGTGTCCTGCTCCTCGGCGAGCGGGAACAGGAAGTAGAGCGTGTAGGTCTGCCCGTCCGACGGCAGCTGCACCTGCGATCCGACGACGATCCCGGGCTCGCTCGTGGTGCGGGCGTCGGCCCCCGTCCCGGTCGAGCGGACGATCTCGGTGTAGGTCCAGGCCGTCGCGCGGAGCGGGCCGTCGAAGTGCTCCTCGAGCGTGACGGGGACACTGGCCAGGTCCAGGCCGCTGGTGTACTCGCCGCCGCCGGTCCGCAGCGGCGGGCCCTCCTCCTCGGGGCCGGCCAGCACGACGGCGTACCCGCGGCTGTCGCCGCGCTCGATGATCGGGTCGACCAGGTCGCGCTGCTGGCGCCCGGCGTTGCCCTCGCGTCCCGACGCCGCCTCCAGGCGGCCCTGGGCGTCGCTGACCTCCGCGTCCACCTCCCCGAGGACGACGTCGACGCGGTGGCGCAGCAGGCCCTCGCGGGTCTGCTGGAGCAGGATCCAGCCGACGCCACTGACCACCACCGCGGACAGCACGACGGTGCTGACCACGACCCGGGCCTGGATCGAACGACGCCAGAAGGTCAGCCCGCGGCGCAGCCGTGGCGCCAGCCACGCCCAGCACCGGCGCAGCACCGCAAGCACGCGGCGGCCGGCTCCGGCCGCCGCGGGCTCACCCGGCGCCGGCCTTGTAGCCGACACCGCGCACCGTCAGCACGATCTCGGGGTGTTCCGGGTCGTGCTCGACCTTGGACCGCAGGCGCTGCACGTGCACATTGACCAGGCGGGTGTCCGCGGCGTGCTGGTAGCCCCAGACCTCCTCCAGGAGCACCTGCCGGGTGAAGACCTGCCCCGGCTTGCGCGCCAGGCAGAGCAGCAGGTCGAACTCCAGCGGCGTCAGCGAGATCTCGCGACCGCCGCGGGTCACCGCATGACCGGCCACGTCGATCTCGACGTCGCGGATGGTGAGCGTCTCCTGGGGCACCGCCTCGGTACGGCGTACCCGGGCCCGGATCCGCGCGACCAGCTCCTTGGGCTTGAACGGCTTGACGACGTAGTCGTCCGCTCCCGACTCGAGCCCGACGACCACGTCGACCGTGTCGCCCTTGGCCGTCAGCATCACGATCGGGACCCCGGACTCGGCGCGGATCTCCTTGCACACGTCGATGCCGTCCTTGCCCGGCAGCATCAGGTCGAGCAGCACCAGGTCGGGCCGGTAGTCCCGGAACGCGCCGAGTGCCTGGTCGCCGCGGGCGCAGACCCGGCTCTCGAAGCCCTCCTGACCCAGCACGATGCCGAGCATCTCCGCCAGCGGCGCGTCGTCGTCGACGACGAGGACGCGTCCCTTGGTCGGGTACGGCGCGCTGGTGGGCGGGGTCATGGCGCAATCCTAGGCGGGAGAACGCCGTGAGCCCCGCACCCTGAGAGGGTGCGGGGCTCGCGAACAACCAGCTTCGCTACGTCAGCCTTGCGGCGCGACGTCCGTCCGACCGCCAGCCACGCATGTCTTGCCGCCAGGCCGAGCCTGGACCTACGCAACGCGACCGCGTGCGCGGCAGCGCGGCGCCCGCGGCGAAGCCGCGTCGAGGCGCACCCGCGGGCCGAGCGCAGCGAGCGCCCGTGCGGTGCGCCTCGACAGGCGACGCGCTCGCGCCCTAGTACCGGTACGCGTCCGACTTGAAGGGACCCTCGACGGGGACGCCGAGGTAGTCGGCCTGCGCCTGGGTGAGCTCGGTGAGCTCCACGCCGATGGCGTCGAGGTGCAGCCGCGCGACCTCCTCGTCGAGGTGCTTGGGCAGCACGTACACGCCGATCGGGTACTCCTCGAGCTTGGTGAAGAGCTCGACCTGCGCCAGGACCTGGTTGGTGAACGAGTTCGACATGACGAACGACGGGTGGCCGGTCGCGTTGCCGAGGTTCAGCAGGCGGCCCTCGGAGAGCACGATGACCTTCTTCCCGTCGGGGAAGATCCACTGGTGGACCTGGGGCTTGATCTCGTCCTTGACGATGCCTTCGATCTTCGCCAGGCCGGCCATGTCGATCTCGTTGTCGAAGTGGCCGATGTTGCCGACGATGGCCTGGTGCTTCATCTTCTCGAAGTGCTCGACCCGGATGATGTCGAAGTTGCCCGTCGTGGTGATGAAGATGTCCGCGGTCTCGACGACCGACTCGAGGCGCTTGACCTCGTAGCCGTCCATCGCGGCCTGGAGCGCGCAGATCGGGTCGATCTCGGTGATCACGACGCGGGCGCCCTGGCCGCGCAACGACTCCGCGGAGCCCTTGCCGACGTCGCCGTAGCCGCACACGACCGCGGTCTTGCCGGCGATCATGACGTCGGTGCCGCGGTTGATGCCGTCGATCAGCGAGTGGCGGCAGCCGTACTTGTTGTCGAACTTCGACTTGGTGACCGAGTCGTTGACGTTGATCGCCGGGAAGAGGAGCGAGCCCTCCTTGAACCGGTCGTAGAGACGGAGCACACCGGTGGTGGTCTCCTCGGTGACGCCCTTGATCCCGTTGGCGATGTTGGTCCAGCGCTGCGGGTCGTTCTCGAGCGAGCGGGCGAGGACCCGGAGGACCTCCTTGAACTCCTCGTTGTCGGTGGAGTCCTGACCGGGCACGGCGCCGGCCTTCTCGAACTCGACGCCCTTGTGGACGAGCAGGGTGATGTCACCGCCGTCGTCGAGGAGCATGTTGGGGCCGACCTTGTTGCCGTCGGCGTCGGTGAAGTCGAAGACCTTCTCGGCCTCGTCCCAGTACTCCGCCAGCGTCTCGCCCTTCCAGGCGAAGACCGGCGTGCCGGCGGGCGCGTCGACGGTGCCGTCCTTGCCGACGACGATAGCGGCCGCGGCGTGGTCCTGGGTGGAGAAGATGTTGCAGGTGGCCCAGCGGACGTCGGCGCCGAGCGCGGTCAGCGTCTCGATGAGCACGGCGGTCTGGATGGTCATGTGCAGCGAACCGGCGACCCGGGCGCCCTTGAGCGGCTGGTCGGCGCCGTAGCGGGCACGCATCGCCATCAGGCCGGGCATCTCGTGCTCGGCGAGCTCGATCTCCTTGCGGCCGAACTCGGCCAGGCTCAGGTCAGCAACCTTGTAGTCCATGAATGATCCTCGAGGTTCGAGTGTCGTGTGACAGCTGGGTCCTGCGGCGCATCTGCGCATCGTCGGGATCTCCCGCGCATGACGTAGGACACCCTACAAGCGGGGCCCGGGGCCGGGGGAATCATCGGAGACCGTTCCGGTCGGGCCCGGACCGGCTCGTGGACCGCCTGCACGGCCTGGGGCCGCGTACTCATGCGCCGGGCCCGGCCGGACGCGACCGTACCCCCATGCCCCGTCCCGCGCTGTCCGATCGCGACCACCCCGCTCTCCTGCCCACCTTGGTCGAGGCCCTGGCCTCGGCGGCGACCGCCGGGATCGCCCTGTTCCTGCCGCTCCTGCAGTTCGGCGCCTACTTCTGCATCGGCGGCGCGTGCGGCGGCCCGGACGCCGACGCGATCCGCCTCTACCGGGTGCTCGTGGCGGTGCTGGCCACGACCGCCGCCACCACGCTGGCGCTGGCCGTGCGGCGCCGGGCCCGGCGAGCGATCCGGTGGCACGCCGTCGTGGCGGTCGCCGGACTGGGGTCGGCGGTGCTGTTCGCCGTGCCTGCGGTCGACTGGGCCGACCTGCTGCGCGAGGACCCGCCTCCGCCGAACCCGCACTACGTGCCCTGCTACTCGGGCTCGAACGACTGCGTCGGCGGCTGACCCGCCCGCGGACGCCGCCGCCGCTGGCGGGCGTGGGCGCTACCCTGCTGCCGTACGTTCTCAGGGCGGGGTGGAACTCCCCACCGGCGGTGAGGGCGTCCCGGCGGATCCGGGGCGGCCGAGCCCGCGAGCGCCGGACCGGTCTCCCCGACGGTCCGGGTCAGCAGATCCGGTGCGACTCCGGAGCCGACGGTCACAGTCCGGACGGAAGAGAACGCGACGGGCCTCGCGCGCGTCGTCACGCCCTGGGTGACACGCGAAGAGGAGAGTCCATGTCACCCGCCGCTCCCACCCACAGCCGCACCGTCGCCGTCGTCGCGGCCCGCTGGCACGCCGACATCGTCGACGTCGCCGTCGCCACCTTCGGCTCCGAGCTCGAGCAGCGCGGCTACGCGGTCGACGTGGTGCACGTGCCCGGCGCGTTCGAGATCCCACTGCAGGTACGCCGCCTCGCCCTGTCCGGCCGGTACGCCGGTGTCGCGGCGGCGGCCCTGGTCGTCGACGGCGGCATCTACCGGCACGATTTCGTCGCGTCGTCGGTCGTCGACGCGCTGATGCGGGTGCAGCTCGAGACCGACGTGCCGGTGTTCTCGGCGGTGCTGACCCCGCACCACTTCCACGAGCACGACGAGCACACCGGCTACTTCCGCCGGCACTTCGAGACGAAGGGGCGCGAGCTCGCGCTCGCGCTGGACGCGACGGTCCGACTCCCGGTTCCGGGCGCCTGACCGTTCCTCGAGCTCGAGCTCGAGGCCGGTACCGGGCCCGAGGGGCAAGGAGGCCGCGCGAGGTCTGAGGCCCGCAGTTTCGGCATAGTCGGGCCGAACTTTCCGTGGTGCGGAATGTGCCTTGTGTCACAGGTCACCCCGATCTCAGGGTTGGGCAGCACTTTCCCGACCACGAGAGAAGCCGCCTTGAGCCCTTCCGCCACGCCCGCCGACGGTTACCTCATCGGTACCGACATCGGAGGCACGTTCACCGACCTCGTGCTCCTCGAGAGCGGCCACCGTCCGCGCCTGTTCAAGTCGCCGACGACCCCGCACGATCGCTCCGAGGGCATCATCGACGCCCTCGAGCTCGCGGCCGCCTCCGTCGGCAGGCCACTGGCTCAGTTCGCCTCCGACATCCGCTACTTCGCGCACGGAACGACCGCCGCCACCAACGCGCTGATCGAGCGCAAGGGCGCCGCGACCGGGCTGCTCACCACCGCCGGGTTCGCCGACACGATGCTCATCCAGCGCTCCATGACCTCCTGGGTCGGGCTGGGCGCCGCGACCGGCCACTACAGCCGCCGCCGCAACCCCGACCCGATCGTCGACCGCGACGCCATCGCCGAGATCCCCGAGCGGGTCGACGCCGGCGGCACCGTGCTGGTCACCCTCGACGAGGCCGAGGTCCGCTCCGCACTCCGACGGCTGCGGGCGGCCGGCGTACAGGCACTGGCCACCTCCTTCCTGTGGTCCTTCCTCAACCCGCGAGCCGAGCTTCGGGTGCGCGAGATCGTCGAGAAGGAGTGGCCGGAGGTCTACCTGACCCTCTCGCACGAGATCTCCCCCGTGATCGGCGAGTACGAGCGGACCGCCACGACGGTCGTGAACTCCTATCTCGGTCCCGTCATCCGCGACTACATGGAGAACCTCGAAGGTCGCCTCCACGAGACCGGCTTCGTGGGTGAGCTCTCGGTCATGGACTCGGGAGGTGGTGTCATGCGCGCCGGAGACGCCGCGCGACGCGCCGCCTCGCTGCTGACCTCAGGCCCGGCGGGTGGGGTCCTCGCGACGGCGAGGCTCGCCGCGGCCATGGGCCACTCGAACGTGATCACGAGCGACATGGGCGGGACGAGCTTCGACGTCGGCCTGATCCTGGACGGCGAACCGTTGGTCGAGCGCCAGAGCGAGGTGGGCAACTACCACCTGGCGATTCCACGGATCAAGGTCACCGCCATCGGAGCCGGGGGCGGCTCGATCGCCTGGGTCGACGAGGTCGGCGCACTCGTCGTCGGCCCCGAGAGCGCCGGATCGGTCCCGGGCCCGGCCTGCTACGGCCGTGGCGGCCAGCGTCCCACCGTCACCGACGCCGACGTCGTCCTCGGCATCATCGACCCCGACTACTTCCTCGGTGGTCGGATGAAGCTGGACGAGCACCTCGCCGAGGAGGCCATCCGGCTGCACATCGCCGAGCCGCTGGGCATGAGCGTCGAGGAGGCCGCGCTCGGCATCCGCACGGTCGCCGACAACCAGATGGCCGACCTACTGCGCAAGGTGACGGTCGAGCAGGGGCGCGACCCGCGCGACTTCGTCGTCTTCGCCTACGGCGGCGCCGGCCCCACCCATGCCTGCGCCTACACCCAGGCCGCCGGCATCAACACCCTGGTCGTGCCGCCGACCTCCACCGTGCACTCGGCGTACGGCACGGTCACCGCCGACCGGTTCCGCGCCCTGCAGGCGACCGACCTGCAACGCACGCCCCCGGGCACGGCCGACCCCGCGAGCGCCTTCGACCTCAAGCGGCTGACGTCGACGCTGCAGGACCTGATCGGCCGCGTCCACGCCGACCTCGACGACGCGCCGGGGGTGCGCTTCGTGCGCTCGGTCCACCTGAAGTTCCGGCGCCAGACCCACGAGCTCCCCATCGTCCTGCCGGACGGCGACGTGACGGTCGAGGTGATGCGCGCCGTCGTCGAGGAGTTCTTCGAGACCTACGAGCGGATCTACGGCAAGGGCACCGCGCTGCGCAGCGCCGGGTTGGAGCTCAACACCCTGCGGGTCGAAGGGCGGGCCACGGTCGAGTCCCTGGCGCCGTCCGCGCCGGTCGATGCCGGCAGCCTCGACGCCGCCGGCATCGGGACCCGCCAGGTGGTGTTCGCCGAGGTCGGGCGGGTCGAGGTCCCGGTCCACCGCGGCGAGCTGGTCGGCCCCGGCGCCCAGCTGGTCGGGCCCGCCGTCCTGGAGTTCGAGGGCACCACGATCGTCGTCGGTCCCGGCCAGGAGCTGGCCGTCGACGCCAACGCCAACATCATCATCAACTGCAAGGGAAACTGATGGCCACCGACACCCCCACCCCGGACGTCGACCGGCGCACCGCGGTCAGCCACGACGTGGACCCCGTCACCTTCGAGGTCATCCGGCACCGGTTGCTGGCCATCACCGACGAGCAGGGCGCGACGCTCGCCGCCATCTCCGGCTCCCCCCACGTGGTCAACGCCAACGACTTCAACGTCGGGCTCTACCTGCCCGACGGCTCCGTCGCGGCGATGGGTCGCACGATCCTGTTGCACTCGGCGTCGATGGCGCTCATCACGCGCCACGTGATCGAGGACTGCGCGGAGGACCCCGGGATCGATCCCGGCGACATGTTCGTCGTCAACAACCCGTGGAAGGGCTCCATCCACGCCCAGGACATGGGCGTCGTCGCGCCGATCTTCTTCGACGGCGAGCTCATCGCGTGGGCCGGCGCCATGTGCCACATGCCCGACGTCGGCGGCTCACGACCGGGCAGCTTCTGCAATGACGCGACCGAGTGCTATCAGGAGGGCTTGCAGCTCCCGCCGACCAAGCTCGTCGAGGACGGCCGCATCCGCACCGACGTGTGGAACCTGATCATGGCCCACACCCGAGCGGCCCCCGCCGTCAACCTCGACCTACGCGGCCTCATCGGGGCGAACAACACCGCCGTGCGCGCCATGGGCCAGCTGGCGCAGCGCTACGGCGTGGAGACCGTCAAGGCCGTCATGGCGGGCCTGATCGACCTCTCCGACCGGCGCCTGCGGAACCGCCTCCGCGAGCTGCCCGACGCCGTGGTCCGCAGCACCGCCTACCTCGACAACGACGGCGGCCTCGACCAGCTCTACGAGGTCGACCTCGTTCTCACCAAGACCGACGATCGCCTGCACTTCGACTATTCGGGGTCCTCGCCCCAGGTCGAGGGCTACATCAACTGCACGTCCGCCGGCCTGATGGCCGGGATCAACGCGGCGCTGCTGCCCACCCTCGCCTACGACGCCCCGTGGAACGAAGGCCTCTTCCAGCCGGTCGAGGTGTACGCTCCCGAGGGCCTGATCTGCAACGCCACGCGGCCGGCCGCCGTCTCCGGCGGCGCCCTCGAGGCGGGGTGGCTGGTTGAGATGACGGCCATCGAGGCCCTGTCCAAGCTGGTGGCATGCTCCGACGAGCTGATCGGCGAGGCCCAGGCGGCGCCGGCCGGCGGGCCCGACCAGTTCGTCCTCAGCGGGTGCACCGCGCACGGCGACCCGTTCACCCACGTCATCCTCGACTGCCTCGCGACCGGCGGCGGTGCCTACGCGCACCGCGACGGGGTCTGGACGCAGGGTCAGCACAACATCGAGCGCCAGCGGATCTCCAACGCCGAGGACATGGAGCTGGAGACCCCGTTGCTCTACCTCGAGCGCCGCCTCGTCACCGACTCCGGTGGAGCGGGCGAGTTCCGCGGCGGTCAGAGCATGGGATCGACCTTCCTCGTGCACCGCGGTACGGCGCTCAAGGCCATGTGCAACGGTCACGGATGGGAGGCCCCGAACTCGACCGGCATCTTCGGCGGCTTCCCCGGCACCCAGAACATCCGCGAGCTGATCTCGGGCTCCGACGTGATCGCGCAGTTCGCCGCCGGCCGCCACGTCGCCGACCTGGACGAGATCGGGGGCGAGCGTCCCGAGATGCACGGCCGGCAGGGTGCGTTCGCGATCCAGAACGGCGACGTCCTCTCCACGATCCACCAGTCGGGCGGCGGTTGGGGTGACCCGCTCGCCCGTCCCGCCGCCGCGATCGCCGAGGACATCCGTCACGGCGCGGTGTCTCCCCAGGCCGCGGTGCGGCTCTACGGCGCGGTCCTCGCCGACGACGGCAGCGTCGACGAGCGCGCGACAGCTGCGCGTCGAGCGGACCTGCGCCAGGAGCGGCGATCGTGGCCCTCGGCCACCGCGGCGACGCCCCACCCCGAAGGCGGGCTGGAGCGCGTCGCGCCCCTGGGCGCGGCGCTCGAGGTCCTGCGCGGGGCGGACGGCGCCACCTACGCGGCGTGCCGGTGCGGGAGCGTGCTGTCGTCCCTGTCCGACCCGTGGCGTGCCCGGGCGGGGCACCGGGTGATCACCGACGTGCACGAGGTCAGTCTCGCCACCCGCCTCAATCCGGAGCTCGAGATCCGCCAGTACGCCTGTCCGAGCTGCGGTGCCCTGCTGACGACCGACGTCGCGCGCCGCGGCGCGCCGATCATGCACGACGTGGAGGTGAGCTTCTGATGGGACGGCTCGTCTACGCCGGAGCGACCTCCCACGTGGGGGCGATCATCAAGAACCCCGACGCCCACCCGGACCGCAACGACGTCCTGAGGTCCGCCTGGCAGACCATGGCGCAGGACCTCGCCGCGGCCGATCCCGACGTCGTCGTCGTCGTCGCGACCGACCACTACGAGACGTTCGGTCTCGAGCACTACCCGATCTTCTGCCTCGGCTCCGCGGAGAGTTACCCGGCATGGGGCGAGTACGGCAACCCCGGAGGGACCGTCCTCGGCTCCCCCTCGGCCAGCGACGGGCTGCACCACCGGCTCGTCGCCGCGGGATTCGACGTGGCGCGAGCGATGGAGATGCCGCTCGACCACTCCTTCATGGTCCCGATCCTCCGGCTCGGGCTCGAGCAGCGGGCGGTGGTCCCGTTCTTCGTCAACTGCAACACACCGCCCCTGCCCCCTCTGGGCAGGTGTCGCGATCTCGGACGCGGTCTCCGTGCGGCCATCGAGGGACTGCCCGGCGAGACCACGGTCGCTGTCATCGCCACCGGCGGCGTGTCGCACTGGGTGGGCCTCCCGCAGTTCGGACAGGTCAACGCCGTCTGGGACCGCCACTTCCTCGACACCCTGCAGCGGGGCGACCTCGAGGAGGTACTCACGTGGAGCGACGAGCAGATCCTGGAGGAGGCCGGCAACGGTGCCCTCGAGATCCGTACCTGGGTCCTGGCGCAGGCGTGCGCCGGCGGGCCGGCCGACCTGCTCGGCTACGCGCCGATGCCGGACTGGGCGATCGGGATCGGGGTCGTCAGGATGCAGGTCGCGGCATGAGCGTCCTGGGCCTGACCAAGCTGGCCCGGTCCCTCGAGCACGAGGACGGCCTCCTCGAGCGCTTCCGCAGCGATCCCGCCGCGGTCATGGACCGCTTCCCGCTCGACGACGCCGAGCGGGCATCGGTCCTCGAGCTCGACGCGAGCGACCTTCGTGAGCGCGGCATGAACCCGGTGGCGCTGCGCAACCTGCTCGTCCTCCTCGGGGTTCCGCACGGGCGGATGTACACCCACGCGCAGCGCCTGGCGCCGGCGAGCCACCAGGACGCGGACCATGACTGACCGTCCCCCGGCGCGGGCGACGCCCACCCTGCAGATGCGCGGGATCGTCAAGTCCTACGGCGGGGCGACGGCGCTCCGGGGCGTCGACTTCGTCGCTCGGGCCGGCCGCATCCACGCCCTCCTGGGCATGAACGGAGCGGGGAAGTCGACCCTCGTGCAGATCCTGAGCGGCGCCGTCGCGGCGGACTCGGGAGTCATCGAGGTGGACGGGGCTCCGCTGACACACCAGGGGCCGCGCGCCGCGCGGGCCGCCGGAATCGCCACGGTCTACCAACGCCGGACCCTGGTGCCCGCGCTCAGCGTCGCCGAGAACCTGATGCTCGGCCGGCTCCCTCGCCGGCGACGTGTCGTCGCCTGGCGAGACGTCCACGACCGGGCCGCGTCGATGCTGGCCGACCTGGACCTGGACCTCGACCCGCAGACGGCGGTCGACACCCTCGGCCCAGGCAGCCCGACCCTCGTCGAGATCGCCCGGGAGTCCCACCGCGGCGGCCGGATCCTCATCCTGGACGAGCCGACCGCCTCACTGGGAGGACACGACGCGGCGCTCATCCACCGGCTCGTGCGCCAGCTCGCCGAGGGCGGGACGAGCGTCGTCTACATCTCCCATCACCTCGACGAGGTGATCGACCTCAGCGACGACGTCACGATCCTGCGCGACGGCCACGTCGTGCTGACCGCCGAGACGGCGAGCACGTCCGCCGCCGAGATCGTCTCGGCCATGGTCGGCACGACCGTCGTCAACGAGCGGCCGCCGAGGCCCGCACGTGCGCACACGCCGGTGCTCCGCATCGAGGGTCTCGCCAAGCCGGGCCGGATCGCCGACCTGAGCGTGACGGTCGGTGCCGGTGAGATCGTCGCCGTCATCGGGCCGGCCGGCGACGGCCACGAGGAGCTGTTCCCCTTCCTCAGCGGCATGCGCTCGGGGTACGACGGCAAGGTGTCGCTCCGGGACGAGCAGATCCGTCCGCGTCGGATCCGCAGCTCGCTGAGGTCCGGCCTGCGGTGCGTCACGGGCGACCGCCTGGGGACCGGACTGGTCCCGCAGCTCAGCGTCGACGAGAACGTCACCGCACTCCACCCGAGAGCACGCCGGCCGCTGATGCGCTGGCGACAGCTCCGCGCCGCGGCGGGCGAGGCCCGCGCGCGGTTCGGGGTCGTGACCCTGCAACCGAACCCACCGGTCGCGGCCCTGTCGGGCGGCAACCAGCAGAAGGCCCTGCTCGCGAAGTGGCTGTCCGGGACCGCGGTGAGCGCCTGCCTGCTCGAGGATCCGACCGGCGGCGTCGACGTCCGGGCCAAGGCCGAGATCCACACGATCATCGAGAGCCTGGCCGAGTCCGGCATCGCCGTGCTCCTCACCAGCTCCGACACCGACGAGGTCATGCGCCTCGCCGACCGCGTCGTCGTCGTCCGCGCCGGCAGGGCGATCGCGGAGCGGCGCGTCGACGACCTCACCCACGACGCCCTCACCCACCTTCTCCTGGGAGGCTCTCAGTGAACTCCATCGGTCTGAGCCGGACCACCACCCTGCGGCTGCCCCCGGCGCTCGGCCGGCATGCCGGCCTGGCGGCGGTGCTCCTCCTCATCTGCCTCTACCTCTCGCTGCGCTCCGAGGTCTTCGCGACGACGCCCAACGTCGTCAACGTGCTGCGGCAGGTCGCGGTGATGGCCGTGCTCGCGGCGGGGCTGACGGTCCTCATGGCCGCCGGAGGACTCGACTTCTCCCTGGGGAGCCAGGTGGCCGTCGTCGTCGCGGTCGTCGCCAGGCTCCTCGAGAGCGGTGCCCACGTCGTCGTCGCCAGCATCTGCGGCGTGCTCCTGGGGGCCGTGTTCGGGCTGGTCAACGGGCTGGTCGTCACCGTCTTCAACGTCGCGCCCTTCGTCACGACCCTCGCGACCGCGACCGTGCTGGACGGCGCCGCCCTCATCGCGATGCAGGGACAGAGTGTCTCGGCGGGGGGCGCCCTCACCGAGCTCGGCACCGGCGAGGTCCTCGGGATCCCCTATCTGCTCCTCATCGCCGCCGTGGTGATCGCCGGCGCCGCCGCGACGCTGCGCTGGACGAGATTCGGCCGGGACGCCCTCGCTATCGGCGGGAATGCCGTCGCGGCGCGGCTCGGCGGCATCGCCGTACCCCGCCACACCGTCGCGCTCTACGTCGCCAACGGCATGCTGGCCGGCCTGGCCGGGATCATGCTGCTCTCGCGGTTGGGCGCGGCCAGCCCCGGCACCGCCGGCCTCCATCTCGAGCTGACCGTCGTCGCCGCCGTCGTCATCGGTGGCACCGCGCTCCACGGCGGCAACGCCACCGTCGCCGGCACGGTGCTGGGCGTCCTGCTTCTCGGCGTCGTCGCCAACGGGATCAACCTGCTCCAGATCGACTCCTTCTACCAGTCGGTATCGGTCGGCGTGGTCCTGCTCGTGGCAGCCGTCGTCAACCAGCTCCGGCACCGCGGCCGGCACTGAGTGCTCGGCCGCACCCCGATCTCGGATCCCACCCCCAGTCCGAAAGGCAACCACCCATGATGAAGTCCCGCATCCTGACCGCAGTCCTGACCGCCACCGTGGCGACGAGCACCCTGGCCGCCTGCGGCTCGGGCACCGACGAGGCCGGCGACACCGCATACACCATCGGCTTCGTGAACGCCGACAGCCTCGACTTCCACACGTGCCTGGAGGCCGGCATCGACCACGAGGCGCAGAGCGTCCCGGTGGAGATCGTGCACGCGAACTCGACGCGCGACCCGGCCAAGGAGCAGGCGAACGTCGAGGACATGATCGTGCGTCAGGTCGACGCGATCGTGCTCCAGACCGTCAACATCGACTCCCTCGAGGGCGCGATCGCGAAGGCCGTCGCCGCCGACATCCCGATCTTCCTCACCTCCGTCGGAGGGCCGGACATGGCTGGTGTGGCGGGAGCCGAGCTGTCCGACGTCAAGCACACCGGCGAGGTCGCGGCCCAGTGGCTCAACGAGGACTCCGCGGGCAAGGACGTGGACGTCGCCATCATCGCCGGCGCGCCCGGAGCCGCGTCCGACCTCTTCGTCGGCGGCTTCAAGTCCGCGCTGGGCCCCGAGGCGAAGGTCGTCTTCGAGCAGCCCGGCATGTTCCAGCGCGCGAAGGCCCAGGAGGTCGCCGAGAACCTCCTCCAGTCCCACCCCGACGTCCAGTACGTCTTCGTCCCCAACGAGGAGATGGGGTTCGGGGCGCTGACCGCGTTCGAGAACGCCGGCCGGTCCGACATCAAGATCATCACCAACGGCGGCACCGAGGAGGGGCTGGAGGCCACCAGCGAGGGCCGCTTCGCCATGCTGGTCGCGAGCTCGCCGTACGAGCTCGGGGTGAAGGCCGTGAGCACGATGGTCGACCTGCTGGAGGACCCCCGCGACGAGCCGGTCATCGGTCAGATCCCGACCACGGTCGTGACGAAGGACAATGTCGATGCCGCGCCGGCCTACTGCGGCTGAGATGGTCGCCATGAGCATCGAGAGGCCGCCGGGAAGCTCCGTACGCAGCGTGCAGTCGGTCGATCGCGCCGTCGACATCATGCTCGCCTTCAATGCGGCTCACCCGCAGCTGAGCCTGAGAGATCTCGCGGATACCGTCGGGCTGCCGGCGTCGAGCACGCACCGCATCGCCCGCACCCTGGTGGAACGCGGCTTCCTGCGCCAGGACGACTGGGGCACCTACGCCCTCGGCTCCCGACTCCTGGAGCTGGGCGGGCTGGTCTCGAACGCCAGCACCCTGAGCCGCGTCACCGCCGACGTCGTCCACACCATGGCGGAGACCACCGGCGAGACGATCCTGGTCGCGGAGGCCAACTGGATCGACAACACCGTCCTGATCACCCAGAAGGTCGACTCGACCCACGTGCTGAGCGTGGCCTCACCCGTCGGCAAGCGATCCGGCATGGGTGGGGGCTGCATCGGCAAGGCGGTCCTGGCCGGGCTGTCGAGCGAAGAGGCGGAGATCCTCGTGCCGCGCATCCACCTCGTGCGACGCACGCCCGCGAGCGTCGTCAGCACCGACCAGCTGGCCGAGCAGGTCGATCTGGCGCGGCAGCGTGGCTGGGCCTCGGAGAGTGACGAGTACATCCCCGGCGTGTCCGGCGTCGCCGTCCCCGTCACCCTCACCGCCCGTCCCATCGGCGCCGTGGCGGTCATCGTCCCCACGGCACGAGGTCACGAGAAGCGGCTGGCCGAGCTCGGCAAGTCCCTCATCAAGCTCGTCGCGACCGCGACCAAGAAGGCGATCGACGATCTCGACGCCGGAGCAGCAAGGAAGGCCCCATGAGCGTCAACCTGACCGCCCATCCCGACGGCACCCGCGCCGGCTGGGTCCACTTCCGCTCGGGGGACGATCTCATCCGGGGCTACCTCGCGGTGCCCGACGACGGCGGCATCCACCCGATCGTGATCACCGCGCACGAGAACCTGGGAGTCACGCCGCACCGCCAGGAGGTCACCCGGCGGCTCGCCGCCGAAGGCTTCGTGTCCCTGACGGTCGACCTGTTCAGCCGGCTGGGCGGCATGCCGCCGCAGAGCTACGCGACCCAGGACGAGCGCCGGTCCCTGGCGTTCCTGGCCGCGCGCGACGACCAGGCGGTGCCGGACCTCCAGGCGGGCCTCCGGTTCGCCCGGTCGCTCCCGGCGGCCGACCGCGACCGCGCGGGCGCTCTCGGCTTCTGTCTCGGTGGCGGCACGGTCCTGGCATGGGGCGCCGTGACCGACGATCTCGACGTCATCGTCTCCCTCTACGGCATCCCGATCCTGCCCGCCGAGTACTCCCCCACCGGCGATCCCCTCTCCCGGATCCCGCTGCTGGAGCGGCTGAGGGCACCCGTGCAGTTCCACTTCGGAGGCGACGACCAGGCCATCCCGGCCGAGCAGATCGATGCGCTCGAGCAGGCCCTCCCGACCGCCGCGAAGGGCGCCGAGCTCCACCGCTACGCAGGGGCGGGCCACGCTTACCACGACGACACCCACCCGAACTACGCCCCCCAGGCGGCCGACCTGACCTGGGCACGGATCGTGCAGTGTCTCCGGGAGTCGCTCGGGTGAGCCTCTGGAGCGACTACGCAGGATCCGAGGTACGGATGGTCACCTGCGGCGGCGTCCGCACCCGGATCGTCGTCACCCCGCCCCACGACGACAGTGGCGGGACACCCGTGCTCGTGCTGCACGGCCGAGGCGGGCACCTGGAGTCCTTCCACCGCAACGTGCCAGCGCTCTCGGCCCGGCGCACGGTGATCTCGGTGGACCTCCTGGGACACGGCCTGACCGAGCATGCCGGCACTCGCTACGACGTCGGCGAGATCGCCGGTCATCTGGACCAGGTGATGGCGCAGCTCGACGACGGGCGCGGTTTCGACGTCGTCGCCCAGTCGCTCGGGGCGTGGGCCGTCCTGCACCTGCTGGCCACCCGCCCGCCGGCGATACGGCGGCTGGTGCTCATCGAGCCGGCCGGCCTGCAGACCCACGCCGAACGGATGAGCGACGTGCGCGTCCGGACAGCGGCCACGGCGGGCGGCCGAGCGTTCGACGACCCGAGCATCGACAACGTGCGCCTCAGGTTCGCCCAGCTGCTCCACGACCCCACCGTGGTCGAGGAGGAGCTGATCGACCTCCGCCGCCGCCTCTACGCGCTCCCCGGCGCGGGAGCGGTCCACCTCGCCGTCCGGTCCGCGGACAACGCGGCCTACGTCGTCGAGCCCGCGTGCCTCGCCGTCGCCGGCCGCTCCATCCTGTTCCTCCACGGCGAGCACGGCCACCTGCCCGCGCCGCTGCTGACCGACATCGCCGGCCGGCTCCCCGCCGCGCGCGCCGTGACCATCCCGGCCGCCAAGCAGTGGCCGCACTACGAGCGGCCCGAGCTCGTCAACGCCCACCTCCTGCAGTACCTCGAAAGGTGATCACCATGTCCTTCTGGAACAGCGCGCTCGGCGCCGAGATCCGCTACCACCAGGCCGGCGCCTGGCGCACCCGGTCGGTCGAAGCCGGCCGGACCGGCGACCACGTCATCATGATCGGCGGCCTCACCGGGCACGCCGAGGGCTTCGTCCGCAACGTCGTCCCCCTCGCGGAGCGGGGTCTGCAGGTGCACGCCATCGACGCCATCGGGCACGGGTTCACCGACAAGCCCCTCGACGTCACCTACCACGCCCCCCTCTTCACCGAGCACCTGCTCGCCTTCATGGACGCGCTCGCGATCGAGCGGGCCCACATCGTCGGTCAGAGCCTGGGTGGCTGGATCGCCCTCCACACCGCGCGGCATCACCCCGAGCGCATCGGCAAGATCGTGTTCGCGACCGGCGCCGGCATCCTCCTCGACGACGACGCGAGCCGGCGAGAGAGCGCCGATGTCCACGCCCGGGTCCGCGACGTCACGAAGAAGGCGGTCGACACACCCACGCACGCGTCCGTGCGCACCAGGCTCGAGTGGCTCATGGCGGACCCCGCCTCCGTCACCGACGAGCTGGTCGAGGCGCGGTACCGGATCTACACCCGCCCCGACAGCCGCCTCGCCATGCCCAAGATGGTCGCCGAGCAACCCGGTGAGGAGAACCGGTCCTACCTGCTGACCGAGGCCGACCTGGTCACGATCCCCCACGAGGTGCTCGTGCTGTGGTCCGACCAGAACCCCACCACCCGGGCGGAGGTCGGCCGCCGGGCGAGCGAGCTGCTGCCGAACGGCTCCTTCGAGCTGATCACCGACGCCGGGCACTGGCCGATGTTCGAGCAGCCCGAGCAGTTCAACAAGCTGGCCGGCGAGTTCCTGGTCGGACATGGCGGCTGAGGCGGCCCCGGCGGACCCGCGCGGCGCCGTCGTCGAGGCCGGACGGATCCTCGCCGCCAACGGGCACGCGGACCTGGTCTGGGGACACGTGTCCCTGCGTGACGCGGACGGGCGCGGGCTCTGGCTCAAACGGCCGGGCCGGGGGTTCGACGAGCTCGCCGAGGACGACATCCAGCTCATCGACCTCGACGGGAACGTCGTGGAGGGCCGCGGCCCCGCGCACCTGGAGCGCTTCATCCATACCGAGGTGATGCGAGCCAGGCCGGACGTCAGCTGCGTCGTCCACACCCACCCCGAGGCGGCCACCACCCTCGCGTCGACCGGCCTCCCCCTGCAGCCCGTCGCCCACGAGGCCACCCTGTTCGTCCCGCCCGACATCGCACGCTTCGTGGAGACCGGTGACCTCATCCGCACTCCCGAGCTGGGTGCGGCCGTCGCCGCCGCCCTGGGCGACCGGAACGCGCTGCTGCTGGTCAATCATGGCGTCGTGGTGGCCGGACCGTCGATCCCCGAGGCGGTCTTCGCGGCCGTCCTGCTGGAGAAGGCGTGCCGGATGCAGCTCCTGGCACTGTCGGCGGCGGGCCGCCGGGCCCTGCACGTCTCCGACGACGCCGAGGCACTCGCCAAGAGGGCGCGCTGCTATTCCGCCGAGCAGCTGCACCACGGATGGAGCTACCTGCGCCGACGCGAGGAGCGCACCGACCACTAGGGCGCGCCTCCCAAGCCGGACCTCCCCAGGCCCGGCCTCGGCGGCGGTCAGTGCGCGGCGGGCTCGCCCTCGTCGTACCGCTCGACCGGGCCCTTGTCGCCCTTGAACGGCAGGATCCGGACGACGGCGACCACGACGGTCCCGACGACGAGACCGATGACGGCCGAGATCGCGGTGTTGGCGAGCCAGGCGAGCGCGCTGCCGAGGAACCCCTCGACGGCATGCTCGATGTCCTCCTCGATGCCGTGGACCCAGGTGTAGGGCGCGTCCCACCAGCCGACCTCGTGCACGTTGACGAGCAGGATGTGGCCGCCGACCCACAGCATGGCGACGGTGCCGACCACCGAGATCACCGCCAGCAGCCGCGGCATGGCGGCGACCAGGCCGCGGCCGACCTTCTGCGCGAACGCCGACGGGCGCTGCGACAGGAGCAGTCCGGTGTCGTCCATCTTCACGATGAGGGCGACCACGCCGTACACGACGATCGTGATCGCGATCGCGACGACGACGAGGATCGCGAGCCGGGCCCAGAAGCTCTCGTCCTCCACGGAGGCGAGGGCGATCACCATGATCTCGGCGGACAGGATCAGGTCGGTGCGGATCGCGCCGGAGATCATCTCCCGCTCCGCCTCCGGGCCGATCTCCGCGACGGGGGTGTCGTGGTCGTCGTGGCCGGAGAACAGGTGCCAGAGCTTGTGGGCGCCCTCGTAGGCGAGGAAGGTGCCGCCGACCATCAGGATGATCGGCAGCAGGTCGGGGAGGAACTCACTGAGCAGCAGCGCGACCGGCAGGATGATCAGCAGCTTGTTGCGGATCGAGCCGATCGCGATCTGCTTGACGATGGGGAGCTCGCGCTCCGCGGCGACGCCGTGGACGTACTGCGGGGTGACGGCGGTGTCGTCGACCACGACACCCGCCGCCTTGGCCGTCGCCTTGCCGGCCGCGGCCCCGACGTCGTCGATCGACGCGGCGGCCATCTTGGCGATGGCGGCGACGTCGTCGAGCAGGCCGAACAGGCCGGCGCTCACCGGCGTCCCCGGTGGGCGGGACGGATCAGGCCAGAGGGGCAGCAGGGCATGCCCGAAAGGCTACCGGCCCGCAGGCACCGACCGCGCTGCTGCGCGGTCCGCGGTCTCCTGCTCGTGGACGACTCCGGTGAGCCGCACCGCCTCCCGCATCCGGCGGTGGGCGACGTCGAACGGGTCGACCACCCGCTCGAGCACCCGGCGCACGGGCGGGGCGGCCAGCAGCAGCGCGACGCCCACGCCGATCACGACGGCGCCGAACAGACCCAGCCAGGGCCGGTCCTGGGCCCACGCGACGAAGCCGAGGTACTCCAGCTCCTTCACCGCGAAGCCGTGGAAGAGATAGACGACCAGCGTGGCGCCGCCCATCCGGCTGAACCAGCCGCCGATCCGCGACACCAGGGTCAGCCAGGCGAGCGCACCGGCGGCACCGGCCAGCAGCATGAGCAGCCGAGTCAGCACCGCCGTCGAGGTCGGGTCGTCGAGCAGCGCGTACGGACGGTAGTAGAGGTAGGGCCGGCTCGACCACGCCTCGAACGAGCTCGCCAGCAGGCCGAGGACGGCGAAGGTGGCGACGCCGAGCAGCGCCGGGAACCGGCCGCGCAGCCATTCCAGCGCCTCGGGCGTCGTCTTCAGCCCCAGCACGAAGAAGGGCAGGAAGCCGAGGACCCGCGGCGCGTCCAGCCAGCGGGTCCAGTCACCCGCGAGGAAGCCGCCGGCGACGGAGATCCCGACGGCCACGAGAACGCCTCCCCACAGAGGCCGCAGGAGGGGGGTGACCAGGCGCCACGCGACCATGGCGAGCAGGTACCAGAGCGGGAAGTGCGGATCGAGCCACAGGTCCCACAACCGCTCGCCGCCCACATTGACCCGGAACCAGGCGAGCGCGCCCTCGAAGAGGAGGTACGGGACCAGCAGCGTCGTGACCAGCTGCCACAGCCGGGTGGGGCTGTAGCGGAAGCCACGGGAGAGGTAGCCGGAGAGGAAGACGAAGGCCGGCATGTGCCACAGGTAGACGAAGTCGTAGACCCGCCCGCCCGGCCCGTCGGCGGGCAGCAGCGCCAGCAGGTGCCCGACCACGACGAGCGTGACCAGGCCCATCTTCGCGTTGTCGAGCCACGGGTCCCGAGAAGGTGAGGACATCACTCCTTGGTACCCGAACCGCCTGTGCCGAGACCAAGTGTCAGACAACCCGATCCTGAGAACCCGTCTCGGGTCAGTCGGCGACGAGCCCCAGGCGGAGGAACTCCGCGGCATAGGTGCCGCTGAGCAGCAGTGAGGCGTAGCGGGCGACCTCGCCGGTCGCCTCGGAGGCGACGTGCTCGATCCGGACGTCCTGGCTGCGGGCCGCGGCCTCGAGCCGGTGGCGCTGGTCGCGGACCACCGGGTCGTCGACGCCGTCGTCGAGCATGACCAGCACCGGGCGGCGATCGCCGGTCCCGTCGGCGACCGGGTCGGCGAAGACGTTGCGGGGGCGCGCCGCCTCCAGCACCGGGAGGAGGTGCTCGGCATCCCCGGCGAGGGCGGTGCGCCCTGACGTACGCCGGATCGACTCCGCGATCCGCCGCGCGGCCCGCGCGGCCAGGACCGACCCGCCCCAGACCAGCGGGGCGGCATCGGCGAGCGAGATGGCGAGCATCTTCGCGGGGTTGATGGAGATGTCGCGATGCGGCGAGCATCCGATCGCGACCGTGTCCAGGGCCTCCGCCACGGCGTCGGGCTCGGTGGTCGGGCCGAGGTTGACCTGGTCGAGGAAGGACAGCATCGCGACGGCGGTGGCGAGCTGGTCTCCGGTGCTGGTCGGCAACAGCGTGGTCCAGCGACCGGTGGCGTGCTCGGCGACGACCGAGTCGGGTGGCGCGGCGACCACGAGCTGACAGCCGCGGCGCGCGGCCTCGGCGACGGCCAGGGCGGTGCCGGGGTCGCCGCCCTCGGGCGCGAGCACGACGACCAGGTCGAGACTCCCGGCCCAGCCCGGCAGGGCCGGCGACGGCCAGGCCACGAAGGGCACCGGGCAGAACGGCTCGAGCACGGCCCGCAGCAGCCGGGAGTCCGGGCCGGCCGCGATCACCGCGCGGGGGCGGGACTCGATCGAGCGGGAGACCGCCTCGGCGATCGCGTCGGCGCAGCCACCGACCTCGCGGCGTACCCGCGCACCGGCCTCGGCCAGGGTCCGCAGCCGGAGGTCGGCGGCGGCGAGCGCCGTCTCGTCGTCCAGCCGGGACTCGTCGAACCAGACCATCGGACCGCTCCTTCGTCCCGCCCTCAGGCGGGCTTGCGAGCCTCGTCGACCAGCAGGACCGGGATCCCGTCGCGGACGGGGTAGGCGAGTCCGCACCCCTGGCACACCAGCTCCACGCCGTCGTCGGCGCCCGCGGGCGTCACCGCGAGCTCGCCCTTGCAGGCGGGGCAGACGATGATCGCGAGCAACTCCGGCGCGATGTCGCCCACCGCGCTCACCTGCCGCTCCGGATCGTCGCGAGAACCTCGTCGCGTACTCGGACCATGGTGGTCTCGTCCTTCCCCTCGGTGTTGAGCCGCAGCAGCGGCTCGGTGTTGGAGGCACGCACGTTGAACGCCCAGTCGGCATGGCCGACGCTGAGCCCGTCGAGCTTGTCGACGGTGACGCCGTCCTGTCCGCCGTACGTCGCCTCCAGCTCGGCGAGCACGGCGGCCTGGTCGGCGACGGTGCTGTTGATCTCACCGCTGAGCGGGTAGCGGGCGTAGGCCGCGAGCAGCTCGGAGAGCGGACGGTCCGACTCGGCGAGCGCAGCGAGCGCGTGCAGCGCGGCGAGCATGCCGGAGTCGGCACGCCAGAAGTCGCGGAAGTAGAAGTGGCCGCTGTGCTCGCCGCCGAAGACGGCGTCGGTCTCGGCCATCGTGGCCTTGATGTAGGAGTGCCCGACCCGGGTCCGGACCGGCGTGCCGCCGAGCTCGGTGACGATCTCGGGGACGGCACGCGAGGTGATCAGGTTGTGGATCACCGTGGCGCCGGGCTCCTTGGCGAGCTCACGCGCCGCGATCAGCGCGGTGAGGGTGGACGGCGACACCAGCTCGCCGCGCTCGTCGACGAGGAAGCAGCGGTCGGCGTCGCCATCGAAGGCCAGTCCGATGTCGGCCCGCTCGGAGATGACCGCCTTCTGCAGGTCGACCAGGTTGGCGGGCTCGATCGGGTTCGCCTCGTGGTGGGGGAACGTGCCGTCGAGCTCGAAGTACATCGGCACCATCTCGACCTGTCCGGCGAGACGGCCGAAGACGGCTGGGGCGGTATGGCCGGCCATGCCGTTGCCGGCGTCGACGACCACCTTCAGCCGCCGGCCCGCGACGGGGGCCAACGCGATCAGGTGGGCGGCGTAGGCCTGCAGCACGTCGTGGGAGCTGATCGAGCCGGTCCGGCCCGCCGCAGCGGCGCTCGCCGCTCCGGCGGCGACCCGGTCGCGGATCTCGGCGAGGCCGCTCTCCATGCCGACCGGCTGCGCCAACGCCCGGCACATCTTGATGCCGTTGTACTGCGCCGGGTTGTGGCTGGCGGTGAACATCGCGCCCGGCAGGTCGAGATGCCCGGAGGCGAAGTAGAGCTGGTCGGTGGAGGCCAGCCCGATCATCGTGACGTCGGCGCCCGCCGAGGTCGCGCCGTCGGCGAAGGCGCCCGCGAGCGCCGGGGAGCTGGGGCGCATGTCGTAGCCGATCACCATCGCGTCGACGCCGAGCACCTCGACGTACGCCGCGCCGGTGGCACGGGCCAGCTCCTCGTCGAGCTGCTCGCCGACGATGCCGCGCACGTCGTAGGCCTTGAAGACCTTGCTCAGGTTGTCAGGGGACGTCGTGCCGCTCGCCATGACCGCGACACTAGCGGAGAGTCAGTCGGTCGTGATCATGCGGAGGTGCCCCTTGCGGGCCACCTCCCGGCCGGGCTCCTGCGGCTGCTCGACCGGCTCGCGGCGCACCGGCCGGGCCGCCTCGCGGACCGCGTCGGCGAGGGCGAGCAGGTCGTCGCCGCTAGGGCCCTGCTGCTGGGTGCCGAGCGCCAGCCGGACGACCTCCCAGCCACGAGGGGCGGAGAGACGCTCGCTGTGCACGTCGCACAGGTCGTAGGCGTGCGGCTCGGCATAGGTCGCCAACGGGCCGAGCACGGCGGTCGAGTCGGCGTAGACATAGGTCAGCGTGGCGACGGCACGGCGGGCACACGCCGTGCGCGAACAGGTCCGCAGGCTCTGCGGGGCCGGGCTCACACTCACGGCGCAGACGCTACCGCCCTCCCGGGCGATCGGTGGCTAGGCTCGCTGGCATGGAGCACGACGAGCTGGCTCCCCGCCGGCTGCGCGACCGGCGCGGGCGAGGCATGCGGGGGCCTGCGGTGCTGCCCTCGGCGGCGCCGGGCCACCGGCCACCCCGCCCGCGCAGCCGGCGCGAGACCTTCGACCGGATCATGATCGACGTCGTGACCGCCATCGATGCCCGCTGGTCCGATCACCTCGGCCTCGTCGAGTACGCCGTCGAGGACGCTCCGCAGCTGCCCGACGACTGGGACTCCGGGCGGGTGCCCCTGTCGTCGCTGGTGCGTGGCTCGGGGAGCACGCCGACGCGGCTCGTCGTCTTCCGCCGTCCCCTGGAGCACCGCGCCGCCGATCGCACCGACCTGGAGGCGATCGTGCTCACCATCGTGGTGGAGCAGGTCGCCGAGCTGCTGGGCATCGACCCGGCCCAGGTCGACCCGCGCTATCTCGCGGACGACGACTGAGCGCCACACCGGATCGGAGCGGCACGAAGGCCGGGTTCCGGGGCTGAACCCTGCCCGGGCCACCGGAGCCGCCCGGGGAGCTCCTACTCCGGTGCCACCGCCGGGATCCGGGCGTGCGTCTCGGCGGGCCGCAGGCGCAGCGTCGCCAGGCCCGGCTGGTCGCCCTTGACCGGCAGCGTCACGACACCCGCGACCCGGGTGTTGCGCGGCTCGACCGCGACGAGAACGGCCTCGGGCGGCAGCGCGAGCGGGGCCGCGCGGTCCGGAGCGACCTCGACCTGGTCCTCGCGCAGCACGCTCCCGTCGGCGGCGTACGACGTCACCTGCACCACGCCGTTGCGGGTCGCGTGGCCGAGCAGCAGGGTCTTCTCCCCCTGCGGCAGCACCGCCGCCGTCGGCTCCTCCACGGCGATGGCCGGCGCGAGCAGGGCCAGGTCCTTGCGGTGCACCAGCCGGGCCGAGGCGACCAGCGGGTCGGCGGACTCGACGAGTACCCCGAGCACGCCGGCGGCGTTCTCGCCCGTGAGGAGCGGGCGGAGGTCCACCTCGCGCAGCGCCCGCGGCGGCACGGACACCTCGGGCGCGCCGGTCGGGGTGAACGTCGCGTCGGCGGTCACCAGCCGCAGCTCGGCGCGGACCTCGTCGTCGCCGGGGTTGGCCACGACGAGGGTCGTGTTGCGGGTCCCGTCGAGGCCCAGGATCAGGTTCTCGGTGTCGGGTGCGGCCTGCGTCGGCAGGAAGTCCATGGTCGCGCGGCCCCGGCCGAGCTGGTCACGGGTGTTGCGTGCGGTGACCGTGACCCGGCCGCGGGTGACGGTCACGTGGGCGGCCGTCGTGCCGCGTCGGGGCGCCACGGTCGCGAGGTCGATCCGCTGCACGCCGTGCGCCGGGACCTGGATGCCGCGCAGGGCGGGCTCCTCGGCCGGGCCCTCCTCGTCGACGAGCGCGACGTCCACGACGGCCTCGCCGTCGTCGGGGTTCACCAGCTCCAGGGTGGTGGCGTAGCGAGCGGTCGCGCCGAGTCCGACCAGCCACTCGTCGTACGCCGGAGGACGGCACTCGGGCAGCGCCAGCGCGTCGTCGCGTCCGGCGGCGATGCCGGGCGCGGCGACGCCCTGGCCGTCGAGGACGATCGGGCCGGCGCTGTCGGGCACGACGGCGGTGGCGCCCGCCGCGACCATCACCGGCGTCGCGGCCACGGCCTCGGGGCCGTCCGGCGATGCGGCCAGCACGGCGAGCTCGCCGCCCGCGGCGCCGGGGGTGCGGCCGACGCGCGCGGCGCTCGCCGGGCCGGCGCCCCCGGGGCACACGACGGTCGCCGACGTGAGCTCGGCCGTGGTCGGGGGACGCACACCGGCGTGCGGCGTCGGCTCGTCGCCGATGGCGCCCAGGGCGACGGCGACGACGGCGGGCAGCACCAGCGCGAGGGCGACGAGGATGTCGACCCTCCGGCGGCGCGCGACGGCAGCGCGGCGGCCTGCGGGCTTCGGGTCACTCATCGCGGTTCCTTCGCAGGGGCGGGAGGGCGAGCACGACCAGCACCGGGATCGCGGCGGCCTGGATCAGCAGCAGCAGCCAACGCACCCAGGCCCGCTCGCCGGGCAGCGGGCCCGGCTCGGGACTGACCTGCCAGGCGCGGGTACCGCGCTCCGAGCTGGCCTGGACCAGGCCGGAGGTGGCGTCCAGTCTCGCGGAGACGGCGCCGTCGGCCGGCGCGGCCTGGACGACGTAGCGGATGCCGAGCCGGGAGAGCCGGGCGACCGCGTCCGGGTCGGGCGAGGTCACCAGCGAGCGGATGGTCGCGGTGATGCCGCGGTCCTCGGCCGTCAGCGCGGCGATCTCGTCCTCGCCGACGGTCGGGCCGTCGCCGCGGTGGACGTCGTACCGCAGCCCGGCGTCCATGCCGCCGCGGAGCACGAGCACGCCGTTCTGCTCGGCCTGCTCGGCGCGCTGGGCCATGTAGACGGGTACGTCGGACTCCGGCGGGTCACGCAGCTCCTCCGCGCCCCAGCCCGCGAACCACACGAGCCCGACGAGCGGGGCGACCAAGCCGGCGACGCCGGCGAGGGCCAGGCCGGCCTGGGCGGGCTTGGGCTGGTCGCCGAGATGGTGGAGGGAGAGCCCGCCCAGCAGGATCGCGGTGACCCAGGCGCCCTGGAGCACCAGCAGCACGGCGCCGAGGCCGGGCTGCTGGCCCACCGGGCCGGTGATGTCGACCGTCGTGACCGCGAGGGGCACGGCGAGCACGGCCGCCACCGCGGCGACCAGCCAGCACACGACCACGGGGATCCGGGTCGCGCGCGGCACCAGTGCCAGCAGGGCCAGCACCGGCAGCGCCACGCCGACGGGAGCCGGCGCGCCGAGTCCGCCCAGCCGCCCGGCGAGCAGGTCCCAGCCGGAGGTCGCCGCGGTCGGCCAGCGGCCGACGTCGAGGACGGTGCCGGCGAACCCGCCCTCCAGAAGCAGGGGCAGCCACCACGGCAGCAGGACGAGCAGCGGCACGGCCAGCGCTGCCACCGGTGGTCCCCACACGGAGCGGTCCCGGACCTCGCCCGGGACGAGGCGGACGGCACAGCCGAGCAGCACCGCGACGAGCACGGCCACGAGCAGCCACGCGGGCGGCGCGACGGCCGTGAGGAGCGCGAGCGCCAGACCGGTGCGCCAGGCCGCGCGCCAGCGGTGCGCGGCGTCGGGATCGGCGAAGCCGAGGGCGGCGTGCGCCATCCACGGCAGCACCGCGGCGGCGACGACCACGCCCCAGCGGCCACCGCCCCAGGCGCCGGAGACGAGCGGTACCAGCGCCCAGGTCACCGAGCCCCACAGGAGCAGCCACCGCGGGGCGCCGTACGGCGTGACGAGGCGGCCGACGACGCGCAGGAACCGCCACGCCCCCCACAGGCCCAGCGGTGCGGCGAGCGCCATCAGGAGCGACATGAGGAGCGAGGGTCCGACCGGGAGGCCGAGCACCGCCAGTGCCAGGACGTACGGCGGGGCCGGGATGTCGCTGCCGAAGCCGACCGGGTGGTGGCCCTCCAGGTGCAGCCCCCACCAGTCGCCGACGCTCCCGGGTGTGGGCGAGAGCGCTCCCCCGGCGATGCCGCCGACCACGTCCCGGACGCCGATGAGCAGGGCCACGACCGTGATCGCGGTCGCCACCGCGACCGGGTTGGTGAGGAAGCGCACCACGATGCCGGTGTCGGCGAACTCCTCGTCCTCGTCGCGATGGCGGGCCGGCGGCGGACCGGCTGCCGCGTCACGCTCGGCGGCCGCGACCCGGCGCCGGTCGGCGACATCCGCGGCCTGGTTGGTCGCGGCGGCGACGAGGTCGCCGACGAGGTCGAGGCCGTGCCGGTAGGGCACCCACCAGGGCGCGAGGAGGCGGCGTACCCGGGACCGGTCGGCGCCACCGGCCGCCGCGGCACGGCGCGCCCGGCGGGCGGAGCGGATCGCCCCGGGGTGGCGCAGCACCGCGAGCAGGGCGGCCAGCTCGTCGAGTGCCTCGCCGACGGCCCGGGCGCAGAGCAGTCCGAGCACCCGCAGCAGGGAGCCGAGCGTGAGCCGCAGCACCTGCAGCGGCAGGGTGGCGCCGCGGGCGTTCGCGAGCAGCGTGAAGAGCGCGGCGCGGCGCTCCTGGAAGTGGGTGTGGCGCCCGGTCAGCGGCGTCCGGCGGACTCCGCGATGGGCCGCCTCGGCGTGGAAGACGACGGCGGCGGGGACCACGATCGTGGTCCGCCCTGCCGCGGCCGCGCGCCAGCCGAGGTCGATGTCGTTGCCGAAGATCGGCAGGGCGGCGTCGAAGCCGCCGAGCTCCTCGAGCACCTCGCGGCGCACGAGCATCCCGGCGGAGTTGACCGCCAGCACCTCGCGGACCTCGTCGTGCTGGCCCTGGTCGTACTCGCCGCGCTCCAGGCCGGTCTCGCGGCGGCCGGTGCCACTGATCGTGACGCCGAGCTCGAGCAGGCGGCGCAACGAGGGCCACTCGCGCAGCTTGGGGCCGAGGATGTCGGCCTCGGGACGCTCACGGGCGGCCGCCAGCAACGCGGCCAGGGCGTCGGGGGCGGGGTTCGCGTCGTCGTGGAGGATCCACAGCCACTCGGGGGCTGCGCCGGTCGCGGCCAGCGCGCGGACGGCCTCCGCGACGGCGTCGGGGAACCCGGTGTCGCGGGGCAGGCTGCGCTGCTCGAGAGGCAGCCGGCCGGCGAGGCCGGAGCGGACCAGGTCCGCGCTGCCGTCCGAGCTGCCGGTGTCGACGGCCACGACCCGCGTGGGGGGCGCGGTCTGCGCGAGCAGGCCGTCGAGCACCGCCGGCAGCCAGGAGCTGCCGTCGTGGCTGACCAGGAGGACAGCCACCTCGGATTGTTGCGACACGAGGTCAGACCCTACGACCGACGGCCCGAAGGGGGCGAACCGTCAGTGCCGGCGGGAGACGCGCGACGCGATCAGCTGGGTGCGGCTGGGCTCAAACGGCCTTCTTCTTCAGCTTGCGACGCTCGCGTTCCGACATGCCGCCCCAGATGCCGAAGCGCTCGTCGTTGCCCAGCGCGGCCTCGAGACACTCGGCGCGCACCTCGCAGGTCTGGCAGACCTTCTTGGCTTCGCGCGTCGATCCTCCCTTCTCAGGGAAGAACGCCTCGGGGTCCGTCTGCGCGCACAACGCACGCTCCTGCCACCCCAGCTCGTCGGACTCTGCCTCGACCAGGAACAGTTCCCTCACGATATCGCCCCTTACGACTCGACCCGGTGCCCCGAACGACACCACTGGAATTACATACGTGTCATACCCAAACAGTCAAGGTCGAATCTGCTATAGGCAGCCCCGTGCACGCCGCCCTTTCCGGGCACGGCACAGTTGACCCCCGTGGAATCGACACCTGACGCGACAGCCGCGGGACCCATCGGCAGACCGCTGCGCCAACTGAAACCTGGCGAGCGTGTCTCCGGCGACGCGAAAGCCGAGCAAGTTCCCGGAGGTCGCCTGCCGCGACGCTGCCGCCGTTTGACCGTCCTCTCGGGCGGCATGGGCGGAGCCCGGTTCCTGCAAGGCCTGCTCCACGGCATCGCCAGCGGAACCCTACCCGGTGTGGCCGCGGACGCCCACGTGACGGTCATCGCCAACAACGCCGACGACTGGTGGATCCACGGCCTCAAGGTCTGTCCCGACCTCGACACCGTGATGTACACCCTGGGCGACGGGATCGACCCCGAGCGGGGCTGGGGACGCCGCGCGGAGACGTGGAGCGCGAAGGAGGAGCTGGCCGCGTACGGCGTGGAGCCCACCTGGTTCGGCCTCGGCGACCGCGACATCGCCACCCACCTGGTGCGGACCCAGATGCTCGACGCGGGCTACCCCCTCTCCCAGGTCACCCAGGCCCTGTGCCGGCGCTGGCTCACCCCCGCGTACGGCGACGCGCTGACCCTGCTCCCGATGACCGACGACCGGGTCGAGACCCACGTCGCGGTCGCCGACCCCGACTCCCCCAGCGGCCGCCGGGTCGTCCACTTCCAGGAGTACTGGGTGCGACTGCGCGCCGAGGTGCCCGCCGAGCAGGTCGTCTTCGTCGGGATGGACGAGACGACTCCCGCCCCCGGCGTGGTCGACGCGATCACGGGCGCCGACCTGGTGGTGCTGCCGCCGTCCAATCCCGTCGTCTCGGTCGGCACCATCCTCGGCGTCCCCGGCATCCGCGAGGCCGTGCGCGGGAGCGACGCGCGGGTCGTCGGCCTCTCCCCCATCGTCGGCGACACCCACGTGCGCGGCATGGCCGAGCAGATGCTCACCTCGATCGGCGTCGAGGTGAGCGCGGCCGGGGTCGGGCTCAACTACGGCGCGCGGTCCGCGGGCGGCGTACTCGACGGCTGGCTGGTCGACGAGCGCGACGCCGCCCAGGTCGCCCGTCTCGAGGCGGCCGGCATCGCCGCGGCCGCCGTGCCGCTGATGATGACCGACCACGACGCCACCGCCGCGATGGCCGCCGCCGCGATCGAGCTGGTGTGCCGATGACCGCCCGGCCGGACCAGCTCAGCGTCATCGCGCCCACCGGTGTCCCCGAGATCCGGCCCGGCGACGACCTCGCCGCGGCGCTGCTCGGCGCCCTCGGCTCGGACGACCTCGTCGACGGCGACGTCCTCGTCGTCACCAGCAAGGTCGTCAGCAAGGCCGAGGGACGGGTCGAGGACGGCGACCGCGAGGCCTGGATCGACGCCGAGACCGACCGGCTCGTCGCCCGGCGCGGCCCCACCCGTATCGTGCGCAACCGGCTCGGCCTGACCATGGCCGCCGCGGGCGTCGACGCCTCCAACGTCGAGCAGGGCTCGGTGGTGCTGCTGCCGCTGGATCCGGACGCGTCCGCGCGCGCTCTGCGCGCCGCCGTCGCCGAGCGGCGCGGCGTCAACATCGGGGTCGTCGTCACCGACACCGCCGGCCGCACCTGGCGCGAGGGCCAGACCGACATCGCCATCGGCGCCGCCGGTCTGACCGTCCTCGAGTCCTTCACCGGCCGGGTCGACGCCCACGGCAACGAGCTCGCGGTCACCGCACCCGCCGTCGCCGACGAGATCGCCTCGGCGGTCGAGCTCGCCCAGGGAAAGCTCGGCGCCCGGCCCTGCGCGGTCCTGCGCGGCCGGGCCGACCTGGTCCTCGCGCCCGGCGACGACGGGCCGGGGGCACGCGCCCTGATCCGCGCCGACGGCGCCGACCTCTTCGGGTACGGCGCCCGGGAGGCCGTCGTCCAGGCCGTCGCCGCCCGGCCGGAGGGACGGGCCGCGTTCGGCAGTCCCGTCGACGCGGCCGAGCTCGTCGCGGCGCTGGGCCGCGCGGGGATCCCGGCACGGGCGGCCACCGCGGTCGACGTACGGACCTCGACGGAGCGGCGCGCCGCGGCCGACATCGTCGCCTTCGCCCACGGCTGGGACCGGGTCGAGACGAGCGATCTCGACACCGACCTGCGGTTTCGACCGGTGACTCCGTAGACTTCCCGCGTTCGCCGCACGGGGCGCGCTCACGCCTGCCCCCTCACGACCAAGACGAGGTACCCGCAGTGGCCAAGTCCAGCAAGTCCGAGAAGTCGGAGCGCCGCCAAGTCATCGACGACATCCGGCGGAAGCAGAAGCGCGCCGACAAGCGCCAGGGCATGGCCATCGTGGGCGTGTGCGTCGTGGTCGCCCTGGTGATCATCGGGGCAGCGCTCTACCCGAAGGTCCGCGACATGGTCAACGACCAGAAGTGGAAGGGCAAGAGCGTCGCCGAGATCGGTGCCGCGGCCAGCGTCTGCGGCGACATCACCGAGAAGGAGGCGACCGGCAGCGGCGAGCACGTCCCCGAGGGACAGCAGGTGGACTACACCGACGGTCCCGTCGCCTTCGGCGCGCACTGGAACGTCGCCGGCATCGCCCCGGCGCCCATCGGCGACCGCTTCTACACCGAGGGCTCGCGCCCCGAGCTCGAGCAGCTGGTCCACAACCTCGAGCACGGCTACACGATCCTGTGGTACGACACCACCGTCGCCGACGACTCCGAGCAGGTCGCGGCCATGCGCGCCATCGCCAAGATCATGGATGCCAACGACACCAACCAGCGGCTGAAGTTCAAGGTCGCGCCCTGGACCAAGGCCGACGTCAAGGAGACGGGCAAGGCCTTCCCCAAGGGCGAGCCGATCGCCTTCACCCACTGGCGGGTCGACCGCGACACCGAGAAGCAGTACGGCGCCTGGCAGTACTGCTCCGAGGTCAGCGGCGCGGCACTCACGTCCTTCATGGACAAGTACCCGTTCACCGACGCGCCGGAGCCCTACGCGTACTGAGTTGATGGCGCGAGCGCGTCGTCGCTTCGCTCCGCCGCGCTGCCGCGCGCGCGGTTGGCTTCCGTAGCCGGTTGAGCCCGTCTGGCGGCCACACGCCGGCTCGCGGAAAGCTCGGTTCCTCCGCTGCGGTCGCTCCTTCGTCGCTCCCTGCGCTCCGTCGCCTTCGCTTCCCGCGACGACCGGCCCCATGGCACGGGACCGCGCTCGTCGAACGCCGCGAGGCTACGGCGCGAAACGCCGGGCGAGGAGGCGTAGGGAGCGAGGGACGAGCGACCGGAGCCGACGAGATCGGTGCTTTGCGCCGTGCCGGAGGCTGGCCGCCAGGCGGAGGCGGGACCTACGCAGCGCGACTGCGTGCGCGGCAGCGCGGCGCGAGGAACGAGCGACGCGCTCGCGCCATCAAACAAGGTCGTTGCGGCCCTGGTCCTTGAGCGCGGCGACGACGTTCTTGACCTCCTGCGCCCGGGCACGGGTGGTCACGAGCAGCGCGTCGGGGGTGTCGACGACGACGATGTCGTCGAGCCCGATGACGGCGACCGTGCGCCCGGACCCGGGGACCACGATGCCGCTGGCGCCGATCAGCTGGGTCAGCCCGGCGTCGCCGAGGACGCTGCAGACGTCGTCGTCGCCGAGCAGGGTGGCGAGGGAGTCGAAGTCGCCGATGTCGTCCCAGCCGAAGCCGCCCGGGATGGTGACGACCCGGCCCGCCGCGGCGGCCGGCTCGGCGACGGCGTGGTCGATCGCGATCCGCGGCAGGGTCTCCCACAGCTCGGGGAGCCGGTGCGGCTCGGCCGCGATCGCACGGAGCGTGGCGGCGAAGCCGGGATCCTGCTCGGCGAGCAGATCGAGCAGCACCGACGGCCGGACGACGAACATGCCGGCGTTCCAGCGGTACTGGCCGGTCGCGAGGTACTCCTCGGCCACCGACACCGACGGCTTCTCCACGAACTCGGCGACCTTGCGCGCCGCGGGATGCCCGGGCAGCTGCTCGCCCTGGCGGATGTAGCCGAAGGCCGAGGACGCGAAGGTCGGCTCGATGCCGATGGTGACCAGCCAGCCGTCCCGCGCCGCCGCCACGGCGCCGGCGACCGCCGCCGCGAATCCGTCGGGGTCGGTGATGACGTGGTCGGCGGCGAAGGAGCCCATCACCTCGGCGCCCCGCCGCTCGAGCAGGGCCGCGGCGAGGCCGATCGCGGCCATCGAGTCGCGGGCCGAGGGCTCGGCCACCACGGCGTCCTCGGGCAGGTTCGCGAGCTGGTCGCGGACCGCCGTACGGTGCGCCTCGCCGGTCACCACCAGCACGCGGTCCCCCACCAGTGGTGCGAGCCGGCTCCGGGTCTGCTCCAGCAACGACTCCCCGCTGCCCGTGAGGTCGTGCAGGAACTTCGGCGAGCGGGAGCGGGACAGCGGCCAGAGCCGCGTCCCGGCGCCGCCGGCGGGGACCACGGCCCAGAAGCCGGGGATCTCGTCAACCATGCGCCGCACCCTACGGCCTCGCCCGGGCCGCCCCCACCCTAGGCTCGGGGCGTGACGAGCCCGAGCACCTTCCCCGCCGTCCTGTCGGCCCGCCTGCGCACCGACCCCGGCCAGCCGCTGGTGACCTTCTACGACCACGCGACCGGCGAGCGGGTCGAGCTGTCGGTCACGACCTGGGCCAACTGGGTCGCGAAGGCGAGCTCGCTGCTGGTCGACGAGCTCGGTCTCGAGCGCGGCGACCGCATCGCCGTCGACCTGCCACCGCACTGGCTCGGCACCGTGTTCCTCGGCGCGGCCTGGAACTGTGGGTTGATCGTCGCCGCGACGGACGACCCCGATCTCGCCGCCGCCGTCTGCGGCCCCGACAGCCTCGACACCTGGGCGGTCCGGGCCGGCGACCTGGCGGTGCTGGCCTCCGCGCTGTTGCCGCTCGGCGTACGGTTCGCGGATCCGATCCCGGACGGCGTCACCGATGTCGGCGTCGACATCTGGTCCCAGCCGGACGCCTTCCAGGCCTGGGATCCGCCGCAGCCCGACGATCTCGCGATCGAGGTGGCCGGCCGCTCCCTGACCCAGGCCGAGCTGTGGAGCGAGGCGGCCGCCACCGGTCTGGTCGGGAACGGCCGCCTGCTCGCGGTCGCCGACCCCGTCACGGAGCCGGCGATCCTCTGCGAACCGCTCCTGTCGGGCGGCTCACTCGTCCTGGTCGCCCGGGCCGAGCCGGAGCGACTCGAGGCGACGTACGTCGCCGAGCACGCAACGGCCCGCTTCCCCGCCTGAACGACCAGGACGGATCAGTGACGCGGAGCTAGCCCGCGAGGTCAAACTTCTTCCGCTTCTTGAGCAGGATCGGCGTACCGAGCTTCTTGGCCTTCGCCTTCGGCACCAGGTACACGGCCCGGGTCGCCTTGTTCCGCAGCACGAGCACGTTGGTCCCGCCGGTCACCATCGGGCCGAGCCCGATCACCCAGTCGTAGCCACTCGCGCTGGACTTCATCGCCTTGCCCGGCGCCCAGGCGCCCGGGAGGATCCGGCTGTAGAGCGTGAGCGCCGACCCGGCGCGCACCAGGGCGTCGGGCGCGCCGTCCTTGTTCCACCGGCCGATCGGGATCAGCTTCTTGCCGGCGACCTGGCCCGTCGCGGGCACGCTCGCCTGGAAGCCGGTCAGCTGCTGGCCCGGGTAGACCCGCATCACATCACCCTTGGGCTGGCCGATCAGGTCCGGCAGCCCGTCGCCGGTGACGTCGCCCACCGCCGCGAGCATCTTCACGCCGCGGAAGCTGCCGGGCAGGACCTGCGGGGGCTGGAAGGTGCCTCCGCCGATGCCACGGAACAGCACCGGGGCCTTGTCGCTCTTACGGATCGCCATGATGTCGTTGAGCCCGTCACCGTCCCAGTCACCGACCCGGAGCAGCTGCTTGGCCCAGGGCGCCTCGATGTTCGTCTTCACCGTCGCGGCGATGCGCCAGGTCCCGTCGATCTTGTCGATGTCGTGGAGGACCAGCCGACCGCTCTTCTCGTTGCGTACGACGATGTCGGGGTTGGGCGAGCCGATATAGCTGCCGTTCAGCTGACCGAGCAGCGCGCCCTGCTGCGCCTGGCTCGCGATCGCCCGGATCGCCGGGATCTGCGCGTACAGGTACTTGCCCGGGCAGGCGGTCTTGCCGGCGTCCTTGTGGCCGCTGATCGCGGCGAAGTACTTCGACCCGACCTTCTGGCTCGGCGAGGCGGGGTCCACCCCACTGAGCGAGAGCTTCCAGGCGAAGAGAGCGCCGTAGGCGTTGATCAGCTCCGGCGTCGGCTGCGCGGTCTCGAAGTTGCCGATGGCCGACATCGCGAAGGAGTAGTCGTTGTAGCCGAGGGTGTGCGCGCCGATGACCGCCTTGTCGACGCCGCCGGCACGGCCCTCCCAGATCCGACCGAACCGGTCGACCAGGAAGTTGTAGCCGATGTCGGCCCAGCCACGGGTCTTGACGTGGTACTTCCAGATGCCGCGGAGGATCGCCGGCACGTCCTCCGGCCTGTAGTCGTTGGCATTGACCGTGTGGTGGACGAAGCCGGCGCTGATGGTGCCGTACTTGGGCTTGTAGCTCGGATCCTCCGGAGCGCCCCACTGCGCCCGCGAGTAGATCTGGGGCTGCGGCGGACCGGTCGTGGCGGCCCGCATCGCGATCGCGCCCTCGTCTCCCTGCGTCACCTCCGCTGTGCTGCGGGTCGTGGCCCCGGAGTCGGTCGTCTGGATCGCCGGCTGCTCCTCGGCCGTGGCGGCCGGCGTACCGGGGTCGATGACGGCGATCTTCAGGTCCTCCGGGGCGGCGGTGGTCGTCTCGACCTGCACCTGCACCTCGTCGACGTCGCCCACCAGGACCGGCTCCGTGCCGGGGCGCGAGCGCTGTCCCTCGGCGCTGGTCGCGTCCGGGCCGTGCTCGTCGTGGTAGTCCGCCGCGGTCCAGTCGGTCCACGCGTCGCCGGTGCGGGTGCGCACGTTGACGGTGATCGCGTCCTCGGCGAGCTCGGTGCCGTGCGCCCAGGTCACGCCGACCGTGCCGTAGCCGGCGACCGGCAGGGCCTCGCTGGTGACCTCGTCGCCGCCCTCGGCGAGCGGCTTCACGCTGCCGCGCAGCGCGACCCGGCCGCTCACTGCCTTCGGGGACGCGGTGAGCGGGTACTCCGTCACCGTGGGGTCGACGACGTCGGTCGGAACCGTCACCGGCGTGGTGGCCGCCTGCAGGGCGACCGTGCCGGGGACGGCGGCGTCCGGCCCGGCGGGGCGGACCTCCATCGTGACGGTGCGGGCCGCGGGGGTGAGGACGGCGACGACGACGGCCAGCGCCAACGCCTGCTGGCACACCGTCACGAACCGGCTGCGCCGGGTGCGGTCGGGGATCTCCGTGGGGTACGGCGACATGGCTCTGCTCCAGACGTGTGTGCGGGGAAGGAGTCACACGAGTAGCAACTTTCACATGCGTCACACGCGCCTGGGAAGAGATCGTGAGTAACTACAAACGTGTAATTTCCACTCGACACGCCGATGGCATGCAAATTTGTCGATCGGCCGCAGGCAGGGGTATCCGAGCCGTCGCGTTCGAACGCGACGGGTCGGTGGGCCTGGGCGTTCAGACGCGCCGGGTCAGGGGGTCGTGGGCGGCGCGGGCAGGTTGAGCGTCACGCTCTGCGTCGCCGCGGCCACGGACACGTCCTGCTCGGTCACCGTGCGCCCGTCGCTCGTGGTGGCGGTGACGTGCCAGGCACCTGCCGGGAGCTCGAGGTCGACCGACCCCGTGGTCGCCACGCCGGTCGCGTAGGCCGCCGGCACACTGGCGGTCTGCCCCGTCCCGGGCGCGACCGTGACCGTGCCCGGCACCGCGGTCGACGTCCCGTCCAGACGGGTGCGGACCGTGAGGGCTCCGGTGTCCTCCACGAGGGTCAGGTTGACCGACTTCGCGGCGTCGCCGGCGGTGACCGTCACGCTCTGGGTGACGGACGGCCAGAACGCCGACGGCTGCGCGGAGGCGGTGATCGTGTGGCTGCCCGGCGGCAGGTAGACCACCAGTCCCCCGGTGCTGCCGACCACGACCTGGTCGTCGGGGAGGGTGAGCCCGGAGATCGCGATCGTCGCCGAGGCAGGCGCGCTGTGGCCGGCGACCGGAGTGCCCGCCACCTTGACGGTCACCGGCGTCTCCACCACCGTCACCGCGGCGGTGAGCTCAGCGCCGTTGTTGCGGACCACCACGTGCCCCTGGCAGTCGTTGGCCAGGGAGTCCTTGCCAGGCAGGCTCACCTGCCCGAAGTGGCCGCTCGGCAGGGTCACCTCGATGTTCCAGCAGCCGTAGGGCACCTGGGCGAAGGACGCGGAGGTCCCGCTGAGCGTCTGGGGCCCCAGCGGGGACACGCCCGTCTCGGTCGACCGCAGCAGCACGCTCGCGCCGGTGAGGGCGGTGCCGCTCGGGGATGTCACGACGTCGACCCGCGCCGCCCGCAGGATCCGGACCATCGTCACCTGGAGCGTCGGGAGTGCGCCGACGGTGTGGTCGAAGGAGTAGGGGCCGCCGACCGAGTCCTCGTACTTCCGCTTCTGGAAGCGGACCTGGTAGCTGCCGTTGGGCACGGTCCGGAACAGGAAGGTGCCATTGGCGGCGCTGGTGGTCTCCAGCGGCTGGCCGTCGGTGCCGCTCGCGACCGCGGACGCGCAGGTGCCACCGGTGCAGGCGTGCAGGGTCACGGCGACACCGGACAGGCCGCTCTGGGCGTCCACCGACGTCACCGTGCCGCTCAGGCTGTTGGCGGCGCGACTCACGGCCATGGCGAAGGTCTGGCCGCTGAGGCCGGTCTTGATCTCGACCTGGGCCGTCGACACGACGACCCCACTGCCGGAGACCTGGAGTGTGTAGTTGCCGGGGATCGCGTCGGCGAACAGGTACCGGCCGGCGGTGCCGGTCACCGCGGCCGCGGTGGCGACGGTGGTCGTCCCCCGCAGCAGCTGGACGCTGGCTCCGGTCAGCGGTGTCTGGTTCTGGTCCTTCACGTCGACCGTGAAGTCGACCGGGATGACGTGCAGCCGCACCGTGGCCGTCACGTCGATCCCGTCGACGACCCGCACCACGGTGCCGGCGAGCGCCGTGGCCGGGGCGCTGCCCGGCTTGACGGTCCGCCAGCCGGTCTGCTGCGCCGTCAGCAGCCAGACGCCGTCGGCGATGCCCTCGACCTGGTTCGTTCCCGAGAGGCTGAACCGGCCGTCGGGGCCGGTGGTCGCCGGGAAGCGGACCGACCCGAGCGCCGTGCAGTAGTCCGCCTGCTCCGGCGGTCCCGCCGGCAGCCACGCGGTGCAGCGGGTCGCGGTGATCCCCGCACCGGCCAGGTTGCGTACGTCGACGTCCGGATCCGTCACCGGGGCAGCGGCGAGGACGCCCTGGACCGTGCCGTCGATGCGGGCCATCGGGTCGAGCGTCGCGTCGCAGCTGGTCTGCGCGCCGGGGACGACCGTGATCTGGGAGGAGACCGTCGGATCCGTGCCGACCGTGCAGCTCAGGGTCCCCGAGCCGAAGGCGTAGCCCGCCGCCTGCACCCGCACGGTGTAGTCGGTGGGCCCGGGCCGCAGGCCGGTGAACGTCACTGCGTTCCCGTCGGTCGGCGACGCCTGGGTGCTCACCGGCTGGGTGCCGCGCAGTAGCGTGACGATCACGTTGTCGACCGGCGCCGGGTTCCCGGCGCCGTCGAGCCCGAGCGCCTCGACCCGCAGGCTGCCGAGCTGCCTCAGGACCGGGCCGTCGGGGGCGCACGGCGCCGCCACCTGGCAGGTGAAGGTGACCGGGTCGCTGACGTACTCGCCCTTGGCCGCGGTCAGCGTGTAGGTGCCGGGGCGGATGGAGCCGGGGGCGTACCGGGAGTCCGCCCACTGCAGGTCGCCGTCGCTGTCGGCGGTGACGGTCACGGTGCCGACCGGCGTCGTCGTCGAGGTCACCGCGAAGGTCACGTCCGGGTACGACGGCGCCGTCCCCTCGGTCGTGATGCGGGAGCTGAAGCCGACCGGCGACGGGGCCAGGTTCAGCGTCATCACCGACTGCAGCTTCTTGTCGCTGAGCACCAGCTCGTCGTACCCGGGCTTGGTGACCCGGATCCGCTGCGCGTAGTCCGAGGCGAAGTCGACCACGGTCTGCGCGGACCCGCCGTAAGTCGCGTCGCAGGCGCCCTGCGCGACGATCGCGGTCGCCGAGTCACGGAAGGCGACGCACCCGTCGCCGGTGTCGCTGGTCGCGGTCGCGGTGATGTGCTCGGGTGTGCTGCCGTCGTAGCTGCCGGGCGCCGTCACCTCGACCAGCGCGCCACCGACCTGCTGGTTGCCGTCCGAGACGACCTGTGCGGTGAACAGCCCGGGGCTGCGCCCCAGGGTGAGGTAGACGACCGCGACCTGGTTGTCGAGGACGTAGACGTCGCCGGTGTCGGTCCGCCGTCCCGTCGCGGAGGCGGTGAGCCGGTAGCCACCGGGCGACAGCGACGTGAAGTGGACCCGCCCGTCGGCGCCGTACGTCCCGCCGGTCGCGGTGCCGGTGCCGCCGCCGGTCAGGATCGGCGCGATGGTGACGTCGGCGCCGCCGAAGGGCTGGATCGCACCGGTGCTGTCGAGGGCCTGCGGGATCACCTGGATCTCGGCCAACCGGATGAACTCGAGGTTCTGGATGGTGGTCGACCCGGGCGCGAGGTTGACCCGTACGCCGGTCAGGGGTGCGTAGGTGCCATCGGTCATCCGCGCGGTCATCACCCACGGCCCGGCGCGCGGCACCTCGAGCTCGTAGGGATCGAGGTCCTCGACCCATTCGCAGACAGTGACGGCCTCGTCGAGGATGCCCCGGGGCTCGCCGGGGGCCAGGCAGCTGCCGTCGGCGATCGCGGCCGCGCAGCTCGCGGTCGGCTGTGGATCGCCATCGGGGCTGGCCCAGATGCAGGTGCGGTTGTCGTCCGCGGGCACGCCGCTGGCCACCCGCAGCGTCCCGGAGATGACGGGCAGCTTGGTCAGCTCGGCCGTCGGGGCGATCGCCGTGGTGCCCAGCGGCAGCTGGACCCGGACGATCGCGCTCTCGTACCCGGGCGCGGAGACCAGCACCGAGTAGAGACCCGGCTCGAGTCCCGGGCCGCCCGAGGCGGGGAGGATGTACTCCTCGTCGCCCGCGAAGGGCACGGTGATCTCGTCGCCGTTCTGGTCGGTCGTGGTGGCGTGACACGGGTCGGCCGCCGTGCAGTCGAGGGGGTCGCCGCTGTAGAGGTCGACGGCCGAGCCGCGGATGGTGGACGTCGCCGGCAGCACGCCGCTGCCGAGGCGCTCGATCTCGGGGTTGACCGTGACCGCCTGGCCGGCACCCACCTGCACCGTCAGGATGTCGGTCTCGAACTCGAAGTACTCGGTGCTCAGCTGGTAGGTGCCGGGCTCGACGCCGTTGAAGCGGAAGGCGCCGGCCTGCTGGCCGGGGGCCGCGTTGTCGGCCGTCGTGGTCGTCTTGTAGGTGTTCTCCGTGTTGCTCAGGGTCATCCCGGCGCCCACGACCCGGTCGCCGCCGGGATTCTCGCTGACGACACCGGCCACCACTCCGCTGCTCGCGACCAGCTCCGCGTCGAGCTTGGCGCGGGACTGGCCGCGCTTGAGGTCGACCCGGCTGGTCTGGTCCTGGTAGCCGTCGGCGGAGAAGGTGACGATGTAGGAGCCCGGCGCGGGCAGGTCGGGCAGCTGGTAGCGGCCGGCCAGCTCCTTCGTGGTGACCGTGGTGGCGATCCGCTGCTCGCCCTTCTTGTCGGTCGCGGTCACGGTCACGCCGCCGATCCCGCCGAAGTCGCCGCCCGGTTCGAGGCCCTCGACCGTGCCGGTGAGGGCGGCCACGCCGGGGACCAGGCGTACGTCGGCCGTGGCGTTGCCGCCCGCGTCCAGCTCCACGAGGCGGGACTCGGTGCCCAGCCCGAAGCTGGTGATCTGGACGAGGTAGCTGCCCGGGGTGTGCAGGCCGGAGACCGACCAGCCGCCGACCTTCTTGCGGGAGGCGCTGCTCGTGGTCAGCGTGCTGGTGCCGTCGCTGATGGTGACCGTCGCGGCACCGACCGGACCGTCCGGACCGCGGACCGTGCCGGACAGGCTGCCGTCGCCGGGCTGGAGGTCGACCTCCATCGGCTTGGTGGGGTCGGCGGTGGCCGCGTCGACGACGAAGCTCTGCGGGTCGTAGCCCGGCTTGCTGAAGGTGACGAGGTAGTAGCCGGGCGCGGTCACGTCCGGGAACGACCAGGTGCCGTCGGCCGTGGTCGTGGCGGTCCGGGTGCGGGGCACCTCGCCCGGCACCCGGAGGAGCACGGCCGACCGCGGGGTCTTGCCGTAGGAGGCCTGACGCACGACGTCGGAGGACGCGCCGACGGCATCCTCGTCGACCAGCGAGGTGGGCGCGAGGGTGACCGTCACCCCCGACGGGTCCTCGGCGCTGACGGTGCCGTTGAGCTGCAGGCCCTTCGGCGTGGCGGGCGACTCCGCCCGGACGACCTTGACCCGGCCCTTGCCGCCCGGGCCGGCGCCCGCGTCCGCGCCGTCCTGGCCGGAGCCACCGTCCGCCTCACCGTCGCCCGCGGGGCCGGCGACCACCGTGTCCTCGGGGTCGGACCCGAAGCGGTCGGCGAGCGGCGGGATGAAGACCACCGCCGCGGTGATCCAGACGCCGACGACCGCCAGCAGGGCGGCGGCGCGCAGCCAGCCGGTGCCGAGGATGGCGCGCTGCTGCGCGATGCCCCGGGCCCGGCGGACCACCTCGGTGGTGGTGGCCGTGACAGTCCACGAGTGCTGGCTCGTGCCACCGAACGGTCGCGGGCGAGTCACGACGAGGCGGCCCGGGACCTGGATCTCGGCGCCCGCGGCGACCGTCACGCTGTGCCGCTTGAGCCGGACCTCCAGGCCGGGGGTGGCGGTGCCCTGCAGCTCGGTCGTGGTGTCGACGGCACTGCCGTTGCGCAGCACGACGCTCAGTCGCTGCCGGCGGATCAGGGACGACCGCTCGGGGGTGACCTCGAGCTGGAACTGCGCACGGGGATTGACGACCAGCGTCGCCTCGCCGATCGCCGTCGGCTCGGGAGCGGGGCGGTTCGTCCCGGGGATCAGCCCCTGCACGGTGACGGCGACCGGGTAGCGGGCCGGCAGGGTTCCGGCCGCCGGCGTGAGCCGGACCTCGAGCTCCTCGGAGGCCCCGGGGGCCACCACGCCGCTGCGGATCGGCCCGGGCAGCCAGGCCGGGTCCACACCCACCGTCATCAGCGTGTAGGTGCGTGGCTCGGCCGAGGTGTTGGTCACGACCGCCGTGATCACCGCCGGCGTGCCCGCCGCGGTCCGGACCAGCTCCGGAACCCGGATCCCCGGCGGCAGCACGGGCTCGACAGGCGGCATGCTCATGGCGTCACACTCACGTTCCTGGTGGCCTGCTGGCTGGCGGCGACGGTCACATTGCCCGAGCCGATCGGCGCCGCGCCCTGGGTCCGGCGGACCTGGACGACGTACACCTCGGGGGCGTCGACGTCCGCGAACACGTAACTGCCGTCGGCCGCGGTGCGGGTGGTCCGGTAGACGACGCCGGGATAGCTGCCGGCGCGGTACAGCTCGACGAGATAGCCGCCGCCGACCGATGCGCCGGAGTCGGCGACCGCGACCGCGCCCCGCACCGACGCGGCCTTGGCGAGCTCGGGACTGTAGTCGCGGGTGTCGCCCGCGGCGAGCTGGAGGATCGTCGAGGTGGGGCGGACTCCGGCGCGGCTGACGCTGACGGTGTAGGTGCCGGGCGGCAGGCCCTCGACCCGGTAGCGGCCGCGCTGGTCGGCGGGGACGGACGCCGTCGTGACCCGGTACGTCGAGGAGCCGGAGCTCAGCTCGACCGTCACCTCGCCGACCGGCCGCACGACGTCGTCGTTGCCCGGCTGGGTGACCCGGCCCTCGAGCACGGTCGTGGACGACTTCATCACCGTCTCGATGCCGTTGGAGGTGACGGTGGCACCGATGGAGGACGGCGTGATGGTGCCGACCTGGTCGAGCGTGACCGACACGGTCTGCGCGGCCAGGTCGGAGCGCGAGAAGGTCACGGTGTAGGTGCCGGGCAGGTCCAGCCCGGAGACCTTCCAGTTGCCAATCTTCCCCGAGCTCTGGGTCGCGGTCTCCACGCTGCGTACGCCGTCGGTGACGCTCACCGTGACGCCGGCGGCCGGGCCTCCGCCGCTGAGCAGGGCACGCCCGCTCAGACTGCCGGACGACGCACCGAGGCTGAGCGCGACGCCGGTCAGCTCCTGGCCGTCCGCGAGGGTGAGGCTCAGGGTCTGCGACGCGTAGCCCTCCTTGCTCGCGACCAGTGTGTAGACGCCGGGGGTCGGGAGGCGTCGCAGCGTGAAGCTGCCGACGTCGCCGCTGCTCAGCGAGACCGTCGACGAGGACGACTCCCCCGAGGTCGCCGTGATCGTCACCCCGTCGATCCGCTTCCCGTTCGAGGTGACGCTGCCGCTGATGATCCCGTTGCCGCGGATCAGGTTGATCTCCACGCCCTCGCGCGCCTCGCCGGCCGCGACGTCGACACGTTGGGTCGAGGTGGCGTACCCCTTCTTGGTCACGACCAGGTCGTAGACGCTCGGCGAGGGCACGTTCGCGAAGGTGAAGGTGCCGTCCGCGGCGACCGGGACGGTGTCGACGCTCGCCCCACCGGTGCCGGGTGGGGCCCCCGTGGCGACTCCCGTGGCGGCTCCCGTGGTGGGGACACCGGCTGCCCCGGGCGTGACGCCGAGCGTCGTGTCGGGGGTGCGCAGCGAGACGGTGGCATCGGCGACGTCCTCGCCCAGCACCGTCCCGCTGATGGTGGCCGGGGTGCCGCCGAGCGCGACGTCGAGACCGGCGATGCGATGGTCGGCCTCCACGGTGATCGTCTCGGCGTTCTCGACGCCCAGCGACTGGGGGTACCACAACGGCTCGAACCCGGCGCCGCGGAAGACCAGCTTGTAGTCGCCGGCGGCCAGGCCGTCGATCCGATAGCCGCCCTCGACATCGGTCGCGTCGGACGCCAGCGGCGTCACGAGGTCCTCGGCGCTGTAGACGTTGACCGCGACGCCGGACACCGGGAGCCCGGTCGTCAGCAGGCGCACCGTCCCGGCCACACCGGAGTTGCCGCTCGACGTACCGGAGCCGTCCGCGGCGGCGATCTCGAGGGCGAGATTGCGGTCGGCGGCCGACTGGCCGACCAGTCGGGAGAGGGCGATCGTCAGCACGAGCGCGAAGACGGTCAGCGCGGCCAGCAGCCCGAGCAGCCCGATCGGGCCGCGGGAGAGCACCGCCGTCTGGACCATCGAGGCGGTGGTCGCGGGCCGCTGCTCCGGGTCGGGCGGCTTCGGGGCGTCCTGGTTGCGCCCGGTGGTCGCGGGCGGGCTGCCCTCGACGAGGTGGACGTCGAGGACACGGACGACCGGCTGCCCGATCAGCGGGCGACGGCCGCGCGCACGCACGTCGACGACCGCGTGCTCACCCGGAGCCAGGTCGATGACCGGTGGGTCGAACCGGTAGCGCATCGCGTTCTCGGCGTCGAGCCCGGCCAGCCAGCCGCGTGCGGGGGTGTTGCCGTTGTTGTCGATCAGGAGGCTGAAGCGTCCGGTGCGCCCGGCGGTCAGCGTGACGGGGTCGATCCGGACCTGGGTGCTCGGCGCCTCCGGGACGAGCAGCACGAACTCCTCGACCGTGCTGCGCTCGGGCGGGGTCAGCTCCCGCACCTGGACGGCCATCCGGCGTTCGCCGGCGGCCAGCCCCGCCGGCACGGTCACCGTCGCGACCAACGTGCGCGTCTCGTCCGGGAAGAGCGAGATCCGGTCCTCGTCGAGCTCGACCCACGACGGGTCGGCGCCCAGCAACCGGAGGGAGTAGCCGCCGATGACGGTTCCGGGGTTGGTGATCGTGATCGCGATCGACTGCGGGATCCCGGCCGAGACCTCGACCCGCGACGGGCTGACGGAGACCCTCATGTCAGCTCGACTCCTCGAGCGCGAGGTCCAGCACGGCGTCCTTGCCGGCCCGGATCCGGACCAGGCCGGTCTGCTGGGTCCAGCCCGGCATGGTGGCCGTGACGCTGTACCAGCCCGGCTTCAGTCCCGCGAACAGGAAGCCGCCGTTCGGCAGCGCTCCGCCGCGACCGCTGGACGTGGTCTTGAAGGTCTCGGTGCCACTGCTCACCGTCACCGTGACGCCGTCGAGCAGGCCGCCGCCCGGCCGGGTAACCTTCCCTCTCAGGTCGCCGAGCTGGGTGGTGAGCTGGAGGTCGACGGTCGCTGCCGGGCCGTCCGCCGCGAGACTGAACGGCCGGGTCTCCGGCGCGTAGCCCGGGGCGGTGACGGTGAGCGTGTAGTCGCCGGGCGCGGGGAGGTCGCTGAACGCGAAGCCGCCCACCTTGCCCGTCGTCAGCGTGGTCGTGGACGGCGACTTCCCGTCCGTCGTCACCGCTCCGCCGACGACGACGGTCACGCCGCCGATCCCGCCGGAGGCGCCGCGGACCACCCCGCTGACGCTGCCGGTGCCGGCCGTCAGCTTCTGGTCGAAGCCGGTGCGGCTCTGTCCCGGGTCGAGCGCGACCGTCTCCGTGCGGCTGCCGTGGCCCTCCGCGGTGAAGGTGAGGACATAGGTGCCCGGCGTCGGCAGGTTCTGCAGGGCGTAGGTGCCGACGCTGCCCACCGTCGGCGTCATCACCGAGACGGCCTCGCCGTCGACGGTCGTCGTGACGGTCACCCCGCCGAGCGGCCCGGCGCCGCCCCGGACGACGCCGGAGATCTGGCCGCCTCCGGCGCTCAGCAGCACGGTCGGCTGGATCCGGTTCTCGCCACCGGCGAGCTTCTGGGTCACCGTCGTCGGGCGATAGCCCTCCGCCACGAAGCTGAGCTCGTAGGCACCCGGCGCCTGCAGTCCGGTCAGCACGTAGCCGCCAGCGGCGTCGGTGGTCGTGGTCGCCGCCGGCGGCGCGTCGGCGGCGCTGCTGAGCAGGCGGGCCGACACCGTGGTGGCCACCGGCACCAGTGAGTCGCCGGGGTCGACCGTCCCCGAGATCGAGCCGTTCTGGCCGCCGATGACCACGTCGATGCCGTCGACCGTGCCCTGCGCCTCGGCCAGGATCTCCTTGGCCCCGCCCCGTCCCGCGCCCGGTGCGGACTGGCCGCCACCGCCCACCTCGCCGCCGGCAGCGGGGCTGCCGTACCAGACGGTGTCGTAGCCCTTGGCGGAGAACTTGAGCCGGTACGACGTGGGGAACAGCCCGGCCAGCGTGTAGCTGCCGTCGCTCTGGGTCGCGCCCGAGCTGACCTTGACCATCCGGCCGTCCCGGCCGGACCGGTAGGCCTCCACCAGGATCCGGCCGACGGCGCTGTTGTCGCTGCGCGCGGTGACGGTGCCGCCGATCTGGCCGCCGACGCCCGGTGGCAGGAGGCCGTTCTTCGGCAGGGCCTCCGCCGGACCGCCCGCGCCGCCGGCCCCGCCGGCCCCGCCGGCCCCGTCCGCTCCTCCCGCGGACGCGGCGAAGAAGGAGGCGGGCGCGGTCTTGGTCAGCGGGTCGCCCGCGAAGACGTTGACCAGCCCGAAGAGGAAGATGGCCGCCCACAGCGCCACCACCGACGCGAGGATCAGGAAGGTGAGCAGCCCCCGGCTGATCAGCGGTCGCTGGCGCAGCTGCACCGTCGTGCTGTGAGCGAGGGCCGGGTCGCCCTCGACCGCGGCCTCGGCGGCCGGTGCGGGCGTGCCCTCCGTGCCGGTGTCCGCCCCGGTGCCGGGTCCGGCCGGGGTCCCGGGGCCGGCCGGGGTCCCGGGTCCGGCCGGGGTGCCGACGATCTCGATGCCGGCGGACCGGTCGATCTCCGCGCCCGTGATCATCCGTGGCCCGCGGACCACCGCCATCACGGAGGTGGTCGTGCCCGCCTCCAGGCGCAGCGACCCGGGCGAGAGGCGCAGCGTGGTGCCGGCGTCCCCGGGGGTGCTGGAGAGCACGACGTCCAGGGGCACGTTCCCGTGGTTGGTCAAGGCGATCACGAAACGACCGGACCGGCGGGCCCGGACCAGCCGCGGCTCACGGACCACGCCGAGCATCGGCCGCGCGGCGACGTCGAGGTCGACGTCGGCGTGCTGGACGGCGCCGGTGGTGTGCGAGACCACCTCGACGGTCAGGGGATGGCGGCCCGCCGGCTGCGCCTCCGGGAGGCGCACGGTCAGCTCGAACTCGCCCTCGGCCTCCGGAAACAGCGGCAGCATCGCCGGCTCGGCATGCACCTCCGCACCGTCCGCGCCGATCAGCCGGGCCGAGAGTCCATCGATGATGGTGCCGGTGTTGACGACCTTCACCAGGATCCGCGAGAGGGATCCTGGGTCCGCGGCGAGCTCGCGCTGCGGGGTCGACAGCTGCATCGGCTTCCACCTGATTTCAGGCACGCCTGAGGGCCGGCGAGAGACTCTGCCGGTGAGCGTGCATTGGGGGCGCCTCGCATCCTAGAAACGATGGCGCGGTCCTGCAGCAGAATCGGAAAACGTCCCGGATCTGCCGGACCGCCTGCGGATCGTCACGGTGCGGCACTACATTGACGATCATGCCGGCCCGGGTCGGCGCCAGAGGTCGGACGACCTCGCCACCGGTCGAAGCAGAGGCCTCCCCCCATCGTGTTCATCAGCAACGTCGACGTCGCGCTCGAGCAGCTCGTGCGCGACCGGCTCTCCCTCACCGAGGACGTCGGTGAGGTCTCCTTCGCCACCCCGGACCGGGAGTGGGCGGCGAAGCAGACCCGGATCACCGTCAACCTCTTCCTCTACGACGTGCAGCGCAGCGCCGACCCGTCGCGATCGGCGACCCGCCCCGACGACACCGAGGCGCGGCGCTTCCGCCGTCCCCAGCCGATGATCCAGCTCAGCTACCTGATCAGCACCTGGGCCGGCGGCCCCCGCGACGAGCACCAGCTGCTGGGCGACCTGGTCAGCGTGCTGGCCGGGACCGAGATCCTCCCCGCCGCCATCACCCCGCCCGGGCTGTCCTCGACGGTCCGGCTCGCCCTCGGCGACGACCGGCACGCGGCGCGCGAGATCTGGCAGGCACTGGGCGGCACGCTGCGGCCCTCGGTCCAGGTCCGCGCGACGGTCGCGGCCGACACGTTCTCGTGGGAGGACCAGGCACCCGCCGTCGAGCGGATCGCGGCGATGGCGGATCGGATCCGGCGATGAGGCCCGGGCTGCTACCCGCCGTGCTCGTGGCCGCCGCCCTCCTGCTCGCTGGCTGCGGGTGGTTCGGCGACGACGACACCGACGGCACCTCGGTGTTCGACGTGGAGCCGGGGATGTGCTTCCGCTCGCTGGAGCAGGTCAAGGCCCAGGTCGGCGATCTCGACCAGGTCTCCTGCACCGACGCCCACACGCTCGAGGCCTATGCCGTGGTGCCCTACGACAAGGAGGGCAGCACCTTCCCGGGAGAGGACGACCTGACCGCCTTCGCCGACGGCCACTGCGCCCAGGAGTTCCGCGAGTACGTCGGGGTGGACTACCTCGACTCCGACCTGTTCTTCACCTACCTGCTGCCGTCCCCCCGCAGCTGGGAGGACGACGACCGCGACGTCCTCTGCGTGATCACCACCGCCGGGGAGCCGCTCACCGCGTCCGTCGAGGGCAGCGAGCGCTGAGCCCCCACCGCCCCGCCTGACCACCGATCGGAGCCCGCCATGCCCATCCCCGTCGTGAACGGCGCGCAGCTGATGTGCAGCTTCGGGATCTCCCCCGCTCCCCTGACGGTGCCGCCGACGAAGCGGACGTTGATCGGCAAGCAGCCGGTCGCCGTCATCACCGACATGCTGCCGCTCGTCAACATCGGCTCCTTCGGCATGTGCAACTCACTGGCGAACCCGCAGGTGGCCGCGGCCACGTCGGCGGCCCTGGGGGTGTTGACCCCGATGCCGTGTGTCCCCGCGCCCGCCGGGCCGTGGGTCGGCGCCGGGCCGTCGCCCCTGGTGGGCTCCTTGCCCGTGGTGCAGAACAACTGCACCCTGACCTGCGCGTGGGGCGGCGTGATCCAGGTGATCGCTCCCGGCCAGTTCACCACGCAGACCGGCTGAGCGACCTCCGCCGAGCCCCGCTGTCCGAGATCACCTGGATCCAGGCGTATCCCGGGAGGAGTTTCGTCGTTTTGCACTTTTCGTGCCTTCGCATGGAGCACGATTGATCCGGTCGGCTCTTTCGGCCCCCCAGCACCCCCCAGCACCCCCGTCCCGAGAGCGAGTCCGTTGCCATGCCCACCTACACCGCCCCCGGCGTGTACGTCGAAGAAGTCGTCTCCTCGCAGAAGGTGCTCTCCTCGGCACCGACCGCCGTCGCCGCGTTCGTCGGGTTCACCGAGCGGGCACCGCTCGACGACCCGAACGACCCCCAGGGCCTGGCCCCGCGCCTGGTCACCAGCTGGAACCAGTTCGAGACGCTGTACGGCGGGTTCGCCCCGGGCTGCATGCTGCCGCTCTCGGTGTACGGCTACTTCGCCAACGGCGGCAGCATCGCCTACATCTGCCGGGTTCCGAACTCCGAGCCGGCCGGCGAGCCCTCCCGCATCGAGCTGCCCGCCAGCGACCGGGCGCTCGGCCTGCCCGTCGCCGTCGAGAGCCTGGAGCCGGACGCGGACATCACCGTCCAGATCAGCACCGACGACTCCGGGGCCGAGGACGACGCGGCCGCCACGTTCACGATGACGATCCTCGAGGGCGGCGAGCCCGTCGAGTCCTTCCCCGGTCTGGACCTCTCCGGCGGCGCGGGGGGCGTCGCGACCGCGGTCAACGGGACCTCGACCAAGGTCAAGGTCGACCTGCTGGTCGAGAAGGACGTCGACCTCTCCGGCCAGCTCGAGCTGATCCGTCCCGGCGTCTACGACCTGGTCAAGGCCGCACCGGTGCCGGTGCCCGTCAGCGGCCGCAAGTTCGCCGGCTCGGAGTCGGCGCGAGCCGGCATCAACGGCCTGGCCGTCGCCGAGGACGTCACCATGGTGCTGGTGCCCGACCTGGTCACCGCGGCCACGCAGGAGGACGGCACGATCGACCTCTCGCTGTGGAAGTCCGTGCAGACCGCGCTGATCTCCCACTGTGAGCAGCACGGCAACCGGATGGCGGTGCTGGACGCGCCTCCGGGCATGAGCCCCCAGCAGATCAAGGAGTGGCGCAGCGACGTCGCCATGTACGACTCGGCCTACGCCGCGCTGTACTACCCCTGGATCAAGGTCGACAACCCGATCGGCGTCAACGGCGACCGGGAGATGCTGATCCCGCCGTCCGGGCACATCGCCGGCGTGTGGGCACGCACCGACGAGACCCGCGGCGTGTGGAAGGCCCCGGCCAACGACACCATGCGCGGTGTGCTCGACATCGAGCGCAATGTCACCCAGAACGAGCAGTCGCTGCTCAACCCGATCGGCGTCAACTGCATCCGCCCGTTCGGCACCCGCGGCATCCGGATCTGGGGAGCCCGCACCCTGGCCTCCGACACCGACTGGCAGTACATCAACGTCCGCCGGCTGTTCAACATGGTCGAGACCGCGATCCTGACCGGCACCCAGTGGGCCGTGTTCGAGCCCAACGACATCACCTTGTGGGAGGGCGTCAAGCGCACCCTCAACTCCTACCTGCGCGGCCTGTGGTCGGCCGGTGCGCTGTTCGGCGCCAACGCCGACGAGGCGTTCTACGTCAAGTGCGACGCCGAGACCAACCCGCCGGAGTCGATCGACGCCGGCCTGCTGGTGGTCGAGGTCGGCATCGCCCCGGTGAAGCCCGCGGAGTTCGTGGTGTTCCGGATCAGCCAGAAGAAGCAGTCGGCGTCCTGAGCACGGCCGTCTCCACCTCACCCATCAGCTAACCCGCCAGCGCAGAGAACCAAGGAGCTGACATGCCCAACGATGCACTCATCAACAACGACCCGATCGTCTCCCAGAACTTCTTCCTGGAGATCGACGGCTCCGTCGTATCCATCCTGTCCAGCGTCTCGGGCCTCGACGTCGAGGTGGACGTCGTGTCCATCCAGCAGGCCGGTGCGAACGGGAAGACCCAGACGATCAAGACCCTGGGCTCCAGCAACAAGGCGCCCGACATCAGCCTCGTCCGGATGGCCCCGCCGGACTCGACCCAGGACAAGATGTGGGGTTGGTTCAACGACATCCGGGACAAGGGCATCCTGCTCAGCGACCGGAGCAACCAGCGCAAGAACGGCTCGATCGTGATGTACGACTCGACCAGTGCCGAGATCGCCCGGTTCAACTTCACCAACGGGTGGCCGAGCAAGATCGCGACCGACCAGCTCAGCGTCGAGTCCAACGATCCGGTCAAGGAGACCATCACGCTGACCGTCGAGAGCCTGTCGCGCGTCAAGTGAGCGCACTGCGGACGACCTACGAGTTCACGCTCCCTCGGGGGTACGTGGACGACGACGGGCAGGTGCACCGGACCGGCACGATGCGGCTGGCGACGGCGCGCGACGAGCTCGAGCCGCTGCGTGACCCCCGGGTCACCGGCCCGGACGACCCGCGCCTGACCGTCCTGGTGCTCGCCCGGGTGATCAGCAAGCTCGGCAGCCTGCCCCAGGTGACGATGCACGAGATCGAGGGCCTGTTCGCGGTGGACCTGGCCTACCTGCAGGACTTCTACGGCGTGATCAACTTCGGCAACCAGGCCGAGTTCGACGCGCTCGTGCAGGCTCAGCTGGGCACCCAGCTGGTAGTCGACCAACCGTCTCCGGAGCGGGCACCCGCTCCGGAGACGACACCCGCCCCGGCCGTCGTCGAGCAGTCCGGCGCGGTCACGGGAGAGGTCGTCGCCGAGTCCCGTCCCACCCTGCGGCACGCCGTCGAGGAGCTTCCCCGGAAGAACGGTTGAGGCCTCGGCATGTTGCGCTATCCGACCGACGCCCTGTGGCAGGAGATCGCCTACCTGGCGTACCACCTGCACTGGTCGATGGGCGACCTGCTGGACCTCGAGCACATGGACCGGGTCCGGATGGTGCGGGCGGTCGTGGCCCTGAACGAACGAGCCTGGGAGGCGGTGCGCGAGCATGGGCAGTAGCAGTGTCACCCCGCTGGGGGGCGACCTCCCCGCGGCGAACCGGTTCATCTTCGAGCTCGACGGCACTGAGATCGGCGTTTTCCGGGAGGTCCACGGCCTCCAGGTCACCGTCGCGGTGCACGAGTTCGCCGAGGGCGGCCAGAACGCCTACGCGCACCGGATGCCGGGGCGCATGTCCTGGCCGAACCTGCACTTCAAGCGGGGACTGACCGACAGCAACGCGCTGTTCGAGTGGTTGGAGCGCAGCTCGGGCGAGGGCTTCGCAGCCGCGGGCAGCAAGCTGACCCGGTCGACCGGCGCCGTCACCGCTATCGACACCACCGGTGCCCGGCTGCGCTCGTGGGAGTTCCTCGACGTCTTCCCCGTGCGGTGGCGCGGCCCGGACTTCTCGATCGGCAGCCCGACGCCGCTCGAGGAGGAGCTCGAGGTCGCCCACCACGGCTTCCGGGCCAGGACCGTGACGTGAGCGACGACGCCGCTCCGGCCGCCGACGCGACCCGCCTCGGGCGGGCCGCCGCCGGCCGGCTTCGGCTGCCCGGCGGCGGAGCGCGGCCGAACCAGCGCCAGGTCGGCATCCTGGCCCGCTCGGTCGGTCGCTTCGCCAACGGCGTCTCCCGGCCGGCCGACGTCCGGGTCGCCCTGCGCGGCCCCGGCCTGTCGGCCGGTGACATGCGCCCGCCGCGCTGGTGGACGCCGATGCCGCACGATGACGTCGACGGCTCGGCCGGCCGCCCCGCAGGCGGCGCGTCATCCGCAGACGGCCCGGCACCCGCCGGCACCGGTGTGACGGGTGGGCCCGCGCCCTGGCTGCGCGACACGCAGCCGGTCGGCGCCGGCACGCTGCCCGGACGCGGACTGCCCCGTGCGGCGCGGGTGGTCGAGGACGAGCAGAGCTACACCCCCGGCGGCATGCTCTCGAACCTCACCTCGGTCGAGGCCCGGGTACGCCGACACTCCGAGGTGACCGCCTCGGGACCGATGCTCACCCAGACCGACCGCCAGAAGCTGACCGCCGTGCGGCGACGCCCGGTCGAGGAGCCGCCCGCCACGACCGTCCGCCGGTCCCCCACCCGTCCTGGGTCGTCCACCACGGCCCGCCCGGCCGGGGATGGCCCGACCGCGGCGACGCCGGTCGCGGCGCCGACATCCGCGGCGGCCCCACCGGCAGCGCCGACATCCGCCGTAGCGGCACCCGCCGGCACCGGCGCTCCCGGCTCACCCGCCACCGAGCCGGCCGGCGCCACATCGGTCGCAGCGCCCGGTCCGCGAGCTCCCTGGAGCCTGGCGGCCGCACCGACGCGATTCACCCGGAGTCTGGGTGCCCGGACTCCGGGCGTCCCGAGTCCGGGCGCCCGGCCCCTGCGCACCCGAGCCGACCCGACACGCCAGCTCGGCAGCGTCGCGGCATCGACGCGGACGGCGCTGACACCGGCGACCCCGATCCGCGCGGCCTCGGTGGGGCTGCTCGATCGCGCACCGGCCCTGCCCGGTCCCCTGCTGCCCGGGTCACGGAGGGACGTCGGCGCCTCGTCCGACGACGCCCCCGCGCCGACCCCGAGGACCGCCCCGCCGACCACCTCGCCAGCGACGCCCGCGCCGGCGCCCCCGGCTCCGGACCTCTCCCCGGCACCCGTCGTCCCGGTCCGCACGATCGCTCCGGCACCCCCCGCGCCGACGGCCCCGGTCCGCACGACCGCTCCGGCACCCCCCGCGCCGTCCGCCCCCGGCACGCCGACCACCTCCTCGACCACCGGCACCTCCCCGATCACCGGGACCTCGGGCGCGTCGTCGTCCGCCGAGACCTCGTCGAGCACCCCGGGACCATCGGCGACACCGACCGTCACCACCACGGCGCAGCCCGGGCCGGACACCTCCTCGGGCGCCCCGGCTACCCCGACCGTGCGCCGGTACGCCCGCCGAGGCACGCGGCCGGGCGCCCCTCCCGCCGCATCCACCCTCGCGATGCCGGACCAGCTCGTGGTCCGCCGCTGGACCCGGCACGGCCGGCGCAACACCGCGCTGGCGACCGGCTTCGGCGCCGATGCCCCGATCCGGCCGGCGACGGCCGGATCCCTGCGCGCCACGGCGCCGCCCGCCGTAGGCAGCGCCGCGGCCCCCCCGGCCCCTGCGGGTGCGCCGACGGCACAGCCGGCCGGCTTCGCGGCGGCGCCCTGGGTCACGGCGGCGGCGAGCAGCGGTACGGCGGCGCCGGGCGCTCCACTCATCGGCCAGCGCTCACCCGCCCCTCGCCCGGCCGCGGGTGCCGCGCCCGACGGGCCGAGCGCACCCGCCGCCGTCCCCGACGCTTCGGCCGCACCTGTCGCACCGGCTGACCCCGTCGCTCCGGCAGCACCGGCAGCACCGGCAGTTCCGGCAGCACCGGCAGTTCCGGCAGCACCGCTCGCCCCGAGCCCACCCACCGCCGGACCGGACGCGGCGCCTGCGCCGGCACCCGCCTTCGGCGGAGCCTGGGCGCCCGCCCCGGGCGACCCGCCGCGCGCCGAGACGGGCACCGGCGGGGCGGCCCCGGCGCTCACGGCTCCGGGACGTCCGGTGATCGGCAGGCGCGGGCCGGCCTTCCCCGCGATGACACCGGCCCCCGGGGTCGGTGGCCTCGCACAGCCCGGTCCCGCGCCCGCAGGTCCCGCGACCGTCGGGTCCACCCAGCCCGGCCCGGCGACCAGCCCGCCCCTCCAGCCCGGACCCGCCCCGGCAGGTCCCCCGCTGCCGTGGGCGGCGGCCGCCGGCGTCCTGCCTCCGGATCCCGGCGCGACCGGTGCCGCATCGACCGCTCTCCTGCGCACGCTCCCGGTCGCCCCGCCGCGGACCGGCCCGGTGACCCGCGACGCCTCCGCAGCGCCGCCCGGCCCGCCCGGGTCCCCGGCACTCCCGGCGCCGCTCGGTGCGCCCGGCGTCCCGGCCGTCCTCACCGCTGCCGACATCGAGCGGATCCGTGGCGGCGCCGGATCCCTCCTGGAGCGCACGGCCGGCCTCTTCGCCGCGCCGGGCGCCGGATCCGCCGTCAGCCCGTCCCTCAGCCCAGCGCCCGGGCGGGAGCCCGACCGCACCACGGGAGGTTCTGCCGTGTTCCATCCGACCAGCACCGACAGCCACGCGTCGGCCGCCTCCCGCCCCGATCCCTGGCGAGACGGCGTACCCGACCCGTGGACCGAGGCCGTCGACCAGGCCGAGCCGACCGGCGCCACGCTCGACCGGATCGTGGACGCCGTCGTCGAGCGGATCGAGGACCGGGTGGTCGACGAGCTCGAGCGCCGCGGCCGTCACGAGTGGCGGGTGGTCTGATGCCCGAGCTGGAGAAGGCGTTCCTGGAGCTCGAGAGCGGCGAGCGGCTGCCCTGCCTCTACAACCCGGAGACGCTCAGCGTCGGTCGCCGCAACAACTGGGTGTCCAACCCGATGCCGGGCAAGGGCGTGCCGACCCTGCAGTACGCCGGTGCGGGCGGCGGGTGGATGCGGATGGACCTGCGCTTCGACACGACGGCCGACGGCACCCCGGTCACGAAGCACACCGGGAAGATCCTGAAGCTGATGGAGGTGGACCCGAACCTCCCCGGCACCGACGTCGAGCGCAACAACGCCCGGCCGCCGACCGTGACCTTCCACTGGGGCGACCTGCACTCGTTCCGGGCCGTGGTCTCGGACATCCGCCTCAGCTTCACCTACTTCTCCTCCGGCGGCGTGCCGCTGCGAGCCGAGATCCAGCTGGAGCTGCGGCAGTACGAGAGCTCGGACGCGCTCGGTCCCCAGAACCCGACCTCGGGCACCCCGAAGCCGAGTCGCGTCCACCGGGTGCAGCCGGGCGAGACCCTGGACCGGATCAGCGCGCGCTACTACGGCGACGCGACCCAGTGGCGCCGCCTGGCCCGGGCCAACAATGTCGAGGACCCCCTCGCGCTGCACCCCGGTGACCTGCTCGACATCCCTCGGGAGAGCTGATGGCCACCTCGACGATGCCCGTCCCCGCGGCCCTCGAGGTCGCCGGGGCACCGCTCAGCGCGCAGCGCCTCGAGCTCCTCACCTCCCTACGGGTCGAGACGGCCGTCAACCTGGTCGGCCGGCTGACCCTGCGCTTCGCCGACGTGGGCTACCAGCTGTCGAGCGGTGAGGTCTTCGGCATCGACGCGGTGCTGCGCGTGACCGTGCCCGGTGCCCAGCAGGTGCTCTTCCACGGCACCGTGAAGAGCATCGCGCTCGATCACTCGGCCGGGCAGGTGCCCGAGCTGGTGGTGATCGCCGAGGAGCCGACCTGGCGACTGGCGCGCGACACCACCATCGCGACCTACGAGAAGATGTCGGCCGCCGACGTGCTCACCCGGCTGCTCCGCTCAGTCGGCCTCACCCTGGTGAACCGGGCGCCTGCGCTGTCCGGCCACCTGCCCGACTACACGGCGAAGATCGGGTCCTCGCTGGCCCACCTCGACGAGGCCGTGCGCGCCCACAACGCCATGTGGCGCTTCGAGGCGCCCAACAAGGTGCATGTCGACCCGGTCAGTGCGGTCGCGCCGGCCTCCGTCCGGCTCAGCTTCCCGCGCAGCGACGGCACGGCCACGCCCGACCAGCGCCTGCTCACGTTCTCGGTCAAGGCCACGGCGGGTACGCCGCGCAAGACCCAGGTGAACGGCTGGGACCCGAAGACGAAGCAGACCATCGAGGGCATCGCGCAGACCGAGGGCGGGGAGCCGCATCACTTCGCCCAGCTCACCGCGCGGTCGGTGAGCGGCATCGGCACCCAGGGCCTGCGGACCAACGCCGGGACGCCCCAGGTCCAGGCCGAGGCACAGACCCTCGCCAAGGCGATCCAGACCTCGATGGACTCCGACGCCCTGATCGGCCGCGGCACGGCTCTTGCCGACCCGAGGATCCGCCCGGGCGTCGCACTGGAGATCACCGACGTGGGCCCGTCCTCGGGGACCTACCTGGTGACCCGGGTCGAGCACGTGTATGACCGGCGCGGCTTCCACACGACCTTCCACACCGGCAGTCACCGGCCGCGCGGCCTGGTCGACACCCTGGGCGGCGGGGGCCGACCGGAGGCTCGGGCCGAGGGGATCCAGGTCGGCATCGTGACCAATATCAACGACCCCGAGAAGCTCGGCCGAGTCCGGGTCAAGCTTCCCTCGCTGCTGGGGAACGACGTGGAGTCGGCGTGGGCTCGGGTGTCGACCTTCGACGCCGGCAACGGACGCGGGGCCACCTTCCTGCCGGAGGTCGACGACGAGGTCCTGGTCGGCTTCGAGGAGGGCAGCCTGCGCCGGCCCGTGGTCCTCGGCTCCGTCTACGGCGGCAAGAACAAGCAACCCGAGCTGGGTCGCCTGCTCGGCAACGGCCAGGTCAACACCCGTCGGCTGACCTCACGCTCCGGGCATGCGCTCGAGATGGTCGATGAGAAGGGCAAGGAGGCCGTCCTCCTCAAGCACGGCCGGAAGGAGATGTCGATCAAGCTCGACGAGGCCTCCAACAGCCTGACCATCGAGGCCCAGGGCGGTGACCTCAAGCTCACCAACGGGCAGGCGACGGTCACCCTCGCCAGCAACGGCGACATCACCATCGACGGTGCCGCCATCAAGATCAAGGCCAAGGCCGGTCTGTCCATGGAGGCCAGCGGTCCGACCGATCTGAAGACCCAGGCGACCCTCAACGTGGAGGGGGCCAGCACGACCGTCAAGGGCAAGGGCGCCGCCACGTTCGAGGGCGGGATGACCACGATCAAGGGCGGGACGGTGTTGATCAACTGATGAGCATCGTTCCTGGCACCGGCCGCTCGACCGACGACGACTCCTCGTTCGTCGGGCGGGGATTCAGCTGGCCCCTCGGCGTCGACCAGACCGGGACCATCCGCCTCGCGGACGGCCCGGCATCCCTCGACCGGGCGATCACGCTGGTGCTGACGACCGCACCCGGCGAGCGGTTGATGCGACCGGAGTTCGGCTGCCGGATCTCGGAGCTGCTGTTCGAGCCGGTCACCGGCAACCTGCTCGGCCTGATCGCGCAGTACGTCCGCGACGCGCTGGCCCGCTGGGAGCCGCGGGTCGACGTCGAGGACGTCGTGGCCAGCCCCGACCCGGCGCAGCCCTCGCTGGTGCGGGTCGCCATCAGCTACCGGGTACGGGCGACCAACGACCGCCGCAACCTGGTCTACCCGTTCTACGTCATCCCGCACGACGCCGAGTGAGCCGAGGACCCGACCCATGCCGCTGCCCACCCCCAGCCTCGACGACCGGACCTTCCAGGACATCGTCGACGAGGCCAAGCGCCTGATCCCGCTCTACTGCCCCGAGTGGACCAACCACAACGTCTCCGACCCCGGGGTCGCCCTCATCGAGCTGTTCGCCTGGATGAGCGAAATGGTCCTCTACCGGGTCAACCAGGTCCCCGACCGGCTCTACTCCCACTTCCTCAACCTGGTCGGGATCGAGCCGTTCGCGCCGTCGGTGGCCCGGACCGACCTGACCTTCTGGCTCTCGACGGCGCTCGACGTCCCGATCGTCGTCCCCGCGGCCACCGAGGTCTCGACCCTCGCCGCCGGCGAGGCGGACACGGTCGTGTTCAGCACCCTGCAGGACCTGAGCATCGCCCCACCGCGCCTGGACGCCGCGATGACCGTCAGCGACGGCGGGCGGAGTGTCGTCGACGTCTGGGACGACGTCCGCTTCGACCCTGCCGGCGTGCGCTGCTTCGCCTCCCCCGACCTGTCGCCGGGCGACACGTTCTGCCTGGGCTTCCGCGACAGTCTCGCGGGCGTCGTGCTCCGCCTCGACATCGATGCCGAGGCGGAGGGCATCGGCGTCGACCCGACCAAGCCGCCGCTCGCCTGGGAGATCTGGAACGGCGACGGATGGATCGGCTGCCAGGTGTTCGAGGACACGACCGGCGGCCTCAACCGGGCGGGGGCGATCTCGCTCCTGGTGCCGGTCGAGCACGCACCGAACGCGGTGGGCAACCTCGCGGCGTACTGGCTGCGGGCCCGGCTCCTGGCGCCGTCGGCCGGCGAGCCGACCTATCGCGCGTCCCCCCGGGTACGTGCCGTCAGCGCGGCGGCGATGGGAGGCACGGTGACCGCCGAGCATGCCGAGCGCTTCCCCGCCGAGCAGCTGGGTCGCAGCGACGGCTCGCCCGGGCAGGCGTTCGCGGCCGGACACGCCCCCGTCCTGCCCCGCCGCGCCGATGAGGTCGTCGAGGTCGTCGACGGCGACGAGTCCGCGCGGTGGACCGAGGTGCCCGACTTCTCGTCGTCCGGCCCCGAGGACCGGCACGTGGTGTGGGACGACAGCACCGGGACGGTGCGGTTCGGTCCCCGGATCCGCTACCCGGACGGCTCCATCCGTCAGCACGGCGCGATCCCGCGCGACGGCACGTGGATCCGGCTCTCCGGCTACCGCTCCGGCGGCGGTCGCGCCGCGAACGTCGGGGTCCGGACGCTCACGGTCATGCGCTCCTCGGTGCCCTATGTCTCGGGCGTGGTGAACCTGGCCCCGGCCCGCGGCGGTGTCGACGCCGAGTCGGTGGCCGAGGCCAAGGAGCGGGCCCCGCTGACGCTGCGCACCGGCCAGCGCGCGGTGACGGCCGACGATTACGAGCGGCTCACCCTGGAGTCCTCCATCGAGGTGGCCCGCGCGCGCTGTCAGAGTGCCCAGCGCGGCAACGGCGCGGTCCAGCTGCTGATCGTGCCCCGCGTCCGCGGGGAGGTCACCCAGCACACCCTCGACGACTACGCGCTGACGCCCACGCTGACCGAGACCGTCTCCCGGCACCTGGACCGGCACCGGATCGTCGGCACCGCCGTCGAGATCGGGACGCCCTACTACCAGGGCGTCTCCGTGGTCGCCCTCGTGCACGGGGAGCCCGGCCGGCCGCCGGCGCTGGTGCAGCAGCGCGCGGTGGAGGCGATCAGCCGGTTCGTGAACCCGCTCGTCGGCGGCACCGACGGGACGGGGTGGCCCTTCGACAGCGATCTCAACGGCGCCGCCCTGACCCAGCTGCTCGAGTCCGTCGAGGGGATCGCCCGGGTGGAGGAGACCCTGCTCTACGAGTACGACCTGCGCACCGGTCGTCGGCTCGGCGCGGCCAAGGAGGTCATCCGTCTGGACCGGCGCTCACTGTTCCTCGCCGCCGCCCCGCAGGTGATCGTGCGATGACCCTGTCCCCCATCGTCACCCGGGTGCCGGACGGGCGCGTCCGGCCCCGCCGCGACCCTAACTGGATGCTCCAGCAGCTCCCGGTGACGATGACCGGCGAGGACTTCTTCGTCCGCTTCGTGTCGATCTTCCAGCAGGTCGGAACCACGCTCCTGGAGGATGCCGACACCGTCGAGCACCTCCTCGACCTCAGCGTCGCGCCGCCGGAGATGGTGCGCTGGCTGGGCTCGTGGATCGGTCTCGGCGCCCTCGACGCGTCGCTGCCGGAGAGCCTGCAGCGCCGGATCGTGTCCAGCGCCGCCCAGACCCTGGCCTGGCGCGGCACCAGCCACGGACTGCGCACCTATCTCGAGCTGGTGACCGGGTCCGCGGTCACCATCGAGGAGGGCGGCGGGATCTGGTCGGCCGGTGAGGCGCCGACCGACACCGCCTGGGTGCGCCTGCGGCTGGAGTCGACCGGCATGATGTCCGAGGCGGAGCTGGTCGAGGTGGTACGCGACGAGGTCCCCGCCCACGCACGCAGCGAGCTCCACGTGGCCGGCCGGCTGCTGTGGTCCTCGGCCGACGACGAGAAGGAGGCCGGCCGATGACGGCCGGAGAGCAGACGTTGAGCGGATCCCCCGTGACCTGTCCCGAATGCGGCACCCAGGCCAGCGTCGCGCTGAGCCAGCGCGACGCGGCGGACTTCTGCGCCCGTTGCGACTACCCACTGTTCTGGACGCCGCAGAACATCCAGCTCGGTGACCGGGACACCGACGGGGCCACGCTGCGTCGCCTGCCCGGCACCGCCGGGCAGGTCACCGTGGCGGCGGTCCCGTGCCCGCACTGCGGCGAGGTCAACCCGATCGCGGCCGAGACCTGCACCCGGTGCGGCCTGCCGATGGTGGTCCCGCCGCCACCGGAGCCCGAGCCGGAGCCGGAGCCGGTGCTCGTCGTACCTCAGCCGGCCCCACCGGCACCGGAGCCGCGCTCCCTGTGGTGGGTGTGGGTGCTGCTCGGCGTGACGACGCTGCTGCTGGTCGCCCTGCTCGTGTGGTGGCGACTGTCCTGACCGGCTCGGCTCCCGGTCAGTCGTCGTCGGGATCGGCCTCGATCGCCGCGACGACCTCCGCGGGCTCGGCGCCCAGGGACACCGCGACCAGACCGGTCAGGTAGCGGTCGAAGATCTCGACGTTCGCGGCGGAGAGATCGTTGACGATCGCATCGAGCAGATCGTCGTCCTCGAGGACCTGCCGGGGCAGGGTGATCAGCTCGATGCCGGTGCGCAACCGCGCCTCGCCCGTGTCGTGGTCGAACTCGAAGGCCGCCGACACCAGGCCGTGGTTGATCCGGTGCAGGAGCTCGGCCATCGCCGGCCACCGCTCCGGCGCCGGGTCGACCGGCGAGAGGGAGTAGAAGACGAACCGGTCCACGTCGTCATCGGTGATCGCGAGGGCCGACCAGGAACCGTCGGTGCCCTCCACCTCCACGGTGAAGCCGGTGCCGTCCTCGAGCGCGATGACCGGCCAACCGCCCTTCTCGTAGACGCGGGCGGCCGCGCGCTGGACCGGTCCGTGGCGCACGGTCTCGACGGGTTCGGTGCTCATGCGATGCCCTCCTGGGCGCGGCGCGCCACCTCGAAGTCGACGTACTCGAGGTTGCCCTCGTAGAACGGGTCGGTCTTCGGCAGGCTACCGACGAGCTGGTAGAGCTCGGCCATGTTCGCCTTCGCGACCTTGGCGGCGAAGGCCGGGTCGAACTGGTGCACGGGGGCGACCTGCTTGGCCGCCTGCTTCTGCTCGGCGAGCTTGGCACGCTTGTCGTGATCGGAGCTGGTGCGGGACAGCTGGTCGGGGGCGATCCCGTTGACATGCTGCTCGCCGCGGACCTTGGCGTAGGACTTCTCCGTCTTGTCCTCGCCGCGCAGGAAGTTGAACAGGACCGATCCCTTGCCGCGGTCCTTCTTGCCGTGGTAGCCGAGCTTGTTCTTCTCGTCGACCAGCTGCTTCGCGTCCGCATGCTTGGCCTTCAGCTCGGCGACCTTCTTGCCGATCTTGTCGGGCAGGCCGGTGATGGCGCCGGCAACCTTGCTGGGCAGCTCCTTGATCTTGTCGAGGGTGCCCTTCTCCTCCTTCTTGCCACCACCCGGGCCGTCGTCGAGGCCGAGCTTCTCCTTGACCGACGTCTTGGCGGCCTCGATCTTCTCGGTCACCGTCTTGGGATCGCCCTCGGCGTCGAGGCCGTCGAGCACCTTGTCCCGGATCTCGTAGTGCCGCATGCCGTCGATCTCGTTGTCGCGGATGCCGTAGCCCTTCAGCAGCTTCCGGGCGTAGTCGAGCTTGTGCTTCTGGGCCGCCACGATGATCACGTCGATCGAGGTGCCGATGTCGTACTTCAGGACGTCTCGGGACGCCCCCTCCTTGTGCTTGACCCCGAAGTCGGTCTTGGCGGTGGAGGACTGGCTCTCGTTGACGGTGTCGTAGATCTTGTGCCCGAGCTGGTGGGCGTAATCGGTGATGGTCAGGGTGAGCTTCGCGGCGGCGGGGATGCCGAAGCCGCCGGCGCTCGCGATCTCGGCGACGTGGAGACCGAGCATCGTGATGTTCTTGGCCAGCCCGAAGGTGGCCTTCTCGACCAGCTGGGCGTTGCGGGAGTTGACCCGCTGCAGGGAGGCCGCCAGCGGCCCCTTCCGCTCGATGACGGCCTGGTCGACGGTGACCAGGCCCTCGCCGAGCCGCTGTCCCAGCGGCACCAGCTCGATGGCCTTGTCGATGGTGCCCAGGGACGCGGTGATCAGCCCGACGATCGGGAGAGCCGTCCCGACGTCGCTGATCACCTGGGCGGACCCGCCGAACTTCTCCACGCCCTCGCGCGCCGACCGCAGCGTGATCCGGGTGATCTTCGCACCTGAGCTGAAGGCCCCGACCGCGGTCTGGGTGGCCTTCAGCTTGGCGCCGGGATCGGCCATCCCCTTCTTGATGTCGCGGATCTGGTCAGCCAGACCGAGCAGCTGGGAGAGCAGGTTGAAGATCTCGGCCAGGCCGCCGACGCTCTTGGCGGCGAGCTCGTTGGCCTCACCCGGCACGCCCTCCTTCTCGAGGTAGCCCTGGCCGATCAGCTGCTTGTTGAGCTGCTTGTCTCCCTTGCCGACGATGCCGGTGACCTTGCCCGCCGTCTTCAGGCCGTCCTTCCCGTCGAGCAGGTCCTGGTCGTGCCCGTAACGCTCCTCGAACCCCTTGCGCGCGGAGTCCTTCTTGATCTGCTGCTCCTCGCCCTTGCTGACGGGGCGCTCCTCGGCGATCTCGGCGACCTTCGCCATGCCCTTCTGGCGCGCGCGCTGCTCGTCGTCCTTGCCGCGCTGCTCCGGCGTCTCGCCCTTGCTCTGGACGTTGCGGGCCTGGCGAAGCTCGAGCTGGCGCTGCTCGGCGACCTTCTTGGCGGCGTCCTTGGTCGACATCGGGGCGCCGAACGAGGACTCGTTCTCCTCCAGCTTCTTGGAGATGTCGCCCTGCTCCTGGGCCCGCGCCTCGTTGATCGCCTCCCGGACCTCGTTGAGCGCCTTGTCGAACTCGTCGTAGCGCAGCGGCCGGAACGCCCGCAGGTCCTCGGGGGCCTTCGCCCACAGCTCGTCGACGGCCTGCTCCTCGGCCAGGTCGGCCTGAGCCCGGAGCTCCTCGGTCTCCGGCTGCCCCTGGATCACCTCGTAGCGCGCCTTGGACCGGACATAGCGCTCGAGGTCGAGCTGCTCCTTGAGCTTCATCTCGAGCTCCTTGAGCGCCTGCGGCTTGAACCGCGGGTCGGTGGCGCCGGCGTACTCGCCCTTGATCTTCGCCGAGACCTCCTTGTTCTTGGCGTTGACCTCCTTGGCCTTCTGCCGCGTGGCCTTGTCCTTGGCCTTGAGCTCGGCGCGAGCCTTGATCAGCTCCTCCTTGCGCTTCTTCGCGTCCTCGGCCTTCTTCTGCTCCTCCGGTGACTTCTCCTTCCGCTTGAAGGGGTTCCACCGGTGCACGCCGGACTCGCCGGACACGACGTGGCCGAGCTCGTGGGCCAGCACGTGCCGGCCGTGCTCCGAGCCGGCGTCGAACATCCCCGCGCCGAAGTAGATGTCCTTGCCCGCGGTGAACGCGTCGGCGGAGATCGACCGGGACAGCCGGGCGGCCACGGCGTCACGGTGGATCCGGACGTCCCCGAAGGACTGGCCGAAGGCGGACTCCATCGATGACCGGACCTCGTCGGGCAGCGGCTCCCCACCGCCGCGCCGGGACTGGATCTCCTGCTGGGCACCGGGGTCGAGGTCGCCGCCGCCGAGGCCGATCCTGCCCGGCGCCGCCGCGCTCGCGGCGCGACGGATCCGGCCGTCGCCGTCACCACCCGCGCCGTCACCACCCGCACGGACGCCGCTGAGCGCCAGCGTCCCACCACGGGACGCGAGCCGGGCCAGGGCGGCCTGCGCACGAGACTCCGCCTGGTGCTCGGCGTGGTCGTCGGCCGCGCCCACCCGCATCGGCTGCTCGGTCGCCGGAGCCGGCGTGTCGTGCTCGTGACCGGCATGGGTCCGGTCGTGGTGGTCACTCATGGAAGTCCTCCGTCTTCACCATCCGGCCGAGCTTGCGGAACTCGCCGGCGATCGCTGCGTTGACATGTGTCAAGGACACACCGGTCCCCTCGTCGACAGCCCGGAACGCCGCAGCGAGGACGATATTGCGGATCTGTCCGCCGGTGAGGTCGAACCGCGCGGCGAGTGCCGCGACGTCGAACTGCTCCACCGGCATCCGGCCGTCGGCGAGGTGGCGCTGCCAGATGGCCCGCCGCTCGTCGACGCTCGGCTCGGTGAAGTGGACGACCTCGTGGATCCGGCGCAGGAAGGCCTCGTCGATGTTGCCCGGCAGGTTGGTCGCCAGGACCACGACGCCGTCGTACTCCTCGAGCCGCTGGAGCAGGTAGGAGACCTCGAGGTTCGCGTACCGGTCGCGGGCGTCCTTGACCTCGGCGCGCTTGCCGAAGACCGAGTCGGCCTCGTCGAAGAAGAGCACCGCGTTGCCGGCCGAGGCCGCGTCGAAGAGCCGGTCGAGGTTCTGCTCGGTCTCGCCGATGTACTTGCTGACCACCGTCGACAGGTCGATCCGGTAGAGGTCGAGGTCGAGGCTGTGGGCGACCACCTCCGCCGCCAGGGTCTTGCCGGTGCCCGAGGGCCCGGTGAACAGCGCGACGACGCCGCGGCCGGAGGCGGTCGTGACGCCCCACTCGTCGTAGACCGTGGGGCCGTGGCGGTACCGGCCGACAACCGCACGCAGCTGGGCGCTCTTGGCCTCGCTCAGCACCAGGTCGTCCCAGGACTTCCGCGGGCGCACCCGGTGGGCGAGGCGGGCGAGCGGTCCGCCGAGGAGACGGCGTACGGCAGCGTCGACGTCGCCGTCGACCGCGGGGAGGGTACGCCGCACCTGGTCGAGCTGGGTGGCGCCCAGCCGATGGGTGTGGGGCACGTCGCCGAGGGCCGCTCGCCACTCGTCCTCGTCAACCACGTCGTCGGTCGCGGTGAGCTCGATCCGGTGTCGCGCCGGCATCGAGGTCAGCACCAGCTCGTCGCGGCCGGTGACGACCCAGCGCAGATGGGTGGCCCGCTCGATCCATCGCCGTCCCGCCTCGGGCAACCCCTCCTCGAGCTCGAGGACGATGCCAGCGCCGGCGAGCGTGGCCTCCCGGACGAGGGCGGCCCACCCGACGTCGTCCGCCGGTGTCGAGCTGATCAGCACGGTCGTCACCGGGCAGTGCCGCATGCCGAGCTCGCGTCGCCGGATCCGGTCGGGGCCGGTCACCAGCACCAGGCCGGGTGCCTGCTCGGCGGAGGGGTCGCCGCTCGCCCAGTGAGTGCCCAGCGGCAGGTCGGGGTCGGGGGCCGTGTCGCCGGCCAGCGCCCACACGAGGCTCGACGCGAGCCGGATCCGGGTCGCGGCCCAGGTGCCGTCCTGGCTCAGGTCGACCAGCGCAGCCCGCAGCAGCGCCGAGCCGGGGGCGATCGCGGCCGCGCACCGGCTGACGTCACCGAGCAGCCGGGCCGCGGCGCCGAGGCTCAGCCGGGCCCCCGGGCCCGATCCGTCCAACACCGCCACCTGAGCGGCTCTGGCGGCGTCCACCTCGACAGCCACGACCAGGGCCAGCAGCTCGGTGGCCTCCTCGGACGCGCCGGCGTTGGCGCAGAGGGTGGCGAACGCCGACGGTTCGCCGACCAGCCTCGCGCGGGCTCGTTCCAGCTCGTCGGCGGTGCCGATCAGCTCGCCGGGTGCATCGTCGAGGGATGCGAGCGCGTGCGCGATCGCGGCGTCCGCATAGGCCAGCATCGGATCGATCGCCGGCGTCCGGGGAGCACCCGACGTCATCGCGGCCGCGCTGAGCGACGGCTCCGATGAGATCTCGGGTGTGACGGAGGTGACCACGCGCGCCCTCCTTCGCGTGCCGTGGCTCCGATCCTCCCGCCCCGCCACTCCCCCGCGCAGCAAAACGGCCGAAGTCGGGACCCCACCCGGCGTGCGCAAGCAGTTCAATCTGAGCCGGGTCAGCGACTTCCCGAGTTCAAACTGCGCCGGGTCAGCGACCTCCCGAGTTCAATCTGCGCCGGGTCAGCCTGCTGACCAACCCCAGCCGGTCATCGCGGGAAGCGAGGGCGCCGGAGCGTAGGGAGCGAGGGACGAGCGACCAGAGCGGAGAAGCCGAGTCTTTCCGCGAGCCGGCCGTCTTGCCGCCAGGCGGAGCCGGGACCTACCGGACTCGACCGCGGGCCGGCAGCGTGGCGCGACGAAGGAGCGACATCGCTCGGCCAGTCCTAGATGTCGTTGGCGATCTCGTCGTCGATGTCGTCGCCCTCGTCGTAGCGCAGGTAGTGCACGGCCTCGGTGGGGTCGCCGTCGAAGCCGAGGCGTCCCTTCTCCAGGACGAGCACCCGGTTGCACATCTTGATGACCGAGTCCGGCGAGTGGCTGACGTAGAAGAGGGTGCGGCCGCTCTTGCGGATCTGCCGCATCCTCTTCATGCACTTGACCCGGAACGGCTTGTCGCCGACGGCGAGGACCTCGTCGGCGAGGAAGATGTCGGAGTCGACGTGGATCGCGATGGCGAACCCGAGCCGGGCCTTCTGGCCCGACGAGTAGTGGCCCACCGGGCCGTCGAGAGTGTGGCCGAGCTCGGCGAACTCGACGATGTCGTCGAGCTTGCGCTTGATCTCCGACTCGGTCATCCCGAGGATGGCGGCGTTGAGGTAGAGGTTCTCGCGGCCGGTGAGCTGGTTGTGGAAGCCGGCACCGGTGGCGATCAGGCCGGCGATCCGGCCGCGGGTGAGGATCGACCCCTCGTCGGGCTTCATCACGCCGTTGATCATCTTGAGCAGCGTGCTCTTGCCGGAGCCGTTGAGGCCCATGATGCCGATCGACTCGCCCTGCTCGACGGTGAACGAGACGTCGTCCACGGCCTTGAAGGTCTCGGAGGTCGGCCGGCCCTTCGCCTTGGCGACCGCGACCTCCTTGAAGGTGCGGTGGTAGCGCAGCGTGAAGTACTTCGTCGCGTTCTCCACGACGATCGATGTGGCCATCAGAGGCGCTCCGGGATCTTGTTCTCGAGCCGGCTGAAGACGAACTGGGCGACGAACAGGATCAGCAGCGAGATCGCCACGATGATCGCGCCGTTGAGCAGCAGATGGTCGGGCATCGCCGTCACGGCCTTGTGTCCGGGGTCCACCGTGCCGACCCAGAACGCCCGCTGGAAGAGCAGGACGGCGTCGGCGAGCGGGTTGTAGAGGTAGTACTGGGCGAACCGGCCGAAGCGCTCGTCGACCATCGCGTACGAGTACATCATCGGGACGCCCCAGCGCACGAAGTTGTTGAAGACGCTGACGATATTGCCGAAGTCGCGGAAGAAGACGTTGGCCGCGCTGAAGAACAGGGCGCCGGACAGGCCGAGCAGACCACAGATCAGCAGGCCGAGCAGGAGCGCGAGCAGATCGACCGGCTCGGGAGTCCAGCCCGACAGCAGCGCCGTGATGATCAGGATCACGATCTGCGGGACGACGTGGTAGAGCGAGACCAGCATCGTCGCGACGGGGAACATCTCCCGGGGCATGGCCATCTTCACCACCAGCGCCCGGTTGCGCACGATCGAGCGGGTCCCCGCCCCGAAGGTCTCGGTGAAGAAGTGCACCACCGTCAGGCCGGCGAACAGGTGGATCGCGAAGTTCGGGATGTCGGCGTGCAGGTTGAAGATGAACCCGACCACGAAGTAGTAGATGCAGAACTGCGTCAGCGGGTTGATGTAGGACCAGATCAGGCCGAGGAACGAGCCCTGGTAGCGGGCGCTGATCTCGCGGGTGACCAGCAGCTTGAGGAGGTAGCGCCGGCGCAGCACGCCGATCAGGCCGTTGTCGGACGACGGCGGCCGCAGCGGCGGCAGGCCCGCCTCGTCGGGCGAGGTCGCGGTCATCGTTCCTCGCCTTCGATCCAGGGAGCGAAGGTCTTCTCCCAGGTCTCGGGCGAGGTGATGTCGCCGAGCGCGGACCGGTACTGCCCCGCGATCTCGTCCCAGTCGCGCCGGAACCGGTTGTGGAGCTCGACGGTACGGCGCACCAGCGCCTTGTAGCGCTCGCGGTCACGCTGGTAGAGCGCCGCCGAGGTGCCGTCGTTCATCGAGACGACGGCCGAGTCGAAGCCCGCGATGCGGTACCACTTGGCGTCCATCGCCCGGATCTCCACCTCGGGGAACTCCCGGGAGAGGTCGCGTGGCTTCTTGAGCTGGCGGATCGGCGCCAGTCCGGCGGTGATCACCTTGGAGAGGCGGCCCGGCACGTCGCTGAGGTCCTTGCCCTTGCGCGGCGGCTTCTCCCGCCGCACCGGCGGGAAGTCGTCGGCGTCGGCGTGCAGCTGGGCGTCGGTGAACTGCTTGCGGAACGCGTTGACCTCGCCGAGGCGCGTGCCGAGCATCCCGTGCAGGCCGTGCGGCCCGGCGAGGACGTCCTCGAGAGCCTGGATCCGCAGCTCGACCGTGGAGTACTGCATCGACACGAGGTGGGCCAGGTCGAAGGCGAAGCTCTCCGGCAGCAGGCGGCCACCGCGGGGGTAGTTGGAGTGCAGCAGCGCCGCCACGAAACGGTTGCGCTGGTGGAAGTAGGCCTGCCAGTCGAGCGCGTCGTTCTTGTCGGTCCACGGGACGTGCCAGACCGCGGCACCCGGGAAGGTGACCGTCGGCACTCCGGCCGCCTTGGCGCGCAGGCCGTACTCGGAGTCGTCCCACTTGATGAACAGCGGCAGCGAGAGACCGATGTCGTCGAGCACCGAGCGCGGGATCATGCACATGAACCAGCCGTTGAAGTCGACGTCCTGCCGCTTGTGCAGCCACCGCGCGGAGCGCAGGTTGCGGGCGCCGAAGTCCCAGTCCTGGAAGCCGTCCTTGGGCGACATCCACCAGAACCGGTAGGGCTGGACGATCTCGCCGAAACTGTGCAGCCGGCTCTTGGCGTAGAGGCTGAACATGTGGCCGCCGACGATCGTGGGCCGCTTGGCGAGGTCGCCGAACGTGACCGCCCGGATGATGCCCTCGGGCTCGCAGACGACGTCGTCGTCCATCATCATCGCGTACGTCGCGGTGCCCTTGCGGACCGACTCGAGCTGACCGCGGGCGTAGCCGCCGGAGCCGCCGAGATTGCCCTGCTGGAGCACCTTCAGCCGGCCGTCGAGGCCGGCCTCGGCACCGGGGAAGAACTCGCTGTCGCGCACCAGCTGGGTGCCCTGCTCCATCACGAAGACCGTGTCGAGGTAGGGCAGCAGCTCGGCGGTGCCGAGCTGGGCGAGCAGCTTGGCGCAGAAGTCCGGGCGGTTCATCGTGGTGATGGCCAGGTCGACGGTGCCGTGGTCGGCGCGGTCGGCGGGCACAGCGGCATGCCACTCAGCCGACTCCACGGTCACGTCGCCGTGGCCGGCCACGACGTCGTACCAGTACCAGCCGCCGTCGATGAACGGACCGAGGGTGAGCTCGAAGCTCAGCGTGGTCGGGCCCTCGGCCTCGGTGACCCCGCTGTCGACCTTCTGCTGGCGGCCGTTGGCCATCGACTTGTTGACGATCACGGTCGCGCCGGGGCCACGCACCGTCACGGTCAGCGTCACGGCCGTGACGACGCTCCACCGACGCCAGTAGCTGGCGGGGAAGGCGTTGAAGTAGGTACCGAAGGAGACCTTCTCGCCCGACGGCACCAGGACGGCGGTGCGGGACAGCACCTGGTCGGGGCGTACGGCGCGTCCGGTGGAGGTCTTCTGCCGGATCGAGGCGTTGTTGAGCTCCTTGGCCGCCCGCGAGCCGCCGACGACGTACTTGTCCTCGTCGAGGTTGGTCTCCTCGCAGTCGAGGTAGAGCGGAAGGACGTCGGGGTCGGTGTCGAGCGGCAGGATCTGGCGCTGCAGCAGCCGCTGCACGGTGGAGGTCTCGCTCATGCGTCCGCGCCACCGCTCTTCAGGTCGGCGCCGTCCGCGAAGTGCGGGCGGAGCGTGTTGTCGTACATGGACAGCGCCGAGGCGATCGCCATGTGCATGTCGAGGTACTGGTAGGTGCCGAGGCGGCCGCCGAAGAGGACCCCGAACTGTGCGGCCTCGCGATCGGCGAGAGCCCGGTACTTGAGGAGCTTCTCGCGGTCCTCGGCGGTGTTGACCGGGTAGTACGGCTCGTCGGTGTCGTCCGCGAAGCGGCTGTACTCCCGCACGATGACCGTCTTGCCCGCGGGGTAGCTGCGCTCGGGGTGGAAGTGCTTGAACTCGTGGATCCGGGTGAAGTCGACGTCGGGGTCGGGGTAGTTCATCACCGCGCAGCCCTGGAAGTCGTCGACGTCGAGGACCTCGGGCACGAGGTCGACCGTGCGCCACGACAGGCGGCCCTCGCTGTTGGCGAAGTACTCGTCGATCGGGCCGGTGTAGACGATCGGGACCTTGCCCTTGTAGCGGTCGGCGACGCCGGGGTCCAGGAAGTCGGTGTCGAGGACGACCTCGATGTTCGGGTGGTCGGCCATCCGGGCCAGCCAGGCGGCGTACCCGTCGGTGGGCAGTCCCTCGTACTTGTCGTTGAAGTAGCGGTTGTCGTAGGTGTAGCGCACCGGCAGCCGCGAGATGATGTCGGCCGACAGCTCCTCGGGCGCGGTCTGCCACTGCTTGGCGGTGTAGTGGGCGATGAACGCCTCGTAGAGCGGGCGGCCGATCAGGGAGACGCCCTTCTCGACGAAGTTCTCCGGCTCCTTGCCGCCCAGCTCGGCGGCCTGCTCCTTGATCAGCTCACGCGCCTGCGCCGGCGTGTAGGCGGCGTCGAAGAACTGGTTGATGGTGCCGAGGTTGATCGGCAGCGGGTACACCTGCTGGTGGTGGGTGCTGTAGACCCGGTGCTGGTAGCCGGTGAACGAGGTGAACCGGTTGACGTACTCCCACACCCGCTCGTTGCTCGTGTGGAACAGGTGCGCGCCGTACTTGTGCACCTCGATCCCGGTCTCGGGCTCGGGCTCGCTGTAGGCGTTGCCGCCCAGGTGGGAGCGGCGCTCGACCACCAGGACCTTGAGGTCGAGGTCGGCGGCGCAGCGCTCGGCGATGGTCAAGCCGAAGAAGCCGGAGCCGACGACGACCACATCTGGGAGGCCGGGGTTCGACGAGGTGACAGACACGATGGGTCAGTTTACGGATGTTCCCCTCCCTTCCCCATTCGGACGCGCGGTGGTGCCCTATTCCCCCGCTGGGGGTGGTGACGAATATCCTGTTCTGGTGTACACGCACCAGACGACCGGACGCGGCGCGCCATCGTTCGCCCTCGCATGGCTCGCCGGACTCGGGCTGGCCGTTCTCACCGTGGTGTTCTCCCTGGTCGAGGACATCCCCATCCAGGACCCGGACAGCCTGGTCCCGGGCTACATCCGGTTCCCCGCCATCGTGCTCGGCGCGATCGCCATCGACGTCGTGCCTCGCACCCTGATCGCATCGGGCCGGCCCGGCGGCGGCTGGCTGCGCCGGATCGGCCGGACCTTCCGTACGGTGCTGCGCGAGCGCTGGCCGCTCTCGCACTGGAAGTTCGCTCTCAACGGCGTGATCGCGTGGTACCTCTGCTACGCCGCGTTCCGCAACGTGAAGAGCATGGCGCCGTTCGTCCACGAGAAGATCTACGACGACCCGCTGGCCGATCTGGACAAGTTCCTCTTCGCGGGCCACGACCCCGCCGCCGTCCTGCACGCCTGGTTCGGCACCGGTCTCGCCGCCCACTTCTTCTCGGCGGTCTACATCGTCTGGATCGCGCTGGTCCCCGTGTCGATCGCGATCGCGCTGGTCTGGACCCGGCACACCCGGGCCGGTGAGTGGTACGTCACCGCCGTCGCCGTCGACTGGGCCCTCGGCGCGGTGCTCTACGTGCTGCTCCCGACGGTCGGCCCGATCTACTCCGACCCGCGCACGTTCGCCGCGCTTCCCGACACCTACGTGAGCCGACTGGCGAGCTCGATGTGGGACGACCGGGTCGCCGTCCTCGCCGATCCCGTCGGGGCGGGCACACTGCAGACGATCGCGGCCTTCGCGTCGCTGCACGTCGGGATCATGATGACGATCTGCCTCATCGTGCAGCTGGTCAAGCTCGCCCGCTGGGTGCGGATCAGCGCCTGGACCTTCTTCGGCCTGACCGTGCTCGCCACCGTCTACCTCGGCTGGCACTTCTTCGTCGACGTGATCGCCGGCGCGGCGCTGGGCGCCTTCGCGGTGTGGATCGCGGGCATCGCGACCGGCAACCGGGTGGGCCTGCGGGCCCGGCTGGTGCCGGACCCGGCGGCCGGGGTCAGCGCCCCGGCAGGGAGCGCATCCGCCAGCCATCCCGAAGCGCTCGCGACACGTTCCGTGCCTCGGCCCGACCACCCCGCAGCGGACTGAGCACGACGACGGCCAGCGCGATCAGCACCGGCTTGAGCCGCACCAGCGGGTTCTCGCCGTACCTGAAGTGCACGACGAACAGGTTGCGGTACATGTAGTACCCCTTCCAGCCGGCGAGGTCGTGCTGCTGATCGAAGTCCAGCTGCCGCACGAGCACCGCGTCGCGCACGGCCCGGATCGCGAAACCCGCGCGACGGGCCCGGATCGCGAAGTCCACGTCGTCGTAGAAGATGAAGTACGACGCGTCGGGCAGGCCGATCCGGTCGATCACCTCGCGGCGGACCAGGAAGCCCTCGAAGGCGACATTCTCGACCTCGACGGTGGTCGGCATGGCGGCTCGGTCGGGGTAGGTCGAGTCGATGCTCGCCGTCTTGGGCCGGATCGCCAGCGGGTTGCGCAGGTCGAAGCGGAGCGCCGCCTTCTCGACGAGCGCACCCGACCGGTCCTCGCGGACCGCGATCAGGCAGCAGCCGTCCGCCGCGAGCAGGACGCTCAGGCAGTCGGGGGCCGGGATCACGTCGTCGTCCATCAGCCACATGACGTCGTACCCCTGGCCGTAGGCCGTCTGGAGTCCGAGCCGGAAGCCCCCCGCGCCGCCGAGGTTGTCGGTCGTGTGGATCGCCACCAGCCCCGGGAGGGCGCTCGCCTCGAGGACCTCGCGGGTGTGGTCGGTGCTGGCGTTGTCGACGACGAACACGGCGTCGGGGGCACGGTCGAGCCCGGCCAGGCCGTCGAGCATCCCGCGGAGCAGGTCGGCGCGGTTGTAGGTGACGACGACGACCGCGACCTTCTCGGCGCTCACCGCAGGTACCGCCGGTGGCCGGTGAAGTCGCCCCGCAGCCCGGCGGCGGCCGCCCGGGCGCTCAGCGGGATCCGCGCCGGCCTCGGCTTCGTGAACAGGTAGAACCACACGGTCTTGAGCCAGAAGAGGAGCACATGCACCCACCCCCGGTACGCACGCAGGTTCAGCGTGTTGTTGCGGGCCATGCAGTAGTGCTTGAGGTCGCTCGGCGTGTGGTTGTACGTCGTGCGGCCGAACATCATCGGCGTGCCGAGATCGTCGGTGGCCGGGTGCAGGAAGTGCGCGTCGACGACCGTGGCGATCCGGGCACCGGCCCGTTGCGCACGCCACAGGTACTCCACGTCGTCGCCCCAGATGAAGAACTCCTCGCGCGGCAGCCCGATCCGCTCCACCAGGTCGCGGGTCACGAGTACGCCGTTGAACGGGATCACGACGTCGTCGATGAGACCGTCCTGAGCCGCGGCCTCGACGGCCGCCATCTCGTGCACGACCCGGGTCCCGCCCGGCAGCCGGATCGGGAAGCAGAGCCGCGACAGGTCCTGCTCGGCCAGCACCGCCGGGCCACAGAACTCCAGCCGGTCGCGCTCGACGCGCTCGAGCAGGAGGGCGAGACAGTCGGGCGCCGGAAGCCCGTCGTCGTCCATCAGCCAGACCAGGTCGGCTCCCTCGCGCACCGCCCAGCCCAGGCCGTGGTGGAAGCCCCCCGCACCGCCGGTGTTGGTGGCCAGCGTCTGGTGGGCGACTCGCGGGTCGTCGAGCCCGGCCAGCCACTCCCCCGTGCCGTCGGTTGAGGCGTTGTCGACGATCAGGATCCGCTCCAGACCGGAGACCTCCTGCAGCCGCGGGACGAGTCGCCGCAGCATCGCCAGCCGGTTGAAGGTCACCACGACGGCCTGCACGCGCACGAGGGCGACCCTACTGTCCGCGGAAGCCCGATCAGGATTCGTCGGTCAGCAGCGCGTCGGGATCCAGCCGGGGCGGGACGGCGGCGAGGGCGGCCTGGACCAGGGCGGTGCGCGCCTTGACCTCGACCGCGCGGCGCAACCGCCCCCGGCGCTGGCCCACGAGACCCTCGACGACCTCGGCGACCACCTTGTCGTCGTACGTCGGCCGGGTGCCGGGGGCGACGTCGACGTCGGGGAGGGCGACGAGGACGGGCAGCACCTGGTCGCCGAGCGCGTCGAGGACCTTGAAGCGCTGGTAGCGGTCCATCCGGTCCCAGGCGGTGTCGACGTCGACACCACGCTTGCGGAGCCTGCGGTCGGCCGCCAGGACGACCTTGGCCGCGCCCGCCAGGGCCGCCGTCAACTCGTGCTCGGTGAAGCGCATGGCCCTAGCCAACCCCACCGCCCCCGGGACTGTCCCGTCGGCGCGTCCCGTTACGGTGGGTCCCGTGGACACCGCCGCCGTGCTGACGTTGCTCCAGGACGTGGCCGCGGAGGTGATCAACCCCCGGTTCCGGGCCCTGGCCGAGGAGCAGGTCACGGAGAAGAACCCCGGCGACCTGGTGACCGTGGCCGACCACGAGTCGGAGGTCCTCATCACCGCCGCGCTGCGGGCCGCCTATCCCGACGCCCTGGTGCTCGGCGAGGAGGCGATGAGCGCCGACGCCTCCCTGCTCGACCGGTTCGCCGCCGCCGATCACGCCTTCACCGTCGATCCGGTCGACGGCACCAAGAACTTCGTCCACGGATCCCCCGACCACGCGGTGATGGTGGCCGAGGTGCGCGGTGGCGAGACCACACGGGGCTGGATCTGGCAGCCGCAGCACGCGACGTCGTACGTCGCCGAGCGCGGCGCCGGCGCCTGGCGCAACGGCGAGCGGCTGCGCGTCACCGCCGCCGCCCCCGCCGTGCCCTTCCGCACCGCGCGCCGCGCGTGGGTCGGCAGCGACCTCGGCTCGCTCGGGGCCCTGGAGCTGACCTGGGCCTGCTGCGGCGTCGACTACCCGCACCTGATCGCCGGCGACGCCCGCGCCCTGGTCTACAGCCGCGGCATGCCGTGGGACCACCTGCCCGGCGCGCTGATCCTCACTGAAGCGGGGGGCGTCATCGGCCAGCACGACGGCACGCCGTACCTGCCGCAGGCGCCGGTGGACGGCCTGGTCGCCGCCCCCGACCGGGCGACGTACGACGCCGTCCTGGCCGCGCTCGCCGCGCCCGCCTGGCAACGCTGAGCCGTCTGGTGGCCGCGGCCGGGGAGTAGCGGGGATCCGGTTTCATCACGCCGGGACTCGGAAGGGCGCGGCTGCTGAACCGCTGTGAGCTCAGCAGGCAGCGGCGACGTCGTCGGTCTCGTTGGCCTTGTAGCCCTCGTTGCGCGAGCCCAGCGAGCCGCCGGTGACGGTGTCGGCGTCCTCGGCCTGCTCCTCGGCGGCCTGGCCCTCGCCCGCGGGCGCCTCGCCGGCCGGCTTCTGGTCGCCTGCCTCGTCCGCCGTCTTGCCACTGCCCTTCTTGGCCGCCTCGAGGTCCCCTTCGGCCCGGTCGATGGCGTCGCCGACCATCTGGTGGACGAGGTCGATGTCGGGGCGGGCGGTGTCGATGCGCGGGGGAACGAGGGAGACCGAGGAGATCTTCTGGGTGCGGGCGCGCAGGGCGAGCTGGACGAAGTCGCTGAGCGCACCGCCGGGGATGTCGGTCTGGATCATCGCGCTGGACGCCTGCGCGATCTCCTGGAAGTTGGTGAGCGCCTGGGCGGGGCTGACCTGGGAGACGAGCGCGGAGAACACGCACTTCTGGCGCGCCATCCGCGAATAGTCGTCGGAGCCCTCGCGGGCGCGGGCGTACCAGAGCGCGTCGTGTCCGTTGAGCTTGCGCTCCCCGGGCTCGATGTAGCCGGTGACGTCCTTGCCGAGACCGCCCACCGGGATCCGCTGGCGGACGTTGAGGTGGACCCCACCGAAAGCGTCGACCAGGCGCTCGAAGCCGCGCATGTTGACCATCACCCAGTAGTTGAGGTCGAGGCCCGTGATCCCCTCGACGGCCGACACGGTGGCGTCGATGCCGGGGGTCTCGGAGTCCTTGAAGAGATCGGTGTGGTCGCCCACCCAGGTGCTGACGCCGTTGAGATAGCAGCCGTCGCAGTCGAAGCCCCGGGGGAACTGCTCGGCCATCACGCTGCCGTCGCGGAACGGGAAGTTCTGCATGTTCCGCGGCAGCCCGATCATCACCGTGCGACCGGTGGTGGCGTCGACCGAGGCGACGGTCATCGAGTCGGTGCGCAGGCCCCAGCGGTCGTTGCCGGAGTCGCCTCCGATGAGCAGGATGTTGTAGCGACCGCCGTTGGCGCTGCCGAGGTCGCCGTCGGCGAACATCGTCAGCCACTCGCGCTGGGCGCCGGCGAGATGGGCCCCGAAGAGCATGGTGCCGGCGACGGAGAAGCAGAGGATGCCGTTCACGCCGACGACCGCGCGCCGGTGCGGGAGCCGCAGACTGAGCGGCTGGCCGATCCGCCAGGCGTCGACGAACAGTGCCGCCCAGCAGATCGCGCCGACGATCAGGTACAGGCGGATGAGGAGCATCACGGTCGGGCTGAAGGCGAGGGAGATCGCGAAGCCGTTGTCGAGCCAGCTCCAGGCGGCGACCACGGCCAGGGTGCCCAGCGAGGCGAGCCAGATCCGCACGGCGACCCGGCCGATCGCCCGGTTGCCGGCCACCAGCTGCGCGGAGCCGGGCACGACCAGCGTGAAGGCCATCAGGGTCAACGCCCGACGGAACCGCACCCGGGCGGCGCGGTCGTCGACGGGAGTCCTGTCCTGCACCCGCCCAGTATCACCAGTCCCACGCGTCACTCCGGTGGCGACGCGCCGCGACCCCCCAGGCTGCCGCGACCGTCAGGCCGCGGCGACCGAACCCGCGAGCCGGGCGATCTCGTCGGTCGAGGCGTTGGCGCCCGTGCAGATCACGGCGACCGGGCCGGTCACGGCCGGTCCGCCCCCGGCGGCCGCCGCGCCCGCCAGTGCAGCCGCGCCGGCTCCTTCGGCGAGGGTGTGCGCGCAGGTGGCGAGCAGCCGCGCGGCCGCGTCGATCGCGTCGTCGTCGACGAGCACGAAGTCGTCGAGCCGGTCGCGCAGGATCGCCTGGGTGCGCGGGTAGCCGGTCGTCGTGGCCAGCCCGGCCGCGCGGGTCGTCGCGGGCGCGGTCTCGATGCTGCCGGCCCGCCAGGAGCGCCAGCCGGCGGGAGCGGCCGCGGATTGGACGCCGACGACCCGGCAGCCCGGCGCCAGCGCGTCGCGCACCAGGCACGCGCCCGCGGCGCCGGTGCCGCTGCCGACGGGGACGAAGATGGTGCCCAGATCGGGCGCCTGACCGAACAGCTCGAGGTACGCCGTCGCGTGGCCCAGCACGATCCGCTCGTCGGTCGGGCAGACGAATGACGCGCCCGTCTCGGCCGCCAGCGCGCGGGCGTGCTCGCCGGCCTCGCCGAGGCTCGCACCGGCCAGGACCACGTCGGCACCCAGCGCCCGCACCGCGTCGCGCTTGGCGCCGGGGGCGCTCGCGGGCATCACGATGGTGGCGCGCACGCCGGCCAGCCGGGCGCCGTACGCGAGGGACTGGGCGTGGTTGCCGGTCGAGCAGGTGACCAGGCCGTGCGCGCGCTCGGCGTCACTCAGGCGGGCGGCGAGGTGGACGCCGCCGCGGACCTTGAAGGCGCCGGTGGGCAACACGTTCTCGTGCTTGACCAGAACCGGTCGGCCGAGTGCCCGGTCGAGCAGCGGGTGGGCCTGCAGCGGGGTCGCGGGCAGCTCCCGGGCCACGATCTCGGCGGCTGCCAGGACGCCGTCGAAGGTCAGGTCGAGGGTGGCCATGGGGCCATCCTCGGCGACCCGATACTCATCGGTCCAATAGTTCCTTTCAGGCGGACCAATCGATACTGTCGATACGATGTTCGGGTGATCGACCTACGCCGGCTCGAAGCCCTCGTCGCGGTGCACCGCACCGGCTCCGTCTCGGCCGCCGCGGTCGCCCTGCACTACGGACAGCCCACCATCTCCCACCACCTGCGCCGGCTCGAGGCCGAGACCGGCGCCGTGCTGCTCCAGCGCGTCGGGCGCGGCGTCCGGCTCACCCCGGAGGGCGAGCGGCTGGCGCGTCGCGGCGAGGAGATCCTCGGCCTGCTCGCCCGGGCCGAGGCGGAGCTCGCGGCGGCGACCAGTCTCCAGTCGGGCCGGGTCCGGCTGGCGGCGTTCCCGTCGGGCGCGGCGACCCTCGTCCCGGACGCGCTCGCGCTGCTCGCCACCCGGCACCCCGGCCTCGAGCTCGACCTGGTCGAGGCCGAGCCGCCGGAGGCCCACGAGCTGCTGCGCGCGGGCGACATCGATCTCGCCCTCACCTTCGCCTACCCCGACCAGCCCGAGCCGGAGCAGATCACCGTCGTGCCCGTCATCGACGATCCGCTCTACCTGGTCACCCCCGCCGACCGCGCGCCCGACGGCTCCGTCGACCTCTCCGACTACGCCGCCACCGGCTGGATCACCGGCTGCGAGCGCTGTCGCCGCGAGCTGCTCAGCCTGTGCGCCGAGGCCGGGTTCACGCCCGCGATCACGTTCGCGAGCGACGACTATGTCGCCGTCCAGTCGCTGGTGGCCAGCGGGCTCGGGGTCAGCGTGCTGCCCGGGCTCGCGCTGCGGGCGCACCAGCACCGCGATGTCGTACGACGGCCGCTGGCTGCGCACCGCCGGGTCCAGCTCTCGACCTACGGCGCTCCCCCGCGCCCCGCGGCGGTCGACGCCGTCGCGGCAGCGCTCAGCGAGGTCGCCGGGCGCCCGGCCTGATCAGGGGCGGGCGCGGAGCGCCTCGATCTCCCGGCGCCGCGCGAGCCGGTGGGCGCGGCGTACGTCGGCCTCGTTCATCCGCCGCCGGTCCTCGTCGGTCTCCGGCTCCAGCGCGGGCACCGGCCGGCCGCGGCCCGCCGCGTCCACCGCCACGAACACGAAGTGCGCCGAGCCGACGTGCCGCACCTCGCCCGCCGCGTCCCAGGGCTCGGTCTCGATCCGAACGCCGATCTCCATCGACGAGGTGCCGACCCAGTTGACCTGGCCGAAGGTCCGGATGATGTCGCCGACGCGGACCGGCTCCAGGAAGGCCATCTCGTCCAGGGCGGCCGTCACCGCCGGCCCACCGCTGTGCCGCTGCGCCACGACCCCCGCGGTCGAGTCGGCCAGTTTGACGACCTCGCCGCCGTGGATGTTGCCCAGCAGGTTGGCCTGGGCGCGCGAGGTCAGCGTGGCCAGCTCGATGCGGGAGTACGACGGCGTGCGTGCCGCGACGATTTCACTCACGGGCTGACGGTAGCGTCATGCGTATGGCAGGGCGTGGCGACGGCACCGGGAGCACCGGCGGCGAGGACTTCGACTGGGTCTACGGCCCCGGCGCGCAGGACGGCCGGCGCGGCTCCGCCGACCCCGAGCCCACGCGCCGGATCCCGGTCCAGCGGCGCCCGGACGCAGCTGCGCCGCCCCCTCCGACGCGACTGCCTCCCGCCCAGCAGTACGGCGGCGCCCCGCCGCCTCCCGGACGCCAGCCGGCCCCGGCCGCCCCGGCACCCCGCGGGCCCCGGCCGCCGCGCCGCAGTCGCTGGTCGCGACCGCGCACCTACATCCGGCTGGTGCTGCTCGCCCTCGTGCTGTGGCTGGCGTTCACCGTGGCCGTGCCGTTCGTGGCGTGGAACCGGGTCGACAAGGTCGACTTCGAGCCGAGCGCCGACCGCCCGCCCGAGCAGCCCGGCACGACGTACCTCCTCGTCGGCAGCGACTCACGGGCCGGCCTGTCCCCGGAGGAGCGCAAGAAGCTGCACACCGGCGACGCCGCCTCCGAGCTGACCGACACGATCCTGCTCCTGCACACCGGGGACGGCCCGACCACCCTCGTGTCGATCCCCCGCGACTCACCGCTGAACATCCCCGGCTTCGGCGTCGGCAAGGTCAACTCGGCCTACGCGAAGGGCGGGACCCCGCTGCTCGTGCAGACCCTCGAGAACGCGACCGGCCTGCGCGTCGACCAGTACGTCGAGATCGGCTTCGGCGGTCTCGTCGGCGTCGTCGACGCGGTCGGCGGGATCGAGATCTGCCCGAAGCAGCGGATCAAGGACAAGGACTCCGGCCTCAACGTCAAGAAGGGCTGTCAGGAGGTGGACGGCGCGACCGCGCTGGCCTACTCCCGCGCCCGCAAGTTCAGCCCGATCTCCGACCTGGCGCGGGTCCAGCAGCAGCGCGAGGTGATCGCCGCCGTCGGAGACAAGGTGCTGTCCCCGTGGTCGGTGCTCAACCCCTTCCGCTGGTGGGGCCTGAACAGCTCCGTCCCCGACTTCTTCCGCTTCGGGGACAGCACCGGCCCGGTCGATGCCGGGAAGTGGGCGCTGGCCATGACGAAGGTGAAGAAGTCCTGCACCGTGCCCCTGGCCCGGGCCGACACCACGTGGGACGGACCCCGCGCCGAGCAGCTCTTCGGCAAGATCGCCGAGGACCGGACCGGCGACATCACCAAGGATCTCTGCACGGCCACCGGTCTCGCCCGCTGATCAGCACGGATTCGGAGGACCCCTGTGTACGAGACCCTGACCTGGCAGGTCGACGACCACGGCATCGCGACGCTGACCCTCGACCGGCCGGACGCGCTCAACGCCTTCGACCTGACCATGGCCCGGGAGCTGCTGCAGGTCTTCCTCACCGACGCCCGTGACGACGCGGTCCGCGCGGTCGTCGTCACCGGCGCCGGCCGCGCCTTCTGCGCCGGCATGGACCTCTCGGCCGAGGGCAACGTCTTCGGGCTCGACGAGACGCTCGCCCCCACGCCCGAGCAGTTCCGCGCGGCGTACGACGAGCCGCCGTTCGACGACGGCATCCGCGACACCGGCGGCAAGATCACCCTGGCGATCCACGCGCTGCCGAAGCCCGTGATCGCCGCGATCAACGGGCCGGCGGTCGGGATCGGCGCGACCATGACTCTCGCGATGGATCTGCGCCTGGCGTCGACGAAGGCCCGGATCGGGTTCGTGTTCGGGCGCCTCGGCATCGTGCCGGAGGCGTGCTCGTCCTGGTTCCTGCCGCGCATCGTCGGCATCCAGCAGGCCCTGGAGTGGGTCTACTCCGCCGAGATCCTCACCGCCGAGCAGGCCCATGCGGGCCGGCTGGTGCGCAGCCTGCACGAGCCGGAGGACCTGCTGCCGGCGGCGTACGAGCTGGCTCGGTCGTTCGTCACCGACCGGTCCCCCGTCGCGCTGGGCCTGGCCAAGCAGCTGCTCTACCGCAACAGCGCGGCGGCCGACCCGCTGGAGGCCCACCTCACCGACTCGCTGGCGATGTTCTGGACGTCGATCGGCGACGGCAAGGAGGGCGTCGCCGCGTTCCTCGAGAAGCGGGCGCCGCGGTTCACCCGCAAGGCCTCGGAACTGCCGCCGCTGTACTGATCCGCCGAGCGGGCGAGGTGCTGATCCGGTGACCGTGAGAGTCACATCGCCATGAAGAGGATCTCCTCGCGGCTGTACTCCCGGCCCGGGTGCTCGGCCGCGAGGTGCGCCTGCACCTTCTCGACGAGCTCGTCGTCGGTGTCGGCGCGCAGGGTGGTGTCGCAGGGGCAGCGCAGCGAGGGCATGGTGGACCTCCGGGGACAGGGAAAGGGAACGTGTTCCAGTTTAGGGGGCGCTGGGACTTCAGGGCGCGCGGCGGTCCGGGTTAGCCTCGGCGCGATGCCGCAGATCCTGGGAACCTCCGTCCGTCGCGTCCTCGTCGCGCTCCTGGCCGTCCTGACCCTCCTCGCCGTGGCCGGCTGTCGCGCCCAGGAGTCGCCGAGCGCGGAGTCGAGCGCCGAGCCGACGACACCCGCGCTGAGCCCGAGCACACCGGCGACCGCGGCCCCGCCACCCCCGACGGTGGCACCTCCCGCCGCGCAGCCGACGACACCGGCCCCGCCGCCGCGGCGTACCTACCGCCCGGACAAGGAGGTCTGGCAGCGGGCCCAGCCCGCGCACGCCCAGAACCTGCGCAACCCGCTCGCCGAGCGACGCTGGGGCGTCTACCAGGGCGGCCTCGAGCAGACCTGGACCGCCTACCAGGCGGCCGGTGGTGCCACCCGGCAGCAGCTGGGCCGGATCGCGCTGCGCCCGAAGTCACTGTGGCTGGGCACCTGGAGCGGCTCACCGGAGCAGATCGGCTCCGTGGTGCGCGAGTACGTCGACAACGCGTCGGGCGGCGATCCGAAGGTCCTCGTCCAGCTCGCGGTCTTCCGAATGGACCCGTGGGAGCACGCCGTGTGCAACCGCACCCCCTCGGCCGGCTCCCAGGACGCCTACCGGCGCTGGATCACCAACGCCGCCCGTGCGCTCGGCCGCCAGCACGCCGCGGTGATCCTGCAGCCGGACCTGCCGTTCTGGTGGTGCTCGAACCGCGCGGTGACCAGCGCCCTCATCACGCACGCGGTCAAGGCCTTCTCGGCCCAGCCGAACACCAGCGTCTACCTCGACGCCGGCGCCGCCGACTGGAGCAGCACGCCCCAGGTGGGCGTCCCGCGCGCCTCCCAGGCGGCCGACCTGCTGCTGGCCAACGGCATCGCCGACGCCCGCGGCTTCGCTCTCAACGCCACCCACTACGTCGGGACCGAGGAGAGCGTCGCCTACGGCGCCGAGCTGGTCCGGATCCTCCGGGAGCGTGGGGTGAAGGGCGTCCACTTCGTCGTCGACACGGCCCAGAACGGCAACGGCATGACCTGGCCGGAGGTCGACGCGGAAGGACCGGTCAACGACAACGCCCGCGTGTGCGGCTCGACCTCGGACCGGCGGGGCTGCGTCACCCTCGGCATCCCGCCGACCTCCCGGGTCGGCGATCCCCGCTGGGGGCTGTCGGCCGGGACGACGCGGGACGCGAAGCGCCACGTCGACGGCTTCTTGTGGTTCAGCCGGCCCTGGCTCCACATGCAGGCCAACTGGCGCGGCCCGGACCGGGCGCTCGGGATGGCGCGCAGCAGCACCTGGTTCGCGCCGTAGCGCTCCGCGGCCCTGAGAAGCACCGATCCGTCGCGTTCGAACGCGACGGATCGGTGCTTCTCAGGCGTTCAGTTGCGCCGGGTCGATCAGGCGGTGGCCGCGACGCGGCGGCGTCCATAGCCGACGCCACCGGCGCCGGCGAGGACCAGGCCACCGCCGAGCAGCAGCCACATCAGGTCCGGGCCACCGGTGCTGGGCAGGCCGGCGCCGCCCTTGTCGTCACCGTCGCCACCGCCGTTGTCGTCGGAGTCGACCCGGAAGGTCTGGGTGGTGCCGGACGACGGCAGGAAGAGCGCGGCGTCGTCGGGGGTCAGCGCCGCGGTCGCGACGTACCTGCCCTTCGGCAGGCGCGGGCCCTCGACGCGGATCGGCCGGTCGACGAAGTGCACCGTCGTGCTGAACACGGGTGCGGCCACCAGCGCCCGGGCACCGCGCGCCGCGGTGCCACCGGTCGCCAGGGTGATGGCGATGTTGCCCGCCGGCGGCGTCGGGTGGTTGGCGCTGGCGCTCACCTCGAGCACGACCGGCTTGCCCGCCTCGTTGGCGATCACCTTGATGGTGGTGACCGTCGGGATCTTGGGTGTGTAGCCGTCGGCCTGAGCGGGCGTCGACGGTGCGACGGCGAATGCCGCCGTGAGCATGGCGAGCGCAGCCAGCTTCTTGAGCACGTGTCCTCCTTGAACTTCCCCATGCAACGACCCGGCTCGTTCAAGGTGGCGGGCAGTGCGGAACGATCCTAGCCTGATTCGGCTCCACCCGCCGGGGTCGACGTCACCAGGTGGCCGAAGACGACCGACCTGTTGTCGGTGTGGAAGATCTCCGAGCAGGTCACCAGGGTGATCAGCTGATCGCCGATGTCGGCGGGCGGCTGGGTGCCGCCGGACGGGTTGACCGGCTTGTCGTCGAGCACCCAGGTCTGCGTGAAGGGCACGATCAGGTCCTCGCCGCCGGTGTCGAGGACATAGGTGTACGTCGCCGCGCGGGTCTGCACGATGACCTCGTCCCCCGGCCTCAGCGAGGGCAGGTCGGCGAACGGCTCGCCGTGGGTGACCCGGTGGCCGGCGAGGACGTAGTTGCCCACGGCGCCCGCCTCGGTGTCCTCCATGTGCCCGATGCCCGCGGCGAGGACCTCGTCGCTGGAGCCCTCGAGGACGGGGACGGAGAAGTCCTTGCCGAACCTCGGGATGCGCACGATGGCCGTCGCATTGCCGAACTCGGTCCGCACGACGTCCTGGCCGTCGCCCCAGCCCGACTCGAGCGCGCGGGTGACCTCGCCCTGGCGCTGCTGGGACTGCCAGTTGGTGCCCCAGAACTGCCACGCCACCCAGCCCAGCACGGCCAGGCCGGCCGCGATCAGGCCGCAGCCGAGCCAGAAGGTCACGCGACGGCGGGGAGGGGCCGCCGGACCGGACGGGCCGTCCGCGGGCCGCGAGCGGCGCCGGCGTACCCGGGAGGGCGTGGTGGGGGCGTCGGCGTCAGCAGGATCCTCGGGCCCCGGGTCGGGACTGTCGGGCACGTCGGTCTGCGTCATGGGATACCTCCTCGGCGGGACCCCGCGTCGGACGGCCCCACCCCATCCAACGCGACGCACACGCCCGGTGTCACGTTCGGCGGCGAGCTCGCTCCGCGAGTCCACCACCGGCGACCACGAGGCCGATCCCGGCGAGGAGGAAGCCCAGGTGCGGGCCGCCGGTGTTGGGCAGCCCGGCGCCAGCACCGCCACCGCCGCCACCGCCGGTCTCGTCCGCACCGACCTGGAACTTCACGTTGTCGCTGCAGCGCAGGAACCGGGTCGGGTCGTCGGGGACGAAGGTGGCGGTCGCCTGGTGCTTGCCGCGCTCCAGGCGCGGACCGACGATCTCTATCTGGGAGCCCTCGTAGCGCGCCGTCCGGGTCCAGCGGGCCGCGGCCCGCTCCGACCGGGCGGAGAGGCGGTCGCCGTCGACCGTCACGGTCCCCCGCGGCTGCACGGCCCCGGCCGCGGTCACCAGGACCCGGACCACCACGCGGTCCCCGTCGACGGTGGCCGGGACGGTGATCCGACACGAGGTCGGCACGGCGGGCGTATAGGGATCGGCGCTCGCGGGACTGCCGACCACCCCCAGGAGGGCGAACAGGAATGCGGCGAGTGCCACGAGGGCACTCCACGGCACCAGGCGACGACCCATCGATCCTCATCTCTCCCGAGAAGATGAATGTGGCGCTTCGCCCGGCACCGGACGGTGACAGGCGAACCTGTATCACCCAACCGGCCTGCCGTGGGCTTCGTTACGGCTCGACGGGAAGAATTTTGCCCGGCCCCGTCATGCCCCCTGGGTCACGACGGGGCGCGCGGGCTCAGAGGGTGCTCTGCACCCCGGCCAGCAGCTGACGGGCCATCACGATCCGCTGCACCTGGTTGGTGCCCTCGTAGATCTGGGTGATCTTGGCGTCGCGCATCATCCGCTCGACCGGGTAGTCGCGGGTGTAGCCGTAGCCGCCGAGGACCTGGACCGCGTTGGTGGTGACCTCCATGGCCACGTCGGAGGCGAAGCACTTGGCCGCGGCGCCGAAGAAGGTGAGATCGGCGTCGCCGCGCTCGGAGCGGCCGGCGGCGGCGTAGGTCAGCTGACGGGCCGCCTCGACCTTCATGCCCATGTCGGCGAGCAGGAACTGCAGTCCCTGGAAGTCGGCGATGGCCTTGCCGAACTGCTGGCGCTCCTGGGCGTAGCCGAGCGCGTAGTCGAGGGCGCCCTGGGCGACGCCGACGGCCTGGGCGGCGATGGTGACCCGGGTGTGGTCGAGGGTCTGCATGGCGTACTCGAAGCCCTTGCCCTCCTCGCCGATGATCCGGTCGCCGGGGATGCGCACGTTGTCGAAGTAGACCTCGCGGGTCGGCGAGCCCTTGATCCCGAGCTTCTTCTCGGGCGCACCGAAGGAGACACCGGCGTCGGACTTCTCGACGACGAAGGCCGAGATCCCCTTCGAGCGGGCGTCGGGATCGGTCGTGGCGAGGACGGTGTAGAACTCCGACTCCCCCGCGTTCGAGATCCAGCGCTTGGTGCCGTTGAGGATCCAGGCGTCACCGTCGCGCACCGCGCGGGTCTTCTGGTTGGCGGCGTCCGAGCCGGCGTCGGGCTCGGAGAGGCAGTACGAGAAGCCCTCGCCCGCGGCGAGACGGCCGAGGTACTTCTTCTTCAGGTCCTCCGAGCCGCCGATCATGAGCGGCAGCGAGCCGAGCTTGTTGACCGCGGGGATGAGAGAGGCCGAGACGTCGGCCCGGGCGATCTCCTCGATGACGAGCACGGTGGCGAGCGCGTCGGCGCCGGCGCCGCCGTAGGCCTCCGGGACGTGGGGCGCGTGGAAGTCGGCCGACCGGAGCGCCTCGGCGGCCTCCCGCGGGTAGCGGGCCTCCTCGTCGACCTCGGCGGCGAAGGGAGCGACCTTGGCGTCGCAGATCGCGCGGACGGCCTCGCGGATGGCCTGGTGCTCCTCGGACAGGGCGTACATCGGGTGGTCGCTCACGACGGCTCTCCTGGACTGGTTCTCCCGGATCGGGCTGGTACTCAGTATCGTACTCGCGAGACTCCGTCCCGTCGAGCTAGGCTGCCGTGGTGCCCGCCACCGCCCGCGACCGCCTCGTCGCCGCCGCCTTCGAGCTCTTCGAGAGCCAGGGGTACGACGGCACCACCGTCGACGACATCGCCAGCCGCGCGGCCACCGGACGCAGCACCTTCTTCCGCCACTTCCGGACCAAGGACGACGTGGTGCTGCCCGACCACGACGCCCTGCTGGCCCGGGTCGGCGGTCGGCTCGCGACCGCGTCCCCGGCCGGGCGGGAGATCGCCCTGCGGGAGGCGGCCGGGATCGTGCTGGCCCACTACCTCGAGGAGGGCGACACCGCCCGGGCCCGCCACCGGCTCGCCAGCTCGGTGCCGGGGATCCGGGACCGCGAGGTGGCGAGCGTGCAGCGCTACGTGCGGCTCTTCGGGCAGCACGTCCACCGCTGGCTCGACGCCGAGCCGGACGGTCCTCTGCGCGCGGAGATGGTGGCGTCGTCGGTCGTCATCGCCCACAACCACGTGCTGCGCCGATGGCTGCGCGGCGAGGTCGACGCCGCCACCGCCGAGGTCCTCGTCGACCGCGCGCTCGGGTACGCCGTCGCGCTGCTGCGCGGCGGGCCCTCGGACGGACCGCCCGCGATCGTGATCACCAGCGGGCAGCAGGACGTCGAGCAGGTGGTGCACCAGGTCCGCGCGGCCCTGAGTGGGAAGAACTCCGGCGCCACGGGCCTTGAGTCATCATGAGCACTCCTGCCCACCTGGACCCCGCCGTCATCGACCGGATGCTCGACGACGCCACGACCTGGGCGGTCGTCGGCCTGTCCGGCAACCCGGGCCGGACCGCCTACGAGATCGCGGCGCTGCTTCAGCGGCGCGGCAAGAAGATCGTGCCGATCCACCCCTCCGCGCCCGTCGTGCTCGGTGAGCAGGGCTACGCGACCCTCGCCGACGTGCCGTTCCCCATCGACGTGGTCGACGTGTTCCGCCGCTCCGAGGACGCCGGCCGGTTCGCCGACGAGGCCGTCGCGATCGGCGCCGGGGGCGTCTGGTTCCAGCTCGGCGTGGTCGACGAGGCTGCCTTCGAGCGCACCACCGCCGCCGGCGTACCGATGGTCATGGACACCTGCCCGGCCATCGAATGGCGCAAGCGCGGCCGCTGAGCCCGGCCGCCGACCGCGGCCGCCTCACTGGTCGCGGACGACGGCACCCTTCGCCTCGGCTGCGGCCTTCAGCTCGGCCTGGAAGTCGGTCATCTGCTTCTGCAGCGCGGGCTCGGTCGCCGCGAGGATCCGGACGGCGAGCAGGCCGGCGTTGCGCGCGCCGCCGATCGCGACGGTGGCCACCGGCACGCCCGCCGGCATCTGCACGATCGACAGCAGCGAGTCCATGCCGTCGAGGTACTTCAACGGCACCGGCACCCCGATCACCGGCAGCGGCGTGACCGCGGCGAGCATGCCGGGCAGGTGCGCCGCACCGCCGGCACCGGCGATGATCACGGACAGCCCGCGGCCGGCCGCGTCCTGTCCGTAGGCCAGCATCTCCGCCGGCATCCGGTGCGCGGAGACCACGTCGGCCTCGTAGGCCACACCGAACTCGCGCAGCGCCTCGGCAGCGGCCTTCATCACCGGCCAGTCGGAGTCCGAGCCCATCACGATGCCCACGCGCGCAGTCATGGGCGCGAGCCTAGTGTCGGAACTACTCGCTCTCGTTGCCGAGGTCGCCGCGGAACCACGCGGCGGCGTGCCGGGCCTGCTCCAGCAGGTCGTCGAGGTCGTCGCCGTAGACATTGACGTGACCGACCTTGCGGCCCGGCCGCAGCTCCTTGCCGTAGAGGTGCACCCGCAGGTGGGGGTCCCGGGCGAGGGCGTGCGGGTAGCCGTCGTAGAGGCGCCCGACGGCCGGGTCGTCGCCGCCGAGGATGTTGACCATCACCGACCAGCGGGCGCGCGGCGCGGGCGAGCCGAGCGGCAGGTCGAGGGCCGCGCGCAGGTGGTTCTCGAACTGGCTGGTGACCGCACCGTCCTGGGTCCAGTGCCCCGTGTTGTGGGGCCGCATCGCGAGCTCGTTGACGTAGACGACCGGGCGGCCGTCGGCGTCGACCGCCTCGAACAGCTCGACCGCCAAGATGCCGGTGACACCGAGCTCACCCGCGATCCGCAGCGCCAGCTCCTGGGCCGACGTCGCCAGCGCGGGGTCCAGGTCGGGCGCCGGGGCGACCACCTCGCGGCACACGCCGTCGACCTGCAACGTCGCCGCGACCGGGTACGCCGCCGCCTGGCCGCTGGGTGAGCGGGCCACCAGCGCGGACAGCTCGCGCCGGAAGTCGACGAGCTCCTCGGCCAGCAGCCGGACTCCGGTCGCCTCCGCGGCCGCCAGGGGCTCCGTCGCGTCGTCGAGGGTCCGCACCACCCAGACCCCCTTGCCGTCGTACCCGCCGCGGGAGACCTTGAGGACGCAGGGCAGGCCGAACGCCTCGACGTCGGCCGCGGAGCCGACGACGGCCCAGCGGGGCTGGGGGGCGCCGAAGCGCGCCATCGCCTCCCGCATCACGATCTTGTCCTGCGCGTGGACCAGTGCCTCGGGCCCGGGGTGCGCGATCACGCCGTCGGCCGCGAGCGCGCGCAGGTGCTCGGTCGGGACGTGCTCGTGGTCGAAGGTGACGACCGAGCAGCCCTCGGTCACCGTACGCAGCGTGGCCAGGTCGCGGTAGTCGCCGACCATCCGGTCGGGGATCACCTGCGCGGCGGAGACGCCCTCGGCCTCGGCGAGCAGGCGGAGCGGTACGCCGAGGGCGACGGCCGGCTGGGCCATCATCCGGGCGAGCTGACCGCCGCCGATCACGGCGATCCGGGGCGCGGGTTCGGTCGTCGACACGGCCGAAACCCTACGCACCGGGCGTGCCCTACGCCGAGCCGGCCTCCACCGCCTCGGCGAGCTCGAAGCGCAGCCCCTGACCTCGGATGGTCGTGATGAGCCGGGGCTGCCGGGTGTCGTCGCCGAGTTTGCGCCGCACCCAGCCCAGGTGGACGTCGATCGTCTTCGACGACGTCCAGAAGGTCACGCCCCACACGTCGCGCATCAGCTCCTCGCGCGTGACGATGGACCCGGCGCGCACGATCAGCGCGTGCACCAGGTCGAACTCCTTGCGCGACAACAAGATCTCGCGGTCCCCACGCCACATGCGCCGGGCCGATGGGTCGACCCGGACGTCCTGCACCTCGATCACAGGGCTCAAGGTAAGGAACCGGCCGCCCGATCCGACACCGAATGGCGAGAATTTTGCCTTGAGAAGGCACCCTAAAACTGGCGCTGACCTGCGATTTCGGTCAAAGTGAAAGGTCAGGCTCGCCTGACTGCAACAGGTTCTACCACGCCGAAGCCCCGGACCGGGCGCGCGGGCAGCGGCCGGGACTCCACCTGATCGGCCGGGAGCAGGTCGGCCGTCGCGTGGTCGACGATGATCCGGTTGCGCCGCGCCACCTGGGTCAGCCGGGCGGCGAGGTTGACCGGCGGCCCGAAGACGTCCCCCATCCGCAGCACCACGCCGCCGGACGCGAGACCGACGCGTACGTCGGGCATCCGGGGGTCGCGGCCGATCACGTTGATGATCCCCTCGGCGGTGGCGAACGCCGCCATCGGGTCGTCGTTCACGAACAGCACGGCGTCGCCCATGCTCTTGATCAGCCGGCCCTGCTCACGGGCGATCACGTCGCCACAGCGGGCCTCGAAGACCTCCACGAGCTCGCCGATCCGCTCGCGGGAGACCTCGTTGGACAGCGCGGTGAACCCGACGATGTCGGCGAATCCGACGCTGAGGTCGGTGGTGTGCGGGTCGTCGTCGAGGGCGCGCACCGACTCCATGCGGGCGACGGCGGCGGCGAGGTGACGGCGCCAGGCGTAGAGGAGCAGGCCCTCGAAGCGCTCCCCCAGCCGGGACAGCACCCAGGAGCCGGGGTCCTCGTCGGCCGGCTCGCCGTCGGGTGCGCCGTCGGCGACGTGCTGCACCAGCTCGCCGACCTCCCAGTCGGCCAGCCGGGCCATGGTGATGCCGACGCCGCGGGTCACGTTGAGGGCGACGTCGAGGTCGACGACGCCGTCCTCGAGGATCTGGGTCATCAGCCGCATGGCGGCGACGTCGGCGGCGGTGTAGGCGCGCTCGTCGCCGTGCTCGGCGAAGCCGAGCGTGCGGAACAGCCGGCGGGTCTGGTCGAGCGGCAGGCCGGCCCGTTCGGCAACCTCCGCCGCGGTGAGCTGGGGCTCCTCCCCGAGGCAGGCCCTCTCGGGGGCGGTGTCAGACACCTTCGTCCCGGCGGGGCGCCGGTCCGCTGTGGAGCTCGTGGAGCAGCTCGTTGAGCTGGCGTTGGGTGGCCTCGACGTGGGGGATGTCGTTGAGCCGCACCGTGCCGAAGGTCGAGGCGTCGGAGATCAACAGGCTGCCGCAGCCGAACGGCCGGTCGATGAGGTTGATCTCCATCGCGATGTCGCTGACCCGGGCGAGTGGGATGTCGTGGCCGCGGCGGGTGATGATCCCGTTGCGGGTGATCAGCCGGCGGTCGGTGAAGGCGTGCACGGTGGTCAGCCAGTCCAGGAACGGGCGCACCGAGAACCACAGGATCGCGAGCACGACGAGCGCCCACACGATGAGCGTGAGCACCCGCTGGACGCCGGTGTCGTCGAGCAGCACCTGGGCCGCCACGCCGACGGCGAGCAGGACCACGAGCGCGAGGATCGGCCCGAACAGCGCCTTGGGGTGCTGACGGGTGCTGACGATCAGGCGCTCACCGGGGTTGAGCAGCTTCTTCGAGATGGCCACGGGGCGATCATCCCACCAAATCGGTCGGTTCAGGTCGCGACCGGGCGGACGTGGATGACGTCGCCGGCTCCGACCCGCTCGGTGCCCCCGGCGGTCTCGACCACGAGCCGACCGTCGTCGTCGATGTCGGTGGCGCGACCGAGCAGCTCGCCGGCCCCCGGCAGCTCGACGCGAACCTCGCGGCCGAGCGTGGCGCACTGGGCTCGGTACGACGCGGCCAGGCGCGCGGTGCCCCGCTGGCCGCCGGCCTGCCAGACGTCGTACCCCTCGCGGACGGCGGCCACGACACCGAGCAGGACGGAGGTGCGGTCGGGCACGTCCGGACCGGCGACGGCGAGGCTGGTCGCGGTCGGCACCGGCAGCTCCTCGGCGGACATGGCGACATTGATGCCGACGCCGACGATCGCCGCCGGCCCGGTCGGGGTCTCGACCCGCTCGACGAGGATGCCCGCGACCTTCTTGTCATCGGCCAGGAGGACGTCGTTGGGCCACTTGACCGAGGCGTCGTACCCGAGGGCGGTGATCGCCTTCGCCACGTTGTGGCCGACGAGCAGCGGCAGCCAGGGCCAGGACGCCGGCGGCACCGTGGGACGCAGCAGGAGGGAGAAGGTCACCGCGGTGCCCGGTGGCGTCTGCCAGGAGCGGTCGAGGCGGCCGCGGCCCGAGGACTGATGGTCGGCGACGACGACGAGGCCCTCGTGCGCGCCGGCGCGGGCCCGCTCCGCCGCGACCTCGTTGGTCGACGGCGCCTCGGCCAACAGCTCGAAGGTCAGGTCGGGGGTGAGGTCGGACGCACCGGCGAGACGGTCGCCGTCGAGCGGTCCGCGAGGAGTCGTGGTCACGGCCCCTACCCTGTCGCAGCCCGCCTCGTAAGGAAACCCCGGGGCCGCCTCCTGTCAGCGAGCTGTCAGCGCCTCATCAGCGGCCTGGCCGACGATTCTCCGGCCACGGCCGTCGTGGTCGCACCCTCGCCCGAAGGAGTCCACCCATGCCCCTCGCCGTCCCGATCGATCTCAGGCGCGGCGCCACGGCGGTGATCGGCGCACTGGCGCTGCTGCTCACCACCCTGTCGCTCCTGCAGCCGGCACCGGCCGACGCCGACGCCGCGCCGATCACGCTGAGCGCGGCGGAGGTCAACGAGGCGCTCTTCGTCGCCGGCGACATCGCCCGGCTCGGCGCGGATCCCTCCGCCGGAGTGCTCGAGGGCGTGCTGCAGGAGCTGTACGCCGTGCGGCCGGGGATCGCCTCCGCGATCGCGGTGGAGCAGATCCGGCTCCTGGAGTCGGGCATGGCGGCTGCTGCCTCGCGCGCGCCGGCCGAGCAGCAGCTGTCCGCCCGGTCCGAGGGCGCGGCCACCTACGAGTACTGCCGGCACTGGAGCGAGCCGGCGGCCGGTGCGGAGTGGAGCAAGCGCGACCACATCTGTGCCGACTGGACGCACACCAACGCGGCGCGGTTGCACTTCCTGACCTCGGCGGTCGAGGCGCCGGCCGTCCTGCCCGAGACCAGGCGGGCGGTGCGCAAGCAGGTGAAGACCGAGCTCGCCACCCCCGACAACGGCGTCGGCGCGAGCGTGATGACCCCGACCCTGGACCAGGGAACCGACGCGAACAGCCTCGAGCAGTCCGCCGACCGGTTGCAGCGCAGCTACGCGTTGGCCCAGGACAGCGACGAGTTCGCCGCGGCCCGCGACGACCTGTGGGCGGGCACCAGCGCCGAGGAGATCCTCGCCTCGCTCCAGCAGCGTCAGCACGACCCCGACCTGGCGCCATTGGCCGAGCAGATGGCCAGGATCAGCTCGCAGGGCGTCCTGACGTTGACGGCCCCGCAGTCCGAGGACCTGGCGGCGGAGGCGTTGAGCCGGACCGACGCCGCGACCGGGACCGCGGTCGACGCGTTGACCCAACTGGCCCAGGTCCAGCAGAAGTACGACGACGCGAAGACCGACGCGGCGAGGGCGGCAGCCAAGAAGGAGCTCGATGACGCCAAGGACGGCCTCAAGGAGCCGCTGGAGCAGGCCACGAAGATCGTCAAGGACGCCAAGACGGTCGTGGACTTCGCCACCTTCATCCTGAAGAAGGTCGATCCGGACGCCGCCGAGGCGATCCAGGGAGCGGCCGATGCGGTGCTACCCGTCGCCGAGGGGCTGATCGAGGTCGGCAGCAGCATCGTCAACGGCGTGATCAACTTCTACTCCGGCAACTGGATCGGGCTGATCGGCAACGCCTTCTCGGCCTTGCAGGGCCTGGAGAAGCTCTTCGGCGGCACCGGATCGGAGCCGAAGCCCGACCCGGTGAAGGTCGCGTTGGAGAACCTGGGCAAGCAGCTGGAGAGGCTGGGCGAGCAGATGCACGAGCGCTTCGACCGGATCGACGCGGCCCTGGAGCAGATCTACACGGCGCTGACCACGGGCGTCGGCGAGGTGCTCGCCAAGCTGGTCGCCAACGAGCGGAACGTGGCGGAGATCTTCGATCGGCTGGAAGCGCAGCGGGCCAACCTGGTGCGCCTGGAGGATCGGGTCTTCGCGCTCTTCAACGCCGATCAACGCCGGGCTCAGATGGAGGCGATCAACCTGGCAGTCGGCAAGCGGACGATGAGCCAGGACCTGTACGACGTCAGCACCAACGCGTTCTACACCTGGGCCACCGTGAACGCCAAGGACGACATCGCGCTCGGCGCGGACCGGAGCTTCGCTCCTGCGGATCGCCTCGACGAGCTGAACAAGGGCCTGGACACCAATGTGGACTACCTCCGGCGCTTCCCCCAGGCTGTCTTCGGCCTGGCACCGCTCGGCACCAGCACCGTGGTCAACCCCAGTGACTGGGGCAGCGCCGCCCGTGCCTTCACCCGGGTGATCGCCGAGCACCCCCGCCACTTCCACAGCGATCCCCGCAACCTGGCCCGACTGGACGCCATCCTCGCCGAGGGCGATCGACTCCGCGACACCCTGGCCGTGATCGCCGGGAACGACACGACGGCCGGGACCGGCAGCACCGTGCTGAACGCCGCCACCCAGGGCTACCGGGATGCCTGGGACGGGCTCTCCACCGGCGTCGAGGACGCGCTGGACGACTGGATCGCCGACCAGGTCACCACCTTCGACCTGTGGGCGGGTCCGCGCCAGCCGTACGCCGCCGCGGACCTCCCGAGTCTGCCGGCGATCAGCTGCGGACCGGTCACGAGCCTGAGCGGGAAGGAGTTCCCGGCGGGCTCGCCGTACGCCAACAGCACCATGCCGCGCCAGCTCGGCGTGGCGCTGACTGCGGGCCTGCTCGGCCTGCGGGCCTGCAGCACCTCCGCCACCTGGGTCAACATCGAGGACCGGCCGGAGACGAACCCGCGCACCCCCATCATCGAGCAGCGCTTCGCCCAGCTGCGGGTCCGCACCGAGGTGCAGGCGACGACCGCGAGCGGGACGGTGGCCGTCGCCACCGGCAGCTACACCGCCCCGCAGAAGTCACTCATCTGCAGCTTCGACGAGGACGGCACCGACAACTGCGATCTCACCGCGAACCACGCGATCTCCATGGCAGGCCACCAGTGGGACGAGATCCGCACCCAGCTCGGCTACACCTGGGACGCACAGGTCCGGGACCAGGACGAGTCGGCCATCACCGGGATGGTCACCAGTTGGCTGACCGGCCGCCAGCAGGTTGCGGTCGGGCACATCCTCGACCTGATCGAGCCGGGCGGCGCGGACCAGACGCTCTCCGAGGCCTCACGAGCGCTGAACGCGGCCCGTAAGGCGCTGAGCAGCTACGTCGAGCTCGGCCTGCCCGCCGGCCTGGCCGTCGACGCTGAGCTACGCGGCCTGCTCGACGGCGGGCTCGAGACCGCCTCGACCCACCCGGATCCGTTGGACCGCCTGCTCCTCGGGACCACCCGGCTGCTCGACGACACCGGGGCCGGCCACCTGAGTCGGATCTGGGACGCGGTCGCGGCGCGGTACCGCTCGCACGACGTGCCGCTGGCGCTGCGGACCACCGGTGAGGAGCGGGTCGACCGGCTGGAGCAATTGTTGCGCGAGCACGTGGTGCCCGCGGACGGCGAGGTGCGGCGTCCGCTGGGGGCGGCCTTCATCGAGTCCACGCTGGACCGGCTGGAACTGGCCCGCAGCGCGCTGACCGGGGACGGGCCGGTGACCACGATCGTGTCCGGCCCGGCGACGAGCACGGCATCAACGCGACCGACGTTCGTCTTCACCACCGGCGAGGAGGGGTTCGGGACCACGGTGGAGTGCCGCGTCGTCGCCGACGGGGTCACCGCGCCCGGCTTCGGCCCCTGCTCCTCGGGAGCCGCTGGGAGGAGCCACACCCCGGCCGCGGCGCTGGCCGACGGCGACTACGTCTTCGAGGTGCGAGGCGCCGACGACGCGCTGATCCCCGGCCGGCCGGCCACCCGGCGCTTCACCGTGGCCACCGGTGCGACACCGGGCGGTCCCGGCACGCCGACTGACCCGGGTGCTACGGAGCCGGGCTCGGCCGGGCCGTCGGCCACGACCTTCACGATGCTCGGCGGGCCCCGGGTGAAGGGCAAGGCGATCGTCGGCAGGAAGCTGAAGGCGACGGCCGGCGTGTGGTCCCCGGGCCCCGCCGCGATCCGCTATCAGTGGCTGCGCAACGGCAAGGTGATCAAGGGCAAGGCCGGCACCAGGCCCGGCTACCGGATCCGGGCAGCGGACCGGGGCCGGAAGCTCAAGGTCCGGATCACCGTGGTCCTCCCCGGCTACTCGAGCACGACGGTGACGACGAAGGCGGTGCGCGTACGCCGATAGCCCGCCGGTGCCCGCGTCACGTTCTCGCGCCCCTCGGTCACGGCCCGCGCCCGGGCCCGGCAAGATGACTCCGGTGCGACTGACGGTGCTGGGGGCGGTGAGCGTGCTCGACGCGAGCGCGGCGGCCCCGTCGGGCGAGATCGCCCGACGGGTGCTCGCCGTGCTCGCCGCGGAGGCCAACCGGCCCGTGCTGCCCGCTCGGCTGGCCGACCTCGTGTGGCCGCGCGACGAGAGCCCCCAGGACAACCGCCTGCAGGCGCACGTCTCGCGCTGGCGCAAGGCCTTGGGCCGGCATCGCATCGGCTACGGCACCGCCGGCTACACGCTGCATCTCGCGACCGAGGAGCTCGATGCCCTCGAGTTCGAGACGCTGGCCGCGGCCGGCACGGCCGCGCGCGGCCGCGGGGATCTGGGCGCGGGGATCGACCTCGCCCAGCACGCCCTGAGCCTGTGGCGCGGGCCCGCCTTCGCCGACCTGGCCGACCACGACTGCGTCCACACTCGCCGGGTCGAGCTCGAGACGGCACGCGACCGGGTGCGCCTCGACCTGCTCGAGATGCTGTGCGAGACCGGGGCCTACGACCGGGTGGTTCCGGAGGCGGCGGTCGCGCTGCAGGCCGACCCGTGGAACGAGTCGGTGCACCGAGCCCTCGCCCGGGCCCACTACGGGCGCGGCGACCAGGTCGCGGCTCTCGCGGTGCTGACCGATCTCGAAGCCCGGCTGCGCGGCGACCTCGGGCTCGATCTCGGCCCCGCCTCGCAGCTCCTGCGGGGACAGATCCTGCGCCACGAGCCGGTGACCGAGCGACGCGCCGGGCCGGCCTCCCCCGCCCCGGCGACCGGCACGGTGCCCGGGTGGGCCGAACGGCTCGCCGCCCTACCGCTGACGACGCAGCGGGCCGTCCGCGCCGCGGCCCTCGCCGGGCCGGTCTGGGACACGGCCCAGATCGCGCAGGTGGTGGGCGTCGACGGCCCGGTGCTCGCCGACGCGCTGGCCCCTGCGCTGGCCGCCGGCATCGCCGTCCGCGACGAGGGGGGGATCCGGTTCTCCGACCCCGGCGTACGCGAGCAGGTCGCCGCGCTGATCTCGCCCGGGGAGGCGCTCGCCCTGCACCGTGGGCTGGGCGAGAGCCTGCTGCGGCGCCGCGGCGAGCCCGCCCTGCTCCGGCGCGCCGCCGACCACGTCGCGGCGGCCGCGCCGCTCGACCCGGCGACCGCCGGGCTGGCCGTGGAGCTCGATCAGGAGCTCGCCCACGCATCGATGGTCCAGGCGCAGTACGCCGACGCCGTGCGCCACGCACGTCGCGCCCTCACCAGTGCCACGAACGTCACCGACGACCCGGTGCGGATCGACCGGGCCCGGCTGTGGCTCACCCTGGGCGAGGCCCTGCAGGCCGCGGGCGATCTGGACGCCGCGATGGCGGCGCACGCGGCCGCGGCGGAGACCCCGGGCGCGGGTGCGCAGATCACGATCAGCAGCGCACTGGGCTACGAGGAGTGCTCGGTGCGTGCACGGCGTCCCCGTACCGGCGCCCGGGACCGGTCCGTCCGCCTGTTGACGCAGGCCTTGGCGGCCGCCGGCATCGAGGACCCGCGTCGGGTCGAGGTGCTCGCGGCGCTCGCCCAGGCGCTGTCGTTCTCCGGCCTGGACGCGCGCGCCGGTCGCATGGTCGAGGATGCCGTGACCGGCGCCCGGGACAGCTCCGACCCGGAGACGCTCGCCCGCACCCTGCTGCGAGGGGTGGCCGCCCACGACCCGGTGACCGGCGCCGCGGCGCGGTTCGACCTGGCCCGCGAGGCGGCGACCGTAGCGCGGGCGGCCGAGGCCGACGAGCTGGAGCTCGACGCGCTCGCCGCCTGGGTGCCCGAGCTGATGCGGCACGACCGGCTGCTCGAGACCGAGGAGGTCGTGGCGCGGGTCGAGCATCTGGCCCAGACCCAGGGCAACCTGGTACACCCCCACCAGGTGCCGATGTGGCGGGCAGCCCTCGCGCTGGCCGCCGGCCGGCACGACGAGGCGGAGGTGCTGATCGAGGACTTTCGCGTCGCCGGTGAGCGCGCCGGCTACGCCGACACGGCACGCATCCACGGCTTCCAGTCCATCCTGCTCGCGCTCGGACGCCGTACGCCGGAGCGAGCGGCGGCCGTGCTCGCCCGCTTCGATGACGACCGGGGTTTCGAGCCATGGCGAGCCACCGCTCTCGCGGTCGCCCACGCCCGGGGAGATCGAGCGACCGCGGTGCGGATCCTCGCGCCCTGGTCCGCCCGGCGCTTCGCCCTGGCCCGGCCCTTCGCCGGCATCCGGACGTTCTGCGCCTGTCTGGTCGCCGAGGCCGTGGCGGAGTACGGCGACGAGGCCGCGCGCGGCCGACTGGCCGCCCTGGTCCGGCCCGGCGTCGGGCAGCGTCAGGTCCTCGGGGCCGGCGCGGCCGTCCTCGGCGATGCGAGCGAGGCGCTGGGCGTGCTCCTGGCGGTGCCGTCGTGACGCCGGCGGTCGAGGGCGCCCTGCGGACGGCGAGCACCGCCTACCGCCGGTTCGCCGACCGCTGCCGCGGGGTGGAGCCCACGCTCCCCACCCGGCTGAGCGGATGGACGGTCGCCGACCTCGTCGAGCATGTCGCCTGGGGCGCCGCGATGGAGGCGGCGGCGCTCCGTACGGCGGCCGGACTGCCCGCATCGGCTCCGGAGCGCCCGGACCTCGCCCGCGCGATCGCGGCCTTCGAGCGGGCGGCGGACCTCGAGGTCGCCCCGACCGCGCCGGTCGCGCTTCCCGCCGGAACCGTGCCCCTGGCCTACGCCGCGCCCCTGTTCGCCTTCGAGGCGGCGCTGCACGCCGCCGACCTCGAGCACGCCCTGTCCCGGCGGGATCGACCGCTGGGCGCTCCGGAGCTGGAGGCCTGCTCGGTCGTCGTCGGGCCGATGCTCGACCTGCTCGCGGCGACGGTCCCCGAGGAGGACGCCGTCATCGACCTCGTCGGCCTCGGCGACGGCATCCGGCTGAGCGCCACGGGCGGCAGCTGGCACCGCGGCGAGCCGGACGGTCGAGCGGCCACGACCACCGTGGCGGGCACCGCGCACGAGGTGATCATGTTCGTCGCCGGCCGGATCGACGCGACCCGGCTCGACGTCCGAGGCAGGGCGGAGCACGCCCGACGTTTCAAGACCTACTTCCCCGGCCCCTGAGGCGCGTCGCCCGGGCGGACCCTCAGGCGAAGAAGGCCCGCAGGTCGGCGACCACGTCGGCCGGCACCTCCATCGCCGCGAAGTGCCCGCCACGCGGGAACTCCGACCAGTGCGCGATGTTCGCGTTGTCCCGCTCGGCGAGCGAGCGGATCGTCTGGAAGTCGTCCTTGAAGACCGCGACCCCGATCCGCCCGGTGCTGACGACCGGCTCGACCCCCGCGTGCTGCTCCTCGTAGTGGTAGCGCGCGCCGGAGCCGTAGGTGTTGGTCAGCCAGTACAGCGTGGCCTGGGCGAGCACCTGCTCGGGCGTGACCAGGCTGGTGCCGTTGCCGAAGCTCTCGAAGAGCTCGCTGTAGGCGAGCACCGCGACCGGGGAGTCCGCGAGACCGGCGGCGATGGTCTGCGGGCGGGTGCCGTTCATGGAGTTGTAGCCGCCGACCGACTGGAACCACTGCATGTGCTCGAGCGCGGCGTACTCCTTCGGGCCGAAGCCCTCGAACTCCGCCGGGTCGCCGGACGGGAACGAGAACAGGTGCAGCACGTGCGCGCCCTTGAAGCCCTGCGGGTCCGCCACCGCGAGCTCGCGCCCGACCATCGCGCCGCCGTCGCTGCCGTGGACACCGTAGGCGTCGTAGCCGAGGCGCCGCATCAGCACGTCGTACGCCGCCGCGACCCGCTTCATCGTCCAGCCGGTGTCGACCACGGGCGTGGAGAATCCGAAGCCCGGCATCGACGGGATGACCAGGTGGAAGGCCTGGTCGGCGGTGCCGCCGTGGGCCTCGGGGTCGACCAGCGGATCGATCATGTCGAGGAAGTCGAGCTGGGAGCCCGGGTAGGTGTGGGCCAGAAGCAGCGGGGTGGCGTCGGCGTGCCGCGAGCGGACGTGGAGGAAGTGGATCCGCTGGCCGTCGATCTCGGTGACGAAGCCGTCGTACGCGTTGAGGCGGGCCTCGACCGCGCGCCAGTCGAACGACTGCCAGCGCTCGACCATGTCCCGGAGGTACGACGCCGGGGTGCCGTAGTCCCACGAGTCGCCAGGTGCGGCGGGCGCGAAACGGGTGCGGTCGAGGCGGGCGCGGAGGTCGTCCAGGTCGGTCTGCGGGACGTCGACGACGAAGGGGGTGATCTGCTCGGACATGGCGAGGGCCTTTCGGTTTTCCGGTGGGTGGTCCTTCTGGGTGTCTCCGACGGTAGGAGCCATACCGGCACATTTCTTTCCTGTTTAATCGACTTGTGACGACTACTTCGGCACGGATCCTCGAACTGCTCGGCCTGTTCCAGTCCCGCGTCGCCTGGACCGCGCCCGAGCTGGCCGCGCGCCTCGGCGTGACCGAGCGGACCGTGCGCAACGACGTGGCCCGGCTGCGCGAGCTCGGCTACCCCGTGGACGGTCTGCGCGGGCGGACCGGTCACTACCGGCTCGGCGTGGGCGCCAAGCTCCCACCGCTGCTGCTCGACGACGAGGAGGCGGTCGCCGTCGCCGTCGGGCTGCGCACGCTGACCGGCGTGGCCGGGTTCGAGGAGAGCGGGGGCCGGGCGCTCACCAAGCTCGAGCACGTCCTGCCCGACCGGCTGCGCCGCCGGGTCACGGCGCTGCGCGACGCCACCGAGGCGGGCCCGGTCAACACCGACTCGAACGTCGAGGACCCCGAGGTCGACGCCGGCGTGCTCGCCGAGATCGCCGACGCGATCCGCGACCACCGCGGGCTGCGCGCCTTCTACGGCGAGGCGCAGGAGCGGATCGAGCTCGAGCCGTACCACCTGGTGGCCTGGCAGCGCCGCTGGTTCGTCGTCGGCCGGAGCCCCTCGACGGGCGACTGGGCGCCGTACCGCGTCGACTGGCTGACCCTGCGGATCCCTGGCGGCCGCTCGTTCCGCCCGGCTCCGCTGCCCGGCGACCTCACCGAGCTCGTCGTCCGCGAGGTCGCCCGGACCGGCTGGTCGGTGCACGCCCGGCTGGTCATCGACGCGACGGCGGAGGACGTGCTCGCGCGGATCAACCCGGCCGTCGGTGTCGTCGAGTCGCGGCCCGACGGGCGCTGCGTGCTGGTCACCGGCGGCGACAGCCTCGAGATCGTGGCGGTCTGGATCGGCATGCTCGGCCTCGACTTCACCGTCGAGTCGCCCGCCGCGCTGGTCGACCACCTGCAGGTCCTGGCGACCCGGTACGCCGGCGCGGTCGCCGGGTCCTGATCAGGCGGTGAGCTCGTGGACCCGCAGACCGTCGAACTTGCGGAAGTCGCGATCGAAGGTGACCACGGTGCCGCCGTACGTCGCCGCGCAGGCGCCACCGGGGGATGACCGCCGGCCCGAGCCCCCGATCCATCGATAACCGGGTGCCGGTTGTCGGACCGCGCTCCTAGGCTCACGTCATGACGCGACTCGTGGACGCCCGCACCGACCGCTTCGTCGAGGACCTCGCCGCGCTCGACCCGCTGACGGCGACCTACGCCGGCATCCCGGGCCACGACGGCGAGCTGCCCGACCTCTCCCCCGACGGCTTCGCCGCCACCGAGGAGCTGCACCGCCGGGCCCTGGCGGAGGTCGCCGCGCTGGAGACGGCCGACGAGCGCGAGGAGGTCGCCAAGGCGGCCTTCCTGGAGCGGGTCGGGCTCACCGTCGAGCGCGCCGACGCGGGGGTCGAGCGCAGCGAGTTCTCCGTGATCTCGAGCGCGATCCACGCCGTGCGCGAGGTGTTCGACCTGATGCCGACCGAGACCCCCGAGCACTGGGAGGCGATCGGCGCCCGGCTGGCCGCGGTGCCGGCCGCCCTCGACGGCTACCGGGTCACCCTGCTCGAGGAGGCGGCCGCGGGCCGGGTCTCCGCCCGCCGCCAGTACGCCGAGGTGGCCGGCCAGGTGCGTGGCTGGACCGGTCAGGAGGGCGCTGCCGGCGACTACTTCGCGGGCGTCGTGGCGCAGGCGCCGGAGGGGCGGCGCGAGGCGCTCGCGGCCGCGGCGGCGAGCGCCTCGGCGGCGTACGCCGGGTTCGGGCGCTTCGTCGAGACCGACCTGCTCCCGCGGGGCCGCGACGTCGACGGGGTGGGCCGTGAGCACTACGCGCTCGCGTCCCGCTACTTCCTCGGCGCGCGCGTCGACCTCGAGGAGACCTACCGCTGGGGCTGGGAGGAGCTGAAGCGGATCGAGGACGACATGGCCGCCACAGCCGGGCGGATCGTGTCCGGCGGCAGCGTCGCCGACGCGGTCGCCGCGCTCGACGCCGACCCCGCGCGCGACTGCGGCAGCCGGGAGGCGTTCCAGGCCTGGATGCAGGAGAGGTCCGACGCGATCCTCGCCGACTTCGACGGGGTGCACTTCGACATCGCCGAGCCGATCCGGACCCTGCAGTGCAAGGTGGCGCCGGTCAACGACGGCGGCGCCTGGTACACGCCGCCCACCGAGGACTTCTCACGCCCGGGCACCATGTGGTTCTCCTTCACCGACGACCACGAGCGCTACTCGACCTGGCGCGAGACGACGACGGTGTTCCACGAGGGGGTGCCCGGCCACCACCTGCAGTGCGCCCAGGCGGTGCACCGCGCCGACCTCCTCAACCGCTGGCAGCGCCTGTTGTGCTGGGTCAGCGGCCACGGCGAGGGCTGGGCGCTGTACGCCGAGCGGCTGATGGACGAGCTCGGCTACTTCGCCGACCCGGGCGACCGGCTCGGGTTCCTCGACATGCAGGGCTTCCGCGCCGCCCGGGTGGTCGTCGACATCGGCGTGCACCTCGGGCTCGCGGTGCCGGCCGACAACCCGTTCGGCTGGCGGCCGGGCGAGACCTGGAACGCCGACCTCGCCTACGAGTTCATGCGCGCCCACTCCCGGATGGACGACGGGTCGCTGCGCTTCGAGGTCAACCGCTACCTCGGCTGGCCGGGCCAGGCACCGTCGTACAAGGTCGGCGAGCGGATCTGGCTCGAGTCGCGCGCGGCGGCGCAGGCGCGGCACGGCGCGGCGTTCGACCTCAAGGCGTTCCACACCGCGGCCCTCGACCTCGGCGGCCTCGGGCTCGACCCGCTGCAGGCCGCGCTCGCCCGGCTCTGAGGGACGTGCCGTGATCCGCCTCGATCGGGAGCAGGCCCGCCGGATCGCGGTCCGGGCCCAGCTGCTCGACGCCGAGCGACCCGCCTCGCTCGTCGCCATGGTCGACCAGCTGACGCTGGTCCAGATCGACCCGACCACGGCCATCGCGCGCAGCGCCGACCTGGTGGCGTGGTCGCGCCTCGGCGAGGCCTACGACCCCTCCGACCTGGTGTTCGCGCTGGAGACCGAGCGGTCGCTGACCGAGCACGTCACGTTCATCCGGACCATGGACGACGTCGGCATCCACCTCGGCGTGGCCGACGAGTGGCTGCACCCGAGCACCGTCGCCTGGATCGAGGCCAACCCGCGCTACCGCGCCCGCGTCCTCGACCAGGTGCGCGACGAGGGGCCGCTCGCGGCGACCGCGTTGCCCAACGACCCGGAGGTGCCGTACACCTCCACCGGGTGGAACGACGACAAGAACGCCAACCGGATGCTCGAGGTGCTCTGCCTGCGCGGCGAGGTCGCGGTGACCGGCCGCCAGGGCCGCAGCCGGCTCTGGGACCTCGCCGAGCGCGTCTACCCCGCGGACCTCTACCGCCCCGCGCCCGACGAGGCGCGCCGGATCCGCGACGAGCGACGGCTGGCCTCGCTCGGCATCGCCCGGGCCAAGCCGCTGCGCTCTCCCGGCGAGCCCTCGCCGATCGGCGAGCTCGGCGTCACCGTCGAGGTCGACGGCGTCACCGGCACCTGGCAGGTGGATCCCGACGCCCTGGCCGCATCCGAGGAGCCCTTCGAGGGGCGCTGCGCGTTCCTCTCGCCCTTCGACCGGTTGGTCCACGACCGCGACCGGGCGCTCGACCTGTTCGACTTCGAGTACGTCCTGGAGATGTACAAGCCCGCCGCGTCACGCCGGTGGGGCTACTTCGCCCTACCGATCCTCGACGGCGACCGGCTGGTGGGCAAGCTCGACGCGAAGGCCGACCGCAGGGCCGGCGTGCTCCGGGTCCACGCGGTCCACGAGGACGTCCCGTGGGAGCCGGAGACCGGCGACGCGGTCGAGGCGGAGCTGGCGGCGCTCGGCGGCTGGCTGGGCCTGGAGGTCGTGCGCTAGGAGAGCTCAGTCCAGTGCGCGGGCCCAGGACCAGGCGTACTCCGGGTCCTCGACGGCCCGGCCGCCCTCACCGAGGTCGAGCGGCGCGAAGGTGTCGACCATGACGGCCGACTCCTCGAAGTACTCCGCGCCCAGCGAGGCCTCGATCGCCTGCGGCTGCGGCCCGTGGGCATGGCCACCGGGGTGCAGGGAGATCGAGCCGAGGCCGATGCCCGAGCCCTTGCGGGCCTCGTAGTCTCCGGCGACGTAGAACATCACCTCGTCGGAGTCGACGTTGGAGTGGTAGTACGGCACGGGAACCGCGAGCGGGTGGTAGTCGACCTTGCGCGGCAGGAAGTTGCAGATCACGAAGTTGTGGCCCTCGAAGACCTGGTGCACCGGCGGCGGCTGGTGGATCTTGCCGGTGATCGGCATGTAGTCGTCGATGTTGAAGGTGTAGGGGTAGAGGCAGCCGTCCCAGCCGACCACGTCGAACGGGTGCGTCGCGTAGGTGTAGCGGGTGCCGACGACCTGGCCGCCGACCCGGTGCTTGACGAGCACCTCGACGTCGGTGTCACCGGAGTCGTCGAGCTGGACCGCGCCCGGCCCGTGCAGGTCGCGCTCGCAGAAGGGCGCGTGCTCGAGCAGTTGGCCGTAGCGGGACAGATAGCGCTTGGGCGGGGCGATGTGACTGTTGGCCTCGATCGCGTAGAGCCGCGACGGCTCGGCCGGCACCCAGCGGTGGGTGGTCGCGCGCGGGATCACGACGTAGTCGCCGGCCCGGTAGGCCAGGACGCCGAAGACCGTCTCGACGGTGCCGGAGCCGGACTCGACGTACACGCACTCGTCGCCGATGGCGTTGCGGTAGAGCGGCGTCGCGCTCTCCGGTCCGCCGGTGGTGACGTAGGAGATCCGGACGTCGGCGTTGCCGAGCACGAGGCGGCGGTCGGTGACCGCGTCGGCTCCGGTGGTCAGGTCGTGCAGGCGGAGGTGACGAGGCTTCAGGGGGTGGTTGGGGGTCCGGGCCTGGTCGGGCAGCTCCCAGAGTTCGGCGCTGCTGATCGCCGAGGGCACGCCGCGGTGGTAGAGCAGCGAGGAGTCGGAGGAGAAGCCCTCCTCGCCCATCAGCTCCTCGTAGTAGAGGCGCCCACCCGGGTCGCGGGCGTCGCGGAACTGCGTGTGCCGCTTCTGCGGCACCTCCCCGACCTGTCGGTAGTACGCCATCGTCGCGCCCCCGTTCTGCTGCTCGATATAAGAACACCTTCCGTTCTCATTTCGAACGCTAGTCGCTACAGTGGGGCCGTGTCCATCCCCGCGTCCATCCCCGTGCCCTTCCAGCACCTCGTTGACGACGCCGCGATCTTCCCGCCCGGCCTGGCTCCGCTCCCCGCGGCCGTCGCGGCGCACCGCGCGCTCGCCATGACGGCGTACGCCGGCCTGGTCGGTCCACTGGTCATCGACACCGCCCGGCTCGACGACCTCGCCGGCCTCGACACCGCGGGGTTCGAGGTCAGCGTCGTCGTCCCCACCCCGGCCGAGGTCGCCGGTGTCGCCGCGCGGGCGACGGCGGCAGGCGTGCGATTGGCGAGCCTGGAGGTCAGGCTCGGCGGCCCCGGGACGCCTGCCGGCCAGGTCGCCGCGATCGCCGCGGCCCGCCCGGCCGGCGTCACGACGTACGTCGAGGTGCCCCGGCCGGCCTCCCCCGAGTGGCCCGCGGTGCTCGACGCGGTCGCCGCGCACGGGCTGCGGCTCAAGCTCCGCACCGGCGGCACCGAGGCCGCCGCCTTCCCGGCCGAGGACGAGGTGGCCGCCTGGATCATCGCCGCGGTGACCCGCGACCTGCCGTTCAAGTGCACCGCCGGACTGCACCACGCGGTGCGGCACACCGGCGCGATCACCGGCTTCGAGCACCACGGCTACCTCAACATCCTGCTCGCCACCGCCCAGGCCGTGGCCGGCGCCGAGGCGAGCACCCTGGTCGCCACGCTCGCCGAGCGCGACGCCGCGACGCTGGCCGCCGCCGTCCGGGCCGCGTCCGGCCTCGCCGCCGCCCGGAACACGTTCACCTCCTACGGCTCGTGCAGCGTCGTCGAGCCCTACGACGACCTGGTCGCCCTCGACCTGCTCTGACCACCCCTATCCCGAGGAGCACTCCATGACCGAAACGCAGCCGCAGACCTGGGTGGACGGCGCCGCCGGCAGCCTCTACGACGTCGACAACCTGCCCTACGCCGTCGTCACGACGGGCGACGAGCCCGCCCAGGTGGGCGTCCGGATCGGCGAGCAGGTGCTCGACCTCGGCGCCGCGGCGCGGGCGCTGCGCCCGGCGTGGACGCCGCTGCTGGGCGTCGACCGGCTCAACCCGCTCCTCGCCGCGGGCGCCGCCACCTGGGCCGAGGTGCGCGCCTGGGTGGTCGACCTGCTCACCGACCCCGGGCGGCGCGACCAGGTGCGGCTGCTGCCGCTGGCCGACGTCGCGTGCCGGCTGCCGTTCGAGGTCGCCGACTACGTCGACTACTACGCCTCCGAGCACCACGCGACCAACGTCGGCCGGATCTTCCGTCCCGACGGCGCGGCGCTGCTGCCCAACTGGAAGCACCTCCCGGTCGGCTACCACGGCCGGGCAGGCTCGATCGTCGTCTCCGGCACGCCGGTGCACCGCCCCGCGGGTCAGCGCAAGGCGCCGACCGAGGACCTGCCGTCCTACGGCCCGAGCCGGCGACTCGACATCGAGGCCGAGCTCGGCTTCGTCGTCGGTCGCTCCGTGCCGCTCGGCACTCGCGTCGCGACGGCCGAGTTCGCGGACACGGTCTTCGGCGTCGCCGGCGTCAACGACTGGTCGGCCCGCGACATCCAGGCCTGGGAGTACGTCCCGCTCGGTCCTCACCTGGCCAAGTCCTTCGCCACCTCGATCAGCGCCTGGGTCACCCCGCTGGCCGCGCTCGAGCCGGCCCGCGTGCCGCTGCCCGGCCAGGACGTCCCGGTCCTGCAGTACCTGCGGGAGGAGGGCCCGTCGGGCTACGACATCGAGGTCGAGGTCGAGCTGAACGGCACCGTCGTCGCGCGCCCGCCGTACCGGTCGATGTACTGGTCGCCCGCCCAGATGCTGGCCCACCTCACCGTCAACGGCGCCTCGCTGCGGGTCGGCGACCTCTACGCCTCCGGCACCATCAGCGGCCCGGACAAGGACCAGCGCGGCTCCTTCCTCGAGCTGTCCTGGGGTGGGCGGGAGCCGTTCGTCGCCGGCGGGGCGGAGCGGACCTTCCTGGAGGACGGCGACGAGGTCGTCCTGCGCTACACGGCGCCCGGCGCCCGGGGACGGATCGGCCTCGGCGAGGTCCGTGGCAGGATCCTGCCGACCAGCTGAGCGGATCGAGGCCAGGAGGGACGAGGTGTCCGATTCCGGTTCGCAGACCCTCGAGCGCGGGCTGGCCGTGCTCGTGGAGCTCGGCCGTCACCCCGAGGGGCTGACCGTCGCCGAGGCCGCGACCGCGTGCGGGATGCACCGCTCGATCACCTACCGGCTGCTGGTCTCCCTGCACCGCACCGGCTTCGCCGCGCGCGACGACCAGGGCCGCTACACCGTCGGCCCGGCCACCGCCGACCTCGCCGAGCACAGCCGGCCCCGGCTGCGCGACGTCGCCGAGCCGGTGCTGCACCAGCTCGCGCTCGCGATCGACGCGACGGCCAGCCTGGTCGAGGTCAGCGGCGACGCCGCCGTGACCACGGTCGTCGCCGAGCCGCCGACCGACGGCCCGCGCTTCTCGTACCGGCTCGGCAACCGCGACCCGCTCGACCGCGGCGCCGGCGGCCTCGCCGCCCTGGCCTCCGGCCCGCCGCGCTCCGGGGAGCCGGTCCGGGTGGCCGGCGTCCGCGCCACCGGGCACGTGACGACGGAGGCCGAGCTCAATCCCGGGGCCTACGGCATCGCCGCTCCCCTGCCCGGGTGGCACGTGCTGGCCGCGGTCAATGTCGTCACGTCGCGGCCCGACCTGCTCTCCTCGGCCGTCGAGCCGGTCCGCCGTGCGGTCGCGACCATCACCGCCGCGCTCAGCTGACGTGCGACCGATCGTTAGGGTGGCGGCGTGCCGACCTTCGTGCTCGCGTCCGCCTCCCCCGCCCGTCTGGCGACCCTGCGCAGCGCGGGTCTCGACCCCCAGGTCGTCGTGTCGGGCGTCGACGAGTCACAGGTCCGCGACGTGCCGCCCGCCGAGCTGGCGCTTCGTCTGGCCGAGCTCAAGTGCGGTGCCGTCGCCGGGCTGGACGACCTGCCGGACGACGCCCTGGTACTCGGCTGCGACTCGGTCCTCGAGCTCGACGGCTCGGCTCTCGGCAAGCCCGACGACGCCGGCGACGCGGTCCGGCGCTGGCGGTCGATGCGCGGCCGCTCCGGGGTCCTGCACAGCGGCCACTGCCTGCGCGACCGCGCCAGCGGGCACCAGGTCGCGGCCACGGCGTCGACGACGGTCCACTTCGCCGACGTCGACGACGCCGAGATCGCGGCGTACGTCGCGACCGGCGAGCCGCTCCACGTCGCGGGCGCCTTCACGGTCGACGGCCTCGGCGGCGGGTTCGTGACCGGCATCGAGGGCGACCACCACAATGTCGTCGGCGTCAGCCTGCCGCTGCTGCGCGGGATGGTCCGCGAGCTCGGGCACTCGTGGACCGACCTGTGGGCGCGCTGACGGTCCTGCTCGGCGCAGCCTCCCTCACTCGACGGGCAGGCCGAGGCCGCGGGCGATGAGCATCCGCTGCACCTCGGAGGTGCCCTCGCCGATCTCGAGGATCTTGGCGTCGCGGTAGAACCGCGCGACAGGGTACTCCTCCATGAAGCCGTAGCCGCCGAAGACCTGGGTCGCGATCCGGGTGGCGGTCACCGCCGACTCGCTCGCGTAGAGCTTGGCGACCGACGCGGCCTGCTTGAACTCCTTCATCGACGGTCCCCGGCCGCCGTCCATCGCGTCCTTCATCGCGGCCGCGCGGTAGGTCAGCATCCGCGACGCGTGCAGCATGACCTCGAGGTCGGCCACCTGGAAGGCGACGCCCTGCTTGCGCCCGATCGGACCGCCCATCGTGTGCCGGTCGAGGGAGTACTCGACGCACAGGTCGACGCAGGCCTGGATCAGCCCGACCGCGAGCGCGGCGATGGCGACCCGGCCGTCGTCGAGGATGGCGAGGAACTGCGCGTAGCCGCGGCCCCGCTCGCCGACGAGGTGGTCCTCGGGAACCCGGCAGTCGGTGAAGGACAGCGGGTGCGTGTCGGAGATGTGCCAGCCGAGCTTGTCGTAGGCCGGCTCGGCGACGAAGCCCGGCGTGCCGGCCGGGACGATGATGGCGGAGATCTCGGGCCGGCCGGACTCGGCGACCCCGGTGCGCGCGGTGACCGTGACCAGGCTGGTGATGTCGGAGCCGGAGTTGGTGATGAACTGCTTGCCGCCGTTGATCACCCACGCGCCGCCGTCGAGCTCGGCGCGGGTCTTGGTGGCGCCGGCGTCGGAGCCGGCACCGGGCTCGGTGAGCCCGAAGCCGGCGAGCCGCTGGCCCGCGACCAGGTCCGGCAGCCAGGTCTTCTTCTGCTCGTCGGACCCGTAGGTGAGGATCGGGTTGATCCCGAGGCCCACGCCGGCCTCGAGCGTCACGCCCAGCGACTGGTCGACCCGGCCGAGCTCCTCGATCGCCAGGCACAGCGACGTGAACGGACCGTCCGCCGCCTCGAGCCCGGCGCCGCCGTACTCCTCGGGGGCGGTGAGGCCAAAGAGCCCCAGCTCCCCCATCTTCTGGACCACGTCGGTCGGGAAGTGGTGGGCCTTGTCCCACTCCGCCACGTGCGGGCGGATGGTGGCCTCGGCGAAGTCCCGGACGGTGCGCCGGAACTCCTCGTGCTCACGCGACAGCTCGAACTGGGTCATGTCCCCATCGTAGGTCACGAGGTTAATGTTTGTTAACCGGCGGTCGCGTCGATTTCCCGCATCTTCACGACGGATTCGTCAGAGGATGGCCCGCATGACCCCCGTTCCCCGCACCGTCCTCCGTCTCGCCGCCGCGCTCGCCTGCTCGGCCGGCCTCGTCGTCACCGGCCCGGGCCTCGCCTCCGCCGCCGACCTGGTCCACACCGACCCGGCGCGCGACGTGGTCACCGCCTCCTTCGCGTCGGAGAAGGAGCAGGTCGCACCGGACGAGCGCCGCATCGACATCCGCAAGGTGCGGGTCAGCCATGGCACCGACGCCCTGGTCATCCAGCTGCGGACCCGCGGCCGGCTCCCCCGCAAGGGCCTGCTCCTCAATGCGGCGATCCGGACGCCCGGCGGGACCTACGGCGTCACCCACCTGACGTTCGCCGGTGCCACCGAGTCCGGCCTCGCCCTCGGCGGGACGGCGGTTCCCTGCGCCGGCTTCGCGGCGGAGCAGGGTGGGCGGACGGCCACGTTGACCGTCCCCACGGCCTGTCTCGGCGCCCCCGCCTGGGTGCGCATCGGCGTCGGCGTCGCCCAGTTCCGCGGCAAGCGCTTCTACGGCGACGACGGCCTCAGCCGCACGACCGGGAACCGGCTGGAGCTGTCGCGGCGGATCGCGCGCGGCTGATCCCCCGAGCCGCTCCGGCTACGCCGTACGACGCTCGTCCTCCTCGGAGGCAGGGCGCTCGTCGTGCCGCGGGGCGCGCACGGCCCGGGCCCGGCCCGCCGACTTGGCCTCGTAGAGGGCCCCGTCGGCGTCCGCGACGGCCAGGTCGATGTCGTCGCCGGGGACGACGGTCGCGATGCCGAAGCTGACCGTCGGCATCGGGCTCGCCTCGTCGCCGCGGTAGCGCCGCGCGATCTCCTCGACCACGGTCTCGGCCGGGGCGCCGCGGACGAGGAGGACGAACTCGTCGCCACCGAGACGGCCGAGCAGGCCCCGGACGTCGACCACCTCCTGACAGGCCGCCGCGAACGCCGTGAGAGCGCGGTCGCCCGCGGCGTGGCCGAGGCCGTCGTTGATGCTCTTGAAGCGGTCGAGGTCGGCGACGACGACGGCCGCGTCGCCGGCCGGGCCGCGGTCGAGCTCGCGCTGGGCCGCACGCAGGAACTCGGACCTGTTGAGCAGTCCGGTCAGCCCGTCGTGGGTCGCCCGCCGCCGCAGCTCCGAGGTCTGCTGCTCGTGGCTCAGCGCCGACATGCTGAAGGTGACCACGACGAGCAGCACCATCATGAGCAGGGTCGTGACCTGACCCCCGAAGACCGCCTGGAAGAACGGGTGGGACGGCCCGACGGTGACGAAGGCGACGGTCCGTGCCAGGTAGAACACGGCGATGACGGCCGAGACGACGGCCATCGCCACGAGCACGAACCGGTACTGGGCACGCGTGGCGCCGCCGGTGCCGAGGCCGCGCAGCACCAGGCCGAGCTCGCGCGCGGACGCGCCGATCAGGCAGGCCATGCCGGCCAGGTAGACCGCGCCGCCCGACCAGACGTCCGTGCGCGGGTCGTCCACGAAGGAGGCGACCAGCACCGTCGCCGGCACCAGCAGCAGCTGCCAGAGGCGCACCCGGCGCTCCCGCAACGACCGTCCACCCGCCCAGACGCACGCGGCGCCGAGCGCACCGGTCGTGTTCCCGAGCGGGTTCGCGACGACCTGCGCCGGCGAGCCGTTGAACAGGAACAGCAGGGCGCTGACGATGAAGAACGCCAGGGACGCACACCACCAGCCGCTGTAGGACGACCGGGTCGAGCGGTAGGTGGCCCCGTAGAAGAGCGCGAGGACACAGATGGCGACCACCCCGAAGGCCACCCGCAGGGTCACCGTGTCCAGCATGTCCTCCAGGCTAGAACGGCTGCCGCCGCCGCGTGCGCGAGAACGGCGATCATGACCGAAGGCCGGTGCGCCCTGGTCATTTCGGGTGGATTCTCGGCACCCGGGTCGGGACCTAGTCCCGGCCGGGCGCGGTCCGACGCACGACGTAGGCTTCCCCAGCGTGAGCCAGCTGCGTGACCCCGCCCACCGCGTCAGCCCCCGAGCCCGCCTGATGTGGCACGTCGAGACCGGGATCTCGGGCCTGCTCGTGGCGATCGGGCTCAGCGTCGCCGCGGTGCTCGCCGGCCCCGACGGTCTGCGCTGGTGGCTGGTGGGCCTCGCCGTCGTCGTGTGCGCGGCCGTCGCGGCCGTCGTACCGCAGTGGCGCTATCGCGTGCACCGCTGGGAGGTCTCGGCGAACGCGGTCTACACCCAGCGCGGTTGGTGGGCCCGGGAGCGCCGGATCGCCCCGATGTCGCGAGTGCAGACCGTCGACTTCGCCCAGGGCCCGCTCGCGCGGCTCTTCGGGCTCGCGACCGTCACAGTCACCACGGCGTCGGCGGCCGGCCCCCTCCAGATCGAGGGCCTCGACCGGCCGGTCGCGCTCGCCCTCGTCGACGAGCTGACCCGCAAGGCCGACCTCGTCGAGGGAGACGCCACGTGAGCCTGCCCCCGCCGCCACCACCACCGGCACCACCCCCGCCGAGCGCTCCGCCGCCGGCCCCGGACGCCTGGCACCGCCTCGACCCCCGCATGCTCCTGGTCCATCCGATCAAGGAGGTCGGCAAGTTCCTGCCGGTGCTGATCGGCCTGGTCGTGGCCGGCAGCGCGTCCGGCGTCGGCCCGTGGGCCCTGCTCGGCGTCGGGCTCCCCGTCGGGCTGGGCGTCGTGCGCTATCTCACGACGACCTACCGGATGACCGGCGGCCGGGTCGAGCTGCAGCGCGGTCTGCTGCAGCGCCATACCCTCTCCACTCCCGTCGACCGGGTCCGCACCGTCGACCTGAGCGCCTCCCCGATCCACCGGGTCCTCGGCCTGGCGACCGTGGTGATCGGCACCGGGAGCGTCGCCAGCGACAGCGACGAGCGTCTCGAGCTCGACGCGCTGCCGCGGGAGGAGGCGGCCCGGCTGCGGGCGGATCTGCTGCGCACCGCCGCCGCGATCGACGCGGAGACAGCCGGCGTCGTACCGGGGCCGGAGCGGGTCGTCGCGCGCTTCTCGCCGCGCTGGCTCTGGTACGCCCCGTTCAGCGGCACCGTCCTCGTGGGCCTCGGCGCGATCGTCGGTGTCGGCTTCCAGGTCATGGAGTCGATCGAGATCCGGGTCAGCGAGGACGACCTCGCCGCGATCGGACAGTCCTTCGTGCTCACCCTCGTCGTCGGCGCCGTCCTCCTGGTCACGCTGCTCGCGGTCGGCGGCTACCTCGTCACCAACGGCGGGTTCGTCCTCAGCCGGCACGGTGCCGCATGGCACGTCCGGCGGGGTCTGCTCACCCGTCGCGAGACGAGCATCGACGTCGCCCGGCTGGCCGGCGCCAGCCTCGGCGAGCCCGCCGCGCTCCGGCTCGCGCGCGGGCGCCGGGTCGGCGCGATCGTCACCGGTCTCAGCGGCGACCGGGCCGGCTCGGCCGTGCTGCTCCCGCCCGCCCCTCGCGCGACCGGGTACGACGTCACGGCGGCCGTGCTGGGCACGGCGACCCCGGTCACGGGCGCTCTGCTCCCGCACGGCCGGGCCGCGCTCACCCGGCGCTACAGCCGGGCGCTGCTCGGCGCGCTGCCGTTCGTCGCGGCGAGCGTGGCCGCGGTGCTCGCCGGGGCGCCGGTCTGGCTGCTCCCGCTCGGGGCGGTCCCTCTCGCCGTCGCCCTCGCGCTCGCCTGGGACCGGGCCCGGGCCCTGGGGCACGCCTTCCTCGACGGCCACGTGGTGATGCGCTCCGGGTCGGTGCTGCGCACCCGCGACGCCCTCGCCGCGGGCCACGTCATCGGCTGGAACCAGCGCGCCACGTGGTTCCAGCGCCGGGCGGGGTTGGTCTCGCTGGCCGCCACGACGGCCGGCGGCAAGGGCCGGGTCCACGTGCCCGACGTACCCGTCGCCGCGGCGATCGTGCTCGCCGAGGAGGCGACGCCGGACCTGCTGGGTCAGTTCCTGGCCGTCTGACCTAGACGGCGGCCAGCTCGAGCCGCGTGAGCAGCCGGTGCGGCCGTTCCAACGCGCGGGCCACCCGATCGTCGCGCCGCATCGGGTTGGCGCCGGTGCCGGGCCGGACGACGAGGTCCTCCGGTCCCGGGACGGTGCCACAGGCCGGGCAGCGGCCCAGCGCGTCGACGTCGGTGCCGCAGTCGGCGTGGCTGAAGACCCGCGCGGGGTGGCGGGCTCCGACGTGCTGCTCACCCCACCTCGCGAGCGAGAACACGACCGGCCACAGCGCCCGCCCGGCCTCGGTGAGGAGGTACTCCGGGTGACCGTCGAGCGTCGTCCGGGTCAGCACACCGTCGGCGACGAGGCCGTCGAGACGGGCGGTGAGCACGGCGCGGGAGATGTCGAGGTGGTCGCGCAGGTCGGTGAACCGGCGTACGCCGAAGAAGAAGTCCCGCAGGATCAGCAGGGTCCAACGCTCTCCCACGACCTCGAGAGCGCGCGCGAGATAGCAGCCCTGCTGGTCGTATCCGGTGCCGAGCGCCACACCGCCATCGTAGCCCGAAGTCTGTTCACCAGACCACGATTCTGCGACCATGGTCCGGTGAACAGACCGGCAGTGGCGGCCCTCTCCCTGACGTCGGTCAGCACCTTCGTCGCGATGGTCGCCTACGCCGGACCGCTCGGGAACGCGACCACCCTCACCGCCGCGTTCGCCGCCTCGCCCGCCGCGACGACCTGGCTGCTGAGCTCGATGAGCGTCGGCCTCGCCGTGGGCCTGCTGCCGGCCGGGGCACTGGCCGACCTAACCGGACGGCGGCGGGTGTTCGTCGGCGGCGCACTCGTCCTCGCTGCGGGCTCGGTGCTCTGCGCGGTCGCCGGGGACGCCCGGACGTTCGTCGCCGGCCGCGTGATCGAGGGCCTCGGCGCGGCCGGCGTGATCGCCACCGGCCTCGGCCTGGTCGCCGCGGTCACGACCGATCCCGCCCATCGCGCCCGCTCGGCCGCGTGGTGGGGCGGCAGCATGGGGCTGGGGATCGCCGGCGGGCCACTGCTCACGGGGCTCTTCGACCTCGGCGAGCTGTGGCCGGCGACCTACCTGCTGCTCGCCGCGGCCGGGGTCGCGATGGCCGTGGCCGCGCGCCACTGCTTCGTGGAGTCCGAGGTCGACCCCGGGCGCCGGATGGACCTCGCGGGCGCCGCACTGATGGCGATCGGCCTGACCGCACTCCTGGTCACCCTCGTCGAGGCGCGCCGCGGCGACCTGGGCGTCGCGGTGACCGGTGCCGCCGTTGCGCTCGTCACCCTGGCCGGCTTCGCGGTCGTGCAGCTGCGCCGCCGCCACCCGATGCTCGAGCCCGCGCTGCTGCGCCACCGGGGGTTCACGGCCGCTGCCCTCGCGGCCGTGGGCACCGGCGCCGGGGTCATCGCCCTGATGTCGTTCTCGGGGACCTTCGCGACCGGCGCGATGGGACTGACCAGCCTCCAGGCCGGCGCGCTCCTCGCCCTCTGGTCGGCGACAAGCGCGGTGGCCGCGCTCGCGCTGCGCCCCCTCGCCCTGCGACTCACCGGCACCACCCAGCTCGCCGTGGGCCTGGTCGGAGCGGGCGTGGGCCTGCTCATGCTGTCGGGTCTCGGCGGTCCGCCGTCCGCCCTGCGGCTCGCGCCGGGGCTGATCGTGGCCGGCGTCGCCAGCGGGCTCCTCAACGGCGGGCTCGGCCGGCAGGCGATCGCGACCGTGCCCGCCGAGCGGTCGGCCGTCGGCACGGGCGTCAACAACACCGCCCGGTACGTCGGGGCGGCCGTCGGCACCACGCTGGTCAGCGTGCTCGCGGCGACGCCGCATGCCTCCGCGGCCACGCAGGTGGCAGGCTGGAATCACGTCACCCTGCTCGCCGGAGCGATCTCGTTCGGGACCGCCGTCGCGATCGTCGCGATCGACCGGGGTCGACGTGCCGAGGAGGCCCGATGACCCACGCACCCGACCAGCCCGACGGCACCTACGCACCGGTGGCGGACGGCCGGCCCGACCCGGGCGAGGTCGTCTGGGCCTGGGTGCCGTACGAGGACGACCCGATCCAGGGCAAGGACCGGCCAGTGCTGGTGATCGGGACGGCGACCGGCAACGACGGCAGCGAGGTCGTGCACGCCCTCGCGATGACGAGCAAGGACCACGACCGCGACGAGGCGCAGGAAGCCGCTGCGGGCAGGTACTGGATGGACATCGGCACCGGCGCGTGGGACCCCCGCGGCCGACCGAGCGAGGTCCGACTCAACCGGCTGCTGGTCCTCGCCGTCACGGGCGTCCGACGCGAGGGCGCCGCGCTGGCTCCTGCCATCTACGCAGACGTCATCGCCGCGCGCCAGCGGTTCACACGCTGAGCCCGGCACCGCGGCCGGGGTCAGCGCATGAGCATCAGCGCATGAGCAGGGAGCCCCGCCAGACCTTGTGGTCGCGCTCGGCGACCAGGCCGTTGGCCTCCAGGACCGGCATCACCTTCTCGCCCATCCACGCGATCGTCTCGCGGTAGCTCTCGTTGCCGAGCGCCTGCCGGCGGGCCTCGGCCGGGTCGAGCCCGACGGCGGCGTAGACCTCGGGGTGGACCAGAGAGCGCATCGTCACGTAGGCCACCTGCGCGGTCATCGCCTGGTGCCAGCGCAGCTTCGCACGGCCCAGGCCGCGCACCGCCTTCTCCAGCTCGTCGCGGGCGAAGGTGACGTGGCGGGCCTCCTCGGTGACGTGGATCCGGGCGACCATCCGGGTCAGCGGCTGGATCCGCTCGTCGCGCATCGCCTCCCGCTGCCAGCGATCGACCGGCTCCTCGCCGATGAGGATGCCGGCGTACGCGCTGGCGCCGCGCAGGGTCAGCGGGCCGAGCCTCGCCAACCGGCGTGGCATCGGACGGGGCCCGTAGGCCGGCACGCCCATCGCGTCGATCGCCCGGCCGAACATCACCGTGTGGCGAGTCTCGTCGCCGACCTCGGTGAGGACGAACTGGGTGCGCGCCGAGCGCGGGTCCGCGCTGTAGGCGTCGCGCAGCAGGATCTGCATGAGCACGATCTCGAACCAGATCCCGACGCTGGCGATGCTGGCGACCTCGTGCTTGGAGAGGGTGATCCGCTGCTCCTCGCTCAGTCCCTTCCACATCGGCGTGCCGTAGAGGGAGATCCGCTCCGGCTGCATCCACCACAGCCCGGGGACGGGCGGCGCGCTCCAGTCGAGGTCGACCTCGGGGTCGTAGGACTGGCGCGCGGTCGAGCGCAGCAGCCGCTGGGCCAGCGCGTCGGACCCGCCGCTCGCGCTGTCTGCGCCGGCCACGCCGGCACCGGTGACGTCGTCGACGAGGGTCACGGGTCTGCCTCCAGGTTCATCGGTCCGATTTGTCCGAGGTCTACATATTACCTCCGGTAACGGATAACGGTACTCTTGTACCCATGGCCTCCAACGTCAAGCACGACGGGCGCACGACCCGCTGGGAACGACACCGCACCGAGCGTCGCGAGGAGTTCGTCCTCGCGGCCGTGCGCGCCATCGACGCGCTCGGACCGGACGCGTCGGTCGCCGACATCGCCGCCGAGGCAGGCGTGAGCAAGCCGGTCCTCTACCGCTACTTCGCCGACAAGAGCGAGCTGCACGCCGCGGTCGGCTCCTGGGGGGCGGACCTGGTCCTCGCGCGCGTGCTCACCGCGGTGCTCGCGCCCGCGACCGCCCGCGACCGGGTGAGCGCCGGCGTGGCGGCGTACCTCGACACGCTGGCCGAGCACCCCCAGGCGTTCCTCCTGCTCAGCCGGCCGGCCGGGGGCACCGACCCGCTCGCCGCCGGCAAGGACCAGATCGCCGCCAAGCTGACCCGGCTGCTGGGCGACGCCCTGCGGCACCTCGGCGGCGACACCGGCGCCGCCGAGCCGTGGGCGCACGCCGTGGTCGGGCTCAGCACGTCGGTCGGGCACTGGTGGCTGGAGCGGCACACGGTCTCGCGTGGTGCCGCGGCGGCCTACCTGAGCGACTTCATCTGGCACGCGCTCTCCGGCGCGGCGGCGGAGAGCGGCGTCGACCTGTCCCGCCTCGACGCCGGCCGCGGCGCGGGCAGCGTCACCCCGATCCGCTCGGAGCGCCGCCGATGACCGCGGACACCGGCGGCGCGGCCACGACGCACGTGCCCCGGGCCGAGTACGACGGCCCGGCGACACTCCTGGTCGGGGGTGCCGAGCAGCCGGTCGACGTGACCCTGCGCGGCGCCTTCCAGCCGCTCGACGGCCACTTCCACTGGTACGGCCGGATCGCGGCGTCGCCCGCCCTCGACGCCGTGCGCAGCGGCTCACCCGTGACCCTGCGCACCGACCACGGCGAGGCGGACGGCAAGGTCGCCGACGTCGACACCTGGGGCCGCCTCCGAGTGAGCGGGACCGGCCTGCCGCCCTTCTGAGCCCCGTCAGCCCGGCGTGACGATCACGTTGACCGCCTCGAGCTCGGTGCCCGGTGCCGCGCGGTACGCGTGCGGACGGTCGGCCGCGAAGCGCACATGGTCGCCGGGGCCGAGCGCGACCGAGCGGCCGTCGTACTCGACGACGCCGGTGCCGCGCACCACCACCAGCTGCTCCTCGACGCCCCGGGAGTGGGCCGGCGAGCGCCGCTCGGCGCCCGGAGCGAGGCGGATCAGGTAGACCTCGGTCGTGCGGCCGGGCTCGCGCACGACCCGGACCCGGGTGGTGACCATGCCGTGGTCCGCGAGCACGGCGCCGTCGTGGTCGTCGAGCAGCGCGGCGAGGGGTACGCCGAGCGGCGCCGCGACGGCGTACAACGTGTCGAGGGTCGGGTTGCGGCGTCCCGTCTCCAGCTCCGAGAGGGAGCCCTTGCCGATCCCGGCCTGGGCCGCCAGGGCCGAGAGGGAGAGACCGCGGGCCTCGCGCAGCGTCCGGATCCGGGCGCCGACCCCGGCGCCCGCGCCGGACGGTTCCACCGCTCGCGCCATCGGCTCCCCTTCGCCTAGCATGTTCTGTATACAGAACAATACCCCTGAGGTTCCCAGAGGAGGCGGCGTGGCGGAGCAGGCAGCGTTGTCGGGAGAGGATGGCCACGGCCCCGTGCTGGCCGGCGTCGTCACCGCGCTCGTCGGGTTCAGCAGCTCCTTCGTCGTGTGCCTGGCCGGACTCACCGCCGTCGGCGCGACGCCACGGCAGGCCGCGTCCGGCCTCGCGACGCTGCTCGTCACCCAGGCGCTCGGCATGCTCTGGCTCTCGATACGGCACCGGATCCCGGTGACCCTGGCCTGGTCGACGCCCGGCGCGGCGCTGCTGGCGACGTCGGCGGGCGTCACGGGCGGCTGGCCGGCCGCGGTCGGCGCGTTCGTCGCGACCGGCGTGCTCATCGTGCTGACCGGCCTGGTCCCGCGCGTAGGCGACCTGGTCGCCGCGATCCCCGTCAGCCTGGCCCGGGCGATGCTCGCCGGTGTCCTGCTGCCGTTGTGCCTGGCACCGGTCACGGCGCTGGTCGACTCCCCCGCCGCCGTCGCCCCGCTGGTCGTGACCTGGCTGGTGCTCCTGCGACTCGCTCCGCGCTGGGCGGTGCCCGGCGCCCTGCTCGTCGCCCTGGTCACCGTCGTCGCCACCGCGCGGATCGACGCCGCCGATCTCGCGCCGCACCTGACCTGGACCACGCCCTCCTGGTCCCTGTCGGCCCTCGTCGGCATCGCCCTGCCGCTGTACGTCGTCACGATGGCCTCGCAGAACGTGCCCGGCGTCGCGGTGATGAGCGGGTTCGGGTACCGCGTGCCGTGGCGGGAGTCGCTCGCCGTCACCGGCATCGGCACCGTGGTCGGCGCCCCGACCGGCGGGCACGCCATCAACCTGGCCGCGATCACCGCCGCCCTCTCCGCCGGACCGACCGCCGGACCGGACCCGCGCCGGCGCTGGGTCGCGGCCGTCACCGCGTCGATCACCTATCTCGTCCTCGCGGTGGGCAGCACCGCCCTGGCCACGCTCGTGGTCGCCGCCGCGGACGGCGTGATGCAGGCCGCGGCCGGCCTGGCCCTGCTCGGCACGCTCGGGGCGGCGCTCGGCGACGCCCTCGCCGACCCCGCCGAGCGGGAGCCCGCGGCGGCGACACTGGTCGTCGCCGCCTCCGGCATCAGCGTGCTCGGGATCGGCGCCGCGTTCTGGGCGCTCGTGGTGGGCCTGCTGCTGCGGGCCTTCCTGCGCGCGGGGCGCGCGGGGGTCAGGCCAGACGGAAGAGTGTCGACTTCAGCCCGAACCTGAGCCGGAACTGATCGCCGGTCAGGGTCGTGCTGGTGCTCGCGCCGACGATCCTCACCTCGCTCACGCGTCCCCCCGCGTTCGGGTCGGGGTTCGTGACGAGCTCGAAGCGCTCGAAGTCACCGATCCCCGGGAACTGCGCCTCGATCGCGTCGTCGGTCAGCGGCACCGACCAGGAGTTGTTGGGGTTGCCCGAGCCCGCCTCGTACGGGTCCGGCTTCGCGACCTGGTACGGGAGGTTGCCGGGTGCGGTCCAGCCGCCGTTGCTCGAGGAGAACTGGGTGAACGCCGGCGCGCCGCCGTAGGTGCGGACCTGGCGGGCGGTCGCCTTGATGGCCGCGTCGGAGCCCGGCTGCTCGGCGGCCACGCCGCGGTAGACCTGGGACTGGATGGTGTCGTAGACGTCGAACGGCCCGCGGTCGTTGCTGTCGCGCTCGAAGATCGCGTAGGTGCGCGCCGCGACCGCCTGGGCCTGTACCGCCTGCGGGTGCCAGGTCGCGGGCATCTCGGAGGGCACGACGCCGCGCAGGTACTTCTCGACGCCGACCACGTTGACGGTGTCGCGGCCCTGGCCGCTCGCGGGGACGACCGAGCGGATCCGGCCGCGGTAGTCGGCGGAGCCGCCCGGCACGTAGAGCCGGATCGCCCCGCCCTGCGCCTTGAACTCGGCCTGCCCTGGGATGATCCGCACCTTGCGCCAGCGGTTGGTCTTGACCGAGAGCTTCGTGTCGCCGCCGTGGGCGGTCAGCTTCCAGCGCTTCGCGCCCCGCTTGCCCAACGTCCAGACCTTGCCCGTCGCCAGACTGCGGACCTTCAGCTTCGCCCGGTGCTGCACGAGGACGTTGCTCGAGGTGTCGCCGGTGATCAGCACCCGCACCGAGCCGCCGGCCTGGCCCGCCTGCGTGCCCGGGTAGTAGAAGTCGAGGATCTGGGTCGCGCTCGAGCCCTGGGCGGCCGCACCCCGGGCACCCCACTGCGAGAGGCCCTTGCCGTGTCCCCAGCCGCTGCCGGCGAGCGTCACCGTCTCCGGACCGGCCGCCGGGGCCGCCGCGGCGGTCGGCAGCGCCCCGGGGAGGGCGGCGGGCAGGACGACGCCGAGAGCGAGGCCGGTGACGAGGGTGGTGACGGTTCCCGGGAACAGGCGCATCGTCCGAGAGTAGCCGCCGGTTGAAGGCGCGACGCCGGCTCGCAATAGGCTGGAAGCATGACCGAGCTCGACAGCACGCAGACCCCGGACCCGACCAGCGCACCGACCAGCGCTGTCGTCGTACCGGACAAGCCGGCGCTGGAGGGCCTCGAGGACAAGTGGGCGCAGCGCTGGAAGGACGCCGACACCTACGGCTTCGACCGCACCCAGCCCCGCGAGAACGTCTACGCGATCGACACCCCGCCGCCGACCGTGAGCGGCAGCCTGCACGTCGGGCATGTCTTCTCCTACACCCACACCGACCTGATCGCCCGCTTCCAGCGGATGCAGGGCAAGTCCGTCTTCTACCCGATGGGCTGGGACGACAACGGCCTGCCCACCGAGCGCCGGGTGCAGAACTACTTCGGCGTGCGCTGCGACCCGTCGCTGCCGTACGACGCCGACTTCACGCCGCCCGCCAAGCCGGACCCCAAGCGGCAGATCCCGATCAGCCGGCCGAACTTCATCGCCCTGTGCGAGCAGTTGGTCGAGCAGGACGAGAAGGTCTTCGAGGACCTCTGGCGCACTCTCGGCCTCAGCGTCGACTGGAACACCACCTACACGACGATCGGCCCGAAGGCACAGACCGTCAGCCAGCGGGCCTTCCTCCGCAACCTGGCCCGCGGCGAGGCCTACCTCCAAGAGGCGCCCACGCTGTGGGACGTCACCTTCCAGACCGCGGTCGCGCAGGCCGAGCTGGAGGCCCGCGACTACGCCGGCGCCTACCACCGGGTGGCCTACCACCGCCCCGACGGCACCCCCGTCTACGTCGAGACGACCCGTCCTGAGCTGATCGCCAGCGCGGTCGCGCTGATCGCGCACCCCGACGACGAGCGCTACCAGGACCTCTTCGGCACCACGGTCACCTCTCCCGTCTTCGGCGTGGAGATCCCGGTGCTGGCCCACCCCGCGGCCGAGAAGGACAAGGGCGCGGGCATCGCGATGTGCTGCACCTTCGGCGACCTCACCGACGTCCAGTGGTGGCGCGAGCTGCAGCTGCCGGTCCGCACGGTCATCGGCCGCGACGGCAGGTTCCTGCGGGAGACCCCCGAGTGGCTCGCGGGCGAGAGCGCCGCGGCGGCGTACCAGGACCTCCAGGGGAAGACGGTGCACTCGGCGCGCGAGGCGATGGTCGCCAAGCTCAAGGAGTCCGGCGACCTCGACGGCGACCCCAAGCCGACGCAGCGGATGGCGAACTTCTACGAGAAGGGCGACAAGCCGCTCGAGATCGTCTCCACCCGCCAGTGGTACATCCGCAACGGCGGCCGCGACGGCGAGATCCGCAAGCAGATGCTGGACCGAGGCGCCGAGATCGAATGGCTGCCGCCGCACATGAAGCACCGCTACGACAACTGGGTCGGCGGCCTCAACGGCGACTGGCTGGTCTCGCGACAGCGCTTCTTCGGCATCCCGTTCCCCGTCTGGTACCCCCTCGACGCCGAGGGCGAGCCCGACTACACCCGGTTGCTGCTGCCCACCGAGGCCGAGCTGCCGATCGACCCGTCGACGCAGGCCCCGAACGGCTACGCCGAGGAGCAGCGCGGCAAGCCGGGCGGCTTCGTCGGCGACCCCGACGTCATGGACACCTGGGCGACGTCGTCGCTCACCCCGCACATCGCGGGCGGCTGGGAGTCCGACCCCGACCTGTGGGCGCGGGTGTTCCCGATGGACCTGGCCACCCAGGCCCACGACATCATCCGCACCTGGCTGTTCTCCCGCGTCGTGCGCGCGCACTTCGAGAACGGCGCGGCGCCCTGGTCGCACGCGATGATCTCCGGCTTCATCGTCGACCCCGACCGCAAGAAGATGTCGAAGTCCAAGGGCAACGTCGTCGTGCCCAACGAGATCCTCGACAAGTACGGCGCCGACGCGGTCCGCTGGCGCGCCGCCATCGCCCGGCCCGGTCTGGACTCGCCGTTCGACGAGACCCAGATGAAGGTCGGGCGCCGGTTGGCGATGAAGGTCCTCAACGCGTCCAAGTTCGTCCTCGGCAGCGTCGGCGCGACCACCTTCAGCGCCGCCGCGGTCAGCCAGCCGGTCGACACCGCGCTGCTGGGCCGGCTCGCCGGCGTCGTCCGCCGCGCCACCGAGGCGTTCGAGGCCTACGACTACACGACCGCCCTCGAGGTCACCGAGAAGTTCTTCTGGGAGTTCTGCGACGACTACCTCGAGCTGGTCAAGGAGCGCGCGTACGCCGACGACGGCGACGCCTCGTCCTCCGCGCAGGCCACGCTCGCCTTCGCCCTGCAGGTCCAGCTGCGGCTGCTCGCGCCCTTCCTCCCCTATGTGACCGAGGAGGTCTGGTCCTGGTGGCAGGAGGGCTCGGTGCACCGTGCCCCGTGGCCGACCGTCGCCGAGCTCGGCTCCCCCGCCGCCTCCGACGGCTCGCTGATCGACGCGGTCGCCGGCGCCCTGTCCGGCATCCGCGGCGCCAAGTCGGCCGCCAAGGTGAAGATGCGCGCGCCGCTGGCCCGGGTCGAGGTCACCGGCCCCGCCCGGCTGGTCGACGCCGCCGCGAAGGCCGCCGAGGACCTGCGCCGCAGCGGCAACGTCGTCGGCGACCTGGTGTTCACCCTCGCCGAGGACGCCACAGAGCTGAGCGTGAGCGCTGAGATCGCCGCGGAGCCGGCTGTGGAGCCCGGCGAGAGCTGAGTGCCGCCCGCCGTAAGACGGACGAATGCCCCCGGAGTGCTCTCCGGGGGCATTCGGCGTCAGGTGCGTCGACCGGTCAGGCCGACTTCTTCTTCTTGGTCTCCCGCAGCACCAGCGTGGGCGCGACGTCGTCCATGACGACCTCTCGGGTCACCACGACCTTCTCGACGTCGCCACGGCTGGGGACGTCGTACATCACGTAGAGCAGGACCTCCTCGATGATGGCGCGCAGGCCACGGGCGCCGGTGCCGCGCTCGAGCGCCTTGTCGGCGATCGCCTCGACGGCGTCATCGGTGAACTCCAGCTCGACGCCGTCGAGGTCGAAGAGCTTCTTGTACTGCTTGACCAGGGCGTTGCGCGGCTCGGTGAGGATCTGGACCAGGGCGTCCTGGTCGAGCGGGCTGACGCTCGCGATGAGCGGGAGGCGGCCGATGAACTCGGGGATCAGGCCGAACTTGGTGAGGTCCTCGGGGCGGACCTGGCCGAGCAGGTCGTCGGCGGCGCGCTCGGCCTCGCCGCGCGGCTCGGCGGTGAAGCCGAGCGACTTCTTGCCGACCCGCTGCTCAATGATGTGCTCCAGGCCGGCGAAGGCGCCGCCCACCACGAACAGGATGTTGGTGGTGTCGATCTGGATGAACTCCTGGTGCGGGTGCTTGCGTCCACCCTGCGGGGGCACCGAGGCGGTGGTGCCCTCGATGATCTTCAGCAGCGCCTGCTGGACGCCCTCACCGGAGACGTCGCGCGTGATCGACGGGTTCTCGGCCTTGCGGGCCACCTTGTCGATCTCGTCGATGTAGATGATGCCGGTCTCGGCCTTCTTGACGTCGTAGTCGGCGGCCTGGATCAGCTTGAGCAGGATGTTCTCGACGTCCTCGCCGACGTACCCGGCCTCGGTCAGCGCCGTGGCGTCGGCGATGGCGAAGGGGACGTTGAGCATCCGGGCCAGCGTCTGGGCGAGATAGGTCTTGCCGCAGCCGGTCGGGCCGATGACGAGGATGTTGGACTTGGCGACCTCGACGACCTCGTCCTTGCTGTGCTTGCCCGAGGCACCCCCGATCGCCTGCACGCCGGCCTGGACCCGCTTGTAGTGGTTGTAGACCGCGACCGCGAGGGACTTCTTGGCCTGCTCCTGCCCGATCACGTACGAGTTGAGGAACTCGAAGATCTCCTTGGGCTTGGGCAGGTCGGCGAGCTCGACCTCGGAGCCCTCGGCGAGCTCCTCCTCGATGATCTCGTTGCACAGGTCGATGCACTCGTCGCAGATGTAGACACCCGGACCAGCGATGAGCTTCTTGACCTGCTTCTGGCTCTTGCCGCAGAACGAGCACTTCAACAGATCGCCACCGTCACCGATGCGTGCCACGGGTCCTCCTCACAATCGAACTCCCCGACGGTACCCCCTGCCACGCTCCCGCGGGAGCGTGACACGAGGGGTACGTCGAGCTCATCGTCGTCGGTCTCGGTCGTCGGGGTCCGTCGCCGGACTCAGACGAGGGCGGGGGTCTGCTTGAGGGACTCGAGCACCGAGTCGATCAGGCCGTACTCGATGGCTCCCTGGGCGGTGAGGATCTTGTCGCGCTCGATGTCGCGGCTGACCTCGTCGATCGGCCGGCCGGAGTGGTCGCTGATCATCTTCTCGAGCAGCTCACGCATCCGGAGGATCTCGTTGGCCTGGATCTCGATGTCCGAGGTCTGGCCGAAGGTGCCCTCGGTGTAGGGCTGGTGGATCAGGATCCGGCTGTTGGGCAGCGCGAGCCGCTTGCCCTTGGCACCCGCGGCGAGCAGGATCGCCGCCGCCGAGGCGGCCTGGCCGATGCACACGGTCTGCACATCGGGCTTGATGAACTGGATCGTGTCGTAGATCGCGGTCAGCGCGGTGAACGAGCCGCCGGGGCTGTTGATGTAGATGCTGATGTCCTGGTCGGGGTTCATCGACTGCAGGCACAGCAGCTGGGCGATGACGGCGTTGGCCACGTCGTCGGAGATCGGCGTGCCGAGGTAGATGATGCGGTCCTCGAACAGCTTGGCGTAGGGGTCGATCCGGCGGAAGCCGTACGACGTGCGCTCTTCCCACTGGGGGATGTAGTAGTTCATGCTCAGTCCTTCTTGTGGGCCGGACGACCCTCGTCGACGGCTTCCTTGGCACTCTTGACGACCTTGTCGACGAGGCCGTACTCCAGTGCCTCGTGCGCGGTGAACCAGCGGTCGCGGTCGGCGTCCTCGGTGACCTGCTCGACCGTCTGGCCGGTGTGCTCGGCGATCAGGTCCAGGAGGACCTTCTTGATGTGCAGCGACTGCTGGGCCTGGATCTTGATGTCGGAGGCGGAGCCGCCCATGCCCGAGGAGGGCTGGTGCATCATGATCCGCGCGTGCGGCAGGGCGTAGCGCTTGCCCTTCGTGCCCGCGCAGAGCAGGAACTGGCCCATCGAGGCGGCCAGGCCCATGCCGACGGTCACGACGTCGTTGGTGATGTAGTTCATGGTGTCGTAGATCGCCATCCCGGCGTCGACGGACCCACCCGGCGAGTTGATGTGGAGGAAGATGTCCGCCTCGGGGTCCTCCGCCGAGAGCAGCAGCAGCTGGGCGCAGATCGCGTTGGCGTTCTGGTCGCGGACCTCGGAGCCGAGGAACACGATCCGCTCGCGGAGCAGCCGGCTGTAGATGTTGTCGTCGAGCAGGTTGAGACCGGCTCCACCGTTCATCTCGGGCCCACGCGCGGGGCCAGCGGAAAACTGAGTCACGCGGGTGACACTAGCCGGACCGGGAGGCAGATCCACGCGTTCGGCGCCGCTGTTCGCCGACAGCAGATTTGTCGTCGGGCGCCCACCGGTAGCCTGCCGGGAGCGCAGCACCCGACCGTCTCAGGAGGTCCCATGTCCGCGGGTTCACCCACCGGCCGGCTGGTGGCCGGCCTCACCCTGGCGGCGGGCCTGGCGCTCGGTGCCTGCGACGCGAGCGGCGACGACCCCGAGCGACCGGGCGGCGACACGGCGAAGCCCACGGCCGCCGCCGCCGTGCTCCACGCCCCCGGGCGGACCTGGGAGCTGCCGGCCGGCGACGTGGTCCCCAACGGTCGCTACGTCCCGCTGACCCCGGTCGGCGACGACGAGGTCGCCGGTCCGTCGGCGGTGGTCGTGGGCGACATGCTGGTGGCGGCGGTCGCTGACGAGAGCGCGAGCGACGCGGCACCGCTCCTGGTCGGCATCTCCGGCGACGGGACCGTCCGATGGCGGGGCACCGACTTCGGCACCTGTTGGACGCCCGACCACGCGGCCCTCTACTGCACCCGCGGCACCGCGCTGGTCCGGGTGAACCCGACGTCCGGCGGTGCCGGCGCGGGTGCCGACGTGACCGTGGCCGCGGGCAGTGCCCCGGTGCTCGACGACGGCGTCCTGTACGTCGTCGTCACGCCTCCGGGGGCCGACGAGAGCGCCTATCCCCCGCCGTTCGCGATCGCCGCCCTCGACGCCACGACACTGAGGAGCGTGTGGCCGGACGGGCCGGCGGCCGTCGGGGAGCTGGCCGGCCTCGGCGCCGGGTCGCCGGCACTCGACCTCAGCGGCGACGACGTCTCGGTCGCCGCGTGGCGGGACACCCCGTCCGGACAGGCCGACGCCACCCAGTTCGAGCTCGACCGGGCGACCGGCGAGGTCCTCGGCAGCACCCACCTCGGCAAGGGGGCCTTCCTCGACCGTCCGTGGACGGTCCGCCGCGGGTTCGGCAACGACCGGATCGAGGTCTCCCGCGACGGGCAGGTCCTGTTCCAGCAGGCCGGGCAGCCCTGGGACAGCCAGGACGATCGGCTGGTCTCCCCCGACGGACGGATCGGGATCGGCTCGACGCTGTACGACGTCGCCACGGGCCAGGCGGTCTGGGAGCGCCCCGACCTCGGCGACGAGCTATCCGGCTGGCGCTGGACGGCCGACCGCGCCCAGGTCGCGGTGACCGGCTTCGACACGACGGCGGGGAAGATGGCCACGTCCTATCTCGACGCCGCGACCGGCGAGACACTGTGGTCCGGTCCCGCCAGCGACGTCGCGCCCACCGAGACGCCCGACGCCTTCGTCCAGGTCGAGACCGACTTCGAGTCCTCGTGGGTGGTCCACGCCATCGAGCGGGCCTCCGGCGATGTCGCCTGGTCGGAGGACGTGTCCGAGGCCGGCCGCCCGGGCAGCAAGGACGGCCTGCCCCTCGGAGGGCCCTACGTGTCGCCCGGCACGGTGTGGGCGCTGGGGGCGACCACCCTGGTCGGGTTCACGGACTTCCCGGGCTGACCCCGGCGTCGTCAGGCGAGCCAGCGGTCGAGCGCGGCATGCACCTCGGGGTGGTTGAGCAGGCCGAAGTGGTCGGTGCGGCCGAGGTGGAGCACCTCGGCGTCCGGGAACAGCTCGGTGCCGCGCCGGTCACGGCCGACAGCCGAGCGCGGCGTCACGAGCAGGTCGCCGACGGCCCGGGCGACCGGGTGCCGTGGCGAGCGGGTGAGGGTGGCCGAGACCAGCCGGTAGCGCGCATGCGGCAGCGGGGGCACGTCGTGGGCGAGACCCTCGATCAGGTCGTGGACACCGGGCGCCTGACGGTCGATGATCCGTCCGAAGGCGGCGACCTCGGGAGCACGGGCGAGCGTGCGGCTGGCGTGGTCGGCCCCGAGCGCGAACCACGACCCGAGATGCGGGGTGCCGAGGGTGACCACGTCGCTGACCAGGCCGGTCCAGGGCGCCGGCCCGGCGCCCTCGGCCACGACTGCCGAGGAGGCGCGCAGCACCAGCCCGCCGAGTGAGTGGCCGACCAGCGCGATCCGGGTGACCTCGGTCGGCCACGCGTCGACGAGCCGCTGCATCAGGGAGGCCAGCACCACGCCGTTCTCCCGCAGTGCCAGGCCGGTGTTGGCCCGCAGGTAGACGGGGGTCCAGCCGTGGCCGGCCAGGCTCTCGCCGTACGTCGTGCCGACGCGGTCGCGGTGGCGACGCCAGTAGGCCTCGTTCTCGCACAGGCCGTGCAGGAAGACCACGAGCCGCCCGGTGGGCTCCGGGAAGGCGGCGGCGACCCCCTCCGGGGTAAGCGCGACGTCCCGGCCGTCGTGGCGCACCGCCATCTCGATCGCGAGCCGCGGGCGGTCCCGCCGCAGCTCCTCGCCGATCAGCCCGTTGACCGCCGCGTTGACGAACCGCCCCCGCGGCCCCTCCTCCAGGGCCGGTCCGGCCCCCGTCTCGGCCAGGCGGGCCAGCCCGGCGCTCGCACCTCGCAGCGACAGCCCCACGGCGCCGTACGCGAGGCCGGCGATGCCACGGTGCAGGACCTCGGCCGGGAGTCCGGCCGGGCCCAGCCCACGGCGGACGACGCGGTGGGCGCGGCGGGAGATCGCGCCGTGGGTGTCGCGGGCGGTCGCGACGACCAGGTCGTCGACGACCGCGGTGGCCAGCGAGAGCGCGTCGACGACGGTCGGGGCAGTGGTCATGGCGGCACGCTAGCGGATTCAGTGCACGGTCGTACACTCAATGCCGGGATGTCAGGATGCACCGGTGCGCGCGTTCGAGGAGCTGGTGGCCGAGGCGGAGCAGGCCGACGTGGACGGCTGGGACTTCGGCTGGCTGGACGGCCGGGCCAGCGAGGAGCGTCCGCCCTGGGGCTATGCGCGCCTGCTCGCCGAGCGGCTCGCGGGCGTCGGGGACGGCGCGGCCCTCGACCTCGACACCGGCGGCGGGGAGGTGGTGGCCGAGGCTCCGGTGCTCCCCGGCCGGACGGTGGTGACGGAGGGCTGGGCGCCGAACGCCGAGCGCGCCCGGCGCCGGCTGGGTCCTCGCGGCGTGGAGGTCGTCGAGGTCGCCTCCGGACAGCCCCTGCCCTTCCCCGACGCGTCCTTCGACCTGGTGACCGCGCGGCACCCCGTGGCGCCGCAGTGGGGCGAGATCGCCCGGGTGCTGCGCCCCGGCGGCCGCTACCTCGCCCAGCATGTCGGGCCGGCGTCCGCGTTCGAGCTGATCGAGTGGTTCCTCGGACCGCTGCCCGTCGAGCGGCGGGCCCGCGATCCCGAGGTCGAGCGGGCCGCGGCGGAGGCGGCCGGCCTCACCGTCGTCGACCTGCGCACGGCCCGCTGCCGGATCGAGCTGGACGACGTCGGCGCGGTGGTGTGGCTGCTGCGCAGATGCGTGTGGTGGGTGCCCGACTTCAGCGTCGAGCGCTACCGGGACCGGCTCCGGGCGCTCGACGAGCGGATGCGCACCGGCACGCCGTTCGTCGCGCACGCGACCCGGCACCTGGTGGACGCCCGACGCTGACCGCACAAAAGCGTCGTACCCGGCATCCGGGTCGCGACTCCGCGGGGAGCACGACCCGAAGGCCGGGTACGACGGTGGAACGGTGCCGATCAGGCCTCGGCGGGGGCTTCGGTCTCCTCGGTCTCCTCGGCGGGCTCGCCGATGGTGCCGTCGGCCTGCAGGTTCTTCAGCTCCAGGACGTTGCCGGCGGCGTCCTTGACGGTCGCCCCCTCGACGAGGAGCTGGAGCGCCTTGCCGCGGCGGATCTCCTGGACCAGCTCGGGCACGTGGTTGTGCTCGAACATGTGGTTGACGAACTCCTGCGGGTCCTGGCCGGACTGCTGGGCGCGACGCATCATGTGCTGGGTCAGCTCGGCCTGGTCGACGCCCATCTCCTCCTTGTCGGCGATCTCGTCGAGGAGGAACTGCGCGGCGACCGCGTCGCGGACCCGGCGCTCGAGGTCGGCCTCGAACTCCTCCTGGGTCTGCGACTCGTCCTCGAGGTACTTCTCCAGCGTCATGCCGGCCATGACCAGCTGCTGCTCGAGGTTGCCGCGCCGGGCGTTCAGCTCCTCGGTGACCATCGACTCGGGCAGCGGGATCTCGACCTTCTCCAGCAGTGCCTCGAGGACCGCGTCGCGGGCGGCGGCGGCCTGCTCGAGCCGCTTGCCGCGGGTGAGCCGCTCGCGGACGTCGTCGCGCAGCTCGTCGAGGGTGTCGAACTCCGACGCCTCCTGGGCGAACTCGTCGTCGAGCTCGGGGAGCTCCTGCTCCTGGACCTGGGTGACCTTGACGGCCACCTCGACGTCCTGGCCGACCAGATCGCCGGAGACGAGCTGGGTGGTGAAGGTCTTCTCCTCGTCGACCGACATGCCCGTCAGGGCCTCGTCGAGTCCGTCGATCATGCCGCCGTTGCCGACCTTGTAGGAGAAGCCGGAGATCTCGGCACCGTCGACGACCTCGCCGTCGTTGGTGGCGATCAGGTCGATGACGACGAAGTCGCCGTCCTGGGCGGCGCGCTCGACGTCGATGAGGGTGCCGAAGCGCTCACGGAGCGCGTCGACCTGCTCGGCGACGTCGTCGTCGCCGACCGCGAGGTCCTCGACGCTGGCCTCGAGGCCGTCGTACGCCGGGAGGTCGATCTCGGGCTTGACGTCGACCTCGGCGGTGAACTCGAGTGCGTCGTTGTCCTCGAACCGGGTCACCTCGATGTCGGGCTGCGCGAGCGGGGTGAGGTTGTTGTCCTGCAGCGCCTCGACGTAGGCCTTCGGGAGCACCTCGTTGACGGCCTCGTCGAGGACCACGCCGCGGCCCACCTGACGGTCGATGACCTGCGGCGGGACCTTGCCGCGGCGGAAGCCGGGGACGTTGATCTGCTTCGCGATCTTCTGGTACGCCGCGTCGAGGCTCGGCTTGAGCTCCTCGAAGGGCACCTCGACGGTCAGCTTGGCCCGGGTCGGGCTCAAGGTCTCGACGGCGCTCTTCACAGGTGTTCTCCTACTGTCAGTGGGTGGTGCGCGGGCTGTGGGTGCCCGCCTCGATCGGGGTTGATCGGGGTTGATCTGTCGGGGCGACAGGACTCGAACCTGCGGTCTCCTGCTCCCAAAGCAGGCGCGCTAGCCACTACGCTACGCCCCGCGGAACGGCCCGCCGATCCAGCTGCCGGGCCGCACTTCGAGGGGATGACGGGAATCGAACCCGCGTAATCAGTTTGGAAGACTGAGGCTCTACCATTGAGCTACATCCCCGGACGGCCGGCCGCGCTCGAGCACGGCCGATGACCACGCGCAATCGTGCCACACGGGCGGGTGCCCGCCCCAACCGAGGTCGCCACCCGGACCGCGGGCGCCGCCCAGGGCCGGGCGTCACGCTAGGGCCGGCAGTGGACGACCAGCAGGGCACGGTCGTCGTCGGGCGAGCCGACCGCACCGACCAGGCGCCGGGCCAGGCCGTCCCAGGAGCCCCGCAGCAGCGACTCCGCCTCCCCCATCATGTGGTCGATGCCGAGGTCGATGTCGCGCCGTGGCTCCTCGACCATGCCGTCGGTGTAGAGCAGCAGGCTGTCGCCCGGCGCCAGACGCCCCCGGTGACAGGCGAACTCGGCGTTCTCGACGACGCCGAGGACCGGGCCCTCGGGGCGCAGGGGCTTCCAGCGCCCCGAGCCCGCCTCGCGCTGGAGGGCGGGTGGATGGCCGGCCGAGCGGAGCTCGAAGGCACCCGTCGTCAGGTCGACCGAGACGTGGACGGCGGTCGCGAAGCCCTCCTCCCAGGAACGCTGGAGGAGGTAGTCGTTGGCGGCCGGCAGGAAGCGGTCGGGCGGCAGCGCCGCGAGCAGGCCGCCCATCGCGCCGGAGAGCTGGAGCGCGCGGGTGCCGGCGGCCTCGCCCTTGCCGGAGACGTCGACGACGACGAGCTCGATCCGTCGGCCACGGTCGGTGGCGGTGGCGACCACGAAGTCGCCCGCGAACGGCGAGCCGCCCGCCGAGGACAGCGCCGACTGCACCAGCCAGGAGGCCGGCAGCTCGGGGATCTCCCCCTGCGCGAGGATCCGGTCGCGCAGGTCGACCAGCATCGACTGGCCGCGCAGCGGGCCGACGCCGACCGCGCCACGGCGCAACGACAACGCGATCACCAGGAACGAGATCAGGTACATCACGCTCAGCGCGACGGCGATGCGCGCCGTGATCTGCTGCTCGAGCACGGCGGCGCAGGTGAGCGCCACCACGATGAATCCCCCGAACCACGGCAGGATCCGGTTGCTGAGGAAGAGGACTCCGAGCACCAACGGCACGAACACCAGGTTGACCGGCACGTCCTCGGGGAACATCGCGATGGCCACGACCATCGCGACCGCCAGCACGCCGAGCGCGCAGGCGATGCCGAGGTCGGACAGGGCCCACCGCCGCCTGCCGCCGATCATGGGCGGCCGGCCCGGGACCGGAACGCCGGCTGGCAGCGCGCGCACCAGAACAGGTTGCGACCGCCGAGGATCTCGGTGCGGACCGGGCTCGCGCAGACGTGGCAGGCCTGGCCGGTGCGGCGATAGACGTAGACCTCGCCGCCGTGGTCGTCGACGCGCGGCGCGCGCCCCATCGCCTCCGGGGTGTGCTCGGGCCGGACGGTGTCGATCCGCCCGGTCCGCACGCCCTCCCCCATCAGCACGACCAGATCGTCCCAGATCGCACGCCACTGTGTGCTGCGAAGCGTGCGACCGGGGCGCAGCGGGTGGATGCGGTGCCGGAACAGCACCTCCGCGCGGTAGACGTTGCCGACCCCGGCGAGGACGGTCTGGTCCATGAGCAGGGTCCCGATCGGGGCGGTGCTCCTGCTGATCCGCGCCCAGGCCCGGTCGGGGTCGCCGTCGGCCCGCAGCGGGTCGGGCCCGGAGCGGGCGACGACCGCGTCACGCTGCGCGGCGGTCTCCAGTGCGCACGTGGTCGCGCCGCGCAGGTCGCCGTACGCCGCGGGGCGGGTCGGGGTCGCCGGGCGGACCAGGCGCAGCCGCACCTGTCCCACCGGCACCGGGACGTCGTCACCCGGCCCCAGGTCGTCGTGGACCGCGAACGTGCCGTAGAGACCGAGGTGGACGTGCACGAACCGCTCGCCCTCGAAGCGGACGAACAGCTGCTTGCCCCAGGCTTCGGCGTCGACGAGCAGGCCGCCGTCGAGCTGGGCCGCCGACTCGGCGAAGCGGCCCTGGGGACTGCCGACGTGCACGCGGCTCCCCCCGAAGACCGCGGTCAGCTCGCCGGCGAGGCGATGGAGGGTGTGTCCCTCAGGCATCAGGCCCGGCGGCGCCCGGGCCGCCTCGCCCCTGGGCCGAGGCGGGCAGGGGCGGCAGCTCGCCGCTGGTCTCGTACGACGACAGCTGGCCGATGCGCCGGACGTGGCGCTCGTCGCCGGGGAACGGGGTGGTCAAGAAGACCTCCACCAACCGCGTCATCTCGTCGAGGGTGTGCATCCGGCCGCCCACCGCGACGACCCAGGCGTCGTTGTGCTCACGGGCCAGCGCGGCGGTGTCCTCCGACCACGCGAGGGCGGCTCGAACGCCCTGCACCTTGTTGGCCGCGATCTGCTCGCCGTTGCCGGATCCGCCGATCACGACACCGAGGCTGTCGAGCCCCGCCCGGCGGTCGGCACGCACCCCCTCGGCCGCGCGCAGGCAGAAGACCGGGTAGTCGTCGAGCGCGTCGTAGACGAAGGGGCCGTGGTCGACCGGCTCGTAGCCGTGCTCGGTCAGCCAGCCGGTGAGGTGGGACTTGAGCTCCAGGCCGGCATGGTCGCAGCCGAGGTGAACACGCATGCGCAGATTCTCTCAGGGGGAGCTGTCGGGCAGGTGGGCGGGCTGCTGCGCCCTCAGCCTGGATCCGTGGATGGGCGCCGTAGCGAGCGGCACCGCAGGGGTGTGATCGCAAGGCGCGGGCGCGAGGGCAGTCTGGTTGACTGTTGAGCGTCCGCAACGCCGCGAGCGCGCCGCCGTGGGGCCGCGTAGTAGGTGGCCATCCACGGATCCAGGCTCAGGCCCGATGCAGACGACGGGCGGCCTCGGCGACGGAGCCGCTGATCGACGGGTAGACGGTGAAGGTCTGGGCGAGCTGGTCGGCGGTGAGCCGCTCGGTCACCGCGAGCGCGACCGGGTGGATCAGCTCGGACGCGCAGGGGCCCACGACGACGCCGCCGAGCAGGCTCCGGGAGCCGGGCGCGACGAAGAGCTTCACGAAGCCGTCGACGATGCCCTGCATCTTGGCGCGCGCGTTGGTGGCCAGCGGCTGCATGACCACCTCGGCGAGGACCTCGCCGGCGTCGACCTGCTGCTGGGTCACTCCGACGGTGGCGATCTCGGGCGACGTGAACACATTGGAGGCGACCACGCCCAGGTCGAGCGGCTGGACGGCGTCGCCGAGGATGTGCGCCATCGCGATCCGGCCCTGCATGGCCGCGACGGAGGCGAGCATGAGCACGCCGGTGCAGTCGCCGGCGGCGTACACGCCGGGCACGGAGGTCCGCGAGACCCGGTCGACCGTGACGAAGCCGCCGTCGCCGAGCGCGACGCCGGCCGACTCCAGGCCGATGCCCCCGGTGTTGGGGACCGAGCCCAGCGCGAGGATGCAGTGGGAGCCGGTGACCTCGCGGCCGTCGGCCAGCGTGACCGTCACGACGTCGCCCGCGCGGGAGACCGACTGCATCCGCGAGCGCGAGAGCACGGTCATGCCGCGGCGGGTGAGCACGTCCTCCAGCACCTGCGCGGCGTCCTGGTCCTCACCGGGCAGCACCCGGTCGCGCGAGGACACCAGCGTCACCGGGATGCCGAGCGACTGGTAGGCGCTCGCGAACTCGGCGCCCGTGACGCCGGAGCCGACGACGATCACGTGCTCGGGCAGCTGGTCGAGGTCGTAGACCTGCTCCCAGGTGAGGATCCGCTCGCCGTCGGGCTGCGCGGTCGGGAGCACCCGCGGGCCGGCGCCGGTGGCGACGAGCACCGCGTCGGCGTCGTACGTCGCCTCGGTGCCGTCGGCGAGGGTGGCCACGACCCGGGCTGGGCCGTCGAGGCGGCCGCGGCCCCGGACGACGGTCACGCCCTCCCGGGCGAGCCGGCTCCCGATGTCGGCGGACTGCGCGATCGCCAGCGCCTTGACCCGCGCGTTGACCCGGGCGAGGTCGACCCGCGGTCGCGCGACGTCGATGCCGAGCTCGCCGGCCTCGCTGAGGTCGGTCATCACCTCGGCCGTCGCGATCAGGGTCTTGCTGGGCACACAGTCGGTCAGCACCGCCGATCCCCCGACGCCGTCGGAGTCGACGACCACGACCTCCGCCCCGAGCTGGGCGGCCACCAGGGCCGACTCGTAGCCACCGGGTCCCCCACCGACGATCACGACCCGGGTCATCGCGCTCCCCCTCGTCCGTCCGCAGGCTCAGAGGTTGATCATGTGGCCGGCGATCCCGTGGATCGCCTCCTTGACGGCCTCGGACAGCGTCGGGTGGGCGAACACGTTGCGACCCACCTCGTCGGCGGTGAGGTCCCACTTCTGCGCCAGGGTGAGCGCCGGGAGGAGCTCGGTGACGTCGGGGCCGATCATGTGGGCGCCGAGGATCTCGTTGAACTCCGCGTCGGCGACGATCTTGACGAAGCCGACCGCCTCACCCAGGCCCATCGCCTTGCCGTTGGCGGTGAACGGGAACGACGCGGTCTTGACGTCGTACCCCTTCTCCTTGGCCTGCGCCTCGCTGTAGCCGAAGGAGCCGATCTGCGGCTGGCAGTACGTCGCGCGCGGGATGAAGTCGTACTCGACCGGCATGGTCTCGGCGCCGGACATGTGCTCGGCCGCGACGATGCCCATCGCCTCGGCGACGTGGGCGAGCATCATCTTGCCGGTGACGTCGCCGATGGCGTAGACACCCTCGACGTTGGTGCGGCAGTACTCGTCGACCTGGATGGCGCCGCGGTCGGTGAGCGCGACGCCGGCCACGTCGAGTCCGTAGCCCTCGACCCGCGGCGCGAAGCCGAAGGCGGCGAGGAACTTGTCGGCCTCGAGCACCTGCTCGTCGCCGCCGGCGGCGGGGGCGACGCGGACCTTGACACCCGAGCCGGTGTCCTCGACGCCCTTGACGGCGGTGGAGGTCAGGACCTTGACGCCGAGCTTCTTGTAGTGCTTGGCGAGCTCCTTGGACACGTCGGCGTCCTCGGTCGGGACCATCCGGTCGAGGAACTCCACGATCGTGACGTCGACGCCGAAGTTCTTCATGACGTAGGCGAACTCGACGCCGATCGCGCCCGAGCCGCCGATGATCATCGAGGACGGGACGTTCTCGTCGAGGATCTGCTCCTCGTACGACACGATGTTCTTGCCGTTGACCTCGACGCCCGGGACGGTGCGGACCGTCGCGCCGGTGGCCAGGATCAGGTTGTCGCACGTGTAGTCGGCGGTGGAGCCGTCGTTGAGCGCGACGGAGACCGACTTGGGGCCGGTCAGGGTGCCCCAGCCGTCGATCTCGGTGATCTTGTTCTTCTTCATCAGGAAGTGGACGCCCTTGACGATGCCGGCGCTCACCTGGCGGGAGCGCGCGTGCGTCGGGCCGAAGGACATCGTCGCGTCGCCCTCGATGCCGAACTTGGCCTTCTCGTGGGTCAGCGTGTGGGCCAGCTCGGCGTTCTTGAGCAGCGCCTTGGACGGGATGCAGCCGACGTTGAGGCAGACGCCGCCCCAGTACTTCTTCTCGATCACGGCAACGGACTTGCCGAGCTGGGCGGCGCGGATCGCGGCGACGTACCCACCGGGGCCGGCACCGAGGACGAGGACATCGAAGTGGGTCACGGTGCCAGCGTAGTAGGGCCTCTCCCGGGGCCGACATCACGCTCGGCACAGCGTGCGGCTACCCGCGAGTACGGCGCCGGCCGGGCCCGTCGCAGCCGGGGCCGGCGCGGCCCGGCGGCACCGATCCGGAGGAAAACCCTTCCCCTGACCGTGTGACGTGTGCAACACTCCGGTCCGACCGAGCGATCGCTCGGTCGGACGACCTGGGCCACGCTGCCCGCAAGGAGGGACTCACGTGAGGGTGGACACCGACTCGTCTCCTGACGAGGTGAAGGCGGCCTTCGCGGCCTGGCTCGCCGACTTCGCGGACGCGATGGCGGCGGCGGACACCGCCGCGACCACGAACCTGCTGGACAGGGACTGCTGGTGGCGCGACCTCCTCGCGCTCACCTGGGACCTCGGCACCTACCACGGCCCGGACCGGATCGCCGGGCTCCTCGACGAGCACCTGCAGCAGGCGAAGGTGTCCGACGTCCGGATCGTCGCCGAGTTCGGTCCGCGCTTCGTGGCCGAGGAGGGGGGCGACGGCACGATCGAGGGCTTCTTCACCTTCGAGACGCCCGGTGCCTGGTGCCGGGGCGTGGCCCGCATCCGGCACGGCGAGGACGGCTGGCGCGCCTGGACGGTCATGACCGGGGTGGAGGACCTCAAGGGCCACGAGCGGGCCCTCGGCAGCCGCCGGCCCACCGGCCCGAGGCACGAGGCCGGCGCCACGACGCAGCGCAACTGGAAGGACAAGCGCGAGCACGCGCGGGCCTACACCGACCGCGAGCCGGACGTCGTCATCCTCGGCGCCGGCCAGGGCGGCCTCGCGCTCGCGGCGAACCTGCGCCTGATGGGCGTCGACGCGCTCGTCCTCGAGAAGAGCGAGCGGGTCGGCGACGGCTGGCGCCGGCGGTACCACTCGCTGGTGCTGCACGACCCGGTCTGGGCCGACCACCTGCCCTATCTGCCGTTCCCGCAGTCCTGGCCGATCTACTCCCCCAAGGACAAGATCGCCGACTGGTTCGAGTTCTACGCCCAGGCGATGGAGCTCGACGTCTGGTGCTCGGCCGAGATGACCGACGCCGGGTACGACGAGCAGGCCGGCGCGTGGGCGCTCACGGTGCGGACCCAGGACGGCGAGCGGACGCTGCGCCCGCGTCACGTCGTCCTCGCGACGGGCGCCGCCGGTGAGCCGCACGTCCCCGACTTCCCCGGCCGCGACGGCTTCGAGGGGACGGTGTACCACTCCAGCAAGCACGGTGCCGGCGGCAGCTGGGCCGGCAAGAGGGCCGTCGTCGTCGGCGCCTGCAACAGCGGTCACGACATCGCCCAGGACCTGTACGAAGCGGGTGCCGAGGTCACGCTGGTGCAGCGCTCCTCGACGCACATCATCAGCCAGGAGCACGGCATCCCCGCGATCTTCGGGGCCAACTTCACCGAGTCGGGTCCGCCGACCGAGTACTCCGACCTGCTCGCGAGCGCCTACCCCTGGCCGCTCGTGCTCGAGGACGCCAAGGAGGGCGTGAAGCGCACCGCCGAGAAGGACGCCGCGCTGCTGTCCGCGCTCGAGGCGGTGGGCTTCCGACTCAACGACGGGCCTGACGGCACCGGGCTGATGGGCTTCGCACTCGCCAAGGGCGGCGGCTACTACATCGACGTCGGTGCGTCCGGCCTGATCGCCGACGGCCGGATCGGGCTCGCGCAGGGCTCGGGCCTCGCCGAGTTCACCCCGACGGGCATCCGGCTCGAGGACGGTCGCGAGCTGGACGCCGATCTGGTCGTCCTGGCGACCGGCTACTCGAACATGCGCGAGACCGCGCGCCGGCTGTTCGGCGACGCCGTGGCCGACCGGCTCCCCCTGGTCCTCGGCATCGGCGAGGACGGCGAGATCGGCGGGCTGTACCGCCGTACCGGCCAGCCGGGCTTCTGGTTCATGGGCGGCCCCCTGGCCTGGGTGCGGGTCTACTCCAAGCACCTCGCCCTCCAGATCACCGCCGACCTGCACGACATGCGCTCCTGACCTCTCGGTCCGGCGCATCCCAGGAGTCGACTCGGGGGCTCTGGGCGACAGCGACATCCCTGCCACCCGGCCGGGTCCGTCCCCTCGAAGGAGAAGAAGATGCAAGGCAGAAGAAAGGTCCGGGCCAAGGTCGGCCTCGTCGCGATCGTGGCCGGGCTCAGCCTGGTGACGGCCGCGTGCGGCGGCGACGACGGCGGCTCGTCCGGTGACGGCGCGTCCTCGGGCAAGAAGCTCGTCTACTTCATGGCGCCGAACACCACCCCGACCCGCTACATCCAGCAGGACGGCCCGGACTTCGAGAAGGCCATGAAGGCGCTCGATCCCGACGTCGAGGTGAAGTTCGTCAACGGCGGGGGCGACTCGGCCACCCAGCTGTCGCAGGCGAACTCGGCGATCTCGGCCGGAGCCAAGGCGCTCGTCGTGGTGGCGGCAGACCCCAACACGAGCGCCGGCCTGCTCCAGGCCGCCGCGGCGGCCAAGGTCCCCGTGATCGGCTACGAGAACCCGCCACTGAACGGGCCGATGTACGCCCAGGTGATCTTCGACCCCTACAAGGTCGGCATCCAGCAGGCCGAGTACTTCAAGAGCCGGGTCGAGGCCGGCGCGTTCGGCAGCGGCCCCGTCGACCTCGCCCGCCAGTACGGCAACAAGGGCGACGTCTACACGACCGAGATGCTTCGCGGGCAGGACGAGATCCTCCAGCCGCTCATCGACGACGGCACGCTGAACGTGGTCTGTGAGGACTACGTCAAGGACTGGGCACCCGACAACGCCCAGAAGGCCGCCGAGCAGTGCCTGACCAAGACGCAGAACAGCCTCGACGCCTTCCTCGGCTTCTACGACGGCAACGCTTCCGGGATCATCGCCGCGCTCAAGGGCCAGAAGGTCGAGGTCCCCGTGTACGGCGGTCAGAACCCCGAGCTGACCGGGCTCCAGTACATGCTGACCGGCGACCAGGAGGACACCGTCCTCAAGGCGTTCTCGGTGGAGGCCGAGGCGGCGGCGAAGATCACGCTGGCCGCGATCGGCGGCGAGGACCCGCCGTCGGACCTGGTCCAGGACGAGGTGAACAACGGGACCGACGACATCCCGACGGCCAAGCTGGACACCACGCTGATCCACCTCGAGGACGGCAAGGACCCGGGCGAGATCGTGCAGCAGGCGGTCGACCTCGGCATCTTCACCTGGGAGCAGATCTGCGACGGCGGCCCCGCCGAGAGCACCCCCACCTGCCAGGCGAAGGTCGGCTGACCCGACCGTCCACATCCGGGGTGCGGCCGCTGTTCGTCGGATCGGCGGCCGCACCCCACCCAGCCCCACTCACGGAGGGAATCCCATGCCTGACGCAGGCGAGCTCCTGCTCGAGCTCAGCCAGGTCTCGAAGTACTTCGGCGGAGTGCGCGCGCTCCACGACGTCGACCTCCAGCTCCACCGCGGAGAGGTCGTCGCCCTGGTGGGCGACAACGGAGCCGGCAAGTCCACGCTCATCAAGGTGATCTCGGGGGTGGAGCACCCCGACTCGGGCGTGATCCGGGTGCGCGGCGAGACGGTCCGCCTCGAGACCCCCCGAGCTGCGCAGAACGCGGGGATCCACACAGTCCACCAGGACCTCTCGCTGTGCGACAACCTCGACGCGGTCCGCAATCTCTACCTCGGTCAGGAGATCACCGGTGGCCTCCTGCGCGGGCGCCCCGTGAGCCGCCACCGCATGGAGGTGGAGGCCCGCAAGGTGCTCGACAGCCTGGCCGTCAGGCTCCGCTCGCTCACCACGCCGGTGGGTGGCCTGTCCGGCGGGCAGCGACAGGGCATCGCGATCTGTCGCGCGCTCATCTCGGACCCCAGCCTGGTCCTGCTGGACGAGCCCACCGCCGCCCTGGGCGTCACGCAGCGCGCCGAGGTGCTCGACCTGATCCTCCGCCTGAAGTCCCAGAACCGCGGCGTGCTGGTGATCTCCCACGACCTCAAAGACGTGCAGGAGGTCGCCGATCGCGTCGTCGTCATGCGGCTGGGCTGCAAGGTCGCCGAGTTCGAGCGGGGCGACTACACCTCCAGCGACCTGATCGCCGCCATCACCGGGGCCCACGAGGCCCCTCTCACCGTCGAGGGCATCCGATGAGCATCCAGCAGGTCCCGACCGTCCCGCCGATCGCCCCGGGCGAGCCCGGCACGCCCCTGCTCTCGCGGGTGGTGGAGGGCCTCGGCGGCCGGTACCGCAGCATCCCGGTGCTGCTGGTCCTCGGGCTGATCTGGCTGTACTTCTACTCCCAGAACTCGGCCTTCCTCACCTCGGGGAACATCACCACCCTGACTCTCCAGATCGTGACCACCGCGATCCTGGCGCTGGGCGTCGTCTTCGTGCTCCTGGTCGGCGAGATCGACCTGTCCTCGGCGATGCTCTCCGGCGTCTGCGCCACCGTCACGGCCCAGCTCGCGATCAAGAGCGAGTGGCCGCTGTGGCTGGCCATCCTCGGCGGTGTCGCCGTGGGCGTCGTGTTCGTCCTGGCCGAGGTCCTCGCCGTCATCTTCGGCGTGCCGTCGCTGATCGTCACCCTCGGCGGCATGGTCATCCTGCAGGGCCTGCTGCTGGTCGTGCTGCCTCCGGAGTTCGCTATCAACGTCGCCGGCACCGACTACGCCAGGATCTCCTCGACCTACATCCCGTCCGGCTGGAGCCTGGCCCTCGGGGCGGCGGGCTGGCTGATCTTCTGCGCGACCCGCTATCTCGGCCACCGCGAGCGCGGAGCCGACGCCCCGTCGTCGGCGGCCCTGCTGTCCGTCGGCGTGCCCGCGGTCGTCAGTGGCGTGGTCATCTTCGGTGCGATCGCGATCCTGAGCGAGGGACCGGGCCTCCCGCTGCCGGTGCTGATCCTGGTCGGGATGCTGCTGATCGCGGCGTACTTCACCGGGCGGACCCGCTACGGGACGCACCTCTACGCCGTCGGGGGCAACCGGGAGGCCGCGCAGCGGGCGGGTATCCCCGTCTCCCGCATGGTGGTCTACTCCTTCCTCGTCCTCGGCGTGTGCGCAGCGGTGGCCGGCATGGTCGAGGCCTCCCGGCTGCTCGCCGTCTCCAACTCGTCCGGCGGTGGGCCGCTGATGCTCAACGCGATCGCGGCAGCGGTGGTGGGCGGGGTCAGCCTGTTCGGCGGCCGAGGGACCGTGTGGGCCGCGCTGCTGGGCGCCCTCGTGATCGGGTCGATCAACAACGGCGTCCAGCTCCTGGGCATGTCCACCGAAGTGCAGAGCTTCGCGACCGGCGGGGTCCTTATCCTTGCTGTTGCGATCGACGTCGTGATCACCCGCGGGTCACTGCTGCCGAACCGCCGATGACCAGCGCACGAGCAGATGTGGCAATGGAGAGGGGATGCGCAACCGTGACTGTCGAGGCGGCCTGGCTGCCCACAGACGCCCAGATCGACAGCTCTCGGGTGGTCGACTTCGCTCGCTGGCTCGGCACGGAGGGCATCGTCGACCTGAGCGACCCGCGTGACTTCCGCGAGCTGCAGGCCTGGTCGGCCGTCGAGCCGGCGCTCTTCTGGGAGGCGGTCGCCCGCTACTTCGGGGTCGACTTCGCCACCGAGGCCACCGAGGTGCTCTCCTCCTCCGAGATGCCGGGCGCCCGCTGGTTCCAGGGCGCCACGCTGAACTTCGCGCGGGAGATGCTCAAGCACGGCGCCGCCGAGCGGGAGGCCGTCATCCTGGTCCGCGACGACGGCCACCGCGAGTCGATCACCTTCGGCCAGCTCCGCGACCGGGTCGCCGCAGTCGCCGGGGCGCTGGCCGACCGAGGGATCGGGCAGGGCGACCGGATCGTCGCCTACCTGCCGAACTGCATCGAGGGGGTCGTCGCCTTCCTCGCCTCCGCCACCCTGGGCGCCGTGTGGTCGCAGACCGGGATGGACTACGCGCCGACCGCCGCGATGGACCGGCTCGGCCAGCTGGACCCGACGGTCTTCATCGCCGGCACGGGCTACCTGTTCAAGGGCGAGCAGCAGGACCGCCGCGCGGCCGTGGCGGAGCTGCGGGTGCTGCTGCCCGTCGACGCGCTCGTCGTCTCGGTCGAGACCGGCGGCCTCCCGCGGGACGGCACCACTCCCTGCGACGTCACCTGGGAGCAGCTCCAGCGGTTCAGCAAGCCGATCGCGGCCCCGCTCGACGTCCCGTTCGACCACCCGCTGTGGGTCCTCTTCACCTCCGGCACCACCGGCCGCCCGAAGGGCATCGTGCACGGGCACGGCGGTGCGCTCCTCGAGCAGCTGGTCTCCCCCGGCTTCCACATGGGCGTCGACGAGGCGGACGTCTTCTTCTGGTTCACCACCCCCAACTGGATGATGTGGAACGCCCAGATCTGCGGACTCCTCCACGGAGCGACGATCGTGCTGTTCGACGGCAGCCCGACCCACCCGGACACCGGGCTGATGTGGCGCCTCGTCCAGGACCTCGGGGTCACCGTCTTCGGCACCAGCCCGGGCTACCTCCAGGCCTGCGCGCGCGAAGGGATCGAGCCCGGCCGTGACCTGGACCTGTCGAGGCTCGAGCTGATCGGCGTCACCGGCTCGGTCCTGCCGGCCAGCAGCAACCAATGGGTGCGCGACCACGTGCGCGGCGACCTCCAGGTCGGCTCGATGAGCGGAGGCACCGACATCGTGGGCATCTTCGTCGCCAGCGCCCCGAACCTCCCCGTGTACGACGGCGAGATCAGCGGAACCGCGCTCGGCGTGGCGCTCGAGGTGTGGGACGAGCGGGGCAGCCGGCTGCCCGCGGGTGAGACGGGCGAGATGGTCATCACCCAGCCGATGCCGTCGATGCCGATCGCCTTCTGGGACGACCCCGAGGGCGAGCGCTACCGCGATGCGTACTTCGACGTCTTCCCCGGCGTGTGGCGGCACGGCGACTCGATCACGATCACCGAGCGCGGCACGATCATGATCCACGGCCGCACCGACTCCACGCTCAACCGCAACGGCGTGCGCCTGGGCAGCGCCGAGATCTACGAGGCGCTGGAGTCCCTGCCCGAAGTGCTCGACAGCCTGGTCGTCGGCGTCGAGCTCGCCGAGGGCGACTACTGGATGCCGCTCTTCGTGGTGACCGAGGACGGCAAGGACGACGCCGTACTGCGCACCCGCATCGTGGAGACGATCGCGGGCCGGACGTCGCGCCGCCACGTCCCGGACGAGATCATCGTCGCCCCCGCGCTGCCCCGCACCCGCACCGGCAAGCGTCTGGAGGTGCCGGTCAAGCGGATGCTCCAGGGCACCTCCCCGCGCCGGGTCACGAGCACGGGAGCCGTCGACGACGTCGACGCCCTCCAGTGGCTCATCGACTTCGCCCGCAAGCGCAACGGCGCCTCCGCGACCGCCACGACGGTGCTGCCGACCGACACCTACGAGGACTGGCGCATCTACCACGAGCAGGACCTGCCGCGCGTCCTCGCCGCGGCGCTCGAGGTGTTCGCCGAGAAGGGCTACCACGGTACGACGACGCGTCAGCTCGCCGACCGCTCCGGCCTGTCGGTGCCGGGCATCTATCACCACTACAAGGCGAAGCAGGACATCCTCTTCGACCTGATGATGGTCATCGTCGACGAGCTGGTCGAGCGCAGCCGCTTCGCGGTGGCGCAGGCCGACGACGACCCGCGCGCGCAGTTCGACGCGCTGGTGTCGAGCATGCTGCTGTTCCACGTCTACCGCCGCAAGGGCGCGATCGTGTCGACCAGCGAGCTGCGGAGCCTCGAGTCCGGCAACCGCCGCAAGTACCTCGACCGGCGCGACGAGCTGCAGGCCCTGCTCGACCAGATCATCGAACGCGGCGTCGGCGCCGGCGTCTTCCACACGCCCTATCCCGGCGACGCGGGGCGCGCGATCGCCTCGATGTGCGCCGGCGTGGCGACCTGGTATCGCCCGGACGCGCCGTTGAGCTTCGACCCGCTGCTCGACCGCTACCTCTCGATCGCCGAGGCGATCGTCGGGCTCCGCTGACCCCGGAGCCACCACCGCCCCGCGCCACCGAACACCCGCAGGAGGAGAAGACGATGGGCCGTGTCGCTCAGAAGATCGCGCTCATCACCGGCGCCGGCCGCGGCCAGGGCCGCGCCCATGCGGTCCGGCTGGCCGAGGAGGGGGCGTCGATCATCGCCTTCGACATCTGCGCTCCGGTCACCTCGGTGACCTACCCCATGGCGACGCCGGAGGACCTCGAGGAGACCTGTGCGCTGGTGCGGGCGGCCGGCGGCCGGGCCTATGCGGCCCAGGTCGACGTCCGTGACTTCGACCGGCTCGCCCGGGAGCTGGCAGCCGGCATCGACACTCTGGGCGGGCTCGACATCGTGGTGGCCAACGCCGGCATCGCCAGCTACGCGCCCGGGCACGAGATCTCCGAGGCTGCCTGGCAGGAGATGATCGACATCAACCTCACCGGCACCTGGCACACCGTCAAGGCGGCCGTCCCGCACCTCGTCGCGGGCGGGCGGGGCGGATCGATCGTGCTGACCAGCTCCGCCGCCGGCCTCCAGGGCACGCCCAACCTCGCCCACTACGTGGCGGCGAAGCACGGCGTGACGGGCCTGATGCGGACCTTCGCGAACGAGCTGGCGCCCCACTGGATCCGCGTCAACAGCGTGCATCCCACGCAGGTCGACACGCCGATGATCATGAACGACGAGATCTTCCGGATGTTCCGGCCCGACCTGGAGGCGCCGGGCCGCGACGACATCGTCGACGTGTCCACCGCGACCAACGCCCTCCCGGTCCCCTGGGTCGACTCGCGCGACGTCGCCAACGCGGTCCTCTTCCTGGCCTCCGACGAGGCGCGCTACGTCACCGGCGTGGCTCTCCCCGTCGACGCCGGGATCCTGGCGAAGGTCTAGCTGCCCGTTCCCCGGGCCGGCGTCGCGCTGCGGCGACGGCTCCACTCGGCGGGACGCACTAGCCTGGGCCCGTGACGTCGTACGCCGCCTACGGCACCAACCTCGACCCCCAGCGCATGGGTGAGCGGTGCCCGCACTCGCCGCTCCAGACCACCGGCTGGCTCACCGGCTGGCGCCTGACCTTCGGCGGCGAGGAGCACGGCTGGGACGGCGCTCTCGCGACGATCGCGCCCGACCCGATGAGTGCCGTCTTCGTCGCCGTGTACGACGTCAGCCCGCTGGACGAGCCGATGCTGGACCAGTGGGAGTCGGCCGACTCGGGGCTCTATCGCCGGACCAGGGTGCGGATCTCCACGATGGCCGGCGAGGTCGTCGCCTGGACCTACGTGCTCGACGCCTACGAGGGCGGACTGCCCTCGGCGTCGTACCTCGGCGTGCTGGCCGACGCCGCGGAGGCCGCCGACGCGCCGGCGGACTATGTCACCGGCCTGCGCTCGCGCGCCTGCCGGTCGACCGGCCTCTGAGTCCTCCGCGCCGCTGCCGCGGGGAGCGTGACCCCGACGAAACCTGACTCGTTGTCACGTTATGCGCACGCCCTCCCGGATCGCCCGCGTCCTCACCGCCACCCTCGGCAGCATCGCCGTCGCCGCCCTCGCGGCCTGCGGCGACGTCCGGGTCACCGAGCGCGAGGTGCCGCCGGACGACGCCCGCGACCTGCCGATCGCCGTTCGCCCGGCCGACCCCGGGCTCCGTTCGGTCATGTGGGTCGGCAACAACTGGGACGGCACCGCGAGCATCGTCGACGCCCGCTCCCTCGAGGTCCTCAAGCGCGGGGTCGACCTGATCCCGGACAAGACCCAGGAGACGCTGGCCATCTTCAAGGACCCGGTCGCGACCGTGTTCTACCTCGCCATCAACGCCGGGCCGGGCCAGGGCCACAACCAGTACGTCGACGACATGTTCACGACCATGGACGGGAAGTACCTCGCCGTGTCCCGGCCGAGCTTCGCCGACGTCGTGTGGATCGACATCGCCAAGGCGACGGCCGGGCGGACCGACTCGATCGTGCGCGAGCAGCAGATGGACGGCTTCCGCACCGACCACATGCAGGTCTCCAACGACGGGCGCCGGCTGCTCGTGTCCGACTCGACGAAGCGCCAGGTCATCGAGTACTCCATGGTCGACGAGACGCTCGCCGGCGGGAAGGTGGTCCGGCTCGGTGACCGGCTGCGCACCTTCCCCTCCGGCGAGACGCCCCACGAGAGCAACTACACCGAGGACGGCGAGCGGATCCTGCACGCGTCCATCGGACGCGTCTACACACCCCTCGACGATCTCGACCCGCGCGACGGTGAGCTCCTCGGCCTGCCCCTCAACCGCCTCGGGCTCAGCCTCCTCGGCCTCGACCGGCTGCTCGGCCGGCTGCCGTGGGCCGAGCTCGAGAAGGCGGTCAAGGGCGACCGCTGGCTGCAGTACGTCGCGGCCGACGACTTCGAGGTGCTCGAGCGCTGGGACCTGGCCCACGAGCTCGCCGAGGCCGGCCATCCCGGCATGAGCGGCGCCGTCCGTCCCGTGGCGGTGCACCCGGACGGCCGCCTGCTCTACCTCCAGGTCTCCTTCCTGCACGGCTATGTCGTCTTCGACACCGAGGCGGCCGACCTCAACGCCACCAGTGACTACACACTCGGCGGGGTCGACGAGCCCGCGACCGGCGCGGTGGTCGACGTGGTCCAGCTCGAGAACCGGGTCCCGACCCTGCTCCGCGAGGCCTACGTCAACGACTCCGCGCACCATGGCCTCTCGATCAGCGCGGACGGCGAGACCCTGTGCGCCGCGGGCACGATGGACGGCTACGCCGCGCTGATCGATGCCGGGACCGGCGAGGCGACGTACTTCGACGAGACGACGACGGGCCACGAGTACGGCAAGCCCTACTGGACGACCGAGGGCCTCGACGAGACCTGCTGGGTGTCCCTGTCGGACAACGACGCCGTCGCGGTCCTGTCCACGGACACCCGCGAGGAGCTCGCCTACCTCCCCGTCGGCAACCACCCCCAGCGGGTGCGCCACGGCTACGTCCCGGAGACGGTGGTCGCGGCCTGGTGATGAGTAGGCTCGGCGCGTGACCGAGTCCCCCACGCCGTACGCCCTGGCCGAAGAGGCCGCCGTCCGTCTCGCCGAGCTCACCGGCGTCGCCCGCCACGACGTCGCGTTGGTGCTCGGCTCCGGCTGGCTGCCGGCTGCCGACGCGCTCGACGGAGCCGGCGGCGCCAACACCACCGAGATCGACGTGACCTCCCTGCCGGGCTTCGCGGCGTCGGCCGTGCAGGGCCACTCCGGCCGGATCCGCTCGATCCGGATCCCCGGTCGGGACGGCGCCCCGGACCGGCACCTGCTGGTGTTCCTCAGCCGCACCCACTACTACGAGGGCCGCGGGGTCGCCGCCGTCGTGCACGGCGTGCGTACGGCGGCCGCGGCGGGCTGCCGCGCGATCGTGCTGACCAACGGCTGCGGCGGTCTCAAGGAGACCTGGACGCCGGGCACCCCGGTGCTGATCAGCGACCACATCAACCTGACCGGGCAGTCGCCCATCGTCGGCGCGAACTTCGTCGACCTCACCGATCTCTACTCCACGCGGCTGCGCGAGCTGTGCCGCGAGGTGGAGCCGAGCCTCGACGAGGGCGTCTACGTCCAGTTCACCGGCCCCCACTACGAGACGCCGGCCGAGGTGCGGATGGCCGGGATCCTCGGCGGCCAGCTGGTCGGCATGAGCACCACCCTCGAGGCGATCGCCGCCCGCGAGGCGGGCATGGAGATCCTCGGCATCAGCCTCGTGACCAACCTCGCCGCCGGCCTGAGCGGCGAGCCGCTCAACCACGCCGAGGTGCTCGAGGCCGGGCGCCTGGCCGCGACCCGGATGGGCGCGCTGCTCGGCGACATCGTCCCCCGCATCTGAGGCCCGGCCGGGCGCGTGGAGCCGTATGCCGAGGTCCAGGAGTCCTACCGCCGCTTCGCCGTCGAGGCGGCCGACTCCCCCACCTTCGCCGCCTGGGCCGGCGCCGTGGCCGACGACCCCCAGGTCCTCGCGTGGATCCGGACCCTGCCGGGCATCAAGCAACAGCCCAACCTGGTGTTCGCCGCGGCCCGGCACCATGGCGTCCCCGCCCCCGGACCGTACGACGCCCTGCGGGCCGCGCTCCTCGGTGACACCGGTCCGCTCCGCGCCACGATCCTGGCCCGGGCCACGCAGACCAACGAGGTGGGCCGGCTGGCCACCTTGGTGCCGGCGTTCGCGCGCTTCCCCGGACCGCTGGCGCTCCTGGAGGTCGGCGCGTCCGCCGGGCTGTGCCTCTACCCCGACCGCTGGGGCTACGCATGGTCGACGGACGACGGGCCGGTCCCGCTGGGCGACGAGCCGCGGCTGCCCTGCCGGGTCAAGGGCCCCGCTCCGCTCCCGGTCCGGCTGCCCGAGGTCGCCTGGCGCGGCGGCATCGACCTCCATCCCCTCGACGTCGCCGACCCCGGCGAGATGGCCTGGCTGGAGACGCTGGTCTGGCCCGAGCAGGACGACCGCCGGGCGCGCCTGGTCCGCGCGATCGAGGTCGCCCGCACCGACCCGCCGACCATCGTGCGGGGCGACCTGGTCGCGGAGCTGCCGGGCATGGTCGAGCAGGCGTCGTCGTACGGGACGGTCGTGGTCTTCCACAGCGCCGTCATCGCCTATCTCCCGCCGGAGCGCCGGGCCGACTTCGACGCGCTCGTCCGCGAGCTCGTCGCTCGCGGGCGGTGCCACTGGGTGAGCAACGAGGACAAGCGCGTGCTCCCGTCCGTCACGGCCACCGGCCCGCCGATCCCCGAGGAGCACCCCACCTTCGTGCTCGGGATCGACGGGCGGATGGTCGCGCAGACACACGGGCACGGGCGGGCGTTGCGCTGGACGGCCTGAGCCCTGTGGATGGCCGGCCCGGACGTCGTGGGGCTCGTGCACGCTGGTCGTCATGGAGAACAGGAGGCACCATGGGAGTCATGACGTTGGTCCCACCGCAGCTCGAGCACGGCGACCTGATCGTGCGCGACGGACCGTTCACGGTCGAGGAGCGGGACGCGATACCCGAGAACGGCTACCGGCATGAGCTGCTCGACGGAGTCCTGCTCATGACGCCGACGCCTCGGCCGCGGCACCAGTCGGTCGTCGGCGAGCTGCTCGTTCGCCTCAAGGCGGCGGTGCCGCGTGAGCTGCAGGTCTACGTCGCGCCCTTCGATGTCCGCATCGGAGAGCGCACCGCTATCGAGCCCGATGTCGTCGTCGTCCGGCGTTCCGACGTGACGAGCAAGGGCATCGTGGTTGCGCCGCTGCTGGCCGTCGAGGTCCACTCCCCCTCGACCAAGGCCTACGACCTGGGCCCGAAGAAGGAGCTCCTCGCGGCAGCCGGCTGCCCGTCGTACTGGACCATCGATCCGCGGCAGCCCGAGCTCGTCGTGTGGACCCTGCGCGACGGAGCGTACGCCGAGACGGCCCGCGTGGCCGCCCAGGAGTCCTGGACGGCCAGCGAGCCGTTCGCGGTGACGATCACGCCGGTCGAGCTGCTCGACCTCTGATCGGCCGGTCACCCAGCGGTCAGGCGGCCCGGTTCATCCGGCGGACGCCGACCCACAGCCCGAGGGCGCCGACGACCAGCGACGCGACCAGGCCGGACACGATGGTGTCGGCCGGGAAGGAGCCGGCGAAGAGCGCGCGCTCCGCGTCGACGATATAGCTGAGCGGGTTCAGGTCGGCCGCGGTCCGCAGCCAGCCAGGGGCGCCGTCGAGCGGCAGCAGCACGCCGGCGAGCAGGAGGAGCGGGAAGATCGCGGTCTGCTGGACCGTCCAGAAGACCCAGGCCTGCTCCTTCGCGGCGACGGCGAGGGCGAGGCTGAGTGCGCCGAGTCCGACGCTGAACGGGACGAGCAGCAGCACGCCGACCACGACGCCGTCGAGGTGCAGGTCGAAGCTGAACGGTGTCACGACGGCGACGATGATGAGCGTCTGCAGCAGCAGCGGGACCATCTCGCGCAGCGCCTTCCCGATCAGCAGCGACGAGCGCCGCACCGGTGAGACGAGCAGCCGCTCGAAGGACCCGCTGATGATCTCCTCCGACAGGTTCGCGCCGGTGAAGGACGCGCTCATCAGCGCGGTCATCGACACGATGCCCGGAACGAACCACTGCAGGGCGGCGCCGGTGCCCGTGTCGGGCAGCAGCGGCGCGAAGAGGCCGAGGAAGACCAGCGGCTGCACCATGGCGAACAGGACCGACGCGGGCTGGCGGAGTACGGGCTGCAGCTCGCGGACGAGCACGTTCGCGATGTCGGTGACGATCCCGACGGGCCGCGACGCGACGCTGGTACGACGGACGGCGGTCGGCGCCGGGGCGTGGGAGGTGATCTCGATGGTCATGCTGCCGCTCCTTCGGTGGGCTGGGACGGGGAGGTGGAGGTCTCGCGCAGGCTGCGCCCGGTCAGGTCGAGGAAGACGTCGTCGAGGGTCGGTCCGACCACCTCGATCCGGGTGACCGGTGTGCCGGCCGCCGCGAGGTCGGCGACCAGTCCGGGGGCCGCGATCCGCCCGAACGCGGCCCGGACGTCGACGTGCGGCCCGCTGACCGTGACCTGGGCGCCGTCGATCCGGTCCGCACGCTCGGCCGCCGCCCGCGCGTCCTCGGCGGAGGCGAAGTCCATGGCGACCAGGTCGCCGAGTGCCGACTTGAGTGCGGAGGCCGTGTCGTCGGCGATGACCTCGCCGTGGTCGATCACGATCACCCGGCCGGCCAGGGCGTCGGCCTCCTCGAGGTAGTGGGTGGTCAGCACGATCGTCGTGCCGAGCTCGGCGTTGAGCCGGCGGACCTGCTCCTGCAGGTTGACCCGGTTCTGTGGGTCGAGGCCGGTCGAGGGCTCGTCGAGGAAGAGGATCGGCGGCTCCTGGACCAGCCCGATCGCCACGTCGAGCCGGCGCCGCTGGCCACCGGAGAGCTGGGCGACCGGCCGGTCGGCGTGCTCGGTGAGGTCGAAGGCCTCGAGCAGCTCCTCGGTCCGGGCGCGGGCGTCACGTCGCGAGAGGCCGTGCGCGCGGGCCTGGCACATGATCTCGTCGCGCCCGCGGAACTGGTGGCCCGCGGCATTGCCCTGGCCGACGTACCCGATCGCGCGGCGGACGGCGGCCCGGTCGCGGACCACGTCGTGCCCGGCGACCTCGGCCGTGCCCGCGGTCGGCGCGATCAGCGTCGTGAGCATCCGCAGGGTCGTGGACTTGCCGGCGCCGTTGGGGCCGAGGAAGGCGACCAGCTCACCGGCCGCCACCTCCAGGTCGAGCCCGCGGACGGCCTCGATCGTCTGCTTGTTGCGCGTGTAGTGGCGGGTGAGTCCGACGGTGCGGATCACCGGTCCGCCTGCCTGGTGAGTCGTGTTGATCTCCATGACCACCACGCTAGGAAGCATTCCGGTCAGTTTCTGTCCTGATTCAGATCTAGTCTGGAGCACATGAGCACGAGTGCCCGGATGCTGCGGCTCCTGTCCCTCCTCCAGACCCACCGGTTCTGGACCGGCGGGGAGCTCGCCGGCCGGCTCGAGATCAGCGAGCGCACCCTGCGCCGCGACGTCGAGCGGCTGCGCGACCTGGGGTACGACGTCGACGCGGCGCGCGGCGTCGCCGGCGGCTACCAGCTCCGGGCCGGCGGGGCGATGGCTCCGCTGCTGCTCGACGACGACGAGGCCGTCGCTGTCGCCGTCGGGCTGCGGGCTGCGGCCAACGGCGGCGTCCCCGGCTTCGAGGACACCACGCTGCAGGCGCTGACCAAGGTGATCGCGCTGATGCCGCCACGGCTGCGCCGCCGGATGGCCGCGCTGCAGACCCAGACCGAGGGCCTGCCCTGGTCGGGCGGCGCGGCGCTCGACCCCACGGTGCTCACCACCCTCGCCCAGGCCTGCCGCGACGACGAGGTGGTCACGTTCTCCTACACGGCCTACGACGGCACGGGCACCACCCGCCGGGTCGAGCCGCACCGGCTGGTGAACCTCGGCCGGCGCTGGTACCTCGTCGCCCACGACCGCGAGCGCCAGGACTGGCGCTCGTTCCGGGTCGACCGGGTCGCCGGCGTACCGGTCACGACCGGGCAGCGGTTCCGGCCCCGCGCGATCCCCGGCGGCGACGCGGCCCGATACGTCAGCCGCGGACTGCGCGACCGGCCGCAGCGCCACCAGGTCAGCATCGTGATCCAGGCCCCGGCCGCCGAGGTCACGGCCGTGATCGGCCGCTGGGGCAGCGTCGTGCCCCAGGGTGACGACGCGTGCCGGATGACGATGAACACCGACAGCCTGGACTGGCCGGTGCTCGTGCTGGCCAACCTCGACCACGATTTCGAGGTCGAGGAGCCGGCCGAGCTGACGGAGCTGCTCGACCGGCTCGCGCGCCGCTTCGCTAGCGCCTCCGCTTCTTCTTGACCTTCACCACCACGACGTCGCTCGCCGCGGCCTCGGTCGTCGCCGTGGGCCGGACCGCGGCGGTCAGGAAATGCCGGCCCGGGCCGAGGCGTCGCAGCACCCGCTTGCCGAGCTTGACCGACACCATCCCGCCGGACGACACCGTGATCCGCTTGACTCCGAGGATCCGGTCACCGGCCCGGACCACGACCTGCCCGGAGTACGACGCCACGCCGCGCGGCAGGGTGATCGTCACAGTCGCCATGGCCTTCCTCCCGACTCGGGCCTTGCCCACCGCGAGCGCCACGGTGGGCACGGCCTTCGTCGCCGGCTCCTCGGCCTTCGGCCCGGACGGCTCCGGCCCGGCCGGCTCCTCCTCGGCGTCGGCGAAGTCGACGGTGAAGGGGGCCGGCGACTTCTTGCCGTCGGCGGCGCCGCCCGAGGAGTACCAGTAGGAGGACAGCCCGGTCGCGAGGTGGACGTCGACGAAGGCCTGCGGCCACGCCCCCCAGCCCTCGGCGGTGCGATCCTGCGGCGTCGCCGCGGCGGGCAGGTCCACCTCGACACCCGCGTAGGCGGGAGTCACGGTGATCTCGCCGGCCGGGTCGATCTCGACGCCCGAGAAGGTCGCGATCGGCACGTCGGCCACCATGTCCAGCGGCGTGCGCTGCTCCGGGTTCGCCATGCTCGAGCCGTAGCCGTCCACATCGGCGCTCAGCGTCCCGCTGCCGTCCGCGGTCACGACCAGCTCGGGATCGGTGAGCCAGAAGGGCACCAGCCCGCCGTAGAAGTTGACGCTGAACGTCCCCTCCCAGCGCACCCGGCCCGAGCCGTCCGCGGCGAGCTGCGCCCGACCGCCGGAGAACCGGACCAGCTGGTCGACGTCGCCCGCGACCGGCGCCGCCCGGGTCGCCCACCTCGCCGGGGTCTCGGCGCCGTCGGCCGCCCGGTGGACGATCGCGACGTCGTCCGCGACGGCGCGGTAGCTGGCCTCGTCGCCGGCCGAGACGCCGGCGGAGAGGTAGTTGGACCCGCCGAACGGCGGGGCGGACTGCAGTTCCTCGCTGCCCGACCACTCCAGCGTGACCCCGTCGAGCGTGAGGCCCGCGTCGGGCACGCCGCGCCTGGCGTTGACGGTCAGCCGGGCGGCGGCCGAGTACGTGGTGCCGACCGGGTTGACGGCCTTGGCCCGGAAGAGCGAGCCGGACTGGTCGACGTTGGTGTCGACGACGGTGAGCGAGGAGACGCCGTCCGCGGTCTCGACGACCACGTTGTCGTCGTCCTCCGGAATCGGCTCCCAGTAGCCGCCGACGCGACGCTGCCAGGTGACCGCCGTGAGCTGCGGACTGGCCTGGGCGTGGACGACGAAGGTCGCGTCGCTGCCCTCGGTGACGGTGCGGTCGCGCGCGTCGAGGCCGAACCGGGGAGCGTGGGTCACCGTCAGGCCTGCCTCGTCGGAGACCACGGTGCCGGCCTCGTTCGCCACCTTCAGCCGGTACGACGTCCCGCCGGTCGCCGGCGTCGCGTCGACCTGCAGCGTGGCCGACGTCGCGCCCGGCAGGTCCTTGAACCGCGCCTCCCCCGGCTTGCGGGCCTGCCACTGGAGCTCGCCCCCGAGCGCGGCATCGATCGCCGCGGTCAGGCTCACCGGCCGCTCGGCCTCGCCGGGGGTCAGCTCGACGGCGACGTCGACAGGCTGCGTGGTGACCCTCGGCGCGATGCCCTCGAACACCATCCGGCGGTAGCCGAACTCGCGCGGGTTCGCGGCCGACTGGATCGGAACATAGACGGAGCCGTCGACCCCGGTCCTGATCACCATCGCGCCGCCGCCCCCGCGCGAGAACTCCGCGATCCGATAGCCGGCCAGGGTGCCGGAGTCGTCCACCAGCTTGAGGGTCCGGCCGGCCGCGTCCGAGTCGTCGCTGGCCCAGAGGAATCCGCGGTCGGCGTCGTACGCGAGCATCTCGGCGGTGCGGGAGGTGCGGATCCCGTATTCCAGGTAGAGGGGGATCGGCTCACCCTCCGTCGCCGGTCGCGCGACTGCCGCACCGCCCTCGACGTCGACGCGCTGGTAGTCGTCGAGTCGCTGGTTGAGTCCGTGCAGATAGACCGAGCCGCCCGGCCCTGCTGTCGCCGCGGCCCAGCCGTAGTGCACCGCCTCCGTCTCGTCGAAGGGCTTCGCCGCCGTGTCGGCGATCCCGGAGGTCTCGACCGTGCTGTCGCTCGTCGGCAGGAGCCGGAACGCCGGGGCGTAGTGGTCGACGCCGTCGATCCGAACGCTGGTGGCGTTCGTCGCGACGACATACGATCCGTCGCCCAGCGGCGCCAATGACGCGGCCGCGTCATTGGACGAGCTGGCCGTCGTGGTGCGCGACAGGCCCCAGCCTCCGGGGAAGTCGCCGCTGGCCGGCCACTGGACGGGAGCCCGGCTCACGGACCATCCGTCGTCGGCCGGTCGTACGCGGACCAGGAAGTAGGGGTTCTGCTCGGTCGCGGTGGAGGCGCTCGACACCAGCACGCCGAGCTCGCCGGACGCCTTGTTCCAGGTCAGGTTGCCGACGCCCGGAGAGGTCGAGGTCGCGATGGCGCCGACGACGCCCGCGTCGAAAGTCCCGTCCACGCGGTCGAAGCGGACGGTGCGCAGCGTCACCTCGTTCTGGGCCGGGCCGTCCTTGGCCGTGACGAAGAAGATCGTGTCGGTCGCGGGGTCGATCGCGGTACGCAGGAACCGCCCCGCGCTTCCCGTGGCCACCATCGGATGGGCGTACGGCGTGCCGACAGGGGTCAGCTCCTGCGCGTCGAGCGCGGTGAAGATCAGGTTCTGCGCGCCGTGTGCGGCGTCGAACTGGACCGCATAGACGAGGTCGCCCTGCGCCGAGACCTCCAGGGAGCGCGACGCGTTGTTGCCGCCGCTCACGGCACTGCCGCTCAGCCAGCGGGCGCCCTCGCCCAGCACCGGAACGCCGGGCTCGGCGAAGCGCTCGGCGAGGTCGGGCATGCCACCGGGGCCCTCGTAGTCGACGGAGACGGGGTCGAAGGTGGTGCCCGGAGCGTAGAGCGCCTGGCCGTCGCCGCCCTGGCTCGGGATCGAGTCCCACGTCGTGCGATCGGCCTCGAAGCTCGTGCCGGCGGCGCCGGCCGGGTCGAGCGTGGCGAGCACCACGTCGACATACTCCTCCATCGCCCCGCCCGGGTCGTCGCGGCTGTAGCCGACGTAGGTGCCGCGGATCTCCTGGGCATCCGGACCGATCCGCAGCTCCAGGTCCGTGAAGGTCGAGTCCAGGGCGTAGCGCCCCGCGTCGTCCCGATAGGCCTGGAAGCGCACCCAGCCTCCGAGCCGGAGCGTCGTCGTGAGGGTCGCGTCGTCGTAGCTGCCGGCGGTGACCGGGAAGTCGAAGCCGTCCGCGACGTTGCCGGTCACTCCGCTGACCGTGGCACCGCCCCCGGTGGTCGTGTTGTGCGCGCCGATGTAGCTGCGCCAGGAGGCCTTGATCCCCCAGCTCACCGTGCCGGCGCTGATGTCGGTGGACACGGCGCGGGCCGGCGACGCCGAGGCGACGAGGGCGGCCCCGGCGAGCACCAGGGCGAGGGAGAGCAGGGTCAGGACGACGCGTTTCATGCGGGTGGCCTTCGTGGGTCGGGGAGGGAGAGCGGAGCTGGCGGCGTACGGTCCCGAGCCCGCACGCCGCCGCTCCTCAGTCGTCAGGAGACGTTGAACTCGGCGCTGTCGCCGGCGTACGAGCCGCCGCTGCCGCCCCCGTGGGCGGGCGTCACGACGACCTCGCACAAGTGGGCGTCGCAGTCGACGTTGGCCGGCTGAGAGGGCCCGAGGAAGGCGTGGGCGTTGGCGCCTCCCGTGAGCAGCTCGTAGTCGTCCACGTGCAGGTTGCCCGAACCGTCGGTGGTCACGTCGACCTGGCTGGTGCCGGCGATGCAGGCCGGGATCTGGGCGATCAGGAAGGTCGTGTAGGTGTCCCACTCGCAGATGCTCACCGTGTAATCGGTGTTCGCGGCGAGCCCGGACTGGTCGATGTCGACCAGCGCGCCGTCGAGGTAGCTGCCGGACGACGGCGTGAGCGAGACGTTGTCGGAGTCGCTGACGTCGGAGGCGTGCGCCGCCGGGGCGGAGAGGCTCAGCGCGCCCGCCGCGGCGGTGGCCGCGAGGACCGCGAGGAGGCGTGCCGGCGTACGACGGCTCGGGGTGGATGTCATGGGTTCTTCTCCTTCTCTAGGATCGGAACCAGCCCTGTGGCCGATTCCCTTGTCGGGCCGCGCATGCGCGGCCATGAAGAGGCCGTGGGGCCGGCCGGGGCGCTGTTCCCTGCGAAAGTTCGGCGCCCCGGTCCACCCACGCGGCGATCCCGCCGCACGGCCTCGTCTCCCGAACGCGGCCGACTGGTGTGTCCGCGACGATCGAGATAAGGTAAGCCTTACCGAATTGTCCGACCCCGTCAAGGAGATCGTTGACAATTCGTCAGAACCTCTCGGCAGCTCGTCCTGCCCGAAAACTCCCGACAGAATGGGCGATTCCGTCAGAAATTAGGTGAGCCTAAGCTGTGTGTTAGGGTCGGATCGCCCGAGATGTTGACACTCTGACAGCAAAGAGCCGTTCATGATCGCCCGCACGTCCCGCCCGCTCCGCACGCTCACCCTCGCCGTCGTGGCGCTGACCCTGACGGCCTGCGGAGCGGTCATCGACGGCAAGAAGGGCCACGGCGCGGACCAGCCCGGGACCACGGTGCCCTCGATCGCCGACGTGACCGCGCTGGACGACCCGCGCGCCTGGAAGGGCGCGGTCGACATCAACCTCCCCGACCCGGAGATCCGGCCCGTCGACGAGGACCCGACCCCCGCACTGCCGGCGACCGTGACCGACGCGCAGGGCACCGAGGTGACCGTCACGGACGCGAGCCGGATCCTGGCCCTCGACATCTACGGGACCCTGTCGCAGACCGTGTTCGAGCTCGGTCTCGGCGACAACATCGTGGGCCGCGACGTGTCCTCGTCCTATCCCGAGGTCGAGGACCGGCCGCTGGTCACCCAGAACGGCCACGAGCTCAACGCCGAGGCGATCCTCGAGCTGAACCCGAGTGTCCTCATCACTGACACCTCCCTCGGGCCGTGGAACGTCGTGCTGCAGGTCCGCGACGCCGGCATCCCGGTCGTCGTCGTCGACGGGGACCGCAACTTCGAGAACCTCGCCTCGCTCACCCAGGAGGTGGCCGACGCGCTCGGCGTACCGGAGCAGGGCAAGGAGCTCGGCGCCCGGATCACGCAGGAGGCCGACGCGGTGCGCGCGCAGATCGCGACCGTCGCCCCGCAGGACGTCACCGGCCAGCTGCGCACGATCTTCCTGTACGTCCGGGGCCAGGCCAACGTCTACTACATGTTCGGCAAGGGCTCCGGCGCCGACGCCCTCGTCTCCGCCGTGGGCGGCTACGACGTCAGCAGCGAGATCGGCTGGGACGGCATGAAGCCGGTCAACGACGAGGGCCTGATCAAGGCCCAGCCCGACGTCGTCGTGATGATGAGCAAGGGCCTGGAGTCGGTGGGCGGCGTCGACGGCCTCCTCGACCAGTTCCCGGCGCTGGCCCAGACCCCCGCCGGCGAGAACCAGCGCGTGATCGCCATGGACGACGCGCAGATCCTGAGCTTCGGGCCGCGCACCGCCGCCGTGCTCAACGCCCTCGCCGTCGCGTTCTACGCCCCCGATAGCCTGCCCGCGGAGGACCGGCTGTGACCGCCACCGTCCCCGGCCCGACCATGCGGTCGGAGCCGGTCGGCGAGAGCGCCACGAGCGCCACGGCCGCTGTCGACCGCCGTCGGCGGCGCCGGGTCGCCCTCCTCTACGCCGGCCTCGGCATCGCGCTGGTCGTCGCCGCGCTGGTCGCCGGCGGGTCGGGCCAGCTGGCCATCCCGATCAACGAGATCCTCGGCTCGATCGCCCACCGCCTGGGCCTGGACGTGGGCCCGCTACCGAGTCACCCGCGCGGCGAGTACACCCTGTGGAACGTCCGGTTCTCCCGGATCGCGATGGCGGTGATCGTCGGCGGCTCGCTGGCGGTCGCCGGTGCCGCGATGCAGGGCGTCTTCGGCAACCCGCTGGCCGAGCCGAGCGTCGTCGGCGTCTCCTCCGGCGCCGCCGTGGCCGCCGCGGTCGCGATCGTCTTCAGCCTCCGCTTCGCCGGCGACTGGTCGATCCCGGTCTGCGCCTTCGTCGGCGGCCTGGTCACGACCCTGCTCGTCTACGCGCTGTCCCGCTCCGACGGGCGCACCGAGGTCGTCACGCTCGTCCTGACCGGCATCGCGGTCAACGCCGTCGCCGGCGCACTCCTCGCGCTGCTCATGTTCGTCGGCGACACCCAGGCACGGGAGTCGATCGTCTTCTGGCAGCTCGGCAGCCTCAACGGCAGCCGCTGGTCCTATGTCGTCGTGGTCGCGCCATTGGCCGCGATCGGGGTCGCGATCGCCCTCGCCTGCGCCCGCAGCCTCGACCTGCTGGCCCTCGGCGAGCGCTCCGCCCGGCACCTGGGTGTCAACGTCGAGCGGCTGCGCATCGTGCTCATCGTCGTCGTCGCACTGCTGACCGCGGCCGCGGTCAGCTTCTGCGGCATCGTCGCCTTCGTCGGCCTGATCGTGCCCCACCTGGTGCGGATGGTGACCGGCCCGGGGCACCGGGTCCTGCTCGTCGCGTCGTTCCTCGCCGGGGCGCTGGTGCTCATCTGCGCCGACACGGTGGCACGGACCTTCGTCGCCTACACCGACCTCCCGCTCGGCATGTTGACCTCGCTGGTCGGCGGGCCGTTCTTCTTCTGGCTGCTGCGCCGCACCCGTCGCACCTCGGGGGGCTGGGCGTGAGTCACCACCACCACGACGGTCACCACGCCACCGGCAGCCCTGCGCTCACGGCGTCCGACGTCACCCTGAGCTTCGGACGCCGCCCGATCCTCGACGCGGTCGACCTCCAGGTCCACCGGCGCGAGGTGCTGGCCCTGGTCGGCCCCAACGGGGCCGGGAAGTCCACCCTGCTCTCGGTCCTCGCCGGCGACCTCACCCCCGACCGGGGGGAGGTGATGCTCGAGGGCCGCTCGCTCGCCGACTGGAAGCTGCGCGAGATGTCGCGCCGCCGCGCGGTGCTCACCCAGGAGCACCGGATCTCGTTCCCCTTCCCGGCCGTCGACGTCGTTCGGATGGGACGGGCGCCGTGGCGCGGCACCGACGCGGAGGACGACGACGACCGCGTGGTCGCCGAGTCGATGGCCACCGCCGACATCGAGCACCTCGCCGGCCAGCCGTTCGGTCTCCTGTCCGGTGGAGAGAAGGGCCGCACCTCCTTCGCCCGCGTGCTCGCCCAGCGCACCGGCGTCCTCCTGCTCGACGAGCCCACGGCCGCCCTCGACATCGGACACCAGGAGACGGTCCTGGCCCACGCGCGGGCCCAGGCCTCCGCGGGCGCCGCCGTGGTCGTGGTGCTCCACGACCTCAGCCTCGCCGCCGCCTGGTCCGACCGGGTCGCGCTCCTGCACCACGGCCGGGTCACCGCCGAAGGCGCACCGCGCGAGGTGTTCACCGCTCCCCTGCTGAGCCTCGTCTACGACCACCCGATCGACGTCCTCACCCATCCCGGCACCGGCGACCTGCTGGTGCTCCCCGACCGGCGCTCGCTCATGTCCCGGGAGGAGACCGCATGAACCCGCACCCGCTCACCAGCCGACCGATCAGCCGCCTGATCGTCCTCGCGCTGCTGGCGACCAGCCTGGTGGTCGCCCTGACCGCGACCACGACGGCGCCTGCCGCCGCGGCCGCGCGGATCACCGTCACCAACGACCGTGGCACCGCCGCCGCCGACTCGAAGTACCGCACCGAGCTGACCATCAGCGGCTCCGGCTTCCAGGTCGTCAAGGGCGGCTTCGGTGGCGTCTACCTCATGTTCGGATGGGTCAAGGACCCGCGCGGCAGCTCCTGGAAGCCCTCGAAGGGCGGCGTGACCGGGTCGGACTACCGCTACATCCCCGACAGCGAGGACGCCGCTAACAATCAGGGCTACCTCAAGTTCATCGCCTTCCCCGGCAGCTCGACATCGTCCGAGGCCAACGCGGTGCTGGGCAAGAACGGCTCCTTCAAGGTGACGCTGACCGTGCCCGGACCGACCTTCCAGAGCGTCGATCGCAACGGCAAGGTCACCACCGTCGACTGCACCAAGGTCACCTGCGGCGTCATCACGGTCGGCGCGCACGGCGTGAAGAACCCCTCCAACGAGACGTTCACGCCCGTCCGGTTCTCCCGTGTGTACGACGCCGCTCCGGCGACCGGCCAGGAGCAGCCCGCCACGGGTGCGGACCAGGCCGCTCCGCCCGCCCAGGGCACCACGCCGGAGACCGGCCAGCCCGCGGCTCCGGACGCCGCAGCGGCACCCGGCGCCGCCGTACCGGCCGCCGGTGGCGTCCCCCGACTGACCACCGACCGGCTGACCGCCAAGGTCGGCAACACCCTGGCCTTCACCGCCACCGGCTTCCGGCCCGGCGAGCAGGTCCTGGGCGTGCTCGACGACGGCGTCGCCGGCATCGGGCCCATGATCGCCGGGCCGTCGGGCGAGGTGGCGGGCATCCTGCCGCTCCCCACCGACCTGACGCCCGGCACCCACGAACTGCGTCTCACCGGTGCCGCCACCGGCGGCCAGGCCGCGGAGCGCTTCGCGGTCCGTCCCGCCGACGTCGCGGCGGACCCGACGACCGCGGCGGCCGCCTCGGACGACGACGGGGCGAGCCCCGGCCGGGTCTTCCTGATCGTGGCCGGCTGCGTGTTCCTGCTCGCCGTCCTCGGCCTGCTCCTGCGACTCCTGCTCGCGCGCCGGCGGCGCGCATCCGGCTCCTCCGGCCCCTCCAGCCCGTCCGCTCCGGCGGGAGCGGCGGCATGAGGCGGGTCGTCGCGGTCGTCCTGGCCGTCTGCTGCGCGGTCCTCGGTGCCGGCACCCTGCTCTCCGCCGCGACCGCGGCCGGCGGGAGCGGCGACGTCGCGGGCGTCGTACCCACGGCCGAGAGCACCGCGACGAGCGAGCCGACCGAGGGATCCACCGGCCCGACCGACCAGCCGACCGACCAGCCGACCGACGGGCCCACGGACCAGCCCACGGACCAGCCCACGGACCAGCCCACGGACCAGCCCACGGACCAGCCGACCGATCCGACAAGCCCGACCGCGGCGCCCGACAACGGCCCGTTCGCGGTGTCCGATGCGGTGTTCCGCTGGGGCGTCAACGACGAGAGCAACAACCGGGCGTTCGCCCCCGGCACGTTCAACTTCCTCTCCGCCGGCGCCGCCCCCGACCCCGGCAGCGGCGGTCAGACGATCAATCTCGCCACCGGCGCCTGGCCCAATGGCACGGTCGCGTGGCGCGCGGCCAGCGGTGCGGTGCAGATCGAGAAGGTGACCACGGCCGGCGCACGGCCGGCGAACCTGGCCGGCCTGAAGACCGCCGCCGATGACACGACTCCGCTGTCCAGCCCGACCGGTGGGCTGTTCAGCAACCATCAGGTCGTCATCAGCGGCGGCACCGGAAAGGTCGATCCCGTCGCCGGCACGGCGACGATCGCCTGGCAGGGCTCGTTCACCATCTTCTTCTACTCGGGGATGACGTTCTTCAGCCTCAGCAACCCGGTGCTCACGGTCACACCGACCTCGGCCACCATCACCGCGACCGCGAGTGGCTTCGCCAGCTCGATGGAGGACCAGAGCAAGTGGGTGCCCGTGCCGCCGACCGAGGTCACCTTGGCGGACCTCGACGGCGTCGGCATCCCGCAACTGTCCGCGCCCCGAGGCTTCACCGCCACACCGCGCTACCTCGGGATCGCACACACTCCGGCCGACGGTTCGCAACAGGTGCGCACGGGTGCCTTCTGGGGAGCGTTCCCGGCCTCCTTCCTCGCCTTCGTCGAGAAGGCCGGCTCCGGCGCCTACTGGTACTCCTCCGGCGGCGCCAGCGACGCCTACAAGACCCCCAAGCCCGTACTGATCAGCTGGGACGCGAAGACCGCGATCCAGCCGGACAAGCCCGTGGTGGCGCCGGTCGTGACCGACAAGCAGCCGAAGAACAAGGCCGGCAAGAAGCCGCCGGCGGCGCAGCCGCCAGGCCCCTCCTTCCCCGTCGCCCAGCCCGCCGGCCCTGCCCTCCCCGGACAGCCGTTCGCGGCCGGTGTCGGAGCACCGGAATCCGTGACGACGAACCCAGCGACGTACCAGCCACCGGTGGCCTACGCCCTCACCTCCTCCCCCACCTCAGGAGAGCGGCCGGACCCGTCCGGTCGCGCCTGGGAGTGGGTCCTCGGATCCCTCCTGCTGCTCGGAGCCGTCGGGATCACCGTGTCCGCACCCCTGATGAGAATCCTGAAAGGAATCCGATGAAGAGCCCACGTAGAGGCATCGCCGGCATCGCCGCCGCTGCCCTGACCGCCACCGGACTGTCCGTCCTCGGCGCGGCGACGGCACCCGCCCACGCGGCCCCCGTCGCGGTCGACGATGCCCAGCTCCGCTGGGGCATCAACAACGAGGCCAACGCCGCGGGCTTCGCCCCCGGCACGTGGAACCTGATGTCCGCCGGCAAGATCGGCGACCCCGGCGCAGGCGGCAAGACCCTCAAGGCAGCCGACAACGGGGCGACCTGGTCCAACGACGCTCCGGCCGGCTGGACCAGCTCAGCCGGCAACGTCACGGTCGAGGACCGCCAGCCGGGCGGCGGCTACGCGCCGGCCACCTTCCTCGGGACCCACCAGGACTTCATGGGCGTCAACGGTACGACGGGCAACGGCGTGCTCGCCGAGACCCAGCTCGTCTTCCGCAACGGCACCGGCACCATCGACACGGCCGCCAACACGGCCTCGATCCAGTGGGACGGCGACGCGTCCGTCATCTACTACTCGGGCATGTCGTTCTTCTACGTCTCCGACCCGAAACTGACGGTCAACGGCGACGGCTCGGGCGAGCTCACGGCCACGGTCGACGGTTTCGGCACCGACCAGGCGGCCCCCGACGAGTGGGTCGACCTGGACGCGGACGAGGTCACCCTCGCGACCCTGTCCGACGTGGACGTCGAGACGCTCGGCTTCACCGCGACTCCCGACTACCTGGGCGTCGAGTACGACGCACCCGTGGGTGCCGTCCCCCAGGCTCGTACCGGCACGGCCTGGGGCTCCTTCCCCCAGTCCTTCGTCGACTGGGTGCAGCAGACCGGCGGAGGCCCCTACTGGTACTCCTCCGGCGGAGCCGCTGACGCGCGCAAGCCCACCACTGCGCTGAGCCTGACCTTCGGCGACGAGGCTCCGGCCGCGCCGAAGGTCACGGTCTCCCCGACCACCCTGGCGGCCGACGGCTCCCACCAGGTGACCGTCACCGGTTCCGGGTTCGACCCGGCATTGGCCACCGGAACCCGGCCCCCGCTCAGCGGCAAGGCGGGCGGCGCGTACGTCGTCTTCGCGAAGTTCCCGACCGCGTGGCGGCCCTCGGCGAACGTGCCGAGTGCGAACCGGAAGATCGCCGCCCAGAAGTGGGCAGTCCTCGCGGCGGACATGGCGACCATCGGCGGGCCGAATGCCGGCGCCATCGAGCTCACCCCTGAAGGCACCTTCAGCGCCACCCTCACTGTCGACAAGGCTGCGGCCGACACCGCAGCGGCGGCCGTCCCGACAGCGACGAACTACGGCATCTACACCTACCCGGGCAGCGGCGCGGTCGCTGCGTCGTACGAGACCTACACACCGATCACCTTCACGACGAAGCCCGAGCCGCAGAAGCCGACCCCTTCGGCGACCGTCGCGCCGGCGAAGAAGCCCAATGCCAAGGGCAAGAAGGGCTCGGTCACGATCACCTCGACCGGGCTCGCCGGCCAGCAGGTGACGGTCGTGGTCAAGCAGACCAAGCCGAAGGCCAAGGGCAAGAAGGCGAAGAAGAAGGCCACCAAGACGATCACGGTGACCATCGACGCATCGGGCACCACCACCGTGGCGCTGCCCAAGCTCGCGAAGGGCACCCACAAGGTCACCGTCACCTACCCCGGTGGCACGTCGGTGACGAAGGTCAAGGTCAAGGGCAAGAAGTAGCCGTCGCCCGTGAGATCCGGGGGTGTGCCTGCCGCACGGCGGGCACACCCCTGCTCCCCGTTCATCAGCCGGCCCTTTTTCGCCTCTAGGATCGACTTGTGCCGAAGATCGCCGCAGAGACCGTCCCCGCCCACCGTGACCTGGTGCGGCGGAAGATCTTCGACGCCTTCGCGACCCTCATGGACGAGCGCAGCTTCGACGCGATCACGATGGCCCAGATCGCCGCCCGGGCCGACCTCGGCCGGACCGCGATCTACCACCACTTCCGCGACAAGGAGGCGGTCGTGGTCGCCTTCGCCACGGAGGAGACCCAGCACTACCTCGCCGACCTGCGCCGCGACCTGGACCTGGTGCCCGACCCGGTCGCCAAGATCCGGGTCTACCTGCGCCACCAGCTGCAGGCCGGCCAGCAGTTCCACACCGGGATGGGCGGGATCCTCTACCACCTCCTCTCCGAGGAGGCCATGGAGAAGATCCACGACCACGTCGCGGCGGTGGAGGAGGTCCTCGAGGAGATCCTCGACCAGGGCATCGCCGAGGGCGCGTTCCGGGTCTCCGACCGCAAGTCCGCGATCTCGCTCCTCCATGCCGCGCTGGCCACCCGCCAGCTGCCCGTGGGTGCCGTCGAGGAGTTCGTGCTCCGCGGCCTCGGACACATGGGTTGACCTGACCGGACCCCGCCCGCCGCAAGAAAGTTAGGTAGACCTAAGGAAAAGTCGGCGCCACGTATTGACAGGCGGCCCCTATCTTCCTGACACTTAGTCAGTAAGTTGTCACCGCCACCTCCCGAGGAGCTGCCGCCATGTCCGTCGCCACCACCGTCCGTGACGAGGACCTGACCCTGTCGACCGCCATGCGCGAGGGCTCGCGCGCCGAGCACCAGGCGGCCGAGGGCTCGACGTTCATGGCCGAGCTGCTGGAGGGCAAGCTCACCGCCGAGGCGTACGCCGACCTCCTGCTCCGGCTGCGCCGCGTCTACGCCGCGCTGGAGGAGGTCGTCACCGACCACCGCGACGACGAGATCGTCGCCGCCGTCCACGACGCCGCGCTCGACCGGCTCGCCGCCATCGACGCCGACCTCGCGCACTGGGCTCCCGGCGTCGACCCCGCGCAGGTCGACTCGCCCGCCGCGACGGCGTACGTCGAGCGGATCCGCTCGGCCGGTGCGTGGGGCGGGCTGCTGCTCGCGCACCACTACACCCGCTACCTCGGCGACCTCTCCGGCGGCCAGGTGATCGGCCGGGTGCTGCAGCGCACCTTCAACCTGCCCGCGGACACCGGCGTCAGCTTCTACGAGTTCACCGAGATCCCGAAGCCGAAGCCCTACAAGGACGCCTACCGCGCCCGACTCGACGCCCTCGACCTCACGCCCGACGAGGTCACCCGGATCGTCGACGAGGTGCGCGCGGTGTTCAGCCTCAACCAGGCGCTCTTCGACGAGCTCGGCGGGCAGATCGAGCGCTACCGCGCCGCCTGATCGGCTCGACCGGCCGCTTCGCGCCATTGGGCGGATCTGGCTAGCCTCTGGCCCCATGGTGGGGTTCGGGGGCACCGGGGTCATGCTGCTCGGGATCGGGGTCGCGGCGCTCGGCTGCGGTCTCCTCTCCCTGGTCCTGGTGCGTCCGCTCGGCTGGGTGTCGGCGATCGCGATCGCCGGGTTCGTCTGGTCGGTCGCGGTGATCGCCCTGGTGACCCTGGTGCCGACGTCGGCGGACACGGGCATCGTCCCCGCCGAGGGCCGGCTGACCTCCTGCTCCTGGGACATCGGCGGCCCCGCGCCCGACGGCTTCTGGATCTTCCAGTCCGGCCAGCGCACCCTCAACACCGCGCTGTTCGTGCCGTCCGGCACCCTGCTGGTCCTCGCCGTCGGCCGCTGGCGCGCCGGCTGGCTCCTCGCGCCGCTGGGCCTGGTGGGCCTGGCCGGCTACTCCGCGCTGATCGAGGCGACCCAGCTCGAGCTCGCCCGGATCGACCGCGCCTGCGATGTCACCGACATCATCGACAACACCACCGGAGCGGCGTTCGGCGCGGCCGTCGGCGTCGTGCTCGTACTGGTGCTACGGGCCTGGCGGCACCGGCAGCGCAAGCGGTCGGTGAGACGCGGCTGATCGACAGCGATCGGATCGACCAGGTCGATCGGATCGCTGTCGATCACCCGGGGGAGGAGAGGAGGGCCGCCAGCCCGGTCCGGCAGCCGGCCATCATCCGGCGGTGGTTCCACACCAGCACCGGCCGGACGGCGTACGACGCCAGCGCGAGCGCTCCGCCGACCGACACCTCCTGCGCGAAGTCCAGCCGGGTGGCCGTTCCCGCCGCCGTCAGGGTGAACCGCGCGAACCCGTCGAGGTCGCCGCTGATCGCGACCGCGACCACCGGCGGGGTGCGGGAGACCGCGTCCAGCACGAGGTCGAGGGTGTAGGGCAGGGTCGAACGGCAGCACACCCAGGCCGTGTCGGGCCCGAGCTTCGCGACGGCGCGCACCTGCGGCCACCAGCGGGGGTAGTCCTCGAGGTCGACGAGGGTGGCCGCGACGGCGGCGGGCGGGGCGTCGACCACCCAGGCGTCGGAGAACACGAACGACCGGCGCACCCCTCCATCATGCCCCGAGCAACACTGGGGGCATGCCGAGCACCAGACAGACCATCGCCGACGCGGCCGCCGCCCTCGGGCTCACGGCCGACACGCTGCGCTACTACGAGAAGGACGGGCTGCTGCTGCGCCCGGTCCCCCGCGACCCGAGCGGACACCGGCGCTACGAGAGCACGGACCTGCGCTGGATCGAGCTGGTGACCCGGCTCCGCTCGACCGGCATGCCGATCCGCGACGTACGCCGCTACGCCGAGCTCGTCCGGACCGGCGAGGGCACCGAGGAGGAGCGCCTCGCCCTGCTCCAGAACCACCGCGAGCAGGTGCTGCGCCAGCTCGCCGAGGTCCAGGCCCACCTGGCCGCGATCGAGTACAAGATCGACGTCTACGCCGGCCGGCTGGTCGAGCTCGAGCGCAGCGCTTGACCTGGAGCGCACTCCAAGGAGTTGGCTGGTGGTCATGACGAACTCGACCCGCACCCTCGGTACGACGTCCCCGCTCACGGTCTCCGCCCTCGGCCTCGGCTGCATGGGCATGTCGGACTTCTACGGCACCCCCGACGAGGCCGGCGGCATCGCGACCATCCATCGCGCGCTCGACCTCGGGATCACCTTCCTCGACACCGCCGACATGTACGGCCCCTTCACCAACGAGCAGCTCGTCGGCAAGGCCATCGCGACCAGCTCGCACAGCCGCGACGAGATCCAGCTGGCGACCAAGTTCGGCGTCCAGCGCGACCCCGACGGCACCCGGCGCGGCATCAACGGCCGCCCCGAGTACGTCCGCGCCGCCTGCGACGCCTCCCTCCAGCGACTGGGCGTCGACCACATCGACCTCTACTACCAGCACCGCGTCGACCCCGACGTCCCGATCGAGGAGACCGTCGGCGCCATGAAGGAGCTCGTCGAGGCGGGCAAGGTGCGCCACCTCGGACTGTCCGAGGCGTCGGCCGACACGATCCGTCGCGCCCATGCGGTGCACCCGGTCACCGCGCTGCAGACGGAGTACTCCCTCTTCACCCGCGACCTCGAGGACGAGATCCTCCCGACCGTGCGCGAGCTCGGCATCGGGCTGGTCCCCTACTCCCCGCTGGGGCGCGGCATCCTCACCGGCACCGTCGGCACCGACGGCTTCGGCGACGGCGACAGCCGGTCGTCGGCCTACTTCCCGCGCTTCCAGGGCGACAACCTCGTCACCAACCTGGGCCTCGTCGACCAGGTCCGCGCGCTGGCGGCCCAGCACGGCTGCACGCCCGGCCAGCTCGCCCTCGCCTGGGTGCTCGCCCAGGGCGACGACGTGGCGCCGATCCCCGGCACCAAGCGGGTCGCCTACCTCGAGGAGAACGCAGGTGCCCGCGCGGTCGAGCTGAGTGCCGACGACCTGGCCGCGCTGACCGTCGCGGTCCCCCGCGACGCCGTCGCCGGCGAGCGGTACGGCGACATGAGCACGGTCAACGGCTGACCGCTACCGTGGGCCGGTGACCACGCCTGACACCGACGTCCTGCTCGCCCGGGCCCAGTCCTGGCTCGCCGAGGATCCGGACGCGCAGACGCGCGACGAGCTCCTCCGGGTGATCGCCGGGGTCGAGGCAGGGGACGCGAGCGCGCGCGCCGACCTCGCCGACCGCTTCCGCGGCACGTTGGAGTTCGGTACGGCGGGCCTGCGCGGCGCGCTCGGGGCCGGGCCCAACCGGATGAACCGGATCGTCGTCATCCGCGCGGCGGCCGGCCTGGCGGCGTACCTCCGCGAGACGGGGACCACTCCGGGCGCCCCGGTCGTCATCGGGTACGACGCCCGCCACAACTCCGACGTCTTCGCGCGCGACACCGCCGAGGTGATGGCCGGGGCCGGTCTCAAGCCGCTGCTGCTCCCCCGGCCGCTGCCGACGCCGCTGTTGGCGTTCGCGATCCGCGAGCTCGGCTGCGCGGCCGGCGTCATGGTCACCGCGAGCCACAACCCGCCCCAGGACAACGGCTACAAGGTCTACCTCGGCGACGGCAGCCAGATCGTGCCACCGGCCGACAGCGGGATCGCGGCGCGGATCGCGGCCGTCGGCAGCCTCGAGTCCGTGCCGCGGGTGCCGCTGGAGGCGACGGGCGGCCGGGTCCTCGACGACGGCATCGTCGACGCCTACCTCGACACCGTCGCCGCGATCGCCGGCGACGGCCCGCGGGACCTCACCATCGTCTACACCCCGTTGCACGGCGTCGGAGGCGGCGCCCTGCCGACGGTGCTGGAGAACGCGGGCTTCGACTCGCCCCAGGTCGTCGCCGAGCAGGAGGAGCCGGACCCGGACTTCCCGACCGTCGCCTTCCCCAACCCGGAGGAGCCCGGCGCCATCGACCGCGCGGTCGCGCTCGCGCGGCGCACCGGTGCCGACATCGTGATCGCCAACGACCCGGACGCCGACCGCTGTGCCGCCGCCGTCCCCGACGTCGCCACGGACGGCGGGTGGCGGATGCTGCGCGGCGACGAGGTCGGCGCGCTGCTGGCCGACCACCTGCTGCGGGCCGGACGCTCCGGCGTCTACGCCACCTCGATCGTGTCGTCCTCGCTGCTCGGCACGATGGCGCGCGCGGCCGGCCAGCGCTACGCCGAGACCCTCACGGGGTTCAAGTGGATCGGCCGACTGCCCGGGCTGGTCTTCGGCTACGAGGAGGCCCTCGGCTACTGCGTCGACCCCGAGCACGTCTCCGACAAGGACGGCGTCTCGGCCGCGCTGCTGCTGTGTGAGATCGCGGCCGAGGCGAAGGCCGCGGGCCGGACCCTGCCGGACCTGCTGGACGACATCGCCGTCACCCACGGGCTGCACGCGACCGACCAGCTGTCGGTGCGGGTCACCGACCTCGGGGAGATCGCCGCCGCCATGGGGCGCCTGCGCGACACCCCGCCCGCGACGCTCGGCGGGTCCGCGGTCACCGCGGCCGACGACCTGACCGCCGGCTCGGCCGAGCTGCCGCCCACCGACGGACTGCGCTATCGCACCGAGGACGGCAGCCGGGTCGTCGTACGCCCGAGCGGCACCGAGCCCAAGCTCAAGTGCTATCTCGAGGTCGTCGTCCCCGTCGTCGATGGGGACGTCGCCACCGCGCGTGCCGAGGCCGCCACCCGGCTCACCGCGCTGCGCGCCGACATCGCGGCGGCAGCCGGGATCTGAGCGGCCTTCCGTCAGCTGACGGAGACGGCGTCGACCACGAACACCAGGGTCTCGTTCGGCGCGATGCCGTTGCCGCCCTGGCCGTAGCCCAGGTCCGGCGGGACGACGAGCAGGCGACGGGTGCCCTGCTGGACGCCGATCAGGCCCTGGTTCCAGCCGTCGATGACCGATGCGTTGCCGAGATCCTCCAGGGGGAAGGTCTGCCCGCGCTCGAAGGAGCTGTCGAGGACCTCCTTGTCGGACCAGGTCACCAGGTGGTAGTTCGTCTCGACCGTGTCGCCGGCCTCCGCGGCCGGGCCGGTGCCGGTCACGAGGTCCTTGGAGAGCAGGGTGGCCGGCGGGGTGCAGTCGTCGGGCACGGTGATGGTCGGCGCGCTGCCGAACTCGCCCGCCACCTCGATGTCGTCGACCGTGCACTCCCCGCCCGCGGCGACCGGAGCGTCGCTGGTCGGCTCGGCCGACGAGGAGTCGGAGGCCTTGTCCTCCCCCGAGTCGCCGCAGGCGCTGGTGGCGAGCACGGACAGGGACACGACGGCGGCGGCGACGAGCCGGGCTGGGGTCTGCATGCCGTGCAGCCTACGAACCGGCGGAAATGCTCAGCCGACGAGGGCCAGGACCACCGTCGCCACCAGGAGGACGACGAGGGCGCCGATCTCGGGCCAGGCCCAGGCGTGGCGGACCCGCCGCTCGACGCCCTCACCGGAGCGCAGCTCGCGCGCGGCCCGCTCCTGGCCGGCCGCCATCCGCCGGTGCAGCTTGTCCTCGATCAGCCAGGCCGTGGACCGCTTCTCCAGCGGCGTGTCATGGGCGGCCGACTTGTCCTGGCGGATCGTGCGTCGGGTGCGGCCGAAGCCGCTGCCGACGTACTTCGTCTCGCCGACGTTCACGACGGTGACCTGACCGATCTCCACGGAGGTGATCAGCGCGAAGGGCACCCAGCGGGTGTGCAGCGCGTTGCGCAGCTCGAGCTCGTCGTGGTGCAGCCGCAGCGCGGGCCGGATCAGGATCATCCAGATCAGCACGCCGAGCAGCAGGCAGAACGGGTACGCCCACGGCGCGAATCCGGCCTCCGGGTCGAGCAGGCCGTAGCCGATCGCGATCGCCACGAAGACGAGGCCGATCACACCGACGACGAGTCCGCCCGAGCTGTAGCGCTCCGCCTTCTCGACACCTTCGTTCTGCACGCTCCCAACCCTATGCTGGGCAGATGTCGACCACCGCACCCACCGATCCCGCTCCGGGACTCGCGGCGTACTCCGAGGTGACCGCCGGCGAGGCCTCGCTGCGCCGCTTCCTGCACGGCCTGCCCGGCGTGGACCAGGTCGGCGCCGAGGCCCGCGCGGCCGGGCTCGGGACCCGGTCGATCAAGACGACCGCGAAGGCGTGGGCGCTCGACCTCGCGATCCGGATGGTCGACCTGACCACGCTCGAGGGCCAGGACACCCCCGGCAAGGTGCGGGCGCTGGCCAGCAAGGCGCTGCGGCCCGATCCCGCCGACCCGTCCTGTCCGTCGGTGGCGGCCGTGTGCGTCTACGGCGACCTGGTCGGCGAGGTCAAGGCCGTCGTCGGGTCCGAGGTCAACGTCGCCGCCGTGGCCACGGCGTTCCCCAGCGGCCGGGCGTCGATGGCCGTCAAGCTCGCCGACACCCGCGACGCGGTCGCCGCCGGCGCCGACGAGATCGACATGGTCATCGACCGGGGCGCGTTCCTGGCCGGACACTATCTCCAGGTCTTCGAGGAGATCGTCGCCACCCGTGAGGCCTGCGTCCGCCCCGACGGCTCCCACGCCCACCTCAAGGTGATCTTCGAGACCGGCGAGCTGCAGACCTACGACAACGTCCGCCGCGCGTCGTGGCTGGCGATGCTCGCCGGCGCCGACTTCATCAAGACCTCCACCGGCAAGGTCCAGCCGGCCGCGACGCTGCCGGTGACCCTGGTCATGCTCGAGGTGGTCCGCGACTTCCGCGAGGCGACCGGCGTCCAGATCGGCGTCAAGCCGGCCGGCGGCATCCGCACCGCCAAGGACGCGATCAAGTACCTCGTCATGGTCAACGAGATCGCCGGCGACGACTGGCTCGACCCGGACTGGTTCCGCTTCGGCGCCTCGACGCTGCTCAACGACCTGCTCATGCAGCGCACGAAGATGACCACCGGCCGCTACAGCGGTCCCGACTACTTCACCCTGGACTGATCGCCTTGGCCAAGAAAAGCACTCCCTTCGAGTACGCACCGGCTCCGGAGTCCCGGAGCATCGTCGACATCAAGCCGTCCTACGGCCTGTTCGTCGACGGCGAGTTCGTCGACGGGCGCGGCTCCTCCTTCAAGACCGTCAACCCGGCCACCGAGGAGACCCTCGCCGAGATCGCCGAGGCGTCCGAGGCCGACGTCGACCTCGCCGTACGCGCGGCGCGGCGCGCGTTCCGCGGCTGGTCGCGGATGTCGGGCAGGGAGCGGGCCAAGTACCTCTTCCGGATCGCCCGCATCATCCAGGAGCGCGGCCGCGAGCTGGCCGTGCTGGAGTCGATCGACAACGGCAAGCCGATCAAGGAGAGCCGCGACGTCGACGTACCCGTCGTCGCCGCCCACTTCTTCTACTACGCCGGCTGGGCCGACAAGCTCGAGCATGCCGGGCTCGGCCCGGACCCGCAGCCGCTGGGGGTGGCCGGCCAGGTCATCCCGTGGAACTTCCCGCTGCTCATGCTGGCCTGGAAGGTCGCGCCCGCGCTGGCGTGCGGCAACACGGTCGTGCTCAAGCCGGCGGAGACCACTCCCCTGACGGCGCTGCTGTTCGCGGAGATCTGCCAGCAGGCCGATCTGCCCCCGGGCGTGGTCAACATCGTGACCGGCGCCGGCGGCACCGGCCAGGCCGTCGTGTCCCACCCCGACGTCGACAAGGTCGCGTTCACCGGCTCCACCGCCGTCGGCAAGGCGATCGCCCGAGCGATCGCCGGCTCCGACAAGAAGGCGACCCTCGAGCTCGGGGGCAAGGCCGCCAATATCGTCTTCGACGACGCGGCCATCGACCAGGCGGTCGAGGGCATCGTCGGCGGCATCTTCTTCAACCAGGGCCACGTCTGCTGCGCCGGCTCCCGGCTGCTCGTGCAGGAGTCGGTCGCCGACGAGTTGCTCGCGAAGCTGAAGCGCCGGATGGGCACGCTGCGCGTCGGCGACCCGCTCGACAAGAACACCGACATCGGCGCCATCAACTCCCGTGAGCAGCTCGACCGGATCCGCGAGCTGTCCGACATCGGCGAGGCCGAGGGCGCCGAGCGCTGGGCGCCTCCGTGCGACCTGCCCGCGTCCGGCTTCTGGTTCCCGCCGACGATCTTCACCGGCGTCACCCAGGCCCACCGGATCGCACGCGAGGAGGTCTTCGGGCCGGTCCTGTCCGTGCTGACCTTCCGCACCCCGGCCGAGGCGGTCGAGAAGGCCAACAACACGCCGTACGGCCTCTCCGCCGGGGTGTGGACCGAGAAGGGCTCCCGGATCCTGCACATGGCCTCGCAGCTGCGGGCCGGGGTGGTCTGGGCCAACACGTTCAACAAGTTCGACCCGGCCAGCCCGTTCGGCGGCTACAAGGAGTCCGGCTACGGCCGCGAAGGTGGCCGCCAGGGCCTCGCCGCGTACCTGAAGGGAGCGGACGCCTGATGGCCCGCATCGACGTGCGCAAGACCTACAAGCTCTACATCGGCGGCGCGTTCCCGCGCTCGGAGTCGGGCCACTCCTACGAGGTCACCGACAGCAAGGGGAAGTTCGTGGCCAACGCTTCCCTCGCCTCCCGCAAGGACGTCCGCGACGCGGTTGTCGCGGCCCGCAAGGCGTTCGGCCCGTGGTCCGCCCGCACCGCCTACAACCGCAGCCAGATCCTGTACCGGATCGCCGAGGTGATGGAGGACCGCCGTCCGCAGTTCGAGGAGGCGGTCAAGCAGTCCGAGGGCGGCACCGCCGCCGCGGCTCGCGGCCAGGTCGACGCCGCCGTCGACCGCCTGGTCTGGTACGCCGGCTGGGCCGACAAGCTCGCCCAGGTGATCGGCAACGCCAACCCCGTCGCCGGGCCGTTCTTCAACCACACCGCGCCCGAGCCCACCGGCGTCGTCGGCGTGCTCGCGCCGCAGTCCTCCTCGTTGCTGGGCCTGGTGTCCGTCGTGGCGCCGGCGATCGTGACCGGCAATGTCGCCGTGGTCGTGTCGTCCTACGCGCGTCCCCTGCCGGCGGTCACCTTCGCCGAGGTGCTCGCCACCTCCGACGTCCCCGGGGGTGTGGTCAACATCCTCACCGGCGACGCCGCCGTACTGGCACCGTGGCTGGCCGCCCACATGGACGTCAACGCGATCGACCTGTGCGGCGTCGCGGGGTCCGCGGAGCTGGCGACCTCACTGGAGGTGGCCGCGGCCGACAACCTCAAGCGGGTACGCCGCGCGCCGGACGCCGAGCCGGACTGGACCCTCGACCCCGGCCTGTCCCCGATGACCGCGTTCGTCGAGCACAAGACGGTCTGGCACCCGATCGGGATCTGAGTCGGCGCCCGCACCTGTGGCGTCGGGTGACGTCGAGCTGACCCTCGACGAGCTGCGCGAGGTCGCCCGGTTCGCGCTGGGCGCGGCACAGTCCGTCCTGCCGGTCTTCGAGGAGGCCTGCCCGGACGACCCTCGCCCACGGGTCGCGCTCGACGCGGCGCGGGTGTTCGCCGACGGCGCACCCCGGACCCGCCTCCAGCGGACGGCCTCGATGGACGCCCACCGGGCCGCTGCCGACGCTCCGACCGAGCCGGCGCGCCTCGCCGCCCAGGCGGCCGGAGACGCCGCCTCCGCGGCGTACCTGCACCCCATCGCCCGAGCCCATCAGGTCGGGCACATCCTGCGCGCCTCGGCCAATGCGGCGCGGATCGCCGAACTCGCCGCCGGTGACGATCCGGCTGTCGGGCTCGCCTCGATCGAGGCTGCCGGGCTGCGGGCGACGCCGGTGCTCGTCGAGGTGCTGGGGCGCTACCCGGCCGCCCCGGCCGGGCGGGGCCGGCCGGCGGTGCTGATGGCTGCGCTGGACGCGGCGCTGCGGGACTCCGCCCGCTGAGGTCGACGGGGCGCGGAGTCACGGGCGGAGGGCTTCGGAACTGCCCGTGCGCTTCGGTCTCGTAGCCGGTTCCGTTCCGTAAGGCAGCGACGAGAGCGTTGGGGAGGTGGCTGGGTTCGGTGGTCGGGCTGCGGTTTCGCGGTCGGCGGTTCGGGTGCTGTGTCACTGAGCGTGACGTCGCTTGTCCACACCCCCGGATCGGGGTTTCGCCTGTCCACAGGCGGGTTTGCGACGCTTTGAAGTGTCGTGGGCGGGTGGGAGAATCCAGTCATGGATCTCGCCACCGACGCCCGTTCGACAGCAGTGTTGCTGTCGCGTGTCGGCGAGCGGATCCGGTCCCGCGAGACGTTGATCGTCGAGGAGTGGGAGGACATCGCGACCTGGGCCAGCGACCACATCGTGGCCTCGCCGGAAGGTGCGGCGACGATCACCGAGGGCTACCTCGACACCGGGGTCCCGATCGCCGGCGACGGCGCACCGTTGGTCAGCGAGTTCGGGTTGATGGAGCTGGTCGCGGTGCTGGGCCGGTCTCCGGATGGTGGGAAGGCGTATGTCGGGCGGGTGATCGAGTGCGCTTGGCGGCTCCCGAACGTCTACGCCGCCGTCGTGGCTGGTCGGTTGGCGCCGTGGCGGGCCGAGCGGATCGCCGACCTCACCCACCCCCTGTCGGCCGAGGCGGCGGGGTTCGTGGACCGACAGCTCTGGGATGCCTCCGGGGTCGGGTGGGCCCAGCTCGAGCGACTGGTCGCCGAGGCGGTGCTGCGGTTCGACCCCGAACGCGCGGAGGCCGAGCGGCAGAAGGCTGCGGATGGTCGGCGCTTCGACGTCGGGGAGGTCGACGCACACGGCCTGGTCCACCTCGACGGGCTCCTGGATGCCGCCGACGGACACGACCTCGACCTCGCGGTCGCCCGCCGAGCCGAGGTCCTGGGCCGGCTCGGTGACGACTCGACGCTCGATGTGCGGCGCTCGAAGGCCGCGGCCGAGCTGGCCCGCCAGGACCTCGCCCTGGACCTGTTGATCCCGGACCCCGACACCGGGGAGGTGGTCGTGGACACGGTCCCGGGCCGCAAGGTCGTCCTCAACGTCCACATCACCGACACCACCATCACCGACACCACGGCCACCGGGGACAACCCGTTCGGGAACCCCGTCGGCCGGTGGGACGAGGGCCGCTGCCCGATCACCTCGGCGCAGATCCGGGAATGGCTCCGTGTCCGGCATACGACCGTGATCGTGCGACCGGTCATCGACCTGGCCGACCATCTCCCGGTCGGGTCGTACGAGATCCCCGACCGGCACCGCGCCCGGGTGGTCCTGCGGGACCAGACCTGTCGGTTCCCGCACTGCACCCGCCCCGCCACCCGTTGCGACCTCGACCACCACCGCCCTTACGGCGAGGGCGGACCGACGTGTCCGTGCAACGAGGTCGCGCTCTGCCGACGACACCATCGTGCGAAGACCCACTCCACCTGGCGCTACGACATCGTGATGCCGGCGACCTATGTGTGGACCAGCCCGACCGGCCACCGGTTCCGGGTCGACCACCGCGGCACCCACCCCATCCGGACCACCCACCCACCCGACGAGTAGCCACCCCGCCCCACACCCCGCGCCCCGACGGTCGCGGGGGCACAGGCATGCCCGGAGGCGGTGGGCGGCCCGATCGACGTCCGCGACTGCCCCCTACTGCGGCAGCGTCGCCCGCAGCACCCGCAGCGTGTTGCCGCCCATGATCGCCGCGATCGCCGCGTCGTCGTACCCACGGTCGACCAGCTCCTGGGTGATCGCGGCGAGGTGGGTGGTGTCCCAACCGACGGTGGTGGCACCGTCGTAGTCGCTGCCGAGGGCGGCGGTCTCGATGCCGCCGACCTGGACCACGTGGTCGATGGCATCGACGACGGCGGCGGTGGTCAGGGTGCAGACGGCGGCGTCCCAGTAGCCGACGCCGACGACGCCGCCGGTCGCGGCGACGCCGCGGATCTCGTCGTCGGTGAGGTTGCGGTTGACGTCGCAGGTGGCCTGCACGCCGCCGTGGCTGAGCACGACCGGCCGGGTGGCCAGCGCGAGCATCTCGGCGACCGCGTCGTGACTGGCGTGGGCGATGTCGACGACGATGCCGCGGCGCTCCATCTCGGCGAACACCTTCCGGCCGAGGTCGGTGAGCCCGCCCTTGTCCTCGCCGTGCATGGAGCCCGCGACCTCGTTGTCGAAGAAGTGGGTGAAGCCGGCCATCCGCATGCCCGCGTCGTAGAGCCGGTCGAGGTTGTCGAAGTCCCCCTCGAGGTTCTGCAGCCCTTCGACGGAGAACAGCGCGCCGGTGACCTGCTTGCCGCCCTCGCGGTCGTCGACGAGGCGGTCGAGGTCGCGGCGGGAGCGGATCACGCGGAGCGCACCACGCGACTCACGGGCGGCCTTCTGCAGCTTCTCGGCGTGGTAGAGCGAGCGCTGCAGCAGCGAGGTCCAGGTCCGGGGCGGCTGGAGCTGGGCGAAGGTGAGCAGCGTGATGTTGTCGCTGTCGGCGGAGTTGCTGTCGTAGTTCTGTCCCTTCGGTGACTTCGACACCGAGGAGAAGACCTGCAGGGCGACATTGCCGTCCTCCAGACGGGGCAGGTCCAGGTGGCCGCGGCCGGACCGGTCCAGCAGGTCGCGGTCCCACATCAGGGTGTCGGCGTGCATGTCGACGATCTCCAGCGAGTCGTGCAGTCGCCGGGTGTCGGCGGCCACCGACGGCAGCTCCGCCGGGTCGACCTTGTTCATGCCGCTCTCGACGATCCGCGGCGCGAACGTGAAGAACCCGATCGCTGCGACGGCCACCAGCGCCAGCAGCGAGAGCAGCGTGACCTTGACCCAGCGGCGCGAACGCCGTCCTCCCTCTCCCATGAGGCGAAAACTACTGCTCCCCTGAGGCGGAAACTACTGGCCGGCTCGCTCCCCCGCTGCCGGTACGGCAGACTCGACCCCCATGACCGACGGATGGCCCGGGGCCCGCGTGATCGTGCTTGCCGGCCCGTCAGGGTCCGGCAAGTCGCGGCTGGCCGGGCGCCTCGGGAAGGCCTTCGGCTGGCCGACGCTGCGGCTCGACGACTTCTACCGCGACGGCGACGAGCCGGGGCTGCCGCTCATCGCCGACGGCGCCAACGCCGGCCTGGTCGACTGGGACCACCCCGGCAGCTGGAACCACGAGGACGCCTTCGCCGCGCTGCGCGAGCTCTGCGCGACGGGCAGCGCCGAGGTGCCGGTCTACTCCATCTCCGCGAGCCGGCGCACCGGCACCCAGCGCCTCGACCTCGGCCCCGCGCGCCGGTTCTGCGCGGAGGGGATCTTCGCGACCGAGATCGTCGAGGAGTGCCGCCGTGCCGGCATCCTCGCGGCGGCGTACTGCATCACGCAGCACCCGGCGGTGACCTTCTGGCGCCGGCTGACCCGCGACCTGCGCGAGCACCGCAAGCCGCCCCTGGTGCTCGTACGACGTGGCCTGGCCCTGGCCCGCGCGCAGCGGCAGATCGTCCGCCGCGCGACCGCGGTGGGCTGCCGGGTGGCGACCGGTGACCGCGCCTTCGCCGAGATCCGCGACCGGCGCGACCAGGAGGGCGACCATGCGGTGGCCCGCTGACCTCGCCCCGGACCGGCTCCGCCAGCCCGACGCCCGCAGCTGCGGGGCCGCGAGCGTCCTGGGCGCCCGCGCCCTGCTGACCCCCTGGCGCCCGGAGAGCCCCACGGACGACATCCTCGGCGAGCACCGCCTGCTCACCTCGTCGCGCAGCCCCCGCGACCGCTTCCAGATGCCCTGGCCGCGCGCGCTCGGCACACCGCCCTGGGCGGTCGCCAACGCGCTGCGCGCCCTGACCGACGAGCACATCGCGACGGTGTTCGTGCGTCCCCGCCCCGTCGTCGGGTACGACGTCCTGCGCGAGCAGCTGCGCAGCCGCCCGGTCGGCGTCTACCTCGGCAGCCGGTGGCTGCCCCGCCACGTGGTGCTCGCGGTGGGCGCGGTCGAGGGCGGCGTCGAGGTGTTCGACCCCGCCCAGGGCCGGCTGGTCACGGTGCGGGAGCAGCAGTGGGCCGAGCACCGGGTCGACGTCGCCGGCTGGTCCCACGCCTGGTTCGTCGTGTGACCTCCGGCAACCGTCAGCGACCGGCCTGCTCGGCGTACCAGGGCTTGATGGTCTCGGTGATCAGCCGGTAGCGCTCGTCGTAGGGGATGAACGCGGACTTCATCGCGTTGACGGTCAGCCACTCCAGCTCGGCCCAGCCGTAGCCGAAGGTCTCGGCGAGCAGCCCGAACTCCCGGCTCAGCGTGGTGCGGCTCATCAGCCGGTTGTCGGTGTTGACGGTGACCCGGAACCGCAGCGAGGCGAGCAGCCGGATCGGGTGCTCCGCGATCGACGGCGCGGCGCCCGTCTGCACATTGGAGGACGGGCACATCTCGAGCGGGATCCGCTTGTCGCGGACGTACGACGCCAGCCGCCCCAGGCGCGGCGTGCCGTCGTCGTCGAGCGTGATGTCGTCGACGATCCGCACGCCGTGACCGAGCCGGTCGGCTCCGCACCACTGCACGGCCTCCCAGATCGACGGGAGGCCGAAGCCCTCGCCGGCGTGGATGGTGAAGTGGGAGTTCTCGCGCTGGAGGTACTCGAAGGCGTCGATGAACCGGGTGGGCGGATAGCCCGCCTCCGGGCCGGCGATGTCGAAGCCGACGACGCCGCGGTCGCGCCAGGCGATTGCGAGCTCGGCGATCTCCATGGCCCGCGCGGCCTGGCGCATCGCGGTCAGCAGGTGGCGGACGATGATCCGGCTCCCGTCCGCGGCGGCCGCGGCCATGCCCTCCTCGAAGCCCTGCTGGACGGCGGCCACGACCTCTTCCAGCCCGAGGCCGGCCTCGACGTGCAGCTCGGGGGCGTAGCGGATCTCGGCGTAGACGACGCCGTCGGCGGCCAGGTCCTCGACACACTCGCGGGCGACCCGGGTCAGCGCCTCGGCGGTCTGCATGACGCCGACGGTGTGGGCGAAGGTCTCCAGGTAGCGCTCGAGGGAGCCCGAGTCGGCGGCCTCGGCGAACCACCGTGCGAGCGCCCCGGCGTCGGTCTCGGGCAGGGCGTGGTCGACGCCGGCCGCGAGCTCGACGATGGTGGCGGGACGCAGCCCGCCGTCGAGGTGGTCGTGGAGCAGCACCTTGGGTGCCGCCCGCAGCAGGTCCTCCGGCAGGCCACGTGTAGGTTCCATGACCGCATTCTTACCGCTTCCACCCGCATCGGGGTGGACGCGCGACCCCGGCCCCCGGACACAGGAGCAGACCATGCGGACCTTCACCACCTTCGACGAGCTGATCGCCGCCAACGGGGAGGTCCTGGGCACGGGCGACTGGGTCGAGGTCACCCAGGAGCGGGTCGACCAGTTCGCCGAGGCGACCGGCGACCACCAGTGGATCCACGTCGACGTCGAGAAGGCGAAGGAGGGCCCCTTCGGCGGCACCATCGCCCACGGCTACCTCACCCTGTCGCTGATCCCGTGGCTCGGCCAGTCGATCTTCGGCCTGGAGACCCCGGGCGCGAAGCTGAACTACGGGGTCAACAAGGTGCGCTTCCCGAGCCCGGTGCTGGTGGGCAGGCGGATCCGGCTGACGGTCACCCTCGCCGACGTCACCGAGCTGCCGAGCGGCTACCAGATCACGCTCAAGCACGTCATCGAGATCGACGGCGAGGACAAGCCCGGCGCGGTCGCCGAGACCGTCGTGCTGCTCCTGCCCTGATTCCTGACCGGATCAGGACGCGCCTCTTGGCAGGTGCTGCCATTCTCGGGGCTTGCTCTCGTCAATAGTGTCTGCACCATGACCGCGCCTCTCGACGACATCCTGGTCCTCGACCTCACTCGCGCCCTCGCCGGCCCCCATGCCGCCATGATGCTCGGCGACCTCGGTGCTCGGGTGATCAAGGTCGAGAGCCCCACGGGCGACGACACCCGCACCTGGGGCCCCCCGTTCGTGGACCCCGCGGAGGGCGAGCGCGAGTCGACGTACTTCCTGTCGGCCAACCGCAACAAGGAATCGATCACCCTCGACCTCAAGGACCCCGCCGACCAGGACGTCCTGGCCCGGCTGGTCGAGCGCGCCGACGTGCTGATGGAGAACTTCCGGGTCGGCGTCCTGGACCGGCTCGGGTTCCCGATCGAGCGCCTGCACGCCCTCAACCCGCGGCTGATCGTCCTGCAGATCACCGGCTTCGGCCACGACGGCCCCGAGGCCACGCGATCCGGCTTCGACCAGATCGCCCAGGGTGAGGGCGGCCTGATGTCGCTGACCGGGCTCTCCGAGCCCACCAAGGTCGGCGTGCCGATCGCCGACCTGCTGGCCGGCATGAACGGTGCGTACGGCGTGGTCTCGGCCCTCTACGAGCGCGAGCGCACCGGCCGTGGCCGCGTGGTCCACACCTCGCTGCTCGCCGGCATGGTCGGCGTGCACGCCTTCCAGGGCACCAAGTGGACGGTCGCCAAGGAGGTGCCCGGCCTGGCCGGCGGCCACCACCCCTCGATCGCGCCCTACGGCATGTTCGCGACCAAGACGGCGCCCGTGCAGATCGCCTGCGGCTCGGAGAAGCTCTGGCAGACCTTCGCCACCGAGTTCGGCATCGACCCGGCCGCGCCGGGCTTCGCGACCAACCCCGAGCGGGTGACCAACCGCGACGCGACGATCGCGCTGGTCGAGGGCGTGCTCGCCGATCTCACCGCCGAGGAGGCGCTGGCCCGTCTCGACGGTGCCGGCGTGCCGGCGGGCAAGGTGCGCACCCTCGACGACGTCTACGCGTGGGAGCAGACGCTCTCCCAGGGCCTGCTCATCGACGTCGAGCACACCACCCTCGGTGACATCCAGCTCCCCGGGCCGACGCTGCGCTTCGACGACAACGCGTACGCCGGCGGCCGCGAGCAGCACGTCGCGCCGCCCACCCTGGGGCAGCACAACGACGAGATCCGGGCCTGGCTCGACGCCGACCAGGGGTGATCCCGACCGGTCAGCCCGACCGGTCAGGCCGTCCAGCCCTGGTCGTGGGCGAGCCGGCGCACCACCCGCAGGACCGCGGCGACGGCAGGCGAGTCCCGGAGGCTGTCCTCCCGGTAGGTGAGGAACCACGGCACCGAGCGGGCCGGTGACATCGGCCGCCAGACCAGCCCGTCGAGGTGGTCGCGACCGACCGACTCGAGCGTGAGCATCACGGTGTCGGCGTCGTGGAGCACGTCGCTGCCCGTGCTCAGGCCGAAGACCACCTCCTTGGACCACCGCGCGGCGACGCCGTGGTCGCCCAGATAGGACGTCACCCAGGCGTCCCAGGAGCTCATCTCCGGGTCGATCGACAGGACCGGGTGGCCGGCCAGCTGTGCCGGCTCGACCAGCTCGGACCGCGCCAGGGGATGCCGCTCGCTGACCAGGACGCCGATCCGCTCGTCGCGGATCTTGATGCTCTGCAGCCCGGCGCCCCGGATCGAGCCGGCGACGGCGAGGGTCAGCTCGCCGTTGAGCAGGTTCTCGGCCACGTCGCGCCGCGGCAGGGTGGTCTGGTGGATGGCCGCGCCGGGGACGTGCGCCCGGGCGGCGGCGAGGATCCGGCGCGGCGTGATCAGCGACGACTCGCTGACATGGACCCGCAGCACCTCCGGCAGCCCGCCGGCGACCCGCGTGCGCACGACCGCCTGCTGCACCGAGGCGAGGATGTCGCGGGCCTCGGCGGCCAGGACCTCGCCGGCCGGCGTCGGCGCGAGGTGCCGGCTGCTCCGCTCGAAGAGGCGGACCGCCAGCCGGCGCTCGATCCGCTGCAGCGACTGGCTGAGCGCCGGCTGCGCCATGTGCAGCCGGGCCGCGGCGCGGGTGATGCTGCGCTCCTGGGCGATCATCTCGACATACTCGAGGTCCCGCAGCGTCAGATCCATCATCTCGACATGCTAGATCGACGACGGTCTTGGACGTGGGCAGACCACCCGTGCGCGCACCACGATGGAGGCTCCCGACGAGAAGGAGCACCCCGTGCGCGTAGGTCTCACTCTGGAGATGAAGGCGTCGCCGTACCGGAAGCAGTCCTGGACCGACCTCTGGGAGGACTGTCTGTGGACCTTCACCGAGGCCGAGCGTCTCGGGTTCGACTCGCTGCTGGTGCAGGAGCACTTCTTCAGCGCCGACGGCTACGCGCCCTCCGTGCCGATCTTCCTGTCCCAGCTGATCAGCCGCACCACGACGGCCCGGATCGGCTCCTACATCTACGTCGCTCCCCTGCACCACCCGCTCGCGCTGGCGCAGGAGACGGCGGTGCTCGACCAGCTCTCGGGCGGCCGCCTCGACGTCGGCGTCGGCATCGGGCACCGGATCGCGGAGTACGCCGCCTTCGGCCTCGACCCGCGCACGCGGCCCTCCCGGATGGAGGAGGCGCTCGAGCTGCTCAAGCTGGGCTGGTCGGGTGAGGAGATCGAGTACGACGGCCGGTACCACCAGATCCCCGGTCTCCAGGTGCAGCCGCCTCCGGCCCAGGAGCCGCACCCGCCCCTGTGGGTCGCGGCGACCACGGTCGCCGCGGCGGCCCGGGCCGGCCGGCACGGCGCGAACCTCGCCGGCGCCTCGGTCGATCCCGAGGTGCACGCGGCCTACCACGCCGCCCTCGCGGAGGCCGGCTACGAGCCCGGCTCGACCCGGGTCTCGAACCCGTGGAGCATCACGGTGACCGACGAGGATCCCGAGCAGGTCTGGGAGCGCAACCAGCACCTCTACTTCGAGCGCTGGGACTACTACCGCCGCATCCGCAGCGAGTTCGGCGACCCGGACCTGGACTACGGCCTCGCGCCGTCGCACGACAGCTACCGCGCCAACGAGCTGATCGGCGACCCGGAGACCGTGCTCGCCGTGCTCGAGCCGTTCGTCAAGGACCTCGGCCTGACCGATCTGGTGCTGTTCGGTCCCCATCCCGGCATCGACCTGCGGGGCGAGGGCATCGCGAGCCTGCGCCGGTTCGCGGCCGACGTCCTGCCGACACTCCAGTCCTGGTGACCGCGCTCCCCGGCCGGGTGCTGGTCACCGGCGCGGCCGGCGACGTCGGCGCGGCGCTGGTGCACCTGCTGGCCCAGGACGGCACCGAGGTCGTGGCGGCCGACCAGCGGCTCGACCGGCTCGACGAGGTCGTCGCCGCGGCGCCGGGTCCGGTCACGGCACTGCCGCTCGACCTGACCCAGGACGTCTCGATCCGCGAGGCGGCCGCGGCGGTCTCCGGCGACTCGGGCGGGTCGGGAGTCGCTCCGCTGAGCCTGGTGCACTGCGCCGGGATCACCCGGCTGGCGCCCTTCGCCGCGTCCGATCCCGCCGACTGGGACCTGATGTACCGGGTCAACCAGCGCGGTCCCCTGCTGCTGACCCAGCTGCTGTTGCCGGCCATCACCGCCGCGCCCGGCGCGGTGGTCTTCGTCGCCTCCGACTCGGCGCGGGCCGGGGCCGGGCACGAGGTGGCGTACGCCGGCACCAAGGCCGCGCTGCTGGGCGCGGCGAAGAGCCTCGCCCGCGAGCTGGCCCGGCACCGGACCCGGGTCAACGTGGTCAGCCCGGGCCCGCTCGAGGGCGCCATGTCGGCCACCGCGACCGCCGCGGACCCGGCGTACCTCGACCGCCTGCTGCGCACCGTCCCGCTCCGCCGGCTCGGCGCCCCCGCCGAGGTGGCGGCCTGCATCGCCTGGCTGCTCGGTCCCGGCGCCGGCTATGTCACCGGTCAGACGATCAGCGTCTCCGGCGGCATCACCATGCAGTGACCCCGTCCCCACCCACCCCTATCCACGAGGAGATCCAGATGAGAGTCGTCGACTCCCACATGCACCTGATCGACATCACCGCGCACGACTGGTACCCCGGGCTGTCGGCCTGGGCGGAGAGCCTGCAGAAGCCGGGGCTCTACCGCGACTTCTCACTGGAGGCCTATCGAGCGGCGGCCGGCGGCCTGACCGTCGACACCTTCGTCCACGTCTCCGCCACCACGAAGCCGGGCGCGCACCTGGCCGAGGCGGCCTGGCTCGACGAGGTGGCCGAGGCACACGACCTCGACCTCGCCGTGATCGGCACCGTCGACCCCGCGGGCAGCCCCGACGAGATCCGCGCGGAGCTGGAGAGCCAGGCCGCGAGCCCCCGCTTCCGCGGGGTCCGCGTGCTCTACGGGTTCGATCCCGACTCCCCCGCCGCCGACACCGTGCTCGGCTGGCTCGACGAGCGGGGCCTGGTCTTCGACCTGGTGATCAACCCCGACGCGATGGCGGCCTGGCTGCGCCGGCTCGAGCGCTTCCCCGGCCTGACGGTGGTCCTCGAGCACACCGGCTGGCCCAGCAGCGTCGACGCCACCGGCCGCGCCGAGTGGCAGGAGGCCGTCCGGACGTTCGCCTCGGCGACCTCGGCGCCGTGCAAGCTGTCCGGCCTGGGCATGGCCACCCTGGACGTCTCCGAGGGGAGCCTGCGCCCCTGGCTCGAGTTCGCCGTGGACCAGCTCGGCTGGGACCGGGTGATGTTCGGCTCGAACATGCCGATCGAGACGATGGGCGGCTCGTTCGAGCAGCTCCTCACGACCCTGCGGGCGGTCGTCGGCGAGGCGTCCGCGGCGGATCAGGCGCGGTTCTGGGGCGAGAACGCCGTGGCGGCGTACCGGCTGGGCTGAGCGCGAGTCAGCCCAGGATCCCGCGCTCGTAGGCCACCGCGACGGCGGCGGCACGGTCGGTGACGCCGAGCTTCTCGTAGACGTGGGCGAGGTGGGTCTTCACCGTCGCCTCGCTGACGAACAGCTCGCGGGCGATCGCCCGGTTGGCCGTGCCGCGGGCGACCAGGGTCAGCACCTCACGCTCGCGCGCGCTGAGGGCGGTGGTCCGGGCGGGCCGGCGGACGTGCGAGGCGAGGCGGGTGGCGACCGCCGGGGAGAGCACCGTCTCCCCCGCGGCCGTGGCCCGCACGCCCGCGACCAGGGTCTCGACGGGGGCGTCCTTGAGGAGGTAGCCGGTGGCGCCCGCCTCGATCGCGGCGACCGTGTCGGAGTCCGTGTCGTAGGTGGTGAGCACGAGGACGGCGGCGGTCAGGTGCCGTCGTCGCATCTCGCGGACGGCGTCGACGCCCCCGCCGCCGGGCATCCGCAGGTCGAGGACGACGACGTCGGGTGCCAGGGACGCGGTGAGCTCCACGGCGGCCGGCCCGTCGCCGGCCTGACCGACCACCTCGAAGTCCGGCACCGCCGAGAGGGTGGCGGCGACGCCGTCGCGGACCACCGGATGGTCGTCGACGACCAGGATCCGGATCACGCCGCGCCTCTCTCCAGCGCGGGCAGCCGGACCGAGACGACCGTGCCGCCACCGGGCTCGGTCTCGACGTCGAGGACGCCGGCGAGCCGCTCCGCCCGCTGTCGCATCCCCCGCAGGCCGAACGACGTCGGGCCGCTCGGCGTACCGGGATCGAAGCCGGTGCCGTCGTCGCGTACGTCGAGCATGACCTCGTCGTCGAGATAGCTCAGTGTGACGGCGACCCGGCGGGCGTCGGCGTGCTTGGCGACATTGGACAGCGCCTCCTGGGCGATCCGCAGCACGGTGGCCTCCAGCTCGGGATGGAGTGGCCGCACCTCGCCGGTGACGACGGCGTCGGCGGCCACGGGCGGGTCCGCGGGACGGTGGGCGACCCAGTCCTCGACGAGGACCGCGACAGCGTCGGCGAGCGAGCTCTCCGCGAGCGGGGCGGGCACCAGGTCGAGCATCGAGCGGCGGGCCTCCACCAGGGCGTCGCGCGCCAGGGCGGCGGCCCGGTCGACACGGCGGCGGCCGGTGGCCGGGTCCTCCTCCTCGCGGGCCGCCTGGAGCTGCGCGACCACACCGGCCAGGGCCTGGGCGATGGTGTCGTGGATCTCCCGCGCCAGGCGCTGCCGCTCCTCCTGGACACCGGCCGCCCGGGCCTGCGCGACGACGGTCTCGTGCAGCGCGGTGTTCTCGGCGAGCGCCCGCTCCAGGCTGGCGTTGACCCGCTCCAGCTCGATGATCGCGGCCTTGCGCTCGATGCTCGTGCGCTCGGCGTGCACGGAGTAGCGGCCCATCAGGTAGGCGAGCAGGAAATTCACGAGGAGCAGGAGCAGGAAGAGCACCGCCAGCGGTGCGGACCGCCAGGGCGCGCCACCGGACTGGCCGAGCGCCATCGTCACCGCGGTCGCCCCGACCCCGAGCCACAGCCCACGCTTGGGGAAGACCTCCACCGCATCGGCGAAGCCGATCCAGGCGAAGATGCAGAACAGTGGATTGAGCAGGGTCAGTGCGAGCGCCAGGAGCCCGCGGACGGCGTACGACAGCACGGTGGGCTTGCGGTGGAGCCACCACAGGAGCCAGCCCGTCGTGAGCGCGAGCAGCACCAGCTGCGCGGCCAGTCGCGACGAGGGGGAGGTCGCTCCGGTGCCGGGACCGGTCACCAGGGCCACGACCGCGGCCACGGCGAGCAGGCCCAGCGGCAGGTAGCCGAGCCGGCGCTCCCAGCTCTCCTCCGGCACGACACTCACGCCGTCCACTCTCTCATCGTCCCGGCCCCCGTCCCTCACTCCCAGCGGAAGGTCCGCACCGACACCAGCCACAGCACGACGGCCCAGACCGCGACGACGACGAGGTGCCGCAGGTCGGGGAAGTCGCCGGCCATCGCCTCGGCGAGCGCCTCCGAGGCGGCGCCGAGGGGCGTCACCACGACGATCTCGCGCAGCACGTCCGGCATCACCTGCACCGGCAGCCACACGCCGGCGGTGAACAGCATCGGGAAGAACACGATGGTGCCGACCGCGGTGCCGATCCGGCTGTTGGGCACCAGCGAGGTGATCACCGCGCCGACCGAGAACGTCGCCACGAGCGCGAGCGCATAGGCCATGAGGTAGCCGACCGGGGACTCCGGCAGCGGGGTGTCGTACGCGACCCGCCCGATCGTGAGCACCAGCGCCGAGGCGCCGATGACCGCGGCGGCATGCAACAGGGCCTGGGCGAGCAGGACGGCGCCGGGTCCGACCGGCGTGGTCCGCAGCCGGCGCAGGACGCCCGCCTCCCGGTAGGCGAAGACCGCCGCGGGCATCGCCATCACCGCGGCCATGCTCATCGACATGAGCACCGCGACGGACACATAGAGGTCGATCGTGCGCAGTCCCCCGGTGCCGGCCACCGGGTCGCTGAAGCTCGGGATGGAACCGAGGACGGCCACGAGTGCGGTCGGGAAGAGCACGGTCCAGAACAGTGCGCCGAGCTCGCGGCCGAAGAGCCGGGCCTCGGTGCGGACGACGGCGGCGGTGGCGGTGGCGGTGGCCATCAGACGGTCTCCTCGATCGGGTCGGCGGTGAGGTCCAGGTAGGCGGTGTCGAGCGACCCGGCCTCGACCCGTAGCGACTGCGGTACGACGTGCTGCCGTTCCAGCACGGGCAGCAGCCGGAGCACGGTGTCGTCGGCACCGGTGACGACGACCCGGCCGTCGTCCGCGTGCACGGAGACGACACCGGGCAGCTCGCGCAGCGCCTCCAGGTCGGTGGGCGCGGAGGGCCGGAAGGTCGTCGTGGTGGCGGGTCCGGCCGCGTCGACCAGGCCGGTCGGGGTGTCCAGCGCCCGGATCCGGCCCCGGTCGACGATCGCGATCCGGTCGCAGAGCTGCTGGGCCTCCTCCATCGCGTGGGTGACCAGCAGCACCGTCGTCCCCGCCGCGCGTACGTCGCGCACGAGCTGCCACACGTCCCGGCGTGCCCGCGGGTCGAGCCCGGTGCTCAGCTCGTCCAGGACGACCACCCGCGGCCGGCCGACCAGGGCGAGCGCGATCGAGAGGCGCTGCTGCTGCCCCCCGCTGAGCTTGGCGTAGCGCTGCGGGAGCAGCTCGGTCAGCCCGAGCCGCTCGGCCAGGTCCGGCCAGGCGACCGGGTCGTCGTAGAGCGCGGTCCACAGCTCCAGTGCCTCCCGGACGGTGATCTTGGCCTGCAGCCGGCTCTCCTGGAGCTGGATGCCGAGGATCCGGGTGAGCGCCGGACGGTCGGTCCACGGGTCGAGGCCGTGCACCCGCACGGAGCCTTCGTCCCCGATCCGCAGGCCGGCCACGCACTCGACGGTCGTGGTCTTGCCGGCGCCGTTCGGGCCGAGGATCCCGAAGATCTCACCCTCCTCGACGCGCAGGCTGATCCCGTCGACCGCCACCTTGTCGCCGTACCGCTTGCGCAGGTCGTCGACGACCACTGCTGCTGATCCCATGGCACCAGCCTGGCGCGAGGGCGCCGGGCGCACATCGGGCAGCGGGTGGCGGCGGCATCATCCGATCGGATGATGCCGGCCCCCGGCCCGGATCCGGCCTCAGGCGTCGGCGACCGCCAGCCGGGCCTTGAGCAGCGGGATCGCCGGGTGCCGCAGCCGGCCGCCGCGGCCGAGCTCCACGAGACAGGCCTCGAGCACCGCCGTGTCGTACGGCGCCAGCTCGCTGTAGTGCAGGACCGCGTCGGGCTGCGGGTCGGCCAGCAGCGCCTCCCGGACCGCGACGGCGACGTACTCCCCCATCTCGACCAGGGCCGGGCTCTCGGTGCCGGGGAGCAGGTCGCCGCCATAGGCCTCGACGGCGGCGGCGACCTCACCGCGGCGCAGCAGCGCGATCACGTGGTCGACGTCGGTGGCGATCGGCATGAGCAGCCGGTAGGGCCGCGACGCGAGCTGGCCCGCCAGCGCCTGCCGCAGGTGGGACACCTCCGCCTTCAGCGTGGAGAAGGTGACCGCGTGGTCGCCGTAGAGCATCGCGTGCAGTTGGTCGAGAGAGAGCCCGTCGGGGTGCAGCGCGAGCAGCGACAGGATCTCGGTCTGGCGCCGGTTGAGCAGCAGCCGCTGCCCGTCGACCCGCGCCTCGGCGGTGCCGAGCAGGCTGAGCACCAGGCCGGGCTCGGCGATATCCTCGGGCGCCTCGTCGACGTACTGGTGGGTGCGCGGCAGGGCCTGCTCCACCAGCCGCGCGAGCACACGCGCCGTCGCGAGACCGATCGGGTGGGTGCGGTCCCAGGTGGTCGAGATGTCGAGGACGCCCAGCTTGGCGCCGCTCACGGGGTCGTGCACCGGGGCGGCCCAGCAGACCCAGTTGTGCACGATCGGGGCGTAGTGCTCCGCGCTGAAGACCATCGACGGCCGGTCCAGCCGGTTGGCGAGGTCGAGGGCGTTGGTGCCGACGGACCGGTCGTCCCAGCGTCCGCCGGGCACGAAGTTGACCGTCTCCGCCTTGCGCCGCATCACCCGGCCGCCGTAGGTCCACAGCACCCGGGTGTCGGGGTCGGTGACGGCGAGGACGAGATCGCCGTCCTCGGCGGTCCGGCGCAGCTCGTCCTCCACGCGCTCGACGGCGATCTGCAGGGGCGAGCCCTGCCAGAAGGAGCGGGTCTCGGACTCGTCGGCGAGCGGCGCCTGGTGCAGGTCGCGGGCGACGGAGGCGCCCGAGCGGGTCCAGCTGTCGAGGATCTCGGGCCGGACCGTCGTCAGCGCGCCGTCGCCCTCCTCGACCCACGTGGTCCACGCGGCCAGGGCCAGCTGCCGACGCTGGTCGAGCTCGTCCATGAACGAACCCTACCCCTTGACTGTGAGCCGGATCACGCGTGGATGCGACCGGACCGCGCGGCCAGCGGCTCGCCCGACCCGCCCCAGCGCCCGGCCACGATCTCGGCGGCGATGCTGATCGCCGTCTCCTCCGGCGTGCGGGCGCCCAGGTCGAGCCCGATCGGGCTGTGCAGCAGCGCCAGCTCGGCCTCGGTGAGGCCTGCCTCGCGCAGCCGGTCCATCCGGTCGTCGTGGGTGCGCCGTGAGCCCATCGCGCCGACGTAGCCGACCTCGGGCAGACGGAGCGCGACCTCGAGGAGTGGTACGTCGAACTTGGGGTCGTGGGTGAGCACCGTGATCACGGTGCGCGCGTCGATCCGGCCGGCCTCCTGCTCGGCGGCGAGGTAGCGGTGCGGCCACTCGACGACCACCTCGTCGGCGCCGGGGAACCGGCTGGTGGTGGCGAACACGGGCCGGGCGTCGCAGACGGTGACGTGGTAGCCGAGGAACCCCCCGATCCGCGCGACCGCGGCGGCGAAGTCGATGGCGCCGAAGACCAGCATCCGCGGGGCCGGGGCGAACGCCCACACGAAGACCCGCATGCCCTCGCCGCGCCGCTCGCCGTCGGGCCCGTAGGTCAGGGTGCCGTTGTGGCCGGCGGCCAGCAGGCCGCGCGCGTCGTCGCGCACCGCGTCGTCCATGCGCGGGCTCCCCAGCGATACTCCCTGCTCAAAAGCACCGTCTTCCGCCGCGTTCCGGTGCTTTTGCCCCGGGAGTATCGGGGCGGGGCGGATGACGGTGCGCCGGCCGACGTACGACGGGTCGGGATGGTCGACCACGGTCGCGACGGCCACCGGCCGGCCTGCCTCGATGTCGGCGGCGATCGCGCCCAGCTCGGGGAAGGTGGTGCGGTTCACCTTCTCCACGTAGACGTCGAGGATCCCGCCGCAGGTCAGGCCGACCGCGAAGGCGTCGTCGTCGGAGACGCCGTAGCGCTGCAGCACCGGCACGCCGGTGCCGCCGACCTCCTGCGCGAGGTCGTAGACGGCGCCCTCGACACAACCACCGGAGACCGAGCCCACCGCGGACGCGTCGGGGCCCACCAGCATCGAGGCGCCCGGCGGCCGCGGAGCGGAGCGGAAGGTCGCCACGACGGTGCCCATGCCGATCGTCTCCCCCGCCTCCCACCAGGCGAGCAGCTGCGGCAGCACCTCACGCATCGCGCGTCATCTCCCAACCTCCTCGAGGAGCGCGTCGAACGTCGCCAGCGAATGGCCGGCCAGGAACGCGTCGACGTGCGGCAGTACGGCCACGATGCCCTGCTGCACCGGGACATAGCCGTCCTTGCCCCGGTGCGGGTTGACCCAGACGACCTTGTGGGCGAGCCGGTGCAGCCGGTCGACCTGCTCGGCCAGCAGCCCGGTGTCGCCGCGCTCCCAGCCATCGCTGAAGATCACCACGACCGCACCGCGCGCCATGCCCCGGCGACCGTGCCGGTCGACGAAGGCGCGCAGCGTCTCGCCGAGCCGGGTGCCGCCGGACCAGTCGGGCACGACGTCGCCGGCCGCGGCGATCGCGCGGTCGGGGTCGCGCAGCTTGAGGGCGCGGGTCAGGTGGGTGAGCCGGGTGCCGAGGCTGAACACCTCCACACCGGGGCCGGCGTTGACGACCCGGTGCGCGAGACGCAGCAGCGCGTCGGCGTACCCGCTCATCGAGCCGGACACGTCGACCAGCAGCACCACCCGGCGGGGCCGGGTGGTACGCCGACGACGGTGGATCTCGGCCGGTTCGCCCATCCGGCGCAGGCTGGCGCGCAGGGTCCGGGAGGCGTCGACGTCGCCCCGACGGTGTGGGGTACGGCGGGCGGTCGGCCGCGTCGGCAGCCGGACATGCAGGCCGGCGAACATCGCCGCGAGCCGGGCCCGCTCCGCCGGCTCCAGCGTCGCCACGTCCCGGTGTCGCAGCACCTCCGCGATGCTGGCGGCCGCCCGGACGGGGTCGTCGTCCTGGTCCGGGCCACCGGCTCCGGCGTCCTGGTCGTCGGGCAGCAGTACGGCGCTCGCCCGGGACTGCGTGGCGCGGGGCCGGCTCACGGGCGTGCTGATGTCGCGGTGGAACCACTCCTCGAAGATCCGGTCGTGGCGCTCGAGGTCCTCCGGCGTGGCGCAGAGCGTGGCCCGGCCCGCCGACCGGGTGGCCGCCCGGTCGCCGATCCCGACCAGCGCGACGGCCTCGAGGTAGGCACGGGTGCGGTCCTGGGTCACCGGCACCCCCGCCGCCCGCAAGGCGGTGGCGAAGCCCAGCAGGACCTCGTCGGCGCCGCGTGCAGTAGCGGTCAGGAAGTCCGTCATCTCGCCAGCATCCGGTCGAGCGCGGCGCGCACCCGCTCGGCGTCGTCGCGGTACTTCACCAGCGCGCCGAGGGTCCGCGCCGCCGTCTCGACGTCGAGGTCGGCGGTGCCGAGGTGGTGTAGGGCGCGCGCCCAGTCGAGCGTCTCGGCGACGCCCGGCGGCTTGAGCAGGTCGGCGTCGGAGCGCAGCTGCTGCACGACGTCGACCACCTGGCGGGCCAGGGTGGCACTCACCTCGGGGGCACGGGACCGCACGATCGCGACCTCGCGCTCCAGGCCGGGGTGGTCGATCCAGTGGTAGAGGCAGCGCCGCTTCAGCGCGTCGTGCAGCTCGCGGGTGCGGTTGGACGTCAGCACCACCGTCGGCGGCGTCGCCGCCTGCACCGTGCCGAGCTCGGGGATGGTCACCTGGAAGGTCGAGAGCACCTCGAGCAGGAACGCCTCGAACTCGTCGTCGGCCCGGTCCACCTCGTCGATGAGCAGCACCGCCGGGCTCTGCTGCAGCGCGGCCAGCACCGGCCGCGCGAGCAGGAACCGCTCGTCGTACAGGCTCTTCTCGGCTTCCTCCACCCCCTCGACACCGCCCTTGGTGGCGTCGGAGAGCGCCTCCAAGGCACGCAGGTGGAGGATCTGGCGCGGGAAGTCCCAGTCGTAGAGCGCCTGGGTCGCGTCGATCCCCTCGTAGCACTGCAGCCGGATCAACGGCCGGTCCAGCGACTCCGCGATCGCCTCGGCCAGGGCGGTCTTGCCGGTGCCCGGCTCGCCCTCCAGCAGCAGCGGCCGCGACATCTCCAGGGACAGGAAGAGCACGGTGGCCAGCTCCTCGTCACAGAGATATCCGGTCTCCTCCAGCCGGCGTGCGAGATCGGCGACGCGGGTGTCCATGCCTCCAGGCTAGGGGGCGGTCGTTGGCACGAGGTTGGCAACTCCTGCCAAGTCGCGCACCGTGGTCTCGGTCAGGCGATGCGGTAGTAGCGGCGCACCAGCGCGCGTCCCACGCCGTACCCGCCGAACATGCCGACCAGCACCACGGCGACCTGGGCCCACGACGGCAGTTCGGCGCCGAGCCAGGCCGCGACCTGACCACCCAACCCGACGCAGACCAGCACCACCAATGCCGCGACGACGGACTCCACGATCATGAGCGTCTTCCTCACCGCGCCATCATCGCCGATCGACGTCGGCCCCCGCGGCGAGATCACCGCACTCGACGAGAGCGACCTCGTGCGCCGCGAGATAGGCCCGCGCGCCCCGGTCGCCGGCCGCGCTGTCGACGACACCCGGCCAATGGTCGCGACCGAGCAGGACCGGATGGCCCGGGACGCCGTCGTACGACGCGCGGGCGAGCACCGCGGCACCGTCGCCGGCCGCGCCGAGGACCCGGGCCACCACGGCCGCGGTGACGTCGGGCAGGTCGACCAGGTGGACCAGGACGGCGTCGGGGTCGTGGTCGGCACCGAGCGCCTCCAGCCCGGTGGCGAGCGAGGCACCCATGCCCGACGACCAGTCCGCGGAGCGGACGACCGTGACGCCGGGCAGGCCGTCCAACAGCGGCGCCGCCTCGTCCGCACCCGCGCCGAGCACGACGGTGACCTCCGGGCAGCCGCCGTCGAGGAGGACCCGCACCGAACGGGTCAGCCACGGTCCGGCCTCGTCGCTCACCAGCGCCTTGGGCATGCCCATCCGGCGACCCGCGCCGGCGGCCAGGAGGAGTCCGTGCACCACGGGACGAGGCTAGTGCGAGGACCGGCTCAACGACGCAGCACCGGCAGCTTCGTCCACTGATCGGTGTTGAAGAAGCCCTGCTTCTCGGTCGCGTACGCACCCCCGAGCAGCAGCGACAGCACCGCGCCCAACGCGCCCGAGCCCTTGCAGCTGGCGAGGCCGGTCGTGTCGGTCACCGCGGTGCACACGCGGAAGGCCGGTCCGCCCGGCTCAGGGAAGGCGGGGAGGGGGTTGACGAGGCTGAAGTCCACCGTGATCCCGACCATGGGGCGACCGGCGCGGTCCCGCAGCCGCGCGGCCGTGGTGAGGATCAGCCGCGGAGGAGCGAGCTTCGCGACCGTCGGCTCGGGCTCCCACACGATCCGGGACATGACGTCGCCCCGCTCGGAGTCCAGGCTGTAGGCGAACCCGCTGTCACTGCTGAACTCCGCGGAGATCCGCTGGGTCGCGGTGGCGGCGGGCGTCTGCGTACGCGCCGTGCCGTCCGCGCCCAGTGGGACGACGACGTCGAGCGCGTTGCCGGTGAACCGGACGCTTCCGGTCGGCACGCCCGCGGCCGACGTCACCCTCGCCTCGAGGGTGAGCAGGTCCCCGGGCTTGTTGCCGCCCGTGACGGTGAGCGTGGTGGTGGTCCCGACGAGCGCCGCCGCCTGGACCTGGACGACGGGTACGGCGATCAGCAGCAGCGGGATCGCGAGCAACGCGACGATCCGGGAGAGCAGGCGATGTGACATGGGTTCGACCCTTTCGGAGCATCCCTCCCCGCTCGGGAGACGATAGCCGGAACCGGCCTCCACGTCAGGCCCCGCGACCTGTGGAGAGGCGGTTGCGGGCACCTCGGCGGGGCGGAAACCTGTGGCCCATGACAGATCTCGGGGCGAGGAGGCACGATGGGTGTCATGGTGGAGACCGAGCTGATTCCCGGCGGCTGGACCTACGCCGATCTCGAGAAGCTGCCCGATGACGGGCACCGCTACGAGATCATCGACGGGACCCTGCTGGTGAACGCCTCCCCGATCCCCGACCACCAGGAGGTCGGGCTCCGTCTGTGGCGGCTGCTGGACGACGCGGCCCCCGACGACGTCCGGGTGCTGGGTGCGCCGCTGGACATCGTGCTGGCCGACGACACGGTGGTCGAGCCGGACGTCCTGGTCGGGCGCCGCGCGGACTTCACCGACAAGAACCTGCCCGCGGTCCCGCTCCTGGTGGTCGAGGTGCTCTCCCCGAGCACCCAGGTGATCGACAGGAACATGAAGCTGGAGCGCTACCAGCGCGCCGGCATCCCGTCGTACTGGATGATCGACCCGAGGTCGCTCCGGCTGGTCGCCCGCGAGCTGGTCGACGGCGCGTATGTCATCGTCGCGGACGTCGCCGGGAGCGAGTCGTGGAGCGCCCGTTCCCGGTCAGGGTCGCGCCCCGGGCCCTGCTCAGTTCGCGACCGTCAGCAGCACCGCGGCATCCGTGAGCGCCTCCAGGTCGTGACGCTGCGGCGGGATCACGAGATGGTCACCCGCCTCCCCGCGCCAGGTCTCGCCGCCGGCGTGCAGGGCGACCTCGCCCTCCAGCACCTGGAGCGTGGCCTCGTCCGGCGCGTCGTGCTCGCCGAGCCGCTCGCCCGCCTTGAGGGCGATCAGGGTCTGGCGCAGCCGGTGCTCCCGGCCGCCGTACACGGTGACGGCCGCACGGCCGCTGCTCGCCGCGCGGGCCGCGTCGACCTGCTCCCGGACCAGGGCGATCAGACTCGTGGACTCCATGGCGTGCTCCTCCCGGGCCGCGCGTCGCGACTGCGATAGACGATATAGGGACGGGTGAGGTACCCGATCGGGGCGCTGAAGACGTGCACCAGGCGCGTGAAGGGCCACAGCGCGAACAGGCCGAAGGCGACCAGCGCGTGCAGCCGGAAGCCGAGCGGCGCGTCGGCCATCAGCGAGGCGTCCGGGGTGAAGGCGAGGAACGAGCGGTACCAGACCGAGACTCCCTCGCGGTAGTTGTACTCCCCGCCGAGGGTGAAGATCGAGCCCGCGATCGTGTTCCACATCCCCAGCGCGATGGCCGCACCGAGGAAGGCGTACATCACCTTGTCCATCGGCGTCGTGGCCGAGAAGACCGGCCCGACGGTACGCCGGCGGTAGATCAGGATGACCATGCCGACCAGTGCCATCGCGCCGGCCACGAGGCCGCCGACCACCGCGACGACGTGGTAGACGTGGTCGTCGATCCCGATCGCGTCGGTCCAGCTCCGCGGCACCAGCAGGCCGATCACGTGGCCGCCGACGACCCCGAGCATGCCGAAGTGGAAGAGCGGCGAGCCCAACCGGAGCAGCCGGTTCTCGTAGAGCTGGGAGGAGCGCGTGGTCCAGCCGAACTTGTCGTAGCGGTAGCGCCACACGTGCCCGATCACGAAGGTCGCCAGGCACAGGTAGGGCACGATCACCCACCAGAAGACGTCCACGTCAGCTCCTCACCGTGAGGGTGGCAGGCGCGATGAGCGCCGGCCCCGCGCCGTACCCCTCGAGGCCGACGTCCTCGGCCGGCGGCCCCTGCTCGACCAGCCGGCGGACGGCGTCCGCCTCGTCGCCGCGCAGCTCGGGCAGGGTCGCGCAGACCGCACGCAGCGCGCCGGCCCAGGGCGATCCGCTGGTGCCGTCGTCGTTGCGCCACCCGCTCAGCGCCAGCCGCAGCATCTCGACGCCGGCGCGGTGGTCGGCGAGCAGCCGGCCGCCGCCGGCCCGGTCCACGCTCGCCCCGAACTGCAGTACGGCGCACAGGTGGTCGGGCAGCTCGCCGGTCGACTCGTCCCACGCGACGCCGGCGGCACGGTAGGTCTCCTTGAACCGCACCAGCGCCTGGCCGCGGCGCCGGGTGTCGCCGTACGCGAAGTAGGTCAGGTAGAGAGCACACTTGCGGGTGTGGTCGAAGGTCGCGACGTACTCGGCTTGGAGATCGACCAGCGGGGTCGTCCGCAGGTGGCCGAGAAGGCCCGCCAGATGGGGGTTCTCGGCCACGAGGCCCTCGATGTCGTCGAGCGCGGCGAGCAGGTCGGCGGTCGGGTAGTCGAGGAGGGCGGAGCACGCCGCCCACACCGGCCGGACGTCGTCCGTGGTGCGGCTCCGGCGCCGCCTCACGACCGCTCCTTCTCGGGACGCGGCGGGAACAGCCCGTCGGGGACGCCCTTGCCGTCCCAGCTGAGCAGGTTCACCCGCCGGCCCTTGTCCTCGGGCGCGGCGAGGGTGTCGCTGGTCTGCCGCTCCTGGAGCATCCGGAAGTTCTCGACCGCGACCGGCGTGGGATAGCCGGAGCCCTCGCCGAACAGGTCGTTCTGGCCGCCGCCGTACTCACTGACCGGGCAGTCGGTGGCGAGCTCCTCCAAGGCGTGCGCCTGCTCGGCGTGGGCGGTCGGGATGACGTAGCGCTCGTCGTACTTGGCGATGGCGAGCAGCCGGAACATCTCGTAGAGCTGCTCCCCCGTCATCCCCACGGACGCGGGGATCGTGTCGTCGACATCGCGGCCCAGGTTGAGGTCGCGCATGTACGAGCGCATCGCGGCGAGCTTGTGCAGCACCCGGTCGACGGGGGCTGTGTCGCCGGCGGTGAACAGGTTGGCGAGGTACTCGACGGGGATGCGCAAGGTGTCGATCGCGGCGAACAGGTTGCCCCGGTCCTCGGCGTCCTCACCGGTGTCCTTGACCGCGTCGACCACCGGCGACAGCGGCGGGATGTACCAGACCATCGGCATGGTGCGGTACTCCGGGTGCAGCGGCAGCGCGACCTCGTACTCGTTGATCAGGCGCCACACCGGCGAACGCTCGGCGGCCTCGATCCAGTCGGCGGGGATGCCGGCCTCGGCCGCGGCGGCGCGCACGGCCGGGTCGTGCGGGTCGAGGAAGCACGAACGCTGGGCGTCGTACAGCGCGTGCTCGTCCTCGATGCTCGCCGCCTCCAGCACCTTGTCGGCGTCGTAGAGGACCAGGCCGAGATAGCGCAGCCGGCCCACGCAGGTCTCCGAGCAGACGGTCGGGATGCCGACCTCGACGCGCGGGTAGCAGAACGTGCACTTCTCGGCCTTGCCGGTCTTGTGGTTGAAGTAGACCTTCTTGTAGGGACACCCCGACACGCACATCCGCCAGCCCCGGCAGCGGTCCTGGTCGACGAGCACGATGCCGTCCTCGGCCCGCTTGTAGATCGCGCCCGACGGGCACGACGCCGCGCAGGAGGGATTGAGGCAGTGCTCGCAGATGCGCGGCAGGTAGAACATGAAGGTCTGCTCGAACTCGAGCTTCACCTTGTCCTCGATGCCGCGCAGCATGACGTCGCGGGCCGCGTGCTCCTGGGAGCCACCTAGGTCGTCGTCCCAGTTGGCCGACCACTCGACGTTCATGTCCGCACCGGTGAGCAGGCTCTTGGGCCGGGCCACCGGGAAGGTGTCGGTCTGCGGCGAGCTCAGCAGGGTGTCGTAGTCGTAGGTCCAGGGCTCGTAGTAGTCCTCGATCGAGGGCAGCTTGGGGTTGGAGAAGATCGTCAGCAGCTTCTTGATCCGCCCGCCGCTGCGCAGCGCGAGGCGGCCGTTGGGCTTGCGGACCCAACCGCCCTGCCACTCGTCCTGGTCCTCGTAGCTGCGCGGATAGCCCAGCCCGGGGCGGGTCTCCACGTTGTTGAACCAGACGTACTCGGTGCCGGTGCGGTTGGTCCATGCCTGCTTGCAGGTGACCGAGCAGGTGTGGCAGCCGATGCACTTGTCGAGGTTCATCACCATCGCCATCTGGGCCATGACTCTCATGTCAGTACTCGACCTCCGTCCGGCGCTTGCGGATCATCGTGACCTCGTCGCGGTTGTTGCCGATCGGGCCGATGTAGTTGAAGAAGTACGCCAGCTGGGCGTAGCCGCCGACGATGTGGTTGGGCTTCATCAGGATCCGGGTGAGGCTGTTGTGGATGCCGCCGCGCTTGCGGTCGCGCTCGGTCAGCGGTACGTCGATCAGCCGGTCCTGCGCGTGGTGCATGTAGACCGTGCCCTCGGGCATCCGGTGGCTGACGATCGCGCGGGCGGCGACGACGCCGTTGCGGTTGACCATCTCGATCCAGTCGTTGTCGCGGATGCCGACCTTGGCCGCGTCGCGGTCGGAGATCCACACCGACTGTCCGCCGCGCGAGAGCGAGAGCATGAACAGGTTGTCCTGGTACTCGCTGTGGATCGACCACTTGTTGTGCGGGGTCAGGTAGCGGACCGAGACGCCGAGCTCGTTCTGCTCCCCGATCGGGGTCTCGCCGAAGAGCGCCGTCATGTTGAGCGGTGGTCGGTAGACCGGCAGCATCTCGCCCATCCCGAGGAACCAGTCGTGGTCGACGTAGAACTGCTGGCGGCCGGTGAGCGTGTGGAAGGGCTTGTGCCGCTCGATGTTGATGGTGAACGGGCTGTAGCGGCGCCCGCCCGACTCCGAGCCCGACCACTCCGGCGAGGTGATCACCGGCACCGGCGCCGCCTGGGTGTCGCGGAAGGTGATCTGCTTGCCCTCGTGCTCGGCGGCGAGGTCGGCGAGCTGCGTCCCGGTGCGCTTCTCGAGCGTGCGGAAGCCCTGGGTGGCGAGGTGCCCGTTGGAGACGCCGGCGAGGTGCAGGATCGAGTCGGCCATCTGCACGTCCGTCTCGACCTTCGGCTGCCCGGCGCCCGCACCGGTGTCGGCGGTGCCGTGCCGTTGACGGAGCAGATCGACCTCGCGTCGTACGTCGTAGAGCACGCCCTTGGTGGTCATGCCGACCTTCTCGAGCAGCGGCCCGATCGTCGTCAACTTGTCGTAGACGGCGGTGTAGTCGCGCTCGGCGACGGCGATCACCGGCATCGTCTTGCCGGGGACCGGCTCGCACTCGCCGGTCCGCCAGTCCTGGACGATGCCGTGCTCGGCCGCCATCGCCTCGGGGGTGTCGTGCCACAGCGGCTTGGCGATGACGTCGCGCCGGGTGCCGAGGTGGTCGACGGCGAGCTCGGAGAACCGCTTCGCGATCACCTTCCAGGTGTCCCAGTCGGACTTCGTCTGCCACGGCGGGGCGATCGCCGGGTTGAACGAGTGGACGAACGGGTGCATGTCGGTGGTCGACAGGTCGTGCTTCTCGTACCAGGTCGCGGCGGGCAGGACGACGTCGCTGAGGATCGTGCTGCTCGTCATCCGGAAGTCGAGCGTGGTGAGCAGGTCGAGCCGGCCCTCGGCCGCCTGGTCGGCCCACACGACATCACGGGGGCGCTGCTCGGGCGGCGCCTCCTTGGCCGTCGCGGCGCTGTCGGTGCCGAGCAGGTGGCGCAGGAAGTACTCGTTGCCCTTGGCCGAGGAGCCGAGCAGGTTGGAGCGCCACAGCGACAGGATCCGCGGGTGGTTGTCCTCGTGCTCGGGGTCCTCGACGGCGAAGCGCAGCCGGCCCTCCTTCAGCTCCCGGGCGACGTACGCCGGTGCCTCCATGCCCGCCGCCTCCGCGTCGTCGGCGAGCACGAGTGAGCTGCGGTCGAAGGTCGGGTAGCTCGGACTCCAGCCCAGCCGCACCGACTGGGCCAGCAGGTCCATCACCGTCTTGCCGGCGAAAACGCCGGTGCCGGCGTCGAGGTCGTCGGCGCTGAACGTGTCGTAGCGGTACTGGCTGGTGTTCACGTACCAGTACGCCGTCTGGTTCATGTGCCGTGGAGGGCGGTGCCAGTCGAGCGCGAAGGCGAGGTGCTGGAAGCCCATGATGGGGCGCACCTTCTCCTGGCCGACGTAGTGCGCCCAACCGCCGCCGTTGCGGCCCTGGCAACCGGTGATCGTCGTCAGCACCAGCATCGCGCGGTAGATCTGGTCGGAGTGGAACCAGTGGTTGACCCCGGCACCCATCAGGATCATCCCGCGGCCCTCGGTGTCGATCGCATTCTGCGCCCACTCGCGCGCCAGCCGGCGCACCTGGGCCGCGGGGACGCCGGTGTGCTGCTCCTGCCAGGCCGGGGTGGCGACGCCGTCGGGGTCGTCCGTTCCTTGCGGCCAAGCGCCGGGGAGGTCGTCGCGGGCCACGCCGTACTGGGCGAGCATCAGGTCGAGCACCGTGGTGACGATCCGGTCGCCCACCCGGCGGACGGGGACACCGCGGCGGTGGTGGCGGACCTTGCCGTCGGGGGCGTCGAAGCGCGGCAGCTCGACCTCGACGGCACCCTCGCGGACGTCGTACAGGGTGAGCGCGGGGTCGAGGTCGCCGAGCTCGAGGTTCCAGCGGCCCAGGCCCTCGTCGCCGAAGCGGTGGCCGATCGCGCCCTGCGGGATCCGGATCTCGCCACTCGCCGCGTCGAGGACGGCCGGCTTCCACATCGCGTTCTCGGTGCCGCCCTCGGGGTGGTCGGTGTCGCCGGCGACGAGGAACTTGCCGGGTCGGTAGGCACCGTCGCCCGTCGGCTCGAGGCAGATCAGGTGCGGCAGGTCGGTGTAGCGCTTGTTGTAGTCGGTGAAGAAGGGCACCTGCTGGTCGACGAAGTACTCCTTGAGCACGACATGGCCCATCGCCATCGCGAGGGCACCGTCGGTGCCGGGTGCGGGACTGACCCACTCGTCGGCGAACTTCACGTTCTCGGCGTAGTCGGGCGCGACGGCGAGCACCTTCTGCCCGCGATAGCGCGCCTCGGTCATCCAGTGCGCGTCGGGCGTGCGGGTCAGCGGGACGTTGGAGCCCCACATGATGAGGTAGCCCGCGTCCCACCAGTCCCCCGACTCCGGTACGTCGGTCTGGTCGCCGAACATCTGCGGCGAGGCATTGGGCAGGTCGGCGTACCAATCGTAGAAGGAGAGCATCGGCGCGCCGATCAGCTCGAGGAAGCGGGCGCCGGAGGTGTAAGAGACCGGCGACATGGCGGGGATGGGCGAGAAGCCCGCGATCCGGTCGGGACCCCAGCGCTTGACGGTGTAGACGTGCGCGGCGGCCACGATCTCGGCCGCCTCCTCCCACGTCGCGCGGACCAGGCCGCCCTTGCCGCGGGCCTTCTTGTACGCCCGCGCCTTCTCGGGATCCTGGACGATCGAGCCCCAGGCGACCACGGGGTCGCCGTACTGCCGCTTCGCCTCGCGGAACAGCTCCAGCAGCACGCCGCGGATGTACGGATAGCGGACCCGCGTGGGGCTGTAGGTGTACCAGGAGAACGCCGCGCCGCGCGGGCAGCCGCGGGGCTCGTACTCCGGCCGGTCGGGGCCGGCGCTCGGGTAGTCGGTCTGCTGCGCCTCCCAGGTGATGATCCCGTCCTTGACGTAGACCTTCCACGAGCAGGAGCCGGTGCAGTTGACGCCGTGGGTGCTGCGCACGACCTTGTCGTGGCTCCACCGGTCGCGGTAGAAGACGTCGCCCTCCCGGCCGCCCTTCTTGAAGAGCGCACGCGCGTCGTCACTCACCTCGGCCTTGGTGAAGAAGCGCCGCGATCCGATCGCGGCCTGCTGCAGGCGGGACTCGAGGTCGGTCATGCGGGCTCCGATCCCGGGGCACTGACGGTGCGGTTGACGACGGTGTAGGTCAGCACGAGCGTGGCCGCGGCGGTGATCGCGAGCAGCCACAGGCCGATGGCGTAGGAGTCGGTGTGGCCGTAGACGTAGCCCATGATCAGCGGCGGCACGAAGCCGCCCAGCCCGCCCGCCGCGCCGACCAGGCCGGTCACGCCACCGACCCGGCTCGGCTCGGTGACCTGGGCGACGAGCGCGAAGGTCGCGCCGCTGCCCATGCCCAGCGCGGCCGCCATCGCCAGGAAGGCGACCGTGCCTCCGGCGTGCAGCGGCGGCGTCCCTGCCGCGACGGCCGCGCAGACGGTGACGACGGCGAAGCCCACGCCGAGCACCGAGATCGCGCCGATCCGGTCGGCCAGCCAGCCGCCGACGGGTCGCATCACCACGGCGATCACCACGAAGCCCGCCATCCGGTTGGACGCGTCGGCCGCGGTCAGGCCGTGAGCGGTCTTGAGGTACGCCGGGAGGTAGACCGAGAAGGCGACGTACCCACCGAAGGCGACGGCATAGAGGATGCACGCCTGCCAGGTGATCGGCAGCCGCGCGGTGGCCGCCAGGCGTTGTCCGAGCGGGGTCGTCGGGACGATCCGGCCGGGGGCGTCGCGCAGCACCAGCCAGGCGAGTACGCCGTAAGCCGCGAGTGCGGCGGCGGTGATCAAGAACGGGGCGCGCTCCCCCAGGCCGTCGTACAGCTTGACGGTGGTGAGCGCGCTGATCGCCGTACCACCCATGCCGGCACCGAAGATGCCGACCGCCAGACCGCGCTTCTCGGGCGGGAACCAGGCATTGACGAACGGCACGCCCACGGCGAAGGCGGTGCCTCCGATGCCGAGGAAGAACCCTCCGACCAGCAGCAGGGCGTAGGAGTCGAGCGCGAAGAAGGCGACGAAGAGGATCGGCACCACCGTCGCGAACGACACCAGCGGGAACATCACGCGTCCGCCGAAGCGGTCGGTCAGCGCCCCCACCACGATCCGGCCCAGCGAGCCCACCACGACCGGCACCGCGACGAGCAGAGAGACGTCGGACTCGCTGAGCTCGCCCAGCATGCCCGTGTCGCGGAACAGCGGTCCCAGCGGGCTGAGCAGGGCCCATGCCCAGAAGTTCACGACGAAACCGAGGGTGGCCACCGCGAGCATCAGCCAGGCGGTCCCGGAGGACGTCGTCTGTCGGTCCTCGCTCGTCGTATCGATCGATCCAGCCACGGACATCCCTCCGCTCCGGGCCACGCTGCCCGCAGTTTGGTGGTCGTTCCTCGGACTCACCATGCCGCAGGATGGTCCTCGGCGCCAGGGACGAAGGTCCCCCGGAGCGCCGACCTCATGCCGTTTCCACAGGGGCCGGCCGACGGTTCGGGTTCGTGTCGGGGGTGGATGCTGTGCTGTCTCCATGCATCGGGACCTCGGGGATCTGTCAGCGGCGGAGCTGCTGGCTGCTGCCGAGTCCAACCTCGCCACGCGGCGTCAGGCCGAGGTCGACCAGCTGCTCCTGGTGCTGGCGTGGTGCGACCGCAACGCGGACGATCCGCAGACCCAGCCCGGCGCCGTGCCGGCGGCGAGGGGTGGCGACCGGCTGGTCCGCCTCGGCGGCGACGGCACGCCCGAGGTCGCCGAGCTGAGCGTCGCCGAGCTCGCGATCGCCCTCCAGGCCGGGCAGGTCAGCACCCGTCACCTCGCCGCCGCAGCGCTCGACCTGCGCCACCGACTGCCGCGGGCGTGGGGGCGCGTGCTCGACCTGGCGATGCCCGCCTGGCTGGCCCGCAAGGTCGCGGCGATGACCCGCGAGCTCGACCGCGACGCGGTGCGGCTCGTCGATGCGGCCGTCGCGGCCGCTGGCAGCCAGCCCCCCGGCCGGATCCTGCGGATCGCCGAGGCCAAGGTGATCGAGGCCGACCAGGCCGCCCACCAGGCCCGGATCGAGGCCGACGCCAAGAAGACCGGCTGCTGGCTCTCCCGGCCCCGGCCCGGCGACATCCTCGATCCGTGCGCCGTGGGCGGTGGTGAGGCCGCCACCCGGCGGATCTCCGCGAAGCTCCCCGCCGGTGCCGCCGTCGAGCTGGACGCCGTCATCGACGACCTCGCCGACGCGCTGGAAGCCCACCAGGAGCGTGCGGACGACGAGCAGCCCGCGACCCGCGCGCAGCTCCGGGCCGAAGCACTGGCGCTGCTGGCCGATCCGCACGCCGCAGCCGCCTTCCTCGACGGCCTTCGTGAGCCCGCCCCGGCCCCGGCCGACGAGGCGCCTCCCTCGCCGCCGAGGAAGCCCGCCCGGAACCGCAAGGCCGTCATCCACGTTCACCTGTCCGCCCTGGCCCTGACCGGCCTCGTCCCCGGTGTTGCTCGGGTCGAGGGCCTGGGCCCGTTCCTGCTCCAGCAGCTCGCCGACCTCCTCAGCCGCCGTGACATCACTCTCCAGCCCGTCCTCGACCTCGCCGGCGTCACCAGCGTCAACGCCTACGAGCACCCCACCGTCGTCCGGGAGCGCGCCATCCAGCGCATGTGCGGCGACGTCTTCCCCCACTCCACCAATGGAGCGGGGGTTGGCGACCGGTTCGACCTGGACCACGCCACGCCGTACGTCCCCACCACCCGCGACGGCCCACCCGGCCAGACCGGCGACCACAACGCCGCACCCCTCACCCGACAACACCATCGGATCAAGACCCACGGCCACCTCCCCTCCGGAGGCGGCGGCTACCAGGTGCGCCAACTGGCCCTCACGGCGTACCGATGGGTGACTCCGCACGGCCTGGGTCGCGTGGTCACCCCTCGCGGCACCACCTGTGTCGAGTTGATCCGGGACCGGGACGGCACCGTCGTCGGTGAGTGCTACCCGCAGCCGCCGGGGATCGAGATCAACCTCGATCTCTACACCACAGCGTGACGTCGTCTCCCCTCGGCACCACGCAGGCAACGACGCCTGGCTGTTTGAGCGCGGTGCGTCAACGGGCTCCAGAATGACGCGCCTCGCCGGCGGGCGGACCTCGACCTTTGTGAGGCCGAGGGGAACTTTGCGCTATCCCAGGACCTAACTTTGATAACAACCTGGCCGGAGCCCCGTCCGCAGCCCCCGACAGGAAAGCGCAATGTTGAGATGCGTGATGCGTGACTCGGAGGCGACTGATGCGGAGGTTGATGCTGCTCCCGAACGGAACTTCCGCGGGACGTCGCCCATGCCGACTCTCGATTCATCTCGAACCTGGACCTGCCTCGGCAGCCGCCGCAGACTGGACAAGAACAGCCAATGTTCGCAAATCCTCGGCGTCGACGGCAGGGATGAGCGATCGTTGGTTCATGGCCGCACGCAAGGGCAAGACGTCGACACCGAAGGTCCGACGGCCCGACGGCGAGATTCGCGATGCCCTGCAGCGCGTCGTGCGTCACCTTGAAGGCGCAGCTAGCCGCTTCGATTCGGGCGACCGCGACGAAGCGATCACTATGGCTGTGCTGTTGCGAAGCTTGCTCCACTACGGGTCGAGCCCGCCCCTTCTTCATCATCTTGGCATGCTCAAGAAGCTTGAATTCATGGACACCGGTCCTGAGCAAGAAGAAGTCGGCAGAATCGTCGCCGGCGGCCTGGTCTTGTGGGAAACCACCGGGGCTTCTGATGGAACGTCGACCGGTCGCGTGCGCGCGAAGCTGGACCTGACATCACCCCGGCGTCGCGCCTACACCCCATGGTGGAAGAGCGATCTCGTAGTACTCGACAGTCTAGGCAGGTGGCACACCCGGCGCTTCCTCGTCACAGAGATGGCAAATACCGATGGCGCACACTTCGATCCCTTTGTGCGGGAGGACTACTACCACCTCACGTCAGACAACGGCGGGTGGAGCACCATAGGGCTAGATGGAGAAGCCGCCGCTCTATCCGGGGATCTCGCATCTGCCAGCATCCGCCAGATTGCCTGGGAGGTCCTTCAAACCGTGCCTTCCTCCTGACTCCGCAGCGAAGCCCTCCTCATCAACCGGCAGTCCATCCGTCACCGACTGTCGCCTCCCATGCGGCTTACCTGGCTTCCGCAGGTTTCTCTGGGGGTCAGTAGCTCATGGAGGGCAGGCTGCGAAAGGCGCCGCGCCATGTCAAGGTGCGGGCGAACGCCATGCGCTGCGCATCTAGCCACCAAGCTTCTGCCCGAGGGCAACCCGTGGCCCCTCGACGCATTGGGTCGCGGCGTGCAGCCGCTCCGCGAATGCGCGCCGGCTCCGAACCGGTCGATCGGAGATGGCATCTTCCGAGAATGGCACGGACTCGCGAACCTCGGGCCGCATAGGAAATGGTCGAGATCCTCGACCGAACACGCCAGTCGGTTGGGTCAAACCTCCCTCAAAACCTGAACGCACCCCGAGAACCTCCCATAATCTGGCTCGCGGCTAAGCAGATGCCGCCGATTTGAGGAGTGTCACAGTGACTGAACAGTTCCCGCCACCTCCCCCGCAGCAGCCGATTCCGCCGCAGGGAGGGCAGCCGTACTACGCTCAACCCCCAAAGAAGTCAAACACCCTACGCAACGTCCTGATCGGCGTGACCGCCTTCTTCATTCTTATGTGCGGCGGCTGCTTCGCCATCGTCGGCATTGGGGCCAACGAGGTTGCCAAGGAGGTCGACGACGCAGCGAGCGAGGCGTCGAAGAACCTCAACGCGGACGCGGAGGACAACCCCAAGCACGATTCTGCTGTCGACGAAGAGCCCAAGGAACAGCAGAAGACGGCCACCGTCGGCACCAAGGGAAACCCGGCTCCTCGGGGCAAGGCGGTCGAGAACAAGAGCGCCCGCTACCAGATCGATAATGTCGAGTTGAAAGACTCTCTCAACCAGTTCACGGACCCTCCGGCAGGCAAATACGTTGTCATCACCATCACCGTCCAGAACGTCAAGGACGAATCCATCCAGGTCAGCAGCGAGGACTTCATGCTCGAGGTCGACGGCTATGAGGTCGATACTTCGGATCAGGCCTACGTCCTGGACAACGCCTTCACCTACGAGGACCTGAGCCCGGGCCTCAAGAAGACGGGCGTCATCGTGTTCGACGTCCAGCCCAAGGCTGCCGGCAAGGGCATCCTCAAGGCCCAGGCCATGCTCAGCATGGACGAGGCGATCTACCTCAACGTCGCCCAATAGGTAGTACGTCCCTTCAGAGCCCCATCCAACTGTGAGGCCCTCGACCCTGTCGAAGGCGAGGGCCTCACCTTTCCAGCGTTCGTGTGTGAGCGCGACCTCCGGACAGCCGGATGGAACGGGCGGGACTGCTGCACGAGCATCCGGACCTACGCTCAGCGCCGTGCCACCCCGCTGCACCTCTCCTTGCATCCGGCGACTCCACAGGCATCGTGCTCCCGATCGACATCTACGCCGCGATCCGCTGGCGTCGCTGACAGGAAGCCACACGGCCCCCGCCCGAGGACGGGGGCCGTGCGGTCGTGACGCGAGCCGGCTCTCAGACTCCGAAGGCGGGCGCGTACCGGATCTGACCGTCGGGCACCGGCCGCGACGGGTCGAGGGCGAGCGCCATCAGGTTCTCGTCCGGCACCTCGAAGGTCGCCGTGATGCCGAACCGCGACGCCCGGTCGAAGCCGAACCGCGGGTAGTACTCGGCGTGCCCGAGGACGACGACCAGGTTCTCGCCGTTCCTGCGCGCCGCGTCGAGGCCGGCTCGGATCGCCGCCGCCCCGGCACCTTGGGACTGGTGCTCGGGGGGCACCGCGCAGGGACCGAGCGCGAGGGCGGGGGAACCGCCCACGTGGCACCGAGTCAGCAGCGAGTACCCGACGACGGTCCCGTCGGCGGCCGCGGAGACGACGGACAGGTCCGGCAGCCAGGCTTCCGGATCGGCGCGCAGGGCGTCGACGAGGTCGGCCTCGAGACTCGTCGGGAACGCGGCCAGCAGTACCTCGCGGATGCCCGCTTGGTCGGTACCGGCTTGTTCCGGACGGGTCGTCCAGGTGGCAGCCGTGCTGGGGCGGTTCGAATCAGATGTTGATGACAACGGGTTACTCCCTTGAAGCAAGGGGTCTCGTCCGACAGCGAGATCGCCCGCCGCGTGGAAGCAGCGTCAACGAAGAGGTCCGAGTCGGACGGAGACCGGTGAAGATGGGTCGATTTCAGGCGCGCCGACAGCGGCGCACTGCGCTTCGGGCATCAACCCACACTCCCTTCCCTCTCGATCCGATCACGGAGCGCACCATGTTACTCAGGCGCAGCGCTCGGGGCGACGGAAAAACCACACGACCCCCGCCCGGAGGCGGGGGTCGTGCAGTGGTTCTGCGGGAGCCGGGCTCCTGATCAGTCGATCAGAAGTCCATGCCGCCCATGCCGCCGGTCGGGTCGCCACCCATGGGGGCGGCCTTCTCCGGCTTGTCGGCCACGACGGCCTCGGTGGTGAGGAACAGCGCGGCGATCGACGCGGCGTTCTGCAGGGCCGAGCGGGTGACCTTGGCCGGGTCGATGATGCCCTCGGCCAGCAGGTCGACGTACTCGCCGGTCGCGGCGTTGAGGCCCTGGCCGGCGGGAAGGTTCGCGACCTTCTCCGCGACGACGCCGCCCTCGAGGCCCGCGTTGATCGCGATCTGCTTGAGCGGAGCGGTCAGCGCGACCTTGACGATGTTGGCACCGGTGGCCTCGTCGCCCTCGAGCTCGAGCTTGTCGAACGCGTTGGCACCGGCCTGGACCAGAGCGACACCACCACCGGGGAGGATGCCCTCCTCGACGGCCGCCTTCGCGTTGCGGACGGCGTCCTCGATGCGGTGCTTGCGCTCCTTGAGCTCGACCTCGGTGGCCGCGCCGACCTTGATGACGGCCACGCCGCCGGCCAGCTTGGCGAGGCGCTCCTGGAGCTTCTCGCGGTCGTAGTCGGAGTCGCTGCTCTCGATCTCGGCGCGGATCTGGTTGACCCGGCCCTCGATCTGGGCCTGATCGCCGGCACCCTCGACGATGGTGGTCTCGTCCTTGGTGATGACGACCTTGCGGGCCTGGCCGAGCAGCTCGACACCGGCGGTCTCCAGCTTGAGGCCGACCTCCTCGGAGATGACCTGGCCGCCGGTGAGGATCGCGATGTCCTGCAGCATGGCCTTGCGGCGGTCGCCGAAGCCCGGCGCCTTGACGGCGACGGACTTGAAGGTGCCGCGGATCTTGTTGACGACCAGGGTCGACAGCGCCTCGCCGTCGACGTCCTCGGCGATGATGACGAGCGGCTTGCCCGACTGCATGACCTTCTCGAGCAGCGGCAGCAGGTCCTTGACGTTGCTGACCTTGCTGTTGGCGATGAGCACGTAGGCGTCCTCGAGGACGGTCTCCATGCGCTCGGGGTCGGTCACGAAGTAGGCCGAGATGTAGCCCTTGTCGAACCGCATGCCCTCGGTGAGCTCGAGGTCGATGCCGAAGGTGTTCGACTCCTCGACCGTGATCACGCCCTCCTTGCCGACCTTGTCCATCGCCTCGGCGATGGCGTCACCGACGGTGGCGTCGCCACCGGCGGAGATGGTGGCGGTGGCGGCGATCTGCTCGCGCGTCTCGACGTCCTTGGCCATGCCGAGGAGCTGCTCGGAGACGGCCGTCACGGCCGCCTCGATGCCGCGCTTGAGGCCCATCGGGTTGGCGCCGGCGGCCACGTTGCGCAGGCCCTCCTTGACGAGGGCCTGGGCGAGGACGGTCGCGGTCGTCGTGCCGTCACCGGCGACGTCGTCCGTCTTCTTCGCGACCTCCTTGACCAGCTCGGCGCCGATCTTCTCGTAGGGGTCCTCGAGCTCGATCTCCTTGGCGATGGAGACACCGTCGTTGGTGATCGTGGGGGCGCCCCACTTCTTCTCCAGCACGACGTTGCGGCCCTTGGGGCCCAGGGTGACCTTGACGGCGTCCGCGAGCGTGTTCATGCCACGCTCGAGGCCGCGGCGGGCCTCCTCGTTGAAAGCAATCAGCTTCGACATAACTCCTGCGATTCCTTCGCGATGTCCGTTGTCACTCTCAAGGCGAGAGTGCCAGCATCATGTTTAGCACTCGACCATGGCGAGTGCAAGGAGAAAGCCCGGTTCGAGACGAGTTCAGCACCGGTCCAGGCGGCCCGCGACCAGCGCCGCGAACCGCGTGGCGTTGCCCGGATCGACGTCGAGGTAGAGCCCGGGCTCGATCAGCTCGATCTCGCTGACGACCCACCGACCCTCCCAAGACATCAGGTCGACCCGTGCGTAGGCCAGGTTCGCTCCCCGCATCGCGGCGACCGCCCGGACCGCGTCGGCGGCCGCCCCCGCCCGCTCCGGATCGAGCGCGACCGGCGCGCTGCGGCCGCCGTAGAGCTCATGGACCCGCACCTCGCCGGTGGCCGCGACCTTGTCGACCTGGGCGAGCGCGACGCCGTCGAAGACGTAGACCGACGACTCGCCCGTGGTCCGCACGGACTCCACCAGCGGCTGCGCTATCCACGGCCCGGCGACCAGTCCCTCGAGGCGCGGGTCGTCGACACGCTCGGCCACGACGACCCCGACGCCGCCGGCCCCGGTCCGCGGCTTGACGATCACACTCCCCCACCGCGCGAGCGCCGCCGTCAGGCCGTCGGCCAGCGCCGTGTCGTCGAGGAGCATCGTCGGCACCGTCGGTACGACGTCGGCGAGCTCGACGAGGTAGGCCTTGTCGGCGTTCCAGGTGAACACCGCGGCTCCGTTGAGCAGCAGGGTCTCCGCATCGACCCGCCGCGCCCAGTCGAGGAAGGCGGGCAGCCGGCGATGGTAGTCCCAGGTGGAGCGCACGGCGACCAGGTCGGCGGCCGCCCAGTCGACCGCCGGGTCGTCCCAGCGCACCCAGCGTGCGTCGATCCCGTGGGTGGCCAGCGCCTCCGGCAGGGTGGCGCCCTCGGGCTCGCCGCCGGGCATGAGGTCGAAGGTCGCGAGCAGGACGGTCGTCATGCGTCGAGGCTAGGCGTGGGGCGCCCGATGGCCGAAGGGCACCCGCTCGGCGTGCCCGAGCGCCAGCAGGACCGAGGGGAGCAGTGCCTTGGCCGTGCGCTTGTAGCCCAGCGCGCTGGGATGGAAGCGGTCCAGGCTGAACATCTCGTCGGGGTTGGTGATGAAGAAGGGGCCGACCACGTGGGCCAGCGACACGGCGTGCGCCCCGTTGCGTACCGCGACCTCCGCCTGCGCCTGCGCGAGCTGGCGCGACATCCGCGACCCCAGGGAGCGCAGCGGCTGCGGGACCGGCCGCAGGGCGCCGAGGTCCGGGCAGGTGCCGACCACGACCTCGGTCCCGTGCCCGCGGAGCCGGACCACCGCCTCCTCGAGCTGGGCGGCGGACGTCGCGACAGGCACCCGGTGGGTCACGTCGTTGCCGCCGACCACGATCACGGCGACGTCGGCGCGGTAGTCGCCCGGCAGCGTGTCCAGCTGGCCGGCCAGCGCGGAGCTCTCCGAGCCCACCACGGCGGCCGTGCGCAGCGCGACCGGCCGGTGCAGCGCACCGGCCAGCCCCCGCGCGACCCGCGCGCCGAGGGTGTCCTTGGCCCGCTCGGCCCCGAGCCCGGCCGCTATCGAGTCGCCGAGGACGAGGAGATGGAGCGGCGCGCCGTCGTACGACTTGCGCTTCCAGACCTTGTCCGCCGGGATCGCGTCCTCGCCGAGGGGCTTGCCGATCCGGGCCCGGGCGATGGCCGCCTGGCGGCGCAGCAGCTCACGCCCGCCGCCGGTCGTCACGCCGATGCCGGCGAGGGCGACTCCGGCGGCGACGAGGACGGTGCGGGTACGGCGCGGCGGGCTGGTCATGGCTGCTTTGAACCAGACCGTCCTGAACGGCTCATGGCGCGCCGGTGGCGCCCGGGTGTCAGCCCGCGACGAGGCCGGCGACGAGGGTGGTGGGCTCGTGCCCGACCGGGAAGCTCACCGACGCCGCGATGAAGCAGTTGCGACTCGCCTCGCCGTGGATCTCGCGGGCGACCTCGACCATCCCCGCCTCGGCGACGCTCACCCGCGGCCGCAGGGTGACGGAGGTGAACCGGCCACCCTGCCCGATCTGCGCCATGGTGCCGACCGGGCTGTCGTCGTAGGCCGTGACGACGACGCCGTGGTTGACGGCCGAGTGCAGGTAGGACAGCAGGTGGCACTGCGCGAGGGCGGCGAGGAGCAGCTCCTCGGGGTTCCACCGCGTGGCGTCGCCGCGGAACATGGGGTCGGCCGAGCCGAGCAGCTCGGGCTTGCCGGCGGCGCTCAGCAGGACGCTGCGGTCGTAGTCGCGGTAGCCGCTGGTGCCGGTGCCGCGGTTGCCCTGCCAGACCAGGTCGAGGGCGTAGTGGTGGTCGCTCACCCCACCATCATGCCGAAACGGACCGGCCCGAACCCTGGCGAGAACCTGTTCTAGTTTGGCACTCTTCTCCTGTGACCTCGACCACACCCGCCGCCACGCCCGACGCGACCGCCGCTCGCCCGCTCAACCTCGCCGACGTCCTCGAGGCGATGGCCGACACGGTGCCCGACCGGGCCGCGGTCCACACCGGCGACCGGATCTGGACCTTCGCCGAGATCGACGAGCGCTCCACCCGACTGGCCAACCACCTCGTCGGACTCGGCGTGCGGCCGGGCGAGCATGTCGCGGTGCACTCCACGAACCGGATCGAGTGGGTCGACGCTCTCTACGGCTGCCTCAAGGCGCGGGCCGTCCCGATCAACATCAACTACAAGTACCTCCGCGACGAGCTGGCCTACCTCTACGACAACGCCGACTGCGTCGCGGCCATCGTGGCTCCGGAGTACGTCGACGCGGTGGCCGAGCTCGACACGCCGACCCTGCGGCACACCATCGTCCTCGGCGACCAGTACGACGCCGCGCTGGCCGCCGCGTCGCCGGAGCGCCGGATCACGGGCCGTAGCGCCGACGACCACTACGTCCTCTACACCGGTGGCACGACCGGCTCGCCGAAGGGCGTCGTGTGGCGCAACGAGGACCTGATCCGGGCCGCGCTCAACGCCGCCCGCTACGGCGCGCCCCTGGACTCCGTCGAGCAGTTGGCCGAGGAGGCGGTCGCCGTCGAGAACCCGATGGTGCTGCTGGCCTGCGGCCCGATGATGCACGGCGGCAGCCAGTGGATCCTGGGCAACGGCCACGTCGCCGGCCAGACGATCGCCCTCTTCACCGAGCCGCACTTCGACCCGGCCAAGATCCTGGACCTGGTCGAGAAGGCCAGAGTCGTCTCGATGACCTTCCTCGGCGACGCGATGGGGCGCCCGGTCGCCGAGGCGATCCTGGCCGAGCCGGACCGCTGGGACCTGTCCAGCCTCGCCGCGGTCTCCAACGGCGCCGCGCCCCTGTCCGACGGGGTGCGCGAGGAGATCCGCCAGGCACTGCCGGGCCGCTTCATCCTCGACTCCTACGGCGCCTCGGAGTCCGGCGCGACCGGCTCCCGGATCGACGACGGCACCGACGGCGGCCAGAGCGCGCCACGGTTCACCGTCACCGACCAGGTCGAGGTCTTCGACCCCGACCTCAAGCCGTGCCCCGTCGGCGTCGACGGCATGCTCGGCCGATCGGGCCCGGTGCCGCTCGGCTACTACAAGGACCCGGTCAAGACGGCCGCGACCTTCCGCGAGATCGACGGTGTTCGCTGGGCGATCCCGGGCGACTTCGCGCGCCGTGAGGAGGACGGCTCGGTCACCGTCCTGGGGCGTGGCTCGGTCTGCATCAACACCGGCGGCGAGAAGGTGCACCCCGAGGAGGTCGAGGCGGTGCTGCTGCGCCACGACGACGTCTTCGACGCGGTCGTCGTCGGCACCCCCCACGAGCGCTGGGGTCAGCAGGTCACCGCTCTCGTGCAGCGCCGCGACGGCACGGCCCTCACCGAGGACGGGGTGCGGGAGCACTGCCGGGCGCTCATCTCCAACTACAAGGTGCCCAAGACGGTGCTGTTCGTCGACGAGGTGCCGCGGACCCCGGTCAGCAAGGTCGACTACCCGGCCAGCGCGGCGCTCGCGGCGCAGCTCCTCGGCTGACGTCGAACGGATCTCGCGCGAGCTGTCGATTCGCCGCCGGCTCGCCCGTCATCGAGGTGGAAGACTCAGCACACCTCACGAGGAGATGATCCCGATGACCGAGTACGTCGTACTGCTGACCGGTGACGAAGCGACCTGGGAGTCCGCGAGCCCCGAGGAGCGCGCCGAGACCTATGCCCGGCACGGCGAGTTCAGCCGGCTGCTGGAGGAGCGGGGCCACCGCGTCACGGGCGGCGCCGAGCTCGCCAACTCCCGCACGGCCAAGGTCGTGCGCCGCACCGCCGACGAGGTCGTCGTCACCGACGGCCCGTACGTCGAGTCTGTCGAGCAGCTCGGCGGCTTCTACATCGTCGAGAGTGACGACCTCGACGACCTGCTGCAGATCTGCGCGGTGCTCGCCGACACCGAGGACGGCGTCGAGGTGCGCACCTGCCTGCCCGCGCCGCCGGACTGACCGCTGCCGGTGGAGCAGCTCGAACGCGTCCTGCGCGACGAGTGGGGCCGGCTGCTGGCCCTGCTCGCCGCGTGGTGCCGCCGGGTCGACCTCGCCGAGGACGGCCTGGCGGACGCGTTCGAGGCGGCGGCGCGGACCTGGCCGGAGGCGGGTCCGCCCGCCAACCCGGCCGGTTGGCTGCTGACGACGGCCCGGCGCCGGATCACGGACGCCCTGCGGACCGAGGCGGTGGCCGCCCGGAAGGAGCCGTTGCTCGAGGTCGAGGCGTCCCTGCAGCAGGAGGCGCGGCGGGTGCTGGCCGCTCCGCCGGAGACGGAGGTCGTGATGGACGAGCGCCTGCGTCTGGTCCTGCTGTGCGCGCACCCGTCGCTGTCGCGTGAGGCGTCGGCCGCGCTGACGCTGCGGCTGGTTCTCGGCGTCGCGACCGAGGACGTCGCCCGGCTGTTCCTGGTGCCGACCGCGACGATGGCCGCCCGGCTGACCCGGGCCCGCAAGAAGCTGGCCGGTGCCCGCTTCGCCGTCCCTCCCCCGGATGAGCTGGACGCGCGGGTCGGCACCGTCGCCGACATCGCCTATCTCGCCTTCACCAGCGGCTACGCGCCCGGCTCGGGCGCCGACGTGCTGCGCGCCGACGTGGCCGGGGAGGCGGTCCGGCTGGTGCGGGTGCTGCGCTCGGTCCTCCCGAGCCGGTACGACGAGCTCGACGCGCTCCTGGCCCTGATGGTCCTGCAGCACGCCCGCCGCGACGCCCGCACGGTCGACGGCAGGCTGGTGCTGCTGCCCGACCAGGACCGCCGCCGCTGGCACCACGACGAGGCATCCGAGGCGCTCGACCTGCTGCGGCCGCTGGTGACCGGCCCGCCGGCGCCGTACCTGCTCCAGGCGCTGATCGCGGCCGAGCACGCGATCGCGCTGTCCGCCGGCGCGACCCGGTGGGACCGCATCGTCGAGCGGTACGACGAGCTGCTGGGCCTGGGCGACTCGCCCGTCGTGCGCCTCAACCGGGCGGTCGCGGTCGCCGAGCGCAGCGGACCGGCCGCCGGGCTCGCCGCGCTCGAGGAGGTCGCCCTGCCCGGGCACCGGCTGCCCGCGGTGCGGGCGGAGCTGCTGGCCCGGCTGGGCCGGGACGCGGAGGCCCGCGTCGCCTATGACACCGCGCTCGCGCTCTGCCGCAACGACGCGGAGGCCGCGCACCTGCGCGACCGGCGCGGGCTCACGCGTGGGGGACGATCATCGGCGTCCCCGTGACGGGGTCGGGCAGCACCTCGCAGGCGAGCCCGAAGACGCGCTCGACGAGCGCGGCGTCCACGATCTCGGCCGGCGCTCCGGTGGCGACGACCGCACCGTCGCGCATGGCGACCAGGTGATCGGCGAAGCGGCAGGCCTGGTTGAGGTCGTGGAGCACCGCGACGACGGTCCGGCCGTCGTCGACCAGGCGGCGCAGCAGCCGCAGGAGCTCGTACTGGTGGGCGATGTCGAGGAACGTGGTCGGCTCGTCCAGGAGCAGGTAGGGAGTCTCCTGGGCGAGCACCATCGCGATCCAGACCCGCTGCCGCTGCCCGCCGGAGAGCGCCGAGACCCGTCGGTCCGCGAGGTCCGCGACCCCCGCGTCGTCGAGGGCGGCCGCGACGGCCTCGTCGTCGGCGCGGGTCCAGGTGCCGATGGCCGGCTGCCGGGCGTAGCGCCCGCGCCGGACCAGGCCGACGACCCGGATCCCCTCGGGCGTCGTGGTGCCCTGCGGCAGGAAGCCGAGCTCGCGGGCGACCGCCTTGGGCCGCCAGGTCGCGATCGACCGGCCGTCCAGGACGACGCTGCCCGCCTCCGGGCGCAACAGCCGCACCAGCGAGCGCAGCAGGGTGGACTTCCCGCACGCGTTGGGACCGACGATCGCGGTGAGAGCACCGTCGGGCACGGTCAGGTCGAGGTGCTCGACCACCGTGCGCTCGCCGTACCCGAGCCGGAGTCCGTCAGTGCGCAGCCTGGTCATCGTTGGACCTCCTTGAACAGCAACCACAACAGGTAGACGCCGCCGATGGCGCCGGTCACCACGCCAACGGGGAGCTGCACCGGGGCGACGACCTGGGCGAGCAGGTCCGCCGTCCCCAGCAGCAGGGCCCCGGTGAGGGCGGAGGGCAGCAGCGCGACCCCGGCCGTGCCGGCCAGCCGGCGGCCGATCTGGGGCGCCATCAGGGCGACGAAGACGATGGGGCCGGCGGTGGCGGCCACGATGGCGGTGCAGCCGACACCCACGGTCGCGATGAGCAACCGCAGCCGGCCGATCCGGATGCCGGTGGTGACCGCGACGTCGTCGCCGAGGGCGAGCTGGTGCAGGGGACGGGCGAGGCAGGCGGCACCGACCCCCAGGACGGCGAGCCCGGCACCGGGCACCACCAGGTCCGACCAGTCGGTGCCGTTGAGGTTGCCGGCCGACCAGCTGGCGGCGGCCATCGCGACCTCCAGGTCGGCGCGCAGGATCAGCCACGAGTTCATGGCCGTGAGCACGGCGTTGACCGCGATGCCGATGACGATCAGCCGGTAGCCGGTGTAGCCGCTTCCCATCGCGAGCAGTGCCACGATGCCCGCCGCCAGCAGGCCGCCGGCCAGCGCCGCCCCGGCCAGCCCGAGCGCGAAGCCACCACCGTTGTCCGCGGCGGCCGCGAAGTGGGCGCCGCCGGCGACGGTGAGTACGAGCAGAACGCCGGTGTAGGCGCCCTGGTCGAGCCCGATCACGTCGGGCGCGCCGAGGGGGTTGCGGGTGAGGTTCTGGAAGAGGGCGCCCGCCAGCCCGAGCGCGAGCCCGAACACGACGGCGGCGGTCACCCGGGGCATCCGCCACTCGAGCACGCGTCCGGCGAGCGGACCGTCGCCGCGCAGGCCGGCGATCACCCGGCCCGGTGCCGACCAGCCGTCGCCGTAGCAGAGGGCGACGAGGGACACGGCGGCCGTGGCGACGGCGACGAGGACCAGCGCGAGCACGGTACGCCGCGCGGGCCGCGGGAAGGTGGCGATCACGAGGCGGCCTCCGCGCCCTGACGGCGCACGACCCACGCCAGCAGCGGGCCGCCGAGCAGGCCGGTCACGATCGCGACGGGTGCGTCACCGACGGGCAGGACCAGCCGGCCGACGGTGTCGGCCGCGACCAGCAGCACCGGCCCGCCCACGAGCGAGAGGAGGATCAGCCAGCCCACCGAGCCGCGGGCGAACCGGCGGACCAGGTGCGGCACGATCAGCCCGGCGAAGGCGATGGGGCCGGCGATCGCGGTCGCGACCCCGGCGAGCACCGTCGCCACGACGAGGACGGCGGTGCGGGTAGCGCCCACTCTGACGCCGAGCCCGTGGGCGACGTCGTCGCCCATCTCCAGTGCGGACAGCGGACGCACGAGGACGAGGGCGAGCACGATGGCGACGACCACCACGACGGTCGGCAGCGTCAGCGGCTGCTGGTCGCGGCCGGCGAGCGAGCCGACCGCCCAGAAGCGGTGGTCGTCGAAGGCGTCGGGATCGAGCAGCCGGATGCCGAGCGAGAGGCTGGCGACGAGCGCGCTGAAGGCCGTCCCCGCCAGCAGCAGGCGCAGCGGGTCGGCCCGCCCGACGGCGTACACCACCGCCGTGGCGATCGCGGCGCCGAGCGTCGCGACGACGAGCTGCGCGCTCTGGCCGCCGGCGATGCCGAGCGCCGTCGCCACGACGACCGCGAACGACGCGCCGAAGGTCACTCCCAGCACGCCCGGCTCGGCGAGCGGGTTGCGGGTCAGCGCCTGCACGAGCGCGCCGGCCAGGGCGAGCGCGGCACCGACCAGGATCGCGAGCAGGGTCCGGGGCAGCCGGACCTGACGCACGACGATGTGCGCGGCATCGTGGTCGTCGTACCGGAGGAGCGCGGGGAGCACCGAGCCGGCCGGGATGTCACCCTGCCCGATGGAAAGGCTCCACACGACCGCGCCGGCGAGGGCCGCGCCCAGCGCGACGAGCGCGACCAGGGGGCCGGGGTGACGCAGGGTCAATCGTCCAACCCCGCGACGCCGCGCTTCCAGTAGCCGGTGATGCTCGCCGGCAGCTCGCGCTCGGCCACCCAGCGACGGACCGCCTTGAGGTCCTCGGCCTCCCCCGCGCCGAACACGAAGGTGTCGTCGGGTACGTCGAGCGCCCGCACCTGCGCGCCGAGCTGCGACCCCTCGGCGCGCGAGAGCCAGCGCACCTCGACCCCCTCACGTACGGCGAGCGGGTAGCCCGTCTCGTCGGCGTGGTCGTGCTCGACGAGCACGTGCGCGGTCGCGCCGGCCGCGGCCAGCCAGTCGGCCTCGTCGAGCCAGCGCGCGACGGCAGGAAGACCGGTGACGTCGACCGCGAACACGTAGTGGCGGTGGGTGTGCGCGAACGCCTTGGCGCCCGGCGGCCCCGCGATCACGGCGGGGTCGCCGATCGCGGCGGCCTCCGCCCAGTCGCCGGCCAGACCGCCCGAGTGGAGCACGACGTCGAGGTCGACCTCGCGGGCCGCGACGTCGACGTGGCGGATCGTGTAGGTCCGCGTCGGCGGGAGCGGCTTGGGCCAGTCGAGCAGCTGCCGGTCGTTGGGCACCGGGTCGGTGCGGCTGCCGTCGGCGTGGGGAAAGACGATCTTCACGTGGTCGTCGGCCACATAGCTGTGGAAGCCGGCCAGGTCGTCGCCGGTCAGGGTGAGCCGCAGCATCCGCGGCGTCACGAGCTCGCGCCGGGCGACGGTCGTGCGGCAGATCCCGATCGGGTAGCCGATCCGGCGCATCCCCCGCCCGGCGCCGTGGTGCTCGGCGACGCGCTCGGCCGGCCGGTCGCGCTCGCCGATCACTTCAGCTCGTCCGCGAAGGCCTCGGCGAAGGCGCTATCGATCTCGTCCAGTGCGCGCTCGGCGGTCGGGTAGGTGGCCGCCTCGGTGTAGCGCAGCGGGATCACCCTGCCGTCGCGCACCGCCGGCAGCGTCTGCCACAGGGCGTGGTCGAGGACGTACTGCACCGACTCGGACGGCTCGCCCTCGTCGTCCACCGTGTAGGTGATGACGTCCGCGTCGGCGAGGCTCTGCGGGAGCTCCTCGATCGAGGGGTACTCGGAGAACGCGGCCGATCCCTTGCCCGGCTCGGCCGGCCCGCCGTAGTACGTCGCGCCCACGTCGGTGGCGATATTGGTGCCCCAGGCGCCGGCGTACTCGCGGTTGAAGTTGCCCGCGCTCACGTCGCCGTACGCACCGACGTGGCCGAAGCAGTGCCCGTCGAGGACGTCGGCGTACTTCTCGGTGAGCGCGGCGGCCTTGGCGTCGTAGGACGCCTTGGCGGCCTCGAAGTAGTCGACGACCCCAGCCGCGTCGGCCTGGCGCTGCGACAGGTTCTTCCAGCCGTCGGGGCGGTCCGGGCCGAGCACGACGACGGGCGCGATCGACTCGAGCCGATCGAGATCGACGTCGCCCAGCACGGGCAGCGGGACGCCGAGCATGATCAGGTCCGGCTTCAGGTTGGCGATCGCCTCGTAGCCGGTGCTGGCGGCCGTCTCGCCGGCGACCTTCTTCAGGGCCTGGTAGTCGGCCAGGTCGTCCTCGGTCATCAGCGCGGTGCCACGGCCCCACTCTGAGATGCCGACGACATCCGCGTCGGCCTCGAGGAGCACCGGGACGGCGTACCCGGTCGCGACGATGCGCTGCGGGTCGGTCGGGATCTCGACGGCCCCGTTGTCGGCCTCGAAGGTGCGCGTCTTCGCGGCCGGGTCGAACGCGGCGACCGGCGCCGCCTCGGGAAGCGGCGGCGTGTCGACCTCGCACGCACGGGCGGAGGCCGGCGTGCTGGCCGCCGTGGCGCCGTCCTCGCCGTCGTCCTCGCTGCCGCAGGCGGCGAGGGTCACGCCGAGCAGGGCGACGGCGGAGAGGGCGGCGAGAGCGCGGGCCGGCCGGGGGCTGAGCTGCATGATGGTCCTTCACGTCGGGAATGCGGCGCGCGTGGTCACCCGAGACCGCGCGACGGACTAGGTGAGGGTAGCCTTACCAATCGCAGTGCCGGTGTCGCGAAGGAGTCAGATGGTGACGCGCAGAGGACAGGTGGACGCCCCCACACGTCCCGGCCCCGCGGTCACCGCGACCGAGGCCGGCGGCGCGGTGGTCGAGGAGTTCCCCTACGGTCTCGGGCCGCCCGACGGCATCCTCGCGCTGCGCTACCCGCCGGCCGGCGTGATCACCGACTTCCCCGAGTCGCGCAACGACTTCGTGCACCAGGTCTACTTCTCCCCCGACGGCGTCCTCGCGGTCGGCCGCGGCGGCACCGCCGCCTTCGCCGGCCCGACCAGCGCCGTGTGGGTGCGCCAGGGCGTGGTCGCCGAGGTCACCGCGCTGGAGGTGCAGACCGTGGTGCGACTCTGCGTCCGGCGCGCGCCCGACGAGCTGGTGCGGCACGAGGCGACCGTGCTCGCGATGTCGCCGACGGCGGTCGACGCCGTCACGCGGCTGGTCCGCCCCGGCACGGACGAGCGCGCCGGCCTGGCCGCGCGCGGGGTACTGCTCGGCGAGCTCGCCGCCTCGCCGGCCGACCCGGTCGGCTTCGGCTCGGCGGCACTCGGCCCGGCCCGCGCCGTTGCCCGGGCACTCGCCCTGGACCCGGCCGACCGGACCGGGCTGCCCGGCTGGGCCGAGCGGCTGCACGTCAGCCCGAAGACCCTGCAGCGCGAGTTCGAGCGGGTCTACGGCATGTCGTTCTCGGCCTGGCGCACGCGCACCCGGCTCGAGGCCTCCCGGGCGATGCTGAGCCGCTGGTCGGTCACCGAGACCGCCCACCGGGTGGGCTACGCCACCGCGTCGTCGTACGTCGCGGCGTTCACCCGGGCATACGGCGAACCGCCCGGGCGCCATGCGCACCGGGCGGTCGACGTACGGGCGAGCTAGCAGCCGCCGGCCACCGCCGGGATCACCGAGACCTCGGCGCCGTCGGGCGTCGGCGTGGCGAGATCCTGCTCGAAGCGCACGTCGTCGTTGTTGACGTAGACGTTGACGAACCGGCGCAGCTTGCCGTCCTCGTCGAGGATCCGGCCCTTGATGCCCGCGTAGCTGGCGTCGAGGTCGTCGAGCACCTCGGCCAGGGTGGCACCGGTGGCGCTGACCTCGGAGTCGCCACCGGTGTAGGTGCGGAGGATGGTGGGGATCCGGACGCGGACGCTCATGGGAATTTCCTTTGCTGTGGTGATGGTGAGTTGCGATGAGCGTCGTCCGGTGCGTGCGGCCGCAAGGCGGAGCCGCGCGGGCGGCCTTGGGAGCGGAGCGGTCGTCAAGCGGCGACAACGCTGCGGGGGTCTGAACGAAGTGGCCCCCACCGGACGGCGCTCATCACAGGCCGGTCGCCTTGAAGGCGTCATAGCTCGGAGCGATGGTCGCGGCGGGGCCGACCTGACCGGAGATCGAGTCGAGGGTCTTGAGGCCGTGCCCGGTGTTGATGATGACCGTCTCGAGGGTGGGGTCGAGCTGGCCGGTCTCGACGAGCTTCTTGGTGACCGCGGTCGTCGTCCCGCCGGCGGTCTCGGTGAAGATGCCCTCGGTACGGGCGAGCAGCACGATGCCCTCGCGGATCTCGTCGTCGGTGACCTCCTCGACCGCACCGCCGGTGCGGCGGGCGATGTCGAGGACGTAGATGCCGTCGGCGGGGTTGCCGATCGCGAGGCTCTTGGCGATGGTGTCGGGCTTGACCGGGCGGATGGCGTCGGTGCCGGCCTTGTAGGCGGTGGCGACGGGGCCGCAGCCGGTGGCCTGGGCGCCGAAGATCCGGTAGGGCTTCTCCTCGACCAGGCCGAGCTTGATGAGCTCCTGGAAGGCCTTGTCGACCTTGGTCAGCTGGGAGCCGGAGGCGACCGGGATGACGACCTGGTCGGGCAGCCGCCAGCCGAGCTGCTCGGCGATCTCGTAGCCCAGGGTCTTGGATCCCTCGGCGTAGTAGGGCCGCACGTTGACGTTGACGAACGCCCAGCCCTCCTCCTCGCCGGCGATCTCGGAGGCGAGCTTGTTGACGTCGTCGTAGTTGCCGTCGACGGCGACCAGGTTCTCGGTGAAGATCGCGGAGTTGACCTGCTTGGGCGTCTCGAGGTTGCTCGGGATGAAGACGACCGTCTTGATCCCGGCTCGGGCGCCGGCGGCCGCCACGGCGTTGGCGAGGTTGCCGGTCGAGGGGCAGGCGAACGTCGTGGCGCCCAGCTCGCGGGCGGCGCTGAGCGCGCAGGCGACGACGCGGTCCTTGAAGGAGTTGGTCGGGTTGGTCGAGTCGTCCTTGACCCAGAGCTTGGCGATGCCGAGCTCACGGCCGAGGTTGTCGGCGGCGAGCAGGCGGGTGAAGCCCGGCTCGGTGTTGGGGCTGGTCTCGATGTCGGTGGGGACCGGCAACAGCGCCTTGTAGCGCCAGATGTTGCGCGGGCCGGCCTCGATCTCCTCGCGGGTCACCCGGGGGAACTCGTAGGTGATCTCCAGCGGTCCGAAGCACTCCGGACAGGCGTAGAACGGGCCCAGCGCGACCAGATGGCCGCACTCGCGACACGACAGCGAGGTGGCATTGCCGAACGCTCCCTCGCGCAGACCGGGCCTCGCCTCGGTCGTCGTCTCCGGCGATTCGGTCACAACGGCGCTCATGGGTCCTCCTTCTCATCTGTCCCGGCGGCTCTCGCGCGGGTCGGATTTGGCACCGTTTCCGCGACGCCGGCTCCTGCATGACGCAGGTACTGACGGGAGTTCGCGGCGGTTGCCGGGACTTCTCAGGGCCGTTCCCTCAGTCCCTCTGGATGAGCACGCACAGCCTAGGGGCGTCCGGCCGCGGCGCCCAATCGGCATCCCGAATGACGAGACCGATGTCCGAGATGTGAGATTCAGGAGGTGCGGCGAGCGTCCCGCGCGTCGGCTGCGAGGCGTCCGAGCAGGTCGAGCACACCGGCCGGGCCGGGCACCACCACGTCGGACAGCGCGACCAGGGCACTCTGCTCGTCGGAAGCCGAGCAGACCCGCAGGGCCGCCAGGCCGCGCTCGCCCAGCTCCTCGACGGCCTCGAACGCCTCGACGTCACCGAGGTCGTCACCCGCGAACAGGAAGCCCTCGGCGTCGAGCACCGCCGCGAGGCGCTGCACGACCATCCCCTTGTGGGAGCCCGCCGAGCGCACCTCGATCACCGCCCGCCCCGGCTCCAGCACCAGCCCGTGCCGGCTGGCCAGCGCCCGCAGGGGCGGCAGCAGCCGGTCGAAGGCGCCGTCGGGGTCGGGCAGGCGCCGGGTGTGGACGGCGACCGCGAGCCCCTTGTCCTCGACGTACGCGTCGCTCGCGCCGGCACTGCGCAGCGCGCGCGGCAGGTCCCGCTCGAAGGTCGCCAGGCCGCGCGGGGGCCGGGCGCCCACGATCCGCCGACGGTTCGAGGTCCAGCGCTCGTTCCCGTACTGGCCGAAGACGAAGAGCTCCTTGCCGGCCGCGGCGAGCGCGTCACCGACCTCCTCCAGCCCCCCGAGGTCGAGGGCCTGGCGCGCGGGACGCCCGGTGATCACCGCGATCGCGGCGACCTCCTCGGCCAGCGCCGTCAGCACCGCGGGCGCGTCGGGATGGATGTGGGCCTGGGCCGGATCGTCGACGATCGGCGACAGCGTGCCGTCGAAGTCCAGGCCGACGACGGTCCGCGACGCGACGCGCACCAGGGCGTCGTAGCGCAGTTCACCCTCGCGGGACGAGAACCTCACGTCCCCATCCCATCACGTCGAACTCAGAGCTCGCCCGTCAGGATCAGCGTGAGGCTGGTGGAGCTCATGTCGCTGGCCGTGTCGGCGGGCAGGACCCGGGCGACGCCGAGGTCGAGCGCGAGCTGGCGGGCGGCGGCCTTCTTGCCCTTGGGGAAGTAGACGGTGGTGGCGGGGACGGTGCCGTACCAGTTGTCGGCGGCACCGACCTTCCAGCCGGCGTCACGGACCTTGTCGGACACCCGGGCAGCGAGGCCGCGGATCGCGGTGTTGTTGAAGACCACGACCGTGTGGTCACCGCGCACGACGGGCGGCGGTGTCGGCTTCTCCGGCTCGGTGGGCGGCGCGCTCGGCTCGTCGCCCGGCTCGTCGGTGGCCTGGCCGGTCGGCGTCGAGGAGGCCTTGGTGGCGGAGATGTCGCGCTCGGCCGGCCGGTCGTCGCGGGTCGCCACGAACGCGATCGCGGCGAGCACGACGGCGACGATGCTGAGCAGCACCACGGGCGACGTCAGGACGGCGCCGCGCTGGTGGTTGTCGCGAGTGGGCATCGGAGGGGTCAGATCTCGAACCCCAGGCGCCGCGCCGACCGCTGCCGCTGGCGCTGCGAGCGCAGCCGGCGGAGCCGGCGCACGAGCAGCGGGTCGGCCTCGAGGGCCTCGGGGCGGTCGATGAGGGCGTTGAGGACCTGGTAGTAGCGGGTGGCGCTCATGTCGAACTGCTCACGCACGGCGCTCTCCTTGGCGCCGGCGTACTTCCACCACTGGCGCTCGAACTCGAGGATCTTGGCGTCGCGTTCGCTGAGGCTGCCGGGAGCGGCCGCCGCGGGGGCGGTCTCCTGGGTGCTGCGCTCGGCGGTCATGAGGTCTCCTCGACACATCAGGTGGGGAAGGCCGACAGGTGTTCTGACTCGTACTCTAACCCCCGAATCACAACGATGTCATTCGGCCGCGCGGAGGAACCGCACGACCGCGAGCACCCGCCGGTGCGACTGGTCGTCGTCGGGCGACAGGCCCAGCTTGGCGAAGATCCGCTGCGTGTGCTTCTCGACGGCGGCCCGGGACACCACGAGCGCGTCGGCGACAGCGGCGTTGGAACGCCCCTCGGCCATCAGCGCGAGCACCTCGCGCTCGCGCGGGGTGAGCGCGAGCAGCGGGTCGCGCTGCCGGCCCATCAGGTGCTTGATCACCACCGGGTCGAGCACGGTGCCGCCCGCCGCCACCGTCGTGAGCGCGTCGAGGAACTCCCGGACCTCGCTCACCCGGTCCTTGAGCAGGTAGCCGACGCCGCCCTCCCCCGTCGCCAGCAGCTCGTCGGCGTACGACGCCACGACGTACTGGGACAGCACCAGCACCGGCGCCTCCGGCCACACCTCGCGGCACGCGACCGCCGCGCGCAGCCCCTCGTCGGTGTGGCTGGGCGGCATCCGCACGTCGACGATCGCGAGGTCGGGACGCTCGGCCAGGACCGCGTCGACCAGCGACGGGCCGTCGCCGACGGCGGCCACGACCTCGTGGCCGGCCTCCGCGAGCAGGAGCTGGAGCCCCTCGCGCAGCAGCACGGAGTCGTCGGCGACCACGATCCTCACCCCGCCATCATCGGGGCAGGGGCACCTCCGCGCGGAGCCGGGTCGGCCCGCCCGCCGGCGAGGCGAGGAAGAGCTGCCCGTCGACGCCGGCCAGCCGCTCGCGCAGGCCGGACAGGCCGTGGCCGGGCGCGACCAGCGCACCGCCGCAGCCGTTGTCGTCGACGGTGACCACCAGCTGTGCGTCGACGACCTCCACGGTGAGGTCGGCGCGGTCGGCACCGCTGTGCTTGACGACATTGGTCAGTGCCTCGGCGGCCACGAAGTAGGCGGCCGTCTCCACGGCCAGCGGCAGCTCCGGGGGTACGTCGGCGGCGACCCGCACGGGGATCGGCTGGCCGCCGGCCATCTCGGCGACGGCGGCCGCGAGACCGCGGTCGACCAGGAGCGGCGGGGCGATCCCCCGCGACAGCGCCCGCAGCTCCGCCACCGCCTCACGGGTCTGGGCGACGGCGGCGTCGAGGGTGCGGGCCGCGGTGCCGGGGTCGTCGGCGAGCTGCACGCGGGCCCGGCCGAGGTCCATGCCGAGCCGGATCAGCCGCTGCTGCGGGCCGTCGTGGATGTCGCGCTCCAGCTTGCGCAGGGACGTCGCCTCGGCCCGGTGCGCCCAGTCGCGGCTCTCCTCGACCCGGGCCACCCGGCCCTGCAGCTCCGCACGGCTGGTCAGCAGCACCGACGCGAGGCTCGCGTGCACCATGGCCGCGCAGCGCAGCGCGAGCGGCAGCGTCACCAGCGCGACGAACCCGATGCCCGTGATCAGGCCGATGTCGGCGGCCCGGCTGTCGCCGAGGCCGATCAGGTCGGCGAGGCTCTGCGCGTCGCTGTCGTCGCGCGGGATGAACCGCTGCCAGAACCAGTAGGTCGCCCCGCAGAGCACCGCCCCCCACCAGGCCACCACGAGCGCGAACGCCACCGTCGCGGTGATCCAGCCGACGAGCGACCACACCACGTCCAGCCACGACTGCGGGTCGCGCAGCGGCGTCAGGCTGCGCCGCCAGAACCCGTCGCCCTCCCGGGCCCGCAGGTACGCCGGCTCCGGCACCGCGCGGCCGGTCAGCGCGGCCAGGCGCCGCCGCTCGGCGTACGCGAACCCCCGCGCCGCGTAGACGCCGGCCGCGAGGACGAAGACGCCGCCGACGATCACCGACAGGCCCAGCCCGGCGGCGACGAGGGCGATGACGACGACCAGCGCCACCACCGCCAGCGGCAGCGCGGCGAGGGCGTAGCCGGTGTCGCGCAGCCACCGCTGAGCGGGCGGTCGCGCCGGAGGGTTCAGCGCCAGGGTCTCGGTCATGGTTCCAGCGTGGTCCGGGGAGGTGGTCGATGAGAATCCTGCCAGCAGGACACTCGATGTCGGGCCAGCCCGACAACCGCCTGACTAGGGTGGGGTCGTGGGCCATGACCTCGTGATCGTCGCCAACCGCCTCCCCGTCGACCGCGTCACCGACCGCGACGGCAGGGCGCGGTGGCGCCGCTCCCCGGGCGGCCTGGTGTCGGCGATCGAGCCGGTGATGCGGGCCCACGACGGGGTCTGGGTCGGCTGGCCGGGCGGGATCCGGAGCTTCAAGCCGTTCAAGGTCGACGGGCTCGACCTGGTGCCGCTGGCGATGTCGGCCGAGGAGATCGAGGAGCACTACGAGGGCTTCTCCAACGGCACCCTCTGGCCGCTGTACCACGACGTGGTGGCGAAGCCGGAGTTCCACCGCGAGTGGTGGGACACCTACGTCCGGGTCAACCGGCGCTTCGCCGAGCGCGCCGCGGAGCTCGCCAACGACGGCGCGACCGTGTGGGTCCACGACTACCAGCTGCAGCTGGTGCCGCAGATGCTGCGCGAGCTGCGCCCGGACCTCCGGATCGGCTTCTACCTGCACATCCCGTTCCCGCCGGGCGAGCTGTTCCAGCAGCTGCCCTGGCGACGGCAGATCCTCGAGGGTCTGCTCGGCGCCGATCTGGTCGGCTTCCAGCTGCCCGGCGCGGCGCAGAACTTCGTCCGCCTGGTACGGCAGCGGGTCGGCCACAAGACGCACCGCGACCTCGTCTACCTGCCCGACGGCCGCACGGTCCGGGCCGCGGCGTTCCCCATCTCGATCGACGCCGCCGGCTTCGAGGAGCTGGCCCGCTCGGAGGCCGTCGCGGCGCGTGCGGAGGCGCTCCGCGAGGCGCTCGGGAACCCGCGCCGGATCTTCCTCGGCATCGATCGGCTCGACTACACCAAGGGCATCCACGCCCGGCTCCGGGCGTTCGGCGAGCTGATCCGGGACGGCGCGCTCACCGTCGAGGACGCGGTGTTCGTCCAGGTCGCCGTCCCCTCGCGCGAGCGGGTGGAGCACTACCGCAACCTGCGCGACGACATCGAGCGGCTCGTCGGGCGGCTCAACGGCGACCTCGGCCGGATCGGGCGCCCGGCCGTGAGCTACCTGCACACGTCGTACCCGCGCGAGGAGATGGCCGCGCTCTACCGCGCCGCCGACGTGATGGTCGTGACGCCGTACCGCGACGGCATGAACCTCGTCGCCAAGGAGTACGTCGCCTGCCGGGTCGACGACGACGGGGCGCTCGTGCTCTCGGAGTTCGCCGGCGCGGCCGACGAGCTGCGCCAGGCGTGGCTGGTCAACCCCTACGACATGAACGGGATGAAGGCCGCGCTGCTCGAGGCCTACCGGGCCGAGCCGAAGGAGCTGACCCGGCGGATGAAGGCGATGCGGCGCCAGATCGCCCAGCACGACGTGAAGGCGTGGGCCGACAGCTTCATGACCGAGCTGGAGGACGAGGGCCACAGCCACACCAAGACGGTGCGACCGGCGACACGCTCCTGAACCCGCTACCGCGCGGTAGCGTTCGGTCATGGATCTGGTGCCCCTGCGCTCCGTGCCCGGAGCCGGCCTGCTCCCCGCCCCGGACCAGGTCGTGGCCGCCGCGAGCAATGTCGCCCACAAGCTGCTCTACGGCGGCGTGGCCGACCTGCGCCCCATGCCGCGCACGCTCATCGACGACGGGACGCTGCGCGAGGTCTACCACTACCGCCCGGCGGGCCACGTCCAGGAGCAGGGCGACCCGGTCCTGCTGGTGACCCCGCTGGCCGCGCCGTCGAGCTGCTACGACCTGCGCCGCGGGTGCTCGCTGGTCGAGCACTTCGTGACCGAGGGGCGCCCGACCTACCTCGTGGAGTACGGCGAGGTCTCCTTCCGCGACCGCAACCTCGGCATGGAGCACTGGGTCGACGAGGTGGTGCCGACCGCGATCCGGGAGGTGTCGAAGCACGCCGGCGGCCGGCCGGTGCACGTGATCGGCTGGTCGCTAGGCGGCATCTTCTCCCTGCTGACCCTTGCCGACCGGCGCTCGGGTGTCCTGCCCGTGGCGTCGCTGACCGTCGTCGGGTCGCCGATCGACATCTCGCAGGTGCCGCTGCTGGCGCCGTTCCGCCCGCTGCTCAGCCTGTTCAACGGTCCGGGCCCGATCACGCGGGGCTACCAGCTGCTCGGCGGGGCGCCGAAGCCCCTGGTGAAATGGGCCTTCCAGCTCACCGCCTTCCAGAAGCTGGTGACCAAGCCGATCGCGCTGGCCACCCACGTCGACGACCGCGAGTTCCTGGCCCAGGTCGAGGCGGTCGACGACTTCACCGCCAACATGATCGCCTATCCCGGCCGGACCTTCGGGCAGCTCTACCACCGCTTCGCCAAGGGCAACCAGCTCGCGACCGGCGCCTTCGAGCTCGACGACCGGACCATCGACCTCAGCGAGATCACCGTCCCCGTGCTGGTGTTCGGCGGGGCCACCGACGGGATCGCGCCGGTGCCGGCGGTGCAGGCCGTCGTCCCGATGCTGACCAGGTCGCCGGAGGTCCGCTTTGAGATCGTTCCCGGCGGCCACCTCGGCATGCTGACCGGCCGCGCCGCCCGGACCACCACCTGGCTGGCGATGGACGAGTGGATCACGCAGTGGTCGACCGACACCCGGCCGGCCGCGCCGATCGGCACCAGCCGCAAGCGGCGCCACTCCTCGGCGGCCTCGCGCGCGCTCGGCACGTGAACCTCCGGATCGGGTACGGCGCCGGATCGGTCGCGACCGGCGCGTTCGGGACCGTCCCGGGGCTGATGCTGCTGCCCTACCTGACCGACACGCTCGCCGTACCCGCGCTGCTGGCGGGGGCGATCGTCTTCCTCCCGAAGGCCTGGGACGTCGTCCTCAACCCCGTTGCCGGGCGGATCAGCGACCGGAGCGCCGACCCGCGCGGGCCCCGGCGACCGTGGCTGCTGCGGGCCGGGCTGGCGCTGGGCGGCTGCTTCGCCCTGCTGTTCGCGGGACCGGATCTCGGCTCCCGGGTGTTCGACACGGCCTGGGTGCTGGTGGCCTTCCTGGCCTGTGCGACGGCGTACGCGTTCTTCCAGGTGCCCTATGTCGCGATGCCGGCCGAGATCACCGACTCCTACGCCGAGCGCACCCGGCTGATGACCTGGCGGGTCGCGATCCTGGCCTTCACGATCCTGGTGGCGGGCGCGAGCGCACCGGCGATCCGGGACGCGATCGGCGGCCGCGACGGCTACCGCGCGATGGGCCTCGTGATGGCGGCGATCATCGTGACCGGCGCGCTGCTGGCCTACCGCGGCACCCGCGGGGCGCCGATCGGCGTCGTCGCCCCCGGGCCGGGCACGCTGCGCGACCAGCTGCGTCTCGTCGCGGCGGCGCGGGACTTCCGGCTGCTGCTGGTGACCTTCGTGGTGCAGGCGCTGGCGACGGGCTGCATGCTCGCGGGCGTCGACTACCTCGCCGGCGACGTGCTCGAGCGCGACGGCGCGGCGACGATCCTGTTCGTCTGCTTCGTCGGCCCGGCGCTCCTGCTCACTCCGGTGTGGGCGGCGCTCGGGGGCCGGATCGGCAAGAAGCGGGGGTACGTCGCGGCCTCGCTCGTGCTCGCCGCCGGTGCCGCGCTGGCGGTCCTCGCCGGGCGCGCGCCGTCGGGCGTCGTGTTCGCCGCGGTCGCCCTGGTCGGCGTCGGGTACGCCGGCGTGCAGGTGTTCCCGATGGCGATGCTGCCGGACGCGGCGGCGGTCGACGCCCGGCGTACCGGCTCCTCGCGGGTCGGCGTCTACACCGGGGTCTGGACCGCCGGCGAGACCCTCGGCCTGGCGCTGGGTCCCGGCCTCTTCGCGGTGGTGCTGGCGCTCGGGTCCTACCGGTCCGGCGACTCCGGCGGAGTCACCCAGCCCGACTCCGCGGTCACCGCGATCACCCTCGGGTTCTCGCTGCTGCCCGCGCTGCTCGTGCTCGCCAGCCTGTGGTGGCTGCGCGGCTACGCCCTCGACGAGAAGGAGGTCGATCGGCCCGATGTCGCAGCCGACGCCTGACCAGATCCGCGCCCGGCTCGCCGCGCTCCAGGCGGACGACCTGCCCGTCCACGGCGGCCGGACGCTCGCCTACGTCTACGACGCGGGGCTGGCCGAGGTCGACGCGCTCGCCCGCGAGGCCGTGGCCGCGTTCGCCGGCAGCAACGGCCTCGACCCGACCGCGTTCCCGAGCCTGCTGGCGATGGAGAACGACCTGGTGGCGTTCGCCCGTCCGCTGGTGGACGGTCCGGACACGATGGTCGGGACGCTGACCTCGGGCGGCACCGAGTCCTGCCTGCTGGCGGTGCAGGGGGCGCGCGACGCGCATCGCGAGATCGCGACGCCGTCCATCGTCGTGGCCGACACGGCGCACGCGGCCTTCCCCAAGGCCGGGCACTACTTCGGCGTCCGGGTGGTGGTCGTGCCGGCCGGGCCCGACCATCGCGCCGACGCGGCCGCGATGGCGTCCGCGATCGACGACACCACGGTCCTGGTGGTGGCCAGCGCGCCGTCGTACGCGGACGGGGTGGTGGATCCGGTTGCCGAGATCGCCGCGGCCGCCGCCGCCCGGGGCGTGCGCTGCCACGTCGACGCCTGCATCGGCGGTTGGGTGCTGCCGTACGCCGCGCGGCTGGGCCGGACGGTCACGCCGTGGACCTTCGCGGTCCCGGGCGTCACCTCGATCTCGACCGACCTGCACAAGTACGCCTACGCGCCCAAGGGCGCGTCCCTGCTGCTGCATCGCGACCCGGCGCTGCGCCGGCCGCAGTACTTCGCGCACGCCGGCTGGCCGGGCTACACGATGCTCAACGCGACGATGCAGTCGACGCGGTCGGGTGGTCCCACGGCCGGCGCGTGGGCGACGGTTCGGGCGATCGGCGACGCGGGCTACCTCCGGCTGACCCAGCAGGCGCTGGCGGCGACGGACGCGATCGCCACCGGGATCTCCGCGCTCGACGGACTGGCGCTGGTCGCCGTACCGGACTCGACGCTGGTCGCCGCGGTCGCCGACGGGCCGCTCGACGTGTTCACGGTGTGCGATGAGATGGCGGCGCGCGACTGGTTCGTCCAGCCGCAGCTGTCCTACGGCGGCCGGGCGCCCTCCCTGCACGTCGCGATCAGCGCCGCCACCGATCCCGCCGCCTTCCTCGCCGCCCTCGGCGCGTCGGTCGAGGCGGCGCGGGCCGCCGGTCCGGTCCCGGTCGACCCCGGCGTGGCCGAACTGCTGGGCACGCTCGACCCGGCGACGCTCGGGGACGCCGAGTTCGACCTGCTGCTCGCGGCCGGAGGACTGGCCGGCGGGGACGGCGACCTCGGCCTGCCCGAGCGGATGGCGCCGGTCAACGCGCTGCTCGACGTGGCTCCCCCCGGGCTGCGCGAGGCGGTCCTGGTGGCCTTCCTCGACCGGCTGGCGCGCCCCGCCGCGCTCTCTGTCGACGTCGATCGGCACGGGACGATAGTCCCAAAGGACTAGCAGCTCCGAGCCGCGTTCCCGATCCCGAGGGCCCCGTCCCGTCCGTAGATTCCTCATCACCGACGCGGACCTCGAAACCCGCTGGAGGGAGCCCCACCGGGTCCGGCACCCCATTGCCGGGTGCCCCCGGAGGACCAGAGGCTCGAGATCCGCGTCGGAGCAACGTCGCCACCGGGTGGCGTCCCTGGGAGGGAGAGGGGCGCCACCCGGCCTCGCGGCAGCAGGGAGCAGCACCACGGCCGGACCCTCTGGGGTGGGTCTGGGGGGACCAGGCACCGATGGTGTCCTAGGGTTCGGCCGTGGGTGCACTCACCGGACTCGTCGACCAGGGCCTGATGGCCGCCGACTGGGCCGAGGCGCTGGCGCCGGTCGAGGACCGGGTCGCCGCCCTCGGGCAGTTCCTCCGTTCCGAGATCGCCGAGGGCCGGGCCTATCTGCCCGCCGGCGAGCACGTCTTCCGCGCGTTCCGGCGCCCGCTCGCCGAGGTCCGCGTGCTCGTCGTGGGCCAGGACCCCTATCCGACGCCCGGGCACCCGATCGGCCTGAGCTTCGCGGTCGACCGCGGCGTGCGGCCGATCCCGCGCAGTCTCGCGAACATCTACCAGGAGCTGGCCAACGACGTCGGCTTCGTCCCTCCCGGCCACGGCGACCTCACCGCGTGGACCGAGCAGGGGGTGATGCTGCTCAACCGGGTGCTGACCGTGCGCCCCGGCGAGCCCGGCTCCCACCGCGGCCAGGGCTGGGAGCATGTCACCGCCTGCGCGATCCAGGCCGTCGTACGCCGTGCCGAGGCGGGCGCGCCGATCGCCGCGATCCTGTGGGGTCGCGACGCGCAGACGCTCAAGGCGCACCTCGGCCCGATCCCCTCGGTCGAGTCCCCGCACCCCTCGCCACTGTCGGCCTCGCGCGGGTTCTTCGGCTCGCGGCCGTTCAGCCGGGTCAACGCGCTCCTGGCCGAGCGCGGCGGGCAGCCGGTCGACTGGACGCTGCCCGCCTGACGTCGCGCCCGGCCGTTGCCGTCCGGCCTTCCGGGGGAATATAGTTGAAGTCTCAACTATTGAGGTGGTCATGACCATGACGGACACCAGCACCCGGATGCCGGCCCTCTACATCGGGCACGGCGCTCCCCCGCTCCTCGACGACCCGGTCTGGTCCGGCCAGCTCGCCGCCTGGGCCCGCGACCTGCCGCGCCCGAAGGCGATCCTCATCGTCAGCGCGCACTGGGAGTCCGCGCCGCTGTCCCTCAGCGCGAGCGGCGCTCCGCTGGTCTACGACTTCGGCGGCTTCGCGCCGAAGTACTACCGGATGACCTACGAGACGCCCGACGCGACGGCTCTGGCCGCCCGGGTCGCCGCGATGATGCCGCGCACCGAGCCGGTCCATCAGCACGCGTCCCGCGGGCTCGACCACGGCGCCTGGGTGCCGCTGCGGATCATGTACCCGCAGGCCGATGTCCCGGTGCTGCAGATGTCGATGCCCACCCACGACCCCGGCCGGCTGATGGAGATCGGCCGCCGGCTCCAGCCACTGCGCGACGAGGGTGTGCTCATCATCGGCTCCGGGTTCCTGACCCATGGCCTGCCCTTCCTCACCTCGTGGCAGATCGACGCCGACGCCCCCGGCTGGTCGACCGACTTCGACGCCTGGGCCGGCGAGGCGATGGCCCGCGGCGACGTGGACGAGCTGGCGTCGTACCGCTCGACGGCGCCGGGCATGCCCTTCGCGCACCCGACGGTCGAGCACTACACGCCGCTGTTCGTCACCCTCGGCGCCGCGACCGACCCCACCGAGCCCGGCGACCAGGTCATCGACGGGTTCTGGATGGGGCTGTCGAAGCGCTCCCTGCAGGTCGCCTGACCCTCCCGCGCGCCGGGCGGGCCGCCGTCATCACGACCAGGGAGACCGCACTCAGGCCCGCTGCCGTCCAGACCGGTCCCAGCTCGCCGGAGCCGGAGATCGCCAGCGCACCCAGGGCCGGTCCGGCGGCGGCTCCGGCGTTGAGGGCCGCCGTGGCATAGGAGCCGGCCATCGTCGGAGCACCGGAGGCCGCGTAGAGCACCCGCGCGATCCAGGTGCTGCCGACCGCGAACGCCAAGGCGCCCTGGACGAACACCGCGACGAGCAGGGCGACCGGATGGGCCGCGAGCATCGCCAGCAGCACCCAGCCGAGAAGCAGGAGGGGCGAGCCCAGCCCGGCGACCAGGCCGGGACGCCGGTCCGACAGCCGCCCCGCGAGGGTGACCCCGACGAAGGAGCCGGCGCCGAACAGCACCAGCGCCAGCGGCACCCACAGCTCGTCGAGACCGGCGACGTCCGTCACCACGGGCGCCAGGAAGGTGAAGGCGGCGAAGGTGCCGCCGTTGACCAGCGCGCCGAGCAGCATCGCGACCATCAGGCGCGGCTCGCGCAGCTGCGCGAGCTCGGTCCGCAGCGACGGCCCGGCCGCCAGGTCCTCCTCGGTCGGGGCGGAGCGGGCAGGGACGCCTCGGACGATCCCGAGAGCCGCGAGCAGGCAGAGCAGCGCGATCGCCCAGAAGGTGGCGCGCCAGCCCAGCGCGGCGCCGAGGAGCGCCCCCGCCGGGACCCCGGCGACGGTGGCGAGCGTCGTGCCTGCGAGCAGGACCGCCAGCGCCCGCCCCTTGCGATCGGGCGCGACGAGCCCGACCGCGGTGCCGATGGCGACCGCCAGGAAGCCCGCGTTCGCCAGCGCCGCCAAGACGCGGGCGGCGAACAGCAGCGCGAAGCCCGGGGCGACGGCGGCGACGACATGCCCCAGGGCGAAGACGGCGACACAGCCCAGCAGCGTGCGCCGGGCGGGCCAGCGGCGGGCGAGCGCGGCCATCAGCGGCGCGCCGGCCATCATCCCGACGGCGAAGGCAGACGTGAGCAGGCCGGCGGTCCCGACCGGGACACCGAGACCGTCGGCGATCTCCGGCACCAGGCCGGCCAGCATGAACTCCGAGGTGCCCATGGCGAAGGTCGTCAGGGCGAGCAGATAGAGGGCGAGGGGCATCGAGGACTCCGAGGGACGAGCGGACGGATGGACGTCGTCTCGTCACGCGCATCACCCCGATGGGCGGGGCACCCGCGCACCCCCGGGACCGGTCGACCGGTCGCGAGGGACGCTCAGGGGGCCTGGGGACTGACGGCGTGACCGCAAGCCCCCGCTCTGGATGCCTCGGGGCTCACCACGGGACGCACCCTACCCGGCAGCGCCGGCGCCGCCCACCGACTTACGCGGGTGGCGGCGGCGCGGACCGCAGCAGGCGTCACCGACGGCCGGGCCCCTCCGGACGAGCCAACCTCGCCCGCAGCCGCGCGACCTCCGCCTCGAGCTCCAGCACCCGGGCGATACCGGCGAGGTTGAGGCCGTCGGCGAGCAGGTCGCGGATCCGGTGCAGCGTCTCGATGTCGGCGCGGCTGTAGAGCCGCGTCCCGCCATCGCTGCGCTGGGGCGCGAGCAGTCCCCTGCGCTCGTACACGCGCAGGTTCTGGATCTGCATCGAGGTCATCTCGGCCGCGACCGAGATCGCGAAGACCCCGCGGACCCGCTCTCGGTCTTGATTCACTGGCACAGATTATCTATAACAGATGGTGCAGATCAATGACCGGCCCGTCCGGCCGGCACATCCCGAAGGAGGACATGTCATGTTGCTGCGCTCCACCGATCCGTTCCGCGACCTCGACCGGCTGACCAGCCAGCTCCTGGGCGGCGGGCCGGGCACCACCAACCGTCCGGCCGTCATGCCGATGGACGCCTGGCGCCAGGGCGACCGCTTCGTCGTCGAGTTCGACCTGCCCGGCGTCAACGCCGAGAGCATCGACATCGACGTCGAGCGCAACGTGCTCACCGTCCGGGCCGAGCGCGTCGCCGGCAACGGCGACTGGCAGCGTCTCGCGGCCGAGCGGACGCACGGCCAGTTCTCCCGCCAGCTGGTGCTCGGGGACAACCTCGACCTCGAGCGCATCGAGGCCGGCTACGACAACGGCGTCCTGCGCCTGGTGATCCCGGTCGCCGAGAAGGCCAAGCCCCGCAAGATCCAGATCGCGGGCGGGGCACCCGCCGTCGAGCACGACGCCATCGAGGCGTGAGCCGGGAGGCTCCGCGTCCGCGGACACGCTCAGCGGACGCGGAGCCTCCGCATCAGCTTGAGCGAGCTCAGCATCTGCTTCACGTAGGCGTCGTAGCCCTGCCCCGGGCGCGGTCCCATGACCTGCTTCTTGAGCACCGCGACGTTCTTGGCGTCGGTGTACTTGAGCAGGCCCTGGTCGCCGTGGCGGGCGCCGACGCCGGACTTCTTGACGCCACCGGACGGCGACCCCTTCGAGGCGTACGCCGTCGCGAGCGCGTCGTTGATGTTGACGTTGCCAGACTCGATCCGCTCGGCCACCGCCTCCGCGCGGGCGAGGTCCCCGCTCCACACCGAGGCGTTGAGGCCGTAGTCGGTGTCGTTGGCGAGGTGGATCGCCTCGTCGACGGTGCGGTACGGGTAGAGCGCGACGACCGGCCCGAAGGTCTCGGTGTGGCCGGCGAGCATGTCCTTGGTGACGCCCTCGAGGACGGTCGGCTCGAAGAACGCCGGGCCGATGTCGGGACGCGCGCGGCCGCCGGTGAGGACGGTGGCGCCCTTGGCGACGGCGTCCTCGACGTGGGAGGCGACGCGGTCGCGATGGTCGGGGCTGACCAGGGAGCCGATCTCCGGCCCGAAGTCGTACGCCGCCCCGATCACCAGGTTCGCGGCCCGCTCGACGAAGGCGGACTTGAGCTCGTCGTACCGGCTCTCGGGCAGGTAGATCCGCTCGATGTGCATGCAGATCTGCCCGGTGTTGCCGAAGACGCCGAACGTCGTGCCCTCGACCCACTCCTCGACGTTGACGTCGTCGAGCACGATCATCGGGTTCTTGCCGCCGAGCTCGAGGCAGCAGCCGATCAGGTTGCGGCCGGCGCGCTCGCCGATCACCCGGCCGGTCGCGGTGGAGCCGGTGAACATGACGTAGTCGGCGTTGTCGATCAGCGTCGGGCCGATGTCGGGGCCCTCGCCGCAGACGACCTGGAACAGGCCCTTCGGGAGGCCCGCCTCCTCGAGCAGCGAGATGCCGTAGAGCGGCGACAGGGCGGTCTTGTTGTCGGGCTTGACCACGACGGCGTTGCCGGCGATGAGCGCGGGGATGGCGTCGGACAGGCCCGTGGCGAAAGGGAAGTTCCAGGGGGCGATGATGCCGACGACGCCCTTGGGGACCCGCACCTCGGTGGAGCCCGACACGACCGGGACCGGGCCGCCGTGCTTCTTGGGGGCGAGCAGCCTCCTGGCGCGCTTGAGGTAGTACGACATCACCATCGGCGGGTCGCAGGTCTCCTCGATGGCCATCCGCCGGTTCTTGCCACTCTCCACCTGGATCAGGTCGGCGGTGCGGTGAGCGTTGTCGACGAGGAGGGTGTGCGCCCGGTCGAAGACCTCGAGCCGCTTGGCGACGGGCCACTGCGCCCACAGCGCCTGCGCGGCGCGCGCCTGAGCGAAGGCGTCCTCGATGTCCTCGGGCGTCGACTGCGGCAGCTCGACGAGCACCTCGCCGGTGTAGACCTCGGTCAGCTTCCAGGTCGCGCCGGAGCGACCCGGCACGCGCGCGACGAGGCGCTCCAGCAGTTCGTCGGTGACCGAGGCGGGACGGGTCGTCGTCACCACTTCACGCCGCCCAGGATGATCTCGGCCGCCTTCTCGCCGATCATGTAGCAGGGCGCGTTGGTGTTGCCGCCGGTGATGCTCGGCATGATCGAGGCGTCCGCGACGCGCAGCCCCTCGATGCCGCGCACCTTGAGGTCCGGCGTGACGACCGCGCGCTCGTCGACGCCCATCCGGCAGGTGCCGACGCCGTGGTAGACGGACGTCGAGCGGTTCTTGAGCGCGACCCGCAGCTCCGCGCCGTTGGGGATCGACGGGCCGGGGTGGATCTCCTCCTTGACCCCGCCACCGAAGGCGGCCGAGGCCATGATCTCGCGGATCATCTCGGTGCCCTCGGCGAGCACCTCGACGTCGGCGGGGTCGGTGAAGAAGCCGTAGTCGATCAGCGGGGCGGCCGTCGGGTCGGCCGACGCGAGACGCAGCGTGCCGCGACTCTTGGGGTAGATCAGCGTCGAGAACACCGTCAGCGAGGGGCGGCCGTCGGGGATGTGGCGGATCGGCTCGTCCTGGTTGGGGCTCGGGTAGGCCCACGGCAGCATGTGCAGTTGCAGGTCGGGCACGTCGGTCGCCGCCGACGTCCGCACGAAGCCGACGGACTCGAACACCGAGTTGTCGAGGAACGAGCCGCCGCGGGTGACGTCCTTGGCCATCCCCTTGAAGAAGGTCCAGGCGTTGCCGCGGAACTGGACGCTCGGCACGTGGAACGACATCGGGTGGAACAGGTGGTCGTGCAGGTTGTCGCCCACCGGGAGGTCGGCGACGCAGTCGATGCCGACGCTGGCGAGGTGGTCGGCATGGCCGATGCCCGAGAGCATGAGCAGCTGCGGGGTGTTGGCGAAGCCGGCGGAGAGCACGACCTCCTTGCCTGCCCTGATGAACCGGCGGGTGCCGCCGCCCTTGCCCTGGTCGATCACCTCGACGCCGGTGGCCCGGCCGTTCTCGACGACGACCTTGGCGACGTGCACCTCGGTCTGCAGCTCGAGCGTGCGCGGCGCGAGGTGGTGGACGTAGCCGCGCGAGGAGGAGTAGCGCAGCCCGTCAGCAGTGTTCTGCTGCATCCGGGCGATGCCCTCCTGCTCGGCGGCGTTGTAGTCGTCGAGGACCTTCACGCCGAGGGTGTCGGCGGTGGCCTGGATGAACTGGAGGGTGCCCTCCTGCGGCGTCTTGTTGCGGGTGATCTTGATCGGCCCGCCGGCGCCGCGGTAGGTGTTCTCGCCGTCCTCGAAGTCCTCATAGCGCTTGAACGCCGCGTTGACGCTGTCGGCGTCCCAGCCGGCGTTGCCCTCGGCCGCCCACGAGTCGTAGTTGGCGCGGTTGCCGCGGACGTAGACCATGCCGTTGACCGAGCTCGAGCCGCCCACGACCTTGCCGCGCGGGGCGGGCATCCGGCGGCCGTCGAGACCGGGCTGCGGCACCGAGCGGTAGCCCCAGTCGAAGAGCTTCTCGAGCTTGGGCTCGGAGTGCATCGGCCCGATCATGCCGGGCTTCTTCGTGAAGTAGCCGTGCATGCCCTTGTCGTCGGACTTACCGGCCTCGATGAGGATCACGCTCGCGCCGGACTGGGCGAGCCGCCCGGCGACGATCGACCCGGAACTGCCCGAGCCGACCACCACGTAGTCGGCCTCATTGGAGTACGGCGCGCGCTTGGCCATGCGGTTGTCCCATCCTTAGCTGGTGTGACCGGGGTCATCGGGCCCCCGACCAGCCCACTGTAACGCGTTCTAGTTTCGACACGAAAGGGTTTCACTTTCCCAATCGAGCGGCGGCGCGGGAGGATGGCGTGGTGCGGATCCTGTCCATCCAGTCCTCGGTCGCCTACGGCCATGTCGGCAACTCCGCGGCGGTCTTCCCGCTGCAGCGTCTCGGGCACGAGGTGTGGCCGGTGTTCACCGTCCACTTCTCCAACCACACCGGGTACGGCGCCTGGCGCGGTCCGCTGCTCGACCCGTCCGACGTCGGCGAGGTGATCACCGGCATCGAGGAGCGCGGCGTGCTCCCGTCCTGCGACGCGGTGCTCTCCGGCTACCAGGGCTCCCCGGCCGTCGCCGCGGTGATCGTGGACGCGGTGCGGCGGGTCAAGGCGGCCAACCCCGCCGCGACGTACACCTGCGACCCGGTCATGGGCAACGCCAGGTCCGGCTGCTTCGTGAACCCCGAGATCCCGCCGATCATCCGCTCCGAGGTGGTCCCGGTCGCGGACATCCTCACGCCCAACCAGTTCGAGCTCGGCTTCATCACCGGCCACGACGACCTCGGCGGACCGTCGCGGATCGAGGACGTGCTGAGTGCCGCCGACGAAGTGCGTGCCCTCGGGCCCTCGACCGTCCTGGTGACCTCCGTCGAGCGCGCCGGCGCCCCCGCCGACGTGATCGAGATGGTCGCCGTCACCGGCGAGGGCGCCTGGATCGTGCAGACGCCGCGCCTGCCCATGAAGGCCAACGGCTCCGGCGACATCACCGCCGCCCTCTTCACCGCCCACCTGCACACCACCGGCTCCGCCGCGGTCGCACTCGGACGGACCGTCGCGTCCGTCTACGACGTCCTGGCCGCCACCTTGGAGTCGGGCGAGCGGGAGCTGCGGCTGATCGCGGCGCAGGACGCCATCGCCGTACCGGACGAGCGGTTCGAGGTCACCCGACTGCGCTGAGCGCGGGCTGACTAGGATTGCCGGGCGCCCACGGGCGCACGCCGGTGTAGCTCAGTTGGTAGAGCGTCTTACTTGTAATAAGAGGGTCGCGGGTTCAAATCCTGTCACCGGCTCCAGACCGTCGTACCGGACATTCCGGTAGCGAATAGGCCGTTCTCGCAACCGTTTTGTCCGGTACGACGCCCACAGCATCACCGATGAGTGTCGGATCCCTGACTAGTCTCACCATCGTGGACCTCCCCGTGCTGCCGCCCGTCCTGCCGATGCTCGCGAAGGCCGTGTCGGGCGTGCCCGACCCGGCGAAATACGACGAGCAGGGGCTCAGCTTCGAACCCAAGTGGGACGGGTTCCGGTGCATCGTGTTCCGCGACGGCGACGAGGTGGAGCTGGCGAGCCGCAACACCAAGCCGCTGACGCGCTACTTCCCCGAGCTGGTCGAGGCGATGAGGGCGGAGCTGCCGGAGCGGTGCGTGCTCGACGGAGAGATCTTCGTGGCGCTCGACAGCGCGGACGGCAGGGGACGGCTGCAGTTCGAGGTGCTGCAGGAGCGGATCCACCCGGCGGCGTCGCGGATCAACCTGCTGGCGGAGCAGACGCCGGCGGACTTCGTGGCGTTCGACCTGCTCGCCCTCGGCGACGAGTCCTACCTCGAGCGGCCGTTCGCGGAGCGGCGGGCGGCGCTGGAGGAGGCGCTCGGCCATCTTTCCGCCGACAGCGGCCGGTGTCATCTGACCCGGACCAGCACGGATCCGGCGGTGGCCGAGGAGTGGTTCCACCAGTTCGAGGGGGCCGGGCTGGACGGGGTCGTGGCCAAGCCGCTGAGCGCGCCGTACGCGCCGAACGCGCGGACCATGCTGAAGATCAAGCACGAGCGGACGGCCGACGTGGTGCTGGCGGGCTATCGCGAGCACAAGACGAGCACGCCGGAGAACCCGCTCATCGGGAGCCTGCTGCTGGGGCTCTACCAGGACGGCGAGCTGCAGCACATCGGCGTCAGCGCCAGCTTCACCGCCGCGCGGCGGGCCGAGCTGTGGCACGAGCTCCAGCCGCTCGTCGTACCGATCGAGGAGCACCCGTGGGGGCGTTGGCAGGAGTTCCTCGTCGCCAACCCCGGCCGCCAGCCCGGCACCCAGAGCCGGTGGAGCCAGGGCAAGGACCTGTCGTTCACGCCGCTGCGGCCCGAGCGCGTCATCGAGGTCAAGTACGACGCCATGGAGGGCCGCCGCTTCCGGCACACCGCCCACTTCAAGCGGTGGCGCGAGGACCGGGATCCGGAGTCGTGCGGCTATGAGCAGCTCGAGCAGCCGGTGCGCTACGACCTCGCGGACGTGCTCGGGGGCTGACGCGCGCCCGTCCGCCGGGCAGGATGGTGTCATGAGCACCGCTCCCCGTGAGGAACCGTACGCCGTCGTCCTGCTCGTCGAGCAGGCGCTGACCGCCGCCGACGCCGCCCAGGTCCGGGGGCTGCACCAGGAGCTGGACGACGACCCGACCATCGAGGTGCAGTACCACGTGCTGCTCCCGATGGCCGACGCCGCGGCCGCCGTCGAGGCGTCCCTCGGCGCCATCGGCGGCGCCGACCTGATCGCACCGCCGATCACCCCGTCCGCGGACGAGATCGAGCGCCTGCGCGAGGAGTATCGCGACCAGGCGGAGCGCGACCTGGCGACCACCCGCGAGATGCTCGTGGCCGCCGGCGCGATCATCGGCGGCATGACGATCGTGACCGAGCCGCCGGTCGACGCGCTGATCGGGAAGGTCAAGGAGATCGACGGGCGGGAGGCGATCATCCTCACCCGCCCGCACCTGGTGGCCGAGTTCTTCCACGTCGACTGGACCTCGCGGGCCCGCCGCAAGCTCGGCGTGCCCGTGCTGCACCTGCTGGAGCACGAGACGGACTAGCCTCAGGCGCCGTCGACCCGGTTGCCGTCGGCGTCCCAGTGCTCGGCGACCTTCTTGCTCGGCTGCACCCGGGGCGGCTCTCCCGGCATCTTGGGATAGTCGGGCGGGAAGTTGAGCTCGCCCTCGCCGTCCGCGACCTGCCGGTCCCACAGGTCGAGCAGCGGCTGAAGGGAGTACGACGTGTCGTCGATCCCGGCCCACGGGTCGCCGTCGGCCATCCGGTCGGGCACGGTGAACAGGTTGAACTCACGCGGGTCGCTCACGCCGGCGAGCTCGGCCCAGGTCATCGGCGTCGACACCGGGGCGCCGGGCTGCGGGCGCAGCGAGTAGGCCGAGGCGATGGTGCGGTCGCGGTTGTTCTGGTTGTAGTCGATGAAGATCCGCTCGCCGCGCTCCTCCTTCCACCACGCGGTGGTGACCTGCTCGTCGCGGCGGGCCAGCTCGCGACCGAAGGCGATGGCGGCGTGCCGGACGTCGGTGAACTCCCAGCGCGGCTCGATCCGGACGTAGACGTGGACGCCCCGGTTGCCGGAGGTCTTCGGGTAGCCCTGCAGGCCGAGCTCCTCGAGGAGCTCGCGGGCGACGCCGGCGACCCGGACGGCGTCGCCGAAGGTGGTGCCGGGCTGGGGGTCGAAGTCGATGCGCAGCTCGTCGGGGTGGTCGACGTCGGGACGGCGCACCGGCCAGGGGTGGAAGGTGAGGGTGCCCATCTGCGCGCACCACACCGGCACGGCGATCTCGGTCGGGCAGATCTCCTCGGCGGTGCGGCCCGACGGGAAGGTGATCTCGACGGCCTCCAGGTAGTCGGGAGCCCCCTTGGGGACGCGCTTCTGGTAGAAGCCCTCGGCGTCGTTGTCGCGCGGACCGGTGGCCAGCCGGAAGCCCTCGCGGACTCCCGACGGCCATCGCTCCAGCGCCGTCGGTCGCTCGCCGAGCGCCCGCATCAGGCCGTCGCCGACCGCGACGACGTACTCGGCGACCATCAGCTTGGTGACCTCGGGCGTGCGCTCGGTCGCCTCGTAGATCACCCGGTCCGGGCTGGACACCCGGACCTCGCGGTCGCCTGCCTGCACCATCGCCGCCGGAGTCTTCGCCATGCGTCGACCCTATGCGGAGTCAGGCCTGGTCCGCTGGCTCCAGGGTGAGGCTGATCGAGTTGATGCAGTACCGGTCGCCGGTCGGGGTGCCGTAGCCGTCGGGGAAGACATGCCCGAGGTGGGAGCCGCAGTTGGCACAGCGCACCTCGACCCGCTTCATGCCGTGCGAGTCGTCCTCGAGGTACTCGATCGTGTCACTGATCGGCTGGTAGAAGCTCGGCCAGCCGCAGCCGGAGTGGAACTTCGCGTCGGACTCGAACAGCTTGGCCTGGCAGGCCTTGCAGCGGTAGACGCCGGTGGTCTCGGTGTCGGTGTACTCACCGGTGAAGGCCCGCTCGGTGCCGGCCTGGCGGAGCACCTGGTACTCCTCGGGAGCCAGCTCCGCGCGCCACTCCTCATCCGTCTTCTCGACTTCGTATGCCATGTCTCCGAGCGTACTCAGCCGGTCACGCCGCGACCCCCGCGACGGGCATCCCGGCGGCCCGCCACGCCGCGAACCCGCCGACGACGTCGGTGGCCCGGTGCACGCCGATGCTGCGCAGCGCGTCGGCGGCGAGGGAGGAGGTGTAGCCCTCCTGGCACAGCACGATCACCCGGCGCTCGTACGACGCCTCGGGCAGCCGGGCGTCGCTGCGCGGGTCGAAGCGCCACTCGAGGACGTTGCGCTCGACCACGAGGGCGGGCAGCCAGGCGGCGACCTCGCCCTCGAGGGCACGCTGGGCGGCGGGGCGGATGTCGACCAGGAGCACCTGGTCAACGGTGACCAGCTCCTGGAACGCCGCGCGCGGGCTGATCCGGTCGAGGCGGGACCGGGCGTCGGCGAGGAGGGCGTCCACGCCGTCGTACCGGACGGGGGTGACGGGGGCGAGGATGCTCACCACTCCTCCCCCGCCCGCTCCACGCCGAGCACCTCGAGCCGGTCGCCGCGGAAACGGAAGCGGGTCATGGCGTGCAGGCGCGGCGAGTACGCGTGCAGCGAGAGCGCGGGGCGGTCGCCGGCGTTGCGCACGTCGTGGGCGTAGCCGGCGCCGAACGCCTTGCCGTCGCCCACGCCGAGGTCGATCAGCCGCAGCCCGCCGTCGAAGGTGTGCTCGGTGAGCCGACCGTCGAGGACGGTGAACGCGCCGGCCGAGGGCCCGTGGTCATGCCAGTCGGTCGCGGCGCCCGGCGGCCAGGAGATCAACCAGAGCTCGTAGTCGTCGGTCGTGAGCAGGCGGATCCACGAGCGCTCGTGCGGGTCGTGGTCGAGGAGGTGGAGCAGGTCGGGGTCGGTGGCGTGGTCGCGCACGACCTCGAGCAGGGGCAGGACGGCGAGCTGGGTCATCGGGTTCCTCCGGGGGTGGTCGGTGCTGGATCGGGTGCGGATCAACAGCAGCGACAACACGGCCCGGGGCCCCGGAGGGTGCCGCGCAGGACGAGAGGGAGGCGGGTCATGCCTCCATAGTGGAGTAAGTCAATAGACTTTGCAAGTCCGGCACGCCGGGAATCAGGGCAGCGCCGCCAGCAGCTCGGCGAAGCCCACCCGCCGACCGGTGTAGAACGGCACCTCCTCGCGCACGTGGCGACGGGTCTCCGAGCCGCGCAGGTGACGCATCAGGTCGACGATCCGGGTCAGGTCGTCGGCCTCGAAGGCGAGGATCCACTCGTAGTCGCCGAGCGCGAAGCTCGGGACGGTGTTGGCCCGCACGTCGGGATAGCCCCGCGCCATCTGGCCGTGCTCGGCGAGCAGGCGGCGACGCTCGGCGTCGTCGAGGAGGTACCACTCGTAGGAGCGGACGAAGGGATAGACGGCGGCATAGGCGTGGGCGCGCTCCTCGGCGAGGAAGGCCGGCAGGTGGCTGCGGTTGAACTCGGCCGGGCGGTGCAGCGCCATCTGCGACCAGACCGGAGCGAGCCGCGCGCCGAAGGCCGTACGCCGCAGCCGGTGGTAGGCGTCCTGGAGCTGGTCGCTGGTGGCGGCATGCCACCAGATCATCAGGTCCGCGTCGGCGCGCAGTCCCGCGACGTCGTACAGGCCCCGGACGACGATGTCCTCCGCGGCCAGGTCGGCGAGGAACGCCTCGAGCTCGGCGGTCTCGTTCTTGCGGACGACGTCGTCGGAGCCGAGCGGCTGCTCGAGCCGGAAGACCGACCACATGGTGAAGCGGACGGTGTCGTTGAGCTCGTTGATCTTCGCCGCGTTGGACTTGACGTGCGCCTGCGGGTCCTGAGTCTGGGGGTCCTGGTCCGACATGCCTGCCATTGTGCCGGGACCTCAGTCGCGGCCGTAGCCCGCCTCCCTGGCCTTGACGATGGCGTCGGCGCGACCCGTGGCGTGGAGCTTGGCGTAGATCGCCGAGACCGCGTTGCGGACGGTCTTGTTGGACACGTAGAGCGCGGCCGCGATCTCGTCGTTGCTCCGCCCGGCGGCGATCTGCTGGAGTACGTCGCGCTCGCGGTCGGTCAGCTCGGGGAACGGCTCGTCGGCCGCCCGGGCGGCGGGGACGGCGCCGGCGAAGAAGCCCGCGACCTTGGCGGCCAGACTCGCGCCGAACACCATGCCGCCCGCGGCCGCCGACCGGATCGCGTGCTGCACCTCGTCGGCGCCGGCGCCCTTGAGCAGGTAGCCACAGGCACCGGCGCGGATCGCGCTGAGCACGGTGTCGTCGTCCTCGTTCATGGTCAGCATCACGACCCGCAGGGCGGGGTCGCGGCCGGTCAGGAAGCGCGTCGCCTCGATGCCGTCGAGGTGCGGCATCTGGATGTCCATGACCACCAGGTCGGGCGCCGTCTCCTCGACGACGTGCACCGCCTCCCGGCCGTCCGCGGCGGACCCGACCACGTCGATCCCGTCGAGCGCCCCCAGCAACGAGGTCAGCCCGTCGCGGACGATCTGGTGGTCGTCGACCACGACGACCCGGACCGGGCCGGATGCTCCGGTGGCGCTGCTCATGCGGGGCTCCTCAGTGGCAGGCGGGCCCGGACGACGGTGCCGCCGTCCGGTGGGCTGGTAATGGTGGTGGTACCGCCGAGCTCGGCGGCGCGCTCGCGCAGGCTGGCCAGGCCGACACCGGCGGCCCGGTCGGCGGGGATGCCGCGCCCGTCGTCGGCGACCTCGAGCACCAGCGCGTCGCCGGCGTTCTCGACCAGCAGGCGCACGCGCGCGGCGTCCGCGTGCCGGGCGACATTGGTGAGGGCCTCCCCCACGATCCGGTACGCCGCGACCTCGACCGCCGCGGGCAGGCGCAGGTCGTCCGGGGCGGTCACGTCGAGCGGGACGGCGAGGTGCTCGGCCTGCTGGCGCAGCGCGCCCACGAGCCCCCGGTCGTCGAGGGCCGGCGGGCGCAGGTCGTGCACCAGCCCTCGTACGTCGGCGACGACCTCCTGGACCTGGGCGCTGATCGTCTCCAGCTGGTCCCGGGCCCGCACCGGGTCGCGCTCGACGGTCATCCGGGCCGCCTCCAGCTGGAAGACGATGCCGCTCAGCGCCGGGCCGAATCCGTCGTGCAGGTCGCGGCGGATCCGGCGCCGCTCCTCCTCCCGGGCGGTGACCAGCCGCTCGCGGCTGCGCTGGACCTCCTCCGCGAGCTGGCTGGTGCGGGCGGCGGTCGCGGCCTGGCGCACCAGGTCGCCGAGGAGCTCCTCGTCCTGCTCGGAGAGCCGGCTGCGCAGGCCTCGCGCGGGCAGCACCAGGCGGCCGATCGTGGTGTCGCGCCAGGTGATGGGGAGGGTCCGGACCTCGGGCGGCCGGTCGCCGAAGGTCGTGACCAGGCGCTCGCCGTGCGCGCGGTCGACCTCGACGCTGACGAAGGACACCGCGAAGGCCGACGCCACCGCGCGGGCCACCGCAGCGAGCTGCTCGGCGGAGTCGTCGGTGTTCTCCAGCGTGGAGGCGAGGCCCGCCACGGCGTCGTACCGGTCGCCGCGCTCGCCGAGCATCAGCCGCCGCACCGCGGCCGAGAGCCGCTGCCGCAGCGGCCCGTAGAGGAGGACGGCGACGATGAGGACCACACCGACGACCTGGGCCTGGGTGAGCTCGTCGTCGAGGACCAGGGTGAGCAGCCACAGCGCCAGCGCGTCCGCGGCGACGAGCACGGCGAAGACGGCGGACAGCACTGCCGTGCGAGCGAGCAGGTCCTGGATCGACACCAGCGTCGGGCGGACGATCGCGATCGTCATGGCCATCGGTGGCACGACCGACGCCACCAGGGCGCCGATGAAGTCACCGTCGGGCACCGAGAGGACCAGGGTCGCCACGCTCACGACGAGGATGACGATGACGCTCCAGAGCAGCCAGCGCATCCGGTCGCGATCGAGGCCCGCGGAGCGGCGGTAGCGCACGATCACGGAGAGCAGCGCGAAGAAGAAGCCGGCGATGCCGAGCGTGAGCCCGAGTGTCGCGACCTGGTCACCGTGCCCGGAGAGGGCGCCGATCGAGGTCGGGTTCTCGTCGACGCCTGCCGGCAGGCCGTCGATCGCGCGATCACCCTCGGCCGGGAGGACGAGGAAGCACAGGCCACTGATCGCCATCGCGGTCGTGGCGACCCAGGACGCGGTCCCCCAGCGACCGGGCAGGAAGCGGCCGGTCGGGAAGATCATCACCAGCACCGCGGTCACCGCCGTCAGGTAGGACCCGAAGCGGTTGAGGAACCACAGCGCGAAGGTCATTCCCGGCCACGAGCCGGTCTCCCGCAGACCGGACAGGATGTAGCTCTGCGCGAGGCCGTCGAGCGCCCAGAAGAGGCCCGAGCCGGCGAGGACCCAGCCGACCCGCTGCCGCGGCTCCTTCGTCAGGATGATTCCGGCGAGCGAGCCCAGCAGGGCACCGATCAACGTCCACGGCCAGCCCGGCCCGAGCGCGACGTCGTATCCCACGCCGGAGGTCGGCGCACCCAGGTCGAGCCAGACCGTGACCGGCAGCAGCACGACGCAGACGGCGGGGACGACGAGGACCGCGACGACCATCGGGCCGCGCGGACGGCTGACGGCCTGCTCCTGCACCGGCACATTGTGCAGCCGGTCCGCACCCCCATGGTGCGGACCGGCCGAATTGGGCCGGCCTCTCACGCTCGGCCGCGGAAGGCCTTGTCACCAGCGAGGAAGCCGATCGCGATCACCAGCAGGCCGATCGGGCCGGTCATGCCGGCCATGTACTGCAGCGGCGAGATGCCGAGCAGCAGGGTCAGGCCGCCACCGAGGAGGCCGACCAGGCCCAGCCACTTCGGTACGCCGCCGTGGCGGGCCGCGCCGAAGAGCGCGATGCCGGACAGGCCGAGCAGGCCCCAGCACCACGGGACGGTGCCGATCCAGTGGTTGAACATCGCGGCGTCCTCGGGGACGACCATGTCGGAGCCGGCGGCGAAGATGAACTCCGTGTCGAGGCCGGTGCCGACGACGAGCATGATCGCGGTGATGAGGACGCCGGAGAACGCGACCAGCGGGAGCACGCTGTCGGCCGGCACGCTCGCCCGCATCCGGCGGAACAGCCCGGCCGCGAAGACGACCATGAGGACGGCGCCGATCATCGCGCTGAGGTGGAAGGCGAGCATCTGCGGCACCAGGTCGCCGAGACGCTCGTTGATGGCGACGGCGTCGCCCTGGATCTTCTCGTCGTAGACGGCGTCCACCATCGACGACGAGATCATCATCCCGAGGCCGGCGAGACCGGCCCCGAGACCCGCCAGCGCCCAGCGGGTCGGCGGGTAGACGACCGGCTCGTCGTGCGGCGCGGCCTGGTCGAGTGCGGTCGGGGGGACGTGGGTGTGAGCTGTCATGGCAGGACCATCCCGGGCCCGGTGTCCCGCGGCACAGGGACAACACGGCAAGCTTCGCCCGGCGCCCGTCAGACGAGCAGGTCCGCGACCGCTCGCCGGGCCGACCCGATGGTGGCGGGGATCCCGACTCCGTCGTAGGCGGCCCCGCAGACCGCGATCCCCGGCACCTGCGCGACGGCGGCGCGGATGCGGGCGATCCGGTCGGCGTGGCCGACCCAGTACTGCGGCAGGCCGCCGCCCCAGCGCTGCACGACCGCGTCGACCGGCACCGCGGCGAGACCGGTCGCCTCCGCGAGATCGGCGAGCGAGGCCCGGACGAGCGCCTCGTCCGGGACCTGCAGACTGGCCTCCTCGCCGTACCGGCCGAGGGAGGTGCGCAGGACGAGGAGCCCCTCCCCCGCATCGCGCACCCAGTCCCACTTGGCGAAGGAGAAGGTGGACGCCTTGACCCGGCGGCCGTCGACCGGCGGGACGAGGAAGCCGGAGGCGCCGGTGTCCAGCGCCTCCGCGACGCCCGGGTCGGCGGCGCGGAACGCGAACGTGACCAGGGCGACCGATGCGTAGGCGATCCCCGCCAGCTCGGTGGCCGCGGCGGGGGCGAGCTCGGCGAGCAGCCGCGCCGCCGGGGCGGCGGGGGTCGCCAGGACGAGGCGAGCCGCCGCCTCGTCGCCGGCCGGGGTGGTCACCGCGAACCCCGCGGAGGTACGACGGAGCGCGGTCACCGGCGCGTCGTAGCGGACCTCGGTGGAGCCGCGGTCCCGCAGGTCCGCGTCGAGCGCCCCGGGCAGTCGCCACATGCCGCCCGCGACGGCGGCGAAGACCGGCGGGGCGCCGGCTGCCGGGGCGGGGAGGGTCACCTCCGGCCGGGCCAGCAGGTCGAGCAGCTGGGGCACCGCGGAGCGTGTGGAGATGCGCCGGGCCTGGCCGGCGTAGACCCCGCCGAGGAGCGGCTCGACGAGGCGGTCCACCACCTCGTCGCCGTACCGCGCGCCGACGAGGTCGCCGACGGAGACGTCGCCGTCGGGCTGTGCGACCGCCTGCCGGCGGGCCCGCGCGAGACCCTCGGCGGAGAGGATCCCGGAGTCCGCGAGGTCGTCGAGATCGACGGGCGCACCCATCACGGTGCGCGGCAGCCGGCGCAGCGCCTCGCGGGTCCAGACCCGCGACGTGGCGGCGGTGGGATGGGTGAGCGGCAGGCCCAGCTCGGTCGCCAGCGCGGTGCCCTCGGGACGCCGGTGCAGCATCGCCTCGGCGCCGACGTCGACGGTGACCCCGGCGACCTCGCCGGACCGGAGCTTGCCGCCGGGTCGGTCGGTCGCCTCGAGGACGAGCACGTCGAGCCCGGCGTCGGCCAGGCTGCGGGCCGCGGTCAGTCCGGCGATCCCCGCCCCCACCACGACCGCCCGGCTCATGGCTCCAGCGTAGTGAGCGACCGTCGCCGCTCAGGCCTGGGTGGCGACCCGGTCCTCGAGCAGCGACGCGGCCACGTCGCCGGTGGCGCCGCGGGAGACGGCCGCCCGGCCGACCACGAAGACGTAGGCCAGGAACACCGCCTCCGCGAGGACGCCGATCGCGATCCGCGCCCAGGTGGGCAGCGGCGACGGCGTCACGAACGCCTCGATGATGCCGCTGACGAACAGGCACACGGCAAGGCCGAGGGCGACCGTGACCGCCGTGCGGCCGGCCCGCGCGAGCGACCCGGCGCGGGAGAGGCCGCCGGGCTCGATCCACGACCAGAACAGTCGCAGCCCCACTCCACCCGCGACGAAGACGCAGGTGAGCTCCAGCAGGCCGTGCGGGATGATCAGCCCCCAGAACAGCTCGCCGCGGTCGTGACGCGTCATGATCGAGCCGACGATCGCGAGGTTCGCGACGTTCTGGAAGAGCAGGTAGAGCACCGGCAGCCCGAGGATCCCGAGGCCGATGCACAGCGCGCTGACCCAGGCGTTGTTGATCCACACGTGGGTGGCGAAGGCGCCGGCCGCGTTCTCGCTGTAGTAGCTCTCGAAGTCGCTGTTGACCAGCTGGTCGACCTCCTGCGGCGAGAGCAGGCTCTGCTCCACCTGGGGATGCTGGCCGAGCCAGATCATCATCACCGCGACCACCACGACATTGCCGGCCACGCAGCCGAGCCACCACCAGCGCAGCTCGTAGAGCGCGGCCGGGAACCGCTCGGTGAAGAAGGAGGCCAGCCCCCGCCAGCTCGGCACCCGGGCCGCCAGCATCGCGATCCGCGCCCGGCCGAGCAGCGACGATAGGTGGGCGACCAGCTCGCCGTCCGGCGCCGAGGTCCGGACGACGGACAGGTGGGTGGCGACCTGCTGGTAGCGGTCGACCAGCTCGTCGGCCTCCGCTCCCGTGCGCCGCCGCTGCCGCACCAGCTGGTCCAGCCGGACCCACGCGTGGGAGTGGGCCGCCACGTAGGCGTCGAGGTCGATGCGCGGCACGGAGCGAGACTATCCGGTGGTCCCGCCGACCTCCCGCGCCGTTCTGTCGAGGGTTCGGGCGAGGATCGCAAGCCGGCGGTGGATGCCGCAGAATGAACGCAGGAGGTGCCTGCCATGACGAAGGATCTCGAGCTGCGGCTCATCGACGCGCCCGTACCGGCTGGCGAGGTGGTCGTGAAGGACCTTGCCGCACTGACGACGGCCCTGCAGGAGTTGACCACGCGCATCGGTCGCGACGTCGTGAACACGCCCGGCCCAGGCCGCACGATGCGTTTCATGGAGGAGTTCGCCGAGCTCAGGCTGCGAGCGATCGAACCCGGGAGCACCGTCCTTCGGTTCGCCAAAGGGCCGGCGGACAGACTCGATGTCGACCTCGAACAGCACCGGATGGCCGAGGGGCGCTTCTGGGAGATCGTCGAAGCCATCCGCGCGGACTCCCGCCCCGCGTGGGTCACCGACCTGATCGCCGAGAGTGCGGGCAAATTCGTGGCCGCCTTGCGCGACGCGGCCCCTCGGGCCTCGCTGAGCGACGCGGACCGCCGCTCGGTCGAGATCGAGTCCAGCGAGATCCACGTCGAGACGTGGACGACCCCGCGCGAGCTGACCGACACGGTGGTGACGGCGAGGGGCCGGCTGGAGAAGGTCGACCTCCGGACGCACGAGTTCCGCGTGCGGGACGACGTCGGCCACGCCGTCGATCTCAAGCACGTCGACGACGATCTTCCGGCTGCTCATCTCGTCGGCCAATGGGTGCTCGCGACGGGCCGGGCCGTGCTCGTCTCCGGACGTCTGGTCGCGCTCGATGACGTCACCGTCGAGCGCCTGGACGACCCGGCACGAGTGTTCGAGGATCATGAGGAGATGGATCTCGATGAGATCCTCGCCTCGGCTCCCGGCCCAGACCCGCGCGGTGGCATCGACCTGAGCGAGGACGAGTTCGTCTCCTTCCTGAAGGCGGCCTGTGGGTGAGCCCGCTCGCGGTCGCGGTCGTGGACACCGACGTGTTCAGCCACCTGTTCGTCCACCGGCACTCACCCGATCCGCGGGTGTCCGCCTGGAGGGACACCCTCCGGGGCCGTAGGGTCCTCATCTCCTTCCAGACGCGAGCCGAGCTGCTTGCCGGTGCCCTGACTGCCGGCTGGGGAGCGCGGCGGCAACACCATCTCCGGAGCGTCCTCGACAGAACTCCGACCATCCGCTCCGACAACTCGGTGATCGATGCCCACGCGCAACTCACGGCCGAGTGCCGTCGCCGCGGACACGCATTGCACGCCAAGCAGCACGCAGCCGATCGCTGGGTGGCGGCGAGCGCCATAGCGAAGGGCGCCGCACTTCTGGCGGGCGACGCCATCTACGACGGCGCACCAGGCGTCGTCCTGCTGACCGACGCCCCACCTCCTGCATCGGCCCACCCCCTACCCTGAGACCGATGCCCACGTCCGACTTCGCCACCGTCACCGCCGACGACCTCGTCACCGGCGAGGGCGTCGCGCTCGACCTGCCGGCGGCCTCGCTCGGGCTGCGGATGGCGAGCGGCCTGATCGACGTCCTGGTCACCCTGTTCACGTTCGTGGCGCTGTTCATCCTGCTCAGCGTCGCCGCGTCGCCGTTCGGCGACAACGCGCTCTTCGGCGCCGCCACGGTGCTGACGATGGTGCTGACCTTCCTGGTCCTGCCGACCACGGTGGAGACGCTGACCCGCGGCCGCTCGCTCGGCAAGCTGGCGCTGGGGCTGCGGGCGGTGCGCGACGACGGCGGGCCGATCAGCTTCCAGCACGCGCTGGTCCGGGCGCTGATCGGGTTCGTGGAGATCTACGCGCTCTCGGGCGCGCCCGCGTTCTTCTCGATCATGCTGAGCACCCGCGGCAAGCGGCTCGGCGACTACGCCGCCGGCACCTATGTCGTCCGCGAGCGGGTCCCGCTGCGGCTGCCCCATCCGCCGCCGATGCCGCCGGAGCTGGCCTCGTGGGCCCGGCGTACCGACCTCGGCACACTGCCGACGGGCACCGCGCTGGCGGTGCGCCAGTTCCTCGGCCGCCTCGCCACACTCGACCCCGCGTCGCGCGACCGGGTGGGCCGCGCCCTGCTCGCCGACGTGCTCCCCCACGTCGCGCCGCCTCCGCCGCCGGGGGCGCCGGCGGAGCTGGTGCTGATGGCCGTGGTCGCGGAGCGTCGCGAGCGCGACCTGGCCCGGCTGCGGCGCGACGACGAGCTGCGCAGCCGGCTGCTGGCCTGACCCGGTGTGCACGCCCGCCCGCTGGGTAGGTTGGGCCGCATGACGCAGGTCAACCAGTCGCAGGCGTTCCCCGCCGGGCCCACCCGGCGCACCCCCGCCGACCCGGCCACCCCGCTGTCGGCCGAGGAGCTGACGCGCGCCACCGAGGCGATCGGCCGGGTGTCCGACGCCTTCTCCAGCCGGGTCGTGGGCCAGCACCGGATCCGTACGGCGCTGCTGGTCACCCTGCTCTCCGAGGGCCACGTGCTCCTCGAGAGCGTCCCCGGGCTGGCGAAGACGCTGGCCGCCTCGACGCTCGCGCAGGCGGTCAGCGCCCGGTTCGCCCGCATCCAGTGCACGCCGGACCTGCTGCCCAGCGACATCATCGGCACCCAGGTCTACGACCCGAGGAACCACGAGTTCGAGACCCAGCTCGGGCCGGTGCACGCCAACTTCGTGCTCCTCGACGAGATCAACCGCGCCAGCGCGAAGACCCAGTCGGCGCTGCTGGAGGCGATGCAGGAGCGGCAGACGTCGATCGCCGGCACGATCCACCCGCTGCCCGACCCGTTCATGGTGCTCGCCACCCAGAACCCGATCGAGGAGGAGGGCACCTACGTCCTCCCCCACGCGCAGATGGACCGCTTCCTGCTCAAGGAGATCATCGACTACCCGACCGAGGACGACGAGCTGATGGTCCTCGAGCGGATCGACGACGGCACCCTGGGCCAGCACATGACCGATGTCGCGGCCGTGGTCAGCCCCCAGGAGGTCGCCGAGCTGCAGGAGCTGGTCCGCCGGGTGTACGTCGACCCGGCGATCCGCCGCTACATCACGGCGCTGGTGCGGGGCACCCGCGACGTGACCGGGCTGCTCGGCCCCGAGCTCGGCAACTACGTCGAGATCGGCGCCAGCCCGCGCGGGTCGATCGCGTTCTTCCAGGCCGCCCGCGCCATGGCCGTGGTCCAGGGCCGCCACTACGTCATCCCCGAGGACGTCCGCGAGCTGCGGCACAGCGTGCTGCGGCACCGGCTCCACCTCAGCTTCGAGGCCCTCGCCGACCGGGTCCGTCCCGAGACGGTGATCGACGCCGTCTTCCGGGCGGTCCCGACCCCGTGAGCCGCGCATGACCGCGCACCTGACCCGGATCAAGTCGCGACTCTCCATCCACGCCCATCGCAAGGTGCGCGGGCTGCTCGAGGGCGAGTACGCCGCGGTCCATGCCGGGCGGGGCATCGACTTCAACGACCTGCGCGAGTACGTCCGCGGGGACGACGTGAAGGACATCGACTGGAAGGCCTCGGCGCGCAGCCGGCAGCTGCTCGTCAAGCGCTATGTCGCCGAGCGCAAGCACACCGTGCTGCTCTGCGTCTCGACGGGCCGCAGCATGGCCGCCCTCGCGGGCGTCGGGGCTGGCGCCCTCGCAGGCATCGGGGCGGAGAGCGCCGCGCCGACCTCGAAGCGCGAGCTGGCGGTGTTCGTGGCCGGCGTCACCGGCTATCTCGCCGTCCAGCACGGCGACGTGATCGGTCTGGTCCACGGCGACGCGGAGCGCCGGCACGTGTCCCGGCCCGGCAGCGGCGAGCTCCATCTGGAGCGCCTGCTCGGTGAGGTTTACGACGCGATCACCGCCGACGGCCCGCCGGGCGACCTGACCGCCCTCCTGCGCCACGTCGTGCGGACGATCCGGCGCCGCACGATCCTGCTCGTGGTCACCGACGAGCGCGCCGTGACCGAGGAGCAGGTGCGGCTGCTGCGCCGGCTCGCCGCCCAGCACGAGGTGCTCTACCTGACCCTCGGCGACCTCGACCCCACGGCGCCGGTGCTGGCCGATCGGCGCCTGCTCGACATCGATGCCGGGGTGGAGGTCCCGGCCTGGCTGCGCCGCGACGCGCAGCTGCACCGCGAGCTCGCCACCCTCGTCGCCGACGAGGCGCAGGAGATGCGGCGTCGCCTCGACCAGCTCGGCATCGTGCAGGAGCGGGTCCGCGACCTCGACGGCGCCGTCACCGCGATCTTCCGGCTGCTGGAGAGGCACCGTCATGCCCGCCGTCGCTGAGGTGGTGCGCGCGGCGGCCGATCTCCCCGAGGAGTTCGCCGGCCCCGTCGGGTACGCCGACCGGTGGCTGTGGATCGGGGCCGCGCTCGCCGCCGCACTGGTCCTCTACTACCTGCTCGCGTGGTGGCTCACCCGCCCGGCACGCCCACCCGCCGTCGAGCGCACCGACGTTCTCGACGTACGCAGGCGGCAGCTGGCCCGGATCGACCGGATCGAGGAGCGGGTGCGGGCGGGCGAGCTGCCGGCCCGTGACGGCCACCAGCAGCTCAGCGAGGTGGTCCGCGACTACGTCGCCGCGGTGACCCCCCTGCCCGCGCGGACGATGGCGCTGGCCGACCTCCGCGACCATGCGCCCGCGGCCCTGGTCACGGTGCTGGAGCTCGTCTATCCGCCCGAGTTCGCGCCCGATGAGGAGGTCGCGCGCGACCGGTTCGACCTGGCCGTCCAGCAGGCGCGAGGTCTCGTCGCGTCGTGGCGCGTCCCCGGGAGCGCGGGCTGATGTGGGACAGCGACGCCACCGCCTTCCGCTGGCCGTGGCTGACGGTGGGGCTGGCCGGCCTCGTGGTGCTGCTCCTCGTGCTCTGGCTGCGCCCGTGGCGACGGCCCAAGCGCACCGGCGCGGCGTACGTCGCCCACGCCGCGCGGCTGCGCGCCCTCCCCCGCTATCGCACCCTGGTGCGCCGTCAGGTCGTCCTCGGCACCTGCCTGAGCGTCGCGGCGCTGGTGGCCTGCTCCGGCGCGGTGGTGCTGGCCGGCCGGCTGCAGCAGCGGCAGACCATGACCCAGGAGGACCGCACCCGCGACATCGTGCTGTGCCTCGACGCATCCGGCTCGATGGCCGAGGTCGACGCGCTCGTGCTGCGCGAGTTCCGCACCATCATCTCCGGGCTGCGCGGCGAGCGGGTGGGGCTGACCATCTGGAGCGGCGCGGCGATCTCGGTGTTCCCGTTGACCGACGACTACGAGTACGTCGTCGAGCAGCTGAGTGCGGCCGAGAAGGCGTTCGCGTCCGGCGACGTCTACAGCGACGACTACGCGATCTTCACCGCCGGCACCGTGCTCGACTGGGACATCCAGTCGCAGATGGGCGACGGGCTGGCGTCCTGCGTGCAGCGCTTCGACCACCGCGACGAGGAGCGCAGCCGCGCGATCGTGCTGGCCTCCGACAACGAGCCGATCGGCACCGGCATCTTCAGCGTGCCGGACGCCGCCGGCTATGCCCGTGAGGAGAAGGTCGTCGTGCACGGCATCGCCGCACCCAAGACCGCCGAGCGGCCCGCCGCCGTCCAGGAGTTCGAGGCCGCGACCGGCGCCACCGGCGGCACCTTCTCGCTGCTCGGCGAGGACGGCAGCACCAGCGCCGTGATCGATGCGATCGCCGACCTGGACGCCAAGCCGATCGAGCGGCCGCCGCTGGTGCAGGTCCTCGACCGGCCCCGGCTCGGGACCTGGCTGGTCGGGATCGGGCTCGTCGGGCTGGCGCTGCTGTGGGTGGCGCAGGGCGTCCTCGTCGTCCGCGACCGCCGTGGGGAAGGCCGCCGATGAGGCCCGCCACCGCGACCGCCCTCGTCCTGGCCCGCCGGGTCGGGATCGTGCTGCTGTTCGTGGTCATCCTGCTCCGCCCCGGCTTCGGCCGGGCCGACGTCCCCACCCAGCTCGCCGACGTCGACGTGGTCGTCGTCATCGACCGGACCCGATCGATGGCGGCGCTCGACCACCCCGGCGAGTCCGGTCCCGAGCCCCGGATCACCGGGGCTCGGGCCGACCTGACCGCCCTCGCCGAGGCCCTCCCCGGCGCCCGGTTCGGGATGCTCGCCTTCGGCACCGACGCGCGGGTCGTGCTCCCCTTCACCGCCGACAGCGCCGCCTTCGACGCCGCCGTCGAGACGCTCTACCTCGAAGGCCCCAAGGACGGCGTCGGCTCCCGCGCCGACCGCCCGGTGCCGGAGCTGAAGGAGATGCTGGAGCGGGCGGCGGAGAAGGCCCCCGAACGGCGCCGGATCGTGGTCTACGTCGGCGACGGCGAGGACACCACCGACGGCGACACCACCGACGGCGACCAGACCTATGCCGACCTCGACGACCTGGTGGCCGGCGGCGTCGTCCTCGGCTACGGCACGCCCCAGGGTGCGCCGATGCCGCAGGACGACGAGCTGGACGGCTCGCTCGGCTACGTCCAGGACCCCGAGACCGGTGACACCGCGGTGTCGCGGGCCGATCTCGACAACCTGAGGGAGATCGCCGACGAGCTCGACGTCGCCTTCGAGCACCGCACCGGCCCCGGCGGCCTGGAGAGGGTCGCGGAGTCGTTCCGGGCGTCGTACTCCGACGGCGCGGGCGGTCACCAGCGCCCGGCGAAGAACGACCTGACCTGGCTGGCCGCCGTGCTGCTCCTCGGGCTGCTCCTCCTGGAGCTGCACGCCGGCTGGCGGGCGGTGTGGTCCTCCCGCCACACGCTGGCCCCCCGCCGCGGCGGCGACGGCTCCACCACGCGGACCGGTGCCGAGCGACCGACGGAGGTGCTGCGATGAACACGCGGCCCGACCGTCCCGCGCACCCCCGCCGTCGCCTGCGGCGGGTGCTCCTCCTGGCCGGCCTCCTGCCCACGCTGCTGCTGGCGGCGTACGCCCTCAAGGTGACCCTGATGCTGCAGGCCAACGCCTCCGGTCGCGATGCCTTCGACCGCGGCGACTACGACGCCGCGGCCGCGGACTTCGCCGGCACCCGGAGACTGAACTGGTTCGAGTCCTGGGTCGCCGCCTTCGACGCGGGCACCGCCGAGCACGCCCGGGAGCGGTACGACGACGCCATCGCGTCGTACGAGGCGGCCCTCGAGAACGTCCCGCGCCGCGAGGAGTGCACCGTCCGGATCAACCTGGCCCTCGCCCACGAGGCCGTCGGTGACGCGGCCCTGGCGTCCGGCGCGACCGACGACGCCCTGGCGTCCTTCCAGGCCGGCATCGACGTCCTGGCCGCCGGGACGTGCCCGACCGACTCCGGCCGCGGCGCGGACCAGAGCGCCGACGCCGCCGCGGTCGACAAGCGACTGCGCGAGAAGCTCGCCCAGAGCCAGCCCCCGCCCGAGGAACAGCCCGAGGAGCAACCTGAGGAGCCGCCGCAGTCCGAGGACCCCGGCGAGTCCGACCCGCGCCGCGACCGGCTCGACGAGCAGAACGACCGGGGCCGCGAGCAGCGGCACGAGGACCAGGGGCTGTACCAGGACGACGACTACACCCGCCCCGACACCTGGTGACGGGCCACCGGCGACCGATCGCTGCAACACGCTGTCCACCGCACTACCCGGGGGTTCTCGGCGCCGAAACGGCGTTCTGAGCCCCATTTTCGGCCGACAAGTGGCGGGTAGTCGGGTGGACGGCGTGTTACAGCAGTCCGCTGAGCCTCAGCGCCGACGCCGGCGCCGCAGCAGCGCGATACCGAGGAGGACGACGAGCACGGCGCCGATCTGCTTGCCGTAGCTCCTCAGGAGCACGGGCAGCACGGCCGAGCCCAGGTCGAGCGCGTCGTCCTCCGGGCGCGGAGCCGCCGGGCGCGGAGCCGCCGGGCTCGCGGCGTCACTACCGGATGCGTTCTCGATCGGCGCTTCCGACGACGAATCCGGTAGTTGGACGGGAGCCTCGGGAACAGCAGGTACGGCGAGCCGCTGCTCGAGGCAGGACACGAACTGCCCGAGCAGCTTGTCGGAGACGTCCTGCATCACCCCGCGGCCGAACTGGGCGGGCTTGCCGGTGATCGCGAGGTCGGTGACCACGTCCACCTGGGTGGCGCCGTCACCGGAGCCGGCGGGGGCCATGGTCACGGTGACCTTGGCGCCCGCCGTGCCGTTGCCCCGCTTGTCGCGGCCCTTCGCGTCGACCACGAAGCGGTGCGCGGTCTCGTCGCGCTCCACGAACTTGCCGGAGCCGGCGTAGACGAGCGCGATCGGGCCGAGCTTGACCTTGCAGGTCCCCTCGAAGGTCGGCGCGCCGTCCTCGTCCTCGCCCACGGCCGTGACCTGGGCGCCCGGGAAGCACTCGGCGAGGCCGCCGATGTCCTGGAAGTGGGCCCAGGTCGCGTCGAGCGACGTGGGGACGGTGAAGGAGTGGCTGAGATCCAAGGTCAGCCCCTCCCCGCGGCTGCGAGCACGGCCCGCCGGGTCAGCACCGTGGCGAGGTGCCGGCGGTAGTCGGCGTCGCCGTTGAGGTCGCTCGGCGGCGTGGTGCCGTCGGCGGCCAGCGCCGCGGCCGCCGCCACGCCCTCCTCGGTGGCGGGCTGCCCGGCCAGCATCTGCTCCGTGGCCCGGGCCCGCACCGGCGTCGAGCCCATGTTGGTCAGGCCGATCCGGGCCTCGGCGATGGTGTCGCCCTCGAGCCGCACGCTCGCCGCGACCGCGACGATCGGCCACTGGTGGGCGATGCGCACGAACTTCTCGTACGACGCGCCCCAGCCGCCGTACTTCGGGACGCGGATCTCGGTCAGGATCTCGTCGTCGGAGATCGCGGTCTCGAAGAGGTCGACGAAGAAGTCCGCGGCCGGGATCTCGCGGCTGCCGCCGGGCCCCTGGACGACGAAGATCGCGTCGAGGGCCAGCGCCGGCGCGCCCAGGTCGCCGGCCGGGTCGGCATGGGCGAGCGCACCTCCGAAGGTGCCGCGGTGCCGCACCTGCGCGTCGGCGAGGTGGGTGATCGCCTTGCTGATCAGCAGCGCGTGCTCGTGGACCATCGGGTCCTGGCCGACGTCGTGGTGGGTGGTCATCGCACCGATCGCGAGGTGGTCTCCCCCGTCCCGCACGCCGCGCAGCGACGCGATCCGGCCGAGGTCGATCACCCACTCCGGCGCGTTCAGGCGCATCCGGAGCACCGGGAGCAGACTTTGGCCACCAGCGATGATCTTGGCGTCGTCACCGTGCTCGGCGAGCGCCGCCAGCGCCTCCTCGACCGAGGTCGGGGCGACGTACCCGAAGGCTGCGGGGATCACTGGGCTGCTCCTTCCGACTCGTCGAAGTGGGGTGCGGCGGCCTCGGTGGTCTCGCCACCGGACCCGCCGCTGTTGATCGCCCGCCATACCCGTTCCGGGGTGCACGGCATGGCGACGTCGTGGACGCCGTACGGACGCAGCGCGTCGACGACCGCGTTCACCACCGCCGGGGTCGAGGCGATGGTGCCGGCCTCGCCGACCCCCTTGGTGCCGAGCGAGTTGGTCGTCGCCGGCGAGGTGGTGTGGTCGAGGTCGAAGCTGATCGTGTCGGCCGCGGTGGGCAGCAGGTAGTCGACGAACGAGCCGGTGACCAGGGTGCCGTTGTCGTCGTAGACCGCCTCCTCCCACAGCGCCTGCGCGATCCCCTGCACCAGGCCGCCGTGGACCTGGCCGGCGACGATGAGCGGGTTGATCACGTTGCCGATGTCGTCGCAGCAGGCGTAGCTGCGCAGCTTCACTTGACCGGTCTCGGTGTCGACCTCGACCGCGCACAGGTGGGTCCCGTGCGGGTAGTTGAAGTTCACGGGGTCGAAGGTCGCCTCGGAGTCGATCGACGGCTCGAGCCCGTCCGGCAGGTTGTGGGCGGCGAAGACGGCGGTCGCGATCTCGGTGATGGCCATCCCCTGGTCGGTCCCCTTGACGGCGAACCGGCCACCGCTGAACTCGAGGTCGTCGACGGAGGCCTCGAGCAGGTGCGCCGCGATCGGCCGGGCCTTCTCGATCACCTTGTCGGCGGCCCGCACCAGGGCCTCGCCGCCGACGACCAGGCTGCGGGACCCGTAGGTGTCCAGGCCCTTGTGCGAGATCTGGGTGTCGCCGTGCAGGACCTCGATGTCCTCGAACGGTACGCCGAGGCGGTCGGCCACGATCTGGCTGAACGCCGTCTCGTGTCCCTGCCCGTGGGCGGAGGCGCCGGTGACGACCTCGACCTTGCCGGTCGCGAGCATCCGCACCTCGGCATGCTCCCAGCCACCCGCGCCGTAGTTGAGCGAGCCAAGCACCCGCGAGGGCGCGAGACCGCACATCTCGGTGAAGGTAGAGACGCCGATCCCGAGCTGGACCTTGTCCTTGCGGGCCCGACGCTCGGCCTGTTCGGCGCGCAGGGCGTCGTACCCGAACATCTCCTTGGCCCGCGCCGTGGCGGCCTCGTAGTTGCCGGAGTCGTACTCGAGCCCGGCCACCGTGGTGAACGGGAACTCCTCGTGCTTGATCCAGTTCAGCTCCCGGACCTCGAGCGGGTCCTTGCCGAGCTCGGCGGCGAGCTCGTCCATCAGCCGCTCGATCGCGAACGTCGCCTCCGGCCGGCCGGCGCCGCGGTAGGCGTCGGTCCAGGTCTTGTTGGTGAGGACGTTCGTGGTCTGGAACTGGTACGCCGGGAACTTGTAGATCGCGTTGAACATGAACGCGCCGAGGACCGGCACACCGCCACCGACGATCGCGACGTACGCGCCGAGGTCGGCGAGCAGGTCGACCTTGAGTCCGGTGACGTGGCCGTCCTTCGTCGCCGCGAGGGTGAGTCGTTGCCACTGGTCACGACCGTGATGGGCGGTGAGGAGCGACTCGCTGCGGGTCTCGGTGAACTTCACCGGCTTGCCGAGCCGGCGGGCCACGGCGAAGGTGATCATCTCCTCAGGCGTCTGCTGCAGCTTGCCGCCGAAGCCACCGCCCACGTCGGGGGCGATCACCCGGATCTTCGACTCCGGTACGCCGGTCGTGGCGGCGATCGCGAAGCGCAGGATGTGGGGCACCTGGGTAGCCGACCACACGGTGATCTGCTCGCCCGTCGGGTCGACCACGGTGCTGCGGGGCTCCATGAACGCCGGGATCAGCCGCTGCTGGCGGTACTCCCGCTCGATCACGATCCCGTTCTCGCGGGCCTCGGCGATCGCGGCCTCGACGTCGCCGCCGGTGCCGGCCTCGGCCGAGTCGAAGCGCCACACGGCGCTGACGTTGGTGCCGAGGTCGGGGTGGGCGATCGCGCCGCCGTTCTCGTGCGCGGCCGCGGCGTCCTTGAGGTCGAGCGCGGCCGGGAGCTCCTCGTAGTCGACCTCGACCAGCTCGGCGGCGTCGCGCGCCTCCGCGGCGCTGCGGGCGACCACGACGGCGACGGTCTCGCCGGCGAAGGCGACCCGGTCGACCGGCATCGGCAGGTGGGCCGGCGTGACCTGGTCCGGTACGACGGGCCAGGCGTTGATGCAGGCACCCTGGGCCTCGCCCAGATCGGCACCGGTGAGCACGGCGACCACATTCGGGCTCTGCTTCGCCGCCTCCGTCTCGATGCCGGTGATCCGGGCGTGCGGGAACGGGCTGCGCACCATCGCCAGGTGCAGCATCCCCGGCAGCGTGATGTTGTCGGTCCACCGGGTGCGGCCGGTGATGAGGCGCTGGTCCTCCTTGCGCCGTCGGTCGCGGCCGATCTCCGTGCCCGCGGCGGGCTCCTGGGTCGCGGTCATGCCGACGCCCCCTCTGCTGCGCCGGTCGTGCCGGCGGCGTGCTGCACCGCGCGCACGATGTTGTGGTAGCCCGTGCAGCGGCACAGGTTGCCCTCGAGGCCGAGCCGGATCGCCTCCTCCGACGGGCTGGGGTTCTCGGCGAGCAGGTCGACGGTCTGCATGATCATCCCGGGGGTGCAGTAGCCGCACTGCAGGCCGTGACACTCGCGGAAGGCCTCCTGCACCGGGTGCAGCTGACCGTCCTCGCCGGCCAGGCCCTCGATCGTGGTGACCTCACCGCCGTCGGCCTGGACGGCCAGCACGTTGCAGGACTTCACGCTCCTGCCGTCGAGGTGGACGGTGCACGCGCCGCAGTTGCTGGTGTCGCAGCCGACGACGGTGCCGGTCTTCCCGAGCTTCTCCCGCAGGTACTGCACCAGCAGCATCCGGGGTTCGACGTCGTCGGCGACCCGCTGGCCGTCGACGGTGAGGTTGATCCGGGTCATGACTCTCCCTTGAGCGTGAGGGACCTGTGACCCGGCTCACGCTAGGGAGGCGTGGTTGGTGCCGGGTTGGCGGGCGCCGCGGCCGCCGGCGCCGGTTTGGCCCCGGGGTGGGCGGGGACCCTGCTCAGTCCGCCGAGTCCGGCGAGCCCGGCGCCATCGACTACACGAGCCGGGCCATGGGCGACTTCACCTGACCCTGAGCACGGCCCGTCGCGCGAGCGTCCGGGAGTGTCCCCGCTCGCGCCTAGCCTGCCGACATGAACCGGACCGACCGCCTCTACGGACTCGTCGAGGAGCTGCGCGCGGCCGGGCCCCGGGGCCGGACGGCGACCCAGCTCGCCGCCCGCTTCGAGGTCAGCGTGCGCACGATCGAGCGCGATCTGAGCGCGCTCGGCCAGGCCGGCGTCCCGCTGGCCACCCGCCAGGGCCGCACGGGCGGCTACAGCCTCGACCCGTCGATGACCCTGCCACCGCTCAACTTCACCCCGCGCGAGGCGACGGCGGTCGCGGTGGCGCTCAGCAGCAGCGCCCATGTCCTCTTTGCGCGCGACGCTCGCACCGCCCTGCAGAAGATCGTCGCCGCGATGCCGAGGGCCGCGCTCGACGAGGCCTGCACCGCCGCGGCCAAGGTACGGCTCGTCGTCCCGGTCGGTGCGGCGCCCGACGCCGACGTCGCGGAGACCGTCTGGCAGGCGGTCCGGCGCCACCAGGTGCTCCGGATCGGGTACGTCGACGTCGACCGCGTCGAGTCCGAGCGCGAGATCGAGCCGCAACACGTGGTGGTGGGGCCGCGCGGCTCCTATCTCACCGCGTGGTGCCGGCTGCGTGAGGACGACCGGGTCTTCCGGATGGACCGGATCACCCGCGCCGAGCCCACCCCCGCGCTCCCCCGCGGCCCGCGCCGGCCGATCGAGCCGGAGGTCCCCGGGCAGGTCATCGCGCGGCCGGAGGCGGCGCTGCGCCCGGAGACGAATCTCGCGATGGCCGCGCAAACACCGACATAGGGCTGTCGCGAACCGCTGGGAGCGTGGTCGTCGTACCCGTCCGACACTCCCAGGAGGAAGCACCATGACCACCACACCCGCCGCCCCGCCCGTCCCCGGCACCGTCGCCTGGTTCGAGATCGCCACCGACGACCCGGGCAGCGCCGAGAAGTTCTACGGCGGCCTGTTCGCCTGGTCGTTCGCCACCGACGAGGCCTCCGAGGCCGGCGGCCTCGACTACCGCCTGGTCACCGCGCCCGGCGGCGGCGCGCCGTCCGGCGGCATCTTCGGCACCGGCGGCCAGATGCCGGGCCACGCGGTCTTCTCGATCCTCGTCGCCGACGTCGCCGCCACCTGTGCGGCGGCCGAGGAGCTGGGCGGCACCGTCGTGAGCAAGCACCTCGACGTGGGCCCCGGCGTCCCGACCTTCGCCTACCTGCGCGACCCGGCGGGCAACCAGCTCAGCATCTTCTCCCCGCCCGCCTGAGCGATCGGCCCCGAAAACGCCGCAACGTCATACGTTCCGTGGGCTCAAGCCCACGGAACGTATGACGTTGTCACCGGAAACGACCGGTGTGGATCAGCCCAGGTCGACGATGGCGGCGACGGGGCCGCCACCCTCCGGGCCCTGGTGGGCGGCGGAGACCGAGACGAAGACCGCCGGGTCACCGGTCACCGCGGCCGTGACACCACC